>CAVVOH010000004.1:0-1430071 GCA_963749935.1 uncultured Verrucomicrobiae bacterium
ATGACCCGGCCGAAGACTGCGAGCATGTGGGCCGCGTCTCCCTCAGGATGCCATAGCTCCTGATCAATCACGAAGTAGATCCCGTAATTGCCGGCCCGCATCTTCCCGCCGTCGACATCCTCAAACCGACCCGAATCATAAAAGCCACCCAATTTGTAATTTCCGGCCAGCGCCGCGGACCCCGCGATCGTTAAACTTGGTTGATATCCCACCTCAAAAAACACCAGGGCACCGTCGTTCTCGCGGAATGAGAAACGAGTGCCATGCTTGTTATTCGTCGCGGGATCTCCCGCATTGCCACTGAAGATAGCCGCTTTCGCGTAGAAGAACTCAGCTGGAGCAACGCGAAAACGAATCCCCGGAGCCGCCACCGGAAAAATCGGCGGAACCAGATTCTGACTGACCAGGGGAAGGGCTCCAAACGAACTGTTAACGAAGAGGGCGCGCCCGTCGGAGACAAAGAACTCTGCATCCGCCAGCAGTTGACCAAGTCGATCGAGAATCGTTCTTCCGCTAATTCCTGCTGCAGCCAGGCCTCATATAGTCGCAAGCTGTCGTAAGTGTCGATATTGCTCACAACGTTTAGATCGTGCACTGCCTTGCTCGTTAGGCCAGGGCCCGCGGTGTAAAGCCCGCTCACAGTCAGGCTGAAGCCAGTAAACTCCAAAACCTCCCAAAATCGACTTCCATTCCGGCGATCAGGGGGCTTGCCCAAACCGCCGTCCTGGTCGTGACGCTGCGCCAGGTTGCCAATCACTTCACTGGTGAAGTTAGCCAGAAAGCGACACCTCTTTCGCTGGTTGCTCGTTCGGTGGAAAACACGCTCCGTCGCTCGATCCGAGCGAACATCGTGCGGAACTGAATCCTGGGCCTGGATGCTCCGCGAGATGCCCACCTGGCAGACGACCGCGACCAGATAAACGAAGGCGATTGGCGCGCGGCTCGTGAGCGAAAGCATCTCACCCCGAGATTAGCGCTCAAAATTGGTCCTCGTCACCACCAAAGCCGGTGTGATTACATCGGCAGACGTCCATCCTTCAACCGCTCACCTAACCATGCCTACCGAAGACAAATGCTGCACCATCGTTCCTTACTTCAGGGTCCCGCCGGATCGGATGGAGGAATTCAAAAAGCGTTGCGACCAATTCGTCGCGAAGACCAGGAAAGAACCGAAGTGTCTCTATTACGGTTTCTCCTTTCATGAAAACATGGCGCACTGTCGCGAGGGTTACGCGGATGCGGAAGGAGCCCTCGCCCATCTCGACAACGTCGGTGCGATGCTCGAAGAGACGCTCAAGACCGTGCAGCTCGAACGCCTTGAAATTCACGGTCCCGAGGAGGAGCTGGCTAAACTACGCGGACCGCTCGCCAAACTGAATCCGCAGTTTTACACGCTCGGATACGGCTTTCGCCGTTAGAAGCGCAGAGTTTGGAAAGGTGCGAGCCAGCCGCTGGCGAACGCGATCGATCAGAGGCCGGGATGTCCAATCGGGCCGGAGGCAGCCGCACCCGCCGCCGGGCCGGCGTTGATGTCGCCGGCATCGCGGACTCCGCTTCCCTGGTCCCGCGTCCCGGTGCTGGAGGTCGTAGTCGTCGTGCATCCGACGACCGTTAGGGTGGCAAGAACGATGAGAGCGAGCAGCGATTTTTTCATCTTCCTCTGAATCGGCGCTCGGCTGCCATTGGGTCGGGCCGACATCTTCGCCCTCGCATCGGCCAATTACTGCGGAATCAGAGCGAGGGCGGCCGAAACCGACCGCGGCTCCACGCGAGTGGAAAATCGCCCGGTCGGGCATACCTTGGGATGTGATCGAGCAAAGAGATCTGGTGGTCTGGGGAGCGTCGGCGCTTTTGGCGCTCGGGATTGGCTGGAGCCGTTACGCCAAGTATAAAGCCCGCAACGATCTCGTCCGCCAGCTCGCCGCCATGCAGCCGGAAGCGCGCAGCAAAGCCCTGAGTCGCTACAACCCCACGACGGCGATGGAACTTCGCCAGGAACTGCTGGAACGCTTCCGGATCATGACCTGAGAGTCAGCGGCACTCCCACGTGCGCCGATAACCTGACGTGCGCTCTTCGTCGCCTTCGTAACAAAATCGTTACGGAACAGGCCTTCCCGAGCATTCCTGTTCCCGCCACATTTCTTCACCCGGAAGGAGGCTTATGTCGCGTAAAGTTTACGAGCAAGAACGCATCTTTACCCTCGACCAAAATCTCCGCGTCCGCGCTGCCCGGCGGACCAATTCGCCCCCGCCGTGGCGACAACGCGCGCGGCGCCTCTCGCTGCCGCCGCAGGACCGGGCGGAGCCTCCGCGGGACCTCTACATGCGGACACGCCGGCTCTTAATGGCCGCCTTGCGCGTCTGGGAATTAAAGAATGGAATCCACGAGCCGTAAGCGGCTTGCCAAAGGCGGGATTTCCCTTGCCACCGCGCCTAACAAGGCATTCCTTTCCCGCATGATCAAATCAGCAACGTGGTGCGGAATAGTGGCAGCGGGTATCCTCGCTCTCGCCGGCGCGGCGCAGGCCGAGTCACCCAAGAGTTATCAAGTCACCGGGCCCGTCCTGGAAGTGAGTGATAGCATGATCGTGGTCCAGAAAGGCAAGGAACGCTGGGAAGTCGCGCGCAATGCCGGCACTAAAATAAAGGGCGACGTCGCCGTCGGCTCCAAGGTGACGATCATGTACACCATGACCGCCACCGAAGTGGAGGCTAAAGCCGAGAAGCCGAAGAAGTAGCCGCTCAACGCCGTTAGGCGGAAATGGCTCACGATTACGAAACGCGCCAACGAAACGCGTTTTTAAAGTGGCGGTACTACGCTTTTGCTTGCCGCCGGTTGATTGCTCGCGCTTAATGCGCGGAGATGCCGCCGGAAGATCCGAAACGCCCACTCGATCCGACGCCGATTGTGGGCGCGCCGACGGATATTGCTCCCCCCACCTACCGCGGTCCAAAACCTCCTCACGAACGGACCGCAGCCGAAGAAGCCGGGGCCGCAGATTGGCAGGCGATCGCAGCCAGCGCGCCGTTTCGGGAGCTGCTCCGCTCCAAGCGCCGCTTCATCATTCCAGCGATGGCGATCTCCATCCTCTATTACTTTGCCCTGCCCGTGCTGGTTGGCTGGTTTCCGGATTTGATGCAGAAGAAGGTCAGGGGAGGAGCGAACCTCGCCTATCTCTTCGCCCTCTCGCAGTTTTTCATGGCCTGGATCGTCGCCGGAATTTATGTCGCCAAAGCCGGCGCATGGGATAAGGCCGCCGACCGGCTGCGCGCCGAGTCTGGCGAAAAGTGATCACCATGATCGCCGCTACCACCAACCCAACCGCGATCGCGATGTTCGTCGGCTTCGTTGCCGCCACCCTCGTCATCACCTATTACAGCGCGAAAAAATCCTCCGGCTCCAGCGCCTACTTCGCCGCCGGCCGCCGCATCACGGGCTGGCAGAACGGCCTCGCCGTGGCGGGCGATTACATGAGCGCGGCCAGCTTCCTCGGCATCGCCGGGATGATCGCGCTTCACGGCTACGACGGCTTCATGTATTCGGTCGGTTTGCTGGTCGCCTATCTCGCCGTGTTGCTGGTCGTCGCCGAGCCGCTGCGCAACGCCGGCAAATACACCATGGCCGATGTGCTCGCCTATCGACTCAGACCGCGCCCCGTCCGCGCCATGGCCGCGCTCAGCACGCTCACCGTCAGCACCTTCTACATGATCGCGCAGATGGTCGGCGCGGGCAGCCTGGTCAAGGTGCTGCTTCCCGGCATCGGCTACAATGGCGCCGTCATCGGCGTCGGCGTGCTGATGATCGTCTATGTCGTCTTCGGCGGCATGCTCGCCACCACCTGGGTGCAAATCATCAAGGCGGTGCTGCTCATGAGCGGCACGGTTTTGCTCAGCGTGCTGGTGATGAGGCATTTTCATTTTAGCTTCGAGCGAGTTCTTTCGATGCCATAGCGAACATGTCCTGTCACATAAATCCGGTGGCGCGAGGTGACGAAGGATTTCCTCAGCCCGGGCTTGCTATGCAAGTTCACACCTGAGATCCGCTCGACCTGATCTCGCTGGGCATGGCGCTCGTCTTCGGCACCGCCGGTTTGCCGCACATCCTGGTCCGCTTCTACACCGTGCCCGACGCCAAAACCGCCCGCTCGTCCGTCGTCTGGGCGATGGCTCTGATCGGCATCTTCTACATCATGACGACCTTCTTCGGCTTCGGCGCGGCCAGCGTGCTCGGACCCGATTTCATCGGCAAGAACGGCGGGAGCAACATGGCCGCGCCGCAGCTCGCACGCGCGCTCGGCGGCGATGTTTTCTTCGCCTTCATCAGCGCCGTCGCCTTTGCCACCATTCTCGCGGTCGTCGCCGGCCTAACGATCAGCGCAAGCACCAGTTTCGCGCACGATTTTTTCACCAACGTCATCCATCACGGCAAGGAACGCCGGCCCGGCGAAGAAGTCCGGGTCGCCCGTATCACCGCCTTTGTCGTCGGCGCGGTCAGCATCGGGCTCGCCATCGCCCTTGGCCCGACGGCCAACGTCGCCTTCCTCGTCGGCCTCGCCTTTGCCGTCGCGGCCAGCGCCAACCTGCCCGTGATCGTCTTCTCGATTTTCTGGAAACGCTTCAACACCGCGGGGGCCGTCGCCAGCCTCATCGTCGGCCTCGTCGCCTCGATCGGCATTATTATCATCAGCCCGACGATCATGCAGATCGACCCGCCGGGCGTCGCCGCCAGCGCGCGTCATCTCATCCAGCACGCCCCCATCTTCCCGCTCGAGAATCCCGGCATCGTCAGCATCCCGTTAGGCTTTCTCGCCGCCATTCTCGGCACCCTCATGAGTCGCGAACCAAGCGCCGAAGCGCGCTTCGACGAACTGGTTGTTCGGGTGAACACCGGCTTGGGAGCGGAAAAAGCGACCGCCGAATAACAGGACGAAGGGGCGCTACCCGGGCGCGGCTGCTCGAGCCATGAGGAGCACCCCTGAAACGACGACGACGAATCCGATCGCCCGCGCCACCCGCTCCCCGGCCGGTGCCAGACGTTCCGCGGTGATGGCTGCGGCCACCACAGCCATCGCGCGAAGATCCATCATCCCGACGACCAGAAGAATCGTCGTTAGGCCGGCACAGCAATAGCTGCAGTGAAGCCCGAGGCGCAAACCGCGGCGCCAGGCTGTGCGCACATCCGCTGGCAAACTTCCATGAGGCCCTGATGCTTCCCGGCAGAAGGCAAGATGACCTGCCCTCCATTTGGTGAACTGGAACGCGCCGGCGATCAGGACGACGATCCCGGAGGCCACCGGGACGGCCCGCGACAAAGCCGGCATCTGCATCTCGACCGTCGCGAGGACGACGCCTAACGGGAAGACAGCCAACCCCAACAGGACCCAGACGAAGAAGTAGCCCGCTCCCGCAAGTGCAGTCAGCCAGGCGAGCCGCGTCTCATCAGTTTCCGCGACCGCCTGACGATAGCGCGAGAGCATGGGCAGGAGGGACGGCAGCATCATCGCGATCATCATTACCACCCACATGCCGAGGAACGACAGCGCGGCGCCGGTCCACGTCTGGCCCGGCATCCGCATCCACATCATCGACATCGTCCAGTCGCCGGGCATCGGCATTCCATCCATCGCCGACATGCTCTCGCACCAGACGATAGTCACCGCCGCGCTGGCAGTGAAGATCAACCCGGAAACGGCCAGGAAAGCCCGCTCGCTCGTCATCGAGGGCGAGTTCTCCCGTTCGACGGTTACACAGAGAGCACTCATAAAACTGCTTCAGCGCTTGTCGTATTCGTCGTGGCGCAACCACCAGACATCGTCCCCCTCATTGCGTCCCAAGGGAGCGCGGTCGAGCCAATGATACATGCCCCAGACGGCGTCCAGTCCACGCGCATAAGTGGAGTAGGTGTGATAGACCACCCCGTCTTGGAGAACGAACGCGCTCATGCCTGGCCGCTCACGCGTGTAGGCGGCGACGTCGGTTCCAGTCATGGTCGCGTTCTGGGCGACCGGCCCCTCGCCCTGTTTCGTCAGGGTGCCTTCGATCCCGCTCTTCGCCAGCGCTGGCTCGCGCCGGTAGTTGTATTCGATCCCTCCCTCGCGCTGCTGCTCCTCGGTAAAAGAAACATTGAAATCGAAATTGAATTCGCCGCCGAGTGAAGATGCCCATGGAAAACTCCACCCCATCCGCTGCCGGTAAGCCAGCAGCTTCGCGAGCGGCGCCTGCGAGACCGCCGCCAGCGTGACGTCGTGGTGCGCGAGGTGACTAACGAACCCGTTGAACCCGTCCGCGATGGTCGAACAGGTCGCGCACCCGGCTTCGTAGTGGGGTCCGAACATAAAATGATAGACGAGCAGCTGCGAGCGGCCCTGGAAAAGATCAACCAGGGTCACGCTCCCCTTCTCAGTCTCAAATCGGTATTCCCGATCGAGCCGCACCCACGGCAGCGCCTGCCGCTGCCGCGCGATCTCGTCGCCGCGCCGCGTCAGTTCCTTCTCCGCCGCGAGCAGTTCGCGCCGAGCGGCAAGCCACTCAGCGCGCGTCCCAGTTTTGTATTCGGGGCCATTCTTTTTCCCCGGCATTTGGTTTCCTGATTCGATTTGGTCCTTGTTGTTCATGCAATAACGTAGAGCCGACTTTTGGAGAGGTGGGAGTTACAAGTGTGACGGGATTCTGATGGACTCGCTGATTACGGCCGCGGCACACGCTCTCGCCGCGGGCGATCCTCTCGGCGCCTTGAAACGGGTCGCTCTGCGCGAGGACGCGCCCGCACTTGCGCTGCGCGGCATCGCAATGGCACAGCTCGGCGATCTCGCGCGAGCGAAGTTCCTCCTGCGAAAAGCGGCGCGAGCCTTCGGCCAGAAAGAAAGCGTGGCCCGCGCGCGCTGCATCGTGGCCGAAGCCGAGATCGCGCTCGTCTCGCGCGATCTCGGCTTTCCAGAGCAAGCGCTCGCTAAGGCGCGCGAAACACTGGCCAGGCACGGAGACAAAGCCAACGCCGCTCACGCGAGCCATCTCGAAGTGCGCCGTTTCCTTCTCCTCGGGCGGCTCGACGAAGCGGAACGCGCGCTTGGCAAGCTCGATCTTGAGCATCTGCCTCCCGCGACGCGAACCGCCCACCAGCTCGTGGTCGCCGGAATCGCGATGCGACGTCTTCGCGCAAAACATGCCCGCGCTGCGCTCGTTAGGGCGGAACACGCGGCGCGCGATGCCGCGATCCCCGCGCTGACCGCGGAAGTCAAAAGCGCAGCTCTCATCCTCGAAACGCCGGCTGCGCGCCTGATCACCAACGTCGATGAGCGACTCCTTCTGCTCGAAGAGGTCGAATCGTTATTCCGCTCGAAGATCTTCGTAGTCGATGCCTGCCGCCACGTCGTGCGACATGAAAACAAAGTGATCTCGCTGGTCACCCGCCCGGTCTTATTCGCCCTCGCGCGTGCGCTTGGCGAAGCTTGGCCTGCAGATGTCCCGCGCGAAACATTGCTCGGGCGGGCCTTCGGAGCGAGGCATATCGATGAGTCACATCGCGCGCGCCTGCGCGTTGAGATCGGGCGGCTACGCCAAATGCTTCGGCCCTTGGCCGACGTGAAGGCTACCAGACGCGGTTTTACGCTCGTCCCGCACCGCGCCCGCAAGGTCGTCGTGCTGGCGCGACCGGTTGAGGAGGAGCAGGCCGCGGTGTTGGCTTTCCTCGCGGACGGTGAATCATGGTCCACCTCCGCCCTGGCGCTCGCGCTCGGAGCCAGCCAACGCACCGTGCAGCGCGCGCTCGAACCACTCGCCGTCGCCGGCAAAGTACAATCGCAAGGTCGCGGCCGGGCACGGCGGTGGATGACTCCGCCCTTGCCGGGATTCACGACGATCTTGTTACTCCCCGCCCCTTTCCCGATTGATTAGGTTGAAGGCATGAATCAAAGAACCGCTGAGATCGTAAATGAGTTTGGACCTTTCCCCGGCGCTGATTGCGTCCACGGAGTTAGCTACGACGGTCAAAACATCTGGCTCGCTCTTGGAGACAAGATGAACGCTCTCGATCCAGCGAGCGGAAAGACACTTCGGACGCTCGATCTAGCCGCGCACGCGGGGACAGCTTTCGATGGCCAACATCTTTTTCAGATTGCTGAGGATCGCATCCAAAAAATCGATCCGCAGAGCGGTCGTGTCCTGGCCACCATCCCGGCGCCCGGTGGCGGCGCTGACTCCGGACTGGCGTGGGCCGAAGGGACACTCTGGGTCGGGCAATACCGGGACCGAAAGATCCATCAGGTCGATCCCGAGACCGGCGCAATCCTGCGCACGATCGAGTCCAACCGTTTCGTCACCGGGGTGACGTGGGTCGGCGACGAACTCTGGCACGCCACTTGGGAAGACGACGAGAGCGAACTACGGCGAGTCGATCCGCAAACCGGCGAAGTCAGGGAAACGCTCGAGCTGCCGCGCGGCGTGAATGTTTCCGGGCTCGAGTCCGACGGCGGCGATCAGTTTTTCTGCGGAGGCGGAAGCAGCGGGAAGCTAAGAACGGTCCGCCGACCCGGCTAAGTGCCGCCGCCCGGAGTAAATCCTAGATTTCGTCCACTTCTTTGACCCTACCGAAGTAACCGCCTCCCCAAATAGAAGAAGTTGCGCGGCTTCCTACCCATGGCTGGAAAGAGGCGCTATGGTCAAAATATGAAATCTGAAGCACCCATCAAACATTCGCCACAAGGGTTCAGCAGCTCCTGGCTCGGGCCGCAGCTGCTCAGTCGGCGCTTCGCCCTTGTGTTCGCCGCGATCTTTTTGGGCGCAGGCAGCTTGTTGCTCGCCCAGAGCGTCGCCGGCATCGCCCAAAGCTTTGCCGGCTCCGGCTCGCACGGTGCCAGCAGTTGGAAACCGCTCAGCCCGGGCAGCCATTGGCAATGGCAACTCAGTGGCAAGGTTAACGAGAAGGTGCTTGACCGCGTCGCCGGTCCCAAGATGTACGACATCGATATGGAGGAGGCGACGCCCGAACTCATCAGCCGGCTAAAGGCCAACGATATCTATGTCGTTTGCTATGTGGAGTCAGGTGACTGGAACCGCCAGCGGCCCGACGCGGGCGATTACGCTCCCGAGATTCTGGGTCGCACGATCGACGGCTTCCCCGACGAAAAGTTCGTCAACATCAACGCTATCGATGGGCCACCGGGACCCACTGGCAAGACTCTGCGCGACATCATGCTGGCCCGCCTCGACCGCGCCCAGGCCAAAGGGTGCGACGGCATCGAGCCCGACCTGGATGACTTGCATAACTATAGGACTGGCTTCGTCATTACCCAGGCTGAGCAGGTAGCTTATAACACCGTGCTGATCGAGGCCGCCCACAGCCGCGGCATGTCGATGGGGTTAAAGAATGGCGCCAGCAGCATGACCGGCCCAAGATCGTTTGAGCAGCAGATGCTCGATGCGGGCGCTGACTGGGCTCTGAATGAGGAATGCAACCAGTATAATGAATGCGTCGGCTACACGCAGTTCATCGCCGCGGGCAAAGCCGTCTTCCAGGTGGAATACCTGGACAACCAGCGCAAACCCTATCGCGGGCGCACCGGCACATGTGCCAAAGACAACGCCGCAAACTATGACGGCATCGTCAAAGACTCCAGCAGCTCCTTGGCCGCGCTGCCACTCATTCAGTGTCGATAATGATCGGCCGTTGAGCGGGAGAACCCGCGATCCTCGCTCATACAAGTTGTCGGCCTGCTCATCGCATCCAGCGACTCAGGTTGGCCCGGTGAGTCTGCACGACAAGGTGGAAATGATTGCCCATCAGGACAAACCCCAGCAACGAGACCTCCTACGGTCCGCAGGCTTGCTCCAGCAACTCGAGCAACTTCTTCCGCTCGCCCGGCCCGCGAAAGATCAGCCGCCGCTCGTTCCCACGCGTCGCTACTTGGTAGATCGCGCCTGCACGTTCAAGACGGGGCGACCGATCCATCACGCGATCTTGTTCGACCACCCTCAAAGGCCAAATGTATAGCCACGACCCGTCTTCTTCCCTCATCCTCCTACCTTTCGTTAGAATAGTTTGTATTCCCTGCCAGGGCCGGTTCAAGGTGCTGTCATGAAAACTCATTTCCCGTTGGTGGCGGTCCTCTGCGGGCTCGTTTCCTTCGCCATTCCTGACACAAGTGCGGCAGAAAAATGGGAATCCCCCGGCACCGAAGAACAAGCGGCCGCGGATCAAGCCAACAAAGAACTCGCTAGCGTCTACGGCGAGTTGATGGCGAAGGCTGGCGATCCCAGCAACCGCACAGGCGACCTCGATGCCGAACGCGAGAAGACCAGTCTCCGCGAGGCCCAGCGCGTTTGGATCAAGTGGAGAGACGCTGAAGCCATGTTTATCGCGCGTCACGGCGGTGCCGTCGGAGGCAGCGCCCTCCGTATGGATGTCGCGGATGCTCAGTTGAAGCTGATCACCGATCGCATCACCGTTCTCAAAGCCTATCTAACGCAAACGCCGAGAGAGTAAATCCCGCTCTATTCGTCTGCCGAGAGGAGCGAAACCGGGTCAGTCCTCACTTTCGACACTGTTTGGGCGAGAAAACTTAGCCTTTTCTTTCCCATAGCTCGGCCAGGTGAGCGCAGGCGGTGACGGCCGATTCCATATCCTGCACTGCCACCCATTCGAGCGGACCATGCGCGTTGTTCTCGCCGCAGAAGAGGTTGGGGGTCGGAAGACCTAACTCGGTCAGGCGCGAGCCGTCGGTGCCGCCACGGACGACGTGGTCATAGGGCTTGAGTCCCGCCGCGGTGAAGGCTTCGCGCGCCAGCTCGACCGGGCGCATGTCCTTCTGCAACCAGTAGGCCATGTTGCGATATTGTTTGCGGATCTTGCACCGGATGCGCGCCTGCGGCTCGGTGGCTTGTAGCCCTCGGCATAGGCCCTGCAGAATTTTGCCCTTCTCGGCCAACCCTTTCAGCTCGAAATCGCGCAGGAGAAACTTCACGACGGCTCGCTCCGTCCGGCCTTCGATATGGATCGGGTGAATGAAGCCTTCCCGCCTGTCGGTGGTCTCCGGCGCGCAACGTTCGCGCGGAAGCGCGGCCAGGAGCTTACCCGCCAGATAAGCCGCGTTCACCATCCCTTTGGCCTTCGCCTCCATCGTATGAGTGGTAATGCCATCGATGGTGACCTCGGCCGCATCGCCGGAGAAGGTCTCCCAGCAAATCTCACCCGGTGCACCGCCATCCAGGGTGTAAGCGACGTCCGCCCCGAGCGTGCGCAGATCCAGTTTGTCGACGCCACGACCGATCTCTTCATCGGGTGTGAAACAGACTCGAATGAGTCCGTGCTTCCGTTTTTTCTCCCGAAGTAACGTCTCGACCAGAGTCATGACCACGGCCACGCCAGACTTATCGTCGGAGCCGAGCAAGGTAGTGCCGCTGGCGGTGATAATGTCTTTACCTACAGCCGTTCGAAGCTCCGGCGAGGTCGCTGGGTCCAGGGTCAGATCAGGGTTATCCGGAAACTTGATGACGCTGCCATCGTACTTGCGATGAAGGATAGGTTTGACGTCTTTGCCGGAGCAGTCCGGCGCCGTATCCACGTGGGCGAGAAAAGCCACGGTCGGCACGCGGGCTTTCCGTGTGTTGGCGGGGACGCTCGCCATGACATAACCGTGCTTCGTCATCTGCACGTCCGCTGCTCCCATTTCACTCAGCTCTTTGCGCAACATCTCAAGCAGGACCAATTGACCTGGCGTACTTGGAAACGCAGTGCTGGTCTCGTCGGCCTGAGTATCGATCCGGACGTAGCGCAGGAAGCGTGAGAGAAGGTTATCGCTCATGCCCGGACTCTCCGCGCCGACCGTGAGCGCGCAACTCGCTCGTGGGATGATGGTCGATCGCTCATCGCCACGATACAATGGACCAAGTGAGGAAGATCGCGAAGAAACGCCGGCCCGCCGGAGGTTGGAGACGTCTGCTGATCCTGCTCGCGGTGCTGCTCCTCATCCCGGGATTACAGGTGGCGATGGTCCGCTTCGTGGATCCGCCGCGGACATTGCCGATGCTGCTCGACCAGGCCGGGTCGATCTTCTCGGGCAAGACGCGAGCGCCGCTGCGCTACCACTGGATCGATCTGGAGCAGATGCCGGAGATGTTCCTGAAACATCTCTGGATCTCGGAGGATCAGCGCTTCTTCCAGCACGATGGGTTTGACTGGAAGGAGATCGACCAGGCGATGGAAAAAGCGGAGCGGACCGGAAAACCGGTGCGCGGTGCATCGACGATCACGAATCAGTGTGCGCGGTCGATCTTTCTCTGGCAGGGGCGTTCCTGGATCCGCAAGGGACTGGAGTCGTATTATACGATCTGGATGGAGGCGCTGCTGCCGAAGCGGCGTATCCTGGAGCTTTACGCGAACGTGATCGAGATGGGGCGCGGGATCTACGGGGTGGAAGCCGCGGCGCAGCATTACTTTGGCGTAAACGCGCGCGGGCTGACGCGGACGCAATCGGCCCTGCTGGCCGCCGTCTTGCCGAATCCTAAACGCTGGAATCCGGCGCATCCGGGGCCGGCGTTGCGGCGACGCGAGCAGCGGATTCTCACGCGCGAACGGGAGGCGCGGTTTCCGGAAGGCTTGTTGCGGTGAGTCGCCTTCAAGGAAAGCCCGTCACGCATTCCCTAACGGATGCGCACTAACGGGCCGGTCTTTCAGACTGGCCGACCAGTGCCGGATGCTTCCGGAATGCTACCCGGGTGTCAGCTGCGCGGTCGCTTTCTCCCACTCGGCAGTGAGGCGCTCCAATTCGTCGGAGACGGCGGAGAGTTCGCGATTGATGGCGACGGCGCGGCCGCCGGCTTCGTAGACGGCGGGATCTTCCAGCTCGATGGCCAGCTCTTTTTGCTGGCCTTCGAGGGTCGGCGATCTGCATCTCGAGATCCTGCACGCGCTTCTCGCGCTCGCGTTTTACTTTGGCCTCGGCTTTGCGCGCTTCGGCTTCGGCGCGGCGTTGTTGCGCTTTGCTCGCGCAAGCCGGGTTTGCTCGCTCGCGTTGCCGGCCGCCGACCTGGGCGGTCGGCAATCGGCTGCGCGTTGGCCAGGCCTTTGCCCGCGGTGAGCGCGGCGCGCTCGGAGGTGGCCTGCGATTTATCGAGGTAATACTGGTAGTCGCCCGCGTAGGGCGTGAGCTGCCCGGCGTTGATGTGCAGGACGGTCTGCGCCATCGCGCGGATGAAATGCACGTCGTGGCTGATGAAGATGAGCGTGCCTTCGTACTGCTGGAGCGCGCCGATGAGCGCGTCGATCGAGCCGATGTCGAGGTGCGTCGTCGGCTCGTCCATGAGCAGCAGATTCGGCGGATCGAGCAGCAGCTTGACCAGCGCGAGGCGCGACTTTTCGCCGCCGCTGAGCACGCCGACGGGCTTGAAAACATCGTCGCCGCGGAAGAGGAACGAGCCGAGCACCGTGCGCGCGGTTTGCTCCGAGACCGGGTTCGGCATGTCGAGCACGCTCTCGAGCACGGTGTGCCTGGCGTTGAGCGTCTCGATGCGGTGCTGCGAAAAGTAGCCGACCTTCACGTTGTGCCCGAGCTCGCGCGCGCCGCTTCTGCACGGGCAGAACGCCGGCGAGCAGTTTGAGCAGCGTCGATTTGCCGGCGCCGTTCGGTCCGACGAGCACGGTGCGCTGGCCGCGCTCGGCCTCGAAATTCAAGCCCGCGATAAACGACGAGGTCGCCGTAGGCGTGATCGCACGTCCTTCAGCGTGATCGACGCGCAGGCCGCTGCGCGGCGGCTGCGGGAAATGGAACTTGATCGTCTTCTCCTGCGCGGTCGGCGCCTCGATCTTCTCCATGCGATCGATCTGCTTGAGCTTGCTCTGCGCCTGCGATGCTTTGCTGGCCTTGGCGCGGAAGCGATCGGCGAATTCCTGGAGCGAGGCGATTTCCTTCTGCTGATTCTTGTAAGCGGAGAGCTGCTGTTCTTCGCGCGCGGCTTTCTGCTCGACGTAGTTGTCCCAGTTGCCGCGATAGCGGATCAGCTTGGCCGTGCGCGATCTCGACGATGCTGCCGACGAGCTGATTCAGGAATTCGCGGTCGTGCGAGATCATGAGAATCGCGCCGGGATAGTTCTTCAGATATTCCTGAAACCAGACGAGCGATTCGAGGTCGAGATGGTTGGTCGGTTCGTCGAGCAGGAGCAGATCGGGCTCCATGACGAGCAGCCGCGCGAGATGCGCGCGCATGATCCAGCCGCCGCTCATCGCGCGCGCCGCGCCGATCGAAATCGCTCTCGCGAAAAGCGAGCCCGGAGAGGATGCGTTTGGCCTTCGGCTCGATCTCCCAATCGTGCTCGTCTTCCAGTTCCTGGTGCGATTTGCCGCAGGCCAGCTCGAGCACCGTCTCGTCGCCGGCCGGCGCGGTCTCCTGCGGGAGGAAGCCGATCGTCGCGCTCTTCTCGAGCGAGACCTTGCCTGCATCGGGCGAGGCTTCGCCGAGGATCAGTGAAAAGAGCGTGGATTTGCCCGCGCCGTTCGGCCCGACCAGGCCGACGCGATCGCCGCGATTCACCTGGAGCGAGACATCCTCGAAGAGGGCGCGCCCGGCGAAAGATTTGGAGACTTGTGAAACGGTGAGCATGAGGTGGGCGGGGCGGAGGGTGTGAACCTTCGGCTTTCCGGCGGAAAGACTCAACCCCAGGTTGAAACGGCCCGCCAAAGCACAGCTGCGGCAGATTGCGTCCCTTTCCACCCCGGGAACAAGAAAAACATGATATTTGTGTAATTCTTCTTGTGTCCGCGTCCTCGAGTCCTCAAAATCGCGCGCTATGACGCTCATTTTGGCAGATCAACCGTCCGCCTTCTGGCGGCGCTTACGCAACGTAGCGATGGCCGGCACCGCCGCCTTCACGCTCCTGACGACTCCCCAGACGAGTTCCGCGCAACGCCTGGGGCCGTCCGGTCTGGACGAAGTTGCCACCGGGACCTGGACGAAACTAACCAATCAACCTCCATTCAACACCGACTCGGCCAACCTGCTGACTGATGGCACTGTCCTGGTCCATCAATACAACAGCAATGCCTGGTGGAAGCTTGTTCCGGATATTAATGGCAGCTATCTCAATGGCACCTGGGTCCAAGCGGCCTCCATGCAGGCGGGCTACGCTCCGCTCTACTTTGCCAATGCGGTCCTGCCCGATGGCCGGGTGATAGTGGAAGGCGGCGAATACAACAATCTCCAGGCGGTCTGGACAAACCAGGGAGCGATCTATGACCCGGTAGCCAACGTCTGGACCCAGGTCAATCCGCCGGCGGGCTGGAATAACATTGGTGATTCACCGGGAATCGTGCAGGCCGATGGCGTCTTCATGATGGGCCAGGGCGGAATCTCCTCTACCAAACAGGTGTTATTTAACGCCAGCAACCTGACTTGGACCGCGATTACCAACACGGGCAAATCCGATACCTACTCGGAAGAAGGATTTGGCCTGCTCCCCAACGGCAAGATCTTGACTATTGATTGTCAAAATATCCCAAACTCAGAGCTATACGATCCTGCGACCCTCAAGTGGACGAGCGCCGGTAGCACTGGGGTCATCCTGCCTGACGCCGGCAGCCTCGAGATTGGACCGCAAATCCTTCGTCCCGACGGGAACATGATGGCGTTCGGTGGAACTCCTCATACCGCCCTCTTTAACTCAAGCACCGGGGTGTGGACGCCAGGACCTGACTTCCCGAATAGTAATGACTCGGCGGACGGACCGGCCAGCCTGCTCCCGGATGGTAATATTCTGCTCCCGGCGAGCCCCGGCGTATTCCAGGGTCATATCACCTTTTTTATCTTCGATGGCATTACCTTTACCCAGGCGCCGGCGACACAGAGCTCTGGCGCCCTGCAGTCGTGGCAGGTGCGGACCCTTCTCCTTCCCACAGGGCAAGTCATCTATCTGGTGGCCGATGGCCGGACGAAAGATGTCGAGCTTTATACCACGGACGGTCGGGTGAACAACGCCTGGCGACCGCGCATCCGGAAAGTCTCTGCCAATCTGACCCGCGGCACAGCCAACAATCGTATTCTGGGCACTCAGTTTAACGGCCTCTCGGGCGGCTCTGATTATGGCGACGACGCTCTCAGTGCGACTAACTACCCGATGGTCCGGATCACCAATAACGCTACCCACCACGTCTTCTACACTCGCACCCACAATCACAGCACGATGGCGGTAGCCACGGGGGCGGCTCAGGTTTCGACCATGTTTGACATTCCGGCCGCGACAGAAACCGGTGCCAGCACGATCGAGGTCGTGGCCAACGGAATCGCGTCGAAGCCGAAAGCAGTCACGATCCAATAACCAAAGAGTTACCAAGCTCAAAACTCGCGTTAAGTCAGCCTTACCGCTCCGGCCGGCGATTTTCACTCGCCGGTCGGAGCTAACGGCTCTTGTTTCCAGCAACACGAATAGAAACGAATGAAAGCTACGAATGCCGCTAAAGTTGCTCTCCAGACATTGTCTGTGCTTGCCTTCTCGCTCGCGGGTGTCTCTGCGCAGGATCCCTGCGCGCGCTTTGCCCAGGGCAGCGTGGTCCACGACCCCGTCAATCTCTACAGCAAAGACGGAGTTCTGGAAGTTAACCTCAGTTATGAGACCAGCCAGGACGATTTCGGGCAGACTCTCTACTGCTTTGTCACTCCCGATGGCGTGCAGTCCCCCACCCTGCACGTGAATCCGGGAGACACTCTTGTCATTAATCTCACAAATCTGGTTCCAGAAGGAACCGGGACGATGCCGGCCATGCCAGGCATGGATATGTCACGCGCCGGCGAAGGCGGTTGCGGCGCGATGAATATGACGGATGCGTCGGTTAATCTTCATTATCACGGCACGAACACTCCGCCGGTTTGCCATCAGGACGAAGTGATCCGCACGATTATCAACACCGGCCAGACCTTTCGTTACGAAGTTCATTTCCCGAAAAATGAACCCCCCGGCCTCTACTGGTATCATCCCCACATCCACGGTATCTCGACGGCCGCCGTTCAAGGTGGCGCTAGTGGCGTGCTCATTGTCGATGGCATCGAAAACGTTAACCCGATCGTGGCCGGCCTCCCGCAGCGCGTCATCGTGGTGCGCGATAATAAGCCGGTAAATCCTCCGCCCCGCCCGCTCCATCGGCCCAGGGGCGCCGGGCCCGCTGATAACGACGCCGCCGCCGATCTTTCGGTGAATTACATCCCGGTCGGCGGACCCGCCTTCATTCCCGCCCTCTTCGAAATGAAGACGGCCGAGAAGCAATTTTGGCGCGTCGTCAATTCTGCCGCCGTCTCCATTCTCGACCTCCACCTTATTTACGACGGCGTCGATCAGCCTCTCGAGATTGTAGGGCTGGACGGCGTTCCGCTTGGTTCGCAAAACGGCTCCGGCAAAGGCAAGACTTTGACTCAGAATCATCTGCTCATGCCGCCAGCCGGTCGGGCCGAGTTCATCGTCACCGGCCCGGGACCCGACGTAAAGAAGGCGCGGCTCATCACCACCAGAGTCGATACCGGCCCCGGAGGCGATCCCGATCCGGCCCGGCCAATCTTCAATATCGCAACGACAAAAAACGGGGCCGCGGCCCGCGACGTGACCAGCGTCCCGGCCACCTCCGGTCCGCCGCCGCCGCAGCGTTTCCCGGGCCTGGACAAGGCCGAGCCTGCGAAAAATCGCAAGCTCTTCTTCTCCGAAGATGACACCTACTTTTACATCACTGTCGATGGCCAGACCCCACGGCCTTACAGCATGGACGCGCCGCCCGCGATCACGACGACCCAGGGCTCGACCGAGGATTGGGTCATCGAAAATCGCTCAAACGAGAATCACGAGTTTCATATCCACCAGATCCACTTCCTTCTCCTCGAACGAAACGGGAAGCCGGTCAGCGCGCAACACAAGCAGATTCTAGATACGGTCGATTTGCCCTATTGGTCAGGCACCGGACCCTACCCGAGCATCAAAGTGCGGATGGATTTCCGAGGACCTGATATCGGCGATTTCGTCTATCACTGCCATATCCTCGATCATGAGGACGGCGGAATGATGGCCATCATTCGCGTGCTGTCGAAGTCACCCGAATAAAAGCCTCTCGATAGCTTGGGAAGAGGGAGCCGCGCCGTGAACGACCAAGCAGTTAGTGCCGGCGGAGGGGATCGAACCCACACACCCTTGCGAGTACCAGATTTTGAGTCTGGCGCGTCTGCCAGTTCCGCCACGCCGGCTTTTTGCGGTGAACAATGGCTTTAGCAGGGTAAAGGTCTGCCGCAATCGAAAAATGCGCGCGCCCGCTAGCAGGCTTCGGTCTCGAGCAGCCCTCGTTCCTGCAGCCAGGCGTAGGCTCGCGGGATCATGCCATAGCCAAAATGCGCCTGTGGGAGCGCGATCAACTCGGAGCCGGCCCACTTCTGGCGTAAGGCAGCGAGATCGCTCAGGCGCACGATGCGATCGAAGGTGCCTCCGATAATTACAGTACGTTGCGCTCCATTGCCTGCCGGCGATGCACTCAGGGGAGAGGAAAGGTGCGCGTGACGCTCGATCGAAGCGCGTTCCACCCCCGCGCGGGCGAGTTGCCTGCGGATGGCCCAACTTGTCGGGCCTTCAAAAAGTGCATGCCCGATATTCACCATCGGGGCGAGAAGAGCGATGAACCTCAGATCCGACTCGAGCGAGGCCAAAAGTGCGGCTACCCAGCCACCGTAGCTTGTTCCGATGACCCCGAATTCCCGGCTGCCCTGCGCGCGCAGCCAGGCGAGCAGTTGCCGAATCTCGACCACCGCCTGGCGCAGCGTGTCCCCGGTAAGAAGAAGATCGGCGGTAAAGCAGAGTTCGCCGTTCAGATGCCCGGGTGGCCTGCGCGAATAATGGAAAGGCAAGTGGACGAAAGCCGCGTTCCAGCCGAGCGCGTTAAAACGGCGCGCCCAACGACGATAGCCGACATCGGAAGCCGACATGAGCGCGTGCAGCATGACGACTGTCGGCGCCTGCGGACGCACTCGAAAGATTGTGGCGCGGAAACGCCCATTCGCCGGAAATTTCGAAATAGATTCCGCCGGACTGCGCCAGCTGATCGTGTCCGGAGAATCAGCGCGAAAAACTTCCATCTGTGCAGGCAATGCAAAATACTGAGCTCGGGTCAGCCCCTCGCATTCGTCGAAATATCTCTCGACCACCGCTCGCGGTGAAGCGCGCTGGGCGTGGCGCCGGTGCAGAAGAGCGAGCGACCCGCAAAGCACTCCATCGACCGCTTGTCCAAATCCGCGATGAAGAAGCGCACCCATTTCCCGATTCGTTAGGCCGATGCCTCTCTGCCCTTTCTGCTTTGCGGGGTCGCAGGCAAATCGTCCGGGCCAAAGGCAAAGTGCGCGCTGGCCGCCGCGCCCAGCTCTCGCAGGGCACCGGCCATCCGGGCATTGGCATGGCTCTCGTCTTCGCCTTTCAGGAAAATTGCCGCGCCAATCGCCACCCACACCGGAGTGCGCGGGGGCACCGGCCACCAACTGCGCGTCGCGTAAAGGCGGTCTGTTCCAAGAACGAGGCACGGAACGAGTGACACTGCGGCCAGGCGCGCGAGCGCGGTGGCGCCGCTTTTCGGCGCGGCCCCGCCGAGAATGGATGTTGACCCGGCACGAATGCCTCCCTCCGGAAAGACCCCGACCAGTCGGCCGGCGCGCAAGCGTTCCGCTCCCAGTCGCAGAACGCGACGGTCTGGCCGCGAACGATCGACCGGAAAAGTGTTGACCGACCGGAGCCAGGCCGCCAGCGCCCAGTTCTCATAAAATTCCGCTGTCGTCATCCAATCAATTGGCCGCTGGAAAGCGAAGGACAGGAAGATCGGATCGAAATGCGAGATATGATTCGACACGATGACGGCTGGGGCCGGCGTTTCCACCGCGCCTGGCGCGCGCCAGATGTGAAGAGCCACAAAAGGCGCCGAGACAGGGCGGGCCAATCCACGAAAAAGCCGATAGCACCAGTCACTCATCGAAATTATGCAACCAAGAGGGGCCGCGGTCTCATACGGAAAATGATGGAAGATGCGGCGATCAAGCTAATGCCTTCGCGCCGAGAAAGACCCGCATTCGTTCCAGCTCGGCTGCGAGTTGGCGTTGAAACATCCGATCGCGCGGCGGCTGGCCTTTTACGTAGCCGAGCTGCGACATGAGCGCGCCATCCTTGACCGCGAGATTGCCCCACCCAATCACCCGGTCGCGCCAAAGGAGCGGAAGCGCGTAGTAGCCCAGTTTGCGCTTCGGCGCCGGCGTGTAAGCCTCGAAGCGATAAACCCAGCCCCAAAAAAGCTCGAAACGAGTCCGGTCGTGCACGACCGGATCGAATGGCGCCAGCAATCGCGCCCTCTCCGGGATGCGCACCCGCCGGGGGTTATCTTCGTTAGGCCAATACCACTCCGCGCCCTCGACGTATGCATGGGCCAGCCGCGAGCGGGCGCGCTGCAGTGCCTCGTTGATTTCCTCCGCCCACTGCGGCACGGCGTAGCGCAGCCGGCGGATATAATAGGAAAGGGTACTGCCCGGGAGCGGCGCATAAAAGTTCACCGCCAGATCGACCAGGGCATCGAGCCGCGCGCGGCGTTCCGTTTCGTCCAACGGCGCTTTATCATACCGATGGGCGCGGTAAACTCGAATGCCTTTCTCGCGCCGCGCGACTCGCAGCAGCCCGCGGTAATGCAGCGCGTCGAGCATCTGCGTGGTCGCATGCGATGAGCCTCCCCAGTAATTTTGGACTCGCCCGTGCGCAAAATGCTCCTCCACTTCGCGAGGATGCACCAGGCCGCGTTCCGCGACGAAATTCAAAACCGACTGTGCTCTCTTCCGCTCCGCTACCGTCACCTGCTGATTCCCTTCCGCTGGTCCCAGCGCATCGGGTCGCGGATGCATCAAGGACTGCATCGACCTGGTCACAAATCCATAGGTGGTAAAGAAATCCTCCTCGACCCCGAGCGACTCGTAACGCCTTTCCAAATCGCCGGCACGGTAACCATTCACTCGATGACGCAGGATGAGATCCTGCGCCCGCGCCGGCGCCCGAATCGGATCAGCCTGCACGAACCCCAGGCGCGCGATTGCCCGTCGTAAGGTGGTCGGCGCAAAAAGCGAACGAGCTACTGCGAATCGCCGCAGGTCATTGAGGGTCAAAGTTGGCGCCGCCATCTCTTCCACATTCGCCAGCACGAGGCGATTTTCAAAGGGGCCGCAGGGCTCGATTCCAAGTCCAGCCACACTCCATCCAATTGAAAGATCTCCTTACCTGCGATTAGTTTCGGATTCTGAAGCGCCTCTTACTGACAATTGTTCTAGCCGCCATTGCCGGCGCGGCTGTTATTTATCTCGACTGGTATTGGAAGCGCCCGCTTTCTCCGAGTGGCGGGCGCTATTATTTCCACCGAGTCGAACTGGCGGTGCCTTCATTTCGCCAGGGCGACGCGAGATGGAATAGCGACCCTCTCGGCGGCGTGGCAGAGAACGGCACCCTCGGCAGTGCCGGATGCGCGGTCGCCTCAGCGGCGATGGTCTTCCAGTCCTACGGTATCGCGATCGACCCGCAACAACTCAACTGGTTCCTGACCGCCGCAGGCGGCTACACGCCCGAAGGCTGGCTCTACTGGGATCGCGCTGCCTGGTGGGCGCCCGCCCGGGTCCGCCACACTTACGAAGACTTGCCCTCATATCACCTGATCGATTCTAATCTCGCCCGGGGTAACCCGGTGATCGTGCGCGTGCGTTTCGCCAGCGGCATCACTCATTTCGTCGTCATCGCAGGGAAAGAGGGCTTCGATTATCTCATTCGTGACCCCGGGGCCGGTGCCACCAAGGGTTACTATCCCTTGCGTGAGCTAGGGAGCGATATTGAGGCGTTACGCTTTTATGAACCGCTCGCTTTTGGGAGAAAATCAATTGGATAAGAGCGCTTCGTGCTTGCCGCGACTTTAGCGTGTACAGGCTCAGCGCAAGGAAAGGGTGATCCCTTCGCGATAACCGGGCGAAATCCACTAAGACACTCCGGAAAACATTCGTAGCTCGGTGTGTGTTCCTGCCAAACCCATCGGGTATGCAAAAAGGGCATCCAGCCTTAGCGGATGCCCCTCGCAAGCTTCCGGGAGTCGGTTAGGACGACTTCCCGGAGCAAACTATCTATCTCGTTACTGAGCGTTAATTGATCGCCAGGTCGGCAGTTAAGGTACTTGAACGACCACTTCGTTCGAGCAGTCGCCGGAGTCCGTCTCGCACACCTGGTAGGTAAATGTGCCACTGTTAGTCCCAAGCTTGCTCAAGGCTCGGCCGTCGTCGGCCGTTGTCTGGACGACGTTGCCGTTGCGCAGGATGTTCATGCCACCCCCGTCGGCTGGAGTCCAGCGCAGGGCCACGGCATTCTCATTATCCCGGCTTCTCGCGCGTGCCTTCAGCTCGATGGTGTTACCACCGCCACCGATTGCGGCCCGATCGACGAAGGCATCCTGCTGCGAAGCGTTGCTGATCGCGACGCGACCATCCGTCCAGGTATGGATATGATCGGTAGGCGAAGAGAAGCTGTAGTCGTAGTCGCCCGCATATTCCGCGACGATACCTGGGTCAGGCTGACCCGGCAGCGGAGTGACGACGTCCGAAAACTGCTCATCTGGCATCCAGGTGGCTCCGTTATCGACCGACCGGCGCGCCCACATGCGATAGCACGGAACGCTGGTGTTGCCTTTCGTGCAAGCGGTGGACTCGCGGGCGTCATACCAGACCGCCACCAGGCTGCCATCCGCACCGACGGAGAGGTTAGGCTGCCACTGAGGACGAGTAGTAGTGTCGGTGTTCAATTGGAAGGGCGCACTGAAGGTAGAACCACCATCGGTGGAGCGGATGTAGAAGACGTTGCCAGTATCACCGTTGCCAGTGTTACGGGCATCGTAGACGTAGTGGACCATGCCGTTGAGCGCCGCAGGCTGCCCCCAGCCCATGTGCCGCCAGAAGGAAGGGCCACTGAACATGCAGGCGAAGTAGCTGTTGGAAGCGCAAGTCGTGCTCCCAGGGCCGGCGAAGGTCGGACCGGTATAGGTATTGGTCCAGCTATTGCCGCCATCGGTGGACTTATACATAAGATTGGCACGATTGGTAAGACCACCGCCCATCTCGTTCATGCCGGCGACGTAAACAGTGCCGGTAGCCGCGTCACCCGTAATTTGAACGTTGCGAATGAAGGGAACGCCGTTGCCCAACTGGCGCTCGTTGTTCCAAGTCAACCCGTTGTCGGTCGAGTAGCGAACCTTAAGCGCCCCGCCCCCGACACTGAAGTCGTTCCAGGAAACATACATCCGGCCATAGAAGGGAGAGGACGGATTGTTGTCGGCCCAGCCGGATTCGCGGTCGTCAGCAGAGTTGCTGTGCACGGTGAAGTGCGTCCAGCTAGCCGCATTGGATGGAGTGGTGGACTTGAACCCGCCGAGGCCCTGGCCACCGGAGGCGACATCAAGCCAGACGGTGAACCATGTTCCGGTCGGTTTATTATAAAGAACAACCGGGTCGCCCAGAGTATTCGGGAACGGGCTTTGACCGTTAGTCCCGGTGAGACGGGTGAAGGTATTGCCGCCGTCGGTGGAGACTGAAGCGCCCGAGATGTTGATCGGATTTTGGTTACGGCCTCGGGAATCGTTATAGGCGACAACAATTTCGTTCGGGTTATCTGGATTCGCCGTCGCGAATGTCTCCGACTGAGTCGTATTGTTGCCATTTTCGGCACCAGTAATCAGGTCGACATCAGCACCGCCCAGGAGAGGTGCCAGCAGTTCCTGGACGAAAGCCGAACTTTCGCCGGAAGCGGTAGGTGACCCTCCGACAGCTTCGCCGCAGTAGATCGCGATCGCGCCGGCACGAAAGTTTTCCTGCACGTCGAGACCAAGAGCGCGAAATTGCGCGCAATCAAATAAGGCCGGGATCAGTTGGCTGTCGGCCTCGCTGATCGTTTTACCTTTCTGTTGGGCTTGCGCGGAGAACTGGCCGATGCCCACCAGCGCTATAAAAACGCCGGTCAGGACTAAAAGCAGGCCGAGCGAGGCCCGCAGGTGAAAGAACGCGGATTGTGAGTCAGACTTTTTCTTCATCATAGTTATGTAAGTGTCAGAGTTGGATTTACTACGGGTAAGGACATCTCACCCGCTTTTATGCTAGCAAGTGGACGAGCCAATCGTCTTTATGTTTTTTCTTACAATTCAGCAATGTCGCCATAAGATGGCTTTGAGAGGCGCTGGCGCCACGAACCGATGCATGTCGGCGAGGAGACACGAATAGGTCAACCACCCGTCAGCCGGGTTGCCCTGAAGCTTCCGTTCTTCGAAGGCTTCGCCTGGGGGTCGTTTGGGTCCTCGCCGGGCGGGAAGAACGATGCCGTCCCTGCAATCGCGCCGTCAGCGCCGAGTTTTCCCCGCAGCACCAGGGTCCCGGTGTCGCGCCCGACATTTCCGAGTGGAAATTCCACCGGGCCGGCGAACAGAGTCGCCCCGTTGCCATCTTGAGACCACTTCCCTTCCCCCGACGGCCCAGCCATTCCCCACACCCTCGATCTCGGATCCTGCAGCTGGAATGCGCCCTTTCCCGACTCCCGCGCCTGGTAACGCAGCGAGTGGCTCGCCCCACTCTCAAACTTCACCTCCACTTCCCAATCGCCGCTAATCTTTCCCGGCTCCTTACGCTCCTGCCCAAGGGCAAGGAGCGGAGTGCAGAGAAGTGTGAGTAAGACGGTTTTCGCGTTCATCCTGCCAATCTGTTTCGCGATCTGCCCAAGATCAATCCGCCACCCGAAGATCGTCGTATTCCTCTCCGAATGGTGGTCATCTGATCCGTGAAGCAGAGCGCGGACGTGGCGAAGCGGATCGACATCAAGTACGGAACAGGCTGAGATAACGCCGTGGCGGGACTCTTTCATTACGAACTGGAACGGCTGACCCACGGGCGGTTGCGGTTGCCCGTCGAGGTGTCGGAATACGATGCGACCTCTTTCCGTCGGCGGGTGCTCTGGATTTGCGGGCTCGCCAGCCTGACAATCATGGCGCTCCTCTTCGGCGCTTTCCTATCGATGGGATTTTTTCCCTCAATCCATGGCGCTGGGATAGTGACAGAGCGGCCGGCGCATTTCGGGCGGACGCTTTTCATTGTAATCGTGGTAGTGCCGCTGGCGGTGGGCTTGCTTCTGCTTTGGATCATGCGCTCAACCGCTCCTTTTTCCAGGAACGCCGACGGGCATCCCTACCGGTTTCGCGCGACTGAAGAAGGACTGACGGTAGCGTTCGCTGATGGCCGGGAGATCGCGGGCCCATGGAGTTCGGTGACGCTACAGGCGGTGCAGACAATTTATTTCAAGCCGGGTGTCACCCCTCCGGTTGGGCTGGAGTTTACGGTGGCCGGGGAGACGATCGCGATCCAAATCCCCCGGCTGCGACGGCCAGGGCGGCGGATGTTCCTGCGCGCGCTGGCGCAGCATTGGCAGCGGGCGGCGAGGTGATTCCCGGTGAGGAGCTGCGAGCCAGCGACGCAAATTTCCCGGTCGGACGTACGCTGGGCGAATAGTCGTTAGGCGAAGCGAGCCCGGCGAATTTTCGAGTCGACATCCCGGTCTTTCGCCGGCTGGGTGCGCTACCGTCCCGCGCCCGTGGAGGAGCAAGGCGGTTTATATTCCGCGCTGTTCTTCGAAGGATTGCAGGCCGCGCGGCGGCCCGAGCACTTCGCGCAGGATAATCGCACGGCGCATGCTGCCGCGGCCGCGGAGCACCGTGCCTAACGACGTCGCCGGCAGCGTCCGTGACGGCCCCGCTGCTCGACCCGCGATGGCTCGCACTGGCGGGAGCTCGGTAAATACGGGCGCGGGCAAAAGCGGTGGCAGGGGTGCTTCGACCATAACCGGCTCCGCGATCACTGGCGGAGGCGAAGGTTCCTCAGGGACGGTAGCCAGCGGCGGTAATGGCTGGGCCCAGCCTCGCCGGTCTCGACGTGGGGTGGTCGCCCTGCGGCGCGTGACCTCGGGGGACGCTGCGGCAGGGCTCGGGACGAAAGTCTCCTCGCGCCGTGCAGTCACCGGCGGCGGCGGCTTTGTGCCCGGAGGCGCGCCGAGCGCCTCGAGGAAACGCCGGACCCGCTCTTCTTCACTCTGCGGCGGCTGGCGAAGGACTGGCGTCGTTCCTGGGTTGTTCGCCCTGGGCGGCGGCTCCGGTTTCTCCGTGCCTTTCGAAGCCTGGCTGGTCAGCCATTTGAAGACCAGCGCGAGCCCGGCAAAAACGAGAAAGATAATCGTGTCGTTCACTTGAAAGCGACGGGATCGTTAGGCGTTTTCCGTGCTCGGTTTCTCGGTTGCGCCGATCGACTCGCGCATGGTGGTGTCGGCTTGCACGTTTTTCATCCGCACATAATCCATGATGCCGAAGTTGCCGGAGCGAAACGCGTCAGCCATGGCTTGCGGGACCAGCGATTCTGCCTCGACGACCTTGGCCCGCATCTCCTGGGTCTTGGCCCGCATTTCCTGCTCAACCGCAACGGCCGCGGCCCGGCGCACTTCGGCTTTGGCCTGGGCGACGCGCTTGTCGGCGTCGGCCTGCTCGGTTTGCAGTTTGGCGCCGATGTTATCTCCAATGTCGACGTCCGCGATGTCGATCGAGAGGATTTCGAAGGCAGTCCCGCTATCAAGGCCTTTTTGGAGGACGAGCTTTGAAATTCGATCGGGATTCTCCAGCACATCCTTATAAGTGTCGGCCGAGCCGATGGAGGTCACAATCCCCTCGCCGACCCGCGCGATGATGGTTTCCTCAGTGGCGCCGCCCACGAAGCGGTCGAGGTGCGAGCGCACGGTGACGCGCGCTTTCACTTTTACGCCAATGCCGTCCTTGGCCACGCCGTCGATCGTGGTGCGGCCCATCGCCGCGCTCGGCACGTCGATGATCTTCGGATTGATGCTGGTGCGGACGGCTTCGAGCACGGTTTTGCCGGTGCCCTTCGTCGCCAGGTCAATCGCGCAGGCGCGGTTAAAATCGAGGGAAATTCCGGCTTTATCGGCGGCGATGAGGGCGAGAATGACGTGGCTGACGTCGCCCCCGGCGAGGTAATGCGCCTCGAGCGGATCGCTGGGGATATCGATCCCGGCTTTTACAGCGGTGATCCGGTTGTCCACGATCAGGCCAACCGGCACTTTGCGGAGGCTCATCCCGATCATTTTGCCCATCCCAACGGGCGCGTTGGCAATCCAGGCGCGCACCCAAAGTCCGAAGAACCGGGAGACGACGATCACGATGACCAAGGCGACCAGGGCGAGAACGGCGACGCCGATAAAATAAATATTCTGCATGCCGAAAGATTACGGGGGCAGGCGAAGTGCGGAAAGCGCTATTTGCATAGAGGTTTCGGCGGGGCGGCGCCGGAGCCGGCACGCGAGGCGCGGGCTCTCCCCGGATTTTGCCGCGGCGACCTAGGAATGACCGAGGACGGGATGGGGCACGTAGGCGCCTTCCAGTTCTGCGATCTCGTTAGGCGACAACTTTATTTTGAGCGCAGCGACCGCGTCATCGAGATGGCGCGGCTTAGAAGCGCCGATGATCGGCGCGGTCACGGCCGACTTGTGCAGCATCCAGGCGAGGGCGAGTTGCGCCGGCGGTAGGTCTTTCGCGATGGCCATCTGGTTGACCAGATCCACCACCGCCCGGTCGGAATTTTCGGTCTGCTGATAAAGGTTCCGGCCGTATTCGTCGGTCGCAGACCGGCCGCCACCCGGGTCGGACCAGGGACGCGTGAGTCGGCCGCGCGCGAGCGGGCTCCAGGGGATGACGCCGATGCCTTCGGCTTGGCAAAGTGGAAGCATCTCCCGCTCTTCTTCGCGATAGAGCAGATTGTAGTGCGGCTGCATTGAAACAAAACGCGTCCAGCCGTGACGATCGGCCAGGTGAAGCGCCTGGCAAAACTGCCAGGCGAACATCGAGGAGGCACCAAGGTAGCGGGCTCTGCCGGATTTCACGACATCGTGAAGCGCTTCGAGCGTCTCCTCGATCGGCACGGTTTCATCCCAGCGATGAATCTGGTAAAGATCGACGTAATCCATCCCCAGCCGTTGCAGGCTGGCGTCGATGGCGGCGAAGATGGCTTTGCGCGAAAGCCCGCCCGTGTTCGGCCGATCGCGCCACGGAAAAAAGACTTTCGTCGCCACCACCAACTCGTCGCGCTTACCCATTTCGCGCAGTGCACGACCGGTGATTTCTTCGCTCGTGCCCGCTGAATACATGTTGGCGGTGTCGAAGAAGTTGATCCCGAGCTCGAGGGCGCGCGCAAAAAAAGGGCGGCTTTGCTCGTCGTTTAAACTCCAGCGATGACCGCCGCGCTCCGCGATACCGTAGGTCATGCAACCGAGGCAAAGACGGGAGACCTTGAGGCCGGATTTTCCGAGTCGGGTGTATTCCATTTGGGGGAATGTAGCACGCCGGTAATGCCGGGTAAGCGCCCGCATTATCCGGCGACGGTGTAAGGAGACGAGAAGAGGCTCTGCTGCGATAGATTGCTGCACTCCATGAAACAATTTTCCCTGCTCGATCTCTCACCAATCATCGAAGGCGGCGATGCCGCCCTCGCTTTTCGCAATACGCTCGACCTCGCACGCCATGCCGAGGAGTGGGGCTACCATCGCTATTGGCTGGCGGAACATCACAACCTTCCCGGTATTGCCAGCGCGGCCACTTCGATCGTGATCGGTCACGTCGCCGGCGGCACCAAACGCATTCGGGTCGGCGCGGGCGGGATCATGCTGCCTAACCATTCGCCACTCGTAATCGCCGAGCAATTTGGCACTCTGGAGGCGCTTTATCCCGGCCGGATCGATCTCGGCCTCGGTCGGGCGCCGGGGAGTGATCAACTGACCGCCCGCGCCTTGCGCCGGAATCTCGGCCGCGGCGGCGACACTTTTCCGGAAGATGTCCTCGAACTACAATCCTATCTGGCGCCTGCAGTTCCCGATCAGGCTTTGCAGGCCGTGCCAGGCGCGGGCGCGAGCGTTCCGCTCTATCTGTTAGGCTCGAGCGATTTCAGCGCTCGCCTCGCGGCCGAACTCGGACTGCCCTTTGCCTTCGCCTCGCATTTTGCGCCGGAATACCTCGAGGTCGCGCTCGGTCTTTATCGCCGGTATTTCAAACCATCCGCTGCCCTCGCCCAACCGCATGCCATGATCGGTGTCGGGATTTTCGCGGCCGCGACCGATGCAGAAGCAGAACGCCTTTTTACCTCGTCGCAAATGCAGTTCCTTAGCATGGTGCGCGGTCGCCCCGGCAAGCTGCCGCCGCCGGTCGAGTCCATGGAAGGGCGCTGGTCAGAACCGGAAAAGGCTGCCGTGCGTCAGCGGACGCGCTGTTCTGCAGTCGGTGCACCGGTCGCGGTCCGCGAGAAATTAGAGGAGTTGCTCGCGGAAACGGCCGCTGACGAAATCATCGCCACCGCACAAATCTTCGATCACGCGGCCCGTTTGCGCTCCTTCGAGATCGCGGCTCGGGTGCTCGGCGATCTCGTTAGGCAAGAACCGCCTACCGAGCGTAGCCCGGCGGTGGCGACACGATGATGCGCCGGCCGCTGTCCGCGACGGAGAGGATCCAGCGGCCGTCGGAAGTGGTCCCGACCAGTTCCGCCGGGGCCGTGCCCACCCGCAGTTTGGGCAACGGCTTGGCCCGTTTTGCGGTGTGAGCGAGGCGCGGGCGACGCGTCTGGGAACGGCCGCGCGATCGTTTTGCGAGCGATCCGGATTTTTTGGAGGTGGAGCGTGCTTTCGTCGCGACCCGCTCGCTCGAAACGCTCGGCCCGTTGGCTCCGGTCGCTTCCCTTTCCTG
Source organism: uncultured Verrucomicrobiae bacterium (assembly GCA_963749935.1). Lineage (GTDB taxonomy): Bacteria > Verrucomicrobiota > Verrucomicrobiia > Chthoniobacterales > UBA10450 > Palsa-1392. The sequence continues at coordinate 29,826 of CAVVOH010000004.1, forward strand.
GCCTGAAGCGGGCAGATAAGTCTGCGGTGCGGGCGCGGACGCGATCGAGGGCGGTTCGCTCGTTTCCGCAAACACCGCCGGCTGGTCAGTGATCCCGACTTCTCCATCCGCCAGCCGCGAGGCGGGAGCATCGGCGATCGTCGGATGATCGTAACATTCAGTGGACTCGGTCGGCCCTGCGGCCGGAGGAGCGGGCTCGGCCACCGTCGATTCGGCAACAACGGACTCGGCCGGCATTTGGTTGGGCGGGGTGCGGGTTTGGGGAACCACAGCTGTCGGCGTCGCAGCAGTAGGCTGATCACGGTCAGGCAACCGGCCAAGCGAGTCGCGCCAAACCACCGGGGTCTCGTTAGGCTGGCGCGATATCACGGGATGGATCTCTTGCGCGATAGGCGATGACCCGCCGCCACGCGGCGGCCAGCGGAGCAACGCCGCGCTGGCCGCAAGGGCGAGGAGCACGCCCGCCAGCGCGAGTGCTTCGAGTTTATTTGGCCACGGTTTACGATCCTCTACTCGTCGGGAGGTCACGGGCGCGACGCCGGAGAGAGGTTCAACCTTCTTCCGCCGCTCGACGCGAGCGAGACATGTCTGCAAATATGCGGTAAGTGCTACTGGATCGAGCGGTCGCTCGGCCGGATCGAAGCGCAGCATGCGATCGAGCAAATGGCGCATGATTTTGGGCAGGGCGCGCGATTTTTCTCCACCAAGTCGCGACGCCTTATCCACTGCAAAATCCGGCGCGGGGGCGGGCGCCTCGCCGCTAAGAAGGAACCACATCGTGGCGCCAAGTGAGTAAATGGCGGAGGCAAAATCGACTCTTTCACCACGGCGTTGCTCCGGGCTTTGGTAGGGCATCGGACTGTCGAACTCGTCTTCCCCACTGGTTCTGCGGCGGGCCAGGGCGATCGGCGCACCCGACCAATGAAGCAACTTGATGGCGGGCCCATCTCCTTTGTCTGCTTGTTCGGGAATGAAGATGATATTGGCAGGATTCAGCGCCGGATGTGAAAGACGGCGGAAGCTGGCCGCACCGAGTGCGCCTACCACTTGCAACGCAATCCGGAGAACGGCGCCAGGCGTGAGCGGTCCACGTGCAGCGACCCAGGCTTGCGCGGTAGGACCGTCGAAATATTCAGTCACATAAACCAACTGCTCGCCCTCGATAGCGAAGTCCTGCAGTAGAGGAATATTGAGATGATTGATCTGCCGCAGCGCGCCGGCTTCTTCCTGGAGCGATTCCACCACCGCCGGATCGAGCGATGAGGCGGGGATCAATTCGATCGCGACTTCGCGGCCCGATTCTATTTCCTGAGCGCGGTAAGTGGTGCCGAGCGGCGTGCGATGCAGCTCGACCGGCAGGCCGTTGCGGCCGAGTGAAAGACGATAGCTATCGAGAAAGGTTTTGGTTTCCATGCAGCGAGACCGCTCTGCAAGGGGAACAGCGCGGCAAAAGCCCGGTCTACTTTGGACTAAATATCGCCAGATTCATTCACCCTTATTTTGGCGGTAACCCTTAGCCCCTCAGCCAGCGAGATTTGAGAGAATCTCTCAGTCCGCCGGATGGAGAAAATAGCCGCCGGCGTTTTTGTCGCTTTCCAGTTTCAAGAGCGAACGTTTCTGCGCCTCGAGGAGGAGGTCACTAAAAGTCCGAAAGCCGTAGGCGCGTTCGTTAAAGCCAGGATGCTGACGCTTGATCGCCTGCTTCACGCGCGACCCGTGCACGGGATAATCTTCGCCGCGTTCCGCGCGCAAAGCGTCGAGCGTGTTATTGAGAAGATCCAGCGCTTCGTCAATCGGCGGGCCCTGATTCTTCTCCGGGGCCGCAACCCTGGCCGGAGTTTTGGCGGCGGCTCCGGCACGTCGCCGCGACGGTTCTGATCTGACGAGATCATCATAGTAAATGAACTCATCGCAGTTGGTGATGAAGAGGTCGGACGTCGATTTTTTCACCCCCACCCCGATAACTGTCTTGTCGTTTTCGCGCAGCTTGCTGACCAGCGGTGAAAAATCAGAGTCGCCGCTGATGATGGCGAAAGTGTCGACGTGGCTCTTGGTGTAGCAGAGGTCGAGCGCATCGACCACCATCCGGATATCGGCGGAATTCTTGCCCGATTGCCTAACGTGCGGAATCTCGATCATCTCGAATGCCGCTTCATGCAGGCCGCGCTTGAACGTCTTGTAGCGCTCGAAATCGCAATACGCTTTTTTGACCACGATGTGGCCCTTGAGGAGAAGGCGCTCGAGCACCTTGCGGACATCAAACGCCGGGAATTGCGCGTCGTGCGCACCGAGCGCGATATTTTCCAAATCGAGAAACACCGCCATGGTGGCGTCGGCATCCTGGGCGCTCATCACCTAGAGGTAAGGGAGAACCCGTTCGCGAAACAGGAAAAAATTCATAGTTTGAGAAGGGATTCCGATGCCAACGCCTAACCTTCGCCTGCTCTGCCTTAGCGCTCTCATTCCTCTCCTGTTCGCGGCCTGCCGAGAAAAATTGCCACAGCCACCACCTCTTCCCACTCCGACCGCGCAACAAACGGCGGCGAAACGAGCCGCCGCCGTGCCCGAGGAGACCCGCAAACACTGGACCTACCTCAATCGTATCCGACAACGAGACGAATTTAGCGGAGCAATCGCGCGCACGCTCGTGACTGACCAGAATGAGCTGAGCGTCGTTCTCCATGCCCGGATCGTTCCGGAGCAGGTACCGCCGCTCATGCAAAAGGTGATGGGTGAAATGAGCCAGGAATTCCCACAGCAAAACCTCACGATAGCGGCCTTCAAAGAAGGCTCTCCTCCCCAACGACTCGGAACGGCGCACCTCGACGGCAAAAGCGGGGACGCGAGCTTCAAGCCGCAATAGGGTATCAAGATCCGTTTCACACGTGCGGCATGTCCCATCTGGAGGAACTCGCTTTCGCTCGCCGAGTCTCGAAAGCCTACTCCGCGCCCCAGATCATGGCCACGGAAGTCGTTAGGCTGCCACCCATGTTGAAGGTGAGGAATTTCGTCGCACCGTCAATCTGCCGCGCGCCGGCCTGATTGGTCAGCTGCTGATAGGCGTCGAAGACCTGGCGCACACCAGTCGCTCCCACCGGATGGCCGTCGCCGATCAAGCCGCCACCGGTATTGACCGGGATTTCGAAATCGATCTTGCCGCTGACATGTTCCCCGCGGACCTGCGGCAGCGCGGTCGCGCCGCTCTTGGCCAGCTCGTATCCTTTGCCCGGTTCGGCCAGGCCAAGGATTTCGTAGGCGACAATTTCCGTGATCGAGAAGCAATCGTGCACCTCGACACCATGCATGTCGCGCGGGGTGAGATTGGTCATGCCGAAAGCTTTCTCGGCTGCTTTGCGCGCAGTCGAAAAAGTCGGCGCGTCCTTCTTTTCCAGGGCGAGATAATCGGTCGTGCTTCCGAAGCCGAGCAGCTGCGGCAACTTCGATTTATCGCGCCCGATGCGGTCGAGATATTTCCCCGACACCAGGATGACAGCAGCCGCGCCGTCGGTGATCTGCGAGCAATCCGAAACGCGCAGCGGCGGAGCGACGCTCGGGTTTTTATCCGAGATCTGGGAAGCGTCGTTGTAGGTCAGGTTCGCATCCCGCATTTGCGCCATCGGATTGAGGCGGGCGTGGGCGTAATTTTTATAGGCAACAGAAGCAAGGTCATCGGGCGAGGCGCCGTATTTTTCGATGTAAATCTCGGCGATACGTCCGAACAGTTTCGGAAACATGAAGTCGCCGTACTCAGGCCGCTCGATCTCGTAATCGGCGGCCGCGCCAAGGACATCGGAGCCATCTTTGGACGACATCGTCTTCTGCTGTTCCGCGCCCACCACCAGCACGACATCATGAAATCCGCCCATGATCCATTGTGCGCCGAGCAGGACGGAGAGCGAACCGGAAGCGCAGGCCGCTTCGGTGTGCATGGTTGGAATGCCATGGAGCTTCTCATCGATTTCGGGAATGAAGGCGCCGAGATGGAGCTGCTTGGTAAACTGGCCGGCGTTGAAATTTCCGACCGCGGCGGCTTCGACATCGCCGGCGTCGATTTTCGCGTCTGCGAGGGCCTGACGGCCCGCTTCTTTGATCACGTCGCGGATCGTTTTGCCTTCCTTGCGAAGGTTGCGCTTAAAATCGGTGCGGCCGCCGCCGAGAATGTAAACAGGTTCCATAATTTCTTATTCAGTTGATCTCGTCTTTGCCCTGCATTTCGAAGTTCCGCTCGTCGTGCGGTCAAAGTGCGGGCCAACAACTATTCAATCGGGCAAGGCCCATCGCAAGTCCGCGAACGCAGTCAGGGGAGCAGCTTTCCGCTCCTAACCGATGGCGCAGGATCGACCTCCGCCAGAAAATGCCTTTATAGGATGGGGATTTGAGCGTAAAATCGCGAACTGATCGACCGACATTCATATTTTTCCGCACTGGAGACCGAACAATGACACCACAACCCTACGTCCCAACCGCACGCGAGCAGAAGTTTCTCGAGAGCGTCGAAGAAGGCCGCTATGAGCGGCAGATTATCAGTGGGCTCGCTCCCTTCTTCCACGAGAAGGCGCCGGCGGACATGCTCAACTTTTACTCCAAGGACGAGGTGACACGCCTGCAAGCGCTCAAGGGCACCGATCGTGACGTTGAAGCCCGGATGCCGGTGAAGATCACGCGCCATTACTACGAGCTGGCCAGGACCAGCGCCGCGATTCAGCGCATCGTCAAGGCCGACCCCGCCGAGACGATGGATCTTGCCGGCTCGGAGGATCCCGGCAACCAGATGGATTACAGCCCTGTCGAGGGCCTGCTGCACAAGTACGAGATGGGACTCATGTACGTCATTTCGACCTGCTCGGCCCATTGCCGCTTCTGTTACCGCGAAGAATTGATCGCCCGTAAGCAGATCAAGCGACAGGACGGCACCATCGCGAAGAAGGGTCTCGCGCTGATCCCCGACATCATCCCTTACATCAAGGCGCACAACGCAGCCGTCGCGGCGAACGGCGGCGTGCACCCCGAAAGCGGACGCGAGAAGTTGCGCGAGATCCTGATGTCGGGCGGCGACGCGATGGTGCTGAACAATGCAAAGATCGCGGCCTGGCTCGGCGCTCTGGCCGAAGCCGGCGTCGAGTCGATCCGCATCGGCACCAAGGATATGGCGTTCTATCCCCAGCGCTTCGACCGCACCTTCCTGTCGATGCTCGATCGGTTCCACGAGACTTACCCGCAGGTCGGCCTGCACATGATGCTGCACTTCGAGCACCCGGACGAGTTCCTCGCCAAGGATGCGGAAGGGAACTACCTCGAGGACGCGCAGGGCTTTAAGCAATGGGTCCCCGCGACGGGCGAGGCGATGCGGGGCCTGGCCTCGCGCGGCTGGCTCACCGTGCAGAACCAGGCGCCGATCATGGCGGGGATCAACGATGACGCGGACGCCCTCCGCATTCTGCAGCGCGAGTTCAAGCGCGCCGGCGGCGAGAACCACTACTTCTTCTGCGGGCGCGACATCGTTGCCTACAAGGCGTTCAACGTCCCGATCGAGTCCGCGTGGAATATTCTCAACGAATCGCAGAAGGGCCTGTCGGGCGTCGAGGCCCACGCGCGCCTTTCCATCACACATTACAAAGGCAAGACCGAAGTGGCGGCGGTCACCAACGAGGGGATACCGGGACTCGCGGGCAGCGAGAATGGCGTCTTGATCTTCAAGATTCTTCGGAACGCCGGCAGCGCCCCCGATCGCGGCAAGGTCTGCATCGTCGGCCGCAACCCCGAGGCGCTCTGGTTCGACGACTACGAGGACCGCGTTCTGTTCGACGAGGCCGGCTTGTATCACTATGCGCGGGTGGCGAAACCCGGACAGGCGCCGGGTCACGCCACGGCTGCCGAACAGGCGCCGAGTATCGGCGCTCTTCAAGCCGCTCTTGCGACCGCCGGATGATCGACAAGCGGGTCGCGAGCGCGGCCGAGGCTGTCGCGGACATTTTCGACGGCGCCGCCATCATGATCGGCGGTTTCGGCGAGGCGGGCAGTCCCATCGAGCTCATCCACGCGCTGATCGACCAGGGCGCCACGAATCTGACGATGATCAGCAACAACTGCGGCAGCGGCGAGGTCGGCCTCGCGGCGCTGCTCAAGGCGGGCCGCGTTTCCAAGGTCGTCTGTTCGTTTCCGCGCACCGCCAACTCGAACGTTTTCCCCGAGCTTTACCGAAGCGGGCGCACGAAATTGGAATTGGTTCCTCAGGGAACACTCGCGGAGCGCATCCGCGCCGGCGGAGCTGGAATCCCGGCGTTCTACACCCCGTCCGCGGTGGGAACGCCTCTGGCGGAAGGCAAGGAAACCCGGGAATTCGACGGCCGAAAGTATCGTGCTGGAGCACGGCATGCGCGCGGACTTCTCGCTCATCAAGGGGCGGGTCGCCGACACCCACGGCAATATCCTTTACAACAAGACGGCGCGAAACTTCGGCCCGCCGATGGCGATGGCGGCCAAGGTCACGATCGTCCAGGTCGCCGAGGTCGTCGAGCCGGGCCAGCTGGACCCCGAGTCGATCGTCACGCCCGGCATCTTCGTGGATCGCGTCGTCGCCATCGCCAACCCGGCCCACGAATCGGAACTCGTCGCCGCAGGAGCGTCCTACCCATGACGAAGCCGCCAGTGATCGGGCGAACGCGCGAGGAGATGGCGCAGCGCCTGGCGCAGGATATTCCCGACGGCTCCTATGTGAATCTGGGCATTGGCATTCCGGAGCTGGTCGCCAAGTTCGTGCCGGAGGGCCGCACGCTCATCTACCACACGGAAAATGGCCTGCTCGGCATGGGCCCCGCGCCCAAGCCTGGCGAAGGCGATCCCGAGCTGGTCAATGCAGGAAAACAGCGCGTGACGGCGCTGCCGGGCGCCGCCTACTTTCATCACGCGGACAGCTTCGCCATGATCCGCGGCGGCCACCTGGATCTTTGCGTGCTCGGCGCGCTCCAGGTCGCGCAGAACGGCGATCTGGCCAACTGGTCCACGGGCGAGCCCGACGCCATCCCCGCCGTCGGCGGCGCGATGGACCTGGTCGCGGGCGTGAAGTCGATCTTCGTCATCACCCAACATTGCACCCGGGAAGGCGAGGCGAAGCTCGTGCAAAAGTGCACCTTTCCGCTCACGGGATTGGCCGTCGTGAACCGCATCTACACCGATCTCGCCGTGATCGAAGTCACGCCGGAAGGATTTCGGCTCGTCGAACTGAGCCCCGGCATCGATTTCGATTACGTGCAGGAGCGCACCGCTGCGCCGCTGCTTCAAATTAATTAAGAAGGAAGAATTGAGATTTAAGAAGGTGGTGACACGAGATCCGGCGAAAGATTTGCGCGAACGAACGAAGAGCTTTGCGCTCCGTATTGTTCGGATGTTTTCGGCTCTGCCGAAAACGACCGAAGCACAGATTCTTGGCAAGCAGGTGCTCCGTTCCGGGACGTCGGTGGGAGCAAACTATCGGGAGGCTTTCCGAGCGCGCAGTAAGCCGGAGTTCATCTCGAAGTGCGGCGACTGTTTGAAGGAAGTCGAAGAAACCGCGTACTGGCTCGAGCTGCTTGTTGATGCAGAGTTGGTCATTCCGAAAAAGCTTGCTCCTCTGCAGCGGGAATCCGACGAGCTGACGGCGATCTTCGTTTCGATCATCAAGACTTCGAGGCGCAATACGACCACTTCTTAAATCTTAATTCTTAACTCTTAAATATGATGCAAACCGACCTCTCGCGCAGCGCCGCCCTCTACGAGCGGGCCCTCAAAGTCCTTCCCGGCGGCGTCAGCCGCAACGCGATCCTGCGGGGGAAACACCCGACCTATGTGGAGCGCGGCAGGGCTGCCGCGTGACCGATCTCGACGGCGTCACGCGCATCGACTTCTCCAACAACATGGCGTCCCTGATCCACGGCCACGCCTGCCCCGAGATCGTCGAGGCGGTGACCGAGCAGATGACCCGCGGCACCGCGTTCATGATGGGAACCGAGATCGAGGTGCGCTATGCCGAGCACTTGTGCAGCCGCAACCGCTCGTTCGAGAAGATGCGCTTCATGAACTCGGGCACGGAAGCGATCATGGTCGCGTTGAAGGCGGCCCGCGCCTTTACCGGGCGGCCGAAGATCGCCAAGGCCGAGGGCGCCTACCACGGCGTCTACGACTACGCCGAGGTCAGCCAGGGATCCACGCCGGCGACCTGGGGCGAAAGGGACCATCCGAATAGCGTTCCGCTGGTGCACGGGACACCCGAGTCCGCGCTCAAGGACGTCGTTGTCTTTCCGTTCAACGACACCGAGCGCACGCTGGCGATCCTGGACGAGCACGCCAGGGACCTCGCGTGCGTCTTGATCGATCTGATGCCGCACCGCGTCGGCTTGTGTCCGGCGGATGTCGAGTTCGTTACCGCGCTGCGCGAGTGGTCCGCGCGCCACGGGGTGCTGTTAGTGTTCGATGAAGTCATCACCTTCCGGTCCGAATACTCCGGCTTGCAAGCGCGCTACGGCGTCACGCCCGACCTGACCGCGCTGGGCAAGATCATCGGCGGTGGATTTCCCATTGGCGCCGTCGCCGGCCGCGCCGAAGTCATGGATGTGCTCAACCCGCAGTCGCCCCGCTACGTCTTCCCGCACTCCGGAACATTCACGGCCAACCCGATCAGCATGACCGCGGGCATGGCGGCGATGCTGAAGTTCGACCGACCCGCGGTGGCGCGCCTAAACGCGCTGACCGATCGGGCCAGGAACGGCATCGAAGACGCGATACGCGCGACGGGCGCGCCCGCGAGCGTCACCGGGGCGGGCTCGATGTTCCTGGTGCACATGAAGCAGACGCCGCCACGAAATTACCGCGAGGCGTACCCGACGCCCGACGAGTCGCGCCGACTGAAGGCGTTGCTCGATCACCTCTACAACGAAGGTTGCAGCATCATCAGCTCGGGTGCGTGCGTGTTCTCCACGCCGATGACCGAAGCGGAGATCGACACGCTGGTGGGGGCGTTCAAGTCCGGCTTTGCCAAGCTGGCTTCGATGGGCTGAGCGAGCGGAGGGACGGAATGATTGGGACGGGTGGGATGCGTCGCAGAGGCGTTGGGCGCGGCATCGAGGCCGACTTCGGCCCTCCGGCGGCTGCCGGACCGAACACCTTCCGGCGCGACCTCCATCCCGACCTCCGCGCCGACTACGTCCTCGCCAAGCGCTTCGACGATTCAGTTCAGCCACTCTTCCTGCAACGTGAGCAAAACGGCCGACAATCCCGTACCCTCGGGATCTTGCGCGACTCCCTCCTGCCAAAATTGCTAAGTGGTGAATTGCTACCCGCGACGGAGCCGCTGTAAATGATCACATTAACTATCTTTCTGTTAAAGGAAGACGTTCCCGATCCTCTAGCTGCTCTCGACCCAGAAAAGCGCTACAGGACTGTTCCTCTGACAGGGGATCTCGGGCTTCCGGGAGCATTATACGTCGGAACGCAGCATCGCGCTGTGCCTCAGTGGGTAGGCATGCTAAATCCATTTCTGGAGCAGCCTGTTGGCGCTGTTTACACGGCGAACATTGCTGCGGTAATGATATGTACAATACCAAGACCGGTATTTTGCTTTGACGTTTGGTTCCGGACGCTCGTTGCTGAAACCTCATTGCTGGGTGCGGGATTTCGGCCTGCGCGCTACTTTAAACAAAGTAGACCCAACGAAGCTGCGAAGCATCGATTCGAAGATCTATGACGAGATCGTTGTCTCGACCCGAAGGCAAACGAGCCAAAGTTCGAAAGTCGACAGCTTCGAATTAGATGTAGGGCGTGCACTGCTCCGTGGAGTAACCGGCGAGGCTGACCAGAACGACATCTTCGATCGCCTGACCGGCTCGGGCCCAATCGGGGTCTCGACCGATCTGCCCTTCGAGCGGCTTGCGGACATGCTAGATGACCTAGCCGAGGCGTATAGCGACAACGCGTATCAACAACACTTCAGCTGGGTGGACAACGTTCGAGAGGTGGATCCGGCGATGCATGCACAACTCGATCAGCTGCTCATCAATGTTCTCCAAAGTGGTAATCTCGCGGGCGCTTACCTATCGGCACCTGATATTATCGATTGGGACAGAATTCATCGTTTCAGCTACACGCAGGCAGGCGCGGTGTTGTACTTGGAACTCTCGCTGGCCGAGTACCTCGCCGTCCTGAATGCGCATAACATCGCGCCCACGCCGGAGGTTCTAAAGCGGCACCGCGTTCGCGTCCAGTACCGACGGCGACGAAGCGCTTCACGATAAATGGTCGGTTTACGAATGTCTTGTTTGGGATGCGGCCGTTGGAAATCGACGATTTGTTTTATTGGATGGCTTGTGGTTTGAGATCGCCGCCGCGTACGCAACCACTGTTTCCAATTTCGTGACGTCGATAACGTCGAATTCGATTCCATTTCCCGACGCTGGCGCCGGTCAGGACGAAGGTGATTACAATGAGGCAGTCGAAGTGCAAGACGCTGACAATTTTGCTATGCTCGACCGAGAGACCTTTTACCCGAATGGTGCGACGACTCCGATCGAGTTCTGCGACCTTTTCTCCGCAGCGGGTCACCTGATTCATGTAAAGAAGCGGGCGTCTTCGGGAACTTTGAGCCACTTGTTCTCGCAAGGGTCGGTTTCTGCCGATCTTTTTCTTCAGGATGCGCACCTACGCGCTTTGATCGCTCAAGAACTTGACAACATGGGAAAGCAAGCCCAATCCGCACTCGTTCCCGCTTCTCGACCAAACTCCAGCGACTACGAGGTCGTCTATGCAGTCATCGCGCCTGAAATGCAGGGCGTCTGGCCCCCTCCGTTGCCGTTTTTCTCGAGCGTAAATTTGATGCACCACGCGCGGTTGGTGCGAAATCTCGGATATAACGTGTCGCTCCAATATATTCGGCAAGTCTAGCAGATGAAAGACCGGGACGCCGATTTTCCGTCGAAGGTAAAGGAAATCATAGCTGGGCGAGCAGGCTACAGATGTTCGTGGCCCGGTTGCGATGAATCCACAGTTGGGCCTGGCGCGGACGCGGACGACGTAGAGAGGAAAGGAGTTGCCGCGCACATATTTGCCGCTGCGGTTGGTGCGAAAGCGCCGCGCGGTACTGGTGGTCTCTCAGCTGTAGAGCGAGCGAAAGCAGCTAATGGATTGTGGCTATGCCAAGACCACGGAAAACTTGTCGATAGCGAGCAAGGAAAAAACTACCCCGCAACCCAGCTTCAGGCTTGGAAGGCTCTCCAAGAATATAGGATCGCAGCAGAGGTGCAGAAAGTTCCCGTGGGTCAAAGCGGCTGGCTCGAACGGATAACGATTGAACGAAGTCCTCTTTTCCAGAACGGTGCGACGCTCGTTTTTGGAAAAGTTACCCTCATTGTCGGCACGAATGGCATAGGGAAATCTGCGCTCTGTGATTGGATCTCAGGATGTTGTAGAAGCGAAGCGGATTTGTGGAGGTGGAGCGGGTCTGACGCAAAGAATGAAGTCAGACTTCGCCTTACTCTCTTGGCTCCAGATCGCGTGGAGTTTGCGATGACTTTTAGCAACTACGGCATACAAGCAGCATTCGAGGGTAGGCGGGCGGTTGATCTCTCGCATCTACTTCGCGTCTTCTATGTCCAACAAGAAAGACCGCGAAAGCGTTTCGAAGACGACTTGGAATATCTAGCAAGGATGTGGCGAATTCACCCTTACCAAGTGTCAGGAATCGTTGATCAAATCTGCTCGTCCAAATACGCAGACATACGGAGAGCCGAACTTCGCCCGGAAGAAGTGGATCAGGACGACGACTCAGAAGAAATTCCGGAGGAGCTGCGCGACACTCGTCATGGCCGGCCTCCGTTTGAGCTATGGACTGAATTCAGTCACCATAAATACCCAATTTGCTTCCGTGCGCTTTCAGGCAGTGAGGTCGGGCAGATCCTGATTGCCGGGGCAGCGGTTTTGGCCGACCAGGCCAGCCTTCATCAAGGCGCTGTCCTGCTGCTTGATCTCGGTGCGAACTTCGACGACACGCTGCTCTCAAGGTATACGGAGATGTTGCAAGGAAGCGAATTCCGGTTTCAAACCCTAATGGTTAGCCCGTCTTCACGTCCGAAAGTGAATTGGACAGGTTGGACTGTTGCACGACTTGCCGGAAAGCGTGCGAACGTGCAGATCGATCAGACCGTTGTTACCAACGCACAATCAGACAATGCGCCTGATAAAAATGACGCTCACTGAATTTCAGAACATCAGCTTAATCGATAACATTCCGTCGATTCTGAAGCATGGAATCTTGTCCTACGTCGAAGCCGCTAAAGTGCCGCACCTTTCCGTCGCACTTCAGGTGGTCCAAGAGAAGCGCGACGTGAAGAGAGTTCCCGGCGGTCTCGCGCTGCACGAATACGCCAACGTCTATTTTCATGCCCGCAATCCAATGATGTCGAAAAGGCGAGATGAGGCCAAGCGACTCTGCGTGCTCCGCGTTTCAATCGAGATTCTGAAGATTCAAAACGCGGTAATCACTGATCAGAATGCGGCGAGCAAATACGTGTTTTTTATGGCACCAGATCGCCTCAACCTTTTGAATCTCGATTACATTTTCGCGCGGAACTGGAAACATCCCGGGGAGCAAATCGAGGAATGGCGTCACAGCAGCGCCAAATGCGCTGAAGTGCTGATCCCGCAACGCGTTCCTCCAAAGTTTCTCCTCGGCGCCTACGTGCTCAACGACGGCGCGAAGAGGCGGCTAGAGGCGCACGGCTTCGAACTTCCTATTCAGATCAATTCTGACATATTCTTTCACTGACCCATGCAAGCGAACGGAACGACCAAAGCACTGATCGGCGACATGTTCGCCAGCAAGATGCAGACGCTCGTCAATACGGTGAACTGCGTTGGCGTGATGGGCAAAGGCATTGCCCAACTCTTCAAGCAGAAGTACCCGGAGATGTACGCCGATTATCTCGCACGTTGCGAGCGAGGCGAGGTCAGGCTGGGCAGGCCCTATCATTACCGAGATCTCACCAACGTCTCGATCGTGAACTTCCCGACAAAAAGTCACTGGAGAGCAGCGACACGCTTTTTAGACGTCGAGAAAGGTCTAGATCACTTCGCTTCGCACTTCCACCAGTGGGGGATCACATCAGTGGCTTTTCCGCCGCTCGGCTGCGGGAATGGCGGTTTGGAGTGGGAAGCTGTTGGCCCGCTGATGTACCTCAAAACTGTCGAAGCTTGGCATTCCCGTAGAGATATACGCGCCGTACCGAACTCCCGCTGCGCAGCTAAAACCTGACTTCCTGAAGGCCGATCAGCAGACTGAGTTCCTCCACAAGGGTAGGCGGCGACAGAAACTCAGACCGGAATGGGCGGCTCTAGTCGAGGTCATCTACGAACTTGAGAAGCAACCTTATGCGAATCCCATCGGTCGCACCACTTTTCAAAAGGTTTGCTACATCCTCACTAAACTGGGCCTCGACACAGGCTTCCGATTCGAAAGAAGCAGCTACGGCCCGTTTGCTAGCGAAGTGAAAGAAGCAATCAACGTTCTCGCTAACAACAATTGGCTGAATGAGCAGCAACTCGGCAAGATGACTGCGCTGCGCGTCGGGCCAGAGTACCAGAAAGCGCGTGAACAGTTATCTAATGAATTAGAACCGTTCCGAACGAAGATTGATAAGACCGTTGACCTGTTCAGCCGAATCAAGAACACCGATCAGGCCGAAGAGGTCGCAACGGTGATTTATGCGGTGCAGAACCTAAAGCAGGAACGAAACCCCGATGACGTCTCAGAGGAGGATCTCTTCCATTACATCTTGGATTGGAAGAAACTCTGGAAAAAGGACGAGGACAAACAGCGGAGCTTAGCCGAGGCGATCCGGAATCTTGAAATGTTGGGTTGGGTGAAGCTTCGGTTCAGTGAGTCTTTGCCTGCGCCTGCCTAATCTGTGTTGGCGCGCCGCATCTCGCGCCGGGTGAGACGCCGGCATCATCGAAGAGCCGGCGATGGAGAATTCGACACTGATTTTTCTGACCGATCGAAAACGATCTGGACGATCAACTCTTCGGGCAATTTCAGCGTTGCCGAAATCCTGCGGCAGACACCGGTGCAGGCGGACTCGGTCGAGCATCTGCGCAAGCTGCTCAATGTCGCGAGCGGCGGCGTGGTTTTGACTCCCGCGCGACCCCGCTCGGTCGGGCTTCGCCATGCACTTGGCGCAGCCTATGTCGGTCGGTCCCACCTTCCTCCATTCACCACCATCCAGAAGTTCATGCCGGAGGAGAAAAGTGGGAAGGCTCCCCCACTTCCAAGCTCACTCCCGTTCGAAGACCGTCGCCAAGCCTTGTCCTACCCCGACGCAGAGCGATGCGAGGCCGCGCGAGGCGCCGGTGCGAGCCATCTCGTGGATCAGCGTCGTGGCCAGGCGGGCGCCGCTGCACCCAAGCGGGTGACCGATCGCAATCGCGCCGCCGTTGACGTTCAATTTTGCGTTGTCGATGCCCAGCTCGCGCTGGCAGGCGAGGGCCTGCGCGGCGAACGCCTCGTTCAACTCGAACAGGTCGATGCGGTCGAGCGTCAGTTTCGCGCGCAGAAGCGCCTTGCGAATCGCGGGCACGGGTCCGAGCCCCATGAACGCGGGATCGACGCCGGCCGCGGCGCTCGGACCGATGAAGGCGATCGGCTGAAGACCCAGCGATTTGGCCAGCCCGGCTTCAACGATCAGCAATGCCGCCGCGCCGTCGTTGATACCCGACGAATTGCCCGCGGTCACCGTGCCTTGGTCGTCTTTGGAGAATGCGGGTTTCAGCTTGGCGAGATTCTCCAGCGTCGTGTCCGGCCTCGGGTGCTCGTCCACGCTGACGAGGGTCGGAGCGCCCTTGCGCTGCGGAATCTCGACGGGCACGATCTCCTGGGCGAACTTTTCTCGTTGGTGCGCCGCCGACCACCGTTGCTGGCTCTGGAGCGCGAACTGATCCTGATCCGCCCGGCTGATCTTGTGCTGGCGGGCGACATTCTCGGCGGTCTCGCCCATGGAGAAGGGGTGATGCAGCGCCGCCATGCGAGGATTGACCAGGCGCCAGCCGATCGAAGTGTCGAAGATCTGCTGCGACCGGTCGAACGCGGATTCCGCCTTGCTGAGCACATAAGGTGCACGGCTCATCGACTCGACGCCGCCCGCGATGAACACATCGCCGTGACTCGCCTCGATCATGCGCGCCGCGATGTTGACGGCTTCCAGCCCCGACGCACAGAGGCGATTCACCGTCGAACCCGGCACGGACGCGGGGAGGCCCGCCAGCAGCGCGGCCATGCGCGCGACGTTGCGGTTGTCCTCGCCGGCCTGGTTGGTAGCGCCGAAGTAGACATCCTCGATCAAGGCGGGGTCGATGCCGGATCGCTCCACGACGGCCTTGATGACGTGGGCGGCAAGATCGTCGGGGCGAACCGACGCCAATGCGCCCGCGTGCCGACCGACAGGCGTTCGGAGAGCCGTGATGATCGCCGCTCGTCTTTGCATCTCGTTAGGCAAACTTGTGCACCGCGTCCTGTTTGCGCGGATCGGTCAACTCGATGATGACGCTGACCGACTTTTGGTTGAAACCCTTGAAGCCGCCTTTGCGTTGCAGGTTCTCCAGGTGACTTCCGATCGCCCCTTCGCGGCTAAACTTTTGCGCCTGCTCGTCCGTGAGGAGACCTCTCGAAGTCAGCCGGGTGATCCGCTCTGGCCTCACGGCCCAGCGCTCGCCCTGAGTGAAAGCCTGCTTGAGAAAAGGAAAATCGGAAAACGGCGCCATCGTCTTGATATGGGCGGCGGCGAGTTGCTCGCGCAGGAGCTCGTAATCAAAGCGGCACTCCAGGTGATGCATCCCCGCATCGAGAAAACTCTCGCCATGCAGCCCAACCCAGAGCCCGATCGTGCGAAGTTGTTTCTCCTCCGGCGAGAGCGGTTCTCTGGAGAAATCGATTTCCGTTTCGGCGGGGTAGAGATCGACGTCGTTGAAGATGATGATTCCTTCGATCGGCTGCTCGACGATCTGCGCGCCCCAGCCGGCCTGCGACCCGGCGTAGTAACGTTCTCGGCGGTGGAAGCCCAGCATTTCCCAAGCTTTCATGAGATCGAGGAAATGTTTGCGCGACGAACGAAAAGTATGGTGATCGTGATTCGCCCAGCCCAAGCCTAACGAATCCTGCCGGCGCTTCTGCTCGATCGCGGCCCGATTGCGCTTCTGCCAAAAGGCGCGCTCTTCTTCGAAGACGAGATGACAAGCGAGATCGGGGCCGACGAGATCCACCACGTCCTGCAGCCGCTCGAGTGAGTAGGCGTAACCCTTCACATCGCGGTCCCAGCGGCGGCGGCGCGTCTGCCAAATCTCGCGTGCGGCCAGAATTTCTTCAAGTCGCCAGCTTGCGAAATGTAACCGCGATAACCGCGCCGCTCGATCGCGTAGAAGGCCGCGTCGTTTTCCTCGAACGCGAGCAACTTCCGAAAGCGCGAAAACGGTTCGCCTTCGATCTCGTTCGTGATCCCGTGAATCGCGGCAAACTCGGCGACAAACTCCGGCCGAATCGCGAGGGCGGGCGGATGTTTCGCGTCGTTTTGTCGCGAGCAAAACCCGCGGCAGCATCGCCTCGGGATGCCAGAGCGCCTTCAGCCCGTCCTTGTTTTCGCCTAACGGATCGTCAGCATAACCGGCTCCGCGCAAAGCGGCTTCGTCGGAAGCGGGCAAGATGAGATGATCGACCCAGTCGATAAAAAGGGTCCCGGTCTCCTCGCGCATCCGCTCGGAGAGAATGCGGGCGAAACTATTCTGCGCGAGAAACGCGCCGATCCGCTCGAGCAAAAGATTTTCCGCTTCATAACAGAGCGGCCAGTTAAATTGATTTTCCGCTTCGGCGGGGGCGTCGAGAGTGGTTGTGCTCATAGTATTTGGTGTAGTGCGGTCTGCTCGGAGGCAACCGCGAGAACGACGTTATTTGAAAGCCCGGTCGTTGCTGCGCATCCGTTACGGCACCATCGCGAAACTGCCTTTAGTTAACAAAAACCCGCGATCTTTCAACGTGCGGCTGGGCGCGATCTAGGCGGTCGAGCTGCCTTCGTCGGGACTACCGAACTGGATACCCTGGGCCAGCGGCAACTCGGTCGAGTAGTTCACCGTGTTGGTCTGCCGCCGCATATAACTCTTCCACGAGTCGCTACCACTTTCGCGGCCGCCGCCAGTATTTTTCTCGCCGCCGAAGGCGCCGCCAATCTCCGCGCCGCTCGTGCCGGCGTTGATGTTGGCGATGCCGCAATCGCTGCCCAGCGGGCTCACGAACTTCTCCGCTTCCCGCATGTCGTTGGTGAAAATGGAGGAGCTCAAGCCCTGCTCGACGCCGTTATGGATCTCGAGCGCTTCGTCGAAATCGCGATAGGTCATGAGATAGAGCAGCGGGCCGAAAGTCTCGTGCTGCACGACCTGATATTCCGCCTTGGCACGCGCCAGGCAGGGCGTCATATAACAGCCCCCGGGATATTTCTTCGCCGCTCAGTTTCTCGCCGCCGTAAAGCACTTTGCCGCCTTCGGCTTTCAGGTGCCGGATCGACTCGAGCACGTTCTCGACCGCGGCGGTATCGATGAGCGGTCCCATCAGCGTTCCCTTGGACAGAGGACTGCCGATCTTCACGCCCCGATACGCCCTGAGTAAGCGCTTTCTCGATCTGCTTGGCGATCGACTCGTGCATGATGACACGGCGCGTCGAGGTGCAGCGCTGCCCGGCGGTCCCGACCGAGCCGAAGAAGATCGCGCTCGCGGCCATCTTGAGATCCGCGCTTGGCGTGACGATGAGCGCGTTGTTGCCGCCGAGTTCCATGATGGTGCGACCGAGACGGCCATGCACGGTTTGCGCGACGTCAAAACCCATCCGGGTCGAGCCGGTCGCGGAGACGAGCGGCACCCGGCGATCCTGCGCCATTTTCTGGCCTAACGAAGGCCCATCGCCGATCGCGAGGGTGAAAATGCCGGAGTCGACCCCGGTCGCGCGACAGACTTTCTCGGCGATCTTGATTACCGCGATCGCGGTCAGCGGCGTTTTTTCCGACGGCTTCCAGATGGTGGCATCGCCGCAGACCGCGGCGAGCGCGGCATTCCACGACCAGACCGCGACGGGAAAGTTGAAGGCGGAAATCACCCCGACGAGGCCGAGCGGATGCCATTGCTCCATCAAGCGATGACTGGCCCGCTCCGATTGAATGGTCAGCCCGTAGAGCATGCGCGACTGGCCGACGGCGAAGTCGCAAATATCGATCATCTCCTGCACCTCGCCCTCGCCTTCCGCGAGGATTTTGCCCGCCTCGAGGGAGACGAGCTTGCCAAGGTCGCTCTTGTGCTTCGCGGAGCGCGTTGCCCAGTTGCCGGACGGTTTCGCCGCGAACCGGCCCGGGCGTCGTGCGCCACGAAGCAAAGGCTTCCTGGGAGCGCGCGATGACTTTCTCGTAGTCCTTGGCCGACGCGGTCCGGACCTTGCCTAACGACTTCCCGTCGACCGGCGAGATCTTTTCGATGACCGCGCCGCCGCCGTGCCATTTGCCGGAGAAGGCGCCATGGTTTTCTGCTGTGAGACCAAGATTCTTAAGGACTGATTGCATATAAAGTAGCGCGAGCTTCAGCTTGCGCGGTTGGTAAGTCTGCGAGCTGGAAGCTCGCGCTACCTTTTCGCCTGCTGACGGATCACTTCGATCGCTTCGTCGACCACCTGCTTCGTGATGTCGAGGGCAGGCCGGAAACGGATCGCGCGCTCGCCGGATTTGAGGGAAAAGACCCCGTTTTCGTAAAGACCCTTCCAAAATTGATCGCGCGTCGCCGGGTCGGACAGATCAAAAGCGAGGAATAATCCTCGGCCCCGCACCGCGGTCATGATCGGACTCTCTTTTTGCAGCTCGAGCAGACGGTTGAGGAAGTATTCGCCCACCATCCCGGCGTTCTCGACCAGGTTTTCTTCCTCGATGATCTGGAGGAAATGAGTCGATCGCACCATGTCGGTGAAGTTGCCGCCCCAGGTCGAATTGATCCGGCTGGGCAGACGAAAAACGTTGTCCTCCACCTCGTCGAGGCGTGGGCCGGCCATCACGCCGCAGACCTGCGCCTTCTTGCCAAATGCCATCAGGTCGGGCACGACGCCGAAATGTTCGCAGCACCAGTTCCGGCCTGTGGCGCACATCCCGCACTGCACTTCGTCGAAAATGAGCAGCATCTCGTTTTCGTCGCAGATCCGGCGCAGGGTCTGGAGCCATTCGCCGCGAAAATGATTATCGCCTCCTTCGCCCTGGATTGGCTCGATGATGATGCCGGCGATATCCTGACCTTTTTCTTTCACGAACTGCATGATCTCAGCTTCGGATTGCTTCTCGCGCTCGATCACGTCGGCTTCCCGCTCATTTTCGCCTAACGAAAAGTCGATGAACGGAGTCGAGACCCGCGGCCAATCGAATTTGGCAAACAAATCTGTCTTCACCGGATCGGTGTTGGTCAGGCTCATGGTATAGCCGCTGCGACCGTGGAAGGCTTTGCGGAAATGGAGAATCTCCGTCCCGCGTTCGCCACGGCCGGCGGCCATATTTTTGCGCACTTTCCAATCCATGGCGGCCTTGAGGGTGTTCTCGACCGCGAGCGCGCCACCCTCGATGAAGAGCATGCGCTCGAGCGGCGGCATTCCGACCACGCGCCAGAGAGCGTCGACGAAGCGGGCGTAGCCTTCCGAATAAACGTCAGAGTTAGCGATCTTTATCTCGGCCGCGCGGAGGAGATCAGCCTTCACTTCCGGCTTGTCGAAGTGCGGATGATTGAAGCCGACTGGGTTGGAGCCGAAAAAGCCGTAGAGATCGATCAAGCGCTGGTCATGGGCGGCGTCGTAAAGATAAGAGCCTTTGCTCTTTTCGAGGTCGATCACGATGCGAAATCCGTCCAGCAGGACATGCTCGGCGATCTTGTCGAGCGCACGGGATTTCGATTCGGCTTTTGGTTTCTCGCTCGCACTGATGCGGCCGCCGGACTGAGCGCGGGTCGCCTCGGTGAGCATGGAAGGCATACTCATCCGCTGAGGGTAGTCGGCGGGGGGATGTTGGTCAACCGGCGGGGGTTGTCGAGCAGCGACGCGGAACTCCTAGACGATACCCTGACCAAAATGGGCGTGCTTCCCAGCCATCAGTTCCTGGGTTAGGTCGTAGCCGGCGCGATCCGCATTTTCTGAGATGCCGGCAAACTGGGTATCGATCCGCATCTTGGCCGAGCGACAAAAGTAGCGCGCCACGGAAAGGATCTCCTCGACCGGTTCGCCACTCTCGATTTTGTGCTGGGCAAAAGCGCAGGTCGCGCTCATCGCGAAAAGCTCCGCCGCGATGCCGACAAAACGCGCGAGCAATAGTTGTTCGCGATCGAGCTTGGGGCCGAAACGGGTCATGGCATGGAACAACCCGCGCGCCAGGCGCTTGCTCGCGCCCGCCGCGTAGCGCACATGCGGGCGCAACCCGGCATGCAATTTATCCAGATCGCCCGCGCTTCCGCCGGTCCACTGCTTTGGATACCAACTGGCGTAGAATTTCCCCGATTGAAAAACTGCCTTGGCGCGTTCTGAAGTCGGGAGCTGGGTATTGAAAATCGCGCCGCCGACCTTGAGATGCGGATCGAGCGCCTCGCGCGCGATGAAAAGGCGCATGATCTCGCTCGAGCCCTCGAAGATCATGTTAATGCGGCAATCACGCAGGAAACGCTCCACTGGAATGCCTTCTTCGCCGCGACCTTCCAGCGATTGCGCAGTCTCGTAACCGCGTCCACCGCGCACCTGCATCGCTTCATCGGCGATCCGCCAGGTCGCTTCGGTCGCCCACATTTTACACATCGCGGTCTCGATCCGCAGATCGCCGGCTTTGCGATCGACCAGTGCGCTGGTCAGGAAAGTGATCGCCTCCATGGCGAAGACGTTGCCAGCCATCTCCGCGATCTTGCCCGCGATGGCGTAGTGCTGACCGATCGGGACGCCCCATTGCACCCGCTCCCTGGCCCACTTACGGCAAATCTCGAGCAGCCGCTTCGACAATCCGACACAAGCGGCCGGAATCGTCAGGCGACCGGTATTGAGAGTGGTTAGGGCAACCTTTAGTCCCTGGCCTTCCTTCGCGATCATGTTCTCGCGCGGGACGCGGACGTCGGTGAATTTGACGATTCCGTTGTAGAGCGCACGCAGCCCCATGAAGTGGCAGCGATAAGTAATTTCCAACCCCGGTGTATCGACATCGACGATAAAGGCCGTGATCTGTTTGCGCTCCCGACCTTTCACCATTTTGGGCGGCGTCTTGGCCATGACCACGAGCACACCGGCTTTGATCAGATTAGTGCACCAAAGCTTCTCTCCGTTCATGATGAAGGCGGATCCATCCTCGGTGGGATCCGCGCGCAGACTCATGTTGGCGGGATCCGATCCGGCATCGGTTTCGGTCAGGGCGAAGGCGGAGATCTCTTTCCGCGCCACGCGCGGCAGATACTTTTTCTTCTGCTCGTCCGTGCCGAAAATCAGGAGCGGCTGCGGAACACCGATCGATTGATGCGCGGAAACGAGCGCGGTGAGATTGGCGTCCCAGCTGCCCAGCAAAGTCGCAGCGCGTCCGTAATTTACCTGCGATAATCCGAGTCCGCCATATTCGGTTGGGATTTTGACCCCAAAGGCGCCCATCGCGAAGAGGTCGTCGATATTCTTTTGCGGAATCTCGCCCGTCCGGTCGATCTCGTCGGCGTCGACATTTGCCTCCAGGTATTCGCGCAGTTCCTTCAGGAATGGGTCACCCTTGGCCCGGTCCTCCGCGCTCTGAGCCGGATAGGGAAAGATGCGGTCAAAGTCGTAGCGACCGATGAACAGGTTGCTCGCGAAACTACCCCGCTCATCGAGCGGATCGCGGGAGCTTTCAGCGAGGTCGAGCGCGGCGGCTTTGCCGGCCGACATCTTGGAGGTGTCGATGACGGATTGCGCCTCGCCTTTCTGCGGTTTCGCGCTGGTTTCTTCGGCGACTTGTTTCTCAGGCGCTTCGAGCGGTGTCTTCATAAAATTTGGTGTTGTTCTGGGCATGGCGCCGGAGCAAGTCGCAAGGGGTAAATTTACCCCCCAGCCAATCGCCCGCCGCGACCATCTCCGCGATGCCGGAGTGATCGGCAAACCGAAGCGGGCCGCCGCGCAGGGGGGCGAATCCGGTGCCGAGGATCATGCCGTAATCGGCGTCCTCGGGCGCAGCCACGACCTTTTCCTCCAGGCAACGGGCAGCTTCGTTCACCATCAGGTACACAAGGCGAAGCGCAAGGTCCTGCGCGGTTGGCGTGGATGCCGCGCTGGCGGCCGCCGCAGGTCGGCGCCACTTCTCCAGCGCATCGTTAGGCGACTGTGCTTTGCCTTCGTATTGGTAAAAACCGCTGCCAGTTTTGCGACCGAGCATTTTCGCCTCCTGCATCTTCCGTAAGATCGCCGGCGTAGTCGCCACGTGCGCCTAGCGATTTTTCGAGGGTGGCCGCGATGTCGACCGTGATGTCGATTCCGATCTCGTCGATCAGGCGCAGCGGCCCCATCGGCATCCCCCACTCCACCAGCGCTTCGTCGATTTTTTGGGGGTCGGTTCCCTGCTCGAACAACTCGGCCGCATCGAGCAAATAGGGAAAGAGGACGCGGTTGACGAGAAACCCGGGGCTGTCCCTGACTACGATCGGGACTTTGCCAATTTGCCGGGCGAAACCTAGTGCGCGCCCCTTCGTTTCGTCGGAGGTCTGCTTCCCGATTACGACCTCGACCAATTTCATCCGGCTAACCGGATTAAAAAAATGAAGTCCGATGACACGCTGCGGATGCTTCGTCTCGGCCGCGAGATCGCTGATTGACAGGGCGGAAGTGTTGGTGGCGAGAATGTCGGTGTCGTCGATTTTCGTGTCCAGATCGCGGAAGATTTCCTTCTTTACGTCGAGCTTCTCGGAGGCAGCTTCGATCACGATTTGGACGTCGCGCATCGGGCCGGGATTGGCCGAGGCGACGATCCGGGAGCGGCCTTCTTTTGCTTTTTCGTCGCTCATCAAGCCGCGTTTGACCGCCTCGCCGTAGGTCTTTTCGATGTTGGCCAGGCCGCGATCGAGCACGTCACCACTGACGTCGCGCAGGATGACGGAGATGCCGCGGGCGCTCAGCCATTGAGCAATACCGGAGCCCATTACACCCGCGCCGATGACGGCGGCGTGGTTGAACTTCTCGACCGTCGCTTTGCCGGTTCCTTTGCGATAACGATCGGCGAGGAAGAAATTCCGGATCAGGTTACGGGTCGATTCCGTTTCGCCCAGCTCGACGATGGCATCGAGTTCGCGGGCGAGCGATTCGTCGATTGAACTCGGAAGGCTCTGGTTGATGATGGCCGCGGCCCGGGCGGGGGCGCGGTTTTGGGAGCGAGGCGCTTCGATGGGTTGAGAGGCGGTTCCAGAAACTGGACGAGCTCGCCCCTCCAGAGCGCCTTGCTTTTGCAAGGCCTGCTTCGCGGCGTCCAGGAGTATGTCCTGCGGCACAACTTCGTCGACCAGGCCGAGCTGCAAAGCCTCCTGCGCCGCATACAACTTTCCTTTTAAAATGACCTCGCCCGCTTTTTCGGGCCCGATCAAGCGCGGCAGACGCGTTGCGCCGCCCCAGGCAGGGACGAGACCGAGAGTCGTTTCCGGCAATCCAATCCGGGTCGCCGGCGCATCCGAAGCGATGCGATAATCGCAGGCCAGCGTGATTTCATAGCCGCCCCCCGCACAGGCGCCATGAATCGGCAGCAACGGTCGGAATCTTCAGCGCCGCGAGTCGATTGAAAATGCGTTGACCTTCCGCGATGAAGGCTCGCATTTCGCCCGTCTGCGCCTGGCGCAACAGAGTCTGGAGATCGGCGCCGGCGATGAAGATCGACTTCTTGGCCGAGGTCACGATCAGGCCGGCAAGTCCCGGGGCTTTCTCGATGAAATCGAGCTGCGCACTCAGGTCGCGAAGGGCGGCGGCGTCGAAAATATTCGCGCCTGATTCTGGTCGATCAAAAATCAGGACGCACACGCCGTCGTGACCAATTTCGCGCCGGATCGTGGGCGCCGTGGGAGATGAAGTCATCCGTTCTAGTTTGGCCGCTTTCGCCGAAAATCCAAGCGCGACACTAAAAGCGGCTGCTGCTGCCGCGGTGGCCGAGGCTCTGTCGAGTCGGGAACGCAGCTTCTTTTTGCAGCCGGGCGCACTCCCTGGCCCGACGGAGTCTTGCCCCACCGCGGTATCCCGAAGCCGCCAACGATTGCGCGGCGGATGCGCCAGTGCTACAACCTCGTGGCCTCGGTCGAGGCACGGTCGCGCAGCTTATGGTCGGCAGGATTCTTTTACCCGAAATCCAGAGCATGATCGACGCGCGGAGTTTCACCGCGTTGCGCGAGCTCTTTTCGGAGATGCCGCCGGCCGACGTGGCCGAGATCATTCTCGATCTCCCGGAGGATGACCAGGTCATCATTTTTCGCATCCTCCCGCACACCCTGGCGGCGGATGTTTTTGAATATCTCGACGTCGATGTGGAGGCGCAACAGCAGCTCCTGCGTGGGATGGCACACGAGCAGGTCGTCTCGATCCTGAACGAGATGTCGCCGGACGATCGCACGGCGCTGCTCGAGGAGTTACCGAGCGCGGCCGCTCGCCAGTTGATCCGGTTGCTCACCCCGGAAGAGCGCCGCATCGCCCAGGCGTTACTCGGTTATCCCGAGGGCAGCGTGGGCCGCCTAATGACGCCCGATCTGGTCTCGGTCGATGCCAGTTCGACGGTGAAGGAAGTGCTGGCCTACATCCGCGAGCATGGCCAGGACTCGGAAACGCTGAATGTGATCTACGTGATCGACGAGCGCGGCAAACTGGTCGACGACATCCGAATTCGCGAGTTTCTGCTCAAGCCGCTGGAGACGAAAGTGAGCGATTTGATAGATGAAAATTTCATCGCGCTCAACGTGACCGACTCCCAGGAAGAGGCGGTCAATATTTTCCGTCGCTACGATCGGACAGCGCTGCCGGTGGTCGATTCGAACGGCGTTCTGGTCGGGCTGGTGACGATCGATGACATGCTCGACGTGGCCGAGGAGGAGGCGACCGAGGACATCCAGAAATTCGGCGGGATGGAGGCGATGGAAGAGCCGTATATGCGCATTCCGCTGTGGCGGATGGTGCGCAAACGCGCTACCTGGCTGATCGTTCTATTCCTCGGTGAAATGCTGACGGCGTCGGCCATGGGATATTACGAGGGAGCCATCGCCAAAGCCGTCGTCCTCGCGCTTTTTCTCCCGATGATCATCTCCAGCGGCGGTAATTCCGGGTCGCAGGCTTCGATGCTGATCATTCGCGCGATGGCTCTGGGCGAGGTGACGCTGCGCGATTGGTGGAGCGTGATGCGCAAGGAAATCCTGGCCGGGCTGATGCTGGGGTGTGTGCTGGGCACGATCGGTTTCCTGCGGGTCGCCATCTGGGCGCAATTTTCCGACGTCTATGGGCCGCATTGGATGTTGATCGCGCTCACTGTCGGGATTGCCCTGACCGGGGTCGTCCTTTGGGGATCACTTTCCGGCTCGATGCTGCCGTTTCTCTTACGGCGGTTAGGGGCGGATCCGGCAACATCTTCGGCGCCTTTCGTTGCTACCCTGGTGGATGTGACCGGGCTGATTATCTATTTCAGCATCGCGCTGATTCTGCTGCGCGGTTCGATGTTGTAGCTCGCTGCGGGTGACTCGAGAACCGAATCGGCGATTCGTTAGGCTGAAGGCGTAATCGCGACCCACTCGTTACGCGCGCGTGAATCGGCCGCCGCCTGCACCACCCGCATGTAGCGCACCCCATCCTCGAAACTCGGATGCGGCTGGATCCGACCGCGCGATTTCACCGCCGCGATGAAGTCGTCTTCCACGTGCCAGTTGGTCTCCAAATCCTTGGTCAGCTCGACAACGTGCAAGG
Source organism: uncultured Verrucomicrobiae bacterium (assembly GCA_963749935.1). Classification (GTDB taxonomy): domain Bacteria; phylum Verrucomicrobiota; class Verrucomicrobiia; order Chthoniobacterales; family UBA10450; genus Palsa-1392. The sequence goes on from CAVVOH010000004.1 coordinate 55,808, forward strand.
CCCGCTCGCCGATCCGCGCGCCATGGACGACGTCGGAGCCGAAATCGTAGGTGAAGGTTCCGAGATCGCCATAGACTTCGAGCCGATCAGCCGGGGCATGCGCGTCGATCCCGCTAAATTCGAGCACGCCTTCCATCCCGTTGGCAAAGGTGCAAAGGACATTCAACCCGTCAGGAATGAGGACTTCGTAACCCTGGCGCATCGATTGCACGATTTTCCCTCGCGCGAAGACCCCGGTGATTTCACCAAACCAATGCTGTAGCACCTCGGCGTAAATCCCGAGGGTGAGCGTGTTCAGCCCGCTCATCTCGGCCCGCTGCCGCCAATGGGCCGGCGCGTCGGGATCGAGGAAAAGGCTGTTTAAACTTTGCAGGCGCAGGTGGTGCGGCCGGCCGATCGCGCCTTCCGCGAGAATTTTTTGCACGAGCAGATCGCCTCGCATCCCGTGCGGCGGAGGGCAAAGCATCGTGACCAACTCCGGCAAGCGCCGCGAGACCGCCAGCATCTCTTCCGCTTCGGTCAGATCCATCGCCATGCGCGCCTGACAAAAAACGTGTTTGCCCGCTTCCAACGCGGAGACGGTTACGGCCGAATGCATGTAGGGCGGGGTGCCGATCCAGATGATGTCAAGATCGGGCATGCCCAGGAGCTCGGCCCAATTCTGCATCGGCGTCGCGTGGGGCGCATTTTCTTTGCAAAATTTGTCGGCGCTTTCGTAGGTCGAATTGCAAACTGCGACCACTTCAACGTCGGGATGGCGTTGCAACGCAGGCAAATGCCTTCGTTTCACGATCTCTCCCGCACCGACGATACCGAGATGCAATTTGTGGTTGGTTTTATGACTCATACGGAACGCAGCGGCGAGTTAAGTCGCAGGAGAACGTCATTTGACCACGATATCCAGCTCTCGTTCAACCCGAAAGACTTACATTTTGATTACATACATTTCGCCGACCTCCGAATTGAGCGGAACGTTCAGTGCGCGTCTTCTTCGAGCGAAGAATCGCTTGACCATCCCGGCGACCGACGGCAGCTTACGCCCCTTCAAGCCCGGCTTATGTCAAAAGTTTGCAGTATCACTGGATCGAAACCTTCTCGCGGCAGCGTGATTCATCGCCGTGGTATGGCGAAGAAAAAGGGCGGCGTCGGTCGTCACGTCACCAAGAACGTTCCCCGCACGTTTCAGCCGAATTTGCGCGTGCAGCGCATCTGGGTGGCCGAGTTGAAAAAATTCGTGCGGATAAAGGTAACCGCGCGCGGCATCAAGACGATCAACAAGAACGGCGCCTACGCGACTCTGAAAAAAGCCGGCCTTATCGCGGTTTAGCCTGCGACTGGCGGAGTTTCGTTCGCCTCAGACGCTGGCTCCACCGGCGTATCAGCTTCGACCGCTTGCCGGGTCGCTTCACTTTCCGGCGGCGATGTCGTCTCTTTGGGTGGGGAATTTGCGTCAAGTTCGGGCGCAACCGGCGAGTCTTTCGCCGCGCCCGCTGAGGTCGGATCCTCCACCACCGAAGCTTCGTTGGTTTGTTCCGCTTCCGACTCGTTAGGCACGCTCACCTGGGCGCCACTGCCATTTGCTGATTCTGCGGCGGGAATCTCGGCTCGGGCGGCTGCTACCGGCGCCGGCTTGGTCCGCGGCAAATCGAGCGCGCCGTCGTTGAACTCGATCACATAGCCCTCTCCGATCAGCCAGTGCAGATTGGAAGCGAGCGCCAGTTTCCTTTTTTCGATTACCTCCGGCTCGGTCGAGCCATCGGACGGCAATTTCTCGAGCAACAGCTTGCGATTGATCCCGGGATTATCAGCCAGGACCGCTAGGATAGCTGCCACCGAGGCGGAGAGCGCAGAGGAGTCCTGAGGAAAAACCCGGGCGCGCATGGGGGAGACGAAGAGCATCCCTTTGCGCTGCCGAAAAATGTGCAGTCCGTTACCACGAAAGGATCCAATCAACTCCTGCATCATCTTGGTCGGGGAACGAAATTCCTGGGCCCAGGCGTTCTCAATCGCTCTACCTAACGAACGATCGGGCAGTTGCCGGCTCACCACGCCATCCAGCGAAAGCTCCGCGCTGCTCTGGATCAGGTCGGGTAAATATGTCTGGCGAAAATGGCGCTCGGTCTCGGCCGCGCTCTTGAAAGTGACGGGCGGATCCTGCTGCAGTGTCGTGTAGGTCGTGACGCTGCGGGCTTCCTCTTTCCAGCGCTCCACAATCTCCGGATCGCTGACGGTCTCGATTTGGCGCTGGTAATCCTGAAAGCTCATCCGCCGGCTGAAGCGCTGCTCATAAAGGGCGCGCAGCTGTGGCTGGTAAGCATGATGGTTGGTCGGGCCTAACAATACCCCGCTCAAACGACAGCGCGCCACCGCAGAGAAATTACCTTTAATCGGCTCCGTCTGCGTGACCTCGGTCCGATAAAAATTGTCCTTTTGATTCAGGAAAGCGCCATTTTCCAGGAGGCGGCGGTCACTCGCGACCGGGCCGTTTTCTCCCAGTTGGAAAAGAGTTGCCGTCTCGGCCTTGAGGCGCACGTCGTACCTTTCTGGCTTGTCCAAAAAAACCCGCGCCAGAGAAAAAACAGAGTAGGCCAGATGGCCGGCCTTGATCTGGGCCAGGACATTTTCCAGGACCCGCGCATCCGGCACGAATCTGGTTTCCACCGGCGGAAGCGGGGTAAATGGTTCCTCCTGGCGCCGCGCTTCCAGAGCGCGCGGAGACGTCGCCGGCCGGCGATCGCGATCACGCGGATCGCGCCCTCGCTCCTTGTTCCGCGCTGGCCTCGGCCCCCGGTCACGCCGATCTCCGCCGCCGCGTCGATCGTTCCCGCGTCGCTCGCGCGGTCCTGATTCCTCGCCGGCGAAGTCGGCATACCGATTTTCGTTGGGCGTTTCCTTCACCCAGGCGGGCAAAAATTTCAGATCAAAAAGATCCGGCGCAGGGCTCTCCTCAGACATAGGAGGATGTACGCGAAGGTGGCCGGATGTAAAATCAGCGGCCTGTTTGCCGGTCGCAAAACGAAGGGCCGAACCGCAAAATAAATTGACAACGAAGCCAATTATTTTAGTTGCCAACGGGCCGCGGCACCTTTAAGCCGTCAGCCACAGAAGCAACCAAGGAGAAATATTTGTATGTCGGATAAACCGATCGAAGAAAAAGTGAAGGATATCATCGTCGAACAGTTGGGCGTGAATCCCGAGCAGGTCACACCCACCGCCTCGTTTATCGAGGATCTCGGAGCCGATTCGCTCGACATCGTTGAGCTGGTGATGGCCTTTGAAGAGGAATTTTCGGTGGAAGTGCCGGACGAAGATGCGGAGAAACTGCAGACCGTCGGCGATGTGGTGAAATACATCGAAGAAAAGGCCAACAAACAGGAATAACTTCGCGACCGAAAGCGAATCGTTAGTCAGACTCTTAAGACACGGCTTCGGCCGTGTTTTTTGTTTCCCGCTTTGCAGACCCGCTCGCCCCGCATGAAAATGGCCCTGTGAATGTCCTTTGGCTGAGTGCCCCGCTCTTCGACCTGGCGGGCCGCCACATCTCCATTCTGGGCGTGGCCGCCTTCGTCGGCCTGATGGCGCTGGGGCTGATCGTAGCCAAGTTCGTCCAAAGCGGGTTCGTTAGGCGATTTCTCAGCCGCTTCAAACTCGATGCCAATTTCGTCGCCATCATCACGACGATCCTGAGCGTCGCCGCCCTCGTTTTCTTCACCGTCAGCGCGATCAACGGCCTCGGCATTCCCCTCGCCTGGAGTGCACCCATGCCGGGCGTGCCGATCAGCCTCCTCCAGGTCTTTCTCCTCGTCGGTCTCTTGATCCTGGTCTTTTGGATTTCCTCCCGGACCAAGCGCTTTCTCTTTAACCGCTTTCTCGTCCACAGCGGCCTCGATCGTTCGCTCCAGTACGCAATCTCACAGATCGCCTCCAACGTTGTGCTCGTCGTCGGCATCTTCATCGTCCTGCAAAACACCGGCATTCACCTCGAGGCCCTTACCGTTTTTGCCGGGGCGGTCGGCGTCGGCATCGGCTTCGGTCTGCAAAATATCACCAGCAACTTCATTAGCGGCCTGGTGATCCTGGCGGAGCGTCCCATCACCATCGGGGATCGGGTCGAAGTCGCGGGCGTTACCGGTCAGGTGCAAAAAATTCGTGCCCGCAGCACGGTGGTGGTGACGAACGACAACATCACCACCATCGTTCCCAACCAAAAATTCATCGATTCGCCGGTGACGAACTGGACCTATGGCGATCCGCGCGTGCGCTTCCGCGTTCCCGTCGGCGTCGCTTACGGAAGCGACGTGGAGTTAGTCCGACGGAAATTGATCGAGGCTGCGGCGGAGGACGAGCACACCTTGAAGGAACCGGCCCCCAGCGTCTTTTTCGTCGAGTTCGGCGACAGCTCGCTTAACTTCGAGTTGGTGGCCTGGAGCGATGAAATGAGCAATCGCCCTCGCCGCTATCGGAGCGATTTGAATTTCGCGATCATCAGGAAGTTTCGCGAAGCCGGCATCGAGATTCCCTTCCCGCAGCGGGATCTCAACATCAAGAGCGGCGTGCTCAAGGTGGACTCCTCTAACCTTCAGCCGGGCAGCAAGCGGACCGAAGGAAAATCCAGTCAGGACTAAGCGAGCCCTCCGCTTGAAATTGCGGCCGGATTTGCTACTGGGTACCGCATCCTTAGCAGCGCCAACCTCCTTTCATCGCGGCGTCTGAAACGCCTGTCATCTGGTAACACCGTTCGGATTCCGCGCGGCTCTGCCACCCTCGTGACTTTGGCCGACCTGCGGAATTGTCCGGCCTGGCAGGACGCTTTCCGCCACAAATGCAAAGATCATCGTTTTTACGAGCTGATCGGTAGCACGCTGACGGATGACTTTGATTATTTCTTCATCGTGCTGGAGGACGAAGCACAACGCGTCCGAGCGATTCAACCCCTCTTTTTTGTCAATCAAAACCTGACCGAAGGCGTCGGCGGCAGGTTTCGCGCCGCAATCGATCGCATCCGAAAAAGGTTTCCGCGGTTTCTCACCGTGAAGACGCTAATGGTCGGCTGTAGCGCGGGGGAAGGACACCTCGGCGCCTGCACCCCCGGAGATGGAGCCTGGACGGCCGAGGCGCTCCATTCTTGCCTGAAGACTTTTGCCCGCCAATTTCGCGCCTCGCTGGTTGTGCTGAAGGATTTCCCCTCTCCCTATCGCGACCCGCTGCGCAGCTTTTCCAGCAACGGCTACACCCGGGTCGCGAGTATGCCGATGACCCGTCTCTCGCTTCAGCACGGCGATTTTGAGGAATATATGGCCTCGTTAGGCAAAGCCACGCGCAAGAATCTGCGGCGCAAGTTTCGCCAGACAGCCCAGCAGACCCCGATCGAGTGCGAGGTGCTGTCGGACGTCACGCCGGTGATCAGCGAGCTCTACCCTCTCTACCTGCAGGTTCATCAGCGTTCGAAGCTGCATTTCGAGAAATTGACTCCGGCTTATTTCTCGCGGCTTGGTCGCGAAATGCCGGAACGCACCCGCTTTTTCGTATGGCGGCAGTTGGGCAAGGCGATCGCCTTCAGCCTCTGCCTGATCCACGACGGGACAATTTACGACGAATATCTCGGGCTCGACTACAACGTCGCCTTCAACCTGAATCTCTACTTCTACACCCTGCGCGACATCATCACCTGGGCACTCGACCAGGGCTTGCACTCCTATTGCAGCAGCCCGCTTAACTACGCCCCTAAACTCCATCTCGGCTGCGAGCTGGTGCCGCTCGATCTTTACGTCATGCACACCACCACCCTCCTCAATCCAGTCTTTCGGCGCGCCCTTCGTTTCCTTCAGCCAACCAAGCACGATCCCGTGTTGAAGCAGTTCGCCAACGCGCACGAGCTTTAGCGTGCTCCTGCCCGCGGCTGAAGAATAAAAGGTTCAAGGCGTGCGCGACTTCATCATCCAGTGGACCCTGCCGCATCGCGACCCTATCGTTAGGCGGCGCTCGACGCCTGGGAACTTCCTGCTTCGGCGCTCCGCCTCGGCGAACTCCAATCCCATCCTGCGCCGTCATTTTTCTTCGAGACCGTGATGGGCCTTCTTCGGCGCTGGTTCGTCAATCCCTGGACGCAACTGGCGATCTGCGTCCTGCTCGCCACCGCCGCGGAGATTTTTCTGAAATTGGGCGCGGAGGCGACCGCCGATCCCGAAAGCGCCTGGTCGTGGACCGGCCTCACTGGTCTGCGTTCAGGATGGGTTTGGTGGGGCATTCTTGCCTCGGTCATCAGCCTTTTTAACTGGCTCGCCACCATCCGCAAACTCCCCCTCACGATCGCGTTCCCGGTCGGCAACGCGGTCCACATTCTCGTCCCGCTCAGCTCCTGGATTTTCCTGAGCGAGGCAATTATGCCGCGACGCTGGGCGGGCATCGGCCTCGTCCTGATCGGCCTGCTGATTGTGGCCAGGCCGGCCGCGAAGTTGGAGGAACGTCTATGACCTGGTTCGCCGCGCTGCTCATTTTTGTCAGTGTCAGTTGTTTCGTCGCCGGGCAAATCCTGCTCAAACACGCGATGGACATTACCGCCCGCGAAAGTTATTCGCGCTTCCACGCGACTCGCGTTTTTGCGGCCGCGATTGCCGTTTTCGCGATCAATTTCTTTGTCAACATCGGCCTCCTGCAGCGCTTCGATCTCAGCTATTTTTTCCCCTTCCAGGGTTTGAGCGTCATTCTGATTGCCTTTGCCGGCGCCTTCCTGCTCAAGGAAAAACTTTCCCTACGCCTAACGATTGGCTCGTTCGTCATCAGCCTGGGCGTGATCCTGGTCTCGATGAGTTAGGACCGGCCAGAGCCGGCGCAGAGCCGAGTCGTTAGTCTGGCGCATCTCGGTCAAATTCCGGAGCTGGAAGCCTGGGATGATCCATCCAGGCGGCAAATCGCTGTTTGCGCCGCGCGTAATGGGCTGGCGACCAGGCCCCGCAAATATCACCCGCCACGATCCGATTCCCGCGCCCGAGCCGCTCGAGCGCCCACTCCAGATCTTCGACCGTGAAGCGCCCGCTCTCCCAATTGGTCGCCGCGTCTTCCGCGCGCAGGCAATCAAGATCGATCGTCACGTAAACGCGTGCCGGCCCCAGGGCCTCGACGAACTGTGAGAATTTCTCCCGCCAATTGCCGCGAAAAATAGCGCCGCGCCGAGTCTGTTCCCGGTCGACTGCGGTCGTCCGCCCATGGGTGCACTTCGAGCCGGCCGCTGTGTTCCGCCCAATTGTTGCCGAAGAGACGGCCCGGCCACCAGCATTCGAAATTCCCGCACCCCCAAACGCTCACCTTCTCCACCTGCGGCAGATCGAGCGCGCGGTTGACCCAGCCGCCGCAACCCCATTGCGGCGGCCGGATGTCCCAATCAGGATGATTATCGAAAGAGACCACCGTCGTGCGGCTGGCGAGGCGGCGCAGCCAAAGCGCGGTCAGGTGATGGAAATCTCCCGAACCGTAGAGGAGAAACGGGGGCAAATCCCTCCCCTCCGCGCGATAAAATTCCTCGATTTCGAGCCTGCGCGCGGAGAAACGCAGACGCGGCCCCCAGTCGCGCGCATCGACCGAAACCAGAGGAATCGTCGGGCTCTTCCAAGCGTCATCCAGGTTCAGATGGAGCGCGGCGACCGACATCTTTGGATGAAAAATCGAAAGCCGAGCAGGCTCATGCGGGCGACTTCGCTTCGCCCGCGCGGATAAATTTCTTCCCGGATGGACAGAGATCGAAAATCTCGCAGTGATGACAATCCGGCTTGCGCGCAAAGCAACGGCGTCGCCCGTGCCAGATGAGCCAGTGGCTCCAGTTCGTCCAATGCTCTTTCGGAATCAGCTTCATCAGGTCACGTTCGATCTTCTCCGGATCCGGCTGCGTCGTTAGGCCGAGCCGGTGCGAGAGCCGTGCGACGTGAGTATCGACCACAATGCCCTCATCACGATGAAAAGCATTGCCGAGCACGACATTGGCTGTTTTGCCGCCCGACCCCAGGAAGCGCGTGCAGTTCCGCCATCGTCTGGGGGACTTTGCCGTCATGATCTCTCTCGAGCGCGGCGGCAGCGGCGCGGATGCTCTTGGTCTTGGCGCGAAAGAATCCAGTCGACTGGATCGCCTTCTCCAGCTCCGCCGGTGGAGCGGCCGCGAAATCCGCCGCCGAACGATAGCGGGCGAAAAGGGCGGGCGTGACCAGGTTGACCCGTTTGTCCGTGCATTGGGCCGACAAAATGGTGGCGACGAGCAACTGCAGCGGCGTCTTAAAATCGAGCTCGCAATGCGCGTCGGGGTAGACCTTCGGCAACACCTCGACCAGCTTTTGCGCCCTTTCGGAGCGGGTCATCGCCTAACGAGAATCCCCCACGGTTTCCGCACGGCGCCACTTCCAGCGGCGAGCCCGGCCCCAAAAATCGCCGCCCCGTTTGATCAACCGGCGCGCCCAGGCAAATTCCGTCGCCAGAATCGCCAACCCGAGCGGGACGACCACCACCGCCGGGCCGGGTAACACAACCAAGGCCAGTCCAAACAAAACCACGGTCGTCCCGATCACTCCGACAATTAATTTGCGAACCCGCGGGCGATTGGCCAGCCCGAGCCGGTTCACCCAGCGCCCATACCAGTTCACCGGTCGTTAGGCGGAGACGTGTCCGCTTTCCGTGGGCGGAGCGAGATACGGCGCCAGCTTTGATTCCAGTTGCGGCGGGACGTGTGCGACCAATTCGGCAAATTCATCCTCATAACGCAACTCAAGCACATGCCCGACCCGATGCACCTCCGCGAGCAGGGCTGAATCGCTCTGCGGCACCTTGTAGCGGCAGCGCAGGCGCCACGAGCTCAGCGTCTCCTGCAGCGCCGGGATCGAGCTCCTCCACGCCTTCACCGGTCCGCGCCGAGATAGCCACGCTGCCCGGAAATTTCTCCAGATAAACACGCACCAGATCGCGATCCGGCAGCGCATCGATCTTATTGAAAATGATCAGCGTTTGCTTGCCGTAGGCGCCGAGCTCTTTGATGACCGCGTCGACCGCCGTCATGTGCTCGTCCATTTGCGCATGGCTCAGGTCGACCACGTGAATGAGCAGATCGGCTTCCACCACTTCTTCGAGCGTGGCTTTGAACGACTCGATCAGGGTGTGCGGCAGATTGCGCAGGAACCCGACCGTGTCGGTCAGCAAAACCCGTTGTTTGTTAGGCAAAGTGAGGCTGCGCGTAGTCGGATCGAGGGTCGCGAAGAGTCGATCCTCGGCCAGGACTCCGGCCCCGGTGAGAAGATTGAGCAAAGTGGACTTGCCCGCGTTGGTATAGCCGACCACCGCCGCGACCGGCCATTGATGCCGCTTGCCGGCCCTGGCGCTGAACGGCGCGATGTTTGCGCACTCCTCCAGATCCCGCTCCAGCCGCGCGATCCGCTCCTGCACCCGCCGCCGGTCGACTTCGAGCTGTGTCTCACCCGGGCCGCGTGTCCCGATGCCGCCGGTCTGCCGCGAAAGGTGGGTCCACATTCTCGTTAGGCGCGGGAGCAGGTATTGCAACTGCGCCAACTCGATCTGCAGCCGGCCTTCCCGGCTGCGCGCGCGCTGCGCAAAGATGTCGAGGATGAGCTGAGTGCGATCGAGCACTTTGCGCGAGAACAGATTCTCCAGGTTCCGCCCTTGCGCGGGCGAGAGTTCGTTATCGAAAATAACGGAAGTAACCTGCTGGTCCTGGAACGATTCCTTGATCAGTTCGGCCTTTCCCTTTGCCGATATAAAAGGGCGCGGTCGGTTTCGGCAATTTCTGCGTCACCGTATTGACCACGTGCGCGCCGGCAGAGTTGGCCAGCTCCCGCAATTCCTCTAGCGAATCGCGCAGGTCCCATTTCGAGACGCCGTCTTTTTCCAGTCCGATGAGGAGCGCGCGCTCTTGTCCGCGGTGGGGTTGCGTCTCGATCATTCGAGGGATCGCAAAAGGGCAACCTTTCGCAGGATCCAATCAACGGCAGCAGCGTGATCCTTCGAGACAAATTCAGTGGTTCGAAAATAGTTTGCCGCCGAAACCAGGTCAACTGTCTTTTGGCATAGCGGCGCGTCGCCTGCTGAATCGCCGCGATGGCTTCAGCCGCGTTCATTTTTCCTTCCAGCAGCGCGCGAATTTGCTCCAGCCCCAGCGTCTTGGCCGCCGTCACGCTGAGCCGACCGACTCGGGCCACTTCCTCCTTTACGCCCGTCGCGAAATATCTCTTCCACCCGCCGATCGATTCGCTCATAGAGGTCCGCGCGTTCGCGCAAAACCAAAACGCCCGTCCCCGTCGCCACGTTCTCTTCCCATGGCCAGCGTTGCGCCGACGCCGGGACCTTCGTCTGCGCGAAAATCTCCAGTGCTCGCACCAGCCGCCGCTTGTTCTGTCGATCGATCTTCTCCGCCCCGAGCGGGTCGACCGCAAGCAGCCGCGTATTCAAGTCGTCGAGCGACAGCGCATTGAGCTCCGCCCGCAGCGTCGGATCCACCGTCGGAAAGGGCGCCAGGCCATGAGTCAGCGCCTTGAGATATAAGCCCGCTCCCGCCGACCACCATCGCCAGTTTCCCGCGTCGATTTATTTCCTCGATCGCGGAGAGCGCCAGCTCGCGGAATTTCGCCGCGTTCATTTCCTCGCTCAGCGGCACGCAGCCGATCAAGTGATGCGGCGCCTTGCGCAAAGTCGCCGCGTCCGGTTGGGCTGTGAGCAGCGGGAGCCCGCGATAAATCTGAAACGCATCCGCGCTCACCACTTCCGCCCCGCAGCGCGCCGCGACCTCCGCGGCCAGCTCCGACTTCCCGCTCGCCGTCGGGCCAGCGATGAAAAACACCTGTTTCAAAGTAGCGCAAGCTTCCAGCTTGCAGAAGCAAACACGCAACCTGGAAGATCGCGCTGCAAAAAAAACCGGGAGACCCGGCAGCCTAAAGCCACCTGATCTCCCGGTTTCGAAGACTTCGAGTTATTCCCGCGAATGACTGTCGCTCTTCGCGCCGCTCACGACCAGCTTGCGGCCCAGGAACTCCTTGTCGTGCAGTTCGCTGACCGCTCGCTTCGCTTCCTCGACCGACTGCATCTGCACAAAGGCGAAACCCTTCGAGCGTTCGTTATGCTTGTAGGTTACCACCTCGGCGTTCTGCACCTGGCCGACGCCGTTGAAGAGCTCGAAGAGATCGCTCTCCGTCGCCTCGAAGGAGAGATTGCCCACGTAAAGACGCGGCGTGGTCACCTCGACCGACTCAGGTTTGCGCGCAGAGCGCTCCGCCCGCTCGGGGCGTTCCGGGCGTTCCGGGCGGCGCGCTCCATTGCGTGCCGTCGCGGAGCCGTTGCGCGCGGCCACCGAGGGCTTTGCGGGACTAGCGGCGCCTCCGAAGAAGGCCGTGATTTTCTGCCAGAAGCTCTTTTTTGCGGGAGCCTTCGCCACCGCGCGTTCGTCGCGCGTGTCGAACCGCCGTCGGGAATTCCCGCGACGTGGACGTCGCGAGCTTCTCCCGGGGGATTGAGATTTCATAATGATCCTCGGTTATAAACCAGTTACCTTGTGGGCGGAGCGCATCAAGCGATGCACGGTCCAGGGCGCGCGAACCTCGGAAGGTTCTGTCGAGCAGCTCGAGAGCAGTCTGCGCAGCCGGAGGAAACTCCGCCTCTTTAGGCCGGGAAACGGGCAAACGCCTGTTCGTGTGCGATCTTCGGGGCGGCTTACGGGTCGAGATGGACGAGTAAACCGGCTTCATGTTTCCAAAAACTGAACGATCGCGGGGAAGGCAGACACGCGCCTGAGCTTCCCGGCACCCGCGCACACTATTCCCGAGGAGACCGTGATTGCAAGCCTGAAGCGCGGAAGGCCTTTCCGCGGCGGGAAACGACCCGTGGAACGGGCAAATCCACCTCCGCCTTGGACCTGGGCGCAAATGGAGTCGGCAAGCGATCCGGCAACCCGCGCCGCCACGCTTCGCGCGTTTCGCCGCGAGCGTGACAGGCAACCCGCTCTCGCATTCCCGAACGCCTCGTCGCGAATATCCTCGGGTGACAGCCCGGGAATGTAGCAGACGTTAAAGAAAGAATACGGCCACTCACTGTCGAAGGCGTCAAACCAACAGCGCACATCGGAGTAACAACTCGCGCCCAACCGCGTCTTTGAATTCCGTTCCGAGATCTTCGCCCGCTTTTGCTCCCAACTCCTCTCCCCGTTTTCCCGGCCGGAATACGACAGTCCGCGGGGCCCAATTCCGCGCCGGAATCGCCGGCCTGGAGCTTCATGGTCCCCGTCGCGCATCCTCAGCGCACGATGACGGCTCTTTCCTGTCTCGCTACGCAGGCCCGGCGCCTCAATCGGCGAGACGCTTGCGGAAGTAATCCTTCCAGCTCTCCGGCAGGGCGGGGACTTCGCTCGCTCGCCGGAGTAGCTCCTGGCTCGGCGAATCCGAGGCATAGAGATTCGTCACATCGAGGATGGTGACTCCGCTCTTCGATCGCTCGATGAACTCGATCGCGTCCCCCGCCCCAACTTCTCCCTCACGCTGCACCGCGAGATAAAAACCGGTCTTCCGGCTTTGCAGGAAACGCTTTACCAGGTCCGGGCGCTCAAAACGGATCCCGAGCTTGAAACATGGCATGCGCGGCTGGGTGACGATGAACTCGGCCGTGCCGATGCGCAGCCGATCGCCAATCTCCACCTCATCCTCAAGCAGACCTTCACTGGTCAAGTTCTCGCCAAACGCTCCGAAAGGAAGATCCACCCCCGGCAGCTCGCCCCGCCAAAACGGGTAGTGCTCGCCCGGATAGACATAGACCGCCTTGTCGACTCCGCCATGCACCGAAAGGTCGGATTGTTGATCGCCCTCCAGATTGAGCGTCGCCACCTGCACGCGGCCCTGGACCGGCTTTTTCCAGATCGAAGTCAGCACGGTGCGACCGTGCCAGGCGACTTCGCGCGGAAGACCTACGCTCACGGAAATCAGCTTCATGCCTGGGCCTGATCCGACTGCGGCGCGGAGAGCGCGCTGATCGTGACGTAATATCCGTCGGGATCGCGGAGCGAGAACTCCGCGGTTCCAGTATTCGGGTTCAGGTGGGGCTCCTCTTCCAGCCGCGCACCGAGAGTGCGCGCCCTTGCTGACGCCAGGTCGAAATCATCCACCCGGAAAAACAGGAGGAGGCCATTGCCGGGCGGGGCGCGATCGGGGCTCAGCAAAGAGGGATGCTCATGCGGCGCCCCACTGGTGGAGGCAGAGCAGGACCGTTCCGTCCGAGTCGAGGATTTGGCCGAAGTGGTGATGGGCCGGAGCTGTCTCGGGCAGGCCGAGGAGCGACTGATACCACTTGCAGCTCCGTGGAACGTCGCGCACGCCGATGATCGTCCAGGTGCGTTTCATTGCCTTTCCCGCTCTTTGCCTAACGAGTCTATCAATAGCTTGCGGCCCAGGTTCTGCCTATTGACCCTCAGGCGGTTGCCATAGCTCCACCTTGTTTCCCTCCGGGTCCATGACCCAGCCGAAGATCCCGAAATCCGATTCCTCTACCTTGTCGAGCACCTGGCAGCCCTCCTCTCGCAGCAGCTTTAGGAGTGCACCCAGATCAGCCACCCGGTAGTTGATCATGAAAGAGGCATGGCTTGGTGCGAAATTCGAGCCGTCACCCACGAACCAGGCAGTCGTGCCTTTGACGGGCGCGCCCGCGGCGTCGACCCAGCGAAAGGAAGCGCCGCCCCACATCTGCACGTCGATGCCGAGATGAGTCTTATACCAGGCGCGCAGTTTGGCCGGGTCTTTCGCCTTGATGAAGACTCCGCCGATTCCCGTGACGCGTTTCGTGGCTGCGTTGTCTGTTTTATCCATAGGTTCAGTGGCGTTGCTTTTCTCCTGCTGTGAATCGCTTTCTTTCGGCTTTTTCTCAGAGGCTTTCACGCCGGAAGCAGGCTCTCGATCCTGGGCGTGGAGACAGCAGATGGGAAGGGCGACCACGGTGAGGGCAGTCAACACTGCTTTTACTTTAGGATACCGCATCATGCCTGGCGTTGTGACCCCCGAGTAGGACGCGCTTCGATATCGGTCCGCATTTATTGAGCCCTGCGCGCCTCAAAGGCTCCGATGTCGCTATCATTCCCTCCCGGGGCGGGTGGCACTGAAGGGTCGTTGACCGGCCTGGGCCGGCCACGCTGATCGGAATTGATACCGGGCGCGCGCCCGCCCTTGTCGATCGCTGGGCTGCCTCTCCGTAGCGCGCAGGTCTCGGTCGGGCCGCCATTGTCGGCCAACGGTCGAAGCAAGGGATTGATCGGTGAGGTCGCCGTGCCGAATTTGGTCTCCGATGGCTGGATTGATCGCCCCGCCAGTGCCGTCGCCAATCAGGTTGTAGCCGCGGGAGGTAATCGTCCCCGCGACATCAGGGTTCTCCGGGGACCTATTGTCTGCAACAATCGTATTCCGCAGCGTGGTCGATGCAAAAAATTGCGCGTCAAAGTTAGAAATCCCACCGCCGCCATCAAAAGTACGACCCCTGATAAACTCTTGCGAAGCAGTATTGCGGGTAATGGTGCAGTTTGTCAAGGTAGTCGCTCCGACACTAAGAAGCGCGCCTCCGTTTTGCGCTGCGGTGTTGCCAAAGAAGGTGCTATTAATGATCGTCGCCGTTCCCTGGTTGATCATCCCGGCTCCATCGCCACTTTCGGTCGTGTTGTGCGCGATCGTGCAACGCACTACGGTGATGGTTCCATCGTTATAAATACCTCCTCCAGCTGCAGTTCCGCCGTTCGGATCCGCGGGCAGCAGGTTATCGGAGACGGTACATATCCGTGAGGGTCATGGAGCTCCCGCTGAAGTTATACATTCCTCCTGCCTGGAAATAGGAGGTATTAGATGAAACCGTGCAGCGCAGGAGAGCCACCGAGCCGCTGCTATTCTCCGCGGCCAGACCACCCGCGAAGCCACTTAAACTGGTGTTGCCGGTAATCAGGCAATCGGTCAGCATGAGGGTGCCGGAACCGTCATGACAAACCCCACCGCCGTTGTTATCTGCACTGTTGTCTCGGAAGCCACATTCAGAAACTGATACGATCCCGGATCCCTCATTAAGAAGACCGCCGCCCTGCCCGGAATCCGAGACCGCGTTCGCGCTCCCGTTGCTCGCCGTGAGGCCGCTAATCGCCACTGCGAGGTTGCCGGCGCCAACACGAAATATTCTGAAGGCCGGGGTTCCCGCCGCGCTACTTCTCGCCACCGTCAGTTGATCCATTCCTGGGCCATTTACAGTGAGGCTCTTATTGATCAGCAGCTCCCCGGTCGTGAGCGTGATCGTGCTGGGCGCGGGAAGATCGAAGACGATCGTATCACCCGGCGCGGCCGCTGTGATCGCCGCGCGCAGTGACCCGGCCCCACCATCCTGTGTGTTGCTGACGGTCTGCGTGGCGCCGAAGGTGGCGATGACACTGGCAAGAAGGATGACGCTCGAAAGGAAGATTTTCATAGATTGTTGTCGGGGAGATAAGATTGGTGCAGTCCTTAGCAAATCGATCGGTTGGGGTCAAGCCCTCAGCTCCGCTCGCGCTGAGCGCTGTTTTGCGCTTCCCTCGCGCAGGCGACGCTGTAAAAATGGCCGCTTACGAAAGGCAGCTCAACAGATCTTCTTTCTTCCACCACTAACAAATAACCAATAACTAATAACCATCCCATGATCCCCATCATCGATCACATCCAGATCACCGTGAAGGACTGGGCGGTGGCGGTGCCGTTCTACGATAAGTTCCTTCCCCTGCTCGGATTCGATCCGGAGAGCCGGCGCTCGGCCCATTTGGAAGCGCATGAGTTTGATGTAGTGGAGTATTCTCATCCGCGACTGGCTTTTGCTACCACTTCGCCGCGCAGCGCGTTTGCGAACGACACAGTTCATCGACGCAAGCCCGGGCCGTTGCATCACCTGGCCTTCAAGGCGGAGTCGCGGGCGGAAGTGGATCGGCTCCATCTCGAGCTACAGAAGATTGGCGCTACGATTGTAACTCCACCGCGCGAGTATCCCGAATATGTGCCGCCGGGTTACTACGCTCTTTATCTCAAGGACCCGGAGGGGATCAACTATGAGATTGTCTTTGCGGGGCATGACGCCACGCAGGGCGAGGCCGCCTAGAGCTGCTGTGCCTTCCACGCGATGCCCTTCACTCAATATCACCTCGGCCCGGGCGCACTTTGCGAATCCCGTTTTCGTCGTAACCTCCGCCTATGCTGAAGAACAAGTCTTTAGGATTAGGACTCACTTTGATTGCCGTGCTCCTGCCGGGTTGCGGCGGTTTGCCAGCAAAGCCGGGGACGGACGATCCGCAAACGGTGGCGCGGCTGACGGCGCAGGGCGACGCCTGGGATAAGGCGATCGTGCGCAAGGATCGGGCCGCGATCGAGGCTAACATGGCGGACGATTTCCGGCAGATCGATGGCGCGGGCAATGTCTATGACAAGGCGGCGTTTGTGGAGGAGCTGGTCTCGCCGGAGCTGACGATCGATCCTTATACGGTGGAGGATTTCAGTGTGCGTCTCTATGGCGAGGTGGCGGTATTGAGTGGGACCTCGCGCCTGACGGGGCGCTACAAGGGGAAGAAGTTTGTGAGTCATTATCGCTACATCGATATCTATGTGCGCCGCGGCGGGGCGTGGAAAGTCGCGAGTGTGCAGATCTCGAAGATTCCTAACTAGCCGAGGAGGAATGACCGCTGGGTGGTCCATGGATTTTGGATTCGCGCCGGCCTCTCGCGTAACACACGGACGGGACGGCGCCCGTCCCTCCAGCCGTCGCCGCGCTGGTTGGCGCGTCGGGACGGGGCATGCGACAGCAGTTGCAAGACTACGGAGTTAGAGCTGGGCGCCCTGCAGGGTGAAAGTGATCGGGACGTAAACGCTTTCATAGACGCCGGGTGGACAGCGCCATTGTTCCAGCGCGCGGACCGCGGCCTGGTCGAGGAAAGCGCTTCCGGTGCTTAGGATTGTCTCGACGTTGGTGACACTCCCATTGGCGTCGAAGCGGAGGAGATACTTTCCGGTGCCGGTCTGCCTGGCCCGGCGTGCTTCGAAGGGATAACCGGGATACGGAGCCCTGATCATCCTGGTATGGCCGGCGATGAAGCTGACCCGGCCGGCAGCAGGGTGGTTAGCCTTGGAGACGGAGGTCCCGATGTTCGGGGTGACTCTGGTGGTCGCCGATTTCCGCGGAGGCGGGGTCGGCTCGGTCAGGGTGAAGTCGGTGATTTCATCGCTGGGAGGCGGGGGAATCTCCGGTGGTGCGTCCGACGGCGGGACTGCTTCCGGTGGATCTTCCACGATGACACCGATAAACGGCTCATGGTGCGTGCCGCCGTTGTCGGTCGGGATATCTGCGGGCTTTTGCAGGCTGGCAGCGGCGACGGCGGCGGCCTCAATGGCCAGAGCGGCCACCAAAGCGATGAGCGAATGCCACTTGGGCGGTGGTTTGTAGAATGCCGGCGTGTTCATATGTCTTGCCTCTCTTTGAGATAAGACACGCGCAAGGTGGAAATCTTAGGCCTGATTCCAAAGGCTCGAGTTGCCACCCTCTGCGCTGAGGGCAGCGCATACGGCTTGCTGCCTGCAAGGTGCGATACCGTTTAAAACTGGAAGTAGATAAAGTCGGAGGTCGCCACGCTGCGGATGGTGACGATACCGAGAAGGAGGAGGACAGCGACGGCAGTCTCGAGTACAAAACGACCGCGCGCGGAGAGACGCGGCTCGAGTTGCCAGCGCGGCAGGCCGGTGGCGAGCATGTGGATGACAAGGGGCAGCGCGTAGATAAGAACGAGGACGACGAAATAGAGGGCGATGCGCCATTGCTCCGAGGTGGCGGCGAAGGGTGATTGGGCGAGGTCGTGCCCGATCTGAGCGAGGTTGCGCTCGCGGAAGAGGAGCCAGCCAAAACAGGTCAGGCCGAAGGTAAAGGTAACCTTGACCAGCCAAGGCACTTTATTTGCCAGGCCGAGCCAGCCGAGGAAGCGCTCCGCCAGAATGAGGGCGCCCCAGTAGACGCCCCAGAGGACGTAATTCCACGAGGCGCCGTGCCAGAGACCGCTGAGGGTAAAGGTGGCCATGAGATTAAAGGAGGCGCGGGCGGTGGAGCAGCGGCTTCCACCTAGCGGGATGTAGATGAAGTCGCGCAGCCAGGTGGAAAGAGAGATGTGCCAGCGCCGCCAGAAATCGGAGGGCGAGATGGCAAGATAGGGATGGTTAAAGTTCACCATCAGGTCGATGCCGAGAAGCCTGGCGGTCCCGCGGGCGATATCGGTGTAACCGGAGAAGTCGGCGTAAATCTGCACGGCGAAGGCGAAGACACCCGCCCAGATGACCGGGAAGGAGCTATCGGTAAGTGCGAAGATCTTATTCGCGACGACGGCGGCGTTATCGGCGATGACGACTTTCTTGAAGTAACCCCAGAGCATGAGGCCGAGCGCCACTCGCCAGGTTTCGGCATCGATCTTTCGCGGCGCACGGTATTGCGGCAGCATGTGCCCGGCGCGCTCGATCGGGCCGGCCACCAGTTGGGGAAAGAAGGTGACGTAAAGCGCGTAATCGGGGAAGTCGCGGACGGCTTTGACCTTTCCCCGGTAAACGTCGACGACGTAGCCGATGGATTGGAAAGTGTAGAAGGAAAGCCCGGCGGGAAGAGCGAGGCGGAGGGCGTTGCGAATCGGTTCGTCGCCGAAGTGGGTGAGGATGGCGTTGATGTTCTCGAGGGCGAAGCCGTAATACTTGAAGGTGGCGAGGAGCGCGATGCTGGCGCTAATGCTGGTGACGAGAAAAACGCGACGCTGGCGCGGGTAGCTCTCCATCCCGCGCGCGCAGCCATAATCGACCACCGTGGAGGCCCAGAGCGGGAGGAGGAACCAAGGGTGCTCCCAGCCGTAAAAGATATAACTGGCGATGATGAGGAGGAAATTCTGGCCGCGCCGCGGGAGGGACCAGTAGAGCGCGAGGACGAGCGCGAGAAAGACGAGATAAGTGAGCGAATGGAAGATCATCAGCGCAAAAGCGGACGGAGCTTGTCAGCGTAGATTTCGGTCGTCTTCTGCTGGGCGGCGGGCCGGATGTGGTCGTCGTCTTCCTTGAGATACATTGTTTCGTCGGGCTGGGGATCGCCAGTGAGATCGACTAAGGCGCAGCCCTGGCTTTGCAACCACTGGCGCAGATCGGCGACGTAACGCTGCAGGGCTTCGCTTTGCGGGACGGTTCCATCAGGGAACGGATGCCGCTTTTCCCTAACGAAACAAAGAGGGATACCGGCTGCTTTCGCCGTCGCGACGATATGGGGCAGGAAGTTACGCTTCGGGTCGGCGGAAAACTCTTCCGGTTTCTCGCCGCTCACCTCGCTCGATTCAGTCATGATCTCGTCGCGCAACTTGGCGACGTCGAAGGTTTCGTTGACCCGCCGACGCAGCGGACCGACCCCGCTCCCGCCACTGGCCGCGAGCCGAAAGGCGAGCCGGCTGATTTTCTCCTGCTGGACGTGGCGCCGTTCGTTGAGCGGGTAGAGCCAGTCGATGGCGCGGCTGAGCATGCTTTGCTCATCGGCCGTGTCGCCTTCCAGCACCTGGCGGAAGACGGGTTCCTTCTCGTGCCGGAGTGACTCGAGGAAGCGGCGGTAGGTCGGCGTGGTCCGAAAGGTTGCGTCCGTGAGCAGCCGGTCGCGAAAGAAGATGCAGACGAGCCGCGGACGGATGCCGGAAGCAACGACGTAGTTTTTCAAGAGCAGATACCACGCGGCGGAGGCGGCACCGCCATTCCAGAAGAGCTCGACATCCTTCAGGCCGGTCTCCTTTGCAAAGAGGCGTGGATCGATCGAACTGCCGAGGATGGAATCACCGATCAGGATGGCTTCGGGCTGTTTGTCGCGCAGGCGTGAGATCGGTTTGGCGTCAAAATCGCGCCGGGCCGGAACGAGATGGGCGATGAGCGCCGGCAGCAGCACGCCGGCCGCGACGAAGATCGTTAGGCGGAGGCGGGCCGAGGTCACGCGCCGTTTCGCGTCTGATGAAACCATTCGACGAAACGCGGCAGCCCGGCCCGCAGCGGCGTGGCCGGCTGATAGCCGAGGAGGCGGCGGGCCTTGGAAATATCAGCGCAGGTGAGCGGGACGTCGCCGGGTTGCTCCGGCAGCTGGTTGATTTTCGCTTTCCGGCCGAGGGTCTCCTCAAGCGCGACGATCAGGTCCTTGAGCTGGATGGTCTCGTTTTCGCCGAGATTAAAAATATCGAAGAGCGGGCCTCCATAGCCTAACGAAGCCATCACACCCTGGATGATGTCGTCGATGTAGGTGTAATCGCGCCGGGTCGTGCCGTCGCCGAATTGGTTGATGGCCTCGCCCTTCCAGATCCTTTTTGTAAATTGATGGATGGCCAGATCCGGTCGCTGGCGCGGCCCGTAGACGGTGAAGAAACGCAGCGCGACGATTCGCATCTTATAGAGGTGCGAGTAGGTCGAGCAGAGGAATTCGCCGGCGATCTTAGTCGCGGCATAAGGGCTGACGGTCTGGGTGAGATGCAGGTCTTCGGAGAACGGGACCGTCTTGGCGAGCCCGTAAACCGACGAGCTGGAGGCGAAAATGAACCGCTCGATCCCGGCCGCGCGGGCCGCTTCGAGCAAATGAAGCGTGCCGCCGACGTTAGTGTCGTAGTAAAGTTGCGGCTGACTGATCGAGGGCCGCACTCCGGCGCGAGCCGCGAGATGAATCACAGTGTCGAATTTCCGCTCATGAAAAATAGAGCTGACCGCGCCCGCATCGCGCAGGTCGGCCTGGTGGACGGTGACCCCGTCGGCGACCGCGGCCAGATTAGCGCGCTTGATCCGCGGGTCGTAGAAATCGTTGAAGTCGTCGAGGACCTCGACCGCGTGCCCCTCGGCGAGAAGCTTCTCGACCAGATGCGAGCCGATGAAGCCGGCGCCGCCCGTGACGAGAATTTTCATTGCGCGAGGGTAAGGAGGAAGCGATGAGCGGGCAAGAGGAGAACCACTCCCGCGGAACGCCGCCGGGGAAACAATGACGCCGCCGAATGCCACGAACACACCACGCCGCAGGCGGTGGTGGGTGGCGATTGCGTTCTTCCTCCTCGCGTTGTTGATCGATCTCGCCCTGCGCCTCGGTCCGGAGTTGCTCGATCGGCGCGAGTTCGATTCCCACTTCGCTCTCACCTCTCCGCTTGATCTGGCGGCGCTTCCGACCGCGACGAGATTTGATTTCCCGCTCGGAACCGAGCACGGCGCGATGGCCTACAATGCGCAACCTTTCACCCAGAACCTGCACCTCGGGGACGATCTCAACGGCATCGGGGGCGAGAACAGCGACCTGGGCGATCCAGTCTTCGCGGTTGCGGATGGTCAGGTCCTGGTCGCGCGCGAAGGTGGGCCCGGGTGGGGAAATGTAATCATCGTTCTGCATGCCTATCGCGAGAATGGCGTGCGGCACTACGTGCAATCATTTTACGGTCATGTGCAGACGATGCTGGTCGCGCCTAACGATCGAGTGCGCCGCGGGCAACAGATCGCGACTGTCGGAACGGGCGGCGGGAAATATCTGGCTCATCTCCATTTCGAGATGCGCGAATTCATCACTCCCTTCATCGGCGCGGGCTATCGCAAGGATACCCGCGGCTGGCTCGACCCGAGCGCGTTTCTCGAGGCGCACCGGGGCGCGCCGGACGAAGATGTCGGCCGACCGGTTCGTTGAAGGTCAGGATTGAGCAGCGGAGGTTTTCTCCGGCGCATCGAGCGCACGCCAGAAATACCAAGCCGCGACTGAGCGGTATGGGCGCCAGCGTTCGCCGATCGCGAGCAGCTCCTTCGGTTTCGGGAGTTTCCTTTTGCGGAAGATTTTCGCGTAACCTTTCTGCACGCCGTAGTCGTTGACCGGCCAGATATCGAGCCGACCAAGATCGAAGAGGAGCAGCATCTCCGCCGTCCAGCGACCGATGCCACGCACAGTCGTGAGGCAGGCGATGATTTCTTCATCGGTCATGCGGGCGAGTGCCGCGCTGGTAGGGACCGTCCCGTCGAGAGTCCTCGCCGCGAGATCCTTGAGTGCGATTGTCTTGCTTCGCGAAAGACCCGCCCCGCGAAGCATTTCGTCCGGAGTGGCGAGGACCAGCTCCGGCGAAAACCATTTTCTCTTAGGATAAAGCGCGCGCACCCGCGCAAAAATGGTGGCGGCAGCCTTGCCGCTCAGTTGCTGGTAGACGATCGACTCCGCCAAGGCGTCGAACGGCCTGATGACCTTTCCGGGCTCGATCAGATAAGGCCTCGCCTGCGCGATCAAGGGGCCGAGCCTCGGATCGAGCACAGCGAGACGCTGCGCAGGCGTCAGTGGCTCGACGGATACCTTGCTACCAAGCGCTTGATCGTCGTTAGGTTGCGCGTCGTGGCGCGCATCCCGACGATTTTTTCCAGCCGCGCGCCGGTGAACTTTGAGTCGCTCAGTCTTGTTCGGCATAACCAATAAACCTCCCGTCCGAGAACCTGAAACTCATCTGTTTCGGTGCGGCAGGCGACGAGATTTTTTTCGGCGCCTCGGTAGTTGCCGGTGCAGCCAGAAATCTCATCAGCGGGGTGTCGCCGGAAGGAAGCGAAATATCTTGCCAGGAGGGTCTCCCACTTAACGACGACCACCGCTGCGACGCCTCGGTCCGGCGCGGAAACCATTGCGACGCGGCGCCGGACCGCGCCGTCCGTCGTCGGAGCCAGCGACGCGATGTTGCCCGCCACCGGCGGGACGATGCTCGCGACGGCCCCGATCTTCCCGCGGCGGCGCGGCCGCATCGTAATCAAAGCCCTCCGCGCGTTTGCGCACGATCCCCCGGCCAATGAAGCGCTCAAGCGAGCGGAGTGGCCCGTGATCTTCGGGAGTGATAAAACTGATCGCATCGCCGACCGCATGCGCCCGGCCCGTCCGCCCAATGCGATGCACGTAATCCTCGGAGTGCATCGGAAAGTCGTAATTCACGACGTGTGAAATGCCGTCCACATCGATCCCGCGAGCGGCCACATCGGTCGCCACCAGGACACGCACTGCGCCGGACTTGAAGTCCTTGAGGGCACGCAACCGCTGATTTTGCGACCGATTGGAATGAATGGTGCCGGCTTTGATACCGCTGCTCTCGAGCCGGCGCGCTACCCGATCCGCTCCATGTTTTGTTCGGGTAAAAACGAGAACGGTATCGAACTCCGGATCGGCCAGGAGATGTTGCAAGAGAGCGGGCTTGAGGTGCGACCGCACTTCGTAAACCAGCTGCGTCACAGTCTCGGCTGGATTGGCCCGCCGCCCGATCTCGATCACCTTGGGCGATTTCTGAAACGCGTGGGTCAACGCCTCGATTTCGCGGGAGAGAGAGGCAGAGAACATGAGGGTCTGCCGGCGCGTGGGCAGCGCCCTGACGATTTGTTTGATCTGCGGCAGAAAACCCATGTCCAACATGCGGTCGGCTTCGTCGAGGACGAGGAATTCGACCGCTGAAAAATTGGTGTGTCGCTGTTCCATTAAATCGATCATGCGGCCGGGGGTCGCGACGACCAGCTCAACCCCGGA
This sequence comes from uncultured Verrucomicrobiae bacterium, assembly GCA_963749935.1. GTDB lineage: Bacteria > Verrucomicrobiota > Verrucomicrobiia > Chthoniobacterales > UBA10450 > Palsa-1392. The sequence goes on from CAVVOH010000004.1 coordinate 79,364, forward strand.
ACGCAAGGCCTGGATCTGCGGGCGTTCGCTGACACCGCCGAACACGGTCGCCATACGCAGTGGCAGATGCCTGGCGTAAGCCCGCACATTTTCCTCGATCTGAACCACCAGTTCGCGGGTCGGCGCGACGATCAGCGCCTTCATGCCACGGCGATTGCCGTCTTTGGCGGGGTGCGCCAGCTTCGTTAGGATAGGAAGAACAAAGGCGGCCGTTTTGCCGGTGCCGGTTTGTGCGATCCCGATGACATCGCGACCAGCCAGTACCTCGGGAATGGCCGCAGTCTGGATCGGCGTAGGTTCAGTGTAACCAGCTTCCTGGATGGCTTTGAAAATGCGGTCGTCAAGACCGAGCGAACGAAATGGCACAGTCCGTGGACTATCGGTCAATAACCGACAATGACACGCGTTCTTTTCCTCCCGCTAGGGCGCGACCATGCGATAGGAGGTGTTGAAGACCAGAGGTCCATTGTCAGTAGACACGGTAAATGTCAGCGCGCCGCCCCCGTCCTTGGCGGGATTAACGCGGGCCGTGATCTGGTGAGTAATGTCACTGCCATTCGCCTGAGCCTGCCCTGTAAAGCTGGTGACACCGCCCGAGACCATCTGTTGGAACTGCGGATCGGACACCTCGATAAAGAGTTGGCCCGTTTCGTTCATGAAGAAATAAGGAAAGATCTTGATCCGGTAATCACCAACATACTTTGCCCCCCTGCGACTCAACGGATTCACGTCCAGCTTGGCCGTCCCTCCTGCCAGCTTGCTTGAGCTGGGAGCGATCACGAGCTGCAAATCAACCTTTTCTGGAACCTGATTAGCTAACGCGCCGCCAAAGCCAAATAGTACGAGCAGGCCAGGGAGAACGAAGGATTGTGCCCACCCGAGCCGAAATCGACTCCAAGGACGAAAATTCGAAAGCATCGGTCAATGCTAGCCGCAGACGATCTTTCGGCAATAAAAGGCCTCAGCGTATTCAGACGCGCACTCCACCCCACGGAGCCGCATGAGCGCGAGGAATGTTTCCTCGGTAAACCAATGCTTATCTTTTTGGGAAGCGAACGCCTCTCGAAGATGTCGCGCTTTAACGCGGCTGATTGTCCGCGGCAAAGGCACGAAAAAATTCGGGATCCCTAAGTCGCCATCGTATTTCGGGATCTCATATTCGAGGATGAGATGGTCACGAAAAGTATTCCACGCGAGATCGGAGAGCACCCGGTGGTCCTGATGCCGATCGTCTCGATGGTGGGTAAAGATGATGTCTGGAGCAAATGACTTCAGACTCTCGAAAAACGTCTTGATCCGCTCGAACTCCGCAGGGAAATAACTCGTCCGAAATTGCTTCACCGTTACCTTCGGTTTTTTGAATTTTTCAAGAAACCGCTGCGCGCTGCCCAGGGCTTCCTCTCGTCTCGAACCCGCAGCACTGAAAACAACCCAATGAATCTCAAGGTCAGGATGAGTCCTGGCCAGGGATAGGATCGTTCCGCCACAACCGATCTCGATGTCGTCGGAGTGCGCGCCGAGAAAGAGAAGCTTCCTCGCTTCCTTCAGATCAAGCTTTAGCACCAGTCATCTCCCATCCAGAACAGTCACACCGGGATCCCAAACCTGCCAGGGAGCATGTCCGGTTGCGTGCAGATCTTCCAAGTGCTGCTTTTCCTTAAAAGTATCCATGCAGGCCCAGAATCCGTCATAGGAGTAGGCCAGCAGTTGCTGGTCCGCGATAAGGCGATGAAATGGCTCCTCCACCAGGTCTTCGCCTTCTTTGATATAATCAAAAATCTCGCGGCGAAAGACGAAGAATCCGCCATTGATTCGGCTACCGGAACGCGCGATATGGGCTATCTCCTTAACCACCCCATCAGATCCTACAGACACCTGATGGAAACTTGCTGTGGGAGTGACCCCGACGAAACAAGCAACCTTGCCACTGGCTTGGAAATAATCGATCTGCGCTGGCAATGGGAGATCGGTCAAACCGTCGGCATAGTTGGCCAGGAAACACTCATCGTCACCAACGAACTTCTGTACCCGGAGCAGGCGCTGGCCCACGCTGGCATTCTGGCCTGTGTCGACAAAGGTAATCCGCCACTCTTCGATGTCCTTTCGGAGCAGCTCAATCTTCTTGCCACCGCTGGAGAGGACAAAATCGTTGGAAACACATTCGTTGTAATTCAGAAAGGCTTCTTTGATCACGTCCGCGCCATAACCCAGGCAGAGAATGAAATCGTTATGCCCGAAATGGGAGTAATATTTCATCAGATGCCACAAAAGAGGCCGATACCCAATGACCGCCATCGGCTTTGGCACCGGTTGCGGCATCTCCCGCAAACGCATCCCTTGGCCACCGCAAAAGAGAACTACTTTCATGAATTGATCGCTAAATGCCTACCGTTGTGCAGAGAGCGAGACAAGTGATTTTAGCTGGATTCGTGCCGCTGCCCTCTCACGCTCCGCTCTCTCAAATTACCTTCACCTCGGGAATTGGGACGACAAACCGCCCGCCCCACTCACGGATGAAGTCATTCTGCGCAATAATCTCCTCCTTGAGATTCCAGGGCAGAATGAAAAGGAAGTCGGGCTTTGTCTCTCGAATGCGCTCCGGCGGAAAAATAGGAATGCGAGTCCCCGGGGTGAACTTGCCATGCTTGTACGGGTTGCGGTCCACCGTGTAATCGAGAAAGTCGGTCCGAATACCGCAGTAATTTAATAATGTGTTGCCTTTGCCAGGAGCACCGTAGCCAGCGATCGACTTACCAGACGTTTTCGCCTCCATGAGAAAATTGAGAATATCGCGTTTCGTCGCCTCGACTCTTCTGCCGAAACTTCGATAAGACTCGAGCCTCGGGATGCCCCAATCGGACTCCCTCGCCTTCAACGCAGGCACGCTCTCGGAAATGGGCTTGCTGTCGTCCTCATTATGGCAGGCATAAATGCGGAGAGATCCGCCATGAGTGGCTAGCTCTTCCACGTCAAAAAGCGCCAGACCGTGGGCGGCAGAAGATACTCGCGACCGTGGTAAAGGAGAGGTAGGAGAAATGTTCGTGATAGATGGTATCAAATTGATTCTCCTCCATGAGCCGTATCAAATGCGGGAACTCCATCGTAATAACGCCTTTCGGCCGGAGGAGCAGTTTCATCCCGGCGACGAAATCGTTAATATCAGGGACGTGCGCGAGGACGTTGTTTCCCAGCAGCAGATCAGCCTGCTGCCCTCCGCTGGCCAATTCGCGCGCCAGCCTCCGCCCAAAGAATGAAGAAATAGTCGGGACACCTTTCCCCAGCGCCACCTGAGCGACGTTGCGTGCCGGCTCGATCCCAAGAACGGGGATCCCTTTTGCGACAAAATACTGCAACAGATAGCCGTCGTTGCTTGCGATCTCCATGACCGACGATTGGCTATCAAGGCCGAATCGTTTGGAGATATCTTCGACATACTTCCTGGCGTGAGCCAACCAACTATCGGAGTAAGATGAGAAGTAGGCATACTCCTCAAAGATTTCGCCCGCTCCGACATGTTCCGGCAGTTGCACCAGAAAGCACTTCTCGCAGACGAAACTGTGCAAGGGATAAAACAATTCCGGGGCGCTGAGCTGAGCGACATCGATATAGGTTTCACAGAGAGGCGACAAACCCAGGTCGACAAATGTTTCGCGGAGCGGTTCGCCGCAAAACCGGCAACGGTAGTAAGCGGGAGGTTGGGTTAGCATGTCGCCAAGCTTCCGCGCATTTCAGGCACCTGGTCCGCGACAGCCAACCCAATTTCGAGCGACGCGGTCGCCGCCGGTGAGGGAGCGTTACAGACATGAAGGGATTCCGGCCCCCGCACAATCAAAAAATCGTCGACCAACTCTCCATCGGGCCGCAAGGCCTGGGCTCGCACGCCAGTAGTCGAGGGAATCAAATCATCAGCACAAATCTCAGGAATGAGCCGCTGCAGGCTTCTCACGAACGCTCTCTTGCTGAAAGAGCGGTAGACTTCCTTTAACCCTGCCCGGTAATGCTTCCGTGCAAGACGCCAGAATCCCGAATACGTCGCGATATCTACCATGCCGCCAAGGCCGAAATCAGTTTTGCGATAACCCTCCCTCCGAAGAGCGACGATTGCGTTCGGTCCTGCGTGGACCGATCCATCGATCATTCTTGTAAAATGGACTCCCAAAAAAGGAAAGTCCGGGTCCGGTACCGGATAGACCAGTCCCCTAACAAGATCTGTCTTTTCTCGCACCAACTCATAGTACTCACCTCGAAAAGGAACAATTCGCGCGCCCGGATTCAATCCAGCCCGCCGAGCGATGCGATCGCTTTGCAGGCCTCCACAGTTTATCACGAAGCGAGACTCAATTTCGCCGATGGAGGTTTCCAGAATGTGGAGTCGGCTCTGGCGATGGAAGGCCAGGACTTCAGCCTTGGTTCTGACGCTTCCACCCTCGCTCTGGATGAGTTCGGAATAGGTGCCGCACACCTCACGAAAACTAACAATACCGGTCGAGGGCACTCTTATCCCTCTCAGGCAGCGAACATGCGGTTCAATCTCCCGCACTTCTTCGAAGGAAAGCTCAACAACCTCGATCCCGTTCTCTAGCCCGCGGCGATGGAGTCTGTCGAGGAATGGCAACTCATCCTCACTCGTTGCTACGATCACCTTTCCACACACTTCGTGACGGATTCCGTGTTCTTGGCAAAACCGGATCATCGACTGATTTCCCGCCCGGGCGAAACGCGCCTTTAGACTCCCCGGTTTGTAGTAAATTCCCGAGTGAATCACACCGCTATTGCGGCCGGATTGATGGAAAGCAAGTTCGGCCTCCTTTTCGAGAACAACTACCTGTAATCCTGGCTGTCTTTTCAACAAGGCCATCGCAACGCTCAGGCCGACAATGCCGCCACCAATAACTGCGCAGTCAACCTTCATTGCGGCAAAAGCAGGTCGGTCGCAGCCAGGGAAGCGGCCGCTTCCTTGATGGCGGCGAAGGGTAGGCATGACCGCTCTGCGATCTTCAGCAAGCAATGCTCGCCGTCGGATAAGTTTAATACCCAAAGCAGAGCCATTTGTCGAAGTCGATTCGCTTCCTGGTCCGCCCCAGTGGAATAGAGACCTCGCCGCCCAAGCTGCGGCTCACCCTTCGGCGCCTGATTAATGTAAAACCGATTGTGTTCCAAAACGTCAACCACTGAGAGACACTTAGCCAAAGAGTCCGCCAGCGCCTCCGGCCGGACGAAGTCGAGGTTATCGGCTGAGGTGTGATATTCAGGGAATTCGCCATGTTGCGACCGCATCAGGCAACCAACAGGAAGGTTAAAGGCGGGTGAACAGTACTGCCGCTCGTCATAGCCATAAGGAGAAAAGTCGACCACCCGGTGCGGCTCCCCCGATTGCTCAAGCACGTGAGCAAATGCACGGTCGATCTCCGCATCACCCCGGCGGCTCTTCTTGTAGGTCAGTTGCCCGGCGTCTCCCACACAAGTCAAAACCAGACCATGACCGATGCGCGGGATGACCTTTTCGTTCTGCGCCAGCCAGGTGATCGCACCGATCGTACCGGGGATAAACAAGAAGCGATAGGAGTACTGCAAAGGGAGCTGTGTCAGGTGTCGTGCCAATTCGACCGCGAGAGAAATGCCGGAGAGGTTATCGTCGGCCAGGGAAGGGTGACAAACGTGGCAAGAAATCAACACTTCCTCGTCCCTCTCTCCTTTGACGAGTAACTCGCCGTAGGTCAGGTGCCCCTCTTTAAGTGAGGAATCAATGCAGACGTCGTATTCTGGCCCATCCTGCAACTTTTCGAGTTGGTTTTCGCTCAAACAGAAACCCCAGTTGTCGGCGTAATAGCTCGTGCGGTATGGAATCCACGCCGGGTGGGCCGGAATTGTGAAAAGATGGTCTCTTAGTTCGGCCAATCGCATCCGACGGCGAAGAGGAGAGCTATAGCTCACCACATGCAGATTGGACTGGCGGAAATCGATCAGTCGGTCCCCATTCGCGTCCTTGATCCAGGCGTCGCGAATGTTCCATTCCTTTGGCACGGTCCAATCGAGAACCTGGGTGCCGGTAGGCACTTCGCGCAGCTCGATTGGAATCTGCTCCTGGATTATCCGTAAGGTCTCGCGAACGCCGTCTCCGGTGATACTCCGGCAGATCGGATAAAGTCGCGCGATGAGCGCGTACATTTCGGCGCCTACCGCACTCATCGGGAAAAAGGTGGCCAGGCCAGGTCCTGCTCGGAGATCACCGTCACTGCGAGCGGCCAGGAAATGGTAAATGCAGGGTCATCATGGCGGAAACCCCTGGCCAGATCCGGGGCGTGGAAATCGCCCATCTGATATTCGATCAGGGCATCGTCCGATAGCGTTTGAAACCCGTGCGCGAATGACTCCGGGATAAAAAGAGCACGATAACTCGTTGCGTTCAGCTCGACCGAAAAAGGCTGGCGGTAGGTTGGCGATTTCGGGCGTAGATCGACGATGACGTCGTAGATCCCGCCGCGAATGCAACGCACCAACTTCGTTTCGCCCCCAGGAGCACTTTGAAAATGCATTCCACGGACCGTTCCGGCACTCTGGTTAAAGGAAAAGTTGCATTGGGAGATCGTTGGGTTCAAACCGCGGGCCTCGAATTCACGCCGGCAATAGGTGCGTGCGAAAAAGCCGCGGGCGTCCTGATGCGGTTCCAGGTCGATAAGGAAGGCGCCCTTAAGTGGAGTTTCAGTAAAAATCACCTGGCCGTGTTAGTGGTATCTTTCCCCGACGAGAATTCGTCCCGCCAGAAGAAATTTTGATCGATTTGCTCTGTTCGAATCAGATACTCCAACTGCTTCAAACGGGTAAATCCGCGACCATTAAAAAGGTCAGCGCTGAGATCAATCTGTCGAAAAACATCGTGTAGTTGTTGCGCACCGCGCCGCGCATCCCAGGTGCAGCGAAAGCCGGGCAATCCAGCCTTGATCTTATCGAATGAAACCCGATAACTTCGATTATCCGCCCCTTGATCGCCGAAGGACAGCCTGCAGCCGGGGAAAACCTCCGCGATAATCTCTGCCACTTCCTTGATGGTGTAATTATGGGTTGTTTCGCCCACGTTGAAGACCTGGTTATGAATGACATCGCGCGGCGCGTTCAGGGCGCAAACAATCGCTTGCGCGATATCGAGCGCGTGAACCAACGGTCGCCAGGGGGTTCCATCGCTTACCATCTTGATTTCGTTCGTCGTCCAGGCCAGGCCCGCGAGGTTATTGAGCACGATGTCGAATCGCATGCGCGGAGATGCACCATACGCAGTGGCGTTGCGCAGGAAGGTCGGGGAAAAGCGGTCGTCGGCCATGGGCTTGAGATCGCGTTCGACGAGTGTCTTACAAACGGCGTAGGCCGTCTGTGGATTCACCGGTGATTCTTCGGTGACGTAACCCTCCGCGGCGAGTCCGTAGACGCTGCAGGAAGACATATAGACAAAGCGTTCCACACCCGCGCTCTTGGCCAGCGCGGCGAGGCGGACAGAACCCTTGTGATTGATTTCGTAAGTAATATGAGGCGCCAGTTCGCCGGTCGGATCGTTCGAGAGTTCGGCCATATGGACGATCGCTTCGATCCCTTGGAGATCATCGGTGGTAATTTGTCGAATGTCCTTACTCAAGGTCGCGGGTGTGATAGATGAGCCGTGATAAAGCCAACCGCTTTTGTAAAAGCCGGTGTCGACGGCGAGGAGTTCGTGACCTTCCCGCATCAAGATGGGAGCGAGAAGCGATCCAAGGTATCCTTCAGTGCCCGTGACAAGTATCTTCATTGAGAGTCCAGATCGGCTTTTTTCCCAGAGCAGCAATCACGCCTTCTTCGTCGGACGCATTGCCACTTCGGTCACCTCCGCAGTCGGAGGCAGGGCCAGAATGGCAAGGACGGTCTGCGCGACATCGTCGGGTTGGATCAGTTCCGCGGGGTTGTAAGGACGCTTCTGCTCCGCCCTGATCGCAGCCTGCATCGGTGTGGCAGTGGAGCCAAGGAAGAGGCTGCAAACCCGCACGCCCGCGCTGTTGCACTCTTCGCGGAGACTATCGGCGACCGCCGCGAGCGCGTGCTTGGTGGCGGCATATTGACTGACGCCGGCACGTGCCCGGCGACCGGCGCTGGAGTTGATAAAGACGATTTGCCCGCGGGAGGCAATCAGCGCTGGCAAGAGCAATTGGGTGAGACGAAACGGACCGAGCACATTGGTCTGGAACTGATTTTCGAAGTCCGACGTCGCCGCGGTTGCGATCGGCGCCAGGGCAATGACGGCGGCGCAGTGGACCAGGGCGTCGAGGCGTTCATTCTTCTCGAGGAGCTGTTTCGTCGCCGCCTCCACTTCGCGCGCTACCGTCAGGTCGGCGGGATAACACTGACTCTTCTTCTCCGGCAAACGCGCCGCGATCTCCTCCAAGCGTTTCCGATTACGACCCGACAGACAAACGGTCGCGCCCTGTTCGCCAAGCTGCCGCGCGACTGCCTCTCCTACTCCACCGCTCGCGCCGGAGACAAAAACGGTCTGGCCGGAGAATAGCGACATGCGTTCGGCCATCTTAATTTCGGGCGAAGCCCCGTGGGCTAAGACGCCGGACCGTTCGATATATCGGCGCTCCCACAGAAGCCGGCAGATTAGCGCAAAAACTCTGCAACAAACTTCCCAATGCGTGCCTTAGCGGAAGGCTACCGCCGCTACCCGCCTCCGCGGCGCTGCGGCTCGGATAATATTGGTTCCGGAGAAATTTCCGCGCCATCTCCATATTCCCCTGCTGCAACGAGCGGCTGACCGCGTTGACCACGATCGGGGTCAGAAAGTGGCGCTTGCACGATTCGATCTCGGGCCTGACCTCCAAGGGCGTCAGACAGTCGACCAGTTTTTCACTCCACAGGCCGCTCGCCGTTTCGGCCCCGAGGTGCACCCGGTATTCCATCAGGTAATCCGGTAGAAAAATAAAGCGCGCACCTTCCGTCGCGAGGCGAATGAAGAACTCTGCATCCGGCGTGTTCAAGTCCTCGCGAAAACGAAGCCGTTGCATGTCGGCGGTGCGCAAAAGCGAGGCCGACATCGGGATCGATTGCTGCCAGGCCGCCTCTTCCGGGTTCCGAAGAACGCCTGTGGGCAACATATCGCGTCCGTATTGGCGATTATAGACGACGCTTTCCTGCTCAAGCCTCTGGCCTTCGGAATCGATCAGGTAATGATTAGAAAATGCGACGCGCACATCAGGCGTCATGGCCGCAACAAGGTGAGAGACAAACTCCGGCAGCAAGCGATCGTCGTCCCCGATCGCGACCAAAAATTCTCCGCGGGCCGCTTCTCCGAGGGCATTGAAATTGGCCGACATGCCAAGGTTACGCTGGTTGCGTCGAAAACGGACTCGCGAATCCCGGCGCGCTGCCTCTTCACCGACCGCCAGTGTTTCATCCAATGTGCCGTTATCAAAAACCAGCACCTCGACGTCGGAATAAGTCTGGGCCAAAGCCGCATCGATCGCCTCTCGCAAATAGCGAGGACGATCAAAAGTCGGGATAATGATGCTGACGAGGCCGGTCATGAGCAGAATGATCCAAAAAAAGTCAGCAATTTGAAGGCCCAATCATGACTCGATTTCAAAAACCGCCGATTGCCGGACATTTGAGAGGGACACGGAAATATCTCGCGGACCGCAACTAGCAGCGGAGGCAGATCCCAATATAGATTCCTGTTATGTCTCAAGCCCAAACTTCCGCGATCGCGACCTTTCGTAAACTGCACACGGAGGGCTGCTTTATCCTGCCGAACCCGTGGGATATCGGGACAGCCATCTATTTGCGCCATCTTGGTTTCAAGGCGCTCGCCACTACTTCGGCCGGCTACGCTTTTAGTCGCGGGCAACCAGATGGCGGGGTGCCACGAGACGAAATGCTCGTCCATATCCGCGAGGTTGTCTCCGCCACTGCGCTTCCCGTCAACGCTGATTTTCTCAACGGCTTTGCGGATGCACCCGAAGAAGTAGCCGCCAACGTCGATCGTTGCATCGCGGCTGGGGTCGCCGGACTCTCGATCGAGGACTCGACCGGCAGCGCAGATCTCTACCAAGAAGAGGCCGCAATTGCTCGCCTCCGCGCGGCTCGGACGGCGATTGACGCCTCGAAGCTTCCTGTCGTCCTGACCGGCCGCTGCGAAGCTTTCCTGGTTGAGCACCCGGATCCTCTTCCCACGGTCCTGAGGCGTCTCGTCGCCTACGCTGAAGCCGGGGCTGATTGCCTTTACGCCCCGGGCTTGAGCAAGCCGGAGGAAATCAACGCCGTCGTTAGGGCGGTGGCCCCGAAACCGGTTAATGTCCTGGTCTCGGGGTTCAACGCGCAGCTTTCGCTCGCGCAAGTTGCTGATCTGGGAGTGCGGCGAATTTCCGTCGGCTCCGGCCTCGCCCTGGCCGCCTGGGGGAAATTCATCCGTGCCGCCAGCGCGATGGCCGAAGGTAACTTTGCGGCGCTGGAGGGCGGGGCAAAAACCGACGATCTCAATCAGCTCTTTCGTTCTTGAATTTTGGCCCACCGGGCGCTGGACAATCCGGGCAAGGAAGAGAACGATGAAGGCCAAATGTTTACCCGCTCCGAGCACGTCCTTCGCCCGCTCACTCCGCAGGATGAAACCATCCTGTGGGAAATGGTCTACCAGGCACTGAGTTCGCCCGGCAGCGATGCACCCGACCGCGAGATCGTGCATCGCCCGGAATATGCGCGCTACGTCGAAGGCTGGGGAGGCCCTAACGACCAGGGATTCGTCGCGCATGACAAGGACGACGCCACCTTGCTCGGAGCCGTCTGGCTGCGCGCGCCGTTGGAAATTAAGCCCGACGAGCCTGTCCCGGAATTGGCCTTTGTCGTCAAGTCGGGCCATCGCCAGCGTGGCATCGGTGCTTCGCTCCTCACTCAGTTGGTGCGGGCGAATCCACAAATGGCGTCGATCTCGCTCAAGGTTGGCCCGAGCAGCCCGGCGGTCCGATTGCTGGAACGATTCGGCTTTGAGGTCGCTGAGCGGAGCGAGCAAACTGTCGTCCTACAGCGCAGCGTTTGATTCTTGATGTCTTCGCTCGCTGATCGCGCTCTTCCGATCCTGCACGAATGGGTTCAATCCGAGAGTCTGCGCAAACATTGTTATGCCGTGGCGGACTCGATGCGCCACTTCGCCTCGTTACGCGGGGGCGACCCCGACCTGTGGGAAGCGGTCGGGTTGTTACACGACATGGATTACGAGCGCCATCCCAACCAGGAACAGAATCCGAGCGAAGGTCATCCCTTTGTCGGCGTAGAATGGTTGCGCGCACAGGGTTGGAGTGAGGAAGTTTGTCGCGCGATCCTTTCGCACGCGGATTATGCAAATGTCGCCCGCGTGACGCCGCTCGAACAATCCCTCTACGCGGTGGATGAATTGAGTGGCTTCGTCATGGCCGTGGCGCGGGTTCGTCCGTCGAAAAGCATCCGCGAAGTGGACGTCGCAGCGGTTCGAAAAAAGATGAAAGACAAGGCGTTTGCCCGGGCGGTGAAGCGCGAGGATATCGAGCGCGGCGCAGCGGAAATGAACCTACCGCTCGAAGAAGTGATCGCGGGTGTGATCACCGCTCTGGAAGGCGACGCCGAGCGCCTCGGGCTCGCGGGAACTACAGCCTAGCTTGGTATGGCAGATGAAACTGGACGGACGGCCGTAACCTCGATCGTTCCAGCGCACCAAATCTCGCTCGACGAGCAAGCGCAGCTCTTCAGCGAAGCGTTTGCCGGTTATGTAGGGGGCTCGTTCGCAATGGACGGTGCCGGCTTGAGCACTTTCCTCTGCGGGCAGGGGATCGACCTTTGCTACAGCCGTTTTGCCAAAGGTGCGACCGGTCTCTGTGGGTTTGGCTATATCTCGCGCACCGGCGAAATCTCCCGGCTTGCCGGGATGGGCGTGATCGCTTCCGTCCGCCGCAGCGGCGTGGCGCGTAGCCTCTTGCAGCATCTCCTCGAAGAAGCCGGGGCACGTGGCGACCGAACAATGATGCTGGAGGTGATCGAACAGAATCCGCCGGCCTGCGGGCTTTACCAACGAGCAGGATTCCGTTCCCTAACTCGGCTGTGTGGCTGGCGCCGTATGGCTGGCGTGCTCGATCGTCCTGTCGCGGCGGCACCCACTGAAATCTCGCTCGCGATCGCAAGCCAGCGCCCCGCTGCTGGAGAGTTTCCCGATCTGCCCTGGCAGATCTCGCGGCATGCCATTGCCAAGATGTCTTCGGCGCTCACCTACGCTTCCGAGAATGGTTCGACTGTGATCAGCGATCCGGGCATCGCTGGACCGATTCGCATTCACGCCGTCTCGTCGCTCGAAACTCTGGCGGCGATCATCCAGCAACACTCGGATCGAGAATTCGCCGCGCGCCCGTTGTTTCCAGAAAGCTTAGGGAAAGAGATTTTTCTCCCCCTCGGTTTTGCGCAAGACCCGCTCAGCCAATGGCTGATGCGGTTCGATTTTTAATCCGTCCAAGGCGGGCGGAGAGAGTTCTAGGCGGCGAGATGATCCAGCGTCTGCCGAAGCGTTTCGATGTTAAAGGGCTTATCGATCATCGCATCCACCTTCAACTCTTCGTAAGCCGCCCGCAGTTCGGTCGAGAGATGCGCAGACAAAACCATGATTTTGCCCGGGAATTCACTGGCGCGTAGTTCACGAACCAGGTCGATTCCAGAGACGCCCGGCATGTTGTTGTCGGTGATGATAACGTCGAAAGGATTCGGGTCAGCCGCCAGGCGGGCGAGGGCCGCTTTACCATCCTGCGCGCTGGCCAGCTCGTAGGTCGGTCGTTCAAAAATGAAGCGCATCGACTGGGCGATCGAAGGCTCGTCGTCCACGGACAAAATCTTGAGTGAATTTCCCATGATCAACCCGTCGCGCGCTGCGCCAAAACCAGCGCCTCAGTTGTCAGGACTTCGATGGCGTGGCGGAGCTCATCCATGTCGAAAGGTTTGGCGAGCATCAGATCAACTCCCAGCGCTGTGTACGCACGCGTGTTCTCTTCATTCAAAAACGCCGAGAGAACCACAATTTTCCCGGCAAAGTCGCGTTTCCGCAATTGCCTAACAAGATCGAGACCGGTCACCCGCGGCATATTATGATCGGTAATCACAACATCGAAGGGGTGAGCCGCCGCGTCGATCTTGGCCAGCGCTTCCCAGCCGTCGGCCGCCGCCGTCACTTTGCAATTTGGACCGCAGAGCACCAAGGCCAACAACTGCGTCACAGCCGTCTCGTCCTCCACCGTCAGGATTCTCAAACTGTTTTTCATTCTCTCTCTTGCAAAGGTAGCAAGAGTCAGGCCGCCTTCGATTTTGAAGGAGGGTTTGGCAATTTTTCCAGGCTCCGCTAGGGAGTGAGAAAGATTTTGCCGGTGAAGGGATCCATCACCTCGGTCGAGCTGGGAAACGCTCGCACATCCACCAGGCCCGCGCTCGGCGCATAGGGGCTCTTCACCAATCCCGGCCGGTCGGGAACCACCACCCCATAGGGCACATCCCGCGCCTGCTCGCCGGAAGGCGCCGCGCTGGTCGCCGGCCGAACCTCCATCGGAATCGGGGTCGGCGCCGGCGTGGCGATCGGAGTGGGCGGCCTGGATTCCGGCTCCGCCGCTTCTTTCCGGCTTGTGGCGGAAGACTTGCGCGTTTTTTTCGGTGCGGGCGAACTTTTTCCAAACTTCGAAAGAGTGCGGCCGACATTCTTGAAAAAGTCCCCTACCGGATTCGCTTGAACCGCCGGAACACCCAGCGCGAGCGCGAGGATCGAAAAAAGAATCAAAAGCCTTCGGAGGATGCGGGCCAGAGCGTCAATAAGCGTCCAACGGTCCAACCAAGAACAAGACGGCACGATGTGGTAAGTCCGAGCAGTGCCACCCATCCGGTTTAAGAGACGTGCAACGCTTCGCGCAAGGTACGGCGGCGCAACTCCATCGCGATTAAAGCGGCGATCGTCAGAACATCGCTCGTCAGGTGAGTCACTTTCACGCTGCTCCAAGTGGCCGGAGTCAAGGTCGGCTCGAGACGATCGCGCACTGCGCGGGGGTTAGTCGTGGCGCCGCCGTTGGCATCGAATTGCCTGATCGAATCCAGCACCGCAAAACGCTGTGCGGTGCAATCTTTCATCGCTCCGAGATTGTTGTAAGCAAAAAGCGCAAAGAGAATGCAAACCAACAGTGTAGTGACGGCTGCGTGCTGTTTCCGGAGGGACGAAAAGGCGAGGATCCCGCCGACGACCAAGACATAGAGATTCCAATAATTCTGCATCGCGGTCGAGCGGTCGAAATAGAGCTGAATTAACTCGTTGTAGTTCATACCGCGGCCTCTTTATGGCTTTCGCGCCCGAGAAGCGAGGGAAAACTTTCCTCCAATCAGCGCGCTGCAAACCGCGGCGAGAAGAATGCCTCCCACGATGTCCACGACATGATGCTGGTGCGTCAGGAGCGGAGAAAGGGCGATGAGCCCAAACCAGGTCAGGACGACGGCGCGTGTGATCCCGCGGAGATTTGAGGCGTAGGTGAGGCCCAACAAAAGAAGGAGGGCCGCGTGGAGCGAGGGACAGAGGTTGTAAGGAGCGTCCAGAGCGCGGAAGCCATCGAAGATCGCGCCCAGCCAACCGGGGGTGCTCGGTCGCGGAAATGCATAGCGGAGCGGGAAAAGGAGGAAGCAGATTCCAGCCACCAAAATCACGCAGACTACCCGCCGAGTATAAATTCTCAGGTCGTCTCCCCGGCGGATGATGAAGGGAGCGGCCACGAAGAAGAGGTCGATCGAGAGATAGGGCAGGATCATGAATGGGACGAAGGGGATTGAACGCTCCCAAGAGAAGTAGAAAACACCTACGTCCTCGCGCCGGGAGGTGATCCAAAGACAACCTCCGTAGACGGCGAGGAAAAGCGCCGACAGCGCCGCGGAGACCGCCAGGGCGTGCCAGCGCGAGACTGAATCGTTCGTTTTCAGGGGCGAACGCGACGCGCCACAGAGACGGTGAACATCCCCCAGCGATCGATTTCCATGGTTTCCTTTTCGAAACCGGCCGCACGCACCAGCTCGTCCATTTCCGCAGTCGTGCGCCGGCGCATGATCCATGGTTTGCCTTCGCGGTTGCGCAGGACGCGCGCGATGAACTCCAGTTGCGGATGCCAAGGCTGATTTGTGTAAATCAAGTAACCGCCCGGTTCGATCGCCTCCGCCAAACCGCCTAACGAGTCCAGCACGCGATCGTTTGGCGGGAAAAGTTCGTAAAGCCCGGAGACAATGCCAATCGTGGCCCGCGGTTGGAGCTCGCCCAGTGACGCACGATCGAAGGCATCGGCCACCTGCGTTTGCACGTTGCTCAGGCCGCATTCGGCCGCGTCCTTTTGCGCGACCTCCACGTTCACCTGCCGGTAGTCACGCAACAACGCGCTCATCGGGATCTCGGGCAGCGCCTTCATCACTTCCAAGACGTAACGCCCGGTCCCGGCCGCGATGTCGAGGATATGCACCCGCTTCCCGGCAGCGTGGGTTTCTTCTGTCACGCGCCGCAAAACCGTCACCAGATTCGCCTTTCGCTGCCGAATCCCGCGCCAGCCGACGCTCCGGAGATAGTGGGCGTCGATCAACCTTCCGAGGCGGGATGAACCCTGCGGGATGTTTTCATAGACGTAATCAAGCGACATCCCGGAATCGAAACCGTGCGACCAGCCAATCTCGATTCCCTTGCTGAATCGACCGGCCATCTTCACCGCCGCCTTCAGCGCGACGAACTGCGGACCGCCCCGCAACTTGAGCCGCTCAAATTCCTCCCACATGTAGCCGTAGCGATCGGCCGCCCGGAGTGTGATCGCGCGGGGCGGTTCCGCAAAACGCTCCCTAACGAACTCGCGCACGCGTTCGATCACCTGGGCGCGCTCCACTTCATGAAAAATCGCATGATACATCGCAGGGAAGACGTGCATCTGCTTCAACGGGGAGGAGAGCCTGTTAAAAAATTCTCGTTGCGCCGCCAGACTAACGACCCAGTCCCGTCCGGCCGCGAGCATCAGGGTCGGAACATTGATCGCCCCCGCATCCGCCACCAGACGCTGCGCGGTCTCGTGCAGATCAATCAGCAGGTTGATCGCGATCTGCCGAAAAATCAGCGGATCGGACTCGTAGTGGGCCGCTTCCACCCGGTCGTGGGTGAGCATCTTCGCCCGCACGTAACTCTTTACCTCTCCGCCCCCGAAAAGCTTCTGCTGCAAACGGAGCGCGGGCACCGCCAACGGCAGGTAAAGTTTCACCTCAAACGCGGCCGTCGCCAGAATGAGGGCTCGGATCGGGGGCGCGTAATCGTGCACCCACGCTCCCACCGTGACCGCGGCCAGACTGTGCGCGAGCAGGATCACGTTCTCGAGCGGGATCTCATATCGCTCCGCTATATGCCTAACGAACGCATCGACATCCTTGATCAGATCGGTCAGATCGTGGGCCGCGCCTCGTTTCCCGGGCGATCGGCCATGCCCGCGTGCGTCCCAGGCAAAGATGGCGACTTGCTCCAAGCCTAACGACTCCACCGTTTCCTGCCAGCGGCCGGAATGCTCGTGGCCACGATGAAAAAGGATCAGAGCTCGATCCGCTTTTCCTTCCTCCGGCAGCCAGGCCCGGTAGAACAGCTCGAGGCCGTCCCAGCTCGTCATCGTCCGCTCAAGCGCGTCCATGCTTCAGGTCCTCCACCGCCAAGCGCAGTTCCGCGGCGACCATGTCCGCTGCCGCCTCCTCCGCAAACTGGCGCGCGCGGCCGATGATCAGCCGCACCTTTCCGGGGCGCGGAAAGCGACGCCCCTTAGGCCAAACCCGGAAAGCGCCCTCCAGATAGCAGGGCAACACGTTCACCTCGCGCCCCGCCACGAGCGCACCGACGCCTGGCTTGAAACTTCGCATCTCGCCATCACGCGAGCGCGTGCCCTCCGGGAAAATTATCAAGACGTTCCCCGGCTGCGCGAGCAATTGCCGGCAGGTAGCGAGACTTTCCCGGACTCGCATTTGCCGGCCAAAGGGCAAGGCATTCATCAGGATCGCAGCCAGCCAGGTCCGGGCGAGGCTACGAAAAAAATAATCCTCGGCCGCGACCGGAAATGTGCGCGGCAGGCGGCGCAAAGGGAGCGCAAGGAGCAGGCAGACGCTGTCGAGATGGCTGGCATGATTCGCCACCAGCACAAACGACTGAGGGTCATGCGGCAGATTTTCCTTTCCCACGATCTCGAAGCGCAGATAGAGACGGAGTAAAGCCCGGACGAGCAGGGCGAGCGCAACCCGGAGCGCATCGACAAATGCCGTCCGCTCCCGCGGGAAGCGGCGCAACCGCTCCACCGCCCTTCTTTCCATGGTGAGCGCCGCGCTCTGACCCGATCGTATCATCTTCCCGGATGATAATAGGTCGACATCCAGATGAACAGTGGCGCCACGAAGATGAGACTGTCGATGCGATCGAGCACGCCGCCATGGCCCGGGATGGCGGCGCTCCAATCCTTCAGGCCAAGATCGCGTTTCCAGGCACTGAAAACCAGATCTCCCAATTGCCCACCGAGGCCCACGATCAAGCCGGTAAGAAGGAGCTCGCGGGTGCCAAAAAAGGGAAACGAAAAGCGCAGCAGCCAGGACAGGGCGAGCGCGACGGCCAGAGCGCCGAGGGCGCCCTCCCAGGTTTTGCGGGGGCTGATCTCGCGCCGTAAAAAGTGGCGCCCAAAAATTTTCCCAAAGGTAAACGCCGCCACATCGGTCACCTCCGTGGCGAAGAGGAGGAAGCAGATATAGCCGTAGGCGTTGCCGGAATTGGCCAACAACCCGAGCTGGCCAAACATCCAGCCGGCGCTCATGAAAATGAGCATGCCTAACGACACTCGCGGAAGCGCTCCGGCAACACGGTTACGCAGGATCGGAACTAGGCTTAGCAGCAGCAACCCTAACCAAGGCAGCGCCCCGAATCTCATCCCAGTGATCGCCGCGATCCCAACTGCCGCGCTAGCCGCATAAACAACGGCGCTCAGCCAGCGATCGTTTTTCAGCTCAGTTTGCCTAACGAATTCCCGAACGGCCAGGAGAGAGACGGCGGTGACCCCGAGGATGAATGGAAGGCGGCCGGAAAAAACACAGACTGCGACGAGTGGCCCCATCCACAACCACGAAAGGTAGGTTTTCCAGACGCTGCCGAGATCAAGTCGAAAAACCAAACGCAAGAAAAGAAGAAGTAGCCCGGCACCGAGGAGCAAGCCGAGCACCAGCCCCAGATAGGTCCGGAAGATTGGATCGTGCAGTGCGGCCGAGGCAGACATCAGGTGCTCTTCCGTTTCAAGGCGCGCAGAATTCTGGCGAGCCGTTGCCCGCACGTCTGTAAACAGCCGCCGATGACCACGAGGCACGTCCACTCCAGGGCGCGCAAACCTCCGATTGAATCGTCGCCCTCATGCCAACGCCAGAGCGCGTAAGTCGTCCAGGATCCGAGCCCAAGCGCGACCATTCGCCAGGGCTTCGACATCAGCCCGCTGAATTCTCGCTCCACCCCCACCGCCTGCCCCAGCATCCCGACGTAGGCCGTGCCTAACGACATCAGCGCCGCCCAGTAACCAAAGAGCGGATGCATCCACCCACTCTGCGCCGCGCCCACAAAAATCAGCAGGTCGGAGACGCGGTCCGGCAAATCGTTCAGCACTTCACCGCGCCAGCTCGCCTTCCCGGCGGCGAGCGCAACCATCCCGTCGAGCATGTTGCACCAAAGGCGAAGTGCGCAGCAGAGCGGTGCGACCAGCAAGAGGGCCGGATGACGGGCCGATTGCCAGAAGCAGAGCCCGGCCGCGGCCGCCGCCACCATCGAAAAATAGGAAATCGCATCCGCGTGGATTCCAACCTGCACGCACCAGCGGGTCGCGCTTCGTGCCGTCCACCGAAAGACCTCAGCGATCGGTCGGCGAGAAGTCGGTTGGTACTTGGGCATGCGCTTAGGCTTGCCGAATTAGCGAGAGAATGTCTACGCGGATTCAGCCTCGTCACTTGTTTTATCTCACCGCACTCGCGCGATCATGCAGGCCAAACAACTTGTAACCCCGGTGTGCGTTCCGTTGTCATCTACCGGAAAGTCCACCATGTCGCCTTTCATCCGATGTTGACTCCACTCCCAGCCTCAGGGTGGACCCCCGCGGCCGCCGCCCATCTTCTGAATCGTGCCGGTTTTGGCGCTGTCCCTAACGAGATCGCGGCAGCGCACCAGGCTGGAATGGAAGCGACGTTAAAACACTTACTTCATCCGCCCGAGGAACCGCCTGGAGAAGAAAATGACGGCGCTCCCTGGCGCCAGCCGGACAATCTCCACGATCGACGACGCCGATTGAAGGCGTTGCGGAGGAATCCAGCCGAAAGAAGAGAGAAGGTCCGCGAAATTTTCAAAGAACGACGCGCTGATCTACTCGATCTCGGGATGTGGTGGCTCAGGCGGATGCGGAAGAGCGACTCGCCACTGGTCGAAAAGATGACGCTTTTCTGGCATGGCCACTTCGCGAGCAGCGTGCAGAAGGTCAAGAACGTTCACTGGATGTGGCTGCAAAACGAAACCTTCCGCCGCCACGCTCTCGGCAATTTCGCCACTCTGTTACACGAGGTCGCGCGCGACCCGGCGATGATGATTTACCTCGATTTGGCCCAGAGCAGCGCAGCTCACCCTAACGAAAACTGGTCGCGCGAAGTGATGGAGCTTTTCACCCTCGGGATCGGCCATTACACCGAGCAGGACATCCGGGAGGCGGCCCGCGCCTTTACCGGCTATCGGCTCGATCTGCGCAGTCAGCAATTTCGCTACGAACCCGCTTTGCACGATGCCGGTCGGAAGACATTCATGGGAAAGTCCGGCGATTTTTCAGGTGACGACATTCTCGACATCATCCTGCAGCAACCTGCCTGCCCGGCCCTGATCGGCCTTAAGCTCTGCCGCTTTTTCGTCCAGGACGAGCCGGCAACGCCGCTCATCGACGCGGTCGCTGGCTCCTTGCAAAATCACGGATTCGAAGTGCGGCCGGTCCTGCGGGAGCTCTTCAGTGCCGAACAATTTTATTCCGACGCTGTCATCCGTTCGCAGATCAAAAGCCCGATCCAGTTTCTCATCCAGACCTGTCATTTACTCGGGACCGAATTGCCCCCTGCCCACGTCACCCAGCCAGCCTTGCGCAAAATGGGCCAGGTCCCGTTTGCGCCGCCCAATGTAAAGGGATGGGATGGCGGCAAATCGTGGATCAGTCACTTCAACGCTGCTTTTCCGCTACAACTTCGCGAATTATCTGCTCAACGGCACCGCCGGTCATCCCAACGCGCCTTCCGCGATGCGACGAAAACCGGTTAGCCTGGCCGATATCGTTCCAGACCACTTGCGCAAACAACCGGAGGAACTCATCGCTCATCTCGCGCAACGGCTTTACCAGGCACCGCCGACTTCGGCGCAGAGTGCCACCTTTCTCGCCTACCTGAAAAGCCGCGGATCCGACCGGGGGGACGAGACCATTCGCCGGCTCATGCACCTGATGATGAGCACACCGCAATATCAATTGACCTAACGCCTAACGATTAAGATGACCGCTTCGACTCTGCACACTCGCCGCCGTTTCCTGCGCACCTCCTTTCTCGGCGCAGCCGCTTCCTGGACTCTTCCGATCTTTCTGGAGAAGACCTTCTTCGCGCTCGACGCCCTGGCGGCCGACTCTTTCACCCAGATCACGACCGGCAAAGATGGGACCATCCTCGTCGTCCTGCAGATGGCCGGGGGTAACGATGGCCTCAATATGGTCACCCCGTTCGCCGACGACGCCTACCACCGGGCCCGGCCGAAGCTGGCACTGCCCGCGGATAAGATCCTGCGACTTAATTCCTATGCCGGGCTCAACCCGAAACTCCGGGGTCTAAAATCGCTTTTCGACGATGGCCACCTCGCGGTCATTCAGGGCGTCGGGTATCCCAATCCGAATCGCTCGCATTTTCGTTCCACGGAAATCTGGCAGACGGCATCTGATGCGGAGAAAGCCGAACGGGAAGGCTGGCTCGGCCGCTACTTCGACAATTGCTGCGCCGGGGCCGATCCGACGGTCGGGGTTGCGATCAGCAACGAGACGCCACAAGCGTTCACCGCCCGCACTCCGACCGGCGTGGTTTTCTCCCAGCCGGAACAATTTCGGTTCAAGAGCAACCCAAAGCGCGGCGGGGCCAGGGATGACGAGGAGACCTTTTATCGGCAACTGCTTCAGCCTAACGAAGAGAGCGCGCTGGCTGCGCCAGAAGGCGGATCGATCGGCGCCATATCCGGCGCCACCACCTCAAATCTGAGCACAGCCGATTTTCTGCAACGGACCGCGCTCGATGCGCAGATCAGTTCCGACAAAATTCTCGAGATCGCGCGTCGCTCGAAATCCAGCGTCCCCTATCCGAAGGGACAACTGGCCAACAGCCTAAGCCTGATTGCCCGCATGATCGGCGGCGGCCTAACGACCCGGGTTTACTACGCCAGCCAGGGTGGATTCGACACCCATGCCGGGCAACTCAATGCGCACGATCGGCTCATGACCGAACTAAATGATGCCTTAAGCGCGTTCGTGGCAGACCTGAAGCAGCAGGGCAATTTCGAGCGGGTATTGCTGATGACTTTCAGCGAGTTCGGCCGGCGGGTGCAGGAAAACGCCAATGGCGGCACCGATCATGGCGCGGCCGCGCCTATGTTCGTCCTCGGGGGGAAGGTCAAACCCGGGTTGTACGGCAAATACCCAAGCCTGACGGATCTCGATAACGGCGACTTGAAGTTTAATACCGATTTTCGCAGCGTTTACGGGAGCGTCCTGGAGAACTGGTTAGGCGCACCGAGCGCGGCGGTGCTGGGACGCAAATTTCCACTCCTGCCGATAGTGTAGTTCTGGGAAGCAGCCTCTCGTTAGGTCACTTCGTTAGGCTCGCTGCCCTTGGTCGCTTTTTGGCCGCGCAGTTTCGCCTGGATAAACAAATCGATGTCACCATCCATGACCGCCTGGACGTTGCTCGTTTCCGCTCCGGTGCGGTGGTCCTTGACCATTTGGTAGGGCTGAAAAACATACGAGCGAATCTGGCTGCCCCAGGCTACATCCCCTTTTTCTCCGTACTGCCGGTCGATCTCGGCGCGCTTCTTATCCTGCTCGATCTCATAAAGCTTCGCCTTCAACATTTTCATGGCCAGCTCGCGGTTGCGCCCCTGGCTGCGTTCCGCCTGGCAGGCGACCACGATGCCGCTTGGCTGGTGCACAATCCGCACCGCAGTTTCGACTTTGTTCACGTTCTGGCCACCTTTGCCGCCGGCCCGGAAAGTGTCGACCGTGATGTCGGCCGGGTTCACTTCGATCGGCGCGGAGTCGGCAATTTCCGGGGTGATATCGACGCTGGCAAAGGAGGTGTGTCGCCGCTTGTTTGCATCAAAGGGCGAGATGCGAACCAGCCGATGCACGCCGCGCTCGGTGTTCAGGTAGCCGTAGGCATATTCGCCGCTGACCAGGAGCGTAACCGATTTGATCCCGACCTCGTCGCCCTGTTGAATATCGATCGTTTGCGCGCTGAAACCGCTCCTTTCAATCCAGCGCTGGTACATCCGCAGGAGCATGTCGGCCCAATCACACGACTCGGTCCCGCCGGCGCCGGAGTGGATGGTGAGGAAGGCGTTGGAAGCGTCGTTCTCGCCAGAGAGAAACTGGCGCAGCTCGAAAGCCTCCAGCTTTTTCAAAAGGCTTTCCTGCTCGCTCGCGATCTCCTTTTCCGCGCTGGCGCGCGCGGCCGGCTCGGTTTCCTCCGCGGCAAGCTGTTGCAGCGCCTCGAAGTCGTCGAAGGCACGTTGCAGTTCCTGCATCGGGTTGATCAAGCCGCGCAGGCGCGAGACCTCCTCGACCTCTCCCTGAGCGCGTTCGCGATTGGACCAGAAATCCGCGGCCGCCATCCGCGTCTCGAGTTCCGTTAGGCGGGATTGCAGTGTCGGGAGGTCAAAGAAACCTCCGCAGTTCGCCTACCCGGGCGCGCAGTTGTTCGAGGTCGATTGCTTCCACTTCCGTAGCCATGAGCGCAAAGATAAACGGTTAGGCGCTGGTGCCAACCGACGATCAAGGAGAGTTCGTCTCCACGAAGTCAGCGATAGCCGCGAGGATGCGCCGCTCGCTCTCGGCCTGTGTTTCGCCAGCCGACTTCAACTGCCTTTTGCTCACCCCTAACGAATGGTCGCCGCCTTCGACGAGATGGAGAAAATTCGGAGCGGTCATCTCTACCCGCACCTCGGCGAGCAGATCGAGCGGACAGAGCGAATCGCGCGTTCCCTGCACGAAAAGAATCGGGGTGCGTAAGGCGCGAAGAACTTCATCGCGCAATTTGTTCCGGTCGCCCATGGCGCAGAGCGGGTAACCAAGGCAAATAACGCCGCTCACCTTCTCGTCCAACGCGAGATGACAACCGATTCGACCACCCATGCTTTTGCCGATGAGAAAAGTAGGAGCGTCGGAATCGGATTTGTTTCGCGCCGCGGCCAGGGCCGCACGATGGGTCGCGATCAGTTGCGGGAGGCGATCCGGCCGTCCACGGCCCTCCCGCATATAATCGTAATCGAAAGTCTCGACTTCGCCTGTTTCCTGGAGCCGCGCTTTCCAGCGCTGCATCCACGGATGCGAAGAAGGCGCACCGGCGCCGGGGGCAAGGAGAAAGAGCGGCCTGGACACTTCCAAGATTTATTTCGCGTCAGTCCCCGCTCCGAGCAACCGCTCTGCTGAGGCAATCCCGCGGGTTTTTTCTTTCCCGAGCCCGGACGGCACGCGGGATCAACCAGCTCCCTTAACAACCACCCGCATTCCGTCGCTCGAGACGACTGCGACCGGGGTTTCGGCGGCGATGAATTCCCCCTCGGTGACGACGTCGACCACGTGCTCGGCGAACTCCGCTTTCCCGCTCGGACGCAGTGTCGTGAGGGAGCGGCCGCGCATTCCCGGGCTCAACGGCAACGAGGTCAGAAACGCGCGCGGCTCGCCGGCAAGCGACGGACCGGGCGGGTTGGTAGTGGAGAGGATGAAACGCCGGTAGATGCTCGTCTGGGGCAGGACGCGGGCGAGGATGACAATGAGAACGGCAGCGGCCAGGAAGGTGATGAAGAGGTTGAGGACCGGCACCTTCAGCATTTCCCCAGTCGGGATGAATTTCTGGCCGGGATAACGATCGATCATCGCCCAAAGGAGCGAGGCGAGCATGAGGAGGACGCCGACGGCTCCAAAAACGATGGTGGAATGCGCGAAGAAGATGACTTCGATCAGCACCAGGACGATCCCGAGCACGAAGAGTGCGGCCACTTCCCAGCCGGCCAGCCCGGCGAAGTAGTGCCCGAGGAAAAAGAGGGCGAAACAGATGATCGAGAGGGTGCCGGGCAAACCGAACCCCGGAATCTTGAGCTCGATATAAGCGCCGAGGATTCCGCCTAACAAGAGCAACGGAGCGAGCGCGGTCAGCCAAAAGGCAAGCTGTTCGAACCCGCTCGGCTCGAACTGCACGATCTCGCCCTTGAGCCCGGCTTTCTGTGCGACCTCTTTAATGGATTCGGCGATCCCCTCGGCCAGGATCGGCTTGCCATTGATTTTCTCGGCTGCTTCCTGCGAGTTGAGGGTGAGGAGCGTGCCTTTCGGGTGCAGGACCCGGTCGCCGATCTTGACCTCCTTCTCTTTGTTCATGAAGGCTTCGCCGATGTCGGGGTTGTGGCCATTGCGGAGGGCGTTGCTGCGCACCAGCGCCGACCAGAAGGAGACGGTCTTTTCTTTCGCCGTGGGCGGCAGATCCTCGCCGGTCGAGAGAATCGGAGCGGCCGCGCCGATCGCGCTGACCGGCGCCATGTAAATATGTTTGGTCGCGAGCGCGATGAGCGCACCGGCCGAGCCGGCGTTGGAATTGATGTAGGTGTAGGTCGGGAATGGTGGCGTGATTCAGGATGCCGGTGATCTTTTCCGCCGAATCGAGCCGGCCGCCGTAGGTATCCATGTCGAAGATAATGGCGGCGCGCGCCGGCGCTCTCCGCCGCCTTGGTCGCGCGGCGCAGGAAGAGCACGAGCGAGGGCGCGACCTCCCCCTTCAAGGGCACGACGACGACATCGCCCCGGCCGATCTCGTCGCGGGCCTCGGCTACGCCTAACGAGCAGGCGACGGCGAGAAGGAGAATCAAAAAGCGGGTCGCAATACTGGTCATAACATGATCATTTGGACGCCCGCAGGCGCTGCGCTAATCTGACAGCGTTCGGCCGTCGTCACGAGGAAAATCATGGGAACCATCCCGGAGCATGTCATCGAGCAGGTCGCCTCCGCGAATGACATCGTGGAAGTGATCGGCTCCTATTTTCCGCTCAAGCGCGCCGGTTCCACCTGGAAGGCGCTCTGCCCTTTTCACCAGGAGAAGTCGCCCTCGTTCACGGTCAATCCGCAGCGGCAGATCTTTAAATGCTTTGGCTGCGGCGAAGGCGGTGGCGTTTTCAAATTCGTCGGGCTCTACGAGCACCTTAGTTTCCCGGAGGCGGTCAAGAAACTGGCGGCGCGCGCCGGGATCCCGGTGATCGAGGAAGGGGGCGGATCGAGTGAAGACGATCGCCAGCATGAAGCGCGGCGGACGCTGCTGCGGTTGCACGCGGAAGCCGCGGAATGGTTCCACGAAAATCTGATGAAGCGCGAGCTGGCCAAGCCGGCGCGCGATTACCTGAAGAAACGCGGCCTAACCAATGAGATCGCGAAATCGTGGCAGCTCGGCTTCGCGCCGGACAGTTGGGACGCCTGCCTGAAGTGGGCGCTCGAGCAGGGCTACAAACGCAGCACGCTTTTGCAGAGCGGCCTGGTCAAGCTGCGCGACGAGGAGCGACCGGAGAGCGAGGTTTACGATCGTTTTCGCGCCCGGCTCATGTTCCCGATCTGCAATGATGTCGGCGAAGTGATCGCCTTCAGCGGACGCATCCTAACGAGCGACACCGAGACCGCCAAATATCTGAATTCCCCGGAGACGCCGCTCTTCCGCAAGGGCAGCATCCTTTTCGGCCTGCACAAGACGAAGCGCGGCCTGATCGAGGCGGACAGCGCGATCGTTTGCGAAGGGCAGCTGGACTTGATCACGCTCTTCGAAGCTGGTCTAACGAATGTCGTCGCGCCGCAAGGAACAGCTTTTACCGAAGGGCAGGCGCGCATCCTGAAACGCTACGTCAGCGAAGTGGTCCTTTGTTTCGACGCCGACGCGGCCGGGCAAAAAGCGGCCGAGCGCTCGCTCGAGCCTTTGCTCGAAAACAATCTCGTCGTCCGGGTCGCAGAGATGCCGCCGGGCGAAGATCCCGATTCGTTAGTGCGGAAAGAAGGCGCGGAGAGCTTCAGTGCGCGGATCGCCGGCGCGCGTGATTTTTTCGACTTCTGGATCGAGCGCCAGGTTTCAGCGACCGACCTTTCCAACCTGAATGCCAAGATGCAGATCGCGCGTGAACTGGCCGAAACCGTCGGCCGCGTGCACGACCCACTTATGCGCAACGAAGTGATCAGCAAAGTTTCGGCCCGGCTCGGAGTGGGTGCGGTGGATTTCGCCAACCTGCTGCCGAAACCCCAGCGGACCCGACCCGGTCCCAGCGCCGCGCCGCGCAGCGTCGCGCCGGCGCCGCGCCACGAGATTGCGCTTCTTTGCCTGCTGGCCTTGCGGGATAGCGAAGCGCGCAATTTTTTGCTCGCGCAGGATTGGTCCGCAGTCATCGAGGAAACGCCGGGGACCGAGATGCTGGCTCGTATTCTCTCGAGCGAGCTGCGGCCCGACGATCCGGCCTCGCTGAATCTTTTCATGTCCACCCTTGCGCCCGCCGAGGAGTCGTTAGTCTCGGGCTGGCTGATGCAAAAAATGCCGCCTAACGCCGAGGCGGTGGCGCGGGAGTGGTGGCAAGGGCTACGCCAACCGGCGCTGCGCAGGCGACTACAGGCGGCCGAGAGCCGGTTGCGGCTCCCGCAGCTCAGTGCGGGCGAGGTCGCCGCCCTCCAGAAAGAGGTGGTTGACCTGCGCGGGCACCTCGACGACTTTTCACGGTTTTCGCCGGCCCGCGCGCTGGAGTCTTAGGCAAGGACGCGGGCGGCTAGCGCGGAACCTGCTTTTTCGTCAATCGCTCAACCGCAAATCGTTTTGGCCAAGAAATCGAAACCTTCCGCCCATCGTAAGAAGCCGACAAAGTCGGCCGCTCAAAAACCTAAGAAAGACAAGCGCCCGCCCAAGCTGAAAGGCAAAAAGGCCGCCCCCTCGGCCAAGGCGAAACGCCCGCCGGCTCGCTCCCGTGAAGAAATTTCCCAGGCTCCCTCGCGACCGAAGCGCGGCCGGGGCCGTCCCGCAGGTCAAAGGGCCGTTCCGGAAAAAAAGAAACCGTCCGCGGCACCGGCCAATCACAGCAACGGATCGACCGGCACGAACGGCGATTCACCTTCGATCGTCGCCGGCGCGACTCAGGGGCGCATCCGCGAACTGATTAAGCTGGCCAAGGAGCAGGGTTACCTCACTTTCGACGATCTCAACGAGGCCTTGCCACCCGAAGTGACCGATCCAGATGAGCTGGACCTGATTTTGATTCGGCTGCGCAAACTCGAGATCAGCATTATCGAGGCGTCCGAGGTCGACCGCTACAAGGACGTCAAAAAAGACTCCGACGAAGAGGAGGAAAAACCGGAGCCGAAGCTCGATATCCTCGACGATCCGGTGCGGATGTATTTGAAGCAGATGGGCCAAGTGCCGCTGCTGACGCGGGAGCAGGAAGTGGAAATTTCCAAGCGCATCGAGGAAGCCGAAGTGCGGGTGGCCGATCATGTCCACCGCTTTGGGTTCGTCGCGCAAGCGCACCTCGAGTTGGCCGCGAAACTGGTGGAAGGCGGTGAGCGCTTCGACCGCGTCATCCTCGACAAGAAGATCGAGAGCCGCGAACGCTACATGAAGATGTTGCCGCGCCTTTGCAAGAAGGTGCAGAGCATGAGCGTCGAACTGGCGCGCGATTACGAGCGCATCTCGCGCTCCGGGCGCGACGAGCCGGCCAAGTCGAAGAAGTTCGAGAAAGCGGCTGCCAAACTGCAAAGCCTTTATCCGCAGTTCTATTTTCAAGCAGCGGGTGACGGAGGAGTTCGTGCATCTGGCCGACGAGCACTACGCCCGGGTGCGCAGTCTCCAGGAGGAAATGAAGAAGCGCCCGAAACATCGGGGACCATGTCCGCAGACGAAAAAGCTCCGCGAAATCGAGACGATGGTCTGGCTTTCGACTGGGGAATTCAGTCAGCGCTACCAGGAATTGCGCAGCTGGCTCCGCAAAGCGCTCCGCGCCAAGACGGAGATGATCGAGGCCAACCTGCGGCTCGTTATTTCCATCGCCAAAAAATACACGAACCGCGGCCTCTCTTTTCTGGACCTGATCCAGGAAGGCAACATGGGCTTGATGAAAGCGGTCGAGAAATTCGAGTATCGCCGCGGCTATAAGTTTTCCACCTACGCGACCTGGTGGATTCGGCAGGCGATCACCCGTTCGATCGCGGACCAGGCGCGCACCATCCGCATCCCGGTGCACATGATCGAGACGATCAACAAACTGATGCGGGTGCAGAAGCAACTTGCTCCAGGAGTACGGCCGCGAACCGACTCCGGAAGAGGTGGCGGAGGAAATATTGTTGCCGGTCGATCGGGTCCGCGCGGTCTTGAAAATGGCGCAGCAGCCGATTTCGCTGCAGGCGCCGGTGGGCGAGAGCGAGGAAACAAACTTCGGCGACTTCATCGAGGACAAAGGCGCCGAAAATCCGAGCGACATGACCGCGATCGCGCTGCTCAAGGAGAAGATCAAAGATGTCCTCGATACGTTAACTGACCGCGAACGCCAGGTGCTGGAACAACGCTTCGGGCTCGGTCGATGGCTACAGCCGCACTCTCGAAGAAGTGGGCCGGCAATTCCGGGTCACGCGCGAGCGCATCCGCCAGATTGAGGCGAAAGCGCTGCGCAAGATGCGTCACCCGACGAGAATTCGGCAGCTCGAGGGATTCCTCGAAGCTGCCGATCTCCAAACTGCCCCCGGCCTGCCCGGCCCCCTCGCCTAACGAGGGTGGTGCCGAATCACACGGTGGTGGCCGCGTACGCACCACAGGCCTGTTGTAAATGTACCGGCCGGCGGTAAACCACCGGGCGATATCCGTACGACGCGTAATACGGCGCATAGCCGTAGGGATAACCATAGCCGTACAGAGTACAGGATAATAGCCTGGATACCCGCAGGAATATCCAATCGGGAGTCCGATCCCGATTCCGACTCGCACGCCGGCATCCGATTTCGCCGTAAAAGCAAAAGTAAATGCGCCCGCCACTGCCGCGATCAAAAGAAGTTTCTTCCAGTTCATTGCCTCACCTCCTTCCTATAAAGAACGTTATTTCGGACGCGACCGGCGGCAAATTATTCAATCGTTTCTTCGCCCCAGCGTGGATAGCCGCTGACCGCGAGATCGGGGCCGATTTTCTCATAGCGAGCCTCGAAAATTCGGGCCCCCGCCGCAGTCGAGTCGACGCCCTTTCCCCCCACCGCGAAAACAGGTCCGCCGGTGAAAAGCGGGGCCAGGTAAAAATAGATCTTGTCCACCAGGCGAGCGTCAAAGGCCTGGCCGAGCACGTGGCCACCGCCTTCGATCAGGACGCTGGTAATTTCCTTGCGGCCGAGATCGGTCAAGACCGTTTTGAGGCTCTTGCCTCGATAAATCAGCGTCCGGTCGGCATGGCGATCGGTAAAAACATGCGCGGTGCGTGGCAATTTGCGGGAGCGTGACAGAATCACGCGCCAGGGTTGGCGCGCGCTCCGAGATCCTCGCGTCGTTAGGCGGGGATTATCCTGGCGCAAGGTCTCTGCGCCGACCAGGATCGCGTCCACCTGCTTCCGCAACTGCATCGCGTCTCGCCGCGCCGCCGCACTCGTGAGCCAGCGGCCTTCGTTAGGGAACCTGGTCAGGCGGCCATCCAGACTCATCCCGCACTTGGCGATAACGAATGGCTTCCGGGTGACAATCCATTTGTTGAAAGCCTCATTCAGCCGGCTGCATTCCGCCGCCAGCACGCCAGTGGTGACCGCGATGCCGGCAGCGCGCAGTTGATCGATCCCACGCCCGCTGTGCCTGGGATTGGGATCGGTCGCGCCGATAACCACCCGCCCGACGCCAGCCTGAATAATCGCGTCGCTACAAGGTGGCGTGCGGCCGGTAGTCGAACAGGGTTCCAGCGTGACGAAAAGGCTGGCGGAGCGAAGCGAGGTGCTCGAAGCGCCCGTCAGACATTCGATCTCGGCGTGCGGCCGCCCACTCGCGCGATGATAGCCGCTGGAAATGATCTTGTTTCGACGGACCAGGACCGCGCCGACGGCGGGATTTGGGCTGACTTTTCCAAGCCCATGCTGCGCTTCAGCCAAGGCCGCCCGCATAAAAGTTTCGTCGGCCGGCTTTGCCATCGAAGGCATCCTAAACATACGGCGAATCCCTTGCAATCGTTTCGCCGTCGATTGAAGTCTGGCGACCGGTTCGATGTAACATTCTGACACATCGCAGAACTGATCTGCGGGGCCAGAAGTGAGATTGTTTGTCCCAGTAGCGCCGAAGTTAAAAGCAGGGCTACTCCGATCTAACATTCTTATCCGTAGCGGATTATTCTTCTCTTCCAGGCTCCGATCCCATTTGGCATTCCACGAGCTAATTGGTCCTTCGTCACAACAAACACCTAAACAGAAAGGAATACCCTTATGAGTTTAATTCGTCATCAATCTCCAGACCTCTCGGCCTGGCCTACCTTCGACCGATGGGCCACTCTGCGGGACGAGCTCAACAACCTCTTCGAGGTGCCCGCGGGCAATTCGACCCGTCAGGCGCAGCTCTTCAGCGGTTGGACGCCTGCGCTCGACCTCTACCAGAATAACGACAACGTCGTCGCGTTGGTGGAAATCCCCGGCATGCAAAAGGAAGACATCGATATTTCCCTGCATGACGGGTTGCTTACGATCGCCGGCGAACGTCAGTCCTCTTCCGCCAGCGAAGGAGACAACGCCGAACGCACGGAGCGTTTCAGCGGAAAATTCCGCCGCAGCATCAGCCTGCCGACCCGGGTCGAAGCCGGCAGAGTCCACGCCACCTACAAGGATGGCATCCTGACCGTCACCCTGCCGAAAGCCGAGGAAGCCAAGGCCAAGAAAGTCGAAGTCACCATCGAATAACCAATTGGCGAATTCCGATTCGCCGCACCTGATAAAGAAAGAAAAATTATGAACACCACCTTAGTTCGTGAAAACAACGGGCGGGAAGTAAGCCGCCGTGAGACGGAAAAATTCGTCACCCCACCGGCCAGCGTGACCGAGACGGCCGACGGTTACATGCTGGAACTCGAAATGCCTGGCGTCGGTAAGGACGGCCTCGAAATCTCAATCGAGAACAACGAGCTTTCGATCGTGGGGCGTCGCTCCTTTCCCGCCATCGAAGGCGCACTTGTCCATCGCGAGTCGCGAAACCATCACTACCGGCGTTCTTTCGAAATCGATCCTTCGATCGATAGCGGAAAAATCAGCGCCAGGATCAGCCAGGGCGTCGTGACCCTCACGCTCCCAAAAGCGGAGGAAGTGAAGCCGCGCAGAATCACGGTCTCGTAACCAGAGATCGCTGGGAAAATTCAAAGCCGCAGGCCGCAAGGGCTGCGGCTTTTTTTTCGCAACCGTCCGAAACTCAGGAAAAGCTATTTTTTGCGTCGCGACGCTTTTCTGCTTGGCGAGCCGGGCCGCCCGACGTACCTAAAGAGCCCGTCCTATGGCCACCAAAACCGAAGAAAAATCCTCCGAAGACAAGCTTGTCGCCGCCCGTAATAAAAACCTCGATCTCGCTCTCCAGCAGATCGCGAAAGATTATGGCGACGGCGCCATCATGCGCCTGGGTGATGAGAAAATTGTCGACATCGACGTCATCCCAACCGGCAACATTTTGATCGATCGCGCTCTTGGCGTGGGCGGGTTTCCCCGCGGACGCGTGGTGGAAGTTTACGGCCCGGAATCGTCCGGCAAAACGACGCTGACCCTGACCGTGATCGCGCAGGCGCAGAAGCGCGGTGGGCTGGCCGCCTTCATCGACGTCGAACACGCGCTCGACCCGCAATACGCCCGCCGCCTCGGCGTCGATATGGATGATTTGCTCGTCTCGCAGCCGAGCTCGGGTGAAGAGGCCCTGCGCATCGTGGAGACACTCGTTAGGTCGAATGCGCTCGACGTGATTGTCCTCGATTCAGTCGCGGCGCTGGTCACGAAACAGGAGCTCGAAGGCGAGATTGGCGACTCGACGGTCGGCGCCCAGGCGCGACTGATGAGCGCGGCGATGCGCAAACTCACCTCGCTCATTTCCAAAGCGCGCACCTGCTGCATTTTCACCAATCAGATCCGCGAGAAAATTGGCGTCATGTTTGGCAACCCCGAGACCACGCCTGGCGGCAAGGCACTAAAGTTCTACGCCAGCGTTCGGATCGACATCCGCCGCATCGGCGCGATCAAGCAGACCGACGGCGTCGTTACCGGCAACCGCACCCGGGTCAAAGTGGTGAAGAACAAAGTCGCGCCGCCTTTCACCGAAGCCGAGTTCGACATCATGTATAACGAGGGCATTTCTTCCACCGGCGCGCTCCTCGACCTCGCCCTGGAGAAACAGATCGTTGAAAAACGCGGCTCGTGGATGAGCTACAAAGGCGCGCAACTTGCCCAGGGCCGCGACGCAGCCAAGGAGGTGCTGAAGAACGATCGCGCCCTCTACGACGAAATCGAAGCGGCAGTCAAAGCGAAGCTCGACGAAGAGAAGAAGTAGCGATCCGGGGAGCGCTGGCGCCTCGCCAAAAATCTTCAGCAGACCCGCTCCGGCATGTCGCGTTAACGCACACGTGTGTCGCGCGAGGCGCCCGCGCTCCCCGGAACGAAGCCACTCAGCGCCTCTTCACGAGCCGGCCTTCTTGACCGCGCTCCGTCTTCCCGACCAGATGTGCAGGACGATTATCGCCGGGAGCACGAGGCCAACCGCGAGATGGGACCAGCTCGTCCACCAGCGCAAACGTTCATCGCCGAAATAATAGAGCCCGTATCCCCCGCCGATGAGAAACGCCAGGACGATGAGGAGCGCGACGCCGTTAGGCCGGTTGCGGCGCGCGTGCCAGGCGAAACGGACGTGACCCGGCAGCAGCGTCCCGAGCACCACGAGAAAAACCATCCCACCCGCGCCGTGCAGTTTCATCAACCACGGCTCGGCGACTGAGTGCGCGCCAAATTCATCCGCAGTTGTTCTTAGATAATGCAGCCACGCCCAGGAAGCTCCGGTTCCGTAAAGAAGGAGCGTCGCGGCGTAGAGCCAGCTCTTGTGCCGGCGAGTGAGCCTAACGGAATTCCGGCGCATCACGAAAAAGGACTCGCGGACTCGAACCGCGTTCGAGAAGCACCGCGTCCGCGCCGACTGAGCGCAGGATGGAATAGGACCGATCCCCGAGCGCGAGCACGATTTTGGTTAAAGCATCGGCAGCCAGGCAATCCGACGCGCTCACCGCCGCGCTTAGATTCTCGACCAGCGGGGTGCGGGTTTGCCCGTCGATCAATGGACTCACCGCCATTCCGCCGTGCACCTTTCGGCTGAAATACACGCCGGAAGTTGCGATGGCGCGGTTCTGCAAAGAGACCACGCCGATCGCGCGGCCGGGATTCAGCGGATCGCGCAAGTGCACCTGTTGCGGTTGGTCGCCAAAGGTGCGCAGATCGCCGCCCGCGTTCACCGTCCCGCTCTTGCACCCGGCTGCCTGCAGCGCCTCGACGGCGCGATCGACTGCGAAGCCCTTCGCGATCCCGCCCAGATCAATCGCGAGAGGGCGCGCGAAGCGCACCATCCGGCCCGGCCCGAGCACGATGTCGCGATACGTAGCCGCCTGATCGGCGGCATACTCCACCGGCAAATAACCCCACTGGCAGAGGAGCGGCGCGATCGTGATATCGAAGGCGCCGCGGCTCAGGAGCGCGTAATCCTGCGCCCGCGCCAGCACCTGCCACGTCCAGTCATGGACAAAAACGGGCTTGCGGAAGGCATCGCGATTCAGTCGGCTAACGTCGCTTGTCCCCTCGTGGAAACTCATCTCCGCCTGCACCCGCGCCACTGCCACAAAGGCCCTCGCCAGGGCAAATTGTGCCGTCGACTTGTTCTCCGCCTGCGCGCAGATTTCCACGAAGGTGCCGAGCAGCGGGCGCGCTCTCCGCAGTTCAACGCAACGCGACATCGTGAAAAGCGAGCAGGCGCCGGACACCATCCGCGATATGGCGAGAGGAAAGCGTGGCGCCGCTAATGTTCTTAATATCCTTGTCGAGCACGAGCGGCGCGGTGCTGGTCTTACCGGTGAATTGCGCCCGCCATTTCGGGTTGCGAATCTCGCCCCCGTAACTCTCGCGGTAATCCATGATCTCGATTCCGTGCACGGAACCGTCGGCATTCAAGCCGACCGCATAGGTGATGAACTCATGCTTGCCGATCACTTCGTCGACAATGAACCAGCCGCCGCCGCTGACCCTCCAGACGCGCTGCTGATCGTTCCGCACCCGCACCTTGCTTTGTTGTTGGATCGCCTTGCGCTGCGCCGCGGTCAGGGTCACAAACGCCGGAGTGAAACTTTTTCCTGGAAAAATCTCCTGCTGCGCCTGCTCGGTCGATAAATAGGTGACGGCAAAGGCCGGCGCGACCAGCGCGGTCAGCGGCAGAGCGGTGAAGAGGAAGTGCGATTTTGTCACCGGTCGGGCCTAGAAATTGAAAGCGACTTTGAGCCGGACCACATGGCGCGTCTCCTCCGCGAAAGTGAGGTTGGCGACGTCTTCCTCCACGCCCTCGCCGTAGACCTGATAATTGTAAGTCAGCGTCGCCCACCAGCGCTTCTGCGCGTAGTGGATGCTGGGCCCGGCAAAGACCCGCCGATGCTCGAAAAAGCCGAGATCGAAAAGCGGATACTCCGAGCGCAAATTCGCTTCGAGGCCGGCGAACCAATTCGGCGCAAACCGATAACTCGCGCCCGCCGCCACTTCATAGGAAAATTCGCGCGGATATTCCTCCGCCGGCTGCTTGCCCCAGGCCCACTCCGCCGCCAGGTCGAGATTCAGGAAGAGCGTGTCGTCGAAGAAGTCTTTCTGCAAATCGATCTCCGGCTTGATGTAATATTCGCTCTGCTCCAGGCCCCCCACTTCGTCGTGCCAGAGGTAGCCGGTCTCCAGTCGCAAGGCGAGGCCGATCGGATCCTTGAACGGACTCAGGACCCGATATTTAGCCGCACCCTCAAACCCGCCAAAGCGGTACGCGTTGGTATCGTCCAGCCCGTCCACCCCGTGGTTATTGAAGTAGTGATTCACGACCGAGACGCTCGCCTGGAGTTGATCGGTAAAGCCGTATTCGATCTCGGTATCGAAATCCAAACCGTAGTAGCTCCCCTGCTTCTTGCCCGTGCGCAGAGTGGTGAATTGATAGACTTCGAACTCACTTTTGGGCAGCGTCTCCGCCCCGCGTACGAAACCGAAGAGTTGTTCGTCAGCGCGCGCGCTTTGGCTGGCAAGCAGAGCCGAGACCGTTACACCGAGCACAATGCGCCATCCCCATAAAAGATTTTTCATGTGCAGATCACATATCAGGCCCAGCCGAACTCCGCTGCCGCTCAATTGCCAATTTTTAGCGGTTGGTTGCGATGATCCCGCGGCTGATGAAAACTCTCCGAACCGCGCTACCGTCACCTTTCCAAGATGACCGCCGCCGAAATTCGCCAATCCTTTCTCGATTTCTTTCGCGAGAAAAAGCACACCATCGTGCCCTCCTCCTCCCTCCTGCCCGACGCGCCGAATCTCCTCTTCACCAACGCCGGCATGAACCAGTTCGTGCCCATCTTCCTCGGCCAGCAACGGCCCGCCTACGCTCCGCCGCGCGCCGCCGACACCCAGAAATGCATCCGCGCCGGGGGCAAGCATAACGACCTCGACGACGTCGGGCTCGACACCTATCACCACACCTTTTTCGAGATGCTCGGCAACTGGAGCTTCGGCGATTATTTCAAAAAGGAAGCGATCGAGTGGGCCTGGGAGTTGGTCGTGAGCCGCTGGGGATTGCCGCCCGCGCGCCTTTACGCACGGTTTACCGCCCCGGGCCTCGACGAGCCGAGCGAGTTCGACCAGGAAGCGCACGACCATTGGAAAATCCTCTTCGAGAAAGCCGGGCTCGACCCCGCCATCCACATCGTCGACGGCAACAAGGCCGATAATTTCTGGATGATGGGCGACACCGGCCCCTGCGGTCCGTGCAGCGAGTTGCACGTCGATCTCACGCCCGCG
Source organism: uncultured Verrucomicrobiae bacterium (assembly GCA_963749935.1). Classification (GTDB taxonomy): domain Bacteria; phylum Verrucomicrobiota; class Verrucomicrobiia; order Chthoniobacterales; family UBA10450; genus Palsa-1392. Next base: position 115,763 of record CAVVOH010000004.1, read on the forward strand.
GGTGATACGAAGGGTTCGCTCGTCAACGCCGGCGACCCGCGCTGCATCGAGATTTGGAACCTGGTTTTCATCCAGTTCAACGCCAACCCCGACGGCACCTTCACCCCCCTCCCCGCCCGACATGTCGATACCGGGATGGGCTTCGAACGCGCCGCCTCCATCATTCAGGGGACAAAAGGCTTCACCGACTTCACCGGCGTCATTTCCAACTACGAAACCGACGTTTTCCGGCCGATTTTCGACGAAATCGAGCGCCTGAGCGGCAAGACCTACCGGAGCACGCTCCCGGCCGGTGTTGTCAGCCCCGGAAACGCGCTTTTCGGCGGGGAAAAACCAGCTTTACCCGGGGAGACCGCTTTCGGGAGCGACGCTCCCAATGCTGAGAGCGTCCCTCCCAGCGCTGAGAGCCCCTCTCCCGGCGACGAAAATGCCTCTCCCAGCGACGAGAGTGACCCTTCCGGCGCCGGGAGCGCTCCGGGTGGCGCTGGGAGCGACTCCTCCCAACGCCGGAAATGCAGTTCCCGACCTCCCCGTTTGGCCAACCGGGAGCGGGAAACGCAGTTCCGGCGAAGAAAACGCCGTCTCCAACCCCGGGAACGACGCTCTCAGCTCTGGGAGCGACTCCTCCCAGCATCGGGAGCGCCGCTCCCGAACAGAACTCTGAGCCACCAATCGCCATCGATATCGCCTTCCGCGTCATCGCCGACCACATCCGCACCCTCAGTTTCGCCATCGCCGACGGCATCCAGCCGAGCAACGAAGGGCGCGGCTACGTCCTGCGCCGTATTTTGCGGCGGGCCGTCCGCTACGGCCGCACCCTGGGTTTCCACGAACCGTTCTTCTACCAGCTCGTCGACGTCCTCGCGCAAACGATGGGCGATGTCTTCCCCGAGCTGCGCGACAAGCAGTCGTTGATCGAGAAAACGCTCCGGCGCGAAGAAGAATCCTTCAACCGCACCCTCGACAAAGGGATTGAGCTCTTCGAGCGCGAAGTCGCCCGCCTGCAAAATCGAACCGCCGCCGAGCGCGTCAGCGCAACTCCGGGTAGCGCACGCGTCTCGCGTGCTGGCGAAGGCGTCCCGCCTTCGCGAACTTCCACCCCCGCCCCCGGCGCCCGCTATGCCAAACGCCGCCTCCCCCATTTCGAGCTGCCATGGGCAATCTACGCCGTCACGATTTCCACCCAGCAGCGACGACTTCTCTCTCCGAAAGCGCGCACGATCGTCCTCGACGCCTTCCGCCATTTCCACGACCAGCGCTACGACCTCCTCGCCGTCACCGTCCTGCCCGACCACCTGCACGCGCTCTTGCGTCCGCGTCCCAAGGCGGACGACGCCGAGGGCAACCCGATTTTCTGGTCGTTAGGGGAGCTGCTTCAATCGATCAAGTCCTTTACCGCCCACGAGATCAACAAAGCCGAGGGAACGACCGGATCGATCTGGGAAAAGGAACGTTTCGATCGCTACGTGCGGTCGGATCGCGATCTGGAAGAAAAATTTCAATATATCCTGCGCAATGCATGGGAGGCGAAGCTGGTGGGGCTGGATGAGAATTATCCCTGGGTTTGGACGCCGGAGGAAAGTTCGTCGTCGCGGGACGCAACGACCAGCACGCGGGACGCGCGCGCTACCCCGAGCTCACCTGCCGCGATCTCGGGGGAGTTCGCGTTCCGTCTTTACGACGAACAGGGATTTCCCTGGATCTTACCGAACTGATGGCTCGGGAACGCGGGCTCACGGTCGATACCGCGGGCTTTGAGAAATTGATGGAGCAGCAGCGCGATCGCGCGCGCAAGGCGCAGAAGAAAAGCGTGATCGAAGTCTCTGAAGCCGAGGCGCAGCCGGCGACAAACTTTCTCGGCTACGAGCACGATCACACCGGCGCGGATGTGGTCGCGGTCGTCGATGTCGGTGGGAAAAAGGGTGTCGTGTTGAACAACTCCGTCCTTTACGCCGAGATGGGCGGGCAGGTCGCCGATCGCGGTGAGATGATCGGCGAGAGCGGCTCCTGGAAAATCGAAGACACGCGTAAGTCTGGCGACACCTGGCTGCATATCATCGTTGCTGATTCGACGCCGGCGATCGGCGAGCACGTCACGCTGCGAATCGATCGCACCCGCCGCTCCGCGATCGAACGGCATCATACCGTGACGCATCTGCTGCATTGGGCGCTGCACGAAATCGTGAGCCGCGACGCCACGCAGAAAGGCAGTTACGTCGGCCCGGAAAAGTTGACCTTCGATTTCTCGAGCGCTGCCCTAACGAAGGAGCAGGTGCGCGCGGTCGAGAAACTGGTGAACGAAAAAATTGCCGAGCAGGAGCCGGTTTCCTGGACGGAAATTCCTTACGCCGAAGCAAAGGATCGCTCCGAGATCATGCAGTTCTTCGGCGACAAATACGGCGACCTCGTCCGGGTGGTGCAGATCGGCGGCGCCGCCTAACGAATTGAACGGCTACTCGATGGAACTCTGCGGCGGCACGCACGTTCGCACCACGGGCGACATCGGCTCGTTCCGCATTCTGAGCGAGGGCGCGATCGCGGCCGGGATTCGACGCATCGAGGCGATCGCGGGGAATGCGGTCCGCGAATGGGCGCGCGCGGAAGCGGACCGGCAGGAGGAAAAGTTTCAAGCCTTGGCGCGCAAGAAATCCGATCTCGCCGCGTTGCCCGCACTGGAGACTGAGGAGACGGAGACGATGCTCGCCGGGATCGATGCGCGCGCCACGCACCTCGAGAAAATCGAGGCGGAAGTGCGCGAGCACGAAAAAGCGCACGCGAAAGCCGCCGGAGCGGACCTGCAAAAGAGAGCGGCCGTGATCGCCAGGGAGTTGGCGAGCTCAGCGGATGGCAACTCCGCCTGCGTCGCGAAAGTCGACGATGCCGATGGCAAGTTGCTCCAGGCGATCGTTGACGCGCTCAAGACGCAAATCGGCGGCCCGATTTTCCTGGCGGGAGAAAAGGAGGGTCGCGTCGCGTTGATCGCGGCCGTGCCCAAAGAACTCACCGCTCGATTCCAAGCCGGCAAGTTGATCCAGGAAATGGCGCCACTGGTCGGCGGCAAAGGCGGCGGCCGGCCGGAAATGGCGCAAGGTGGCGGCAGCGACGCCGCCGGAATCGATACCGCGCTGGCGAAAGCGCGAAAGCTCCTCGCCTGATCCTCCCCGCCGCCCCTAACGAGCGCCTTATTGGACCCGGCGCAAGGCAAGGCGCTTCGCTCAAGGCAACGCGATCGTGGCAAAAGCGGTAATGGCGAGGGAAACGGCGATGACGACCAGGTAAACGACGCCACCGAAGAAGAACTTGAAGGCCGTCATGAACCAGCTCTGGCGATAGACCTGGCGGATGGAAACGAAAACCTGGGCCACCATCGCGATTATGAAAGCCAGGATCACCCAACCCTCCATCGCCGGCACCAACCGCTTCATCGCCACCGCGCTAAAAACGGTCAGCAATACCGCGAAGTAAAAGAAGGCGTGGATATGGAGCGCGTAAACGAGATGCTCGATATAGAAACGGCCCTGCCGGAGATAGAGAATCTTCAGGACGAAGGCAAAGAGCGGAATGCAAAAGAGCATCATGGTCGAGATGTTGCTCCGCAGGGTTTCGGCAAAAAGCTGGGTCTTGGTGCCGTCTTCGCCAACCTTGTCTTTGACTCGCTTCTCCAGCCATTTACCGAATGGCCCTTCGTTGTCCCCTTCGTCGAACTGGATGATCGACGAATCCTTTCTCCGGGCTTTTGCCGGCGCGGGCGATTCCGCCGCTGCGCCCTTCTGTGCCGCCTCTTTTTCTTCCTCTTCCCTGATCGCCTTGTTCACCTCGTCGCGCACCTCTGCGGGCAGGTTCGGTATATTTTTCATTACCTCCTCCACCTTGGCGCGTGCTTCCGGTGGCATCTCTGCTGCTCGAACGCGAGGCGGGACTGATCGGCAGAAATCGGGCGCAGAGAAAGAAGACCACGCTGACCAGCAGGTAGACCCGCAGGGGATGGAGATAGCGAGTGCGGCGGCCGGCGACAAACTGGTTCGTGAGCCAGCCGGGCTTGATCAGGAGCAACCCGATCGTTTTGATAAATTTCGAGTCCCAGTTGAGGAACGACTCCGCCACGTCCGCGATGACGTGGCGAAAAGACCGCCGGTAATCGACCGCGACCTGCCCGCACTTCGAGCAGTAATGCCCATGCAATTCCGCGCCGCAATCTTCGCAATGGGTCAAGGGAGCCGGCTCGGCCGCAGCGTCTCTTTTGCGGCGAAAAAAGCCGCGCCGCTTCCGCTCCGGTCGCTCCAACGATGCAGCGACCGCGTCGCCTACGATCGCTTCGCTGGTTTCGTCCGTCATCTCCGCCTAACGAAGCGCCGCCCAGACGCGGTGCACGTCGTCGTGATCCTCGAGAGTCTGGAGAAATTCCCCCACCTGAGTGCGGTCGTCGTCGCTCAGCTCCGGAAAATTCTTGGCCACGTAGCCGAGTTCGCTCGTGACCACGGTCCATCCGTTTTGAGCGAGCCATTGCGAGACGGCGTGCAGATCGACCGCCGCGGTCGTGAAACGCGCGCCGGCCGTGCCTTCCGGAATGTCGTCATTCTGCGCGCTGGTCAGCGGCTCGACCTCCTGCGCGCCAGCCTCGATCGCGGCGGCTTCGATATCCGCCGCGGGGTCGGCGTGATGCGCTTCGACGAGGCCGACGTGGTCGAAGAGAAACTTGTTGCTCCCGGGCGCGCCGAGCTGGCCGCGCTTGAAAAGGACGCGAATCTCCGGCGCGGTGCGGTTCTTGTTATCGGTCTGCACCTCCACGATGACCGGGATCTTGTTAGGCGCGTAGCCTTCGAAAACGACATGCTCGAGCTCCAACTTCTCGCCGCCGATGCCGGCGCCCTTCTTGATCGCACGCTCGATCACGTCCCGCGACACGCTCGCCCGGCGCGCTTTCTCCACGACCGCGAAGAGCCGCGCGTTCCCGGCTGGATCGGCTCCGCCGAGTTTGGCGGCGACCATGATTTCTTTGACCAGTTTGCCGGTCACCTGACCTTTTTTCAGGCCGGCGACTTCCCGCTTCGCGTGCAACCATTGACGACCCATGCGCCTTTCTACCCGGCAGGCGCGCCGGTGGCAAGTAGCGCGGTCGGCGCGCTCGTGCGTAGCTTGATGGCATGGACTTGGAACTCAAAAACAAGACGGCGTTTGTGAGCGGTTCGACCGCGGGAATTGGACTCGCCATCGCCGGCCGGCTGGCGCGGGAAGGAGCGGAAGTCTGGCTGAACGGACGGACCCAGAAACGACTGGACGAAGCGATCGCGGAGATCAAAAAGGAGGCTCCCGATGCGAAATTGCACGGCATCGCGGTCGACCTTGGAACAGCGGAAGGTTGCGCCGAAGTCGTTAGGCAGCTGCCACGCGTCGATGTCCTGGTCAACAACGTCGGCATCTTCGAGCCGAAGCAGTTTGAAAAAATCAGCGACGGGGAATGGGAGAGATTCTTCGCGGTCAACGTTCTCTCCGGGGTGCGCCTGAGCCGCTCCTACCTTGGCGGAATGAAGGAGCGCAACTGGGGACGGATTGTATTTATCTCGAGCGAATCCGGCCTCCAGATACCGGCCGAGATGATTCACTACGGTATGACAAAGACAGCGCAGCTCGCCGTCGCGCGCGGCCTGGCGGAGACCTGCGCCGGAACGAAGGTGACCGTGAATTCCGTTCTGCCCGGTCCGACGGCGTCGGAGGGTGTGACCGAGTTTGTGGGCCAACTCGCCCAGGAGAACAAGATGAGCCGGGAGGAATTCGAGAAGGATTTTTTCAAGAACGCGCGCCCGACCTCGCTCTTGAAACGGTTCCTCGAGCCGCACGAAATTGCTGACATCGTCGCGTTCGTTTGCAGCCCGCTGGCCGCGGCCATGAACGGCGCCTCGATCCGAGCCGACGGCGGCGTGATCAGGTCGATCGGTTAGGGCAAGAGGAGGGTGATGACGGCGGTGAAGCCAAAAGCGATGCTCAGGACCGTGATGTAGATCAGGCTTCCAAAGCAGAATTTAAAGATAGTCGCGAACCAGTTCTGCCCATAAACACGCCGGACCGCGATCAGCAGCTGCACGAACACCGTTGTGCCGAGAATCACGCAGGTAAGCACCGTCAGCGCAGCCGATTTCATCGCCAGCAAAAACGCGAGCCCGATGATGATGACCGTGCTCAGGAAAACGAAGGCGTGAGTGTGCAGGGCAAAGACGAGGTGCTCAATGTAAAAGCGTCGCTTGAAGATGTAGAGAAGCTTCAAGACCAGGGCGAAGAGCGGGATACAACAGAGCACCATCGGACCGAGGTTATGAATGACTCCGCGCAGAAAGAGGTCGCCGCGATTTCCACCCGTCCCGAGTTTTTCCTTGGCGCGTCTTTCCACCCATTTGCCGAGGGTCGACTTGCTTTCCTCTCCGGGAGCGACCTTGAAACTCGCATTCAGCCCGGGCTTTTCAGGTGGCAGTTCGTCGTCGGACAAACCAAATGAGATCGGGGAAGATCGAGTCGGGCCCGGCGAAGCGGAGGGAACCGGCGCGGCCGCGGAACCCGGGGCCGCGGTCGGAGCAGGGCGGCGGGCGACGGAGTCGTTAGGCCCGGAGGAGTGTCGTCGCCCAAATTGTTCTGCAAATGACTATCACGGGCCAGGTAATTGATGACCAGAAAGAAGAGCACGCTCGCGATGAGATAGACCCGGAGCGGGTGCACATGGCGCGCTCGCTTCCCGGCGATGAACTCGTTCGTTAGGCGCCATGGCTTGATCAGCAGCCAGCCGAAGGATTGGAAAAAGCGTGCGTCGAAATTAAAGAAAGCATCGGCCGCATCGACCAGGAGAGATCCAAACGAGCGCCGATAATCGATCGCCGGCTGGCCGCATTGCGCGCAGTAGGGGCCGCTCAGCGCGGTCCCGCAATTCTCGCAATGGGTAAGGGGCGGCAGAGGAGCTTTCTTGCGCCGCAACCACCTGCGCTGACGCGGGCGATCCAGTTCCGCGGCGACAGCGTCGCCGAGGATCAGGTCTGTTTCCTCCGACATGGACGAAAACTATGAAGCGCGCCGCGCCAAGTCCAGCCCGACGGCCGATTCAGTCGCGCAGATAAAAGAGCGCGGCGCTCCCGGCCAGCCCGATGGCGCAAAGCGCGACCGTGTCGTCGATGAAATATGGATAAGCCATCAGCACGATGCCGAGGAACATCGGTTTCCAAAGATTCATCTTTTTGCCGTAGGCGAAGCCGACGAAGCCGATGCTGCTGAAGAGCAGGCCGGCAAACAAATTTGGACCAGAGAGGAAGGGCATCACCTTTTTAGAGCTACATTCGCGCCAAAAACAAAGCATTGACCCGGGTAATCGCCCGATGAGACGATGCCCCGCTTTCACCATCGAGGGCGTAACAACGGAGGACATTCGTGGCATCAAAACTTTTCCAGAAAAAAGATCCTGACCGCTTGATTCGCGAGTCGGAGGCACCGGATCGCAAGATGAAGCGCTCGCTCTCCGCCCTCGATCTCACCCTGCTCGGGATCGGCGCGATTATCGGGACGGGCATCTTTGCCCTGACCGGAACGGCCGCTGCCGGCGAACGGCTGGAGGCGGTTTCCTCGCTTTGGAAGACGCCGGTTCTCAATATTGCGCATTCCTGGATCACCCACTCCGAACTGGTGATGGGCCGGCCGGGCGCAGGACCTGCGGTGGTCATTTCGTTTGTGATCGCGGCGATCGCCTGCGGCTTTGCCGCGCTTTGTTACGCCGAGCTCGCCTCGATGATTCCGGTCTCCGGCTCCGCCTACACTTATTCCTACGCCACCCTTGGCGAACTCATCGCCTGGATAATCGGCTGGGATCTTATCCTGGAATATGCGGTCGGTAACATGGCGGTGGCGGCCAGTTGGTCGGGCTACTTCGTCGCGCTCTGCGGGAGTTTATTTGGACTGAGATTTCCGCTTTGGGCGGTAACCGACCATACCACCGCCGCGAACGTTCTGGCCAAGGGAGGGGCCGCCCTTCAGGATTTTTCTTCCACTACTTTGCCGGTGGTTTTCGGCCACTCAATCGCTCTGAATATTCCCGCCTTCGTCATCGTCGTGCTGGTCACGATCCTGCTGGTTTATGGCATTCGCGAAAGTGCGCGAACCAACAGCATGGTGGTGATCGCCAAGATCGCGGTCGTCGTCTTCTTCATTTCTTTCGGCGCGTTTTTTGTTCACCCGACGAACTGGCACCCGTTCATGCCGAGCGGTTTCTCCGGGGTGATGGGCGGCGCGGCGATTGTCTTCTTCGCCTTCATCGGTTTCGACGCCGTCTCGACCACCGCTGAAGAAACAAAAAATCCGCAGCGCGACATGCCGATCGGAATGATCGCCAGCCTGATTATTTGCACCCTGCTCTACGTCCTGATGTCGGGCGTCCTGACCGGGATGAAAAAATACACGGTTTATCTGGGAGATTCGGCCGCGGTTGCGACCGCGTTTTCCGGCAAACCCTGGGCACAGGCGTTAGTCAGCGCGGGTGCCCTGGCCGGCATGACCTCCGTCCTGCTCGTTTTTCAACTCGGGCAGCCGCGCATCTTCATGGCAATGGCTCGGGATGGCTTGCTGCCAAGCTACTTTGCCAAGATCCACCCGCGCTTTCGCACACCTCACATCACTACCATCTGGACCGGTCTCATCGTCGGCGGGGTGGCCATGGTCACTGACATCGGCTCACTCGCGGATCTCACCAACATCGGAACACTTTTCGCCTTTAGCCTCGTCTGCATCGGGGTGATCGTGCTGCGCCGAACGGATCCCAACCGCCACCGGCCCTTTCGCGTTCCGTTGGTCCCGCTGGTTCCGATCATTGGCGTCCTGATGTGCGCCGGCCTGATGTTTAGCCTGCTGGTGGAAACCTGGTTCCGCTTCCTCGCCTGGCTGGCGATCGGGCTCCTGATCTATTTCTTCTACGGCGTCCGCCACAGCGCGTTGCGCAGAGGCGTGGACGAGGGCGAAACGGAGAACCAATTCCCTCCGATCGTTCCCTAACGAAAGCGCGTCTCCGTGGCGCCAGGTGAACGCTCCCCGGGTCTCGGCCGCGGCGCTTTCCGTGCCGGCGCGCCGCGGCAGAGCTAATCCGCTCTTTCGTTAGGCCGCCGGCTTCAGGTATTTCGCGAGGAATTTCTCCATCGCGCCGTAGAAATCGAAGCGGTTCTCCTCGTTGTGGAAGCCGTGGCCTTCGTTGTCTTTCACCATGTACTCCACTTCGACGCCGCGCTTCTTCAGCGCCGCGACCATCTGGTCTGACTCGTCCTTGTTCACCCGCGGATCGTGCGCGCCCTGCGCGACGAAGAGCGGAGTCTTGATCTTGTCGGCGTGCATGACCGGAGAGGCGGCTTCCATCATCGCCTTGTCCTTCACCGGGTCGCCGACCATCTCGTGGAACATGTCGAGGAACGGCTTCCAGTAGGGCGGAATCGTTTTCATGAAGGTGAACATGTTGGCCACGCCGACGTAATCGACCGCCGCGGCGTAGAGATCGGGCGTGAAGGCGACGCCGGCGAGGGTGGCGTAGCCGCCGTAGCTGCCGCCATAGATCGCGACGCGTTTCGGGTCGGCGATGCCTTGTTTGATCAGCCATTGCACGCCGTCGGTGATGTCGTCCTGCATCGTCTTGCCCCATTGTTTAAAGGAGGCTTCCCAGAACTTGCGGCCGTAGCCGGTCGGAGCCGCGGAAGTTCATCTGCAGCACGGCGTAGCCGCGATTGGCGAGGAACTGCACCTCGGGATTGAAGCCCCAGGTGTCGCGATACCACGGTCCGCCGTGCGGGTTGATCACGACGGGCAGATTCTTCGCCTCGCGTCCGAGCGGCAGAGTGAGGTAGCCGTGGATCGTCAGGCCGTCGCGGCTCTTGTACTCGATCGGCTTCATCTCCGCGAGCTGGTCTTCTTTCAGCCAGGGCGCGACTTCGACCAGCTTCGTGAGCGTGCCGGTCTTGGCGTCGTAGAGGTTGCGCGTGCCGGGCGAGCGATCGTTGCTCGCCATGACGATGAATTTGTCTTCCGCCTTGTCGTTCGCGACGACTTCGACTTCGTAGCCGGGCAGCTTTTCGGCGAGCGTTTTGTACATCGCCTCGGTCTGCGGATCGAAGAATTTTCGCTCCGTCTTCCAGGTATCGAAGGCGGCGAAGGTCACGACCTTGCGCTTCTTCGAGATAGGCGAGCGCGGAGACGTCGACCTCGGGATTTTCGTAGAGCTTCTCCAGCTCCTTGCCGTTGGTCGGGTCGATCGTCACGACCGCCTGTTTGTCGCGGCCGATGTTGGAAACGGCGTAGAGATTCTTGTTATCGAAGGTGAAGAACTGCGGACTGAGCTGTTCGCGGAAGTCGGTCGTGAGCACTTTCTTGAACGGCGTCTTTTCATCCGGGCGGGTGAGCAGGCTGGCGTTGACCCCGTCGGTCTCGGTCGCGGCGCGGATGACGCCGGTGTGGTCGGTGATCCAGCGATCGACTTTGCCCGGATTCTCCGCCACCAGTTTCATTTCGCCCGTCGCTACGTTGAGACGGAAGGCATCGAAAACTTCCGGATTACGCTTGTTCAACGTGATGAGGATATCGGTCTCGGAGATGTCGGCGAGGTCGTCGATGATCTCGCTCCGCACTTTCGGGAACGGGGTCATGTCCTTCACCTCGCCGCCCTTCAAGTCGACGCGCTTGAGGTGGAAATTCTCATCGCCTTTATCGTCCATTCCGTAGACGAGGAAGTTGTTCCCTTTCCAGCCGTAGTTGCGAATGTCGCGATCCTTTTCGCTCGTGACGCGCTTCGCCTCGCCGCCCTCGATCGGACGCACGAAGACGTTCATGCGCGATTCCCAAGGCTGCAGAAAGGAGAGCATCTTGCCATCCGGCGAGAGATCGTAACCGCGGCTGACCGGATTCTTGAAAAAATCGCGGAGCGGAATCTGCGGCGGCACGGCAGCATCGTTGGCCTTGCTGGCAGCAGGCGCAACCACGGGCGATGCAGCCGCCTTCGGATCAGCGGAGGGTGTTTGGGCCAAGACGGCGACGGCGATAAAGGCAGCGGCGATGAATGCGAGAATGAATTTCATAACGTTGTGAGTGAGATGCAGCGAGGGCCACGTTTGGATTCAACAATCGCTCGGCGCTGCGTGCAAGGGTCTTCGCCCAACACCACTTTTCATTCTCTCGCCAAGCAGATACGGTTGCCGGCCCGTGACGAACTCGAAAACTTTCGACCTGCTCGGCACGCCACTCAAACGCGGCGTTCTTTTCGCGGTGGGCTTTGCCATTGATGTAATGCCGGGCTAAAGCGGAATGCGCCGGTTGGATGCAGCGCGCCGGTCTCACCTGGGTCTTCGGCGCCTTCTCCGAACCGAGGCGATTACTCACGCGTTACCTTCGCTACAACTCACTTTTCCTCTACTATCTGGCCAAAGATGCGCTCTTCACTCGTGCCTGAGCCTTGGCGACACGGCCTCCTCCTCATTCTGTTCTTCATTCTTCAACCGGCGCTGGCCGAGGAGAAGGCGGCGGCGGATTTCAGCAAAGGCATGACCGTCTCCTGCCAGACTTCCGGCTGGGAATGGGCGACACCGGAGATGGCGAAAACACTCGACGAGTTGAAGTCGTTAGGCGTGAACAGCATCGCGATCCATCCCTACGCCCAGATCCAGAATGACGGCCATGTTCGTTTTCGCAGCGACGATGGTTTCAAGCACATCTCCGTGCCGCTCGATTGGGCGCGCGAGCGCGGGTTGTCGGTCATGCTCATTCCACACATCGCCTACTGGGGGACAAAGTTTCTCTGGCGGGGCGAAATCAATTTCCAAACGAAGGAAGAGTGGGACCGGTTCTTTGGCGATTACGAAACCTGGATCGTGCAAATGGCGAAGGTCGCGCAAGCCCATGGCGCCGGAACATTTTGCATCGGGCTCGAATTTACCTTCGCGCAAAAACACGACGCTCGCTGGCGCAAGATCATTGCCGCGATTCGGCAGGTCTATCATGGGAAACTGACCTATGGCGGCAACTGGGACAGCTTCCAGGAGGTTACCTTCTGGGACGCACTTGATGAGATCGGCGTCCTCGCCTATTTCCCCCTAACGAAGACCGAGAATCCCAGTCAGGAGGAGCTGGCCACCGCCTGGCGGCGGAAATGCGACGAGCTTGTGAGCTACTCAAAGGCGCATGGGAACAAGAAGGTTCTGTTCGTCGAGATCGGCTACAATCGCAGCGCGCGCGCCGCGGCCGAACCCTGGGCCTTCAAGATGGGCGGCAATCACGCCGACGAGATTCAACGGCGCTGCATCGAAGTCGCACTCGATCTGCCGAAACACTGCCCGGTGCTGGCCGGGATGTATTGGTGGAAATGGTTCCCTGACCTCCCGAGCCGCGAAGAAGAAAACTACCGACTGCAGACCCCCGCGATCAAAGCGCTCATCGCGAAACATTGGAAGTAGGGCTGGATTCGTCCTGCGTCTTTCCCCCACGGGCCGACGCTTGATGGTCGATAGGATCGATGACTCTTCCGAGGTGATCGACCTCCTTTTCGTCGCCAGCGTGCAAACGTCGCCCAAAAATGGTGCGAAAGGCCGCCGCAAGCTCCGCTAAACTTTCCGCCCAAACTTTTTTTCCAGTTCGCCTAACGAAATCTGGATCATGGTCGGACGGCCATGCGGGCAGCAATAGGGCAGCTCGCACTCGAGCAGATCGCGAATCAGTTTTTCCACCTCCGGTTGGCGCAATAAATCGTTCGCTTTCACGGCGTGCCGGCAAACCGTCTTCGCGATCATATCCTCCCCCAACCGGAGCGGTGAACTGCTGTTGCTCGCCGATTTCAGGCTGTCGATCACGTCCTGCAAAAGCCGCCCCGGTTCCGCGCCGCTCAGGAAAGGGGGCAGACTTCCCAGCTTAAAAGTGTGCCGGCCAAACTCCTCTACTCCGAGTCCCATTTTTTGCAGGGTGGCCAGGTTGCGCTCGATCCATTCCGCATCGCGCGGGGTCAGCTCGATCACCTGCGGGAGAAGTAAACGCTGCGAGGGCACGCCCTTTTCCTCCATCCGACGGCGCAGTTCTTCGAACAAAATCCGTTCATGGGCCGCGTGCTGATCGACCAGCACGAGGCCTTCCGCATTTTCCATCAGGACGTAAAGCTTGTTCAGAATCCCGAGGATGCGGAACTGGTGCTGCGGAAACGGCCGGCGTTCCTCGTTAGGCGAAAAGCGCTCATCCGTGACCTGTGGCAGACGCGCTTCAAGTGGGAAGCCCTGCTGCGCGTCATCCTCCGGCGAAACTGGCACGGGCGCTGGCCTAACGAAAGATTCATCGCTCGGCAGGGGCGCTCGAAATTGTTCCTGCCAGCTACTCCGGTCGCTCTCCAGCGTGCGCCGGATGGCCATCACCACCGCTTCCCGCACCCCGGCCGGATCGCGAAAACGCACCTCTCGCTTGGCCGGGTGGACATTCACGTCCACCTCCGCCGGATCGAGTTCGAGGAAAAGAAAGGTGACCGGAAACTGCCCTTTCATGAGCGCAGTGTGATAGCCCTCCTTCAAGGCGGCGCCAATAACCGGGCTTTCCACGGCGCGTCCATTCACGAAAACAAACTGTTGCGACCGGCTGGCCCGGCTCACCCCGGCCTGGCCGATCAATCCACTCACCCGCAGCTTTCCGCGCGCGGCCGGTTCCACTTCGAGCAGCCGCGCGAGCAAATCGCTCCCCAGCAGATCGCGCACCCGCTCCCGGAGCGATTTGGTAGCCGGAAGCTGGAAGACGAGCCGCTCGTCGCGGATCAGGGAAAAGGCGATCTCCGGATGCCCGATCGCCTGGAGATTAAGCTGGTGCTCGACATTACGCGTCTCGGTATTCTCGGAGCGCAAAAACTTGCGGCGCGCCGGCAGATTGTAGAAGAGCGAGCGCACCTCGATCTGGGTGCCGGGCGCTTCGCCGCCATCGCGGACCGTCTCGATTTTTCCACCGGAAATAAGAACCTCCGTACCCACGACGGCCTCTTTTTCCCGAGTCGTTAGGCGAAAACGCGACACACTGGCGATGCTGGGCAGCGCCTCCCCGCGAAAGCCGAGCGTCGCCACGGTGGCGAGATCGGCCGCGGTTTTGATCTTGCTCGTGGCGTGGCGCTCAAGGCAGAGGAGAGCGTCGTCCCGATCCATCCCCGTGCCATCATCCAGCACGCGCATGAGCGAGATGCCGCCGCGTTTAATCATGACCTCGATCGAGCGGGCCTGCGCGTCGATACTGTTCTCGACCAGCTCCTTCACGACCGAGGCAGGACGCTCGATCACCTCGCCGGCCGCCACCTGGCTGGCGAGGATGTCAGATAGAAGGCGGACGCGGCTCATAATGAGCCTGAATTTTAGGATCGCACCCCGCGATTGCGAACGAAAAGCATTTCGCCTGAGGGTGGCTCGGCCCTAAGAGAAAAATGCCGCCACTGAAGTCTGAGCTTAGGGAGTGCAGCCGGGCGTTAGATTGCCGTGGTTATAATCACGGAGGATCTCGGCGTCATCCGCCATCGCCTGGCCAAGGACGGACTGCGTTCTCACATGGTAGGGCAGCCGTCCCGGGAAACGACCTAAGAGCGCGTCTCCGTCCTCGATCGTGCTACTGACCGGACCAGGATCTGTCCCAGCGGCAAGGTTTAGTTTCGCGGCGATGAGCTGGTGGGCCAGAATCAGGCTGGCGTCTGCCTGGGCAACGGGGCCTTCCCGAGTATGGACGATTCGGAGAAGTGCCGCCATGTCATAACTCTGGCGACCGAGGATGAGAGTATCGACCGGCCAGAGCGATGAATCTTTGCGCCAATGAGTGAGCGGGATCGGACAAGCCTCGGTTGTCGTTTCGACGCCGCGGAAGACACCGCCGCCCGCCGTGCCGGCCAACGCCCCACGCTCGTCAATGGCTACCGTCCAGACATTTCCGCCCGGCGGGAGGAGGCCACTGCTGATGTCGCTCCAATTATCCCCGTCGTTCGTGGAAAGGAAAGCGCCACCATTGGCTCCGGCGAAGATCCGGCCGGCGGAGTCGATGGCGAGCGAGTTTACGTCGATCGCGGTGAGGCCATCACTTTGGCTGGTCCACGTCTCACCGTTATCGAGCGAACGAAAAATCCCACCCCCTTCCCCAAACTGGGAACGAGTGCCGGCAAAGATGTGGCCGTCCGCGTCGATCGCCAGGGCCGCGATGTAGGTCGAGGTCAGGCCGTTGTTGACCAGTGTCCAATGATCGCCGTTATCGGTCGACCGATAAACACCCGTCCCACATCCGGCCGTCCCAACGAAGATGTCGTCGTCGGAATTGATTGCCAGAGACCAGACAAGTGGGCAAGTCAGGCCGTCGTTCACCTGAGTCCAGCTCTCGCCCTTGTCGGCCGATCGGTAGACGCCGCCGAATGGGTAGGTTCCAGCGAAAATCTCGCCGCTCGAATTGATGGCCAGCGCGCGCACATCGCTGGTGATGATTCCCTGATTCACTTCGACCCAGTTTTCACCGTTATCGGTCGACCGAAAAACACCGCCGAGGCCATCGATGAAGTCGGCCCCGGCAAAGAGGTCACCGTCGGCATTGGTGGCGAGCGAGCTGATATAGAGCGCGGACAAACCGTTGTTCACTTTCGTCCAGGTGACGCCGCCATCCATCGATCGAAAAATGCCGATCCCGTAGGTGCCGGCAAAGATGTCGTTGTGAGCATTGACCGCCATGACGCGCACGTCAGTGGCAGCCAGGCCATGGTTTTGTTCGCTCCAGTTCCCGCCGTTATCGCTCGACCGGAAAACGCCGCCTCCGAAATAAGTGCCAGCGAGGAGGTCGCCGTTTGCGGTGACGGCAAAAGAGAGGACAAAGACCGTCGTCAATCCATTGTTAACCTGCGTCCAGCTCTCGCCGTTATCGGTAGATCTGAAAATCCCGTCGCCGTAGCTGCCGGCAAAGAGGTCTCCGCTCTCCGTCACAATCAAGCCATTGATCCCGTTCGACGTGATCAGCCCATTGTTGACCGCCGTCCAGTTCGCCCCGTTATCGGTCGAGCGGTAGACTCCCCCACCGAAATCGGTGCTGGCGAAAATATCGCCGCCGACATTGATGGCTAGGGCAAAGATATAAGGCACCGTGATTCCCGCACTGGCCGGTGTCCAGGTTTCTCCGTTATCGGTTGAACGGAAAACGCCGTTGCCTCCGGTGCCGGCGAAGATATCTCCGCCGGCATTGATGGCCAGCGCGAGGACGTAAGTGTTGGTTAGGCCGTTCACCTGCTGCGTCCAGCTTTCTCCGTTGTCTGTCGAACGGTAAACGCCGCCACCTTCCAGCGTCCCGGCAAAGACGTCGCCATTGGAGTTGACGGCCAGGGAGTCGACGAAAGGATAATCCAAGCCGTCGTTCACCGCCGTCCAGGTTTCGCCGTTATCCGTCGAGCGAAAAACACCGCTGAACGTCCCTGCAAAAACGTCGCCCGCCGGGCTGGTGGCAAGGGCGCGAATATCGGTCGCTGTGAGGCCACTGTTGATCGACGTCCACGTCTCCCCGTTATCCGCGGTACGAAAGACACCGCCGCCTTGGGTTCCAACAAAAGTGTAACCCTTCGCATTTGTGACCAGGGCGAGCCCATCGCCGCCCTCCGGCCCACCGGTTGAGGACCAAAAGAAAGGGGACACCGGCTTGGGACTATGTTTTGGGACGAGATTTTTAGAGTTCGCCTGTTTGTCCGAACTTCGCGCCAGCACACTGGAGAACGCACCCAAACCGAGCACGACGCCGGCCAGGCTTAGGATGAGTCCCGCGCAGATACGCCGAGTGAAAGGGGTAAAGTGAAAAGTGGTTTTCTTTTTCATGATGGTTAAATGTGGAGTCTGGCAGCGCGTGGCGGCGATCCTGTGATTTTGATCGAGATTTTGCGAGCGGATCAAGCGCAAAATCGCGACGGTGGAGAGTGAAATGAAATCCGATCTCTTGCTCAACATCGCCGACTACGCCCGAGCGGCGCGAGTCAAACTGCCGCCGGACGCCTTCGATTATTACGAAGGCGGCGCGCTCGATGAAGTGACCTTGCGCGAGAATAGGGAGGCTTGGACGAGGCTGAAGCTCTATTATCGCGTTCTGGCCGGAGTCGGCCCGCGCGCCCTCGGCACGACCGTCCTCGGCCAGCCGATCTCAATGCCGATCGTGATCGCGCCGACCGCTTTTCATCGCCTGGCCTGCGCCGAGGGGGAAAACGCCACGGCGCGCGCCGCTCGAGCGGCCGGGACGCTTTTCATTCTCAGCTCGCTTTCCAACACGCCGATGGAGGAAGTATTCGCGCAGGCCGCGAGTCCGCGCTGGTTTCAACTCTATATCTACAAGGATCGAGGGATCACGCGCGCGCTGGTGCAGCGGGCGGAAGCGGCCGGGGCCGAGGCGATTGTCCTGACCGTCGATGCGCCCGGTTTGGGGACACGGGAACGGGATGCGCGCAATCGTTTCCGGCTGCCCGATGGGCTCGAGGTGGCGAACCTGGCGCCGTTAGGCAAAGCCGATATTCCAGAGGTGCAAGGCTCCGGTCTGGCCGCCTATGTAAGGGACAACTTCAAGTCCGATCTCGGTTTCGACGACCTCGATTGGCTCTGTGGCACGACGCGATTGCCGGTTGTGGTCAAAGGCGTCTGCCGGGGCGACGACGCTCGCCGGGCGGTCGAGCATGGGGCAAAGGCGGTCGTGGTTTCCAATCATGGCGGACGCCAGCTCGATACCGCCCCCGCCACTTGCGAAGTGTTGCCGCCAGTGGTCGCGGCGGTGGGTGACCTTTGTGAGATCTATGTAGATGGCGGTCTCCGACGCGGGAGCGATGTGCTCAAATCGATAGCGCTCGGGGCGCGGGCGGTTCTGGTCGGCCGGCCGATCTTGTGGGGACTTTGCGTCGATGGCGAGGAAGGCGCCCGGAATGTCCTCGAGATTCTGCGACGCGAACTCGACGAAGCCATGCTCCTGTGCGGCTGCAGCAAGTTGAGCGATATCGACGGGACGCTGCTGAAGCCTTAATCCGCATTCGGTTTCCGACCGGAAAAATCGGTTAGGAAAATCACCCGCGAATGTGATGATCTTCTCATGTCAAAAGAGCGTGATTATGTTCTCGGGACTCACGACGAAGAGCTGACGCGGCTCGGTTTGCAGCATCGGATCTGGCGACCAGTGGCGCTGCGTTGCTGGCAAAAAGCGGGCATCACCACGGGCAGCCGTGTGCTCGACCTCGGAGCCGGGCCGGGTTATGCCGCAACAGACCTGGCCGAGATTGTCGGGCCGACCGGAAAGGTCGTCGCCATGGAGCGATCGAGTAACTTTGTCCGTGCCTTGAAAGAACGAACTCACAGCCATGAGCTTAGCAATCTGCAGATCCATGAACTGGACCTAATGACGGATGATCTCCCGGAGGGCCCTTACGATTTCTCGTGGTGCCGCTGGGTGGCCTCCTTTGTCACTGATCCATCTTTGCTCGTGCAAAAGCTGGGACGGGCCATGCGTCCCGGCAGCGTCGCGATTTTTCATGAATACGCTCACTATCTCACCTGGCGCTTTATTCCTCGTCTCCCCAGCCAGGAACGATTCGCTCAGGAGGTGAAGACAAGTTGGGCTGCGGCCGGCGGGAAAGCCGATATTGGTCTCGATCTCCCGGTTTACCTTGCGGCCAACGGTTTTACCGTCCGAGCAGCCGAGCCGCGGATCTATTGCGTGGGGCCGCGCGACTTCATGTGGCAGTGGCCCGCTTCATTCATCGGAATCGGTCTGGCCCGGCTGCAAGAGCTGGGCCGAATCGACGCCAGTTTTGCCGAGCAGGTGGAAAGAGATGTTGCTGCGGCGGGCCGCAACCCGGCTGCCTTGGTCATGACTCCTCTGGTGTTGGAGATCGTCGCGGAAAAGACGAGTTAGTTCGCGACCTTCTCGTCGGCCCGGAGGATGCTATCGCGTAACCATATGCCCTGGACCCTTTCACATCCGGCGGCGGTCTTGCCTTTGCGGCGACTGAGTCCGCGGCTGCTCGACTTTCCCGCGCTCGTCCTTGGCAGCATGACACCGGACATCGGTTATTCTATCAGTCGCTTCGATCTCGCGACTTTCGCCCACACTTTACCGGGCAGCTTCCTGGCCTGCATCCCAACCGGCTTGATTCTCTTGTTCATCTTCTACCTCTTCTGCAAGCCAATCTCATACGCGCTGCCGTCGCCCCATCGCCAGGCTCTCCTTCCTTGCTGCCCAACTTTTCCGCGGCAGCCACTCCGCTGGGGAATCATCCTACTCTCCCTTCTCCTTGGCGCCTGGACCCATATTTTTTGGGATGCATTTACGCACGAACACGGATGGTTTGTCGTCCGCATCCCATGGCTGCAACAGGTGGCCGGTCACATCGGCTCGACGACGATTTACATGTTCCTCGTGATGCAGGAACTAAGCACCGTGGTCGGCCTGGTGATCCTGCTCCTCTCTTATCGCTCCTGGCTGCGTCACCGCCCACCAGCAGCCGCACGGCACTCGATCTCGGACACGTGGCGCTACTGGTTTTGGACGACGATCGCCCTCGTCTCTCTTCTCGTCACACTCCCTACCGCAATGCATTACGCCGCTTCCGTTCCGCTCCACGGCTTTCCGTTCTATCGCTCGGTGGTCTTTCGGGTTGCGATCTACGGTCCGCTAATCGCGTTGCCTTTCACCATTGTGGGATCGATCTACCTCTATTCCCGTCGCGAGATTTAACCTGAAAGCGGCCTCCCCAAGACCGTTTGAGCAACATTTTAAAAAAAATCTTGCCTCCCTTCTCGCTCTACCTGAGCTGTTTGTGAGCCATCATTGGCGCCTGCCCTCGACAGGCACGGAATCGGCTCTATATGCAGACAAGATGAAAATGATCCGTCCTCTATACTACTCACCGGACACCGGGGAGACTGTATAGTGGCGTTTTGATCCAGCTTTCTCGCTGCATGACGCGGCGATACGAAGGCAAAGTTTTCCCCGAGGCGATCGCCTCGGGTATCCGGTTCCCATAAGAACCCCGGATATCGCCCAAGACAACGAATGAAATCATCAATACTCCAATTCAAAAGTCAGTCCCAACGAGGGGAGAAAGACGTGCTTAACGGTCGTCGCGCCTTCCCTCTGACCGATTACCATTATCAAGCGACAAGCGAGGCGCCGCTCACGGCAGCGCCATCCAGTCCCAGTGTCCGGACGGCCGCACTTGCTGCCGAGGTGCGGAGTTTCCGCAAACTGAGCCTGGCAGCGATTGCAAGCGAAAGCCGCTGGCAGTTTGCCCTCGAAGCAGCCGTCCTCGCTATGGTGGTGGCAGTCTCCGTCTGGGCCCTGGCCCCGACCGTGACCCTGATGTCGCAGTTCGCTTACAGGTGGTAAGCCCACTTCGATAGATCCCAGACGGCGACCCACGGCCGTCGAATGCAACGCCTCGCCAGCGAAACGCTCCCACGCGCCCTGGCCGCTCGCGCTTTCAAGCGCAAGCGGTCGGCGCGCCGTTCGTGCCGCGGACTGCAATCTTCGCTTCGCTTTTGCGGCGGAGTGAGCAAGCTTCTCGCTGAGGAAAACGCAAAGGGATGAAATCGAAGTACGACGTTGTCATTCTCGGCGCGGGCCACAATGGGCTCGTCGCCGCAACTTACCTTTCGCGCGCAGGCTTGAGCGTGCTCCTGCTGGAGAAAAACGATTATATCGGCGGGGCCACGACTTCGCAGAAAATCTTTCCCGATTACGACGCCTGGCTCTCTCGCTACTCCTACCTGGTCAGCCTTTTTCCAGAACAGATCATTCGCGAGCTTGGCTTGAACCTCGCGCTCTGCCGCCGGGAGATCGCCTCCTACACTCCTTATCTACGGGATGGTCGCCACGGCGGACTGCTGGTCAGCAACATCTCCGACGAGGTCAGCCGACAATCCATGATCAAATTAACCGGCAGCGACCGGGAGTTTGACCAAATGACGCGGTTTTACAGTTTAGCGGGCATCTTTGCCGAAAAAGTCTGGGATACAATGCTCCAGCCCCTGCAAGCAAAGCAAGACTTTCAGCGTCTGTTTGACCAAAGCGAAGCGGGACGAGAAGCATGGCGCAGCCTTGCGGAAGAACCACTCGGCGCCGCCGTTGAGCGCTATCTGACGGATGACCTTGTCCGTGGCTTGGTCTTCACCGATGCCAAAATAGGAGTCTTCACCCACCCGCATGACGAGACCCTTTTGCAGAACCGTTGCTTTCTTTATCATCTGATCGGAAACAAAACGGGCGAATGGAAGGTTCCTGCCGGCGGTATGGGTCACGTGGCTCGCGAGTTGGAGCAAGCTGCACGCAAACACGGCGCCGAATTGGTCACCGGAGTAACTATCGACGCGGTCGATCCATCTGCACCACGCCGGCTGGTCGAATTCCAAGTCGAGGGCAGGAAAAAGACGGTCGAAGCCCGCTTCCTCCTGGTCAACTTCGGCTTAAACGTCTGGGCACAGTTGCTGGGGCAAAGTTATGCCCCCGACGTCACCAACGAAGGGTCGGTCTTTAAGATCAACATGCTCCTGCATCGCCTGCCAAAGCTAAAGGATAGCTCTCAGGCGGTTACAGACGCCTTCCGTGGCACCTTTCACATCGACGAAGGTTACGACGCGATGAAGACCAGTTACCGGCAAGCCGCGGAAGGCAAGCTGCCTGATAAGATACCGAGCGAGATCTATTGTCACACCCTGACTGATGGCAGCATTCTCTCGCCAGAACTCCGGGCCAGGGGTTTTCACACTCTGACTCTTTTCGGCATTGATACCCCCTGGCCACTTTTTGCCCAGGATAACGAAACAAAGCGAACCCGCGCCCAGGCGAAGTTTCTTGAGGGGATGAGTCACTGGCTGGCCGAACCACTGGAAGATTGTCTGGCAAGAGCGAGCGATGGCAGCCTTTGCATCGAAGGCAAAAGCCCGGTCGACATAGAAGAAGCGCTCGGACTTTACCATGGCAATATTTTCCAGAACGCCCTCACTTTTCCATTCGCTGAGAGCAAGGAAAAGGCTGGCCAATGGGGGGTTGAGACAGAATTCGAAGATGTTTACCTTTGCGGTTCGAGTGCGCAAAGAGGCGGCGCCGTTAGCGGCATTCCAGGCCATAACGCTGCCATGAAGGTATTGGAGCGAGTTAAAGGTTCCTAGACGGCGATTCCTCGTCCGGAATTGGCCCGCTAATGAGAGGGGGCGAAAAAGGCCGCCGAGCACGGGGCTATCTTCACAGTCATTCGGCCACCTTGACTGTTGCGGTCTCCCCCGAAAGCTCGTCCACACAGCTGCCCTCTGGCATCTCTGGTCCGACCAGGAACTCCCGTTCGGCCGTTTTCGGAGCCCAATTAAAGACACAGAGAACCCGATCGTCTGACTGAGCCCGGACGAAGGCCAGAACGTCCTTCTCCACCGCGACCGTGCGGCGACTGCCATTGCGCAAGGCAAGGTGCCGGCGGCGGATTTGTGTCAGCTTTTGAAAATCTCCAGCACTCGCCGCTCGGCACCCGTAACCTTATCTTCGAAACGCATGTCCCGCCGATCATCCGGATCGCCCGCGCTAGTCATGCCGATCTCATCTCCGTAATAAATCATCGTCACACCATCGATCGCGAGAAGGAACGCTTCGGCCAGTTCGACGCGGGCGTACTTAGCAGGCACATCGACCAGCGGGGGTGCGCTCCAGCCGACTTCTTCCTCTTTTTTTCCCTTTCGGATCCGGCAGGTCGCCGTCCGCGTAAGCCATGAAGCGTCCTTTGTCGTGGTTGCGAATAAGCGGAGACATCAGGCATTCCTTGCCAAACGAAGTCTCCGACGCGCTCAATGATTCTTCCAGCAGGTCGAGTCCTATCTTCTCTTCCGCGAAGCACTCCCTGATCGAGTCGTAGAGCGGAAAATCAAACTGACGGTCGAGCAGGTTAGCTCAGGCGAAGGAGTTGATCCCCGCTCGATCTTTGAAGTCATCCCAGCGCCGAAGGTTCTTCGTTCCATCCGGCAGCTCGAGTCCCGGGCGTTCGATTCGCCATATGCAAAGGCCATAACGACCCCAAGCCCAGTGGCGGCTAAGCGCGACGCGATAGCTGCGAAGGTGGAGCGCAGAAGGAGACAATGAACAACTAGGGCAAAGGTGAGACCCGAAGAATCTCCGCACAGGGGTTATCCAAGCTGCTCGGCAAGAGCGACAATAATGCCCTCTGGCCCGCGTATGTAGGCGAGGCGATTTGAGTCTTCATACCGCATTTCTCCGATGAGCTCGGCCCCGCGGGCGAGCATGTGCGCAACGACAGCGTCGATGTCCTCCACGGCGAACATGACCCGACGGATGCCCAGCGTGTTCATTGGCGCCTCCATGGGCCCAAACCTGATGGCGTTAGGACTGTGGAACTTGTCCAGCTCGATGCCCTGCCCGTCGGGCGTCCGCATCATCGCGAGGGTGGCCCGGACGTTTTTGAGCCCGATCAGTTTCCCGACCAAAGGTCCTTCGACCGTCGTTTCCCCCTCGAGTTCGAGGCCCAGTTCGATGAAAAACGCCTTGGCGGCTTCCAGGTCGTCCACCACGATGAGGACGTTGTCCATTCGTTTGATCGTCATGTTCTTACTCGACTTCGCTTTTCCGGCATAGCTTCGGTGACAGTTATTTTAAAGGATTGGATCATTTGGCTTTCGGAAACCAGTGCAAGCGAGACGCCTAACGAGACGAAGTTCAGCTGCGGCGAGCGGGTGCGCGCCTCGCTGCGGGTTGAAGCGGTTTTAACATGTCAAACTGTAGCCGTAGGTGGGCGGTGCGAATCTCGGAGCCGTTGATGCGAATCGACTGCCGTGCGATGGCGATCTGAGGTGCGCGCGATGCAGCGTGTGCCGCTAACGGACTCGGAGCAATCGAGATTCCGTAAAAGGTGGCTGTTACCGCGCGCCGCATGGGCCTAACGAGAACAAGATGAGCTGCCACGAGCGGGAACGCGCGTAGCGGCGGGTAAATGGGAAGTAATCACGTAAAGCGCGGTCGTACGGCGGCTCGTGGTCAACTCCATTGCCTGGTCAGGTCGTTTCGTCATGCCTCGGGTCAAAAGCGGTGTCGGTCGCGGCTATGCCTTCGAAACGCATTCTTTTAAAATTCGGCCGAGAAGGGCCAATGAGGCGCAGCCGACAATCCAGATATGCACTAACTTCCAGCGGAATTCGGTGTGCCTTCCGGCCATTCTGTTGACTCCTGCCGACATCAGGCCAAAGAATAATCCGGCGAGCGCCCCAGTCAGAACTGCGTCCGGCCATGACCAGAAGAGAACGTATTCGGCTACGGCCAGAACGGCCAAGAAAGTGAAGATTACCCAAATTTTCCAGTTAGTTGTTCGCTGTTCGGCAACCACGCCAGAATGCACCTAACGAGAAGTCGGCTGAAAAGTGCATCTACTTCTTGCTTCGCGGTGGCAGAATGGCTAGAAAGCCGACCTGTCTGGCCCTCCTAGGGCTCGTCGGCTAGGCGAGTGACTCGAGCCGGTTGAGCAAATCCTTCTTGCTCGTCATCCCGGTCACCTGGTCGCGTAATTGGCCGTCCTTGAAGAAGAGCAGGGTCGGGATGTTGCGGATGTTGTAGCGCGCGGACAGGCTCTGGTTGTTATCCACGTTCACTTTCCCGACCTTGACCGAGCCGGCTTTTTCCCTGGCAATCTCGTCCAGGATCGGCGCAATCATTTTGCAGGGGCCGCACCATTCGGCCCAGAAATCGACCACCACGGGTTGCGTGCTTTTGGTCACTTCGTTGTCAAAATTTGCTTCGTCGATGGTGATGGCAGCGGAGTTTTCCATAATTTTCCTAAGAGAAATAAGTCCAGAGTTGAATGAGCAAGGTCAGCGCGGAAATGCCGAGCAAAGCCCAGCAGAGCTGCGT
Source organism: uncultured Verrucomicrobiae bacterium (assembly GCA_963749935.1). Classification (GTDB taxonomy): domain Bacteria; phylum Verrucomicrobiota; class Verrucomicrobiia; order Chthoniobacterales; family UBA10450; genus Palsa-1392. The sequence continues at coordinate 140,648 of CAVVOH010000004.1, forward strand.
TGGAACAGATTCAACTAAGCCTTGCGGCGGTGGATTAGCAACTGCCGGCGCCGTCCGGACGACTGGAACCGCCGGCACGCTGGCCGGTTGGGCACTGGTTAATCTGACGGTCGACTTCATCGGCGATTCGGCCGTGACGCCAATCCGCGCGGTTTCCTTGCGCGGTCCGGCCGGCGCCCCGCCACGAGCGTCCTGCGGGCTGCGAGCGGCGGGCGAAACGACAGGTTTCAGTGGAGAGGCTGCCGACATCGGGCGCGGGGCGGGAGGTGGCGCGGCGGGGGCTTAACCCCAACAGGCGGCGAAGGCGGAGCTTTCATGGGCGGAGGAGGAGCAGGCGGCGGCGGAAGTGGGGCCTTCGCGGGGGAGGCGGCGGGCGGCAGCGGTGTTTTTTCCTGCGCACGCGGTGGAGGGGGCAACGGACTCTTGTTAACCGGCGCGGGCGGAGGAGGCGGAGCTGTGTTGGCCGTTGCGGGCGGCGGAGGCGGCGGTGTTTTCAACCCGCCGGGTGGCGGCGGCATGAGAGGCGGTCGCACTGCGCCCGAGGGAGCCGAAATCGGGGGTGCAGGCGGGCGAACCGTCCCGGGCGGAGGCGACGCGGGCGTCGGCGGGCGGGCCATCGGCGGAGCGGCGGGACGTTTGGCGCCCTGCGCCGGGGGCAGCGGCTTCGGCGGACTCAGGGATGGTGGCGGACGTACTGGTCCCGAAGATGGCGGAGGCGATTTGCTCGACGGAGCGGCCGCGGAACCGGCTGGCGCCGGCGGCCGCTTGGGCAGGTTTATCCTGGCTGTTTCTTTTTCCACCGGAACGGTGGGACGATGCGTGGTGCGCGGAGGAAGTGTAATCCGAACGGTTTCTTTTTTTGGTTCGTTCAAATCGGCCATATCAACAGGTGCAGTATTTCCCTCCTCGGTTCGGACGGGAACGTGTGTCTCAAACCCGGTCTGCCCTGTCAATGACCAATCGGCTAGGCGAGCAAATCGTAACCCCTGGTCCCGACGATCCTGCGCCTGACGAATTCCCCAACCGGCGCCGGCTCCTGCAGGATGACACGAGTGTCGACCTCGGGTGCATCAGCTTCCGTCCGCGCGATGAGTGGTTGGTCGACGAGAAGCTTTAACTGGTGACCAATTTTCTCGGTCGCAATTTCGCGCGCGATCTTTTGCTGCAGGGTCATGGCGCGGCGATAACGCGCATTTTTCTGCGCAGCGGATAGCTGGCCCGGCATCCTGGCGGCGCGCGAGCCTTCCTCCTGCGAGTATTTGAAAACCCCGAGGCGCTCGAACCGGACCCGCTCGATGAACTCGAGCAGCGATTCAAATTCCGCCTCCGTCTCCCCCGGAAAACCGACGATGAAGGTGGTGCGCAAGCGCGATCCCGGGAATGCCGGCCCGCAGCCTAACGATGAGGTCTTCGATGTGCGCGCGGGTGGTTTCGCGCCGCATCCGGCCGAGCATCGCCTCGTCGATATGCTGCAACGGCATGTCGACATAGCGCGCGACTTTCCGGCCTTGCGCGATGGTGGTGATGAGTTCGTCACTCCAATGCGCCGGATGCGTGTAAAGGAGCCGCACCCAAAAATCGCCCTCCATCTCCTCGATCTCGCGCAAGAGCGCGGCCAGGGTCGGTCCGCGCGAAGAATCGACCGGCTGGCGCGGCCCGGCCTTCGCCGCCCAGAGATCCATCCCGTAATAGGTCGTGTCCTGACTGATCAGATTGATTTCTTTGACGCCTTCCGCGACGAGCGAACGCATCTCGGCCAGCACGGAGGCGGGCGGGCGGCTGCGATGACGGCCGCGCATCTGCGGGATGACACAGAAACTGCAGGGATGATTGCAGCCCTCGGCGATCTTCAGGTAAACGCTGTGCGCCGGGGTGAGACGGAAGCGCGGCGTGTCCCAATCGGGAATGTAGGTCGGCCGCGAGGTGACGAGGTTGAGCGACGGCAAGCTGGAAGCTTGTGCTACGACTCGCTCGACAATCGACCCGAGTTCTTTCACCTGGTCGAGGCCGATGAAGGCGTCGACCTCCGGCATCGAAGCGCGCAACTCGGCCGCGAAACGTTGCGACATGCAACCGCTCACGATCAGCTTTTGATTCGCCCGCTTGCCTAGCCCGCGCTGCTGATGCGCCTCGAGGATGGCTTCGATCGATTCTTCCTTGGCCGAATCGATGAAGGCGCAAGTGTTGACCACGAGCACATCCGCTTCCTCGGCTCGGTGCGTGATCTCCATCCCCCGCTCCAGCACGCTCCCGAGCATGATCTCGGCGTCGACCAGATTCTTGGCGCAGCCGAGGCTGATCATCCCGACCTTGGTCGGCGGCACCTGTAGCGGCCCCTTATTCAAAAGTGATATCGGCATCACCCACAGCGAGGGCCGTTCCGTTCTTGGTGATCTGCACCGCTCCGCGCTCCAGTACTTTGATCGCCACATGTTGTCCGCGGAAACTGAGCGGCGCATCAGCGGGATCGAGCCAGCCATTGAAGGCCGGTTCGGTCTGGTTGTCGACTGTGATCCGGAGGTAAGTCTTGCGCGTCGGGGTTAATTGCACGCGGTTGATTGCGGCTGGCGAAGGCGCGGCATTGGGCGTGACCATATCCTCGGGATGGACCGGCTCGGCCCGCCGTACTTCCGGTTCCGAGGCCGCCGGGGAAGCGGGCGGCGGGATCGGCGTGGGCGCGGCGGTGACGCGTGCCTCGCTTGGCGGCGGACCGTCCACCGGCAAAGCGCGAGGAGCGATGACCTTGTCGCCGGGTGTCGGAGATGTTGTCGGCGAAGCCGAAGCCGTCACGCCAGAACCCGCCGGCTTGGAAGGAGAGATGCGTTGGATATCGAGCAGCAGTTTTACCAGATACAAACCGAGCACGAGCACGCCGACAGCGATGATGAAAGGCAAAAGCGCGGGACGTTTCGCCGGTTGCCGACGGACGATCGGCGACGGCGCGGCCTTGGGCGCGTCCTGCAAATAGGAATAGCCGTCGACGCTCACTTCGCGGGAGGTTTCAAACGCGTCGAGGTAAGGCGTGACATCGACGTCGAGGAACTTTCCGTAGATGAGAAGAAAGCCCTTGGCGTAGGCAAGACTGGAAAAGCTCGAAAAATCCTCCGCTTCGATTTCCTGGATACGGGCGGCGCGGATCTTGGTCACACGCGCGGCTTCATCCAGCGAAATTTTCTTCGCGAGACGAGCCTGTTGCAATTTTTGGCCGAGAGCTTCCATCGTGATCGCGGATCAAACGGCGGCGTCGAGATCGACGAGAATCTCGCGCGGCTTCGCGCCTTCGCCCGGGCCCAATATGCCGCGCTGCTCGAGAATATCAACGATCCGGGCCGCGCGGGTGTAGCCGAGGCGGAGGCGGCGTTGCAGAAGCGAGGTCGAGGCGCGCTTTTCCTGGCGGATAATCTCGAGGCATTTCTCGACCAATTCTTCGTCCTCGTCGGTCACGTCATCGCTTGGCGCGGCCGCCGATTCCATCCGCTCGTGCATCGCGAGGTCGAAGGCGGGGGAACTTTGCGCGGAGACAAAATCGACCAGACGGCCGATCTCGTCGTCGGTCACGAGCACGCCCTGGGCGCGAATGAGACGCGAGGTGCTCGGCGGCAGATAGAGCATGTCGCCCTGGCCTAACAACCGGTCGGCGCCGTTCTCGTCGAGAATGACCCGGCTGTCGATCTTCGAGGCGACCTGGAATGCGATCCGGCTCGGGATATTCGCCTTGATCACGCCAGTGATGACGTCGGCCCGCGGTGTTTGGGTGGCCACAATGAGATGAATGCCAGCGGCCCGCGCCATCTGGGTGATACGCGCGATCGCGCTTTCCACGTCGGCCGGCGCGGTCTGCATGAGATCGGCCAACTCGTCGATGATGACGACGATGTAGGGCATATGATCGGGCACGATCGGCTCGTCGTCGCGCGGGACGTTGATTGTAGCCGGGGACGCTGTCCCCGGTCGGTCGTTAGGCAAAGCGTCGTCTCCACCGGGGACAGCGTCCCCGGCTACAGCGTCCAGTTCCTTCTGCGTTTTCTTTTTCGGACGACCGTTAAAGCCGGTGATATTCCGCATCCCGGCCTTGGCAAAAATCTTGTAGCGCTTCTCCATTTCATCGATCACCCAGCGCAGGGCGAGTAGCACTTTTTTCGGATCGGTCACGACCGGAATAACAAGATGCGGCAGGGTGTTATAGACCTGCATCTCGACCACCTTCGGGTCGATCATGATGAAGCGGAGCTGATCAGGCGTGAACCGGTAAAGCATGCTCGCGATGAGCGCGTTGATGCAGACGCTCTTGCCGCTGCCGGTAGTGCCGGCGACGAGCAGATGCGGCATCTGCGCCAGATCGGCGATGATGGTTTTGCCGTAGACATCCTTGCCCAGCGCGATCGGGAGTTTGGCCGTGCTCGCGTTCCAATCCTCCGATTGCAAAAGCTCGCGCAGCGTCACTTTGACTTTGCGACTGTTGGCCAGCTCGATGCCGACCGTGTCCTTGCCCGGAATGGGCGCGAGGATATTGATCCGCTCGGCCCGGGTAGCGCGGGCCAGGTCGCGTTCCAGGCTAACGATCTTATCCACCCGCACCCCTTTGGCCGGGTAAACTTCATAGCGAGTGATGGTCGGGCCTTTGGTGATGTCGCCGGGCGCAACCTTGATCCCAAACTGCTCGAGGGTGTCGATCAAGATGCCCTGAATCTCGGCCAGCTCGGCCGGATCGGCGGCGACACGGCCTTCGTTGTCGTGTTCCTCGAGCAGATCGATCCCGGGCAGCTCGTAGTTTTCCGCGTTCCAATCCCCTGTCGTTAGGGCAGGTTCCGTTGCCGGGGTGCCCTTCTTGCCGCGTTTCAGATCCGCCAGTGAAGGCTTCTTGCGGGACGACGGCTGGTCGGCCGGGAGAGCGGTCGTATCGACCACCCTGGGCTGGGGACGATTGGCGAATTCCTCCAGCAGCACCTCCGGATCCAGTTCGCCCTTGGGCAACGGCGCGCCTTTGCGGCGCAATTTTTTCTCGATCGCGCGCTGCTGTTTGGTGATCTGCTGCTGGCTGATCTCGAGTTGCTCCTTCAGATTCGCCCGGCGCATCCGGCGATGCAGAAACCAAAGGCGAATCGCCACCACTCCGCGCTGGAGAGCAAGGACACTTTGCCTAACGAGATGAATCGGCCGCAGCCCAGTCATCAGGATCAGACTGGTGAGATAGATGCCGGCCAGGACGATGACCGAGCCCTTCCCCATGAAGACGCGGAAGATGCGGCGGCCAAAGAAAGCACCGAGCCGCCCGCCCGGGCCGTCGATATTAAAAATGCGGTGCCAGTCGTGCAAAAACCACGGCTGCAACTGGAACAGACAAGCTCCCGAAGCAATGAAGAGAACGATCCAGCCCACCCGCCGGCTGACCTTCAGCTGGCCGTGAAATAATTTCGCGCCGCCAAAACCGAGCAGCGTCGCGGCGAGCAGATAGGAAGCGGCGCCGATCAGAAAATAGCAAATCCCCGCTCCGATGGCGCCGATCGGTCCGAGGAAGTTCTGAGCCGGGCGATTCGGCGAGGAGGTGGAATTAAGGAACGGGAACCAGGTGGGGATGTCCTTGGGAACGTAGGAGATGAGGGCAAGAAAGAGGAGCGTCCCGGTTCCGAGAAGAATCAGGGCGTAAACTTCGTTCCATGCATTTTGCTGAGTGCGTTTGGCCACCGCGCCTCCATAGTAATCGGCCGTCTCTGGCTTTCAATTTCAATATCAAGCGCGCCGTCGCAGATAAGAGCTTTTGTTTCGAGATGTAACTAAGCCGGGTCTCCGCTTCTCGCGGTTGACAAAATCCGGAAATCCCATGATTTGTAATCATGTCTTCTGTTCCTCGTCCCGTTCGGACGTGGCTGGCTGGACTCGCCGGCACCTTGCTGGTGGCCGTTATCCCCGGCCCTCCCGTTCAGGCTCAAGGTAATTTCACTACCACCCGCGTCGCCGCCGACTTGCATCTGCCCCTGTTTGTGACGGCTCCCCCGGGCGATACCAGGCGGCTTTTTATCGTGCAACAGACAGGGCAAATTCGGATCCTCAATTTGACTACTGGCACAATCAATCCCAAGGCGTTCCTAAATCTTCGCGAGAAGGTCGGCGTCCTCGGCGAAGCAGGTATGCTCGGCCTCGCCTTCGACCCGAACTATGCCGCGAACGGTCGCTTCTATGTCAACTATATCTCGCCGGGTGGAGCCTTTGACTCCGGCGTGACTCATATTGCCCAATTCAACGTTTCCCCCAATCCGGATGTGGCCGATCCGCGGACCGAGAAGACCTTGCTCAGACTCGATCAACCACAACTCAATCATAACGGAGGTTGGATCGGGTTTAGCCCGCGCGCTGGAGACGAGGGGAATCTTTATATCGCGACCGGCGACGGTGGGAATGAGAACGACGCAGGGCCCGGTCACATCGAGCCGGGTGGCAACGCTCAAAATACGACGACCCTGTTTGGTAAGATGCTTCGCATTCACATTAACGAAAGGCCATCGGGCACCTATTCGATTCCGCCAGACAATCCTTTTGCCGGCTCGTCCACGGATCGGCAGGAAATCTGGGCCTTTGGTTTGCGCAATCCGTTTCGTAACAGTTTCGATCGGCAGACCGGCACCATGTTTATCGGCGACGTCGGGCAGGAGACGCGCGAGGAAATAGATGTGCAAAGCCCTGCCAATCCTGGCGGAGGCGAAAATTTCGGCTGGCGCGTCCGCGAGGGAAGCGTGCAGAATCCCGCTTACCCTAACGATCCCATTCCGCCCGATGCGGTGGATCCGATCTACGATTATGCTCATGAGGTCGGCCAGACCGTGATCGGCGGCTACGTGTATCGGGGCAGCCAGATTCCGGCGTTGCGCGGCTTCTACGTTTTCGCCGACTACCTCGGGCCGGAAGGAGGCTCTCGCACGGGAATGATCTTTGCCCTTCGTTACGACGGGCACTCCGTCTCCCAGGTCCGGGATATCACCGCGCAGCTCTTTCCTTCCGCCGAGGGAGACTTGCTCAATCGTCCGACGTCGTTAGGCGAGGACGCTGAGGGCGAACTTTACATCGTCGATTACATTGCCGGGAGCGTCTACAAGATCGTCCCGCGCTAGTCTGTCTTTCTTGGTTCAGCTTCACCCTTCCAGGGACGGTGGCCTCGAATTTCCTCATCACCTCCGAGCTTTCCCGGGGTAGCGCACGCGTCTCGCGTCCTGGCGAGCGCGTCTCGCGATCGCGAGCCTCCCTGCCCCCGGCGCAAGTTCAGAAGGAAGAAGGCAAAAGGAAGAACCGGAACTCCCAAACTTCTTCATTCATCGTTCTCACTTCATTACTTTCCGGGATCAGCGCGCGGCCGCTGAACTTTTCGCAGCGGGCTTGGTCGAAGATGGCGAAAGTCATTTCCGTCCTCCATTCGCCATACACCATGAAACTAAACCTTCTTCGCCTCTCGATTCTCGCCCTCGCCGCTGCCATCCCCGCGGCCGCGAGCTCAGCGTCCGACCAAACAAAGCGCCCAGCCGGTTTGATCGAACTCGACCGCGGCTGGACCAATCCCCACGTCCAGGGCGTCCGGATCCGCCTTGGCTGGTCCGACATTCAGCCGAAGAAAGCGACCGAATACGACTGGTCAGCGATCGATTCCGCGATCGCCAGTGCGCAAAAAAATCACAAACTCCTCGGCCTCTCCGTCGCCATGCTTGGCCGTAAAGAAGGAGGCGGGCGGAACGCGATCCCCGCTTGGCTGAAAGCGAAACAATATTCGCTCCCCGTGACCAGGAGCGGCAACAAACGTTCCATCGTTCTACCTTGGGATCCCGACGTGCAGCCAGCGCTCCTCGCCTTCGTGAAAGCGCTCTGCGCGCATGTCGACGGCAAAGTCGATTACCTCGCCATGGGCGGTCTCGGCGCCGTCATTGAGAGCTACATCTGTCCCGATCCCGCCACCATCGGCCTCACCATGGATGAAGCGACCGCGAAATGGACGGCGAGTTGCAACGCCATCATCGACGCGCATGCCCAGAACCTGCATTCCACCCCGTTCATCTTCACCGCCGCCAAGCCGTTCCGGGGCCGCCCCGGCGTGCAGGCGCTGGAGCGCGTGGTCAGCGCCGCGGCCAAGAAATACCCCGGCCGGTTCGGCATCATGAATTGCTCGCTCAACGCCCGTTCCAGGAATCAATATCCGCCTAACGCACTCGTCCGGGAATTCCACGACACCAACCCGTCGGGCTACAATTCCTCACCTCCACGAGAGGCTTCGGCAACCACGACCTCGGCGGCACGCTTGCGGAAGCGCTCGACGCCGGCATTGCCCTTCATGCGCAATATATCGAGATCTATTCCAAGGATGCCGACGATCCCGCCAACGCCGCCACCCTCACAGCTTACGCGGAGAAATTAAGCGGGAAGTGACGAGCGACTGAGCGGCCGGCCTGCCATCGGGTAAGGTTAGCTAAAGGGTGAGGCGCTCCCTGCTGAGCTAAATTGCCTCGGGTGAAACTCAAACCAGCGTGTAAACCGATGAAGGTTTGCGCCGTTTCACCTTTCCAGAATGCGTCTCGCGACGAGATTCTGGACTTCCTCGGCCGACGACAAGGTCAGAGGGATCGGGGTCAGAGCGTGAATCTTGGAACCAGCAAAGAACCTCTTCGCCATGAGAGCATTCCAAGATTCACGCTCTGACCCGCTTTCCCTTCCCCCCGGCAAGCAAGAAATCAGAAATATCCGAATTAATTCGCGCTTTGCTTTTGGGCGATAGGATGACTACAATCGCGCGACGAGGGGCTTGGAGAATCCCCTTTCGCGAAAGAGGGTCACTCAACCCCATGCGGAACAAAGAAAGGTCAGGATACTTCGATGAAAAAAATCACCTCGCGGATCATCCTTCTGGCGGCGGTCGTCCTCGTCGGCTGCGGCGGCGGCGACACGCCGCAAAGCCTCAGCAAGGAGATGATGGGCAACCTCAACATCATGGCGGACATCCTCGAAGGCATTCACGATGAGGGCAGCGCCAAGGCCGCGGTGCCCAAGATCGACGCCGTCCGCGCCAGCATGCGCGACATCGCCAAACGATCCAAGGGCGTAAAAACCGACGCGGCGACCGACAAGGCGATCTCCGAATCGATGGCCAAAGAAATGCCGGCGGCGCAACGTCGGATAGCCGCAGCGATGGGCAAACTGGCCGGCAAGCCCGAGGTCATGGCGATTCTCCAACCGGCCATGACGGGGATGGAAAACGATTTGTGAAATAGGCGGGCGCCGGCGTCGACATCGCCCAATCCGCGCCCCGCGGATGGCAACATCCACCCAGCGACTCTTAATTCATTACTTGTCAGCTCTTTCGGTTTCGGATAATCCGGTCCGAAACAAATGCGACTCCTGTTCCTCGCCCTCTGCTGGCTCCCAGCCTGATATCCATTTCGCTCTTGAACGCAACGGCGGCGGGCAAACGCGGCGACGACACGAGGCGCAGGCGATCGCCGCGCATCCTCTCCGAAGTGCCGCACAGCGGTATGCCCGGATCGAACCAATGAGCGGCCAACACAAGGTAGCCTGGTTATGCGAGGCCTTGCTCGTCTCGCGCAGCGGCTATTACCACTGGAGAGAGCGTCGGAACGGCCCGGACCGCGTCGGCCATACCGGGGCTTACGGGAACTGATCAGGGAGGAATTTGACGTAGTCGCCAGACCTATGGCAGTCCGCGCCTGGCCCAAGTTCGGTTGCCCGGGCGGCGCAACCGCATCGCCCGGCTCATGCGCAAGGAGAGACTCTTTGCCCGGCAGCGTTCCAAGTATCGTCGCCACCACAGACAGCCGGCATGGCGGACCAATCGCACCCTAATCGTTCCCCGGTTGCAGGTGATACGTCCGGGCCAGGTTTGGGTGACCGATGCCACTTGCGTCCTAACCGGCCAAGGCTGGCTTTATCTGGTCGCCGTCCTGGATGCCTCTGCACGCCGACGCGTCGTCGGCTGGGCCATGAGTCCCATCCTCGATGCTCCAGCTGACCATCGCCGCCCTGCGCATGGCCCTGCCCCAACGGCTGCCGGGCAGAACCCTCATCGTCCACTCCGATCGCGGCATGCCAGTTCGCCAGCGCCGCTTATCGCCAGGTCCTGGCCGAGCATGGCCTGCTCGCTTCCATGAGTCGCGCGGGGAACTGCTACGATAATGCCTTTATCGAGTCCTTCTGGAGCAGCCTCAAATACGAGCTGGTCTATCATCATCGCTTCGCCACCCGCGCCGAGGCCCGCACCGCCATCTTTGATTACATCGAGACCTTCTACAACCGTACCCGCCTGCACAGCGCGCTCGGTTATCGCTCACCGCTGCAATTTGAACAACTGTTCCCCTCGAATTAACAATCCAAGCAGCTAACCCAAATTACCCTTGCCACACTGTCCGAAAAAACAATGCAATCCCACTCTGCCCCCACCTCCTCCACCCTAAATCCTGCGCTGCTGCCGCAAATTTAAACATTTGCGCATGGCAGAAGGGGTCCGATATGTTTGCGGCAAATGCTAGAGTCGCTGCAGATCGAAGCGTTTCGGGGTTTGGTGAATTCGAGTTCAAACCCCTTTCGTACATCAATGTTATTACTGGCTTTAACAACTCCGGTAAGACCTCCGTTTTAGAAGCGCTTTATCTCCTTTTTGCCACAAAAGAGCAACTCCAACTTTGTCCCGTGGCATTCCGAAGCGCCCAAGGAGACGCTTCTGAGAGGTACGAGCATTTTTGGAGGTGGCTGCTGCCGGGCGGTGAATTCTCGGAGGAAGCCAGTGTGTTCGCTGAGACCGATGACAAGAAACGGCTTGGGCTTAAGCTCCGTAGAGCGGTGCAGGCTCCTAATAGGCCAACTCAGCCCGACGGACTTGCGTTTCAGTTCCTCGACTCATCTCGCTCAAATTCGACTCTGTCGCTCTCGCCGGGAGGCCAGCTCGGAAATCTCGCTCCGCGCCCATGGCCACGAATGCAGTTTTTCTCGCCCAAATTCTCAGACCCAGCGGTCGATGCCGAGATGTATAACCAAGTTCAGTTGATCGGCGGCGGAGAAGAACAGCTTTTCGAATTGATGAAAGTGGTGGACCCTAGATTGCGCAAGCTGCGGTATGCAAAGATCACCAAACAGCCATTGGTCTATGCTGACCTCGGCCTGCGTTCCCTGATTCCAGCAAGTCAGATGGGACAGGCCTTTTGCCGTATGTTGACCTTGTAGCACGGAGATGCTGGTGACTAAGGCCAAGATCCTTTTAATCGACGAAATCGAAAACGGCCTTCACCACTCTGTCATCGAAGCGGTGTGGCGTGGAATCGGGGCTCTGAGTCGCAACCACGACATCCAAGTTTTCGTCACCACACACAGCGAGGAATGCGTCAACGCGGCTTCCACGAGCAGCCATTCGCGGGAGCGATCACGGCTTCCAGCCAGCAACGCCTTGAAACGTTCCACGGCCATGTGATCGTCAACAGCTCGTCGGAGGTTCTCGGTCGAGGCGTGCCAGACTCGAGTTGGGGAGATAATGGCCCAAGAGGCCGCTCGAATGACCGAGAGGATGAGGAAGGGGAAATCGGCGCATAGGGAGATGGAGGTCAGCTAGAATCTCGCTCAAATTATCCCCTTCGAGATGGAGTTTTGGAGAGCCAAACCGACGGCAACAGCGAAATTCTAAAGCTGACCCGATTCCTGTGCGGGCCGGGGTGGAGATCTGCGGTAACACGGGCGATTCGTTTCACGGAACCGGAGGCGGAGTCAGCACTTGCTGCGGGGCGCCAGGCAAGGTGTCAAAGCGGGAATACTTTTCACCAATCGTTGAATTCCGTCAGGTTCGGACTCCAATTTTCGATCATGTTTGTGAGCTCGGATTGCTTCGACTGTGTATCGTTTATCTTCGGTGAAATGACAGAAAAAGCCCGTGTATGTCTCGGGACGGCACTGGGTATTCGCGAACTGCAACTCCCCGTAGCCTTCCAAACGAGACAGCGTTCCTGAAAGTCTCTGATTGGAGTGCTTGCACTCGATTATCGGCCAATTGATCTCCACCATGTCGGCGGACCAGTTATTCTTGAGAGATCCGTCCAAATCGTAATTAACACCGCTTATCTGTATGGCGTATCCATAGGGATTTATGTGCACCATTCCGACTGAATGTGGTTTACCATCAAACCGCACAATTTCAATCCACAATCCTTCAACCATCCATCTGCCGAGCACTAAGCGCCGCACCATCCATAATCTTTGGAACGCCGTATCGAGTAATAGTGCGACGAAGGCCTGAGTAGCTATGATCGTGGCAAGCATGATGCCAACCAAAGTCAGCGTTTCTAGAGTCGTGTTAGACAGTTTAATAGCGAGGCCGATGCGTGCATGAACTTTGAGAGCAACACTCCGCATGCCAATCCCAAGCTCCGCGAAAGTTTAGGTAAAAAATCGTATGGATTCATAGCACCTTCAAAAAGCAGAAGGGGAATCGGGGGTCAGCTCTAGAATCTCGCTCAACTTGTTTGCCTAAAACTGAGTTCATTCGGAGAGCCGAACCGTCGGTGACAGCGAAATTCTAGAGCTGACCCGATTCCTCCCAACGTTCGCCGCAGATCCCGCGCCACGGCGCGGGTTCGTTGAATTGGATGGCGCTCATTCGTTTTTCAGAATATCACTCGTGCTAACGGGCGCGCGCCGCTTTTATGAAACAGACAGACAAATTGCTCAAGCTTCTCGACAAGCTGATTACCGATGAAGATCGCATAGTGACTGGCGCGCACCCGTCTCATCACACCGGGTCACTGATGATCACTGATCGAAGAGGGATCGCACTCTGGTCGAACAACCTCATCTTATTTAATAGCATGGCCGGTCCGTTGGTTAAGCCTTGGTCCGATCGTTTGGATCATGACGGTGTCGTCTTGATCCTGGAGTATCTTCTGCGCCCTCTGAGCGCTTTGAAAGCAATCCGCGGCGCCATCGCCGAGGATCTCCTGGTGAGGTACGAAGATCTCGTAATAGCGGATACCATTGGCAACCTGCTCGAGCAGGCGAATTACCTCCTGGAACAAAACTTCTTTCTCGCGGCCGGCGTTATCTATCGCTCTCTCCTGGAAGAGCGGCTCAGAATACTCTGCCAGCGCAACGCGGTCGACGCGGGTAAGAACCGACTATCAGTGATTACAACCAGGCTCTTTATAAGTCGCAAGTTTTTGACAAGAGCACGATGCTGTTCGTGACAGCTATGGCTTCCGATGGGAATGACGCCGCACACAATTCCCTTGATCTCGATATCGGCAAAGTCGAGCGACTAAAGAACAGTTTAACTGACTTCCTTGCGAAGCACTCTTCGTGACGTCATGCACGAATACGAATTACCCGCGATCGATGGCGGAACCGGGAAACCGGAGGGCTCGGCCGGGGTCAGTCCTCACTTTCGACACAAAAACGGAGGAAATTTCCTTTAGCTGACAATGCCCGGGTTTATTTTGGCAGCTTCCCGGTGCGCCTTATCGCTAACGTCGCGGCTGCAGCCATCCAGAGTCACTTCTTTGGTCTCGCCTTGTATCTCGCTCCCGCGATGCTAGACGGCTAAACACTCCTCCCGGGTTGCGGCGATCCCATCGTTACGCCCATCAAAATAGTATCGAGTGGACGACTCACTCAGGTACGATCCAGACTCCGGGCATGGCACAAAAGAAGGAAAAGCCCGAGTCACCTGAACCCACACCGCCGCCGGACCGCGGACGCTGAACCGCGGTCGCAGCCGGCCGATCATTTGTCGGAGAAGATTTCCTCGATCGGGATTTTGAAGAGCCGGGCGATCTTGAAGGCCAGCGGTAAGCTGGGATCGTATTTCCCGGTCTCGAGCGCGTTGATGGTCTGACGAGAGACGCGGAGTTTATCGGCGAGATCGTTTTGGGACCATTCCCGCGTGGCCCGAAGTTCGCGGAGCTGGTTTCTCACCGGTAGCGATAGGTCGAGATGGAAACGCCGATGCTCCAGAGGATGAACATGGTGATGTAAACTCCGCCGATGCCAAGGCCCGCGGATAATTCACCACCCGGATACCCTCCACCGTAAGGATATTCAGCGCCGTCATCGCGACGAGCGTCCCGACCAGGGCAAAACCGAGCGCTTCGATTTGAATCCGGCGCTGCAACTCATCCATCTGCCAGAACGATTTGAGCAAAGTGCGCAGATAGAGGATGCCGGGCAGGAGCGGGGCCAGGGTGATGGCGACGCGTGCCCCCGGCGACCAGCCGGTGTGATGTTTCAACAGCCAGAGTGAGATGAGATAAACAAGCGTCGCCGTCGCCAGCCAGAGAATCCCGGCAACGGTGCGATGACAGGTGGTGGGGCGGACGAGGCTTGGTTCCGGATCTGAGTTTGTGGTCGCAATGTTCATGAGAGCAATAGTAAAGCACGCTTTACATATGTCAAGCACACTTTACACGACGAATTCGCCAAAGAAGAGTCCTATGTCGTCACGAGCCCGATGACTGAGCGTCCGGGCAGGACTTTGCCTTGACGCAACCGGAAACGGTCGAGTGAGGTCGCAAAACGGACCTGTCGAAGGGAATTGCTTGTCGGCTGCGGCGGATGTCTGATCAGACGAACTGTTTGACTGATCGAACAATCGCTGCGTCGCCTCAGACATTCACTGCATCTGATCAGACATTCGCTGCGTCATCTCGAACATTCACCGCATCTGATCAGACATTCACTGCGTCTGATCGAACATTCGATGCGGCTGGTCAGACATTCATTGCGCCTGATCGGTCATTCGAGGCGTTTGGTCGAACATTCGCTGTGGCTGATCATTCATTCGCGGCGTCCGAACAACTATTCGCTGTGACAGGTCAGTCCTTCGCGGCTTTTCATGCAACAATCGATGCGACTGCTTGATCGCAGGGGCCATTTCGCGATGGGTTTGCTGCGTTTGTGGTGTCGATGTGCCGCTCGATTTGTGTTTTTGCTACGGCCGGTCGGTCAGGTTTGGCTACCGGCTGTCGAATCGATGCTTCTCTCGATCTCGTGGCGATGAGCAGTCTGCCTCGCGCGGTTTCTGATGCGCGCGACGGTGATGCCGGCCGGTCTGGTGGCGCGGCAGACGGTGCGGATGTGGCGACGGAAGGATTAACCCGAAGGGCGAGTGCTGCCTAAACTGCGCACGTAGCGACGGCAGCGGCGGCAGTCTCTTCCAAGGCCCAGCGTTCGTGACTTTACGGAAGACCGCCGGTGTTCTGCCGGTGCCGATCCTGATCTCCTCGATCTCGCGGCTTCTCTTAAAGCGGGTGAGAACGACCGAGATCTCGGCGGAGGTCATGAGATGTCCTTCGCGTTCGAGCAGTGCCGCGATATCCCGAGAAGTGTAGTCGTGATGCAATCGGCCTATGGCCCAGCGGACAAACTTGCTGTTGCTACCCTTAGACTGCAGAGCGCGCAGCTCCGGGTGGACGTAACGCTCGACCGGAGGCGGCGGCGGTAAGGCGGCCGGTGCGGACGGCGGTGGGGAGGCCGGTAATTCCGCGATCTCGATGGTGGTCCGGCGAGGGACCAGCAGGGTAATGAGGCCGCCAAGGTTGATCGACGAAGGGGCGTGTCCGCTGGCGGCGTATTTGTCGAAGAGTTCGACGGCGGCGAGAAGGCATTCGCGTTCCATGATCTCCTCGCGGAGCCGGGTGCGCAGGAGAGCGATTTCATCACAGTTGATTTTCATGCAATGCAAGACAAGCAAATGCGATGCCCCGCGTTAGGGGGACAGCAGAACTCGGCAGGCCCACTGCTGTTTCGTTCTGCTAGGAGCTTTCGGAAGGCAGGACCTTCTCGGGCGTTGCGGTCATTTGCGGTTGCTCGACCGTGAACGTCAGCGCGACCGCGAGAAAGAGCATGGCCGCGGCCAGATACCACGGCGCTCCGGGCAAGACCCAGCCGTGCCGGGCGTTGATGAACCAGGCGAAGGTGAAGGAGAAAAGTCCGGGCCCGATCAGCATCGCGATGGCGCGCAGGCTACTGATCGCGCCCTGGAGTTCTCCCTGCTCCGACGCGCTGACCCGATGGGTCATCATGCCCTGGGCGGCCGGCCCGGCCAGGGCCCAGAGGCTCATCACGGTCACGCCGACCATGAAGAGGAACGCGTTTCCGGCCCAGCCCATCAGGACCATGCCGATCGCGCCAAGAAAATAGCCGAGATAAAGAGTGCGACGCTCGCCTAACGACGCCACCAGCGGCCGGACCAGGCCGCCGGATATGAGGACGGTGCAAACCCCGACGAAGGCGAGCGAAAGGCCGACCGCCTTCTCATCCCAGGCATAACGGTAGATGGCGTAGAGCACATAGATCTGCACCACTTCATGCGCGGTGTAGCCGATGAATTGGACGGCTGAGAGCCGAAACAATTCCGGATGCGAGCGGAGCAGGACGAGCGCCCCCACCGGGTTGGCCCGGCGAAAGGAGAAAGCCCGCCGGCTCTCCGGCGCGAGGGATTCCGGCAGGACAAGAAAACCGTAGGCGGCGTTGAGCAGGCTGAGACCGCCCGCCACCCAGAATGGCAGCCGTGGATCGACCGCGCCGAGCCAACCGCCGAGCGCTGGCCCGACGATAAAGCCAAGCCCGAAGGCGGCCCCAATCAGCCCAAAAGCGCCGGCTCGTTTTTCCGGCGTCACCACGTCGGAGATGTAGGCCATCGCGGTCGTGATGCTGGCCGCGGTGATTCCCGAAATGATGCGCCCGAGAAAGAGCCATCCGATCGTAGGCGCCAGCGCCATGACGAAATAATCGAGACCCAGCCCGACGTTCGAGAGCAGGATGACCGGTCGCCGTCCGACCCGGTCGGAAATGACCCCGAGAACCGGCATGAAGAAAAACTGCATGAGGGCAAAGACGGTGCCGAAGATGCCGAGCCAGGTGGCCGCGCGGGTCGCGTCGCCACCCAGGAAATTGAGAATCAAGGTCGGCAAGACCGGGATGATGATGCCGAGGGCGATCATATCGAGCGCTACGGTGATGAGGATGAAAGCCAGCGCGGCTTTACGAGTTTTCATGCGACGGCGGACTTTCGACACGACCTCGAATTCCGCCAAACACGATTTCTGAGTATGAACTCAAGCAACGAAGATAAAGTCGAAGGAAAAACAAAGGAAGCGATGGGGACGGTCAAAGAAAAGACTGGCGAATTGATCGGCAACGAACAGATGGAAGCCGAAGGCGCCGCGAAAAAGGCGGAGGGCAAAGTGCAGGACAAGGTGGGCGACGTGAAGAAAGTTTTCGAGCAGTAACAGGGGGCGTGCGCTGGGATACTTCCTGGCGCGTTACATCGGGCGGACGCTTTGCTGGGTGACTGGCAAAGCGGCCACGCCTGCAGCTCATTTTTTCGGAATTCTCTTGCTCATTCCCGCCCAATCTCGTGATCTTCCTCCTGTGGAAATCGCCCGCGTCACGTCCGGAAACGCCGCACCGGATTTGAGCGCCATCGTCTGGGCGGCCAAGGCGCACTGGGGCTATCCCGACCATTGGATGGAAGAATGGCGCGAGGACCTGACCGTCACCCCGGATTTCATCGCGGCGAACCACACCTTCGCGGCACGGGTCGATCAGCAGATTGTTGCTTTCTATGCACTGCACCTGACACCCGAGGATTTGCGACTGGAACATTTTTGGGTTTTGCCGCCGTGGATGGGGCAAGGCATCGGGCGTCGCCTTTTCCATCATGCCACCAAGCTGGCCGCGGAGCATCGCGTCACCAGCCTAACGATCCATTCCGACCCCAACGCGGAGCCGTTTTATCTCCATCTCGGCGCGGTGCGCATCGGCACTTCGACCAGCGAAGTGGATGGCTGCCAGCGCGAGCTCCCCATCCTGCAGTTTGCTCTCTCCCCGGGCCAGGCACGGCCCTAAAAAAGAAAACGGCGGCAACCTCAAAGAAGGTCGCCGCCGTTCCGAAAGATCTTAACGACTTAACCCTGGTCGTCCTGTCCGCCCTGGTCGCGATCTCCACGCCGGCCGCCGTGGCCGCCATGTTTCTCGCGTCCACCGCGGCGCTCGCTTTTCGCCTCATCGAGCTTCTTCTGTTGCTCGGGCGTAAGGAGCGGCCGGATCTGCGCCATTGCGTTGTCCATTACCGCCTTGCTTTTCTCCATCGCTTCGCGCCGGATAGTCTCGAGCTGCGGCGTGGCCTGGTCCACGATCGGCTGCACCTGGGTTTTCTGTTGCGGGGTCAGGTCGAGTCGCTCGGTCATCCGCTCGAGCGAGCCGCGGTGGTGACCGTGGCCGCCGCGTTCTTTACCGTCCTCCGGCCCCTGAGCCAGAACTGAATTTGCCAGCGATAATGCGCTGAGCGCCGTGATGGTGATGAGTGTAAGTTTCATAGTGTTGCTTTTGATGACCGGGGCGAGTCGATGCCGGTTACAAATAGTTCGCAAACCCGTCGGCAGAAAAATTGTAACCGTGAGGCGCCTTCCACTGTCATTCTCGTTAGTGTGGAGACGGCTTGGATGACATGGCTGATGATTTGGGTGCCGGTGAATTGGTCGCCGCGGTCCGGCGACAGGACGAAGCGGCGGCTCGCGAAATGGTGCGCCGCCTCTACCCTTTGGTGGTCAAGCTGGTGCGTTCCCATCGGCCGCGCCGCAGCGCTGAGGAAGACCTTTGCCAGATGATCTTCATTAAAGTTTTTCAAAAGCTCGACCAATTTTCGGGCAAGGTTCCGCTGGAGCATTGGGTTTCGCGCATCGCGATCAATACCTGTCTCAACCAGATTCAGTCCGAGCGCATTCGTCCGGAGTTGCGACATGCTGACTTAAGCGAAGAAGAAGTGGCGGTGGTGCAGAATCTCGCCGCCACCGCGACCGAGCTCGGACCAGATCGAAGCCTGGCCGCGCGCGACCTGGTCGAGCGTCTGCTGAGCGCTCTGAAACCGGCCGAGCGTCTCGTAATCGATCTCCTATATCTGCAACAACGTTCCATCGCCGAAATTCAAACCCTGACCGGTTGGGGGGCGTCGCTCGTCAAAGTGCGCGCCTTTCGCGCCCGCCGAAAAATGAAACAGCAGCTCGATCAATTCAGCGCGGAGGAAAAGCGATGAACGAATCCGGCCTGGAGCGTTTATTCCACGCCGCCGCCCAGGCGCCGGACGATTCGCCTAACGAAATGCCTTTTGGCTTCGATACCCGGGTGCTGGCTCAATGGCGGGCCGGGCTGGGAAGCGAATTTGCCGAGCTCGGTCACCTCCTGCGGCGCGTCATTTGGCTCTCCTTGGTCGTGATCGCGCTGGGCGGCGCCGGCGCCTGGCACGAGTTGAACCAGAGCGATGACCTGAGCGAAAACCCGACCGACCAATACGCCATCGCCGACTCCGCCATCGGCAGCGCTTTTGAACAATGACCAATAACTTGAAATGGAAACTGGTGGTCGGACTTCTCTTCGCCTTCCTGGCCGGCGCGGCGACGGGCGGTTTCGTCGCGGCACGGCAATCACACCATCATCATCACGGCGATCGTGAGCGCGGGCCGCATTCGTTAGCCGAGCGCATGCGCGACCGAATGCAGGAACGCCTCGAGCTCAGCCCCGAGCAATTGGAAAAGGCCGGGCCGATCTTCGAGCAGGCGGCGAAGGAACTGGAGCAAATCCGCGCCGAAACGGGCCGCCGCGTGCAAGCGGTCATGACGGAGGCGAACCGCGCGCTCGCGCCCAACCTGACCGACCTGCAGCGCGCCAAGCTGGACGCTTTCAAGAAATCACCACGGGGCGGCCACCGGCCGGGCAAGGGAGCCAGGCGGCACGGAAGTCACCCGGGGAAGGAGACGGCGCCGCCTCCGCCGGAGCCATCTTCTTGAAACCCTGCCAGCGGCAAAGAGCAGTTGACGAGCCCGTCCTGCCTAACCAAACTTCGGCCATGAAACATCTGCCTCATCTCTTCCTGGCCACCGTCGTTGCCCTCTCCTTTTCATCCTGCGCTGCGCCGACCGGCGGAGGCGGTCCCGGCGCGGAAAGCCAGCTCGGGCCGCACAGTGCACAAAAGTTTACTCTCGTTACCCGTCGCTCGGGTGCGCGTGACTCCGACCCGCAAGCCAGCCATACCATTGCGATCGTGGCCCGTGTCGAACAACAGATGACCAGCGGTGGACAGGAAATCAAAGCCTCGGCCAGCGCTCACGCCGATGGGCCCGGCGGTGCACTTACCAATGGGGTGACCTTGAGCATTCATATCCTGCAGCCTTCCGAAGCGAAGACCGAACCGCAGGTGACCGGCGAAGCTCGCCTCACCAAGACGATTCCGGCTGAGGGTGGCAAATTCAAGACCGTGGTGGTGCAGGCCACCGCCAGTTCGCTGGAATTTCCCGACACGGTCGTCGACCTGACCGTCCCGGGCGACCAATAAGCGTTGTCGTCGTTGCTGGCGGCCCGGGATGATTTCTCATCCCGGGCTGCGCCACCGGACGACCCGGAATTTGCCTGTTCGTTTGGGCAGGAGTGCTGGGGAACCTGTCTCCGCTCGCCATCTCCTGCGGAGGGCTTCTCACTGCCCGCCGCAATCGTGCGCTTGTACTGCGAGGAGCAATTGCTCACCCGGGCTTATTCCGGATACCGTGAGTATTCCCGCGCCACCAGCCGCCTCGTCCCGGGCGTGTGGTAAACTCGCTCTCGTGAACGCTTCTTTCTTTCGTCTGCTCGCCGGCCTCCTCTTACTCACAGTTTCGGTCACGCAGGCTGAAGCGAAGGAATCGGTCTCCTGTCTCCTGCGTCCGACCGCCGTCTTCGATGGCAAACAACTGCACCCGGGCTGGGTTGTGCTCGTTAGGGCAGACAAGATCGAAGCAGCCGGTCCAGCGGCCGAAATCAAAGTCCCAGCCGATGCCCGCCTGATCGACCTGCCTAACGAAACGCTCCTCCCCGGCCTGATCGAGGGGCATTCTCACCTCTTCCTTCATCCTTACAACGAAACGCCCTGGAACGACCAGGTGAACAACGAATCGCTCGCCTTCCGCACGGCCCAAGCCACCGCGCACGCGCAAGCGACTCTCCTCGCCGGTTTCACGACGGTGCGCGATCTCGGCACGGAGGGCGCGGGTTATGGTGATGTCGGATTAAAAAAGGCAATCGAGCAGGGCATCATTCCTGGACCGCGCCTGATCGTCGTCACCCGCGCGATCGTCGCGAGCGGAAGCTACGGGCCGAAACTTTCCACCGACCTCGATCTGCCGCAGGGCGCGCAGGAGGCCAGCGGTATCGATGAGATCGTTAGGGCGACGCGCCAGCAGATCGGCAAAGGCGCCGATTGGGTGAAACTATATGCCGATTATCGCTGGGGTCCGGGTGAGCCTTCCCGGCCAACTTTTTCACAGGAGGAATTGGCTGCCGCGGTCGGGGCCGCGCACGACGCCGGTCGCCCGGTCGCGGCCCACGCCACCACCGCCGAAGGCATGCGCCGCGCCACTCTCGCCGGCGTCGACACGATTGAGCACGGCGACGACGGAACGGCCGCGGTTTTCCAGCTCATGAAAGAACACAAGGTCGCTCTTTGCCCGACCGTCGCGGCGGGCGACGCCATCCTGCAGTATCGTGGCTGGAAGAAAGGCACTGATCCGGAGCCGGAAGGCATTCGCGAAAAACAGGCCAGCATGAAAGCGGCGCGCGCCGCTGGTGTGACCTTTGTGCTGGGAGGTGATGTCGGCGTTTTTCCCCACGGCGACAATGCGCGCGAGATGGAGCTGTTGGTCAACGAATATGGCTTCTCCCCACTCGAAGTCTTACAACAGGCCACCAGTGGCAACGCCGCCATTTTCCATCTCGCCGATCGCGGCGTTATTCGCGCCGGACAACTGGCCGACGTTGTCGCGGTGGAGGGCGATCCGACCAAAGATCTCGGCGCGATCCGCAAAGTGCGCCTGGTCATGAAAGGCGGCGTGCTCTACCGCCAGCCATAAATCCGCCGCTCGGGCGACCTCGAGATTCGGGACAAACAAAAAAGGGAACGGCACCTGCCCGTTCCCTTTTTGCTTAAGGCCTGGGTAGGTTACTTCAGCGAAACGTCGTCAACTCGGAACGTCGTGGTGATCGAGCTATCCATGGTGCTACGGAACTGAAGACGGACGGTCTGACCCTTGTAGGCCGCCAGGCTGAACGACTTCAGTGAGTAACTGCCCGCCGTCGTCTTGTCCTTGTTACTGTAAGTGGCGACTGTCGAAAGGAGCGTCCCGCTGGTGCTGCGGACTTCGACATACATAAAGTCGTAGGCCGTGGTCGTACCCTCGCTGGAGCTGCAGTTGAACCAGAAGGTCAGGTTGGCAGGAGCGGTCGACGGAATCGTCACGGTTTGGTAAACCTGACCCGAGACGCTGTTGTTCACCCCGAAGTACATGTAACCCGAGCCGCCATGAGGATAGGTGCCGTTGTTGGTATAGAAAGCGCCCGAACCAGATAAGACCCAGGGCGAAATACTACTTTCCAATGCACCGTTAACGAGCAATTCACTGACCGGAGTCGCTGTTGGGGTGGCAGTTGGCGTTGGGGTCGCCGTCGGTGTCGCGGTCGGCGTCGGCGTGGCGGTAGGAGTCGGTGTTGGCGTGGGTGTAGGCGTGCCGGTGGCCAACTTGAAACTGCCGATCCGGGTGCGCCAGTTGTACGAGGTGGTGGTCGAATAGTATTCGCTCGTGAACCAGAAGGTGGTGTCGTCCACGGGGTCGACCGTTAACGAGCTATAATCGCCCCAGCGATTGCCGCTTCCGCTCTGGCTGCCGGTCCCGTCATAAAGATGCGCCTCGCCCTGCCCGAGAGTGTTGAGCGGATCCGTCGCCAGTCGCCCGGCATAGCGCAACTGCGGCTTGATGCTGGAACTCGAGGCGCTGAAGCCGATCGCGAGGTTCCCCTGCCCGTCCATCGCTGCGCTGCCCATCCAGCGCCAGGTTGTGTCGGGCTGGTAGGTGCTTTGCTGATAAACCGTCACAGGTCCGGAAGTCACGTTGCGCAACTCAAACCAGCGCACACCGGCGACCGAGTTGGATTTGACGCTATAAGTGCCGACGACCGATTCGTGGTCCCCGAAATTCCGGTATGCCAGCCGAAACATGAGCCGATCCCCGATGCCATCGAGATAATTGGAACTTGTGACTCCATTTTGCGGCACACAGGCGCGGGTCGTCGGGCAGAGCGCCGTGTAACCGGCCGCTGCCGGATTGGAAAAGGTGGTAAAGGTGGAGTTCGACGGCGTTGTGAAATCGACATGAAAATGATAGGTCGTGTAACTCGGATTGCTCGATTGCCCGGGAAATCCGACGAAGGTGTTCGGAGCACCGGCCGGCGGCAGGGTCGACCCATCGAGATCGGCCGGGAGAAAGGAATCGACCGTTCCACCAAGCGGTCCGACCGGGCTGACAAAGGTAGCGGCCTGTCCGGATAGCATCTTGGTTCGGTCGAAGGCAAACGGCTGGGGACCGAGATACGCCGTGCCCGCCGCGTTGAAGATGTTCATGCTCATGTAGTAGGCATCGGGCCAGACGCCCAGGTGCGGATAGTCGTAAAAGTTCGAGCCCAGATGGAACCCATAGCGGTAGTAACTGCCCGTGGCATCGGAAGTTGTAGAGACAGCCACACACTCATCGGTAACCGCGCTGCCGGAGCCGGCGAACTGGCTGATGACCCAGCGATTGGCCAGATGATCGTAAAGCACAACCGGATCACCTTTGCCGCCTGTCTGACAAACACCGCCAAAGCCGCTCCAAATGGAGGAAATGCTATTCGGCCCGAGGACCGAATTGCCGGTGGCCTTGTCGAAGACCTGGTAGGCTTCATTGACCATTTGAACATACTGGGTCAGCCCGACCGCCCCGTTTGTGTCGGGCGGTGCGCAGTTACACCCCACCCCGGGGTAACCCACACCGTCAAAGCTGCGGATGGGCAGCGGGATGTTGGGCGTGGGAAAGCCCAACGAAGAAGCATGCCAGTTCTGAACCACCGGGTCATAGCTATCCCGATGCCGATAAGGTATTTCCGGGTTTACATTTGCATCCCGCTCGCCTCCCCGCCTCACATCGACTTCACTCCAGGGCGGCATTTCGCGCATCGGCCGCGAGACATCGTTGTGATAGGAGGCACCCACCTGGATAGATGGGTTTCCTGCCTGGGTACCTTGAGCCACGACGGAGGCGCCAAGGAGGCTGTTAAGCACGACCAGCCCGATGACCAGGCCAACCGAGCACAAAAAAAGCGCGATGACGCGCTGAGCAGAGAAAGCAGACCGCAGGACGACTGGCTTTTTCATAGTTATGTGTGTTTGAGCTAGGCGAGGCTACGATTCCCACCAAGGAATGCGAAAACTTATTTCATAATCTTTTCGTAAGGTTAGGAGCCCTAGCTCAGAAGATTACTACTTCCCGGGGGGGCAGCCTCTCCTCTGGCAGGTTGCGCAGAGTTAGCGACCCAACCCTACACCGGCATCAAGTCTGCGATGCGATTCGGTTCCTCTCCCAACCACTCCGGATTTTGCGCGGTGGAATCAAAGATCGAGCGCGTCTTGAAAAGCTCATACTCGCCCTTGGCCGCCGCCTGCCTGGTCTTGGCCAGGAGTGCCTCGCGCGCTTTTCTGCTCATCGGCTTGAAACTCCGGGCCGCTTCACAGGCCTGGTCGAGAATTTTTATGCTACCGATCCCGGTGATGACCACCGAAGTTGACTCATTCAAGGCAAACTGGAGACACTCCATTGCGGTCGCGGTCTTGGACTTCAAAATGATCCCGTTGCCCATCGACTTCATCCCAAGAACCCCGATGCCTTCGCGCACCAGCACAGTTCAAAATCGGCGTTTTGAGTCAGCGCTTCAGTCCGCAGCTCGAATCTCGGAGCAAACCTTGCCGCAAGCACAATCTCCTGGCCGGTAGCAACGACGTTGCGTCGCCGATCTGAGATCGTAGCTTCGCAAATGCGTATCCGCTTTCTAATCGCAGTGTTGGCACTCGGGAGCGCGCAGTTCGCGCAGGGCCAGGTCGATCGAATTACCGGTAAAAACTTTGCCACGCGATCGGAAGTGGTGGCGCGGCATGGCATGGTCTGCACGAGCGTGCCGCTCGCCACGCAGGTCGGGATCGAGATCTTCAAACGCGGCGGCAGCGCGGTCGATGCCGCGATCGCCGCCAACGCCGCGCTCGGCTTGATGGAGCCAGTCTGGCAACGGCATCGGCGGCGATCTCTTCGCCATCGTTTACAGCGCGAAGGAGAACAAACTCTACGGCCTCAATGGCAGCGGCCGCTCGCCGCTCGGGCTCAGCTACGAGCAGATGAAGGCGGAGCTGGCGAAGCTCAAACGCACCACCATCCCGCCGCGCGGCATGCTGCCGATCTCCGTGCCCGGCTGCGTCGACGGCTGGTCCGAGCTGCACAAGAAGTTCGGCAAGCTGCCGTTAGGCGACGATCTCGCCCCGGCGATCTCAATATGCCGAGGAAGGCTTCCCGGTCACTGAGTTGGTCGCCTATTACTGGGCGCTCGGCGCCCACGCTCTACAAGGGATTGCCCGGCGCGTTCCTCGAGACCTACACGCTCGATGGCAAAGGCCGCACCCCGGCCAAAGGCGAGATCTTCAAGAATCCGGCGCTGGCCAAAACGCTGCGCCTGATCGGCGAGAAGGGCCGCGACGCTTTCTACAAAGGCGAGATCGCGGACAAGATCGACGACTTCATGCAGGCCAACGGCGGCTACCTGCGCAAAGCCGATTTCGAGAAACACACCGCGCACCTGGGTCGAGCCAGTCTCGACGAACTACCGCGGCTACGATGTCTATCGAATTGCCGCCGAACGGCCAGGGCATCGCCGCGCTGCAGATGCTGAACATTCTCGAAGGCTTCGATCTGAAGGCGATGGGCTACAATTCGCCGCAGACGCTGCACCCGATGATCGAGGCGAAGAAGCTCGCCTTCGAGGATCGCGCCAAGTTCTACGCCGATCCCGCCTTCGCCAAAATTCCGCTCGACGGGCTTGCTCTCCAAGAGATACGCGGCCGAGCGGCGCAAGCTGATCGATCCGGAGCGCGCCGCGAAAAGCGTACGATGCCGGCAATCCCGGCGCTGGAGCAGGGCGACACGATCTATCATGTGCGACCGCGGACGACGAAGGCAACATGGTCTGCCTCATCCAGAGCAACTACCGCGGCATGGGCAGCGGCATCGTCGTGCCCGGGCCTGGGCTTCGATGTTTCAGGATCGCGGCGAACTGTTCTCGCATGGAGCCGGGCCACGCCAATGTTTACGCGCCCGGCAAACGTCCGTTCCACACCATCATCCCGGCGTTCGTGATGAAAGACGGCAAACCGTGGCTGAGCCTTCGGCGTGATGGGCGGCGGCATGCAGCCGCAGGGCCATGTGCAGATGCTGACCAACCTGATCGATTTCGGCATGAACCTGCAGGAAGCCGGCGACGCCGCGCGCTGGCAGCACGAAGGCGATAACGAACCGACCGGCGAGAAGATGACCGAACGGCGGCTACGTGAATCTGGAGAGCGGCGTTCCTTACGAGACCGCGCGCGAGCTAATGAAACGGGCCACGATGTGCGCTTCGATGTCGGCGGATACGGCGGTTATCAGGCGATCAAAGTGGAGATGCACGATGGTCAGCGGGTTTACTTCGGCGCGAGCGAGTCGCGCAAAGACGGAATGGCAGCCGGCTACTAGTAAAATGCTCCCAGCTTGACTGGACAAAGGCCGGCACCGCAGACTAGGACGCGATGTTGAGCCATTCCATTCGTGCGGTCGCTCCTCCACTGGCTCCGCGCTGGTGCATGAATTCGAGGAAATCACCGCGGAAGGCAAATCGAGCACCTATATCGCAACTGCGGCCAGGGCTTGGCCCGGCCACGGGCACTCCGAGAGCCATTACACGACTGCCGTTTCTGTCTCTTCGATGACTTCGGGTGGCTTGGGTTTTCCGTAGAGAACCGCGAGCAGCACGCCAGCCACGACCAGCGCGATCCCGAGGACACTCTGCGCGGTATACTTTTCGCTAAAGATCGTAACGCTGAAGATAAGTGCGTAAACAAGGCCGATGTAGTTCAGGACTGCCACCTTCGCGATGCGCTCGGATTGCAGGGATTTGGTGAGGCAGACCTGGCCGACCTGGGTGAGAACACCGCACATGAGAAGGCAAAACCATTCCCACGGCAACGGAGTTCTCCAGCTGAAGAGAATGAAAGCGAGCCCGGCCGCAATGCCGACGAGCTGGAAATGAAGGACCACCACGATCGGCTCTTCCCTCTCGCGCAGCCGGCGGACCAGGTTGTAGGCCATGCCCGAACAGATGGCCGAGACAATGCCGATGAGGAGATAGAACATCGAGACCCGCGAATCGAAGCCTTTGAGCACAAAGACTCCCGCAAAGGCAATCCCGTAAAAGAGCCATTGCCGGGCCGGCACCATTTCATGCAGGACAAAAACACCGATCAGCGCTGTGAAGATCGGCGACAGGTATTGAATCGTGACTGCGGTGGCGAGATTCATGTGCTGCAGCGTGACGAAGAAGCAGAAGAGAGCGAGCGTGCCGAAGCTGCCTCGCGCAATCAGGAGGGCGTGATTGTTTCCTTTCCAATCGAGCTGCCGGCGCGTGATCTCTACGCCGCAGATAATTCCTGAAACAAGGCAGCGAAAGAAAACGATTTCCATCGCCGGGATACGATCAAGCTGTTTCACGAAGACGTTCATGACGGCAAATGCGAGGGTCGCCACCAGCATGTTGGCCACTCCGACGCTGAGGAAGCGCGGTCGGGCGGTTTCGGCTGGCGAATGCATCGCGCAAACTCGAAGAAAAGTAAGAATTAAGAAGGAGGAATTAAGAAAATCGCGGGGCTTACGCCGTTAGCGCGACTTAGGGACCAACCCGGACAGCCAGCACGGCCTCGATTTGCGTGGAGCGCCGTTCCGGCGGAAAGATCGCGCTCTCTTCAATGAAAGCGACAAAGCCTCGAAAAGATTCATCCCCTCTCGTGACCGTCCGGCGCTCCGGAGTGCATGGACGCGGCGTTTTTGCCCGGCGCGACATTCCGCGCGGGACTCGGATCATCGAATATACTGGAGAACGAATCTCGTGGAAAGAAGCGCAGGCCCTACCGCCCAATGACCCGGACGACCCGCATCATACTTTCTTTTTCTCCCTCGATGACGGCAGGGTGATCAACGCTGCGGCAGGGGGGAACGAAGCACGCTGGATCAACCATTCCTGCGGCCCGAATTGCCGGACGGATGAGCTAAAAGGTCGCGTCTATATCTATGCGCTGCGCAAGATCAAAGCGGGCGAGGAGCTCTTCTACGACTACAGCCTCGAGCCGGCAGACAAGCGGACCAAGGCGCTGGAACGGCTTTTCCGCTGTCACTGTGGCAGCGAAAATTGTCGCGGCACGATGCTGGAACCACGGCCCGAGCGATAGGGTTTCATTTGTTCGCTCCCTTCGCTGCGCGACGCTCTACGCGGAGCTGGTCCGCGAGGTGGCCGCGTTTCTCGTTCAGCGCATGGAGAAAGCGCGAGCCGTCGCGCCAGGTCTCCGCATAGAATGCATATTCGGGACGGAGTTGCTTCGTCGCCGGATCATAGAAGTGACTTTGATTGCCGAGATAGGGCGCGATCAGCTGGTCACTGAGCTTCACGTCGTGTTCGAGGATGGCCAACCCGGTGCGCGTGACGGCGTCAACTTCCCGCAATCGCGCGACGGTCTCAATGTCGAAGAACTCCAATGCACCCGTCTGGAGAATCCATCCGATGTCGTTGCCGTTATAGCTACTGGCCCAGTTTGTCGCCTCGAGCGGCGGCATCTCGCCTTGAGCAAGGCGATCGAAGAATTCGCGCATGCGCTTGTCGTAATCGGCGGTGGTGGCGCGCATCTGCTCCTGGTTGGTAGTTGTCTGCTGTAACAGGTAAGTGAGCAAACGCGAGCGGCGCAGCTTTTCCTCCTGGCGAATTTGGTAGCCGGTGAGGAGGAAGGCGGCGTAAACCCCGATAAAAACGAAGACGAGTTCGGTCAGGCGGTCGAAGAGAAGCCACTTCCAGCGGGAGGCGTCGGTCTGCTCGATGCGGCTCATGCGATTTGCGGCAATAAACCAAAGCGGCCGGTGCGACAACCGGAATGACACCCGACGGTGGCTGGTGAGGAGGTGGTGGGCAGGAGTGGATTCGAACCACTGAAGGCGTAAGCCAGCGGATTTACAGTCCGCCCCGTTTGGCCACTTCGGTACCTACCCGGGTCGCGAGCGTTTGATATAGGCTCGCTCCCGCAGGGTCGCAACTGTTTTGCCGGTACGCTAGCTTGCCTTCACGATGAAGGATCAACCGACCGCTACGCCTCTTTCCGAGGAGGACCGCGAACTGTTTTGGCCTGCCCTGCCTTTCGCGGAATGGCAGGCGACCGCCGAAACTCTCCAGCTCTGGACCCAGATCGTCGGCAAGATCCGGCTCACGCTCTCCCCCTGGGTTAATCATTCCTGGCACGTCACCCTTTATCTGACCCCGCACGGCCTGACCACCTCGGCGATCCCACATGGTCTGCGGACCTTCGAGATCCGATTCGATTTCATCGCACACGAGCTGAGGATTTTGAAAAGTGATGGTCAGAATCGCGCGATGCTGCCACTCAAGGCCTCAGTCGGTGGCGGATCTTCTATCGCGCATCATGCAGGCGCTGGAGGGACTGGCCCTGCCGGTGAGGATCGATCGCACGCCTAACGAAATCGCCGATCCGATTCCATTCGATCGCGATGAAATTCACCGCACCTACGATCCCACGCACGCCAACCGCTTTTGGCGCGTTCTTTTGCAATCAGATCGGGTCCTGCAAAAATTCCGCTCCCGTTTCTGCGGCAAGTGCAGTCCGGTGCATTTCTTCTGGGGGAGCAACGACCTGGCGGTGACACGGTTCTCCGGGCGGCCGGCGCCGCAACATCCCGGCGGCATCCCGCATCTGCCCGATACGGTGACGCGCGAAGCCTACGCGCAGGAAGTGAGCAGCGTTGGCTTCTGGCCCGGCAGCGCGGCCAGCCCAACCCCGCTCTATTATTCCTACGCCTACCCCGAGCCGCCCGGCTTTGCGGAGGCAAAAGTGCGGCCGGCGGAGGCGAGGTATGAGGCGGCCCTGCATGAGTTCGTCTTGCCCTACGATGCGGTGCGCATGGCAGCGATGCCCGATGAGACACTGCTCGAATTCGCGCAGAGCGTTTACGACGCGGTCTCGACGCTCGGGAAATGGGATCGCACGGCGCTCGAAGAGGCAGGGCTCAAACCGCCGGCGAGTTTGCCGTAGCGCCGCATCACCGGGCTCTGCTTTCTTTTTCGATAAGGAGCGCCTCGAGCCAGCGTTTAGCCAGGACCAACTCGGTATTCGTTAGGCCATGGCCGGCCTCGACGAAATGGGTAGTGACGTTCGCTCCCGCCTTTTCGAGAAGTTCGGCCAGTCTCCGAGTCACCTTCTCGGGAATGATCATGTCCTGCGTTCCGCCCGCAATCCAGACTCGCAACGTGGAAAGGTCGGGCAACGTTTCCGGCTCAAACGGAACCAGGGCGCGGAATAAGACAGCGGTCTGCAAGGTGCCCGGTCGTTGCAACAGAATACTCCCGGCGATATTCGCGCCGTTGGAATATCCAACCGCAACGATTTGCTCGAGGACGAGCTGGTAGCGCTTGGCCGCGGCGCGGATGAAATCGGCCAGCTCATCCGTGCGCTGGTGCAGATCTTCCAGATCGAAAACACCCTCGGCCAGCCGGCGGAAGAAACGCGGGGAACCGTTTTCCAATACCTTGCCCCGCGGACTGAGCAGGCTGGCCGCGGGATCCAGCTCACGTCCGAGGGGAATCAGATCATGCTCATTCGCGCCGGTGCCGTGGAGCAGGAGCAAGGTGCGAGGAGACGAACCGGGCACGAATTGGTGAATGAAAGCGAGATCGCTCGTCATCGGCTTCCTTCCAAGAATTCGGCGATCGCCGTGACCACTTCCGTCTGCATTTCGCGCGTCAGCTCGGGATAGATGGGTAGCGCCAGCGTCTCGCGCGCGGCCCGCTCTGTCTCCGGCAAATCGCCGGCTCGGTATCCGAGCGGCTCGAAACATTTCTGTTGATGCAGGCCGAGGGGATAGTAAACGGCAGAGCCGATGCGCCGTCCGGCGAGATGCTTTTGCAGTCCATCCCGGTGCGGCGTGCGGATGACATACTGATGATAAATATGATGATTGGTTAGGCCGCGATCCCGGTAAGGCTCCGCCGGGAGCGTCAGTTTATTCGTCAGACCTCGATCCCGGAACTCCTCGCGATAAATATCCGCTACTCTGCGGCGCGCTGCCGACCAATCATTCAAATGCGGCAACTTGACCTTCAGGATGGCGGCCTGGATGGCATCGAGCCGGAAGTTGCCGCCGATGACGTGATGAAAATAGCGCGGCTCCATGCCGTGCTGACGGTAGATGCGGAAACGCTCCGCCAGCTCATCATCGTCGGTCACAATCGCGCCCGCATCACCCGCAGCGCCCAGATTTTTCGACGGATAAAAGCTGAAGTAGCCGGCCGCGCTCATCGTGCCGACCTGCCGGGCACGGCCTTCCTTGCCTGGATACTCGGCTCCGATGGCCTGGGCGGCGTCCTCGATCACGGTGAGTGAATAAGCGGCCGCGATCTCGTTGATCGCATCCATCTGGCAAGACAGACCGAAGAGATGGACCGGCACGATCGCGCTGACCGTCCGGCCCGCGGCATCAATCCATTGGCCTTCCGCATTGCGCTGGCAACGAGCGAGAAAATCCGCGATCGCGGCCGGCGAGATATTGAATGTGACCGGATCGATATCGACAAAGATGGGCGTGGCGCCCACCCGCGCGATACAGCCGGCGGTCGCGAAAAACGTGTAGGCAGTGGTAATGACGGCATCGTTAGGCCCGATCTCCAGCGCCATCAGGATATCGAGCAGCGCATCAGTGCCGGAGGAGACACCGATGGCGTGCCGGGCGCCGCAGTACTCGGCCAGGGCGCGCTCGAATTCCTCCACCTTCGGCCCCAGGATGAAACTTTGGGTGCGCAGGATCTCTTCGAGCTCCTGACGGATCGGCTCCGCCAGCAACCGGTATTGTTCGCTCAGGTCGAGCAACGGCACGCGCATCCGCTACCGAAGCATGGCTAGTGCGCTCTGGCGAGCGGCGGGGCCGTCACGGTAGAAGACGGCGACCAGCACTCGAGACGAGTGCGCTCCCCGAATTGCTCGGACGATCGCGCGGCTTCGTCTAGCGGGGATCGGCAGCGAGGAGAGGCGACCGAGTCCGGGATGGTCGGGTTCCTGTCGTTGACCGCAGGGGGCCAGTAAGTTAACCTCCGCGCGTGGGCCTCATCCGTAGTCTCTTTTGGTTCCTGCTTTTCGTCTTTTTCACGTTCAGCTTCGTGGTGCTGTTTGAATACGGCACGGCCGACTTCGCTTCTGGATTCGAGAAGGAATTCACCCGGGTAACGAATTACGTGCAGAACACGATCCAGGCGCCGAAGAAAAAAGACGACGCCAAGCCGTAGTCGCTAATCGACGAACTCAAGCGGACCAGTCGCGGGCACATAGCCCCCTTCAGCTCCGGCGCGCAGGAATTCTCTAATTGCCGCGCGTCCGCTCTCCCCATAGTCGCGGGTGTAGTCGTTGACGTACATGCCGATAAACTCGCCCGCGAGGGCCGCGTCCATGTCGCGCGCGTAAGGCAGCGAATGGCGCACCGCCGCTTCGCGATGGGCGAGGCCGTAGTCGATGCTTTCACGGATGATCTGGGAAAGATCGCGCTCCACATTCGGCGCGAGACCCTTGCGCAGGACATTGCCGCCCAACGGCAGCGGCAGTCCCGTCTTGTCTTTCCACCATTGACCCGAGGTCGAGGAGCTTTTTGAAATCCGGCGCGCGGCATACGTGAGCTGGCCTTCGTGGATGATGAGTCCGACTGCGGCTTCGCCCTTTTTCACCGTCGCAAAAATCTGATCAAAAGGCACCACGACATGCTCGAACTCGCCCAGAAAAAGCTGGAGAGCGAGATAGGCGCTCGTCATTTTACCCGGCACGGCAATCGAGCCGGCCGCGCAGCCACGCGCGCAGTTCATCCGGTGTTTCCGCGGTCGGCGCGTTCTCATCCGTCGCCACCAACATGGGGCCGTAGCCGTCGCCCATGCTCGCGCCGCAGGGGAGCAGCGCATAACGATCGCTCACATAAGCGTAGGCGTGGATCGAGATGGCGGAGATATCGAGTTCGCCGCGCAGCGCGCGTTCGTTCAGCGTCTGGATATCCTCGAGGCGATGTTCAAACTGGTAGCCGCGCAGGTCGATTTTGTGTTCGGCCATCGCGTAAAACATGAAGGCGTCATCCGGGTCGGGAGAGTGGCCGAGAGTAAAAACGCGCGAGTCGCGGGATGGCAGGCGACGAGATTAAACGGGGGTGTTGCGCCGCGCAATCGGTTGCCGTCGACGACGAGCCTTTGCGCCGCGTCGAGAGGCGGTTTAACCGTATCGCCCGTGGATCATCCTTTCGCCAAGAGCCATCAACTGGCCTGTCCGCGACTGCGACATGCTCTTTGAAATCGCCTGCGCTCGAGGTGGGCGAAAAGGCGATCTGCCCGCGTTGCATCGCCACCCTCCAGATGCGCCAGCACAATTCGCTCCATCGCACCGCCGCCTTCGCGATGGCGGCCGCGGTCCTTTTCCTCGTCGCGAATTGCTTTCCTTTTCTCACCCTGCGGGCCGGCTTTCGGGAAAGCGAGATGCACCTTTGGCAAAGTGCGGTGGGCCTGGAACGGAAGGCTCACCCTATCTTGCCGGGGCGGTCTCGCTCTTTATCGAACTCGCGCCCGGCCCTGCTCATCGGCGGCTTGCTTTATCTCGTTCTGCCGTTGCTCTGGGAACGCCGCGGGCCGGGTGCAATCACCATCTGCCGCGCGGTCATCTGGGCCCGGCAGTGGAACATGGTGGAAGTTTTTTTGGTCGGCGTTCTGGTCAGCCTGCTCAAGCTCGGGAAGCTGGCTTCGCTCACCGTCGGCACTTCTTTCTGGGCTTTTATCGCTTTGATCTTTTGCCTGACAGCCGCGCTCGCGGCGATTCATCCGCGCGAACTGTGGGCACGCCTGGAGACGGCAAAATGACAAACACCTTTGCCCCGCGCTCCGCCGCCGCCCGCGGGCTGGCCCGCTTTGACGTCTGCGCCCTCGTCTCGCCGGTCGGAGAAGGCCGTTGCCCCCGATGCGATAGCCGGCTGCATCTTCGCCACAGCAATAGCCTGCAGCGAACCTGGGCTCTCACCATCGCGGCCACCATCCTTTACTTTCCGGCCAACCTCCTGCCGGTCCTGCGGGTCGATTCCGTGACCGGTGATCGGCCAGCACGATCATCGGCGGCGTGGTCCAATTTTGGCAGCAGGCCGATTATCCGGTCGCGATCATTATTTTCACGGCCAGCGTTATGATCCCGGTGCTGAAAATTTTCTCCATCGTCTGCGCTCTGTCTCGCGGCCCGCTCCGGCAAACGTCCCCGCCGCATGACCAAACTGTATCGCATCACGGAGTTCATCGGACGCTGGTCGATGGTCGACGTCTTCGTCGTCGCGATCCTGGTTGCTGTGGTCCAGCTCGGCTCGACCATTTCGATTCATCCCGGCGCAGCCGCTCTTTCGTTTGCGGGCGTGGTCGTGCTGACGATGCTGGCGGCGATGAGTTTTGATCCGCGCCTGATCTGGGACGCCGCCGCACAGAGGAGATCGTCCCAATCATGACTAACGACCGACCAGGGAGCGACGAGATCCCCGAAAAACCGCTGGTGCAGCGGAACCGAAGTTTCTCCCCCATCTGGATCATCCCGATCGTCGCCGCCTTGCTCGGAGCCTGGCTGGCCTTCAAATATTATTCGACCCAGGGCCCTGACATTACGGTGCGCTTTGAGACCGCGGAAGGCATCGTCGAGGGCAAGACGCCGGTCCTTTGCAAGAGCGTCAATATCGGCACGGTGACGAAAGTTCGCCTAACGAAAGATCTGAGAGGCGTCCTCGTCACCATGCAAATGACGAGCGAAGCGACCGACCTTTTGACCAAAGACGCCCAGATCTGGGTGGTGCGTCCACGTTACGGCGGCGCCTCGGGGATCTCGGGCCTGAGCACGATCGTCTCCGGCAGTTACATCGAACTCGAGCCCGGGCTTTCCGAAGAGAAGGGGGACGAATTTGTCGGCTTGGAAAACCCGCCGGTGACGCCAAAGGCTGTCCCCGGCCTGCATATCACTCTTTTCACCGATGAAGCCGGCAGCATCGGCCCGGGCGCGCCGATTCTCTACAAGGGGCTGGACGCGGGCAAAATCGAGACCCGAATTTTTCATTCTGAAAACGGCAAGGTCGAGTTCGGCGCTTTTATCTATAAACAATTCGCCTCGCTCGTACGCAAGAACACCAAGTTCTGGAACGCCAGTGGGATTGACGTCTCGCTTGGGGCCGACGGCCTGCAACTGCACACCGGTTCCCTCGAAACCCTGCTCCTCGGCGGCATCACCTTCGACCAGCTGCCCGGCGCCAGCGCCGCGCCGGCGGTGGCAGATGGCGCCACCTTCCTGCTCTACGACAATCTGGCGGACACGAAAAAGTTCGAGATGCAAAGCAGCCTGCCTTACCTCCTCCTCTTCACCGACAGCGTGCGCGGTTTGAGCGATGACGCCCCGGTCGACTTCCGCGGGGTCCGTATCGGCACGGTCATCGGAGTTTCCTTCAAGTATTTGCCTAACGACCCCGAACGGCGCGTGCCCGTCCTGATGCAAATCGATCCCGGTCTCATCACCAATCTGCCTTCGGAAAGCACCGAGCCGGCCGAGAAATTCATCAGCGACGCGGTCCAGAATGGCTTGCGCGCCAGTCTCAAGACTGGGAATTACCTGACCGGCCAGATGTATGTTGATCTCGATTTCCAAAAGGATGCGCCGAGCGCGAGCGTGACGGAAATCGCGGGCTACCGCGTCCTGCCGGTCGGCGGCTCGAGCCTCTCCGGAATGCTCGACAAGGCCTCGGCGCTGCTCGATAAACTGCAGGCCCTGCCGCTCGAAGCGACCATTAAAGAAGCGACCGAAACCCTGGCCACGATTAGATCTACCGTGGCCGGGCTGGACAAAACAGTTAACGGCTACGGCGAGAACGGGCCGCTCTATCAGAAGCTCAACGAAACCTTGCAACAGCTCGACGATACCCTGCGCTCGATCCGCGAACTCTCCGACACAATCGAACGCAAGCCCAATTCCCTCATCTTTGGCAAACCCGGAAAGGTCGCGCCGCCCAGGGGCTCACCTCCACGGCCCTAACGAGCGTTTTCAAATGTCGCATTCGCTCCGCTCTTTCCTCTGTTGCGCGCTGCTCGGCCTCTGCGGGGCCTGTGGCGGCGCAGGGGCAAGTTATTATCGGCTCGATGCCACCGCCGCCGCCACCGCCGGCAACGCCAATTCCGGCCCGAGTGTGGCCGTCGGTCCCGTCGCGCTTCCGAGTTATCTCGATCGGGCGGAGATTGTTTTTGCGAGTGGGCCTAACGAATTCCAGATCCCGAACGACGCTCTCTGGGCCGGCTCGTTGCAGGACAATATCAGCCGCGCGGTCGCGGCCGATCTCGGGCGGCTCCTCGGTTCCGGCAACGTGCGGACCGCCCGCGAGCCGGGTTTCCAACCGCGCTACCGCGTCGCGCTCGATATCCGGAAATTCCATGGAATCAGCGGTCAGGACGCGATACTCGACTTGAGTTGGAGCATTCAAAGCGGGGAGGGCGGCGAAATTCTCTCCCGGCACAGTGCGGTCTTTCGCGAGCGGATCGCAGGCGACGGCTACGGCCCCCTCGTTGCGGCCGAAAGCCGATTGCTGGAGAAGTGCGCCGCGGCCATTGCCCGCAGCCTGCGCTGACAAAAACGAATGCCCCCGTGCAAGACAAAACACCGGGTTTGCGTTGCGCAACGCGCGCCGATAACCTGAGGCCGCGATGGCAAAATCCGGTCTCGGCAAAGGTCTCGGCGCGTTAATCAGCGTCTCCCCTGCCCTGCGCGCAGCCGACCCGGAGGCGGGCGAGCGCGTGCAGCAGGTCAGCCTCGCCCAGATCGTCCCCAGCCCGCTCCAGCCGCGGCGGGAGTTTGAACGGGAAGCGCTCGAGGAGCTGGTCGATTCCATTCGACAACGCGGAATCATCCAGCCACTTATCGTTAGGCCGATCAACGGTCAGTTCGAGCTCATCGCCGGCGAACGCCGCTGGCGCGCGGCCAAGGAAATCGGCCTGAGCGAGGCGCCGGTCATCGTCCGGCAAGCGACCGACCTGGAAGTGCTGGAGCTTTCGCTGATCGAAAATCTGCAGCGCGCCGACCTCAACCCGATCGAGGAAGCTCAAGCCTACGCGCGGCTGGCGGGCGAATTTGGCATGCGGCAGGAAGACATCGCGGAGAAGGTCGGCAAAAGCCGCGCCGCAGTCGCGAACTCGATGCGCCTGCTCGATCTCGATCAGCAAGTCCAGACCTGGGTCGTGCAGGATCTTGCTCTCCGTCGGTCACGCCAAAGTGCTGCTCGGGGTGAAAGCGCACGAGGAACAGCGGCTCCTCGCGGAAAAGATTCTGCGCCAAAGCTCGACCGTGCGCACGACCGAGCGGATGGTCGCGCGCCAGCTCGGCAGGCTCGGCGGAACGCGTCGGCCGCAAGACGGGCCGAGACAGTGAGCTCGGCGGCCATTAGCGGATCTGGAAAATCGCCTGCAACAGCATCTCGCGACCCATGTGAGCATTCAGCACGGCGAGAAACGCGGGCCGGATCGAGATCGAATATTACGGCAATGACGACCTCGATCGCGTCGTCGCGGCACTCGGCCTGCCGCCCGATGCCTAACAAAAAGCGGCACCAGGCAAAGTCGGCTCACGCCCTTCGGCTGGCGGCAGTGGGGCGGCTATGTCCTGCTCGCACTGGCGATTCTGGTCGCGAGTCCTTTTAAAGGGCATCCGGCCGGCCAGCTACGGCGAACCCTGGAAGGAATTTTCCGGCGAAAAGGCGCTCGCGCATGTCCAGGCTCTGGTCGATTTCGGGCCGCGCCCGCCGGCTCCGAGGCGATCAAGAAGGCCCGCGACATATTTACGCCAGTATCTCGAAGCAAACGGCTGGCAGGTCGTGGAACAACCGTTCACTGACGAGACGCCGCGCGGGCCGGTGGAGTTCGTCAACCTGATCGCGCGCCGGCCTAACGAAGCCAGCAAACTCTTCCTCCTCGGTTCCCACTACGACACGAAAACCTTCGACTCGATCCGCTTCCTCGGAGCCAATGACGGCGGCTCGAGCAGCGGCGCGTTGCTCGAACTGGCGCGGGTGCTCAATTTGCATCCGAAGATGGCGGCGCAGATCGAACTGGTTTTCTTCGATGGCGAGGAAGCCTACGAACGCTTCACCGCGAGCGATGGCCTCTTACGGCAGCCGCTACTTTGCCCCCAGACGCAGAAAGCGGATCACGTGAAGATTATCGCGGCGGGATCGTCTGGGACATGATCGGCGATCGCGACCTCACCATCACGCTGCCGCTCGATTCACCCGCGAAACTGGCCGAGGGCATTTTCGCCGCCGCCACCGCCCTGGAGCGTGCGCGATCATTTCACCTACGCTGACGACAAGATGATCGACGACCACGCCCCCTTGAACGAGGTCGGCATCCCCACGATCGACCTGATCGATTTTGAGTATCCGCCCTGGCACACCGCCGGAGGACACGATGGACAAGCTGAGCGCGGAAAGCCTGCAAACGGTCGGCGCGGTCACGCTCCATTATCTGGCCGAGCAGCGCCCTTCGATGAGGCGATTGCTCCTGCTGGCGCTGGCCGCGGCGCTTGGAATCGGACGCGGCAGAATACCTGACGACATCCTTTTCTTTCCGACGCTGGCTCGGGCATGTCGTCAGGCGAGGTGATTTGCAGGCGCTGGTCGACCGGCACGGAATTTACGACACCGACGTCGAGCGTGTCTGGCACGCCGGGATTTTTCGCTCATGGCGCGGAGCCTCAGGACATCGATGCCGCCGTCGGCCGAGCGCAAGAGACAGGCCGCCCTGGAGCGCTTGCTCGGCAGAGGAAGCACCTGCACGCGCGGTCGGCCAACCAGACTGTCGCGGCGTCGGCGGTGGCCCGTGAAGTGAATTTGCTCAGGGCGCAGATTCGGCGATGAAAAATCCTGGACCGATGCGCTCGCGAAAGCGGCCTGATCGCGGCGCGCGCTGCGAGCGCGAAGTCGCGCTCAACCTGCGCGACCGCGCCTGGCTCGACAGGCAGATCGCCGCTCGATTCCAGCCTAACGAGGCCGTAGCGCTCTCGGCATTTCAATAAAGAAAACGGACGTTTTTCGGCAGCCGCTTCGTTTTCGCGCCAGCCACCTATTCCTCGCCGCGCCGGACGGATCGCCCGCCGGGTCGGTCGGAGGCAAAACGTCTCCTGATCGACAACTTCGCCAAGCGCCTCGCCAACGGGGAATCGTTTCCGATGCTGGTCGCGGAATTTTCCGAAGACGAGGCGAGCAAAAAGCGGGATGGCGATCTCGGTTACTTCGCCGCAACGCGGATGTTGCCGGAAGTTTTTGTGGCGGCCGAGAAGCGCTGCAGCCAGGCGAGACCAGCCTGCCAGTTCGCAGCCGGCTCGGTTTTCACATCCTGCGCCTGACCGGAGATCCGGCCGGCGCGCACGCTGCAGCTTCGAGGAGGCGCAGCCTGAGATTGTGGCCGGCCTGGAAAACGGGCGGCGCCTGCGAGCGGTGCCAGCATGGCGCCTCTAAGCCGACCGATGACGCCCGGCAATTCCTGATTGCGGCGCGCCGACAATCAATCTCAGCTTGCCTCGCCGCTGCCAGCCGCCGCGCTAGCACACATGGCACGTTCCAAAACAAAAAATGTCGGCGTGATTGGCCTCGGAATCATCGGGTCGCGCGTTGCTGGCGCCCTTCGCGACAAGGGGCTCCAGGTGTTCGTCTGGAATCGCACTCCACGGCCGGAGCAAAATTTTGTCGGATCGCCCGCGGAGGTGGCCGAGCTGTGCGATCTCGTGCAAATTTTCGTCGCGGACGATGAGGCGTTGCTCGCAATGGTCGCAACAGCTCACCCCGGCGCTCACCGCGCAACACATCGTGACGGCGCATTGCACCGTCGCGCCGGAGAGCATGCGGGCGGCGGCCGAAATGGTGCAGCGGCGCGGGGCGCGTTTTCTCGAAGCGCCTTTCACCGGGAGCAAAGTGGCGGCTGAGAAAGGGCAGCTCGTCTATTACATCGGCGGCGACGATGCGGCGCTGAAACAGGCGCGCCCGATCCTGGAAGCGAGCAGCAAGGAGATCATCTTCATCGGCGACAAAATTGGCGACGCCAGCGATCATGAAGGTGGCGACCAACATCGTCACCGCCGCGACCGCGCAGGTCGCGGCGGAAGCGCTCGCCCTCGTTCGCAAGGCCGGCATTTCGGCCGAGCTATTCGCTCGCGCGATGAAGAGCAACGCGAGCAATTCGGCGACGCTCGAAATGAAGGTGCCGATGATGATCGCGGGCGATTTCGAGCCGCATTTTTCGGTCAAACACATGCTCAAGGATGTGCGGATCGGACTGAAGCTGGCGCGAAAACTATGCGCTCGATTTGCCGGTCACGGAAGCCTCCGGCGACATGCTGCTGGCAGAGATGAAGACAGGGTCGGGGCGACGCCGATTATTCCTCCGTCGCTCAAAAATATTTCCCAGCGCCGGTCAAAGCTTGAACAGCCACGAACCACCAAAGCCGGTCGAAACGCCGAAGATCTGCCGAGCCGCTCGAAACAAAGGAATGGAACGGCCCTGCACCCGCACGACGCTGAGCGGAGACCCCAGCGGGAGGAGCCGCAAGCTGCAGCCGCCGCGTCGAATGGCCGCGAAGCAGAAAAAACGAGCGAGAAAAAAGAGGTTCGGTCGCAGAAGGCGAAAACCTTTCCGGCGGAATCCGCGGCTGGCTTAGCCGGAGCGTTTCGGCTTTCGCGCGAAAACGCCTGATGCTCTTCGATCTTTCTGCCCGCGTAAAATTGCGCCTGACCGGAAGCGATCGGGTGCGTTTCCTGAACGGGCAGGTGACGAACGACGTGCGCAAGGCGAATGCAAATCTCTCGATGCCGGCCTGCGTCCTAAACGCAAAAGGCAAGATGGACGCGTCATTTTCGTCAGCGCGGAGCGCGGATGCCCTTTTTCTCGATGCCGAGACCGAGCTGCGCGACTCGCTCGAAGCGCGGCTCGGAGCGATATCTGATCGCCGACGACGTCACGATCGAGGATGTGACCGACGAATTCTCGCTTTTCCACGTCATCGGCGAAACGCCGCCGAGCCGAGCCTGGCCAATGGCGGCACGCGCAAACGTTTCGGCGAGGACGGGCTGGGATCTGGTCTGTCGGCGAGCGAAGAGCATGACCGCGATCCGGCAGGCGCTTGCCGCCCTGTAGTCGATTTGCGCACCGGAAGAGATGCGGAACGGTTGCGAATCGAACGAGGTATTCCGCGCTGGGGGCGTGAGCTGACCGACGAGATCATCCCGGTGGAAGCGAACCTCGGGAGCGACGGCGATCGATTACGCAAAGGTTGTTACATCGGCCAGGAAGTGATTTCGCGGATGAAGATGTCGGGCCAGACGAACAAGCGACTGTGCGGCTTGATCTCAATCGCCCAGACGCCGCTCTCGGCCAGCATGCGCCTCTTCGACTGAAGAATGAAAAGGAGGTGGGCTGGATCACGAGCGCGACCCG
Organism: uncultured Verrucomicrobiae bacterium; assembly: GCA_963749935.1. Lineage (GTDB taxonomy): Bacteria > Verrucomicrobiota > Verrucomicrobiia > Chthoniobacterales > UBA10450 > Palsa-1392. Next base: position 182,354 of record CAVVOH010000004.1, read on the forward strand.
AAGCGAGCGGCTGGGTAAAGAAATCGCGCTCGGCTTCGTGAAGCGCGGTGCGAATGAAATCGGCTCCAGGCTCTCGGCGCGATTGCCGCCAAGATTCGGCAGCCGCCAGCGGGGTGGAGATCGTCGCCCTGCCCTTTATTTGATCGCCAGCAGAGCCGTCGGATGCGGAACTGATTGACCCTGCCGGATCGACTCCCTAGCTTTGCGCCTCTGCTGCATGGCCAAGGTTTCCGTCAAAAACGTTTACAAGATTTACCCGGGCGAAAAGGGCGCCGACGTCACCGCGGTCAAGGACGTCAGCCTCGAGATTGAGGATCGGGAGTTCGTCGTCCTGGTCGGGCCTTCCGGCTGCGGGAAATCGACCACTCTGCGGATGATCGCCGGGCTCGAGGAAATCTCGAAGGGCGACATTTTCATCGGCGACAAACGGGTCAACGACGTCGCGCCGAAGGATCGCGACATCGCGATGGTCTTCCAAAATTACGCGCTCTATCCGCACATGAGCGTTTACGACAACATCGCTTTCGGTCTGAAGCTGCGGAAATTTCCGAAGCCGGAAATCAAGAAGCGCGTGCGTCGATGCGGCCAGCATTCTCGGGATCGAAGCGCTGCTCGAGCGCAAACCAAAGGCGCTCTCCGGCGGCCAGCGCCAACGGGTTGCGGTCGGCCGCGCGATCGTGCGGCAGCCGAAGGTTTTTCTCTTCGACGAGCCGCTCTCCAATCTCGACGCCAAGATGCGGGTGCAGATGCGGACGGAAATCACGAAGCTCCATCAGCGGCTGCAGGCGACGATGATCTACGTGACGCACGATCAGGTCGAGGCGATGACGATGGGCGACCGGATCGTGGTCATGAACGACGGCGTGGTGCAGCAGAACGACGCGCCGCTCGCCCTCTACAACGAGCCGGCCAATCTCTTCGTCGCCGGTTTCCTCGGCAGTCCGCCGATGAATTTCATCACCGGCACGCTGAAAGAGGACCGGCGATAAGATTCGCTTCAATGAAATCGAGGGCGGGACGATCGAGGTCGCCTTTCCAGCCGCCGAACGACCGGCCGCGCGTGACTTTATCGGCAAAACCGTGATGTTCGGAATTCGGCCGGAAGATCTGGAGGTCGCGCACTTTTGCTCGCAAGGAAGGGAAAGCGGCTGGGAGCGGTTTTCCCGCCATCGTCGATATCGTCGAGCCGATGGGCGCGGAAACGAATCTCTATCTCCAAACTGGCGCGCACACTCTCGTCTGCCGGAGCCAGGGGGCGTTTGACCACCGCGAGGCGGGCCGTCGATTGCAATTCGAGGTCAACCTGACGAAAGCCCATCTCTTTGATCCAGCCTCCACCAGTCGCCTCTTCTAGCGGTTCTGGCGGCCGGCCTTTTTCGCACGCAGAGATTTACTTGCGAATGGATGCGCGCCGCGCGTATAAAGAGCTTTTCCCGTAAAATCCGAACCGGAGATACCAACGTGAACCAACAATTACTCTCCGAAATCGGCCGCACCCAGCGCCTTGAAATTCTCAACACCCTCAAGCGAACCCGAGGTTTGTCCGTCAACGAGCTCGTCGCGAAAATGAAGATGAGCTACATGGGCATCAAGCAGCATTGCCTGACCCTGGAGCGCGATGGTTATCTCGATACCTGGCGTCGCCCGCAAAAAATGGGCCGGCCCGGAAATGGTCTACCGGCTGACCCGCCGCACGCCACGATCTTTTCCCGTGCGACAGCAACGAGATGACCCTCGATCTGCTGACAATCGATCGAGGAAATCCACGGACCAAACGCGCCCGAGAAGATGCTCTACAACGTCTTCGAGCGGAAAACCGCCGTCCTGAAGGAGAAGGTGAAAGGCGACACCGTCGCGGAGCGCGCCAAGATGGCTGGCGCAGCACCGCGAAGAGGAAGGCTTCATGTCGCAGTTCGTCAACGAGGAAAATGAAGGCGGCCCGCAGATCCTCGAATGTCATTCGCCGATCATGAACCTGATCGAGCAATATCGAGATCATCGCCCGCCTCGAGCAGGAGATGGTGGAGACGATGCTCCAGACGCCGGTGCGTCGGGAAGAGACCCGCACTTCCGGCCTCTACGAGCGCGCCTTCTACTTCGCGCTCTAACGCTAGATCGCGCGCGCCGAGCCTCAGCACTCGCGTATTGCCGGTCGGAAGTCGCCGGCTGCAGACGAGCGTCGCAAGCGACGCTTCGCGCGCTAGATTTATCCTTTCGCAACCGCCTAATTTCGCTTGAATGTGGCCCATGCCCGGGCCAATTTCCCGACCGCGGTCATCGAAAACATCCAGCCGCTCATCGACGGCGGCCGCTACCCGATCAAGCGCGTGGTGGGCGAGGATTTGGTGGTCGAGGCGGATGTTTTCAAGGATGGGCACGAATCGTCGCGGCCGCGCTGAAATGGCGTGTGATCGGCCAGACTCGCTGGCACGAAACCGCGATGAAGCCGATCGAGAACGACCGCTGGCGCGGCGTTTTCACCTTCTACGAAAACGCGACCTACGAATACACGGTCGAAGCCTGGACCGATGCCTTCGGCGGCTGGCAGCATGAATTTGCCGCCAAATTCAAGGCCGGCATCGCGAATCTGACAGCGAAAAACTGGAAGGCGCCGCGCTGCTCGAGGCGCCGCGGCCAAGCGCGCCCGGGGACGCCGATGCGCAAACGGCTGCGCGAAGTTGCCGAAGATCATTCGCGCGGGCGAAGACGCGAGGTCAACGCCATCGCCCATTCCGGCGAGCTCGAGGTGTTGATGGCGACTTATCCGGCGCGCTCCGGCGCGACGCAATACGCGCCGCCGCCGCGCGTCATGGTCGATCGGGTCGAGGCCCGCACCGCGGCCTGGTATGAATTTTTCCCCGCTCGGCCGAAGGGCGGGCGGATCGCGGCTCGACCTTTCGCGATTGTCTGCGCGCGGGTGGACGACGCCAGGGCGATGGGATTCGACGTGATCTATTTCCCGCCGATCCATCCGATCGGCTTGACCAACCGCAAAGGCCGAAACAACTCCGTCACCTGCGAGCCGGGCGAGCCCGGCGTGCCTTACGCGATCGGCAACCGCAACATCGGCGCGCCCGAATGGCGGCGGGCACAAGGACGTCGAGCCGGCGCTCGGCACGCTGGAGGATTTCGCCTGGCTGGAGAAGGAGATCCGCGCGCCGCGGGATGGAGATCGCGCTCGATTTCGCGATCAATTGTTCGCCCGATCATCCCTACGTCGCGGAGCATCCCGAGTGGTTCTACAAGCGCCCCGACGGCACGATCAAATACGCCGAGAATCCGCCGAAGAAATACGAGGACATCTATCCGCTGAATTTCCGCTGCGCGAACTGGCAGGAGCTTTGGGACGAGATGACGAGCATCATCCTCTTCTGGGCCGAGCGCGGCGTGCGGATTTTCCGGGTCGATAATCCGCACACCAAGCCGGTCGCCTTCTGGGAATATCTCATCGCCAGAGTGCAGGCGACAATTTCCCGACACGATCTTCCTCTCCGAGGCCTTCACGAAGCCGAAGATGATGAAGGCGCTGGCCAAGGCCGGCTTCACCCAGAGCTACACCTACTTCACCTGGCGGACTGACAAAGCAGGAGCTCACGAGTATTTCACCGAGCTGACCCAGACGGAGATGCGCGAATATTTCCGCGGCAATCTCTGTTCCCAACACGCCCGACATCCTGCCCGTTCCATCTGCAAACCGGCGGCCGCCCGATGTTTCAGATTCGCGCCGTGCTGGCCGCGACGCTTTCGAGCGTCTACGGCATCTACAGCGGCTTTGAGCTGTGCGAAAACGCCGCCGCTGCCCGGCCGCGAAGAGTATCTCGACTCCGAAAAATATCAGTTCAAAGAGCGCGACTGGAATGCGCCGGGCAACATCAAGGACTTGATCACGAAGCTAAACCGGATCCGGCGCGAGAATCGCGCGCTGCATTTTTACGACAACCTGCGCTTTCATCCGGCCGACAACGACGCGCTCCTCTTCTACGGCAAAATGACGCCGGCCCGCGACAGCATCATCCTCGTGGTCGTGAATCTGGATCCGCTCTACACCCAGTCGGCTACGTGGAGGCGCCGATCGAAGAGTTCGGCGAGATCGGAGGCGACAGCTACGAAGTTCACGACCTCCTGACCGACGCGCGCTACGTCTGGCACGGGAAGCGAAATTACGTCGCGCTGCACCCGGGGGTGCAGACCGCGCACATCTTTCGCGTCCGCCGGATCTAACGGTCGAGAGAGCGTCAATTCACTTCCAATGAACGAGGGCCTGCCGCGGGTTGTCTCTGTTCCGGTGAATTTGCATCGCCCATACCCGCGCCTATGCTAATCGCCCAATTGAGCATGAAAAGTTTCCTTTCCCTGCTCGTCGTCTTGGCCGAGCGCTGCTTCCGCGCTCGCCCAGGCTCCGGGCCCTGAGCCCGATCCTGCCGCGCAACACCAATATTCTCGAGGCCATGATCGCCGCCGGGCCGGTGATGTTGCTGCTTTTCCTCCTCTCCGTTTTTTCGGTCATGCTGATCATCGTTTACTTCTTCACCATCCGCCGCGGCGCGGTCGTGAGCAGCGGCTACATGGCGACGGCTGATGCGCTGCTTGCGCAAACGCGATTATCTCGGCCTGCTCGCGGTTTCCAATCGCCACGGCGAAGCGATCGCCCGCGTCGTGCAGAAAACGCTCGATTTCATGACGAAGAATCCGAGCTGCCGATTTCGCGCAGGCGCGCGAAATCGCGGAGACGGAGGGAACGCGGGTCGCGACCAACCTGCATAACCGGGTCACTTACCTCGCGGATATCGCCACGATCGGGCCGCTGGTCGGTTTGTTCGGGACGGTCATCGGCATCATCCGATCGTTCGGCGCACTCGGCTCCGAGCTTGGGCCGTCGCGTTACATCCTGCTCTCGAAAGGAATCAGCGAGGCGCTCATCAACACCTGCGGCGGCCTGGGCATCGGCATTACCGCGATGATCTTTTACGCTTTCTTTCGTGGGCGCGCGCAACGCCTCGTCTCCGATCTAGAGTCGGCCAGCACCCATATCGTGGCGCTCCTTTCGCTCCAGCATAACCGTCGCCGCGAACGCGCCCCGGTCCTGCTCGAAGATGAATTTTGACGCGATGGGAGAGGCGGGTCTCGGGATGCGGGATCTCTGGATACATCACGCATCCCGTTTCACACCTCGCGCATCCAGCCCATGAGCTACCGGGATTTGGAGATCTGGAAGCTGGCACGCGAAGCTGCGATTAATGTTCATCGGATGACGCTTCAGGATTTACCGAGCTTTGAGAAATATGAAGCGGCCTCGCAGATCCGGCGATCTGTGAAGTCGATCCGCTCGAATAGCGTCGAGGGCTCCGGGCGCCGGCGCTACAAACAGGAATTCATTCGTTACCTCGTCTTTGCTCACTCTTCCTGCGACGAGACGATCGATCATCTCGAGTGCCTCTTCGAAACCAGTTCGCTGAAGAATGAAACGACCTTCCGCGAATTGAACGCGCAGCTCGATCTCCTCGGGCGCAAGCTGAACGTCTTTATCCAGGGCGTGGAGCGTGAACATCACACCGATCCCCCACCCCGTGACGCGCAGTCTTCCCCGCACCCCGCATCCCGCATCCCGCAATGAATTTTCGTAGTCGCACCGTTCCGCAGCATCCCGGCATCCAGCTTGCGCCGCTGGTCGACGTGCTGCTTTTGCTCCTGATCTTTTTCCTCCTGACCTGGAATGCGGCGCGGAACGAAAATGAACTCGACGTCAAGATTCCCAAGGCCACCACCGCCAAGGAAAAGTCCGCACCGATCGGTGATGTGATCGTGAATGTGAAAGCGGACGGCAACGTGGTCGTGAACCGCCGCACTCTTTCCCGGCCCGACCTGACGACAATGTTGCAGGGACTGGTGAAACTTAATTCTGACCAGGCGGTCGTGATCCGCGGCGACGAAGCGGGCGCCTATAAAAATATCGTGGAGGTGCTCGATATTTGCAGTGAAGCGGGCGTCACCAATGTCGCTTTCGCGACTGCCAAATGAAGACCCAGCGCTGTTTCGCCGCGTTCGGGCTCGCGGCCGGCGCTTTGCTATGGCCTGCCCTTTCTCCTGCGCAAACGCCCACGCCGATTCGCCGCGCTCTGCCCGTGGATCAGGTCCCGGTGGCGCGAGCTATTCCGGTAGAACCTACCCCGCGAGAAGTACCCGAGCCCACGGTGATGCGGGCCTTGCCCGTTCCGGCGGTGACCGAGGCGATTGCCACACCGGCCGCACCTCCTGTCGCGAGCAGCGAGGCGCCCCCCGAGAACGCGGATTCGCCCGCGCAGAATCAGCTCAACTACGCGAACGGACTTTTCGGTCGCAAGCTCTACGACCTGGCGGTACCGGAGTACGAAAAATTTCTGGGTCTCTATCCCAACTCCCCCGATCGGGTGACCGCGCTTTTCTACTTGGGCCAGGCTTATCGCGCCCTCAATCGCCTCCCGGCCGCCCGGACCAGTTTTCAAACAGTGATCAGAGATTTTGCGGACGCCGAACTGGCCGGGCCCGCCTCCTACGGGCTCGCCGAGATCTATTTCAACGAGAAGGATTATGGCTCGGCGTTGCCGCTTTTCCACCGGGCCGCGGCGAAGGTGAAAGCCTCAGCGCTGGCCCTTTCCGCGCGCTATTTCGAGGCTCGCTGCCTGGAAAACCTGGAACGCAAAGATGAAGCGCGCGACGTCTACCAACAGGTCATCGCGATCGCCAATCCGAATCCTTTCCGGGACGATTCGCGGCTCGCGGTCGGCTCTATTTTCCTCGCTGCTGGTCGCAAGGGTGACGCGCTGAAACAATTCGAAGCGCTGGCCGGAGAAACCGGAAAACCCGCACTCAAAGCCGAGGCTACCGTCCGGGCCGGTCTCGTCGCACTCGACCTCGCGCAAAGTGAAAAGGGCAAGCCGGACAAAGCGATGACGGCGAAAGCAACTGCTCTGCTGCAAAAGGGTCGCAACCTGCCGGAATCCGGTCGCTGGAGCGGAGTCGCCGCCGTCGGGTTGTTGCGTCTCGAATATCAGGCCGGGCAGTATGCGCAGGCGGTAGCCGATTACCAAAAGAGCAAGGACCAGGTGCCGGAAGAGGTCCGCCCCGAGATGATGCTGCTCGCCGGCAACAGCCAGCGGCAGCTCGGGCACTTCAAGGAAGCGCAGGAACTCTATCGCCAGATCATGCAAAAATATCCGGCGCGCGAAGAGGCGAAGGATGCGCAATACCAGCGCTTGATCGGGCTCTACAATTCCAACGACCCCGCCTTGCGAGAAGAGATCGACGCTTTTCTTCAGGACAATCCAGACGGCGAACGCGGCGACCAGGCGAAGTTGCTCAAGGCCGAGGCGCTCTACAAAGAGAAGGATTTTGCGGCTGCCGCCCCGCTCTACACGGATCTGCGCGACTCAAAATTGTCGGCCAAGTTGCGCGCCGAAGCGGCTTTCAAGCTCGGTTGGTGCTATGTGCAGACCAAAGAATCCGAGAAAGCGACCGACGCCTTTGGCTATTTCCTGCAGGCTTTTCCGGACAATCCGCAATTGCCGTCCGCCCTCGCCCAGCGCGCACTTGCTTATCAGAACGCTAAAAATTACGACCGCGCCCTGAGCGGACCTGAATCGGCTGCTCGGCGGTTATCCCAAGGCGCGGGAACGCGAAGCAGCTCTCCAGCAAAAAGCGCTCATCCTTGGCCAAACCGACAATCCCAAGGGAATGGCGGAAGCATTTCGCCAGCTCCTCAAGGAATTTCCGAAAAGCGCCGCCGCCGCCCAGGCGCATTACTACATCGGGAAAGCGGCTTTCGAGACGAAGGATTACGAGGCCGCGATCGCGGAGATGAAAAAGGCGCAGCAACTGAGCAAGGAGCAATACGGCACGCCCGCCGGGCTGCGCATTATGTCGTCCTACTTCTATCTCAAGCAGCGCGACGCGCTCGCCCGGGAAGTGGATGCCTTTTATGCGGCGTCGCCCGATGGGCAGGTGCCAGCGGAAATTCTCGAATGGCTCGGCCTGGAATTTTACAACGCCAAGAGACTACGCGCCGGCCACCAAATATCTGACCGCCCTGAGCAAGACCGGCAACGTGAGCAGCGTAAAGCCGGATTTCTGGTTTTATCTGGGCGACGCGCAGATGAAGGAAAACCAGCCGGCGGACGCGGAAATTTCGCTCCAGAAATTTCTCGCCACGACGACTGATCCGGCAGCCAAAGCGAAGACGCTGCTCGCCCTGGGTGAAGCGAAAATTGGTGCGCACAAACCGGATGATGCGCAAAAGATCGCGGAAGAAATCATGACGCTGCAACCGGAAGGCCGGGTCAACGCCCAGGCACGCCTGCTGGCGGGCGAAGTGGAGATGGAACGACAGCAATTCGACGAAGCCGGCAAAGTTTTCATGAGCGTGGCCCTGCTTTATGATGATCCGGAGATTACCCCGCAGGCGCTCGACAAAGCGGCCAAGGCCTACCAAAAAGCCGGCAAGTCCGCCGCGGCTGAGGAGGCCAAGACGCAACTGCGCCAGAAGTATCCCGACTACGCCGGAGGCTAGCTGCGCCTAACGACGGCCGCGGTCGCGGCTGGCTCTGGGTAGCGCCTACGTTGCGTAGGCTGGCGAATGCGTTCCGCAGTCGCGAACTTTCCTTCCGGCACGGAACTGTTCTGACTTCGGTGCGTCATGAAAGTTCGTCGCGGTGGGACACCGCGACCAGCCCGCAGAATGCAGGCGCTACCCAGAGTTCGCCGCGCCGGTTACAGGTGTGGCAAATGGCACAACGTCTCGATCGGCAGGGGCGCGAGAAATTTCCCGGGATCATCGATTTGCAAGACCGGGCGCGCCAAACAAGCGGCCAGAAAACTCAAATCGGGCGTCGCCGCCAGGCCGGCTTGTGCGGTTAATTGCAAACGGGCCAGTTGCCTAACGACGCGCTCGATATTTTCCCGGCAGTTTTTCGTCGAAGTAAAATGCACCGTGCAAACTCCGGGAGCGGTCGCCTCCAGCTCCGGTGCGAGCGTGCCGGCGTGATGCAATAAAATTTCGCCGGCGATCTTCTCCTGCTCGAGCGCGCGGGACTTGATGATCAAACTCAGACAACGCGCCAGCCCCTGGCTCGGGGTCATGCCTCGATTAACGCCCGCTTCCGCCGCGCTGGGGGTGAGTTGCAGGATGGTCGCTTTCGCTGCTTCGCCCTCGAGCAACGCCACCGGCTGTCGGTGCAGCTCCGGCGCATGTCGCAACGCCGCCTGCAATTCGAAATCGGGCAGATAAAGCGCGGCAAACATTAACCGGCCTGCACGAGTTTTTGCTCGCTTCTCCATTTGTTAGGCTGGGCTCGCTCTACCTGGACTTTAAGTTGCGCCTGCAATTCGGCCGTTTCCGAATCGAGCTGCGGCAGATTCCAGCGATTCTCCAAGGTCAGTTTCCATTGCGCACTGCTGATCATGCTCCGCGGGGTGAAAACCAAAAAAGCCGTCGGGGCGGACTCGACCAGGCGTTGCAGGCGATACCAGCTGCTCTGCGGAATCCGGCCCAATTCGGTCACCGGATTCAGGACCAGATCGAGCAGCACAAGAGGGAAATTTCCATCGCGCAAAAGTAAATCCGCTGCCTGGATGGCTTCGCTTGCTTTCCGACAACGCACCCAGAGAAGATGCGGCCACCCACTTTCGCCCATGTCGCCGGAGGCGGATGGATCGAACGAATCGCGGCCATCAATCAAGGCGATGAAATAGCGCTCACGACAGGCCTGTTGCAGGAGAGAGGCGATGATTGATGCGCTGCCTGCGTTTCCGGGCAGGCTGGTCAATTCGGTGAGGGCGCCTTTCGTGAGACCGCCGGCCAGTGTTTCATCGAAAATTCGCAACCCGGTGAGGAGACGATCGCCAGCAGGTGCCAACTCTTGCGGGAAACGCTCCGCGAGAAGTTTGCGCAGATCGATGATGCTGCTCGCGCCCATGGACAATCATGGCATAAAGACAGATATGTTCAAAAGAACATTTATTATCTGTCATCCCTCTCGCGCTACGCCGGATCGGGATGACAACTCGGGGCGGGAGAGGCGGGCCTCGTTATTTAGTCGGCGACTGCTTTCGCACCAGCGACGTCATCACGCCTTGGATGCGCAATTCCCGCGCCGGAATCAGGTTTGGAAACTTCGGGTTCTCGGCTTTGAGATAAGGCCGACCGCGCTCGGTTAGGTAGCGTTTAAGCGTCGTCTCTCCATCGATCAACGCCGCCACGATGTCGCCGTTCTTCGCTGTCTGTCGATCTTCCAGAATAACGATGTCACCGTCGAGAATATGCGCACCGATCATCGAATCTCCCCGGACCCGCAAGGCAAAGGTGCGGCCACTGCGCGAGGCGTTGACCGAATCGAGATCGAGCGCAACATGGCCCTCGATGTTTTGCTCAGCCAGCGTGGCCATGCCGGCCGGGATCTCGCCGTAGATCGGAATATCGACGATCCTGCTCTGCGGCGCGGCGGTGATCAGCGCCCGGGCTTTGCGCGCGTGGCGTTGTAGAAAACCTTTCCGCTCCAGCGCGGCGATGTATTGCATGACCGACGTCTGACTGGCGAAACCAAAATGTTCCTGGATCTCGCGCGTGCTCGGCGTCAGGCCCTTGGTGCGTTGTTCAGCCTGGATGAACTGCAGAATATTCTTTTGCCCGGGAGTGAGCATATGAACATGTTCAGCGAAATAGCTCGTCTCTGCAACTGAAATCAACTTTCGGTTAGGTAAGACTTCGAGTCGAAATCGTTTCTCTTTCGTCTGCTCCCGCAACCGGGTGAGATAGGAAATCGAATCGTAGCTCTGCAGCAAGCTGGAGAATTCGTTAGGCGAAGCGGTGCTCGTTTTCATCTCACGCAGGAGACGCAGTTCGTTTCGTAGGTGCCATCGAGTTGCTTTTCGAGCTCTGACAGTTTCTCCTCGAGTTTCGCTCGTTCGCCACTGAGCAGCGCGCGGCCCAGTGCGCTGCTGGCTTCAGCGCTTTTGAGTAACCAGCGATCGATGTCGCGCAAGAGCGCGCCGGTGTTCCAGAACAACTCCGCCACCGAGGGCGGCACCGGCCGGCCGGCGGTCAAATCGGCGCCGTTGAGAACAAGAAAATGTTGCAGGCGCAACTTCGGATCGCTCAAGACGCGAAATGCTTCGTTTAGCTCCGCACTCGGCGGCAGCGCGTGGCTGAGGGCAAAATATTGTTCCTTGACTGCCTCCGGATCGAGCAAAGGGCGCCGCGCTTGACCGAGGACCTCGAAGTAATCGGTCATGCCGAGAAACTCTCGCCGCAGGAACAGTGGGCGACAGCATTCGGGTTGGTGACTTTGAATCCGCCTTTCTGCAGGTCGTCGCTGTAATCGAGCACCGATCCGCTGACAAAAAGCGCGCTCTTTGGATCGACCACCACGCGCACGTTGGACGACTCGACCATGATGTCGCGATTGGCCGGGCCATCGACCAGATCCATCTTGTATTGCAACCCCGAGCAACCGCCGCCGATCACCGCCACCCGCAGCGCGCCATGCGCCCGGCCCTGTTTTTGGAGCAGCGAATTCAGCTTGCGCGAGGCGTTCTCGGTCACTTTGACGAGGCGCTCGTTTCCGATCTTGAATTTGATTTCGCCGTTAGGCGCGCTTGCTGCAGACACAAAGGAATTTACGCTGGTTCAAGGCAGATCGCCAACGGGCAGGCGTCGACGGCAGATTTTGCTCGGGTAGCGCCCACGTTCCGTGGGCTGGTTTTGGCATTCTGCCAAAACAGGCTTTCTGGGAACGGGCGCCAATTTGGCCTGGCGGGGAGAGGAGTTCGCGACGGTAGAATACCGTCGCCGGCCCACTGGGGAGGTGGGCGCTACCCGGATACTTCCTCTTTGTAGAACCGGGGTCTCAGGCGAGGCACAGACATTCCGCGAGGTGATCCCGCGCGATTTCTGCGACCGCAGCAAGCGTACTGACATGCTGGAATCTCTCCCGGAGTAATTTGCTCCCGGGCAGCCCCTTGGAATAGGCCATCAATCGTCCACGCATCGAGCGCATAGCCAGATCCTCAACGCCGCACTCTTCCACCGCCAATTCGCAATGCCTTTGAATGAGCGCCCATTTTTCCGCTGGTTGCGGCGGCGGCAGGAGCTCGCCGGTGGCGAGGAAGTGTTTCGTTTGCGAGAAAATCCAGGGTGAACTCATGGCGGCACGGCCGATCATGGCACCAGCAATGCCTGATTCCGTTTTTCGGCGGGCCACGTCGGCAGCGTTAAACAGGTCGCCGTTGCCAATCACCGGAATGGAAACCGACGCGACTACTCGCGCGATCACCTCCCAGTCGGCCGCGCCCGAGTAACCTTGCGCTCTCGTCCGGCCGTGGACCGCGAGCGCGGCGATGCCTAACGACTCCAGAAGCTGGGCCACGGTGGTGGCATTGATCGACTTATCGTCCCAGCCGATGCGGATTTTGGCGGTCACCGGCAAAGGCGTCCACCGCCCTAACGACCGCCGCTGCGACTTTGGCCAGCGTCGGGCAATCCTTAAGCAGGGCGGAGCCGCCATTCTTCGAGCCACGACCTTGTTGACCGGGCAACCGAAATTGAGATCGATGAAATCGGGCTGCACCCATTCGACCACCTGGCAGCGCCGCCTCCGCCATGTGCTCGGCGTTGCCGCCGAAAAGCTGCACGCCGACCGGCCGCTCGATCTGCGTCGAAATCGAGATAGCCGCGGGTGCGGTGGTTGCGCCGGAAAACGCCTTCCGAGGAAACGAACTCCGTGACCAGGACATCGGCCCCGCGCTCTTTGCAGAGTTGCCGGAAAATCTTGTCCGACACTCCCGCCATCGGCGCGAGGTAGAGCGGGAATCGACCGTTGGAAAACCAGGGCAGCGCAGACTCATCAGGCCATGGCGCCGCTGTTTTGCAGCAGCTGCGCAACCTCCGTTTGCACCCCGCCCAGCTCGTCGAGCCGCAGTTGCGGATCGGGCACGACGAAGACGTCGCCCGTTTTCACGTGCTCGTAGATCAGGACGCGGCCCTGTTCGTGATCTTCGGTCTGGATTTGCTTCAGGATGCGTTTTCTCTCCAGCATGGCGGCCAGCACATAGCAGGCATTGGCGTTGGAGCGATCAGCCGCCGCGACCAGACGGCGGAAAAGCTCCTCGGCGTTTTCCTTCGGCAATGGCTCCGGCGGCGCGGCCGGCGGCGGCTCAAAACGCGACCGCCAAAAGGAAAATGGCTGCAAATTTTCGTTCCGCTGTTGCCAGGCTTCCTCGCTCAGATCCTGCCGGCGAAAGCCGTCGCCCTCGCGAAAAAGGAGGGTGTAAAAATTCTCACCTGCCGCAAAGGGCCTGCCCTGTCACCGCGCACGTTTCAGCGCGGTGCTGGATCGACCATTCGTCAGCCAGAGGATTCATGTCGCGCGCAAATTACGCCAGAGCGCGGCCGGGTTAAAGCTGGGCGCCTCGCGATTCGTCGCCCGCAGGCGAAGCAGATAGAGGCCGACCACGAAAAAGATGATGTTCGGCGTCCAAGCCGCGGTGACCGGCGAGACGCGGTCCCCTTCCCCGAGCGCGAGGAAGAGGTGAGTCAGGAAATTCATCGCAAAGACCAATCCAATCGCCACCGCCACGCTGGCCAGGATGCCGCGCCGCGAAAATCCGATTCCCAGCGACGCCGCCATGATGGCCACGACAAAGCAGGTCCAGGGCAAGGCCCAGCGGTATTGCAATTGAGTCCGGAAAGGTGCGAGCAGCGTCTCGGGAAAATCGGAGTTAAAATGCAGATATTCGCGCAGCTCGGAGACGCCGAGGAATTCCGGACGGATGTTGGCGCTGCTCAAGCGATAGGGCGTTTCGCTCCAATGCGAGATGACCAGAAAAGGCACGATCTTGTCGTCGATGATGTTGCCGGCCTGATCGTAATTTACGATTTTGACCTTCTCGAAGCCGCCAGGTTTTCGTGCGCGGCTCGAAAGTGCGCACTGGTAGCGATGTAGTTCCGGATGATATTTTCCTGCGCATCCTGTTGCACGACCTGGACGCCGCTGAAGTCATCTCTGCTTTGGCCGAAAACGTGCGATATACCAGGTGCGGTTATCGGTTCGATTGCGAAAAACCTGACCGCTGATCACAATGTCGCGCGGGCCGCCGCGGTTCACCTGGTCGAAAAAATTCTTCCGCGCCAGCTCGGCATGCGCGGCCAGCGAGTAGTTCAGGGCAAGCGCCACTCCCGTCGTGAGGAGACCGATGCCGAGCAAGGGCGAGGACCAGCCGCGGGCACGCTCACTCCCGGCAGTCAGCATGGAGACGATTTCGTTTGAGCGCGACATGCGGCCGAGGGAAAAAAGCAGGGCCAAGAGCAACGAGATCGGCAGCAGAATGACGAGCACCTGCGGGATCTGGGTCCAGTAAAATTTCAGGACGAGGAGCAACGGCGCGCGCGCGTCGAAGATGGTGGAGCTGTTATCGCTGATATCAAAAATGAGCCAGATGGAGAGAAAGCCGAGGATGCAATAGACGTAGGGCTGGAGAAAATTCCGGACGATGTAGCGGTCGAGCAGTCTCACAAAGTCGTGGCGTTTTGCAGTTGCCGATTGGCGCTTAAGTTGGCGGCCGGCATGATTGCGCTCAAAGATTCCCTCGGCAGCGACTTTGTCGAGCGGGTGCGCGCGATTTTTGCGCCGGACGGCCTGCTCGCCAAGGCGCGCAATTTCGAATATCGCCCGCAGCAACAGGAGATGGCGGCGGCCGTCGCGCGGACTTTGGAAGAGGAACGCCACCTGGTCGTCGAAGCCGGCACGGGCGTTGGCAAATCGCTTGCTTACCTCGTCCCGGCGATCCTCTTCGCGCACGAAAAAAAGAAGAAGGCGATCATCTCGACCCACACCATCAACCTGCAGGAGCAGCTGATGCACAAGGACATCCCGATCGTGAAGAAGATTCTGCCGATCGAATTTGAGGCGGCGCTGATGAAAGGCCGGCAAAACTATATTTGCCCGCGCCGTCTGCAGCGCGCGGTGCAAAGCGCGAACGAACTTTTCAACACCACCGAGCAGGCCGACCTGGCGCGCTTGGCCGACTGGGCCCGGACGACGATCGACGGAACTTTGAGCGATCTGCCGGTCGAGCCTGATCCGAAAGTCTGGACCCAGGTGTGCAGCGAAGCGCATCTCTGTACGGCCAAAACCTGCGGGCAAAATCCGCGCTGTTTTTTCCAACAGGCGCGGCGGCGTTTGCTCGCGGCCGACGTGGTGGTGATCAATCACACCCTGCTCTTCATGCTCCTGGGCAGTCCTGGAGGAACAGGAAGAGCGCGAGGAAGGTTATCTTTTCCCTAACGACTTCCTCATTTTCGACGAAGCGCACACCATCGAGCAGGTGGCCTCGCGCCAGATCGGGATCGGCATTTCGCAGTACGGCCTGCGCGTCGACCATCCAGCGACTCTACAACGCCCGCTCGAAGAAAGGGCTCTTCACCGTCACGCGCGACGCCGCCGGCGTGACTTTGGCGGCCTCGCTCGTCGAGGAGGCGGACCGATTTTTCGACGCGATCGAGGAGCGGGCGAATTTCAAAAAGGGCCGCGAATGCCGGGTGCGCGAGCCCGATTTTGTCGACGACCAAATCACCGGTCGCCTGGCCGCGCTGCAGGCGCGCATCATCGAAGTGGTGCGGAAAACGGAGGATGAATTTCTCAAGGCCGAGCTGCACTGAGCTCGGGCGGCGCATCCGCGACGCGCGCGAAGGCATCGCAGTTTTCCTGCAACAAAGCGCGGAGGAATATGTTTACTGGATCGAGCGGACCGGGAAAGCGGCGCAAAATATCACCCTCAAGGCCGCTCCGATCGACGTCGCGCCGGTCCTGCGACGGATGCTTTTCCGAGACGAATTGCAGCAGCGTGATGACCAGTGCGACGCTCGCGGTCGGGCGCCCGGACCTGCTTTATTTCCGGCGCCGGATCGGCGCGGATGAGGCGGAGCCTTTGCAGCTCGGGAGCCCGTTCGATTTCGAGAAGCAGATGAAGCTTTTCGTCGTGCGCAAGATGCCCGACCCGCGCGATGCCGGCTATGGCGCGCGCGCTGGCGGAGTGGGTGGCTCGCTTCGTCGAGCGAGACGGACGGGCGCGCCTTTGTCCTCTTCACCAGCTACCGCGCCATGCAACAACTGGCGGAGCAAATGGAGGAGTTTTTCGTTAGGCAAAAAATGAACCTGCTCGTGCAGGGCAAAGGCGCGCCGCGCAGCCAGCTGCTCGACCAGTTCAAAAATACGCCGCGCAGCGTGCTCTTCGGGACGGATAGTTTCTGGATGGGCGTGGATGTTCCAGGCGAAGCGCTCTCCAATGTCATCATCACCCGCCTCCCCTTCGCCGTGCCCGATCATCCCCTGACCGAAGCGAAGCTGGAACTGATCGAGGCGCGCGGCGGCGATCCCTTCACGGAATATTCGCTCCCGGAAGCAATCCTGAAATTTCGCCAGGGCGTGGGCCGCTTGATTCGGACCAAGAGCGATCACGGCATCGTCGTCATCCTCGACAACCGGATCGTGACCAAGACCTACGGCCGCGCTTTTCTAAAAGCGTTGCCGGAATGCCCGGTAAAAGTCCTTTAGCCGCACGAAAGGATTGGCCGCGCCCGTGCTTGCGCTAAGATTCCTCCTGTGAAGCGTCTTATCTTGCTGGTCGCGATCGCGTTTCTGGCCGGTTTGGCGATCGGACACTATGCGGTGCCCCAGGATCCAGACCTTCCCAGGGTGGTGATGACCTCCCCTATCGAGGCAGTGAAGAAAGAATCGCTTCTCCCCGGCGTCGTGAGATCACCAGGAGCCCCGTCGACTCGCGCCGGTGAGGCTCAGTCCAAAGCTTCCTCACCCGAGGCAATCATCGCGGCACTTAAGAACGCGCTGGCACGCCCGGCCGATCGGCGCGGTTATCGGGACGTTGGCAAATTGATCGACGGGATCGATCCGAAAAATGCGCGCCCGGTGATCGAAGCCCTCCAAGCGCTGCCGGATCGGCGGGAAAAGTCGATTTACCTGGCGATGCTCATCGGCCGTTGGGCGGAGGGCGATCCGCAGGCCGCCGTCGCCTACGCGCAGAGCAATGGCACAGCCTCGGATCGTCGCCTCACCGTTTCGGCCGCGATCCGTTCCTGGGCGGAAAAAGATGCGACCGGCGCCAACGCTTTTGTGTTGCAAATGCCGGATGGCCAGGAGCGGGATCGGGCGATGCAATCGGTCATCTCATCGCTGGCCGAATCGGATCCGCAGGCTGCCCTCAACCTGCTGCAATCCTTTCCCGGGGCTTTGAATGGACGGCAGAATTTTTACTGGCCGATTTTTTCGCAATGGGCCAACACTGATCCGGTCACCGCCGCGGAACGGGCGGCGCTTCTCCCGGCCGGGCAGGGCCACGATAACGCGGTCCAGGTGGTTGCCTCCACCTGGGCAAATCAAAATCCTGAAGCGGCTTTTGCCTGGGCCAGCGCCTTGCCTGCCGGCCAGGGGCGGACCAATGCCTTGCAGGGAATCCTATCTTCCTGGGCCGGCAAAGATCCGCAACGCGCCTCCAGCGTCGTCGCCGCGCTCAGCCCCGGCCCGATCCGCGACCAGGCGACTGGCAATATCGCCCGCCAATGGGCTCAGAACGATCCGACCGCGGCCCTCGCCTGGACCCAGCAATTGGCGGCCGGCGAAGCGCAACGGCGCGCCTTACAGGGAGTCCTTTCCAGTTGGGCGCGGAATCAACCTAACGACGCCGCGGATTACGTCGCAGCGATGGCGCCGGGCAAAGCACAGGAGGAAGCGGTGAAAACGATCGCCCGCCAATTGGCCAATGCTGACGTGCAAAATGCGCTGGCCTGGGCGCAGCAGTTACCCGAAGGCCCGACCCGCCAGAGCGCACTCAGTCCCGTCATCGCGCAATGGAGCGAATCGGATCCAGCCGCGGCGGCGGAATACAGCCTCGCCCATAGCAGCGGCGAACTGCGCCGTGATTTGCTCGGAAATATTTCCCGGCAATGGGCCCAGAACGATCCGCAGGCCGCCCTCAGTTGGGGGCAAGGCTTAAGCGACTCCGCTACCCGAAACGCCGTCCTGCCCAATATCATTTCGGTCGTAGCCGAGAATGATCCGGCCGCCGCCGCGCAGATGACGTCACGCCTTTCGGGAGAAGCGCAAACCAGCGCGGCCAGCTCAGTCGTGGCGCAGTGGGTCACGACTGATCCGCAAGCCGCCGGGCGCTGGGCTGCTTCCTTTCCAGAAGGCAATACTCGCGCGCAAGTGCTCGAGAATCTGGTTAATTCCTGGGCCAAGAATGATCCGGCCGCCGCCGCTGGCTGGCTCGGGAATTTGTCGGGCGGGCCTTCCCGCGATCAGGCAGTGAGCGCATTCAGCAACCGCATCAGTTCGTCCGATCCGCAAACCGCGATCCAATGGGCGGCCAGCATTGGCGACGACAACCTGCGCAACAGCCAGATGGAATCGACCGCCCGCACCTGGCTCAGGACCGACCCGCGCAACGCCTCCCGCTGGATCGCAAATTCGACCTTGCCCGATGAGAGCAAGAGGCGCTTGCTAAACCCGGGTGGGTAATTGGGGGGCGCCTCCTCCTCACCTCAACCGAGGCTACATGTTCTGTTGAACATATATTGGAATATTGTAAGTTCCTGGTGTGCCGAGCAAGCAATCCACTGTCGAGCGCGCCAAAGAGCTCTCCCATCTCATCGCCATCTTGCACAAATGGGGCGTCCACACCCTGGGCGACCTGGCCGCGCTGGAGCCGGATCAGCTCGGCGCCCGCCTCGGGCCGCTCGCCGTTCAGCTCTGGGAGCAAGCCAACGGCCGCGCCACCCGCCTCCTCCGCCTCGTTAGGCCAGCGGAAGTTTTTGCCGAGCAAATCGAATTCGAGTACGAGATCGAGACCGCGGAACCGCTCCTCTTCGTCCTGCACCGTTTTCTCGAGCAGCTCACCCTGCGCCTCAACGCTCTTTACCTCCTGGCGCAGGAAATCACCCTCCGGATGACTTTGGCCGACAAGTCGCCTTACGAACACTGCTTCCATCTGCCCGACCCGACCAACTCGGTCGAAATCCTGTTTCGCCTCCTCCAGACTCATCTCGAAACCTTCCGGACCGAGCGCCCGATCAGCGCGGTCGCTCTCAGCGCCACCGCCGCGCCGCCAGGGCGGCAGCAGTTCCATCTTTTTGAGACCCCACTGCGCGATCCGAGCCGACTGCAGGAGACGCTCAACCGGTTGACAGGATTGTTAGGCCGGGAGCGGGTTGGGACACCGGTGCGGGAGGATTCGCATCGGGCCGATGCCTTTCAGCTCGTCCCCTTCCGCTGGGAATTGCCGCATACGCCTAACGAACCCAGGAAGATGATCGGCCCGGCCCTGCGCCGTTTCCGTTCGCCCACTCCGCCACGGCTCGAGACGAAGGCCGTCGTCAGGCAAGGGCCTTATCTTTCCTCGGGCGATTGGTGGGACAGCAAAAAGTGGGATCGCGCCGAGTGGGATCTGGAACTGGCCGGCGGCACGGTGTGCCGCTGCCGGGAAGAGCGGGACGGAATGGTTCTGGAGGGGATTTATGACTGAAAAAATCCTGTCGATTACGGGCACGGATTCCTGCCCCTACTCGAGCTCGTGATCGAACGGCAAGATGTCCTACATCGAACTCCACTCCTGCAGTGCCTTCAGCTTCCTGCGCGGCGCTTCCTTCCCCGAGCAGCTGGCCGAACGCGCCGCCGAGCTTGGCTTGCCCGCGGTCGCGCTGCTCGATCGCAACGGCGTTTACGGCGCGCAGCGCTTCGCGGTCGCCTGCTCGCGAAAAAGGCGTGCGCGCCATCACCGGCGCAGAGCTGACGATGGAGGACGGTGCGATTCTGCCGGTGTTGGTCGAGAATCGAACTGGTTACGAAAATCTCTGCTGCCTTCTTACCCAGGCTCATCTCCGGAGCGAGAAGGGAAGCTGTTTGCGTGCAGTGGGCAGAGCTGCCGGAATACCGGGAAGGCTTGTTCGCACTTCTGGGTAGCGCCCGCGTTCCGCGGGCTGGCGACGGTGTTTCACCGTCGCGAACTTTTCTTGAACCTCGCAAGCGCCCCTCCCGTTTTATCCGCAGGCAAAGCTCGCTGCGGCAGAATGCGCGCTGCGCTCCCCAGAACCTCGCGCTCCACGCCCAACGATTGCTCGACGTCTTTGACCACGACCGGGTTTACGTCGAGCTGCAACGCCATCTCGTGAGGGGCGAAGAGCGCGTCAATCGGCAACTGATCGAGCTCGCCGAACAGCATCGCCTTCCACTCCTCGCGACTAACGGCGTGCAGCACGCCACCCCTCCCGGTCGCGAAGTGCTCGATGTCTTCACCTGCATTCGCGAGCACACTCACCTCGACGCCGCCGGCACCCGCCTAACGAACAACGCAGAACGCCACCTGAAGAGCGCCCAGGAAATGATGGCGCTCTTTCGCGATCGACCGGAGGCGATCGCTAACACCGTGCGCCTGGCCGAACGTCTCCAGTTTTCCCTCGAAAATATCGGTTACCACTTCCCCGATTACCCGGTACCCGCCGGCCACTCGATGGATTCTTTTCTGCGCACGATTGTGCTTTTCGGCGCGCAGCAGCGCTATGCCTCCATCTCGACGCAAGTGAAACGGCAGCTCGAGTTTGAGCTCAATCTCATCATCCGGCTCGGATTCTCCGGTTATTTCCTGATCGTCTGGGACATCGTCAATTTCTGCCGCGAAAACAACATCATGGTGCAGGGTCGCGGAAGCGCGGCGAACAGCGCGGTCTGTTTTTGTCTCGGGATCACGCCGGTCGATCCGGTCAGCAACAATCTCGTCTTCGAGCGTTTCCTGAGCGAAGGCCGCAAAGGCTGGCCCGATATCGACCTCGATCTGCCGAGCGGCGACCGGCGCGAAAGCGTCATCCAGGAAATTTACCGGCGCTACGGCAAACACGGCGCGGCCATGACCGCCAACGTGATCACTTATCGCGGGCGGAGCGCGGCGCGCGAGATCGGCAAGGCCCTCCATTTCGCGCCCAACATCCTCGACCGTTTTTCGCATCTTTTCGCGAACGGCGATTTCCCGCATACCCTCGATCTGGAAGCGCAGATCGAACAATCCGGCTTGCCCAAGGCGCATCCGCGCATGCCGGCTTTCGTTAGGCTGTACCAGGGAATCTACGGTCTGCCGCGCCACCTCGGGCAGCACTCCGGCGGGATGATCATCTGCCAGCACAAGCTGAGTTCCTTTGTCCCGCTGGAGAACGCCTCGATGCCGGGCCGGGTGGTGGCGCAATGGGACAAGGACGATTGCGAGGATCTCGGGATCGTGAAAGTCGATTTGCTAGGCCTGGGCATGATGGCGGTGATGCAGGATACCTTCGAGCTCTGTCGCGAACGCGGCCGCCCGCTCGATCTCGCGCACATCCCGAAAGACGACGCGGCCACTTACGAGATGATGCAGAAGGCGGATACGATCGGGGTTTTCCAAATCGAGAGCCGCGCCCAGATGGCGACCTTGCCCCGGATGAAACCGAAATGTTTTTACGATGTCGTAATCGAGGTCGCAATCATCCGGCCAGGGCCGATCCAAGGCGACATGGTGCATCCGTATCTGGCCCGGCGCGCCGGCAAGGAACCGGTCACTTATTTCGATGAACGGCTCCGGCCGGTTCTGGAACGCACCCTGGGGGTGCCGCTTTTCCAGGAACAAATGCTCAAGATCGCGATGATCATGGCCGATTTTTCGGGGGCGGAAGCGGAAGAGTTGCGGCGCGCCTTGAGTTTCCATCGCTCGGTCGAGCGGATGGAAAAAGTGAGCATCAAACTGCGTGAACGGATGGAGAAAAACGGCATCGAACCGGAAGTAATCGTAAAGATCATTCAAGCGATCAGCTCTTTTGCACTTTACGGTTTTCCCGAGTCGCACGCGATCAGTTTTGCGATTCTGGCTTATGGGAGCGCCTATCTGAAGGTGCATCGGGCGGCGGAGTTTTACGCCAGCCTGCTCAACAATCAGCCGATGGGATTTTATGCCCCGGCCACGCTGGTGAAGGATGCGCGCCGCCATGGGATTCGAATGCGGCCGGTTTGCGTGGCGGAGTCACGGTGGCATTGCGCGGTCGAGTCGGACGAGACGGTGCGGCTGGGATTTTGTGTCGTGAACGGGCTGCGCCAGGAACATGGCGAAGAGATCGTTAGGCAAAGGATCCTCCAGCCATTTGCGTCGGTCGAGGATTTCAAACGCCGGGTTAGCCTAACGAAAGAAGAACTACGCGCGCTGGCGGAATTGGGAGCGTTGAATGCGCTCTCCGAGCATCGCCGGGCGGCGCTTTGGGAAGTGGAAGAGATGTTGCATGATGATCTTTTAGCCGGGGAACGCATGTCCCGTAAACCCTGGAAGCTTCCGCATGTCCAAGGAACGGTAAAAGAATATGTTCCCAGGAATAACGCGCCGCTTTTGCCCATGACGCTGCCGGAGCGGGTGCAGGCGGATTACGAGGGAATGAACCTGACCACCGGACCGCATCCGATGAAGTTGTTGCGTGAACAATTGCCCGATATCTGGCGGGCGAGCGACCTGGTTGAGGCCCGGCACGGGAGTACGATCCGGATCGCGGGAAATGTGATTTGCCGGCAACGGCCCGGGACCGCGAAGGGGTTTGTTTTCATCAGTCTGGAGGATGAAACCGGGGTTTCGAATGCGATTGTCACGCCGGATTTGTTTGAGCGGATCCGGCTCGTCATCACGGAAGAGCCGTTTCTGGTCATCGAAGGGGAAGTGCAGAACACCGAGAATGTGGTGATCGTGAAAGCGAAGAAAATCCAGCCGCTCGCGCACAAAAAACTAAGCGGGAGCGAGTCGCACGATTTTCATTAGGCATTAGCCCCTTCGGCCTTTTTAATGGCACCCGCAGCCCGAACCGCATCCGCCCCCACCGCCGACTGTCCCAACCGACGGGCCGGTTGAGCCGCCGGGAACGTGCACGCCGTAGCCGCCCGAAATGACGCGCCTAACGGATTCGCCCGTTGCCGGGTCGACCCGCAGCGCCTCGTCTTTCATGCTTTGTTTCACTTCAAAACGCCGGAGCGGTTTTGCCGGATCGGTCGTTTCATAAACGTAGGTTGGCATAAAGATCCCCCTCTATTCTCCGGCATGCCGCTTCGAGGTCTCTTTCGGCTCGGCCGCCTTTTCGGGTGGATGCTGGTCCGCTTCCATCCACTCGGTATGGAAAACGCCCGGCTTGTCGACCCGTTCGTAAGTGTGTGCGCCGAAGAAATCGCGCTGCGCCTGGAGCAGATTGGAGGGCAGTCGCGCCTGGCGATAGCTGTCGAAATAAGCCAGTGACGCGCTGAAGGCCGGCACTGCCACGCCTTGTTCAATCGCGGCCGCGACCGCAACCCGCCAGTTGTGCTGCGTCTCCCTGATAATGTCGGTGAAATAGGAATCGAGGAGCAAATTGTGCAGCCCGGCATTGCGCTGGTAGGCCTCCACGATCCGGTTAAGAAATTTCGCGCGGATGATGCAGCCACCCCGCCAGATGGTAGCGATGTCGCCGAAGTTCAGGTTCCAACTGAATTCCTTGCTGGCCGCGCCTAACAATTCCATTCCCTGAGCGTAGGAGACGATCTTCGAGGCGTAGAGTGCGTCGCGCACGGCCTCGACCAGCTCGTCGCGCGAGCCCTTGTATTTTTCGACTTTCGGCTCGGGCAGGATTTTCGAGGCGGCCACCCGCTCTTCTTTGCGCGAGGAGATGACACGCGCTTCGACCGCGGCGTTGATCGTGGAAATGACAACCGACTGGCGAATGGCGGACTGCAAAGTCCAGATGCCGGTGCCTTTCTGGCCAGCTTTGTCGAGGATAACGTCGACCATCGGCTTGCCCGTCTCGGGATCTTTCTTGCGAAAAATCTGGGCGGTGATGTCGATCAGGTAGCTGTCGAGATCGCCCCGATTCCATTCCGAAAAGATACCGGCCAGCTCGTCAGTCGTTAGGCCGAGGACGTTGCTGAGGATGGCGTAAGCCTCACAGATCAACTGCATGTCGCCGTACTCGATCCCATTGTGGACCATCTTGACGTAATGGCCGGCGCCGTCAGTGCCCATGTAGCGGCAGCAAGGCTCGCCATCCACGACCGCGGCGATCCTGGTAAAGATCGGCGCGATAATGTCCCAGGAAGCGCGCGGACCACCGGGCATAAGGGATGGACCTTTGAGCGCACCTTCTTCACCGCCGGAAACGCCGCAGCCGACGAAGTGAATTCCTTTCCCCTCCAGATCCTTGCAGCGACGCTGGGTGTCGGTGAAGAGCGAGTTGCCGCCGTCGATAATGACATCGCCTTTCTCGAGGAGCGGGACGAGCTGGCCGATGACGGCGTCGACCGGCGCCCCGGCCTTGACCATGATCATGGCTTTGCGTGGGCGCTGCAGCGCGCCAACGAACTCCACCAAGGTGGTGGTCGGCTGAATGTTTTTCCCCTTGGCCCGATTGGCCGCAAACTTTTCCGTCACCGCCGTCGTCCGGTTGTAAACTGCGACGGTGAAGCCCTTCGACTCCATGTTAAGAACAAGGTTTTCGCCCATCACGGCGAGGCCGATGAGGCCAATATCACATTGATTCGTTTTCATTTTCGGTATCTCCTGAACGCGTCACCGTGCCGTTGCGACAGACTCCGCGGGCTCGCTGAAGCAGATGGCAACTTGGCATCCGGAAATCCTTATCACAACCGCCCCAATCCAATCACGTCCGAATAGTTGGACGGGCAAGGCCGGCGCAACGGTCGACTTCTGGGGGGTGGTGCGATCCCTGGAGGATGGACGTGAAATTTCCGGGATCGAATACGAAGCGCACGAGGCGATGGCCCAGCACCAGATGAAAATGATCGCAACCGCCGCGCAGACCGAGTTCGACCTCGCCGAGGTTATTCTGCAGCATCGGATCGGTTTTGTGGCAGCGGGCGAGGCCTCGCTTTTCCTGCGAGTCTCGAGTGGGCATCGTGGCGCGGCCTATCGGGGCAGTGGCTGGATCGTGGCCGAACTGAAGAAAAAGGTGCCTATCTGGAAGCGTCCGATTTTCGTTAGGCAAGAAAAAGACGCGGTGGCCGAATGAACTGGGCCAATCGTCTTACGCTTGGACGGCTGGTATTGACCATCCTCTTCGTTGCTGCGCTCAGCTCCGCCTGGGCCTACGCCCGCAGCATCGCTCTGGTGCTCTTCGCCCTCGCCGGGATCAGCGATTATTTCGACGGCGAAATCGCCCGCCGTTACGGGATTGTGACCAACTTCGGAAAACTGATGGATCCGCTGGTCGACAAAGTGATGATGTCGGCCGCGTTTATCTGTCTGGTGCCGCTGGGCGCGGTTCCGGCCTGGGTAGCGACGATCGTGGTGGCGCGCGATTTTTTAATTACCGGCCTGCGCCTGCTGGCCTCATCGGAGGGCACGATTTTGCCGGCGGAAAAACTCGGCAAGCACAAAACCTCGTGGCAGATCGTAACGGTCGTATTTTTCCTTCTCCTCCTGGCCGCGCGTGAATTCCGGCCGGGCGTTGAAGAGGAAGGCTGGTGGCAGATTGCCTGGCGCTACGGCGGCAACGTCCTCCTCTGGATCACGATTGGCCTAACGATCTATTCCGGACTCGGGTATCTCTGGCGGCATCGCGCTCTGGTCCGGACCTAACGAAATCTCGCGCCGAACCGCGCCACAAAGCGCTGCAGGAAAGGAATGAGCATGAAATTATCTCCGTGCCGAGACTGCACCGCCCCAATTCCCACCTGGACCAGTGCAACGGCGAGGAGAAATAAGAGGATCGCCATCCGCCACGGCGCGGAGGTGAAAATGCACGCCACGCTCAGGTAAATGACCAACCCGCTCAGCACCGAAAAAATATCGGTCCGCGCCAGATAAGGCACGCGGCGAGAACCAGGCGCGCGCCAGAACGTATCCGAAAAATAGAGCTGACGTCCGGAGCGGGCTTCCGCGCGACGCAATGAAAAGATTTCGAGCACCCCGGCCAAGCCAAGCAGGCCATAAATCGGCAGGCTAAAAATCAGGCGCGTCCCGCCGATAAAAACCTGCAGGCCGGCCAAAGCAATTGCCACCAGGATGGCAGCGAACAGTTCGCTCGCGCGAGTGATCAGAGGGGCGGTGGCGGCCACGGGCGGCGAAGGTACAATAACGGCCTATCCTCGAAGCTTATTTTTGCCTGAGGAGCGACTCCCGTTAGCGGCCGAATTGACGTTACGGATTGGTCTGCGGCGGAGTCTGACAGGAGCCGATGACAGCTCCCGGATGGGTCCCAAGAAATTTATTGAGCTCACTGGCCCTGATGGCCCTCTGGGTGCCGTTGTCACAGACCGGCTCGAGCTTTTCGTGCGGATCAAATCCCTCGTCGGGGCCCGCGCTGGTTCCAATCAAGGCTCCCGGTTCGGAGGCGGTCGCCTCAGCTTTCTCGCCATTCGGCTTCGGTTTCCGGCGCGAAGCCTCTCGGATCGTCTCCGCACAATCGGACGCCTTGGCAACGGCAGCGTCGGAGATGGCGCCCATCTCTACTCCTTCCACCGAAGCGGCCGCCGCCACGACTGCTCCCACAAATTCACAATCGAGTTTGCCGCTGCACCGGAGAATTGAACCGACAATTTCGCCCGCGAAGGCCGGCCGCGCGGCGATCGCCACGGGCGCGATGAGCGCGGCGGCGCTGCGATGTTTGCGCACCGCGGCACAGATCGCGCCGATCAATTCCGACTTGGTCGCGCTTTTCAGCGTCTTCCTGCGGGGCAATTCATCCGCGATCATTTCCGCCGGAGCAGTTTCCCGAGCGAGCGCCCCTGGCAAAGCCACGAGCAGGAAAACGCCGGCCAGCAAAAAGACGGCGACGAGCAGAAAAGCGATCCCCCGCCGCGCGGAGTGCGGCGGTCGTTTTCGAACTGGCGTGAAAAGTAATCTCATGGGCGCAGCCGCTCGCGCGCAGGGCCGCGCGTCTCGCAAATTTCCGCATTCGTTAGGGAGCGGGCAAAGGGAATCGAACCCTCATAGCCAGCTTGGAAGGCTGGAGCTTTACCATTAAGCTATGCCCGCGCGGGCCTAAGCTGCCGCGCTCGCCCGGTGTTGCCAAGTGTTTTTCCACCGCAGTTCCCGAGCTTGCCAAGTAGCCCCCGCCCGGCTAGCACTTCGGTATGAAATCACTCCGCCTTTTCGGCCTCGTTTCGCTCGCCCTCCTGACAACTGCGCGCGCCGATCTCACCATCGTCCAGAAGGTGGCGGGTTCCGAGGGCGCGCACCAGATCACTATGAAAGTGAAAGGCGATAAGGCCCGAGTCGAGATCGGGCCCCAGATCACGACCATCCTCGATGCCAAGTCGGGCGACATCCTCAATCTTATGAAAGAGAAGAAGATGGTGATGCGCATCCCCGGCGAGAAAGCCAAGGCGATGGCCGAGATGGCGAAATCCTTTGTCAAGGACGAAGCGGCCGGCCAGGCCGCTCCGAAACCAACCGGCAAAAAGGAAACAATCAACGGATATGAAACGTCGGAATACGTGAGCGAATCGCCGAAGTTTCACGCCACCTACTGGGTCGCTACTAGTTACCCGGATTACAAGAACATCCTCGCGCAAATGGCCATCCTGCAAAAAGGCGCTTTTGAGCAAATTACCAAAGGCATGCCCGATTATCACGCGCTGCCTGGACTGCCCCTCCGCACTGAGGTCAGAGTCTCCGGGCGGGAACCGATCGTCAGCACGATTGAGTCCGTCAAAACATCGCCCCTGGCAGATTCGGAATTTACCGTTCCGGCCGGCTATTCCGAAATGAAGATGCCGGATTTTCTCGGCGGACAGCAGCCGGCCCAACCCGGAAACCCATGACCGCTGGCGCGACGCGCCTCCTTTTGGCCTCCGCCTCTCCTCGCCGCCGCCAATTGCTCGCCGAGGCCGGCTACGATTTCGAGGTCGTCGCACCAGCGGTCACCGAACTTCAATCCGACACGCTGACGTTACGCGAGGTCACTTGCTGCAACGCCTTGCGCAAAGGGCTCGCTGTCGCGCGAGCTCACCCCGATCGCGTCGTCCTGGCTGCCGATACCTTGGTCGCCCTCGACCGGCAGGTGATCGGCAAACCGGCCGACCGAGCCGATGCCGCCCGTCTCTTGCGGTTGCTCAGCGGTCGAACCCATCTGGTGGCTTCCGGAGTTTTCATCTGCCATCTGCGCCGGGGAGAATCGATGGCCTTCACCGTCCTTTCGCGGGTCGTTTTCAAAAAGCTGAGCCCGCGAACGATCGAAAATTATCTTGGCACGATCGATCCACTCGACAAAGCCGGAGGCTACGCCGCGCAGGGCAACGGTGGCATGATCATCGCAAAAATCACCGGCTCGCGCAGCAATGTGATCGGCCTGCCCCTGGAAAAAACGAGCGCCGCTCTCCGCCGTTTCCAAGTCCGGCCGCGCCCCTAACGCCTAACGATTTCCGCCACCGGCTCCGCGGCGAGGCGCGCGGCGTTCTCTGCTTCCCGCCGCTCCCGCCGCAAAACCCGGTAAAGATACCAGACGATGCAGCAATTGACCGCCAGGATGAGGAAGACGACCGCGCCCGGATGGAAAATGGCATGGCGGATCTCGAAGGGGATGAGCGCGGCCGTCGCCACGATCAATAAAAATTCCGCCCAAAGCTTTTGCAAATAAACTCCGACACCAACCGTACAAAGCACCACCGCGGTAAAGAGGGCGACGATGCCAGTGAGCTGGAGCAACCCGCCGGTCACGACCGCCTGCAGGCGGCTCAGAAAAAAGAGCATCGTTCGGCTGTGCGCCACCATCAGCTCGCCATCCACCCAATCCGAGATGGCGTCGAGCCAGCCGGTGCGGCTATGCAGAAAGAGGAGCGAAATCCCGAGGGCGAGCAGAATCATCCCCTGCAGGATCTTGAAAACGGCGATTATCTTTAAGTAACGGACACGCCGCTGCGGCCGCAGCATTTTCGGGATCGGCGCCAGGTCGCTCATCGCGATACGTCTCGCAGAAGCAATCGCGTTCTCAAGAGGGACGACTCGCCCGATGGCAAATCTCCAGCTTGTTTTCGCTCGGATCCTCGAAAAAGACCGCATCGAGCCGGGAGAATAAGCAATTGAGAGGTGCCCCACTCGTCATCGCCCGATGAGACCGAAAACCGAGGGCCGGCAGCAACTCCCCGTAAAATTTCTGCGCGGCGGCCAGGTCACGAACCCGCAAATCAATGTGATCGAATCCTCCTATTTTCATTTCGCTTCTCTTTTGCTCCGTTCCTTTCCCTGGCCCAGGAAGTTGGTAATCTTCCGACGCCTTGCAATCGCCGAAATTATTCTTCTGGGCCGGTCTTCTTGGGTTGCTGCTCTGCTCGCTCGGCGCCTGCCGACCGCGCATTCAGCCGGTTTCGGGCACAATTGAAGTGGACGAAGTGCATGTCGCTCCTCGCTCCGGCGGCCGGGTCGTCGAACTTTTTGCCCAAGAGGGGGACGCCTTGAAGACGGGAGCAAAGATCGCCCGGCTCGTCGCCCCCGAAATGCAGGCCCGTCGCGACCTCGCCCAGGCCCAGATCGACACCGCGATGCGCGACGCCGATGCACACGAGGCTCAACTCGAATTCATGCGCGCCGATGCCCGCCGGCAGGAAGATCTGCTCCGCTCTAAAACCGTCTCTCCGAGCGAAGCCGAACGCGCGCGCAGCGCCGCCTCCGCGCAGGAGAAAAGCCTGGAAGCCGCCCGAATGCGGATCGTCCAGACCCGCGCCCAGTTGGCCGAGATTGACGCCGAGCTGCGCGAATTGCAGGTGGTCGCGCCTAACGACTGCGTGGTGGAAGTCCTCAACGTCAAGGTCGGCGACGTCCTCGGCCCAAACCAGGAGCTGGCCACTCTCATCCTGCCGCAGCATTTGTGGGTGCGCGTTTACGTTCCCGAGCCTTGGCTGGGGCACATTAAGCTGGGCGAGGCGGTCCAGGCGCGGGTCGATTCTTTCCCGGGCGAAGATTTCGCCGGCAGCGTGGAGCAAATCAATCGCCAGGCCGAATTTACTCCGCGCAATGTGCAGACCGTGGAGGATCGGATTCGCCAGGTCTTCGGAATAAAAATCCGGCTGCAAAATCACGACGACAAGTTGCGCGCCGGGATGGCGGCCGACGTCGCATTTCCAAACGTGCCGCAGGCAAAATGAAACAGTCCTGATCGCTGGAAGCTCGATGGACGCGATGATCGAATGCGACGGCCTAACGAAACGCTTCGGCGCCTTCACCGCGGTCGATCACGTCACCTTTTCGGTTGGACGCGGCTCGATCTTTGGTTTTCTCGGCCCGAACGGTTCCGGCAAATCAACCGTCATCCGTATGCTTTGCGGAATCCTCGAACCAACTGAAGGCCGGGCACGTATCGATGGCCGCGACGTCACCCAGGAAGGGGAAGCGATCAAGGAAACGATCGGCTACATGTCGCAGAAATTTTCTCTCTACGACGAGCTGACCGTGAATGAGAACCTCCTTTTTTCCGGCAAACTCTACAGCCTGCCGGACAAGAAATTGAAACAACGCCGCGACGAGTTGATCGCCCTTACCCACCTCGAGCCCTACCTCAACCGCCGCGCCGCGCTTCTCTCCGGCGGCTGGCGTCAGCGCCTCGCGATGGCCTGCGCTTTGATGCACGAGCCAACCGTCCTTTTCCTCGACGAACCAACCGCCGGGATCGATCCGGTCGCGCGCCGCGAGCTCTGGGATTTGCTCTTCGAATTCGCCGGGCGCGGCATGACGCTTTTCGTCACCACCCATTACATGGACGAAGCCGAGCGCTGCTCGCACGTCGGCTACATCCACATGTCGAAACTGATCGTGTGCGGCCAGCCAGACGATCTCAAACAAATGGCGGATGTGAATCCGCCGGGGACGCGGCGGCTCGATGTCACCTGCGACCATGTCACCCAGGCATTGCAGGCGATGCGCACCGTCGACGGCGTTCGCAGCGCGACTGTCTTCGGGCAGTCGATGCATCTGCTGGTCGACGACTCCATCACCCGCGCCGACATCGAGAAGAAGCTCCTCGGCGTGGGGATCCAAAGCGCTGAGATTCACGTCATCGGGCCATCGCTGGAAGACGTTTTCGTCGCCTTGACCGCGAAATACGCGAGCGAAGATCAGCAGGAGAAAGCGGCCTAACGATGACATGAGCACTGGGTCTAATTTGTCATCCCGAGTCGGCGAAGCGCGGCGAGCCGTAACGCAGGCCGCGCAGCGGGCGAGGCCGGGCTTTCAAACCTCACAGTCGCAGTGAAAGCGTACTGGATCTACATGATGACTAATCGCAGTCGCGTCGTCCTTTACTGTGGCGTAACGAACGATCTTGCCCGCCGCGTCTGGGAGCATCAGAACGGCACCGTCAAAGGCTTCAGCAAAACCTATCGCCTAACGAAACTCGTTTACCACGAGACCTATCACGACATTAACCAGGCGATCGATCGTGAGAAGGAGATCAAAGGCTGGCGTCGCAGCAAGAAGAACACTCTCGTGGAATCCCTTAATTCAGGATGGATCGATCTTTCGCCGGCCCTTTATCAGCCAAGGGAGGTCCCTCGCCGCGCTTCGCCGGCTCGGGATGACAATTCAAGAGCGGCCTCTTCGCGCCCATGAAACGTCCTTTCCGCGGCCTCGGCGCCATCCTTTTCAAGGAGTTCATTGTCGTCCTGCGCGATCCAATGACGCTCTTTTTATGCTCTTCCCACCGCTGATCGAGATGATCGCTTTCGGCTACGCGCTCGATAACGACGTCAAGCACATGGCGATGGTCGTCTTCAACGAAGATCGCACTGTGGAAAGCCGCCAGCTCCTCGATCGCTTCGTCAATACCGAAACTTTCCGCATCGTTAGGGAAGTGGGCAGCGCCGAGGCGATGGCGAGCGAGATCCGCGCCGGCCACGCTTATGTTGGGCTGCAAATTCCGCCCCATTTCACCCGCGACCTTCGCGCCGGGCGCCCGGCCCAGGCGCAAATTCTGATCGACGGCTCCAATTCCACCACTGCGCTGCAGGCGCTCAACACCGCCGTCGCCATTGCCCTCACTCAATCGACCGAGATGCTGCTCCGCGAGAGCGGCCGGCGCCAGGTGCCGGTCGAGATCCGCCCGCAAATGCTCTACAACCCGACCATGCGCAGCCCGAACTTTTTCGTCCCGGGCGTGATCGGCGTCGTTCTCCAGATCGGCACTACCTTCGCCACCGCCATGGCGGTGGTGCGGGAAAAGGAACGCGGCACGCTCGAGCAGCTTCTCGTTAGTCCACTCAGCCGCTGGGGACTCATGCTCGGGAAGTTGATTCCCTATCTCTGCATCGGGATGCTGATGTCGTTCCTGCTTTTCGGGATCATGCACTTTGTCTTCTTCGTGCCGATCGCCGGCAGCATCGTGGCCATGGTGCTGGCCACGCTGGTTTATGTTTTTGCGCTGCTCAGCCTCGGGCTGCTCGTCGCGACCAAGGCGGAGAACCAGATGCAAGCGCTGCAGATGTCGATGGCTTTCATTCTGCCGAGCGTATTCTTCTCCGGTTTTATTTTCCCGCGGGAGACGATGCCCGCGATTTTTTATTGGCTCGGGGCCTGCCTGCCCACCACCTATTTCATCAGCCTGATGCGCGCCATCATCCTGCGTGGCGCTACTTTCTTCGAATACGCGCCATCGTTAGGCATCATGACTCTGATGGCGATCCTGCTTTTCGTAGTTTGTTCGTTGCGTTTCCGGAAAAAAATCGGCTAACGAACTCGGTCACGCGCCCATTTTGTCATCCCGGGCCGGCGCAGCGCGGCGAGGGACCCCGCAGTTGAGAATCGACGCCCTCTGTTATTGAGGAAGCGCGGATTGCAGTTGCGAGGTCCCTCTTCGTCCTGCGGCGAATCGGGATACACCCAAAAGGGAGCTCAGCCCAAATGAGTGCGTGCTGCCGAGCCTCCGCGCTCGTCAGGCCGGCGCGAGCAGGAAGCTCGCGAGCGAGAGATAAAAGAGCAGCGTCAAAATATCGGCCAGCGCCAGGGTCAGCGGCCCGGCCGCAATTTTCGGGTCGAGGCGCAGGGCATGGAGGAGCGACGGAATGCTCAACCCGAGCAAGCAGGCCATCACCAGCGAGCCGAGGATGCTCCCGCCGATCACTACCGCGGGCCAGCCCGCTCCGAGCCAAAACCAAACGATCGCCGCCACCAGCAGACCACAGGCGCTGCCTAACAACAACGAAGTCGCCACTTCCTGCCGCAGCGTTCCAAGATACCAGCGCAGGGTCGGCCGGCTGCTGCGCAAGGCCTGGATTGTCACCGTCATCGATTGAATACTCACGCTCTCCCCCAGCCCGAGCACGAGGGTAAGAAAAAACGCGATGACCAGACTTTGCGCGAGGGTGAGTGCAAATGCGCTCGCCAGGAGCGCGCAGGCCGTCCCGCTCCCGATGGTGGCAAGAAGCCATGGGAAACGGTAACGAAAGGCCCGCAACGGCCCGGCGCCGCGGACCTGCGCGGCATGGAAACCGATCGTCTCAAACACATCCTCGTGTTGCTCCCGTTCTGCGATGTCGAAGACCTCCTCGGTAAAAACGCCGACATCGATTAACCCGAGAATCCGCTTCTCCCTGTCCACCACGGGGAAGGCAAAGAACTTGTGCAGCACGAAAAATTCGCACGCCTCGAGCAGCGTCGCTGTTTGCGGAATCGCGACCACCCGCTTGATCATAAGGTCGCCGATCCGCTGCTCGAGAGCCGCGGTCAGTAATCGCCGCGTCGGGAGCACCCCAACCAGCCGGCGTTCTTCATCGAGCACATAAAAGTAAACGATCTTCTCCCCGATCCCCTCCCGCCGGACCGCCTCCAGCGCCTCGCGCGCCGTCATCGTCTCGCGCAACTGCGCAAAATCGTGCCGGATGAACTCCGTCACCGGCCGGTCGAGATGTTGGGGCGCGCCATTCATCGGCCCGACCATACCCGCGAACGCCCGCTCTTTCGAGGCGCGCCGTCGTGGGTCGGCGCGCACGCTTGACAGGAGCGTAGGAATTCGGGGAAGCGGTGCGGCAACGCATCGCGCCGCGCCGGGTGTGCTCTACGGCACGACGCTCAGCGTCAGATCATTCCCATCGCCACCATTGTAGTTCGCCTGAAACTTGTTCGAGCCGAGGAGGAAGGTGGAGCCATCAGGTAAATTGGCGAACTGGCCCATGATCGGTCGATTGCTCGTCCTGATCAGGGTGAAGGTGCTGCCGGGAAGCAGCGCGCTCTGTCCAAGATCCGTCACGGAGATGAGCGCGCCGCTCTCGATCTGCACGTTTTTGACGACGACCTGATCCGCCGTGGCCGCGTCGCTGTCGATCCCAGCATTGTAAGTGGCGTGGGAACCAAAGGTGATCCTATCTCCAAGGCTCAACGTGCCAATATCGGTGCCGTTGCTCCCCGGTGCGAGAAACGCCGCCGCCGTTCCTTGTCCGATCCTTACCTCTCCGCCGATCGTGCCATTGCCCCCGAGCGTGCCGGCGCTGACTTGCACGGGGCCGTCGCCGGTCCCCGAACCCTGTCGATTATTGACCAGAAGAGTGCCCGCCTCGACGGTGTTGACTCCGTTGTGGGTGCTCGGCCCTCCGAGTTCAAGCGTGCCGCTGCCGACTTTGGTGATGGACCCATGACTGCTGAACGCTCCCTGCCGGAACCGCCCACTGAAGCGGGTGCTGGCGTTGTTGGTCCCGATCCGAAGATTGTTCGAGCCAACCAGGATCGTGCCACTGCCCTCGATGGAGCCAAAATTCGTGTCGTGGGGAGGGCCGAAATTCGCGAGGATGGCGGCGCCATGCCGGAGGATAAAGCGAGCCGTGCCACCGTCGCCGCCGGGAAAGGAGATGATCGCACCGGTTCGTTCCAACCCGCCATCGGCAATGATGGTGGCGTTGGCCGCCGTCGCGTTGTCCAGGAAACTGAGCGAAGCGCCACGGCCTGCTGATCCGCTCTCCAGGTGGATGAGGGCGTTGCCGGCGCTGGCGTTACCGGAGAAGAGGGTCGCCCCGCCGAAGCCAAATCCGATCGCGCCCTCGCACACAATGGTGGCATCCTGGGCCGTCGAGTCGTCGTCAAAGGTAACGCTGCCCCCAATCGCGACCGGTCCCACGCCGGCCCGATTGGTGATGGCGGCCTGAGCGGCCCCCGAGCGGCCGAAGAAGACCGTCCGACCGCCGCCGCCGCCGGAGACCCCGACCGGATCGGCGCCGCCGTTGTTGATGAGGGTGGCGCTGGACGCGCTTGCATTATCGAAGAAGTGAGTCTCTGCTCCGGCGCTGTTCTGGGCGCCGCCTTCGTTCTGCACGACGGCGCGAGCCGGGCTCGAATTATTCCGGAACTCAATTCTGCCGCCGGCGCCGCCGCCTGAACCGCCGCCATTGCTCAACTGCACTGCGTCGCCAATGGTCGCGTGCCCGTTAAAACGCAGCTTCGCTTCATCGTCGCTGAAAGTGCCCGGTTCGATCGTCACAGCGAAGTTCTGGGTGAGACCGGAGCCGTTCGTGATGCCGGCGCCGGCGATCGTGAAAACGAGCGACTGACCGATCGTGAGGGTAAAGGCATCCGCACCGGGAGCGAAAACGACGCGGTCGACCACGGTACTGGACGAGAGAGAAACCCCGGTCGTGTTGGAGGAGGCGAAGGTGGCAATGTCACCCGGAGCGTCAGGCACCGTGGCCGGTGTCCAGTTCGCGGCGGTGTTCCAGTCGCCGCTCGTCGGGTTAAGATTCCAAGTCGCGCTCCCGGCCCGGGTGGTTATGATCGTTAGGCAGAAAACGGCGCACCCGAGAAGGAGAGGATAGATCCGCTGCGAGTTTCGTAAGTGATAACTGATTGTCGTTTTCTTCATATGATAATCCTTCGTCCACCTTAAGATGGGCAAAAATGCCTCTTCGAGGCTACCGGTCCCGTCCGGCGGAGGGCAAGCAAATTTCATCGAGCAAGATCCGGGGGTCGTGTTGGTCAATCGTGAGTGGAAGGAGATGACGGCTAACCTGGGTCTATCTTGGTTTTTACCAATGCGGCCGGATAGCTCCGCCCTTAGGGGAAGCGCGCCGCCTGCTCGCGAACGCTTTCGGAATCGCTTTCTCGCCGCTGCCGAAAAGGCGGGTCTTGCCAATTCACCCCGTTCGCCGGGCGCAGAGTGTGTTAAGGTTGCCTTTCAATTCGCTATCTCGATGCAAATTACGCCTTCTTCCGGTTCATCCGCCTCGCCTTTTCCACCTGGGTTTCAGTTCCGGCCGTTTCGGTTCGTTCTCGGGCTAATCGGGTTTATTGGGATCGTGGTGACGATTCTGTCGCTTCTCTTCGGCTTCGTTTCCATCCCGACCAACTCGGTCGGAGTGAAGCTGCGCTTCGGCGCTTATCACAGCACGGAAGGTCCCGGCCTGGCCTACGCCGTTCCGTATGTCGATGAAATCGAGATCGTGCCGACACAGCGGCTCCTAAAACTGGAGTTCGGGTTCAGCACCCCGCAGGCGAACAACGAATTCCAGGGCGACCAGAATCCGGAAGACACCGAGACGATGATCACCGGCGATCTCAACACCGCGCTCGTCCCCTGGGTGGTGCAATATCGGATCACCGACCCAAAGCAGTATCTTTTCGGCGCGCGGGAGCCGGAGCAGACCTTGCGCGATCTCTCGGAGAGCGTGATGCGCGAGGTGATCGGCGATCGTACGGTCGACGAGGTGCTCACGATCGGCCGGCATGAAATTGAGACGGCTTCGCTCGCGCGTCTGGCCAAGCTCTCCTCGGAATACGGGCTCGGCTTGCAGATCCAGCAGGTCCAGCTCGCAACCGTGCGTCCGCCGCCGGCGGTCCAGGCAGCCTTTAACGAAGTGAACCAGTCACAGCAGGAAAAGCAGACCGCGATCAACCAAGCCTGGGCGATTTACAACGACGCGGTCCCAAATGCCCGCGGCCAGGCCAAGGAGCGCGAGAAGCAGGCCGAGGCTTACGCTTTCCGGCGAGTCAACGGGGCCAAAGGCGATACGGAGAAATTCACCCTTCTCTTGAACGAATATACGAAGGCGCCTGAGATCACCCGGCAACGGCTTTATTTCGAAGCAATGGAATCCATTCTACCCGGCCTCGAGCGCAAGGTGATCGTGGATGACAGCATCAAAGGCGTGCTGCAAACCCTGCCGCTGATGCAAAACGCACCGGCCGCCACGCCCGCACCTCAGCCCTAACGACCAAAACACCATGGCCACTATTTACCGTCCGCATTTCTCGACCCGCTTCGTCGGCTTCATGCAAAGCCCGCTCCTCGCCATCATCGGCCTTGTTTTCCTCCTTACCGCTCTGAAATGGGGCGCGCTTCTTTTCACCGTGCACCAGAACGAAAGCGCGATCGTGACCCGCTTCGGCAAGGCAATCAGGACGGAGAAGACTCCAGGCCTGAAATTCAAAATTCCGTTCATCGATTCGGTCCATCGTTTCGACAACCGCATCCTGGCATGGGACGGCCCACCGACCGAATGCCCGACCAAGGACAAGCTGTATCTGATTGTCGATTGTTTCGCGCGCTGGCGGATCAGCGACCCACTCCTCTATTTCAATCGCCTCAACGACGAGCGCAGCGCACTCTCACGTCTCGACGACATCCTCGGCAGCGAAACCCGCACCGCGGTCGCCTCCAACGATTTGGTCGAGATCGTGCGGGTGAGCAAGGACCGCAAGCCGCTGCATGACGAGGAACTGGAAAAATCGGGAACGATTTTACCGAGCAACCTCCCCGACGTTGATAAGGGCCGTCTGGAGATCGAACAACAGATCACCCAACGCGCCCGGGAAAAGATCGAGGGTTTCGGGATCGAGTTGCTCGACGAACGTTTCAAGCGAAGCAAATACAGCCCGGCGGTCGCGGAAAAAATTATCGAGCGGATGTCGAGCGAGCGGCACCAGATCGCGGCTAAGTTCCGCTCGGAGGGACGCGGTGAAGCGGCCAACATCAATGGTCAAAAGGAGAGCGACGTCGCTTCCATCCAATCCGCCGCCACCCGCAATTCGCTCAAGATCGAAGGTGAAGCGGACGCGGAAGCAGCGCGTATTTATTCCGCGGCTTACGCTTCGCCTGAGGCGCAGAGCCTCTACTCGTTCAGCCGCCGGCTGGAGGTGGCCCGCTATTCATTTGCGCAGGGAACGACCGCGGTCATCTCGACCGATAGCGATTTCGGCGGGGTCGTGAAATGGATCGGCGGCGCCGGGCTGGCTCCGAGCCCGCCGCTCGCGCCGACTCCGAATCGCTAGGGTGGCAGCGCGGAGTTTCCTCCAACTTGATTCTTTTCGCTCTTCAGGGAGAAGTTTCCGCTACTTCCTATGACCTCCGATACCATTAAAACCGAGCGCGTCACGACTGACTCCAGGATTTTCGCTTTCAGTCGCTGGGACGCCATTCCCGCTGCGGCGGGGTTGTTTCATCTCGCGTTTTTCCTTGGCCTTTTCTTCCTCTACCCGCACACGCCGCTCTGGATCATGCTCATCCTCGGCTTCATCTACGCGCTGATGGTGAACGCCAACATCAATGGCGTGTCGCATAACTTCATTCACAACCCCTTCTTTCGCTCGACGCTCCTCAATCGCCTTTTCGGGATCGTGGAATCGGTCGCCTGCTGTTTTTCGCAGACCTACTACGACGTCGTTCATACTCAGCACCACAAGGGCAACAGCGACCGGCAGAATGAGAATGGTGAAACGATCGACTGGATATCGATTTATCGGCACGGTCACGACGACCAGCCAGAGAATCCCTGGAGCTACGTTTTCCTGAGTTTCTTTCGCGACAACCCGGCGGCGATTAAACGCGAACTGAAGAAGCGGGGCGAAGTGGAAGTGCGCTGGGGCAGCCTCGAGCTAGCCTCGTTCGCAACTGTGCTCTTCGTGATGTTTTGCTTTAACTGGCGCTATGTCATTTTCTATTTTCTGCCCTTCTTTTACCTGGGGCATTGCTTCAGCTATCTGAACGGATATTTCCGTCACTACGGCGGCAATCCCGATAAGCCGATCGCCTGGGGCGTGAGCAGCTACGGCAAGCTTTATAACTGGCTCTTCTTCTACAACGGCTATCACGCCGAGCATCATTTCCGGCCCAAGGTGCACTGGACGAAAATGGAGGCGTTTCACCAGCAGATTGCTGACCTGCAGCGGCGGGAAGGCGTGCGCGTGATCGAGCATGCGCACATGCTCGGGTTTCTCGATCCGAATCTCCCGCCCCGGAAGCAGAGTGGCGAGAGGGCGACGGCGGCGTCCTAAGGGAGGCGAGCAACCGAAGCCAGGAGATTGTGGCCGGTCATCTCCGCCGGCTGCGGCAAACCGAGCAGGAAAAGGAGCGTGGGCGCGATGTCGGCCAGGATGCCGTTCTCGAGCCGAAATTCTTTCGAATCTTCCGCGACGTAGATGAGGTGAACCAAATTGGTGGTGTGCGCCGTGTTCGGAGAGCCGTCGGGATTGCGCATCAGCTCGCAATTCCCGTGATCCGCGGTCAGGAGAAGCTTTCCGCCTAACGACAATACGGCCGGCACCAGCCGCGCGACGCAGCTGTCGATGGTTTCGACCGCTTTCACTCCCGCCGGCACGACTCCGGTGTGGCCGACCATATCGGGGTTGGCGTAGTTGAGAATGATAAGGTCGTATTTGGCGAGACGGCTCAGCACTTCATCCGTCACTTCCAGCGCGCTCATCTCCGGTTGCAGATCGTAGGTCGCGACCTTGGGCGAAGGCACGATCTTGCGATCTTCGCCCGCCGCCGCTTTCTCTACTCCGCCATTAAAGAAATAGGTAACGTGCGGATACTTCTCCGTCTCCGCGATCCGGAGCTGCGTCTTGCCCGCCCGGCTAACCACATCGTCGAGAATGTTCTCGAGCGACTGCGGCCCGAACACGGCCGGGCATTGATAAGTCGCGTCGTATTCAGTCAGGGTCACGTAATTCACGCGCGGCCAGACTTCGCGCTCGAAGCCATCGAAATCCGGCAGGAGAAACGCCTGCGACAATTGCCGGGCGCGATCGGCGCGGAAGTTAAAAAAAATGACCGTGTCGCCATCGCGAATCCGTTGCTCGTTAGGCTGAGCGAAGATCAGCGCCGGCATGAACTCGTCGGTTTTGCCGGCTTCATACTGCCGGCTGACCGCGGCGGCCGGCGAGTCCTGGCAAAATTCGCCGCGGCCGAGCACAATCGCGTCCCAGGCCAGTTTCGTCCGTTCCCAGCGCCGGTCGCGATCCATCGCGAAATAGCGCCCGACCACGGTGATAATGCGGGCGTTGCTCCTGCCCAGTTGTTCGGAGCAGTTCGTTAGGTAATTCTTCCCGCCAGTCGGCGAGGCATCACGCCCATCGGTGATGGCGTGCACCAGGATCTGCTCGACGCCCGCTTCTCTGGCGGCCGCGGCCAGCGCGAGCAGGTGCTCGTAATGACTGTGCACGCCTCCATCCGAGACCAATCCGATGAAATGCAGCCGGCCCGTCCGCGCCGTGGCGAAGGCCTCCTGCAAGACTTCGTTCGTCTTCATTTCACCGTCCGCGATCGCCTTGTTGATCCGGGTCAGGTCCTGATAAACGATCCGGCCGGCGCCGAGATTGAGATGGCCGACTTCGGAATTTCCCATCTGACCTGCGGGCAGACCGACATCCTCGCCGCTCGCGCTGAGCGTGGCACAGGGATATTCCCGATAGAGTCGATCGTGAAATGGCGTCTGCGCCAATAACGTCGCATCCCCGTTCTTCTCGCGCTCGGCGCGCCCTCCCGGATTGATCCCCCATCCATCGCGGATGACCAGCACGATCGGCTTTGCCATAGGCCGCACTCTCCCGGCCCGCGCGCTTGCTCTCAAGCGATTTCCCGTGGCTGCGGGATTGACAATACCTCGCCGCGGCTCCCTCTATCGGTGCGATGAAATGGCGTAACCAGATCCTGGCGATCTTCTGCCTCCTGGTCTTTATCGCCTTCGGCGTCCTTTATTTCCGCCATTGGGTGGTGCAAAAGCCGTTCGGAATCGTCCTTTTCATCGGGGAAGGATTGACCCCGGACCGGATCGCCGCGACCCGGCTTTACGCAGGCGGTGCGAATTCCCATTTGTCCATCGAATCGCTACCGGCGGTCGCGCTCCTTTCCAATTATTCGCAGGATTTCGCGGTGCCAGACGAGGCGGCCGCGGCCACGACCCTGGCCACCGGGGTAAAGGTCAACAATCGCAGTCTCGGCTTTGGCCCTAACGAAAAGCGATTGCGCAGCCTGATCGACCTGGCCAACGAAAAAGGGCGCGCCATCGGAGTAGTGACGAACGGCCGCCTGACCGATGCGACGGTAGCGGCATTTTACGGTGTCGGGAAAGGCGACCTTCTCCAGCAGTTAGCCGAAGAGAAGAAGGTCGATATCGCGCTCGGCGGTGGCAGCGCCGAGTTCCTGCCCGAGGCCAAGGGCGGCCGGCGAACGGACGGACGCGACCTCGTTCTGGAGATGCGGCGCAACGGTTATGAAATCGTGCGCAGCAACGCCGAGCTGGAAGGCATTCCACAATGGCGCCGGCCGAAATTACTCGGCCTTTTCAGTGAAGGCGAAATGGCGTACGCGAACGAGATCGCCAGCGGCAGTGAGCAGCCCGCGCTCTCCGATATGACGCGACGCGCGATCGAGCTGCTGCAATGGAACGCGGGCGGTTATCTGCTCATCGTCGATGCCGGATTGATGCGCACGGCCGCGCGTGAAAATCACGGCGAACGGACGCTGGCCGAGACGGTGGAGTTGGATCGCGCCGTCGCGGTCGCGCGCAGCTACACCGGAGAGAACTCCACCATCCTGGTCGCAGGAAATTTCGGCATCGGAGGTCTTTCCCTCAATGGCACACCGTTTCGGCGTGACAATGGGGTTGCCTTGCTCGGGGTCAATTCTTCCGGTGAACCGGCCTTGACCTGGGCGACGGGGCCAAACGGAGTTGACACGCGCGGGGTGCCGTCGGCATCCGAAACGGACGAACCAGAACCGCCCGCCGAAGGACCCGCCTCCAGCGGACAGGAACCGGCTGCCGCCTATGCACCGGCGGCGCGCAACACGGTCAACGACGTTCTCGCCGCCGGCCGCGGGCCTGGAACCGAAACGCTCCACGGCTTCCTGGACAACACGATCATTTTCAAAATCATCGCCGAACAGCTCTGACGACATCCGACGTATCTTCCCACATCGTTATGTTGACGCCGGTGGTGGCTTTTCGCTATTCCGCCGAATGCCAGCCAGGCGATGAATTTGCCGGACGTGACTCACGCCTCGAGCCCAGGCGGACAGGCCCAATGGGTCTTGCGCCTTACTGGTGGTGTCCTGGTATCTCGCGCGGAAGTCACCGTGCTTTCTATGGCGAAGAATCACGGACCGCCCCCTTTGCTCGCCCCCAGACCGCTAAAAGCAGGCACGAAATGCAAGCCTTCGCTCGCGGCTCCGGACGACTTTTTTCACCCCGCGCAAGCTCACCCGGACACTCAGGATAACAATTTCTTGCTCCCAAAAGGTCTACCCGGCTGTCCGCACGACTTTTTTGGCTCCCCACGAAGTCATCGGGGTGCTCTGGAGGATATTTTTCGCCCCTCGGAGACTCATCCGGGCTCTCCGGACAACTTTTTTTGCTCCGCACAAACTCGTCCGGGCTCTCCGGAGGATGTTTTTGCTCCCCGTAAACTCATCCGGGGGCTACCCGGTGACTTTTTTTGCTCCCCGGTAAGTCCCCCGGAGACGCCGGGCGAGTTTTTTTGGTCCCGGCGGAGGCGTCCGGACACCCCGGATGGCCTTGGGCGGAGCAAAAAAAGTTTTCCGGACATCGATTTTTTGCTTGCCAGCGAGA
Organism: uncultured Verrucomicrobiae bacterium; assembly: GCA_963749935.1. Taxonomy (GTDB): domain Bacteria; phylum Verrucomicrobiota; class Verrucomicrobiia; order Chthoniobacterales; family UBA10450; genus Palsa-1392. The sequence goes on from CAVVOH010000004.1 coordinate 225,187, forward strand.
AAAGGGGCTCCCCAAAATCCCCCCAGTGCCGCGAGGCATGGTGCCCCGTAGCCGACCCTATAAAAACCCTATGGCTAGTAATGAAATCCCTGAACGGTTCGACCTTATCGTCGAGATGCTGGAAGACGCCGCCGATGGCGCACAAACCCACGGCGCCGCGATCAACCTGAAACAAAATGACGAGACCGCGCTTCGCGCCATCCTCGCTGAACTAGCCGGCACCCCGGCAGGCCCGGGCAACGTCCCGCCCGCGGTGCCCGGGCTGAAAGATAAATGGAACACGGCCAAAGCCGCGAAGGTGAATGGGACGAGCGCCTTCCGCATCGCGAAGAGCAACGGGCGCGCGCTTGCCCGGGCCTGTATGGGCGTGCTCAAGCCGAGCCTGGGGGATCAGTGGAACAATGCCTGGCAGGCCGCCGGTTTCACCAATCACTCCCTCGCCGTGCCCGATAACCCGCTCGCGCTCCTGCAACAGTTGCGCTCCTATTTTGCCGCCAATCCGGCCAAGGAGGTGCCGGCCCTCACTCCTTTCCCGGCCACCGCCGCCGCTTGCGAAGCATCGGCGCAGGCGATCAGCGACGCCGCCAGCGCGAGTAACCAAAGCAACATGAACGGGGGCGCGGCGAAAACGGCTCTGGCTGACGGTATCCGGCGCGGTCGCGCCCGGCTGAGCGGGCTGCGCGAAGAACTCGACCAATTGATCGATGACGAGAGCGATCTCTGGTATGCCTTTGGATTTGATAAACCGAGCGACCCGGAAACGCCCGAAGTCCCCGAAAACGTGGTTGTGACGAGCGGCGCTCCCGGGACGGTGTTCGTCGACTGGGACGACGCCCGCCGGGCGGAGAGCTACCGGGTGACGATCACCGAAACGGCCAACCCATCCAACGAACTCGTCTCGCAGATCGTGGAAGAGAGCGAGCACACCTTTGCCGGGCTCTCCTCCGGTATGGCGATAACGGTCGCGGTGACGGCGCGCAATACGACAGGCGGCGAGAGCGGTCCGAGCGCGGCGGCGAACGGGACGGTCCCCTAGGGCAAATTGATTGTCTGCCGCAATACCGGGCTGTTGTTTTGATTGAAAATTGCGTTCCCGGAATAAAGAGCGGTGATCAAATGAAACCTCCCGGCCCGAGCGCCGCCTGGACTTATGACGACCAGGACGAAAGCCACCCTGAAGGCATTGAACAATCGACTTGTATGGACCATGACAAACCCTCCTTCTCCTCCTTTCGAATCCCGAGATTTTCGCCGAGCGACGCGCTCCGCCCGGGGGATTCGGTGTGGCCTCGAGTTTGCAGGAAAATGGCCGGGGCGGTCAATCTTCCAATGCAACTCCTTCGCGCGGGAGTTGCGCTGCGAGTTCCCCGCCGACGAAACGGATAGAGCGCAGGGATTGACTTCGCTTCCGGGTCACGGGATTGAAACTCCCGATGCGTCGCTATCTCGAAATCTACTCGATCATGCTGCGCAACTCGCTCATTCGCGAGATGAATTTCAAGGCCAACTTCATCCTCTGGATGGTGGTGGAGGTGCTTTGGTTTTGCGGTCAAATTCTCTTTTTCAGCATCATCTTCGGACAGGTCGACCAGATCGGGGATTGGACGAAATGGGAGGTGGTCCTGTTGATCGGGACGCACCAGATTATCGCCCAGCTCTTCCAGGCGTTTTTCTTTACCAACGTGGCCAATGTCCCGGAATTGGTGCGAACCGGGAAACTCGATTCGCTCCTCGTCCTGCCGCTCGATAGTCAGTTTGCGGTTTCGACGAAACAATTCAGCCTCGACAGCCTGATCAACGCGGGCCTGGGCGCGATCGTGGTCATCGTTTCCCTCCGGCAACTGCACGTCGTGCCCGGGGTGGGCGCGGTCCTGCTCTATCTCGTCGCCCTAGGTTTTGGAATTGCGATTCATTATTCGATCATGCTCACGCTGGCCGCGGTCAGTTTCTGGATCATCCGGGCGCAGGGCCTCGTTTACGGCTATTTTAATTTTCTCAATATCGCGCGCTACCCGGATGTGATTTTCCCGCAACTTTTCCGCTGGGTTTTCGGTTGGATCATTCCGGTCATCATCGTGGCCAACATTCCGGCGCGGCTCTTGATCAAATCACTGGGAACACCGCTTTGGCTGATGTTTCATCTCGTGGTGGCCGGTTCGATCGCGGCCGTCATCAGCCGGGTGTTTTGGCGGTGGGCGCTGCGGCATTATTCCAGCGCCAGCTCCTGAGTAGAATCCTCCTCCTGAGAAGCTGGCAAAAGGGCTGCGAAATCGCTCCGAAACCGCTTGCGCGAAAATCTAATTGCCCTTAATTAAGCCTCCCCTTCGCCCGGAGAGAGAAAACGTAGTTCCGCCCATCAAACTTTATGGCCCGTTCAACCAAGAAACCAACTCTCAAGAAGACCGCAAAAAAAGCTGCTGCGCCCAAGAAGGCCGCGGCCCGCAAAGCCCCTGCTGCAAAGAAGTCAGCCGCACCAGCTCGTAAAGCGAAACCAGCCAAGGCGCCGCCCGCGCGGAAGCAACCCAAAGCTGTGAAGGCGAGTAAGGCCGCTGACAAACCGGTACGCTCCGCTAACGGCAAGGCCCGCAAAGGCGGTGGAAACCACAACCAGACGTTCACCATTATCGGCAACCACAAAGGAAAAGAGCGCCGACTCGATCCCTTCACTCGCTCGCAGAAAGATAAGCTGCTGCAATTGCGCGACGCGATGGTCGATTCAATGGCCGGAGTTGCCCAGGATACTCTGCGGGCTCGCGCGGAAGGCAGCGAAGCCTCCGCCTTCGGGATGCACCAGGCCGATGCCGGGAGCGACGCCTACGATCGCGATTTCGCGCTCAGTCTTTTATCCCAGGAACAGGATGCCCTTTACGAAATCGACGAAGCGCTCAAGCGCATCGAGCTCGGCACCTACGGCAAGTGCGAAATGTCGGGCAAGCCGATCATGCACGCCCGGCTCGAGGCGATCCCGTTCGCTCGTTATACGGTGGAATGTCAGTCCCAGCTCGAGAAACAGAGCAAAATGGCGCGTGTCCGCCAGTCGGTGACTTCGCTCTTCGGCCTGACTGATGACGAAGCGCGCGATGGCGACGAAGAAGAAGCAACGACCGACACAAAGGAATAACCAGGATGGCCCAGGAAATCATTACTCTCGAATGCACCGAGGCGAAGGCAGCCGGCATGCCTGCTTCGCGTTACATGACAACGCGCAACAAAAAGAGCCCGCGCACGCCGAATCGGCTGGAAAAGAAAAAATATAATCCCTTCATGAAGCGGCATACGCTCCATCGGGAGACCAAGTAACATGCAACCTAAGACTGCCAAACGCCGTTCCGCTTTCCGCCGCGCCAACCGCACCATGCCGCGCCGTCGCATCGACATTGCGACCGAGGCCATCGACTACAAAAACCCGGACCTGCTCCGGAAATTCGTGACCGAGAGCGGCAAGATCCTGCCTCGCCGCGTGACCGGGATGCCGGCGCACATGCACCGCAAGATCACACGCGAAATCAAGCGAAGCCGTTCGGTTTTGCTAATGAAGTAGAGCGGCGCAGAGCCGTTCCAACCCCCGCCGTGACTCTTCGGTAGGGCGACAATCTGTCGAGCCAAAGGGGTAGCGTGTCTTTGAGGTAGCGACATCGTCCCCCAAGGCTCAACGGCGTCTCGCCCATCGAGCTCTTCCTCAACGCTTATATGTGCGCGTGGGCGGGTGGGCTGGTCGCCTCGATTGCGCTGAACGTCTCGAGAATCTTGTAGGTGTGGCTGGCATCCCTGGGCACCGACCACGAATCGCCCGCCTTCAGAATGAGGGTCTGCCCTTCAAGGTGCAATTCGGCTTTGCCCTTCAGGACGTAACCGACCGTCTCATAAGGGTGTTTTGACGTCGGTTTCTTGTCGTTAGGCTTTTCGTTTTCCCAGAGCCGCATCGCGATGTGCACCCCGGAGGCGAGATACTTTTCTCCCTCCGGACCGTGCGGCGAAAACTCTGATGTGACCTTGGTGACGCTGGTGTCTTTCATCACTAAGGAATCGTTGCCCGCCTCGCCCGCGGGCGTGCCTCATCCCGGCGGCCGAACCGCCTGAACGGTTCGGCCGCGGACGAGTCTCCAGTTTATACCGACTTCTTGCTATGGGAGGATTCGGTCGGCCAGCGTGTCGTGATGCGAGGCCACATGGTTGCGGAGATCATTCCATCCACCCTGGCCTTTGTTCGTCTGCGCAACGCTGATCTTCTCGTTTTCGGCAAACTTGTCCCACGAATCGTAGCGGACGACACCGAGGAAATTCCAAGCGGCGCCTTCCAGATGCTGCAGGAGGACATTGCCGGAGGAAGTGTCAGTTCCAGCCGCCGGAGTTTCGCTCAGCATCTTGTCCAGTTCCTCGCGATGACCCGGCGCGGCACGGTAATCGGCCACGACGTAAACCGCCCCGGCCGTCTTGGAGGCATCAGCATCAAGTCCCATCGCCTTGGCGAAATCAGCCCAGGACGGTCCGCTCACGAACGAGTCGTTATGCCAGTCCATCAGAGCCCGTTTGGAGGGAGGCACCGGAGTGCCGGCGCTTTCGACGGTTGCCTTCGAGCCTTCGTGCTCGATGGAGATGTAATCCCAATCATCCCCATCCTGATGCCGCAGCAGAATCCCCTTGCGATCGGGGTGCGCAGGGTCGGGTTCTTTGAGGAAATCGGCCAGTTCCTTAGCCTTGCCGAGAGCCGCCTTGACGATGAAAACGTGATAGACATCAGGACGTTTTGAATTTGCGGCCGCGGCCGACTTTTCCGCGGTTGGCTTGGTGCCTTGCGCTTGTAAAGCCCCGATCGGCAGGAGGCCGAAGAGGGCGAGGACGAGAATACGAATGAATGACTGCATAGGTTCCTTTCAGTGGTCGGTAAAGGGATCCGCGGACGCCGACTGTTTCATCCCGCAGACTCAGCAAATCGAACATTCAATTCGCCGATCACTGGTCCTGAGGCGCAAACCTCTAGGCGTCAAGCATTTTTGCGCTACCTCGCTGGAGATTCCAATCTAACCTCACGCCTTCCGTGTCCGCTCGCCCTGCTCGATCAACTTCCAGAATTCTCTCGTCTTGCCGAGTTGATCGTCTTCCGCCAGCGGCAATTTGCTGCGGAAAAGAAAATCCCGCAGCGTGTTTTTGTGCAGGACGCGGTGCACCGTAACTCCTTCCGGGCTGCGCTCGAAATAGATCCGATAATCTTTCGCGCGATAACGGTGCAGTTTTTTTCCCTCCCGCTCGATGACCCCAAAGCGGCTGGCATCGAGGTGGTCCAGGTCTGCCGGGAGAATTTGGAATTCCGCCAAGAGTTCCAGTTGAAGGGTCTTGGGCAATGCCGCCATCTCGGCCGCGCTCAATTCGTTAAAGATGATCTGGAACATGGTCACGGGATGCGTGTCGCGCGATTCGTGAGGCGCATTCACCTATCTCGCCTCACACATACAGCCGCCGCACCCGGCTGCCAATGCCGGTAAAAATCTCCCAGGCGATCGTGCCGGCCCGCTCCGCCACTTCCGCCGCCAGTATTTCTTCGCCGCCCTGTCTCCCAATCAAGACCACCTCCTCGCCGAGCTCGACCTCGGGCGAGGCGGTCACGTCCGCCATCATGAGATCCATCGTCACCCGCCCCAGCACCGGGCAGCGCCGGCCCCCGATCAAAACCGCGGCGTCCCGATTCGAGAGCGAGCGCGGATAGCCATCGGCATAGCCGGCGCTGATGGTAGCGACGCGCATCGGTCGCGCGGTCGTGAAAGTGCGTCCATAACTCACACTTCGACCCGCCGGCAGGTCGCGCAGCAGGGCGACGCGCGCCTTTAGGGTCATGACCGGTCGGAGAAATTTCTGTTCGTTAGGCAAAGGCGCACTGCCGTAGAGCATGAGGCCGGCGCGTACCATGTCGAAGCGATGTTGAGCGAAACCGAGAATGCCGGCGCTGAGCAGGACATGCACTTTATAGGCGCCCGGCACCCGCTGAGCGCATTTGCCTGACGAGTTCTTCAAAGTGGGCCAGCTCCTTTTCCGTATAAGCGACATCTTCATCCGCCGCCGGAAGATGAGTAGAGATGCTGTGCAGAATAAGATCCGGAATCCGCGCGATTTTTTCGAGTTCGGCGAGGGCGTTGTCCTGCCAGCAGCCCATCCGGCCCATCCCGGTATCGATCGCAAAATTGATTCCGGCTGGGTTCTGCGCAAAAGCGACGGCCTCCTCGAAATTCGAAACTGAGATGATCAGCCCGTGCTCGCTAATCCCCGCTCGCTCCTCGGGCAAGGCCGGGCCAAGAATCAGAATAGGATGAGTTATCCCGCTCGCCCGCAACTCGAGTGCCTCGTGCAGATTGGCCACCCCATAGAGTTCTGCCTCGTCTCGTAGCGCCTCGGCCACCTCGAGCATGCCGTGGCCGTAGGCGTTCGCCTTCACCACCGCGAGCAGACTGGTCTGCGGCCCGATCCGCTCCCGCGCGAGGCGCGCGTTGTGACGCAAGCGCGCCGCGATCGACTTCCGCCCAGCAACGTTCGGCGCCCGATGACATTATTCCCGCGGCGTCGTGATGTGAGGCGGGCGCATGTAAATTGGCTCCAGCATTTGCTCGCCTCCAATGCGCGGGGCCAGTTCCGCCAGCCGCAAGGCGGAGGGATGCTCGACAATTACATCGCCAAACTGGGGCAAAGACACCGTGGCCACGACGGCCAGTCCCAGCGCAGACCGTAACCGGACGCGAACCTCGTCCTCGCTGGCCAGGGCGGGCCCGGACGTGCAACGACCGTCGCGCACCTGCGCCACCACAAAAGAATTCCGTCGCGCATCGCCCACAAACAAATATTCCTCGCGCTCGAAGGCACAAACGGAGGGCACACCCTGCAATCGCGCGCTACAACCGGCACGCAGACCGAGTGCGGTGGAAATGGCGATCCGTACCCCAGCATAGGAACCTGGGCCGAGTCCAACCACGATCAGGTCGGGCGGCGGATTCGTTTCGTAAATCGCCTGCAGATTTTCGTAGAAAAAAAAGGAATTCTTCCGATCGGCCGGGAAGGTCCGGAAATCCCGTGTGCCGTTTCCGTCACGGAACGCCACACTGCCGACCGCCGACGAAAGCTCCAAAGCCAATACTTTCATTTTTCCATCTCGCTAATAAGACGCACCGATTCGCTCCGGGCATCCAGTCGCAACCAACGCGTTCGTTGGGGGAGCACCTGTGCAAAGCGCTCCGGCCACTCGATCACGGTCACGCCACCCTCCTCAAGATATTCATAGAATCCGATTCCGTCGATTTCCGCGGGATTAGTCAGCCGATAAAAATCGAAATGAAAAACCGGCAGTCGGCCGCGGCGGTATTCGTGGACAAGGGTGAAAGTCGGGCTGGTCGCTTCCTCGGGACCGGCCAGGCCTTGCAGCAGGCCCTTCACGAAATGAGTCTTGCCCGCACCCAGTTCACCGACCAGCGCGACGACGTCGTTAGGCCGGAGCTGCTCCGCCCAGGTGCGCGCGTAGCCGATCGTTTCCTCCACGCTATTGGAAGTGAAGGTAGCCATGGCCAAAATGCCGATTGCGGAAGGCGGATTGCGGAACGAAACGCCCAATGCGGCTGAGCGGTAACCGCGGGAACTTCTTTCGCCACTTTTCCTCGAGCGTGGCGGCGGCGTTAGGGGAAAGCGCGAAGAGCAATTCGTAGTCTTCTCCGTCGTTGATCGCTTCGGCGACAGAACAACCTCGGGCGCGAGGCAGACTTTGCTCGTCGACTTCGAAAGCAACCCCACTCGCTTTGGCGAGGCGCGGAAGATCGGCCCCGAGGCCGTCGCTCAGGTCCATCATGGCGTGGAGGCGGCAAGTTAGCTGCCAGCCAGCGGGCTTCTTCAATCCGTGGTGTGAAATTGAGATGCTTTTTGCGCCGCGAGCCGCCCAGCTTTCCGGTCACAAAAAGGAGGTCGCCCGCTTTACCGCCGCGACGCGAGATCCAGCGGCCTTTCTCTACCGTTCCGATGGCGCTGATCGAGAGGATCGTCGGTCCTTTCGTAGCGCTGGTTTCTCCGCCGACGATGATCACCGCAAACCGGTCCGCCGCCCGCCGCAAACCGCGATAAATTTCGGTCGCCCAGCGCGCCGTTCGCGCGGGCGGCGCGATCAGAGTGACGAGAGCAAAGCGTGGTCGACCGGCCATGGCAGCGAAATCGCTCAGCACGCGCGCCATCGCTTTCCAGCCAATCGCGGACGGTTTTTCGTTAGGCGAAAAATGAACTTGTTCGACCACACAATCGGTTTTCAAAAGGAGTTCCTCCTTTTTCCCGGCGCCGCCACTACCGCGCAATCATCTCCCGGGCCAGCGAGGACGTCGGGGCTGCTCCGCAGGTGCGACACCAGCTTCGCGATCAGCCGGTCCTCGCCCACCTCGCGCAGCTTCATTGCGGAAGCAGATTAGGGAAAGCGAGCGCGCTCAGGGAAAGGAAATTAAAGAGCGCGTGCATCGTCATCGAGACCAGGATCGAGCCGCTCCATTCATAGGCGAGCGTGAAACATCCGCCGAGGATGAAAAGCGGCCCGAGACTCGGGAGATGGACGTGGACCGCGCCGAAGAGGAGCGCGTTCAGGACCAGGCCAGGCCCGCGCCCAAGATAGCGCTTGAGCACGCCGTAGAGGAAAAACCGAAACATAAACTCTTCGGCGGCGGGGGCGATGACCACCGCCAGGACGATGATAAGAATGCGCTGCTGAAGAGTTTCGGAACCGGTAAACATCTCGACGATCTGCTGCTTCCCCGCCCCTTCCCCGAGAATCCAACGCGAGATGCCATCGGCTGCGAAGAGGAGCGGATAAGCCGCAAAAAGCAGGACCGCCGCCGTGCTCACGATCCGGCCAAAGCCAAGCCGGGAAAATCCGCCTAACGACAAGACACTGAAGCCGCGTAGTTGGAGGAGCGCGGTTAAAATGGAAACGACCGCGAGCGAAAAACCACCCGTCAGGAGGAGATCGCGCGTCTGGAAGACTCCATGCTCGATCCTGCTCGCGGCCACGATGTTGAGGACAAACCAGCCGACCAGTAAGGCCGCGGCGATTGCCTCCGGGAAACCAAGCTGTCGTTCGCCCAGCTCGGCGGCTCCGCTCGGCCGCACCGCTACCTGACGGGAAATGGAGAGATAAACGAAGAGCCCTGCGATGACCAGCAGGGTGTTAATCAGGCTGTCGAACATCTTCCCGCCGCGTCGCTAGGGAGCGTAAAAGCTGGGCAGGAAATAAGCGCGCCCGCTCTCCAGTTGCGGCGAGAGCTGGCCTGGGAGGGAGAGTTCGATCCTGGTCTCGCCGCTCTTGGTCAGCATCCGAAAGACGCGGCCCAGACTAAAGGGCGGGCCGTACTTCACAATCTTTGCGTCGGCGGCGTGGCCGAGCTCTTTTGCTTTCGCGTAGGCATCCTCGACCTGGCCGAGGCCGTCGATCAACTTGTTATCGAGTGCGTCCCGACCAGACAGGATTCGTCCATCGGCAATGCCGTTGCGCAGCGCATCGGCCGGCAGGTTGCGCTCCTTCGCCACGATGCCGAGAAATTTTTCGTAGGTTTTCATGACGAAGCTCTGTACGTAATCGCGCTCCTCGGGCGTGATCGGACGCGCGCCGTTGAGCATGTCCTTAAACTTGCCGCTCTTGAAGACAACGGAGGCGAGCCCGATTTTGTTGAAGAGCTGCTCGTAATTCAGAGTTTGAATGATGACGCCGATGCTCCCGGTGATGCTGGTCTCGTTCGCCATCAAATATTTCCCGCCACAGGCAACATAATAACCGCCGGAGGCCGCCAGCGATTCCATGTAAACGACGACTGGTTTTTTCGCCCTTGTCTTGGCGACCGCGTTATAAATCATATCGGAAGCCGTCACTTCGCCACCGGGCGAATCGACCTCGAGCACGACTGCGCGCACATTATCATCGTTCCGGGCCTGCTCGAACTGCCAGCGCAGGTCGTCAACCATCGACTCGCCGACGTTACCCGCGACGCCGGTGCTAATCAGGCCACGCAGGGAGATGACCGCGATCTTGTTCCCACTCCCGCGTGTGCCGCTCTCCACGATCATTTCCCGAAAACGAGGCCGTGATTCCGCGTCGGCGCTGGTCCCGTCGAACTTCCGGAAAGCGGTCGCGGCAAGAACCAGATTAACCATCAGGCTGACGCAAAGCGCGACAAACAGAAAGACGCTTAGGCAACCCAGTTTGCGATTCGACGTCATGCCCGGATGAAATCGCCGAAGAACGGTGGAGGCACAAGCGCTTTTCCACGGGAAAACGACGATCGCGGACTGCTGGCAGGGAAGCTGCTCTCTCAGTATGGTAATTATGACACCGTTAAATCCAAGCGGACACCTTTCCCAGAGCGAAGCAGCTGTTCGGCCTCGCGCAAAGAACCGAACGAAGAGCCCAAAACGGCGCCCCAAAGGCGCTCCGGTCGTGGATGGCGAAGTCGTCCGCCCAGCGGTCGGCACCCTCACCCGAACCAAGAGTCTTCTCCTAGCCGCCTTAAAGGTGTGGGAGCTGAAAAACGGGATCCGCGACTGATGTCGCCTAACGCTTGAAATCGCCCTGACGGTAGGCCGGAAAATAGGCCGTTTCCGCCAAGCCTTTACTCAATTCGGCGTAGCGCGCTGGGTTCAGCACCTTGCCGCACAGATGACTGGGCCGTGTGACCCGGGTCCAACCGGCCTTGAATTCCAACAGCCCCGGCGCCGCCCCCGCCGGTACGCCACCGAGATCGATGAACTCCGCCTTGCCGCGGAAATATTCGATCGCATGAGCCATCATCGGATAAGAGACTGACTGCGCGTAGCCCCTGTCGGAATAGGCCGACAGATGCGCATAGACGCGATCCATGTCCTGATAATACAGGTCCGCCCCCAGCATCTCGCCTTGCTCCCACGCGCTGACCAGATGCGCCCCGGGCACGGACAGCTGATGGCGGAAACTCTCGCGGTCGAACTTGCGCAGGTCTTCGATTTTCTTGCGGGCGACCAGTACCTCGTAAAGCCGAGCCCAATCGTCCAGATCACTCTCCTGCGCGGGCGCGGCCCGCAGCTCGACCGCGGCAGCCTTACGCAGCTTGCGCTGGTGATGACGCGATAGCGCCGGCGGCGGGCCCAAGTCGATCAGGTAGTGATCATGGAAGGGTCGGCAGAGAGGAAAAATTGCCGCTAACTGCACTGCCGAGAGCGGACAAAACGGATCGATAACCAAAGTCAGGCTGACAGCATCCGCGCCCAACCGGGCGACCGCCTCCACTAGCGCGTTCCAATGCGTGCAGCAAAACAGCGGATACGGGCCCATCATGTCCGCTGCCCCGCTCCCCGCGATCTGACGTTCGATCACAAACCCGCCGGTCTCCCCCATCGGCACGGCACGGCCCAGCGCTGCCAGGGAAGCGGCATAGGCCCCGCTGTGATAGCCGCAGCCGAGGCTGGTCATGGCTTACTCCAGAACGTAGACATGTTCCCCGCGCACGCCCGGCCCATCCAGCGGCCCGTCCGGTCCGGCAACGGTCAAACCAACGCACATCAGATTGCCCTCAGGTTCCAGGAAGGTGCGCACCCGCGCCGCGACCCGGCCCCCAGCAGGAACCTGAATACAAGGCACCGGGAAATAGGAATGGTGCCAGCAGGTTTCCCGCTCCGCCGTGCCAGTGGACAAGATCTTGCCCGCCGCCATGTCCAACTCGAAATGCCCTATGAAGCCGTGGAAACTGCCCGCCGCGGAATATGGAAACTCGACGTCTGTGGTGAAGAAATAGTCGCGCTCGGTGCCGGTCAGAAAATCGAAGGCCGCAATCTCTTGTGTGCAAACCGTGGCATTATGGTCGGCCGAAATGATGTAACGGCGCGGGGCGGCGATCTCGGCCTTCAGCACGTCCGAGAAATCAAGTCCATAAACCGGTGCCTCCCAAAGACCGTAGCCCCGTTCCTGATACAGCTTGCGGCTGTCGATCGCCGACAGATAAAGGCGCGCGGCATGAGGAATGACCGCCCCACCCGCGCGTAAGGTGCGATCGCGCACCTTCACAAAGGCCGCGTAATGGCGCCACTCTTCCAGGAAATACATTCCCGCGAATTCGCCCATGATCACATCAACCGGTCCCGGAGCCTCGAAGCCTGCCGCGTCGCCCCTCAAGACGCGCATCGCCGACAGTCCATTCTTGACCGCGATCCGCTCGGCCCACGAGGCCATCTCGGTCACCTCGAGCGCGTAGACCTCGGCCGCGCCCTGTCGCGCCGCCATCATCGCCAGAATCCCCGAGCCGGTGCCGACATCCACCACCCGGTCGCCTGGTTTCACCACCGCACGAATGGCGTCCTGAAACGCCAGGGTGCGGATATGGTCTACCAGCATCCCGCGTTGGCTTTTCCAGCCCCCAAAGTCGTCCTGGTAGTCGACCGGCGGCATGGTTTCGTCCTGCACCTCGAGAAAGCCAGACTGGACCAAGCCCTCGATCAGCTCGGGCGGCAGGCCGAAATCTTCCAGCCCGGATTTGTCCTGTGCCACCCGCAAATGGCACAAAAGTTTGCGCCCGCGCGCGGTGAGTCCGACCTTGCCCGTCATCGCATCCCTCTAGTATTCCCGGCCGCCGAAGCCTTCACTCCTGGCTCCACGGCCGACGATAAACAAAGGTCGTGTATTCGTAAGCCGGATAGTCGTGACGGATCACGAAATGGCGGCTGAGGTTGGCTTTCACAAAACCCGCCATTCGATCCAGCGGCAAATGGAACAAATCATCGCGTTCCCAGTCCACATGTTTGGACATGGCGTTGAAGGCGATGCCCTCGCGGGCAAACCGGAACGCCGTCAGTACCATCTTTTCCCAATAAGTCAGCATGTCCTCTTGTGTGATCTCGCCGCGATAGTTGAAGACGCCATTCATGATGACGTAGTCGACTTCGGGCATCTGGCTCGCGTCCTGCAGCAGGTCCAGACAACGCAGGTCGGCCTCCGGGTGACGCTCACGCGCCGCGGCGAGGAATTCTGCCGAGAGATCGACTCCGGTGTAGGTCAGATGAGCAAATTTCGGCGTGGCACGGATGTAATCGAGCAGATGCGCAAACCCGCAGCCCAGATCCAGCACATGCCCGGTCTCGGTCGGGTCACGCACCACCTGCATCATCAGAGCATACTGCAGCCAGGCCTCTTCGGCTTTGCGCGTATAACCCGCGCCTAGATGGTTGGCGCCATGCTGGTGCAACATGAGCTCATTGGCTTCGCGGATATGATCGGTCAGGGCGGTGGTGTTGGTCATGGAACCGGTTCTCTGTGTCCACTGGCAGCTATAGCGGGACCGCTGTGAAAATCAATCACACTCGCCCTTGGAGGTCTGAGTTTTAAAAAACGCTATCCACGACTGACGGATGGGCCGGGCGCAGGCGACTGAATCGCCTGTGCGACGACCACGTTTTCGTTCTGTCGCTGCCAAAATGCTGCCTTACTCGTTAGGCGAATCTGATTATAGCTACCCGAATCGGTCCGAATTCGGATGGAACGATCTCCAAGCATCTTTGGCGCGCCAACCCTTCAAGTAGGCCGATTCCCGGGAGCGTAAGCTTTTACCATCAAAAGGTAACAACTGGGTAACTTTTCCAGACCTAGTCAGCCCGCTTCAAATCCTTTTACTGGGGAGTTATGAAAACCTCACGCAAGAAAACAAGTTACAGGCGTTGGTTATTTTCGCTAATCCTCGCCACCTGCGGGATTCTTTCGAATCCCTCCTTCGCCCAAGATCCGAGCCCTACTCCAATCCCGACGGCTACCGAAACCTACGCGGTCGCTGACGATGGCACTCCCCTGCATTGGATAGTCTATACCCCGCAGGGGACGGGTCCCTGGCCGGTTGTTTTGGTCATTCACGGGGGTGGTTTTCGCTCCGGTGAGCTGGAAGGATCGACAAACATGGACGCGGCGGCGGAAGATCTCCGCAACGCCGGTTATCTTGCCCTCTCGGTTGAATACCGGCTCGCGCCTCCCGGCCTGATCGCCGGCCAGACTTCCGATGGACGCTATCCGGATCAGATCAATGACTGTAAGCTCGCAGTGCGCGCGGCTCGGGCCGATGCCCGCTGTAACGGCTTGGTCGGCGCGATTGGCGGCTCGGCCGGGGGAACCCACGCCACCTATCTGGCGGCGGATGGCACACCGGGCGACGACAAAATCGAAGTGGCTGATCGCTCTCTCTGGGGCCTACGATTTCTCCGACCAGGAGAGCCTCGCTTTACCTGGCAGCTTCAAAGACCTCGTCCAAAATTATTGCTTCGCCGACACTCCTCCGGCGGAGCCCGAGTATTCGGCTACTTTCTTGGCCGCTTCGGTTGTCTCCAGGATCACAAGCACCGCCAGCCCAATGCTCCTCGTGCAGAGCGAGACCGAGTCGATGCCCTCCCCACAGATGCCCGCTCTGGTCGCGGCTCTCGATGCGGTCGGCGTGACGAACTATCAAACGATCCTGGTGCCTGGCACAGCGCACTCCTGGCCTAATTGGCCCGTCGTGAAAGATCAGGCCCTCACTTTTATCGCTACAGTTTTTGCCGCCGGACCGACCGAGATACCTCCGTCGATCACGACCCAACCAAAGAAAAAAACCGTCAACCCTGGCTCGACCGCAAGGTTTCAGGTCGTCGCCACCAGCTCCACGCCTATGACTTATCAGTGGAGAAAGAACGGCACCAACATTGTCGATGCGACCAACGCTTCCTACACCACACCCTCCACCTCTTCGTCTGACAATGGCTCGTTATTCTCGGTCGTAATCAATAACAGCGCGGGCAGCGTGACGAGCAGCGATGCCCTCCTCACTGTGAGGGTGCCGCCCACCATCACCAAGCCACCGGCAAACCGGACCGCCAAGGTCGGCGCGACTGCCACCTTCAAGGTGACGGCCAGCGGAACGAAGCCCTTAAGTTACCAGTGGAGAAAAAATGGAGCTGATATCGCGGGCGCGACCAACGCCTCCTACACCACTCCCCCCGTCGCAGCGGTCGATGACGGCGCCCTTTTCTCCGTCGTGGTGAGCAACGCCGCCGGCAGCGCCACCAGCGTCGGTGCGAAGCTCACGGTACCCTAAGAGTTGCTGCTCCCCTCGCCCACGGTCTAGTTCAATCCTGGATCGAGCCTGCTTCGAACGAGCTGCGGAAACCAGCCCGCACCCTGCTCACTTCCCTAACACCAACCGAATTGCCCCCGCATCAACGGATCTGGAAGTTGCATTCGCGCAACAACAGAACGAATTCTGTCCACGATCGGCTGTCCGACTCGCGCCCATAGCTCAGCCGGATAGAGCATCGGATTTCTAATCCGACGGTCGGAGGTTCGAGTCCTCCTGGGCGCGCAGGACAGTAGTGATGAGTGAATAAGAAATCATTCTTTCAAGCCCGTCACTTCTTGAGTGTTACTCAGCACTTTTCTCTCGTGCTCGAGCAGCCACTTCTTGCGCCAAAGCCCGCCGCCGTAGCCGCAGAGCGTGCCGTCGGCGCGGATGACACGATGGCAGGGAATAATGATCGACATCATGTTCATGCCGTTGGCACGACCGACTGCGCGACGCGCGCCGGGATCGCCGAGCCGTTCGGCCATCCAGGAATAAGAGCGCGTTTCTCCGACTGGAATGGAGCGCAGAATCTCCCAAGCCTTGAGCTGGAACTCGGAACCGACCGGCGCGAGGGGGATGTCGAACTCGAGGTTTTTGCCCATGAAATAATCGGCCAGCTGCGTTCGCATTGCCGTCAGGTGCGGATGCTCGCCCGGCACAACGCTTTTTCCAAGGCGCTCGCGCAGGAGCGGCAGCTCGCGCTCGAGCGCGCGGCGATCGCCAAACTCGAGCAGGCGCAAACCTTCGTCATCCGCCACCGCCAGCATGGTGCCGAGCGGAGTCGTTAGGCGTTCGGCGAAGAGGCAGTCGCGCCGCTTCGCCGTCGTCGGCGGGTCGCCAAAGATCTTCGTGAAGGCTTCACGAAATCCGCTCTCGGACCCAAAACCGCTCCCGTTGCGAACCTCCTCGACCGGTTCGCCGCGCCGCACTTCGCGCAGGGCGAGCCCCATCCGGCGGGCGCGATGATAAGCCTGGAAGGTCATGCCGTAGTAGCGCTTGAACTGCCTCCGCGCGGTCGAGGGATCGATCGCGAGTGAGGAAAGTTCCTTGTCCGTCAGGCGGCCATCGGGTGCCTTCTCCACTTCGGCGCGGAGGCGCTGGATCAATTCCGGCGCCGGCCGGGCCGGATCCATCGGCTGGCAGCGCAGGCAGGGGCGATAGCCGCCCAGAAGGGCCTCGTTAGGCGAAGGAAAGAACTCGACGTTCTGGCGCGCCGGTTTTTTCGCGCTGCAGGTCGGCCGGCAAAAAATCCCGGTCGTGCGCACCCCGACAAAAAAGATCCCTTCGAAGGTCGAGTCTCGATTGACCAGAGCCTGATACATGGTGTCGTTAGGCGGAAGTAATTCGGGTGTTTTCATGCGCGGGCAATGGCAAAAGTGAAACAGGCGCGGTCGGCGCTCCGGGCTTGTAGAAATTCAGTTTCCGGCTCGACGAAGAGGTTTTCAATCACCGTTTCGGGATCGCGTTCGCCCACCACTTCGGCCGCGATCATGTCGCGCCGGGCGTTGTAAGCGCGCAGGACCCGTCCACGCCGGAAATCGGCGGGATACTCGCCCGTCTTTTCGTAGCGCCGGCAGGACTCCGCATGCACGAAGATCGGACCGCTTTCCGAGTACGGACGACCCGCGGGAATCGACGCATAGGGAAATAGAACCAGACGTTCGCCCGGTTGGCCCCAGCGCAGACAATGCCGGCAGGGATAGCCGGTCGGGGCATCAACCGTCACATAAACGTGATCGCTCGCTCCCGCCTCGGCGGCACGGCGCGCCGCTACCGCGATCTCGGTCGGCAACGGAACCACTCGATAGTTTGTTGTTTGCATGTCCGCAGCGTAACCGCGGCTCACGTGCCCGTGCATCGACGGAATTCGGGCAGTGAATTCTCCGCTACCAGCGATGGAAAGCGGGATGGCCTTCCTTCACCGCGACGAAAGTCCCGCGACAGGTCGCGCAGACTTTGCCACCCGCGGTAAGCGTACCTTCGATCGTCGCTCGATCGGTGGATGAATCGACCACCTTGGCGGAAAGAAAAACGGAGCCGTCGGTCGGCGTCGGGCGGAGCAACTTGATCGCGTAATCCGCTGTCACCGTGCACGGCACGCGCTCGTCTCCGGCTTGTTTCATCAGGTGATACGCCGCCGTCCAATTGCAGTGGCAATCGAGCAAGGTGCCGATGATCCCGCCATTCAGGACACCCGGGAAGGCCTCGTACTTCGTTTCCGGCTTCCACTCCGCCACGACCGCATCGCCTTCCACAAAACTCCGGATGCGCAGACCTTCGGCGTTCGACGGCCCGCAGCCCCAGCAGGCATTGTTAGGCGCGTATTGCTCCTGGAGCGACGGATTGTCGTTCGGCATCGGTCGTTAGGCCCCAGTTCCGTTGGAGGCGTCGGCCTGCTTATAAGGACGCGCAGCCGGCCCGGTATAGAGCGAGCGCGGACGAATTAACCGATTGTGGTCGTGTTGCTCGATGACGTGCGCGCACCAACCAGCGACGCGCGAAGCAGCGAAGATCGGCGTGTTCAACTCCGGCGCAAATTCCAGCATGGTGAAGACCGGCGCAGCGTAGAGATCGACATTCGCGCAGAGATGTTTCTCGCGGTCCATCGTCGCCTCCAGGGTCTCGCAGATCGGTACCCATTCCTCTTTGCCCACCCGTTTGCCGAGGTCGCGCGCGATCTCACGCATGATCGGCACCCGGGAATCGCCCGCTTTGTAAACCCGATGACCGAATCCCATGATCTTGGCCTTCTTGGCCAGCGCATCCATCATCCACTTCTCCGCGCGATCAGGCGTCTTGATGTCGTCGAGCATCTTCATCGACTCTTCGTTCGCACCGCCGTGGAGCGGGCCTTTCAGCGTGCCGCACGCGCTCGTGACCGCGGCATACATGTCGGCCAGGGTCGCGGCGGTGACGCGCGCGGCGAAGGTCGAAGCGTTGAATTCGTGATCGGCGTAAAGGATGAAGATCGTGTCCATCATCCGGATCTTCCAATCCTGCGGCATCTCGCCGCTCAGTTTGTAGAAGAGGTTTCCCGCCATCGTTAGGTCGGGACGTTCTGGCAGCGGATTCTCCCCGCGCTGGATGCGATGACCGTCCGCGATCAGCGTCGTGGTTTTGGCGATCAGGCGCATCGCCTTGCGCACGTTAGCCTCGTGCGAGTGATCGTTTAAATCCTTATCGAACGGCGCCAGCATGGAGTAACCCGTCCGCAGCATGTCCATCGGATGCGTGTTCTTCGGCATCAGCCGCATCATCTCGAGCACTTCCTTCGGCAGTGACCTTTCCTTGGCCAGTTCCCTGGAAAATTCCTCGCGCTCTTTCACGGTTGGCAGTTCGCCGTTGAGCAGGAGGTAGGCGACTTCTTCGAAATTGGCCTTCTCCGCCATCTCGTGGATGTCGTAGCCACGATACATCAGGCCGGCGTTGGGATCGACCCAGCAGATCTCGGTTTCTCCGGCAATGACACCGGCGAGGCCTGGGCTGTAAGCGGGTTTTTCTTCGGTACTCATAGATTTTGTCTCCTCGTCTTGCGCTGGAGGAAGGGGATTTGCGCCGCCGCCTGATTGCGAGCGGGCGCCTTCAACATGCCGCGTCGGAGCGACTATTTCAATCGGCCTGATAACCGGGCCAGCTTTCCGCCGCCGGATCGTAATCGAGCGTGGCGTAAAGATCTTTGCGCGTCTGCATGCGCTCGAGCCATTCGTTAGGCGAACCGGCCGCCTTGAGCGCGCGAAAAAACTCGTCGGTCGTCTTCATCGAAACGCGGAAAGCGCTCTGCGGGAAAATAACCATCCGATAACCGAGTTCGCCCAGTTCCTGCACGTTGAGCGACGGGCTCTTCCCGAACTCGGTCATGTTGGCCAGGAGCGGCACTTTCACTTCCCTGGCGAAATCACGGAACTCTTCCCTCGTCTGCAGCGCCTCGGGGAAAATCGCGTCTGCTCCCGCCGCCACATAGGCGTTGGCGCGCTTGACCGCGCCGTCGAAATTTTCCATCGCGCGGGAATCGGTCCGCGCGATGACGAGAAAATCGCGATCGCGTTTCGCCGCGACCGCGGCGCGAATCTTCGCTTCCATTTCGTCGACCGGGACCAATCTTTTACCGGCCAGATGTCCGCAGCGCTTGGGAAATTCCTGGTCTTCGAGATGGCAGCCGGCCAATCCCGCACCTTCCAATTCGTAAATCGTGCGTCCTACATTCTCGGCGCCGCCGAAGCCGGTATCGGCATCGACGATCGCGGGAATCTTGACCGCGCGCGCGATGAACCCGGCCAGCGTCGCCACTTCATTCAGCGTCAGCAGCCCGACATCCGGCAGCCCGGCGGTGCAATTCGCCAAGCCCGCGCCGCTGATGTAAACGGCCTCAAATCCAGTCCGCTCTACTTGCCGCGCCATGGAGGCGTTCGGCACGCCCGGCATCGCGACGATCCCTTCGGCGAGCAGTTTCCGCAGCGTGATGGCTTTGCTCATTTCGTTAGGCAGGCATCTGCGCCAGCTTCATCAGCTCGCCCGGATTTTTCCCTTGATCGAGTTTCCAGCCAGCCGCGACGAGCTTTTTAGCACCTTCTTCACCCAGCGCGGGGACGACAAGTGCGTTGAACTTCCCTTCCAGTTGCTCATCGCTCACCGGATTGAACGCGTTGCCCAGCGGATAATCGACCCGCTTCGTCAGCACCTTGCCGTCCTGCAAAGTAACGTGCACGATGTTCGCCACCGCCTTGGCGTAGAGCGAACTCAGCTCGTCATTCCGCTCGACGGTGACGTTCTGGAGAAACTCGACGATTCCTTTCTCCATGAACCGCTCCGGCGCGAACTGCTTGTCGGTCACCTCGCCATCGATCAACGCCACCGCCGTGATATACGGCAGGCTGTGATCGGCGGTCTCGCGCTGCTGCGGTTTCCATTTCTCCGGCTCGCTTCCGATGATGTCGACCGACGCGTCGTGGCTCTCGATCCGGACCGATTTGATCTTCGCCGGGTCGCCGATCTCCTTACGCAGGGACATGGCGGCCTCGATCGCGCTCTGGCTATGATACTCCGCCGGCCAATACTTGATGCTCGTCTTCATGATCATCGAGGCCGGACCTTTGCCCTCAACCGCTTCCTGCGCTTTGTCGAAGACCGCACCGACATCGCCTAACGACACCCCGAGCTCCTTCTCAAAGCCCATCGCGCCTTCGAAAATCGGAGCCGGACCGGTCATGCCGGCGCGGGCCAGGAGCGCGGCATAGACGCCGCAGCGCGCCGCGTTGGCGAAAGCGACGCCTTTCCAGTGCGAGAGTTCGCCGACCCGCGCCTGCCGGAAAGCGGCGCAATTCACACCCGCGATGTTGACCGCGTGGCGCGTCTTCTCCGCGTCGAGTTTCATCAACCTCGCCGCCGCCAGCGCGGTCGAGAAGGCTCCGTAGGTTGGGTGATCCCAGCCCCGCGCGCGGATGCTGGCGGCGTCGCAGAAACGGCACTGCACTTCGTAAGCGAGCGCGATCGCGGTGACCAGCTCCTTGCCGCTTGCACCGACACTTTCCGCGACCGCGAGCGCGGCCGCGATGTTGTCGCTCGGGTGCGCCGGTTCCTTGGAAAGATAAGTGTCGTTGTAATCGAAATAACGAATGCAGCAGCCAGTCGCGAAAGCGGCCCAGTCCGGCGGCGCCTGGTGGTCGGTGCCGAGAATCGTGCCGCCGTTTTTCGCCGAGAAATCGGAGGCGACCTTGCGTGCGATCACGCAGGGTTCTTCGTGCCATGCGCCCAGCGCACAACCGAACGAGTCGATCACGCGCCGTTTCACCTCGTGCACCACCTCGGGTGAGAGATCTTCGAAATTCAGTGAGCAGGCGTAGTCGGCGAGACGATGGGCGAGTGATTTGGACATAAATTGAGTCTGCAAAGTGGCAAGGAATCGTCCCGCGGCAAGCTCCGGGGAGCGCGTGCGCCCTCGCGTCCTGGCGAGGCGCTCCGCCGAGCGAACTTTTTCCCCCTCGCGAACGTCGCACCGTGATTCACGGCGAGGCGTCGCCAACGGCACGCGAGGGCACGTGCCCTCCCCAGAGTTTGCCGCGCTGCGCCCAATTCATCCGTGCCCATCCGTGCAATCCGTGGTTAGATTTCTCCCTCATGAGCAAAGTTTATCCCGACGCGAAATCAGCACTCGACGGCCTTCTCCACGACAACATGACCATCGCTGCGGGCGGGTTCGGACTGTGCGGCATCCCAGAGAACCTGATCGCCGCGCTGCACGACAGCGGCGTGAAAGATCTCACCATCGTGGGCAACAACGCCGGCGTGGATGGCTTCGGGATGGGCGTCCTGCTGCCGGCCCGACAGGTGAAAAAGGTGATGGCTTCCTACGTGGGCGAGAACAAGGAATTCGAGCGGCAGGTTCTTTCCGGCGAGCTCGATCTCGAACTCATCCCGCAGGGCACGCTAGCGGAACGGTTGCGGGCGGGCGGCGCCGGCATTCCCGGTTTCTACACCCGCACGGGTTTCGGCACGAATCTGACCGATGGGAAGGAGACAAAGAAATTCGGCGGGATGGATTACGTCCTCGAGCCAGGGATCAAGACCGAGCTGTCACTCGTCAAAGCTTGGAAGGGCGATAAATCCGGCAACCTCATTTTCCGAAAAACCTCTCGCAATTTTAACCCGATGATCGCGAGCTGCGGCCAGATCTGCGTCGCGGAGGTGGAGGAGCTGGTTGCGGTCGGCGAACTCGAGCCGGATCAGATTCATACGCCGGGGATTTTCGTCGATCGCATCATCCAGGGACAAAACTACGAGAAACGGATCGAGTTCCGCACCGTGCAGGGCAGTTCTGCGGCGAAAAAGGAAAACCCGATCCGCGACCTGATGGCGAAACGCGCCTCGCAGGAATTGCGCGACGGCTACTACGTCAACCTCGGCATCGGCATCCCGACGCTCGTGGCCAACTACATTCCCGAAGGGATGAACGTCACCCTGCAATCCGAGAACGGTTTGTTAGGCATCGGCCCCTTCCCCACCGAAGAGAACGTCGACGCCGACCTGATCAACGCCGGCAAACAAACTATCACCGCCATTCCCGGCTCGGCCTTTTTCTCGAGCGCCGATTCCTTCGCCATGATCCGCGGCGGCCACATCGATCTCTGCATCCTCGGCGCCTTCGAGGTCACCGATAAGGGCGACATCGCCAACTGGATGGTCCCCGGCAAGATGGTCAAAGGTCCCGGTGGCGCGATGGACCTCGTCGCGGGAGTGAAAAAAGTGGTCGTCGTGATGGAACATTGCGCGCGCGACGGCAGCCCGAAGATTCTGAAGAAGTGCACCCTGCCCATCACGGGCCAGGCCTGCGTCAATCTCATCATCACCGACCTCTGCGTCTTCGAGGTCAAAGAAGGCGGCGGCCTGGTCCTGACGGAACTGCACGGCGACGCGACCGAGGACGACATCCGCGCCAAGACCGGGGCGTCCTTCGAAGTGACGCTGAAGAGCTGATCCCTCGGCGATTTCGGCGGCGGAGTTTTTCTCTTCGCTCGGGAACGTCCCCGCGGCTAACTTCCTCGCCTATGATTCTCGAACATCCGCTCGACGACGCCTCCCGCGCCTTTCTCGCTTCTGTGGAAGAATTTAACCGCACCGAAGTTGCGCCCCACGCCGACCAATGGGACCACGAAGAACAGTTGCCGCGCGAGATTTTCACCAAAGCCGGCAAGCTCGGCATCATGGGCATGGTCGCCCCGAAGGAATATGGCGGACGAGGCCTGAGTTACGTTACCTCCGCTCTTGCAGTGAAGGAGCTGGGAAAAGTGTGCGCCTCGCTCGCGATGGACATCGCCGCGCACAACGCGCTCTCCGTCGGCCAGATCAATCTCTTCGGGACTGAGGAGCAAAGGGAGAAATATCTCCCCCGTCTCACGAGCGGCGAATGGATCGGCGGCTGGGGTCTAACCGAACCGAATGCGGGAAGCGACACCGGCGGGATCGAGACGAAGGCGGCAGCCGACGGCGACGTCTGGCGGATCAATGGAATGAAGCATTTCATCACTAGTGGGAGGACGGCGGATTTGCTCATCGTGATCGCGACGACCGGCCGGACCGACAAAGGCAAGAACGAGATCAGCGCCTTCATCACGATGAAGGATCAGGTCACGCCGGTGCGTAAAATTCACACCTACGGCATGCGGGCGAGCGAGACCTCCGAGTTGCGCTTTGAGAATTCGAAGGCGGAAATTCTCGGCGAACGCGGACGCGGACGTGAGCAGGCGCTGACCGTGCTGGACCGTGGTCGCATCAGTATCGCGGCCCTCGCGGTTGGAATCGCCGAAGCTGCTTTTGACCGCGCCAACTCCTACGCCAACGAGCGCAAACAATTCGGCCACCCGATCGGGAACTTCCAGGCCATCCAGTGGATGCTGGTGGATTCCGCGATGGAATTGGAGGCGTCCGAAGTCATGACCATGCACGCCGCCCATCTGCAGGACAAAGGCGAGAACACGACCAAAGAATCGGCCATGGCAAAACTTTTTGCTTCTGAGTCAGCGGTAAAAATTTGCGATCGCTCGATGCAGATTCACGGTGGCTACGGATACAGTCGAGATCTCCCGATCGAACGTTATCTGCGCGACGCCAAACTTTGCACGATCGGCGAAGGCACCAGTGAAGTGCAGCGCCTGGTGATCGCGCGACACGTCTTGAAGGAAGCCAAGCCGCTCATTCTCGCTCATCGCGAGCCCCGCCAGCCGAACGCATAGCCGCCGAGGCCGTTTGCAAATCGTGTCCTGATCCGAGGCACGACCCGCGCGTGCTTTTCTCCCTCCGCGATCTGCGCGGGCGCAATTTCTTTTTCTAGGCCGGCGTTGAGAGCCCTGGCCTTTTCATGGCCTTGCCTCATCGACCACTTTTACGCTTCCGCTGCTTTCTTCGCCACGCCCTGGCCCCGATCGTAGCAGAGCGCGAGATGGTATTGCGCTTTGGCGTAATTTTATTCCGCCGCTTTACGATACCAAGTCGCTGCCGCCACTGCGTCTTTGGGTGTTCCAACGCCCATCGACGAGCAATCGCGCAACGTATCCTACGCGCCCGCCAGATTCTGCCCGGCCGCCATTCGAAACCATTTTACCGCCTCGACATAATCCAGCGTCACGCCTTCGCCGGTGGCGTAACAGAGTCCCAGATTGAATTGCGCCAGCCCGTAATTTTGTTCGGCCGCCTTGCGATACCATTTCGCCGCTTCCGCCAAATTCTGGGACACGCCTTCGCCTTTGTCGTAGCGACGCCCGAGCTGAAATTGCGATTCCGCGTCTCCGCTTTCGGCCTTCGCCTGGATTTCCGCCATCGGTCTCTTCGCAGGATCGCTCTGTCCCGCAAACGAAGGCAAAACGCGGCGGCGCAGGATGCCAGAAGCAGGCAAACGAATCGGTTAACTCGCATGTGCGGAGGCTAATGAGTTCGTAGAAATCTGTCGATGAGGACTTCAGTCGTTGTCCCATCCCGTGGACTGAGTTGCGATTTCACCCAACTGGAGCGCACTTTCTCCAAACTGGTCTCGATCTACAAGATGAACACTTTGGTCACGGTCCTGATCAGGTTTGTCGTCTTCCTCGAATGGAGGATGTGAACCCGTGAAACCCGGTCCGTGCCGTCTTCCTCATTATGGGAACAACCTTGATCGCCACGTCCTGATCGCAAAGGATTCGCTCACACCGAACCTCGGGCGGCGGAACCTCTCGCCCCCATTTTTTCGGCTCGCTTTTCGATGAGGCGTTTCTCACTCTCAGCGCATGAAAACATTATGCGCGGCACTGTTCCTCTGTCTCGGACTGGCGACTGCACTGTGGGCGAAGGAGAACGATTGGTCGGGAAATTATACCGACAAGAAATACCTCAACGGTCAGGCGGTCTTTCAGCTCAATATCCTGCAGGAAGGAGACGCGATCAGTATCGATTTGGACGCCGCCTACAACGATGGTCACGGCTGTGCCCCGCAGGCCAGTGGCGCGGCGAAAGTGGAAGGCAAAGACGTCCTTAAGTTCACCTTTAGCGACAGCTCAAATAACAGTGGCGCCGGCACGATCAAACGGGTCGGCGACGGGGTCATCCTTTCACTGAAGCCAACGCGCGTGGCCGATCCACGCTGCATCGTTTTCTACCAGGAGAACATCCGCCTCAAACCGGCGAAATAATTTCGCTCTGAACTTAAAAAGCGGTGCTAAACCATCGGGCGGAAATGACCGACAATTTCCTGCAGACAACCCGTAATCTGGCCTAACGAACAGACCTCAACCGCTTCCAGCAGTGCCGGGAAGGTGTTCTCACCGCTCTCCACCACCGCGGCCAGTTTCTCAAGCGCCTTCTCCGCTTTACCCGCGTTTTGCTTTTTGAACTTCTTCAGCCGGTTTACCTGCAGTTCCTGTCGCTTGCGCGGCGTCCGGGCCAGCTCGATCTCCGGCGGTTCTTCGTTCGGATCGCGATAGCGGGTCAGCCCGACCACCGGGCGCGTGCCGTCGTAAATCTGTTGCTCGTAGCGGTGGGCCGCATTCTGGATCTGGCTGCGCTGATAGCGATTTTCGACCGCACCCATCACTCCGCCTAACGACTCAATCTCGCGGAACTCGTCCAGGATCGCCTTTTCCACCGCGCGCTCGACCGCTTTCATCCCCGGCGAACCGCTCAGCATGTTCATGGTGTGCTTAAAGATGCCGGATTCCTCGAGCAGGATGGCCTGACCGTGGGCGGCGAGGCGGATCCATTCTTCGCTTGGGGTGGTGAAGGGCTCATCGGCACTGTTGGAATGACACGAGTTGGTCCCGTTCATGTAGGCCAGCATCAGCTCCGCCGCGGTTCTCGTTAGGTTGTTTTTGAATTCCGCCGCGATGAGCGATCGGCCGCTCGTCTGGGTGTGCAGCTTGAACATCTGTCCGCGCGGACTCGCCCCGAAAACGTCGCGCATCCCGATCGCCCAGATTTTGCGCGAGACGCGGGAGAGCGCGATGTATTCGACGTCCAAACCGCAATCGAGAAAGAAGGAAAGGCGCGGGCCGAATTGATCGACCGGCACGCCGCGCGCGGCCAGCATCTCCGCGTAGGCGAAACCATTGGAGAGGGTGTATGCGGCCTGCTGCACCGGGGTCGAGCCCGCTTCGCCAATGTGATAACCGCTGATCGAAACCGGATACCAGCGCGGCATGTTTTCGGTCGTCCATTCGATCATGTCGCAAAGGAAACGGAGCGACGCTTCGGTCGGAAAGATGGTTTCGTTCTGCGCCTGGACTTCCTTGAAAATATCGGCCTGGATCGTCCCGCGCAGATTCGGCACCACGCCCTTGCCAAAGCGACGTTTGGCCGCCGCGATGTACATCGCCATGATGATCGGCGCCGGTCCGCTGATCGTCATGGAAGCGGAGAAATTCGGCGCTCCGACTTCGAAGCCGTCGTAGAGCCGGACCATGTCTTCGACGGTGTCGACCGCGACGCCGCCCTCGCCGATCTTGCCCATCACGCCGTCGGCGTCCGAATCGATGCCGTAGAGCGTCGGGCCATCGAAGGCAGTGCTGAGGCGCTTCGAGCGTTGGTGCGCGCTCAGGAAATGGAAGCGCTTGTTGGTGTCTTCCGCGAGCATTAGCCCGGAGAAAAGGCGCGTCGGTTCCTCCTGCGGCTGGACCTTTGGCTTGGCTGGGCTCGCGGTCTTCGTGCCGTTGCGCTTGGCCTGACCGTTGGACCCGTTAGGCGATTTCGTATTTCCGTAACTGCCCATTTCCATCTCCTGCAGTGGCTCGAGATACATCTCGCGGTAGGCGCCGTTCAGATAAGGAAACTCGCCGGGCAATCCGTCGCCAAAAAGATATCGCGCGATTTCGCCCGCTTCGTCGATTTCGGGCAGCGCGAGCCGCGGCAAGGGCAAACCGGTCGGCGCTTTGGCGGTCGGGATATCGGCCTTGATCTCCTCCCAACGCTCCGTCATCTCGCGTCCAAATTTTTTGTCGCGTGCGCGCCCGCTTGACCTGCTCGAGCACGAATCGCCGTGCTTTTCCACTGATTCGATGACTGCTCCCAATTTGCTCATTTTTTCTTTCCTTTTCGCGCGCGCACTTTCGCCGGCCGCCTCCGCCGCGATCCCGCGTCGCGTGATCATTTCGTAAAGTTCATCCACTCCGGCGTCACGATGACGTTTCGCCACCGTCGCTACGATCTGCTGCTTGTGTTTGTTCTGGGTCAGGCGGTGCTCGATTTCCGAAAGCGCAGCTTTAGCCCGATCCAGGTCGGTCTTGTTCACCACCACGATGTCGGCCACATCGAGCATCACGATTTTCTGCAGCTGCAACCGGGCGCCGTAGTCAGGATTCATCACCAGCACCGTTTGATCGATCAATTTGCTCCGGAAAGGCAGCGCTTCCTGTCCCGTCCCGACCGTCTCGATGATGACGTAATCAAAATCGGATTTGGTAAGGCGGGTAAGACAATCCTCCGTCGCGGGCGACAATCCTCCCGCCTGTCCCCGCGTCGCCATGCTGCGCATGAAGACGCGGTCATCCTGCGAATTGATCATGGTGGCGCGGTCGCCTAACAATGCCCCCTCCCCGATCACGCTCGGATCGTGCGATAAAATCGCAATCCGCGCTTTCGGTTCATTTTGCAAAAAGCGCAGGACAAGTTCGTCGATCAGGGTCGTCTTGCCCGCGCCGCCCGGGCCCGGTAAAGCCAATGACCTTGGACCTGCCGGATTTCTTGGCCGGAGCCTCTTTGTTTGAGACGCCCTTTACCGGCGTAGGCGTCTTCAATCGCGGTTAACTCGCGCGCGAGAACGAGATCGGGGCGGCTTTTCGCCGGGCGTGTTTTGCGGGGTCTGCCGTAGTGCTTGCGCACGTAATCGGCCATCTCGACGAGCGAGGTGCCAGCGAAAAAAATTTGATCGGTCCCCTGGCGCTTCATGAGCCGGGCGTCATCGTAGGTGATCGTGCCACCGCCGCCGCCGAAGAGCGCGATGTCGCCCGCTCCCTGGCGGCGCAATTGCCTAACGACCTCCGCAAAGAAATCGATATGGCCTCCGTTGTAACTGGAGATCCCGATGGCGCCCACGTCCTCCTGGATGGCGGCGCGCACGATGTCTCCCGCATAACGATGAAAACCGAGATAAACGACCTCGATGCCATGCCGAATAAACTCGAGGTTGATCGTGTTGATGGCGCTGTCGTGGCCATCGCAAATCGGAACAGCGGTAAGAATGCGGACGGGTGAAGGCATGCGTGCGCAAACTAGCGTTAATCATCGAGCGGGCAAGATTTCTGGGAAGGGCGGATTGACAGGCCGCGCTTCCCTCGAATTCCGGCCGCGGTTGAAGGTTTTCGCAATCGGTTCACTGTGCGCGATGACTGATCCTCTTGATTTCTCCGGCAAAGTCGTCCTCGTCACCGGCAGTTCGCGCGGGATCGGCGCGGAGATGATTAAAGCCTTCGGCGTGCACGGCGCACGATGCGTGGTCAATTTTATCGGGGACCCCGAAGCTAAGAATAAGGCGGACGCGGCCAGCGTTGCCGAGGAGCTAA
The DNA here is from genome assembly GCA_963749935.1 of uncultured Verrucomicrobiae bacterium. Lineage (GTDB taxonomy): Bacteria > Verrucomicrobiota > Verrucomicrobiia > Chthoniobacterales > UBA10450 > Palsa-1392. The sequence goes on from CAVVOH010000004.1 coordinate 253,808, forward strand.
ACAACTCCGTCACGATCGAATGCGACGTGACCAGGCCAGAGCAGGTCGAAGGGATGATGCAAAAAATTGCCGAGGAATGCGGCGGCCTGGACGTCTTGGTAAATAATTCCGGGATCATCCGCGACCGAACGATCAAGAAGCTGACTCTCGAGGAATTCGAAAGTGTGCTGCGGGTCAATCTCGCCGGCACTTTCAACGTCACGCAGAAGGCCGCGGCTGTTCTGCGCCCGGGCGGCCGAATCATCAATCTCTCATCCGTGAGCGGACAGATGGGATTGTTCGGGCAGGCCAACTATTCCTCGAGCAAAGCCGCCATCATCGCTCTGACCAAAGTGTCGGCCCGCGAATTCGCCCGCCAGCAGATCACGGTCAACGCGATCGCGCCCGGTTTTATCGACGTCGGGATGAGCAAGGGGATGCCTGACGAAGTGACGGAGAATTTCAAAAAGCAGATTCCGTTAGGCCGGCTCGGTGATGCGCGCGAAATCGTCGACGCCGCGCTCTTCCTCGCATCGCCCATGGCAAGCTATATCACCGGTCACGTTTTGAACGTGAACGGCGGCTATTATATGGGTTAGGCACGGGCGATTTCGCGATGAGTTCCAAACCGCTGGCTTAAAAAGCATCGCTCCGAATCCTGAACCTCCGGCAACAAAAGGTGGAGGCGCCCCGCGTGATCCCAAATCCGGGCGGATCAAATCCCGTTACCGGGAAATCTAGTTCGTTAGGGCAGAACAGCTCGAGGAACGCAACAGGTTGACTTCCTGTCAGTTGTAACGAGTGGCCTTGCCTTGGCACGGACTTTGCATGAGGCTGCGCCGTCTTCATCTCGGAGACTTAATCCTTATGCGCTCACTCTTCCTACTTCTCCTTTTCTCTGGCCTCCTCACCGCCGCGGCAGGCAATGCTCAAACTCCCGCGCCCAGTCCCAGCGTGGACGAATTGGTCGCCAAAAACCTCGAGGCCAAAGGTGGTAGCGCGGCCCTGCAAGCAATCCAGACCATCCGATTCGAAGGCCGCCTCCTCGCCAACCAAGGTCAGCTCGAATTGAAATACACCGAGATCAAAAAACGCCCGGACAAGGTGCGGACCGACGCGGTCTTGCAGGGCATGAACCTGATTTCGGCTTACGACGGCAAGAGCGGCTGGAAAGTTTTCCCAATCCATGGCCGGAAAGATCCGGAGAAAATGTCGGGCGACGAAGCGAAATCGCTGGTCGAAGAAGCGGAGATCGGCGGCCCGCTGGAAAATTGGAAAGCGGACGGGAAGGTCGTGACTTATCTCGGAACAGAGGATGTCGAAGGGACCGCAGCGCACAAGCTTAAGGTGGTGCGCAAGAACGGCGACATCAGTTACGTCTATCTCGATCCGGAATATTTCTTGGAGATTCGAGTCATCGACCAACGCGATTGAGCAAGGGGCGCGGGTCGAAGTCGAAACCGAGCTCGGCGATTACGAAAAGGTGAACGGGGTCTATTTCCCTTTCTCGGTCGAGTCCGGGAGTAAAGGTTCGACCGATAAACAGAAAATCATCATCGAAAAGGGCGAAGCCAACATCCCGGTCGATGACTCCATCTTCGAGTTCCCCGCGAAAGCCGCGAAATAATTCACCAATTAACTCCATGCGATTCTTTAGTATTTTCTTCTTCACCACCATCGCTCTGGTCGGTCTCGCTCACCGGCCAACAAGTGCCCTACAGCTCCGCCACCATCTCCGGTCTCGGCGCGCGCAACATTGGTTCGGCCACGATGAGCGGTCGCGTCGATTGCCTCGCCGCCACCCGTGAGCCCTCTGGCAAACTGACCATTTTTGTCGGCGCGGCCAGCGGCGGCGTCTGGAAATCGGAGGACGGCGGCACGCATTACCGGCCGGTCTTCGACGAACAACCGGTGCAATCGATCGGCGCGCTTGCGCTCGACCCGAAGAACTCGAAGAACGTCTGGGTCGGCACCGGCGAACCCTGGGTTCGCAATAGTGTTTCGATCGGCGATGGAATCTATAAATCGACCGATGGCGGCGAGACCTGGGAAAAATCGGCGGCTTCCAAATTCCGAACGCATCTCGCAGATCATCGTTAGTCCGAAGAGCAGCGAGACCGTCTATGCCGCGGTGCCGGGCGCGCTTTGGAGCGACTCGCCTGATCGTGGCCTTTACAAAACGACCGATGGCGGCAAAACCTGGGACCTGATTCTGAAAGGCTCGAATCTCTCCACCGGTGCCTCGACCCTCGCGATGGATCCGGGCAATCCGAATGTTCTCTTCGCCGGGCTCTGGGATTTTCGCCGCCAGGGTTGGACCTACCGCTCCGGTGGGGCCACGCCTAACGATCCCTCGGGGAGCGGACTTTTCCGCACGACCGACGGCGGCGCGACCTGGAAGGAAATCACGCCGGAAGCGAACAAGGGTTTTCCGAAGAAACCTTATGGCCGTCTGGCGGTCGCGATTGCGCCTTCCAATCCGAAGCGCGTCTATGCCTTCGTCGAATCGACCGACAGCGCGCTCTTCGTCTCCGACGACGGCGGGCAAACTTGGGACACAGCGCGACAAGAGCCAATGGATGGTCTGGCGGCCGTTCTATTTCGCCAACCTGATTGTCGATCCGAAAAATCCCGATCGCGTTTTCAAAACCGACGGTGCGCTCATCATGAGCGAGGACGGTGGGAAGAGTTTCGCCACCGTAGGCGGCTTTAGCGGCGCGCATGGCGACGTGCACGACGGTTTGGATCGACCCGGACAATCCAAAACCGTCATCTCAGGCGACGATGGCGGGATTTGGTATGCCTATGATGGTGGCAGCCGCTGGTGGAAGGCGGACAATCTTCCGATCTCGCAGTTCTATCACGTGAGCGTGGACGAGGCCGATCCCTATCAGGTTTATGGCGGCCTGCAGGACAATAGCTCCTGGATTGGGCAATCCGAATATCCCGGCGGAATCACCAACTCGCAGTGGGAAAACATTTTCAACGGGGACGGCTTTTACACTTTCGCCGATCCGGCTGATCCCGATTACATCTACGCGGAATACCAGGGCGGCTTCGTCGGGCGCATCAACCGCCATACCCACGAAGCGCGCATCATTCAGCCGAAAGCCGAACTACAAGGAGAAGCTGCGTTTCAGTTGGAACACGCCCCTCGTCGCTTCGCCTAACGAGAAAGGGACGATCTATATTGGAGCGCAATTCCTTTTCCGCTCCCGCGATCATGGCCAGAGCTGGGAACGCATCTCACCCGATCTGACCACGAACGACCCCGAGAAGCAGAAGCAGGAACAATCCGGCGGCGTGACGATCGATAACTCCGCGGCGGAAATGCACACCACCATCTATTCCGATCAGCGAATCGCCCAAGGACAAGAACCTGATCTGGGTCGGAACCGACGACGGCAACGTCCAACTCACGCGGGACGGCGGTAAAACCTGGAACAACGTCGTCGGCAACATCACCGGCCTGCCGAAGAATTCGTGGGTCAACTGGATCCACGCGAGCAATTTCGACGCCGGGCACGGCCTACGCGGCTTTCGATCGCCACACTTTCGGTGATTTGCGCCCTATCTTTACAAGACAACTGACTACGGCCAGACTTGGACGCCCCTCGCCACCCCGCAAGAAGCGAAAGGCATTCGTGGCTACGCTCACGTGGTTAAGGAAGACCTCGTCCAAAAAAACCTGGTCTTCCTCGGGACCGAGTTTGGTCTTTACGTTTCGATCGATGGCGGCCAGTCGTGGGCGCAGTCCAAGGGCAGCCGCTTCCCCGCCGTCGCGGTCCGTGATCTCGCCATCCAACCCCGGACTAACGACCTCGTTCTTGCCACGCACGGCCGTGGCATCTGGATCATCGACGACATCACCCCGCTCCGCTCCCTTACACCTGCTCTCCTAACCAAGGAGGCGAGTTTCGTCGCGGCGCAGACCAGTCCAGCAACAACGCATCGAAGCAAATGGCGGCTGGTCCGAAGGTGCGGCCAGCTTCGCGGGAGAGAATCCGCCCGACGCGGCTGTCATCACCTATTATCAAAAGTCGCGGCATCTTTTCGGGAAACTGAAGATCGAAGTTCTCGATGCCTCCGGCAAAGTCGTGGACAGTCTGCCGGCGAGCAAGCGTCCCGGGCTAAATCGCGTCAATTGGAGCATGCACGAGAAACCGCCGCGCGTTCCACCGGCAGCGCAGATCGCGGGCGCCGGCGTGACCGGCCCGCGCGTCCTGCCCGGCACCTACACCGTGCGGATGACGAAGAATAACCAGCCGTATGAGATGAAGCTGACGGTGGCTCTCGACCGGCGCAGCAAATTCAGCGAGGCCGATCGCAAGGCGCAATACGATGCCGCCCACAAAGTGATGGCGCTCTTCGACGATGAAAGCGCGCTGATGGATCGGATCCGGCCCTGCGCGGCGGCCTGGCTCAGGGCGCGAAAGCGGCAGCTTCGGACGATGCGACGCAGCAAAGCTGTGACCGATTTCGATGGCAAAGTGGACGCAGTGCGCAAGCAAATCGTCGCCACAACGGAGGGTGGCGCGATCACCGGCGAGGAGCGGCTCCGGGAGCACACCGACCAGCTCTACGGCGCAATTCTGAGTTACGAAGGCAAACCGGCCGACTACCAGGTCGGCCGCATCGATTCGCTCCGACGCGAGCTGGAAGATGCGGTGAAACAATTTGAGAATTTAGTGACTAACGAACTGCCGAAACTAAACGAGTCGCTGAAAGCCAAAGGCCAGCCCGCGATTGAGCCGCCGCCGGCTAAAGTCGCGCTGACTGAGCCAGAGTCACTCAGTGGCGGGAGTCCGCTCGCCGGGTCAGTAGATCGCGATCTGCCGGCCGGCGCGATCACACTGCCGGCAAATTTCCGTTTGATCCAATAATACAAGCCGAAGGGGAATCGTGACGACGTGCCCGGGCTTGCCGCGGCACGTCCAGTTTCTCGCCGGACACCGCTCAATCCCGCAGTGTCTTCAGCCCATTCCGAATGATCCGCTCGATCAACTGCGGGTAGCGCAGCCCGGCCTTGTCCGCCGACAGAGCGAAATCTTCGTCCTGCGCCAGGATCGGATTCGGGTTCGCCTCGATGAAATAAATTTCGTTCGTGGCCGTTAGGCGCAGATCGATCCGTGCGTAGCCATCAATCGTGAGCAGGCGGTAGATCCGTTTGCAGGTGCGCTCGATCCGCGCGACCAGCGCCGGCTCAAGATCTTCGGCAAACTGATTTTCCAAGCCCCAGCGTTTCCGATATTCCTCGTCCCATTTGGCGCGGTAGGTCGCAATCTTGGGCTCGTCCGGGGGCACTTCGCGGAAGACGAGCTCGCGGATCGGAAAGACAGTCAATTTTATGTTCCCCAGCACGCTGACGTAAAGTTCGCGGCCCGCGATGTACTCTTCCGCGATTACGTCGCCGTCGTGTTTTTCGTGAATGAAGTTCACGCGCTCCCGAAATTGCTCATCGGTCTCGACGAACGAGGCCTGCGCGATGCCCAACGACGCTTCTTCTTTCACCGGTTTGACCAGGAGCGGAAACTTCAGTTGGCGCGGCCGGGCGATCCGCTGACCGCGGGGAATAACGACAAAGCTCGGGGTGTGAATGCGATGGTAGCTCAGGATTTTCTTAGAAATGCCCTTGTGCTTGCAGAGGACAAGCCCGGTTGCGCCGCAGCCGGTAAAAGGAACGCCCTGCATCTCGAGCAGCGAAACGATGTTCTGGTCGAAACCGCGGTTGTTCTTGAACTGATCAGCCAGGTTAAACAACACATCCGGGCTAAAGCTTTCCAGTTTTTGCCGCAACAGATCGAGGTCGTCGAAGATGGCGAGGTGCTCCGTCGGGTAGCCAAGTTCATCGAGCGCCGCAAGGACGTTGGCTTCCGTTTTCCAATCCGATGTCTTTAACTCGGCGCTCAAGTCCTGGTCGATCTTAGTCGGGGCGATCGCGTCGAAAAGCGCGAGAACTTTGAGTTTCTTCTTCACTATTTGGTGCGCTTGAATTTCCCGGTGAAGAGATAATTCATCACCAGGGTGGTGATGAAAGCGGAGACACGAAAATCCTGCTGCGGATCGTCATTGAGCACATGCAGCCCGAGCTCGTCACAGCGATCGACCAGGCGGCTGAGCAGCTTGTTGATCCGGAATTTCTTCTCGTTCGTCCATTGGCAGACGGAGTTCAGCAAACGCCGCCGGCGGCGCCGGAGATAGGAGCTCGCTTTGATTCGGCCCGGTCCCGGAGCGGCGGTGAAAAGCTCCCGCAAATCGGTATCGTAGAAATCCGGATAGGTGTCCTCGTAGAGCTTCCTTTTGCGTGCGTAGTAGGTCTTGAGCTTCTGATTGAGATAGTCGTACTCGGCGATGCGATACTCCGGCAGATGGCGCGGGGGCTGAGCGACGAGCGAGTGCATCAACTCGTCGACGTATTCGAGTTTCTGCAGCGCCTTCCAACCTGCGTAGCGCTTCCGCCAATCGAGCCCCGGCGTGAGCCAGACGGCAAAAGTTTCGGCAAAATCTTCGTCCGGATGACTCTGAGCGTACCAGTCATCGAGATGCAAAACGTAGCTACGACTGAATGGCCGAGGTTGGTAAAAATCGGGAGTCTCCTCCCGCGAAGTGCGGCCAAAAGTCTGCTGCCATTTCTTCTTGCGTGGCAGTTGGTAGACGTAGCTGTAGGCATGCGCCGCCTCGTGCCGCATCAACTTCATGAACCACTCGTTGGTCCCGCCTTCGACCTCGAGCATGATCGCTCGTTCCAGCGCCCGGAGACGATCGTGGACCAGAAAAAAAGGAATAAAAATCGCCGGAATTCCGACCGGCACGAACCACTCGTCACCGATGTGGCAAGGTGGTCGAAAGATCAAACCCTTCGCCGCCAGCTCATCGTAGAGCTGCCGGATTAGCGGGGCGAGCGCGGTTCCCTCGAGCTGCAAACCAAGTTTGGAAATGCGGCGTTCGAGCAGTTCCGCGTCGCTTAACAAGGTCCAATCCGGGGCATCCATCCGCGCGCACGGTAGCAGTGAGCTGACGACGCTGTCACGCTTTCGCGCACGGAGGACTCGATTGTGAGGCGGAGGGCGCTTTCGCTGGCCATCTGCGCCAAGTTGGCGGACGTTGATCGATGGCTACACGAACTGGTTCAGCAGTCTGGGAAGGCACTCTCAAAGGCGGCAAAGGCAACATGAAATTGGGCAGCGGCGCCTACGAAGGCGCCTATTCCTTTTCCTCCCGCTTTGAAAACGGCAGCGGCACCAATCCGGAAGAATTGATCGGAGCGGCCGAGGCCGGGTGCTTCTCCATGGCGCTTTCAGTCGGACTGGAGAAGGCGGGCTTTCCGCCCAGCCGGATCAGCACTGACGCCAAGGTGCAGTTGGAGAAAGTGGGCGAAGCATTCCGCATCACCAGCATCGATCTCGAGACCGAAGCCGACGTGCCCGGGATCGACGACGCAAAATTTCAGGAAATCGCCGAGCAAACAAAGAAGAATTGCCCCGTCTCGGTCGCGCTCAGCGGCACGCAGATCAATCTTAAGGCCACGCTGACCGGTCGTTAGGCAGAACCCCTCAGGGGTAGGGCGAGCTTCCTTCGACTCAGGACGGGGCTTTGCCCGGCTCCGCCATCATTGCGTCCCAGCGGCGCTGCATCTCTTCGGGCGTGTGTGCGCTCTGTGTCATGCGCGACGGAGGAAAAGCTCTGGAACCGGCAGCGAGCCCTTCGCCTGAAAGCTGAGCCAATCACTGGAAAGAAGAGGGCCGGCGCGAATCCATCGGCTATCTTTCCTGCGCTTTTTGCTCGCACGCCGTGCCCTGCACAAGAAATGATCTGACCCGATGAAGGATTTACAGGACCGCGAAGTGCTCCTGTTCAATGCAGCGTTGGAATTGCCAGGAAACGAGCGCATCTCTTACCTGGAAGAAACCTGCCGCGGGGACACCGGCCTGCTCGGCCGCATTACGGCATTGGTCGAAGCTCACGAACGAGCGGGCGCTTTCCTGCAGGAGCGGGCCAATAGGCGACCCGCGTTCTCAACCGGGGCGGCTGCATCACAAGGCAGTAGCGATCTCTCCGCGCTTGGGGAAGAAAAGTGTGGCGGTCACGTCGGGCGCTACAAACTGCTCGATCAAATCGGCGAAGGCGGCTGCGGCGTCGTTTATATGGCCGAACAGGAAGAACCGGTGCGCCGCCGCGTGGCGCTCAAGGTCATCAAGCTGGGCATGGACACCAGGCAGGTCATCGCTCGCTTCGAAGCCGAACGGCAGGCGCTGGCGATGATGGATCATCCGAATATCGCCAAGGTGTTCGACGCTGGGGCGACCGAGACGGGCCGGCCTTATTTCGTCATGGAACTGGTGCGGGGCGTGAAGATCACCGATTATTGCGACCAGGACCGGCTATCCACCGAAGCGCGGCTGCGGCTGTTCATCCAGGTTTGTCAGGCCATCCAACACGCGCATCAAAAGGGCGTCATTCACCGCGACATCAAGCCGTCCAACATTTTAGTGTCCGCGAACGGCGGTCTGCCGGTGCCGAAGGTGATTGATTTCGGCATCGCCAAGGCAACCCACGGCCGGCTCACGGACCAGACGCTCTTCACGGCGTTCGAGCAGTTCATCGGCACGCCCGCTTACATGAGTCCGGAGCAGGCGGCGTTGAACAGCCTGGAAATCGATACGCGCAGCGACATCTACAGCCTCGGCGTGCTGCTTTACGAATTGCTCACGGGCCAGACGCCATTCGCGCAGAAGGAATTGCTGGCCGCGGGGTTGGACGAGATGCGCCGCACGATTCGCGAGAGGGAGCCGTTGCCTCCTTCAATGCGGTTACGAGGCATGGCGGCGGACGATCTCACGACAGTCGCCAAACATCGGCAATCCCATTCGCAGCAACTAATTCATCTGGTGCGCGGCGATCTAGATTGGATCGTCATGAAGTGCCTCCAGAAAGACCGCGCGCGTCGTTACGAAACTGTCAATGGCCTGGCGATGGATTTGGAACGGCATCTGAACTACCAACCCGTTCTGGCCCGGCCCGACACGCTGGCCTATCGAACCAGAAAATTCGTGCGTCGCCACCGCGCCGCGGTCACCGCTGCAGCCATGATTTTGATCGCCTTGCTTGCCGGCCTGACTGGCACGATGACCCAGGCGCGTCGGGCGACGGAGCAGGCCAGGCGGGCGGAGACGCATCGTCTTCGAGCCGACGGGCAGGCTCGCGCAGCCAACGTGCAACGCGACTTCGCCTTGCGCCAGCTTTCTCGCGCCGACGCCATCAATGATCTGAACACGTTTCTGCTTTCCGACGTTGATCCGAGCAAAGCGTTCACAGTCGGCGAACTGCTCGCAGAAGCGGAAAGCGTGGTGGCGAAAGAAACCGGCCAGACGGATGAGAACCGTGTCGAATTGCTCATCTCCATCGGTCGTCAGTACGATGTATTGGATCAACGTCGCAAATCCGGCGAGCTGCTCGACAAAGCCTACCAGCTTTCGCGCCGCTTGAGTGAGCCATCGATCCGCGGTAAGGCAGCCGCCGCCTTGGCGGCGACGGTGGCGGTGGCTGGTGAGTGTGATCGAGCCGAAATGCTCATTCAGGAAGCCTTGCGCGAACTCGGCGATGCGCCGCAGCACGTCCTGTATCGTGTCTTTGCGTTGCTCCGCGGGAGTCGGGTCGCGCGTGAGTGCGGCAAGGAAGAGTTGGGCGTCGAACGAGTTCAGGAGGCGAAACGCAGGCTGAGCGCTTCGGGACAGAAATCGCCATTACTCGACCTGAGCGTAGCGACGAATCTGGCCGAAGCATATCGGCTGGCTGGTAAATTTAGCGAAGCCGCGGATGCCTGCGCGGCGGCCTACCAGCAACTCTCCGCCCTGGGGCGCGCCGAGACTGAGAAAGCCACCACGCTTTTGAACAACTGGGCGCTCGCTCTCGATTCATTGGGACGCTCGCTCGAAGCTGAACGCCTTTACCGCAAGGCGATTGACATCAGCAGCTCTGGGAGAACAAACACAGAATCGGTCTCGCCCATGTTGCTGACCAATTACGCGCGCACTCTTGCTGAGCTCAACCGGCTCGATGAGGCGGCGCAGATTGCCGAGCAGGCTTTCGAAAAAGCGAAGCGCGACGGTGACGAACAGATCGCCAACATGGCTTTGAATCAGCGCTCCACCATCTATCGCAAGCAAGGGAATCTGGACCGCGCCGGGGAAATGTTGGCTCAATTCGAGGAGAAGACAAAAAAGTTGCTGCCGCCCGGGCATCGCGCCTTCGCCATTATCGCCTCCCAAAAAGCGTTACTGGCCCTGGCCCGTGGCGAAATGGAAACCGCGCGAACCGAGGCCGACCGCTCCATCGCGATGGCGGAAAAAACGGCGGGCATGCGGCTGTCCTTTCTGCTCTTGCGCCGGGCTGAAATCCACTGGAGATCGCAGCGCTACGACGCTGCGAGAGCGGATGCGGCGCGCGCCTTGCCGTTGGAGCAGGAAGTCGCCGGCGTGGGAGGCCGCACCAGTCGAAGCGGCCTCGCCCATTTGATCATCGCGCGATCCTTCACCGAACAGGGCAAACGCGCCGAAGCGCGTCCGGAATACGTTGCCGCCTTGGAACAGCTGCGACCCTGCCTTGGCGATGAGCATCCAGACACGCGCGAAGCAGCCGGCGCGATTGCTGATTTTTAATGGAGGCTTTATGATTTCTGCCCGGTTCAGAAAGCGCGATTTATGAGCGATGAAACCGTTCTTCTGAAAGCCATTCAAGATGGCGCCCCGACAGCCGCCGACCAGTTGTTGCCATTGGTTTACGAAGAACTGCGCCGCCTGGCTGCGAGCCGGATGGCGAAGGAAGCCGCTGGCCACACACTTCAACCGACCGCCCTCGTTCATGAGGCCTGGATGCGGCTCGTCGGCGATGCCAATCCGCGGTTTGAAAACCGTGCGCATTTCTTCGCCGCAGCGGCCGAGGCCATGCGGCGGATTCTCGTTGATCGCGCCCGTCGCAAACGCGCTCTCCGTCACGGTGGCGTCTGGCAGCGGGTCGAGTTCGAGGAGGTCGATTTGCCTTTCCCCGACGACGACGACCAACTGCTCGCGGTCGACGAGGCGCTCGACAAGCTCGCCCTCGTCTATCCGCTCGAAGCGCAGCTGGTGAAGCTGCGCTACTTTGTGGGCCTGACACACGATGAAGTCGCCGACGCGCTCGGCATTTCTCCACGGACGACAAAATACTACTGGGCGCATGCCCGCGCCTGGTTGTTTCAGGAGATCACTGGCCATCCGGGTCATTGAAACGTAAAGCGCTACTTTCCTAGCCTGGGATGCAGCGAGGCTTGGAGGCGCGTGATCTGCGCCTTCGAAACGGCCCGAGCTCAAAGCCCCGCTCAGTTACGCCCCTGTTGAAACTGCGAGTGGTCGCTTTGCACCGGGTCTAGCAGAGGAATTCGGAGCTGCTTGCACCTTTCTACCCGAAATCTCGCACTACTTCATGATGAATGATTGTCTCGCTCTCAATGACGCAGTTCGGACAACCAAAACAAAGAAGCCTATGAAAAATCCTATGCAACAAAATTGCCACACTCCACTCTTCAGTAGCGCAATCAGGCTTTTGCGCCATTGGCGCCCGCGGCTGTTCCTCTTCCTCCTCCTGGGTATCACGCCGGTTGCCCTGGCGGTTGAAGACTGTGAAAATCCTTTCGAGACTTCGTATGGGTGCGGGGCACTCCGCTTCGTGGATGGTATCTACAATACCGGGGTCGGTTACAATGCCGCCGCTGGTCCCTTCTTGGGTCTGACCTCTTTCAGCTACAACACCGCCGTTGGCGCCCTGGCGCTGGAAGCGAATGCCTTTGCGCAATACGGCAGCGAAAATACGGCCGTCGGTTATACTGCCCTTCGCTACAGTGAGGGCAGCTACAACGCGGCCGTCGGCAATGCTGCGCTCGCCTATAATAAGGGTGACTACAATACCGCCATCGGCTATTCCGCCCTCTCGACAGGCAACGTAGAGGGCGAGCACAACACCGGCGATTACAACGTTGCCTTGGGCGCTTTTACGCTCAAGAACAATACCGACGGCTTCTACAACACAGCTACAGGTTATAATGCCCTTACGAACAACAAGAATGGGTCCTGGAACACCGCCGACGGCAGCAGGGCTCTCGCCGGCAACACCGTGGGCAACTACAACACCGCCGTGGGAGTCACGGCGCTTTTTCTCAACACGACGGGCAACGAAAACACCGGTATCGGCGTGGATGCCTCTTTCAGTAATACGACTGGCAACTACAATACGAGCCTCGGCACAAACTCTCTCTACTACAGCACGACGGCGAGCAAGAACACGGCCATTGGTCACACCGCGCTCTTCAACAACATCACAGGCGCAAGCAACACGGCCCAAGGTTACCGGGCGCTCTACAAAAACACCACCGGCGGCAGTAACGTCGCGCTGGGGAATGAAGCGGGATACTATCTTACGACCGGCAGCAACAACATCGTTCTTGGCGGCTCTAACTATGGCGTGGCCGGAGAATCCAACACCATCCGGATTGGCACAAAGGGGACGCAGACTGCGACCTACATTGCGGGCATCAGCGGGACGAAGGTGGCGGGCGGTGTGGCCGTGCAGATCGACACCAACGGCCGTTTGGGAACGATCACCTCTTCGGCGCGCTATAAAGAGGCGATCAAGCCCATGGCGAAAGCGAGCGAAGCGATTTTCTCTCTCCAACCGGTCACTTTCCGCTACAAAAGGGAGCTTGATCCTGAAGGCACCCCGCAGTTTGGGCTGGTGGCGGAGGAAGTGGCCAAGGTTGATCCCGAGCTGGTCGCCCGGGACGAGGAGGGCAGACCTTACACGGTGCGCTACGACGCAGTCAACGCCATGCTTCTCAATGAGTTTCACAAAGAACATCGCAAGGTGGAAACGCTTGAAGCAACCGTCGCCAGGCTAAGAGCCGCGCTGCAAAGGCAAGCTGAAGAGCAAGGGACGGAGCTCGTCCAATTGAGAGCGCAACTTGGAGCGATCGCGACCGAGTCGAACGGAATCGAGCGTGCCACACTTACTACAACCGGCTCCGATATTCGTTAATAGATCGTGTGCTGCCATGAACCACAATTCAAAGCTCCGGAGCATAAGGATAACTGCCATGAAAGATAACCTCAACCCGGTAATTTTCAGCCGCGCCCACAGGATTTCGCGCCACTGCCTCATCCTTATCCTCTTTCTAATGTCTTCGTCGGTGGTTATGGCGGAGGAACAATGTGAATACTCCCATGGGACCACGTATGGCTGCAATGCGGCTTTGGGCGAATACACTACCCACATCGCCTATCGCGAGGTCCCCCTCGTCGGACAAGGGGGGGAGCACAACACGGTCATCGGTGCCCTCGCACTTGAACCTTATCAGTTCGGACCTCCGTGGAACTTCACGGCCGTCGGTTATCGCGCCGCGTTCCACGCAACCAATCTGGGTGGCTACAACGTAGCGGTCGGCAATTTTTCCGGCTCTGCAGGGAGCGGGGAGTATAAGCTCGGGCTTGGCTATTCTGCCTCTGATGTCGCCAGCCTCAGTGTAGCCATTGGTGCTTTCTCTTACAGCAGTTACGAGGGAACTGCGACAGGTTTTAGTAGTGGTGGGACAGTTTACAACACCGCCAACGGCTCCAGGGCTCTCGCCAGCAACAGCCTGAGCTCTGGCGAATACAATACAGCCGTGGGGGTCACGGCGCTTTTTCTCAACACGACGGGCAACGAAAACACCGGTATTGGCGTGGATGCCGCTTTCAGTAATACGACTGGCAACTACAATGCGAGCCTCGGCACAAACGCGCTCTACTACAACACGACGGCGAGCAAAAACACGGCCATTGGTCACAGCGCGCTCTTGAACAACAACCCGGGAGATTACCAGGGAGACGACTTCTTGGGCCATTTCAACACGGCCCAAGGTTACCAGGCGCTCTACAACAACACCACCGGCAGCTATAACGTGGCCCTGGGGGTTCAAGCCGGATACAATCTTACGACCGGCAACTACAACATCGTTCTTGGCAACAAAGGCGTGGCCGGAGAGTCCAACACCATCCGGATTGGCAAAAAGGGGACGCAGACTGCGACCTACATTGCGGGCATCAGCGGGACGACGGTGGCGGGCGGCGTAGCCGTGCAGATCAACACCCACGGTCGACTGGGAACGATCACCTCTTCGGTGCGCTATAAAGAGGCGATCAAGCCCATGGCGAAAGCGAGCGAAGCGATTTTCTCACTCCAACCGGTCACTTTCCGCTACAAAAGGGAGCTTGATCCTGAAGGCACCCCGCAGTTTGGGCTGGTGGCGGAGGAAGTGGCCAAGGTTGATCCCGAGCTGGTCGCCCGGGACGAGGAGGGCAGACCTTACACGGTGCGCTACGAGGCAGTCAACGCCATGCTCCTCAATGAGTTTCTGAAAGAGCACCGTAGACTCCAGGCCATAGAGAAAGATCTCCATGAGCTCGATGGCGCGCTGGAAAAGCATCGGAAAGTGCAAGGGGAGGACATTGCCGCGCTTCAGTCGCAACTCAAGCAAGTGACGAATGAGCGCTCCGCCCGTCGAGCTAAGACACGCCTCGTCAGCAACAATTAGCAAAGGCTGCAGGAGCTATCGGAGCCGAACAGAACGCAGCCGCCACCTCGCGCATTGAGAAGCCCTTCCTGAGCGTTTCCCGAACGCCACAATCCGCAAAATTAGAATCGGGTGGGAAGAGGCGGCACTTGCCGGGCGGCGAATCGCTGCTCCCGCTGCCGTTTCGATTTTGCGCAGCGCTCATCCGGTTCTAGCCCACCACCTGCACACCTTCCGATGTGGTTCGTTGTCGATAAAAATCACTTAAGCGGCGGGTCATCGCGCCGATGCTGCCGTCTCCAATCATGCGTCCATCTATCATAGTCACGCCGGCCAATTCCCCCATCGTTCCCGTGCAGAAAACCTCATCCGCAGAATAGAATTCCTCGATCGTAAGGTCGCTCTCACAACCCGCAATGCCTTCCGCCGCGCAGATCTCCAGCACAGTGGCGCGGGTGATCCCTTCCGGGCAGGCCAGCACTCGGCTGGTGGAAACCCCACCTTGCCTAACGAGAAAGAGATGGGTCGCGTTGGTCTCCGCGACAAAGCCGCGCAGATCGAGCAGAATGGCGTCGTCCGCTCCGGCCGTGTTCGCTTCGATCTTGGCCAGGATCGAATTGAGGAGGTTGGCGTGGTGAATCTGCGGATCGAGAATTTCGGGCGGCGGCCGGCGTATTTTGCTCGTGATCAAGGAAAGGCCGCTCTTCGCGTAAACCGGCGCCTTGTGTTCCGCCAGGACGATCAAGGTCGGCCCGCTCTGGTTAAGGCGCGGATCCATCCCCGAGGTGATCTTGACTCCGCGCGTCAGGGTGAGGCGGATGTGCACACCATCCCGCATTTCGTTGGCCGCGAGGGTGCGTCTGATTTCTTCGATTAGCTTATCGCTAGGCGGAATCTCGCTGAAGCCGAGGGCGGTGGCGGAGCGACGCAACCGGGCGAGATGTTCCTGCAATTTGAAGATGCGGCCGTCGTAAAGTCGCAATCCTTCCCAAACCGCGTCGCCGCCTTGCACCGATGAATCGAACGGGCTCACCCCCGCCGCATCGCGATGCACAAGCCGGCCCCTGATATTTACGATCAGGTCTCGATTTCTTTCGTTAAACTGCTGTTGCATGAACGGAAGAATGAATCAGGAAGAAGGAAAGCAGGAAAACAAATCCGCGCCCTCATGATGGCTCCTTCTCGGCTGACCTTCCTGCTTTCCTCATTCATAATCATTCCCTATCATCCGAAAGTGAAATCATTGATTTATTCGCGCCTCGCTTCCCTGCTCCTCGCTCTCCTGCCCATTCATCTGGTTGCGGCCGAGCCTTCCGCGAAAATTCTTACCCCGCCGGATAGCCTCCTGCTCGATGGCCTGCCGCCGATCCCGAGTGAAGTGGAGGAACAAGTCGGCCGCTATACCGAGAGCCGGGCGGCCGATTTTCTCGACTGGCACCCGAGCAAACCCGAGATGCTCATCCTGACCCGCTTCGGCGATACCAACCAGGTGCACCTCGTGACGCAGCCGGGCGGCGCCCGGACTCAGCTCACTTTCTTCTCGGATCGGATCAACGATGCGAGCTTCGATCCGAAAGCCGGCGCTTTTTTCGTTTTCTCCAAAAGCGCGGGCGGCAATGAATTCAATCAAAACTACCGCTACGATTTTGCGAACGGAGAGGTCACACTCCTAACCGACGGCAAGTCGAGAAATTCCGCGCCCATCTGGAGCCACGACGGAACGCGCGTCGCCTACACTTCGACCCGACGCAATGGCACCGACACTGACATTTATCTCGAACAGCCTAACGACCGAAAAACCGACCGCATGTTGGCCGAGGTCAAAGGGCGGCGGGTGGGAAATCACCGACTGGTCGCCGGACCGAACCACGCTCCTTGTGCTTGAGGGCATCTCAATCAACGAAAGTTATCTCTGGCTTTTCGACACCAGGACGGGCGCACGCACCGAGCTGACGCCGCGGCCGGCGGCGGACGCCGAGAAAGTCGCCTATTCGCGGGCGCTCTTCGCCCGGGACGGCAAAGGCATTTTCGTCACGACCGACCGCGACTCCGAATTCCTGCGGCTCGCTTACATCGACCTCGCGAGCAAGCAGCACACCTATCTGCTGCCTGACGCGAAGTGGGACGTCGACGATTGGGACCTGGATAGTGGCGGCCAGCGCATCGCGTTTACCCTGAACGAAAACGGCACCAGCACGCTGCACATCATCAGTGTCGCGCTGCGCGATGGGAAAATGACCGCCACGCCGGAGCCCGCCCCGGCGTTTGAACCGCCGCTTGCCGCCTCCATTATTTCCGGACTGAAATGGGAGCGCGGGCACGAAAGAAACCCGCCTCGCCTTTAACGTCAACGGCGCCCGCTCACCTTCGGACGTCTACACCTGGTCGCCTGGTGCCGCCGGAAACGTCGCCACGCGTTGGACGACGAGCGAGACCGGCGGCATTCCGGCGGAGAGTTTTGTCGAACCGAAGCTGGTTTCCTGGAAATCCTTCGATGGGCGCGAGATCACCGGATTTCTCTATGAGCCGGACGCGAAAAAGTTTCCCGGTCCGCGACCCGTGATTGTGAACATCCATGGCGGCCCCGAGTCGCAGGCTCGTCCCGGATTTGCCGGACGGAACAATTACCTCTTTAACGAGCTCGGTTGCGCGATGATTTTGCCTAACGTTCGCGGGTCGGCTGGTTACGGAAAGTCATTTCTCCTGCTCGATAACGGCTTCAAGCGCGAGGACTCCTACAAGGACATCTCAGCCCTGCTCGACTGGATCAAAACCCAGCCGCGGCTCGATGCCGGGCGCGTCATGGCCTACGGCGGATCATATGGCGGGTTCATGACCCTTGCAGGTGGCGACGAATTACGCCGAGCGCATCCGCTGCGCGATCGACATCGTCGGCATCTCCAATCTCGCGACGTTTTTGAAAAACACCGAGAGCTATCGGCGCGATCTGCGGCGGGTCGAATACGGCGACGAGCGCGATCCGAAGATGGCCGAATTCATGGAGCGAATCGCCGCGCTCAACAATGCCGAGAAAATCACCAAGCCACTTTTTGTGGTGCAAGGCGCGAATGATCCGCGCGTGCCGAAATCGGAAGCGGAGCAAATCGTGGCGACACTCAAGAAACAAAAGACGCCCGTCTGGTACATGCTCGGAAAGGACGAAGGGCACGGCTTCGGGAAAAAGAAGAACGCCGATTACCTCTTCTACGCCACCGTGCAATTCATCCGCGATTACCTGCTGAAGTAGCACCGCCGGACGATTTGTAGGGCGGGCGCTTCGCCTGCCTCGATTATTTGTGCGGCATCCACCCGCTCCACTGGCCTAACGGATCCGATATCGCCACAACCGGTCGTAACACTCGCGGCAGCGTGCTTCCATATCCCGCAGGCGGACCGGCACTTCCGCCTCTCGCTCGCGGGCGGGCGCGAAGCCAGTCGAGCGGGCCACCTCCCCGTACCAATGTTTCGCCCAGACGCCATCCGTCCGGCGCAGCCCGGGCGGCCAGGAAAGCATCGCCGGGTCAAACTCGATCCCGAGCGCATCGCACAATTGCCGTAGCATGCCCTCCGGGTGTTGCAGGAAATCTCTCGCGTCGATCACCGGTGGAATCCCTCCGAGGCGCGTCCGCACAGACTCAAAAATCTCCGCCTGCTGCGGAAAACCGAGGTCTTCCTCCGCAAATTCGTCATGCTTCTTCGCATAGGAAACGATCACCTCTGCCGGGTCGCGGATGAGAAAGCAATTCGTCAGGCCGGCCAGCCAGTCGCGCTCCATCTCCGGAAGGAGATGATGCGTCATCTGTTTCTGGTAAAAGATTGCCTTCCCCTCCGGGACATCGTTCGTTAGGCAAGCGGTCATTTTGCGCCAATCGGTTTCACCCGCAGCAATTATCTCTTTTGCCATCGGATGATCCTTCCCCGTCGCAGACAGGTAAAAGGCATAAAGCGGTTCATCGACGACCGTGGTATCGGCGCGATTTCCCCAGGCCCGCATCATCGCAGTTGAGATGTTGCGCGGCCCCGACCACATCGCGAGCCGTAGCGGCTCTTCGTTCTCGCCAGGCATGTGCTTAGAGTGACGCGACGTATTCCGTCATTCGCTGTCGCATCTTCTGGTCCGGCAGCCGGCCGACTCCCGCCGCCATGTTGTCTTCCAGGTGTTTCACCTTGCCCGTCGCGGGAATGGCGCAGGTGACGGCTTCGTTACCCAAAATCCACTTGAGAAGAAATTGCGCCCACGACTTGCAATCGAATTCCGCCGCCCAATCGGGCAGTGGCTTGCTTCGCACCCGTGAAAAAAGATCGCCGCTCGCAAAAGGGCGGTTGATTAGGACTGCGATCCCTCGCTCGCGGGCCAGTGGCAGAACACGCTCTTCCGCCTTGCGATCAATGATCGAGTAATTGATCTGCAGAAAATCGAGCTTCTCGCGCAGCAGAATTTTCTCCACCTCAGGAAAAGCAGAGTCGACGTAGTGCGTTATCCCGAGGTAGCGAATGCGGCCCTGCTCTTTCCATTCCCGCATCGTGGCCAACTGGGTCTCGACATCGACCAGGTTGTGCACCTGCATGAGGTCGAGACGCGGCGCCCGCATGCGCCGAAACGACCGCTCCATCGAATCGATTCCGGCCTGTCGCCCACTCGTCCAGACCTTGGTCGCGAGAAAAAGCTTTGCTCGCAGATGCAGTTCGTTCACCAGAGCACCGATGACGCTTTCGGCGCGTCCGTACATCGGAGAGCTATCGATTACTTTCCCGCCGAGTTGGACGAAACGCGTCAACACCTCCCGGAGCGGCGCCAATTCGTTAGGGGAATCGCTGACGTCGAAGACCTGCCAGGTTCCGAGGCCAATGACCGGAATTTTTTCGCCGGTCGATGGAATAATGCGAAGGAGCATCGAAGCAGTGCCGTTTTCAGCGGCCCGCAACCGGGCGGGCCAAAAGGCCAGCGCGGCAGCGCCAGCGAGGAGTCGGGTTGCCTCGCGTCGAGTGATATGAAGTACATTCATGGTTCAATCTGGCAGACTTTCCTTTAACGCGGCAGCGGTTCCTCGAGATTGGCCAGCGCGTAGGCCAGCACCGCGTTGATTGCGGCATTCTCTGCCAGCTCGTGCGGGTCGATCTTGTCGAGCGTGTCGGCGGCGGTGTGGTGGTAGTTGAAATAAACTCGGCTGTCCTGAATCGGACTAAAGTTGGGCACTCCGAGTTTTAAGAGCGGTTCGATATCGGTCCCTACCTCGTCGCGCGACTGCACAACTCCTGCGCCGGAGAGTTCCAGCACCTGAGCGACAGGCGCGAGGATCTGTGTCAGTTCCGGTTTGCCGGCCGCATAAATGCCGACGGGATGCCCGGCGCCGCCGTCTGTCTCGATCGCCGCAAAATGATTCGCGATTTCGTTGGCATTCGCGGTCGCATAGGTTTTGCCGCCTTGGACGCCGTTCTCCTCATTCATCCAGGCCACCACCCGGATGGTTCGGCGCGGATTCAACTTGAGCTGCCTAACGAGATTAGCCGCCTGCATGGCGACCGCCACCCCGGCCCCATCGTCGATCGCGCCCGTTCCCAGGTCCCAGGAATCCAAGTGTCCCGAGACGATCACGATCTGCTCGGGATGCTGACTGCCCTTCAAATCGCCAATCACGTTGTAACTGACGGCGTCGGGCAAGTGTTGCGGAGTGAGGACAAGATGCAGGCTGACTATCCCCTGCGGAACAAGCGCAGCGAGAAGCTCTGCATCTTCTTCCGTGACCGCCGCCGCGGGAATCTGGGGAGCGTCATCAGCATATTTCGTCAGGCCGGTGTGGGGCAGACGGTAAGCTGCCCCGCCGACGGAGCGAACCAAGGCCGCGACCGCGCCCAAACGGGCGGCCGCGCTCGGTCCATCGCTCCGATAGACAACTGCTTCGCCATAGGCGTCACCGCCGCGGCCTTGGGCAGCCAGGCGTTTATCGAAAGCGCGGTTGAAAACGACAATCCTGCCCCGCACCTTTTCTTTGCCTAACGAATTCAGTTCATCGAAGTCCCGCACCACCAGCACTTCCGCGGTAAGCCCGTCGGCCGGTGTGGCCACGCTCCCACCAAGGGCGGTCAGTACAATCTTTTGCGTTGTCCCCGCGGCCTGGCCGGGGAATTGCACCAGCGCGGCGGTTTCTTCCCCGCGCACCCAATGCGGCACCATCACCTTCTCCAGCTTTACTTCGAGGCCGAGGGCTTTTAGCTCATCGGCAACGTATTCGACCGCTTTTTGCGCCTGGGCGGAGCCGCTCAGGCGCGGGCCGATGTTGTTCGAAAGATGCGCCACCTGCCGGTAGGCGTAATCGCTCTTCAGCGCCGCATCGCGCAGCCTGACCAGTTCGGCCAGCGTTTGCGGTGAATAGAGCATGGGCGTGGGCGACGGAGATGGCGTCGGCGAGGCGGTGGCGCGTTTCTCCGGGCTCGCCGGATTAGGCCGCGCGGCCGAGACGAGCGCTGTGCTCGCCGAGAGGAGAAGGACCAGGCAAATACGACGACGAAAAGTTTGCGACATGCGGCATTTTGTCAGGAAACCGCGCAAGCTCAATCGGCCAGCGATTCTGACCTTGCGACGCGAGTCCCCCGCTGGCGACAAACCTCAGTTCGCGCTTATCTTCCTTCTCCCTTTATGCCTAACGAAACTCTCGTCTCACTCGACCTGCCCGGCGTGCACAAACTGCGCAGCGGCAAGGTGCGCGAAGTCTTCGATCTCGGCGAAACTCTTCTCTTCGTCGCCACCGACCGGCTCTCCGCGTTTGATGTCATCCTGCCCGATGCAATCCCGGACAAGGGAGCGGTTCTGAATCGGATCTCCGCGTTCTGGTTCGAAAAATTTGCCTTTACCACGAATCATTTTATCACCGCAGACTTCGCGAAATTCCCGGAGACGTTGCAATTATTTCGCGAGCAGTTGGCTGGGCGTTCCATGCTGGTGCGCAGGACGCAACCACTGCCAGTCGAATGCGTCGTCCGCGGCTATCTGGCCGGCTCGGGTTGGAAGGATTACCAGGCGACCGGCGAAGTTTGCGGACACAAATTGCCTCCAGGTCTGCAACTGGCCTCGGAACTCCCGGAACCGATTTTCACTCCCTCAACCAAAAACGAAGCGGGCCATGATTTGAACATCGATTGGGCGCAGTGCTGCGCCATGATCGGCGCGGAGAACGCGGAACGCGTCCGCGAAATGAGCCTGCGCGTCTATCGGGAAGGCAAAGCGCACGCCGCGACCTGCGGCATCATCGTGGCCGACACCAAGTTCGAGTTTGGCCTCACAAACAACGAATTGATCCTGATCGACGAATGCCTCACCCCCGATTCCTCACGGTTCTGGCCGGCGGACAGCTATGCGCCCGGCCAAAGCCCGCCCAGCTACGACAAACAATTCGTGCGCGATTATCTGGAGACGCTCGATTGGGACAAGACCGCGCCCGGGCCACGCTTGCCTAGCGAAGTGATCGAGAAGACCTCGGCAAAGTATCGGGAAGCCTTCCAGCTGCTCACGGGCCGCCAGCTGACCTAGCCGTCGCCTTTCAGCAGCCGGACGGCCGCGATGATCCGGTCGCGCTCGGCGTCACCCACTGCCTCGAGAAAGGAGGCGGCTGATCGATGAAAGACTTGGCAGAACCGTGATTACCACGTCCCCAACTGGCACGATCGGCAAAGACGTAGTGAATTCCATGCGCGCGGAGGATCTCACGATTGATGCTGAAGAAACTCTGAATTGCGGTCGTGCCGGTTTTCCCGCGACCGATGTGGAGAAAAACATTTCGTATCTTTTGACTGCGGCGCGTTTCAACTGATGAAGGCGGAGAATAGGATAGCGGTTGCCGGTGAATCCGCTCGGAGAGGGACAACGAAGAAACCACTTCGCCCGCGACGGGGCCGGCTCTAGATTGCGCCAAACCCGCAACACCGGCCCAGGTAATCTGCCGAGACATGCGAAAACCGAACCTTCAGGCTGTGCATAACAATCAGGGTAGCGTACCCATGGAATCTTCGGAGGAGGCGCTGTGAGGATAGATTCGTTTTGGCAAGCCGAGTCGGACCTCGCAGTAGACGTGCCCGTGGCCCGGCCTCGCCTTCCTTTGGCTGATGAAATCTTTCCCTATTTGCGCCGGATCGATCAAAACCGGTGGTATTCGAACAGCGGCCCACTCGTGCAGGAATTCGAAGCACGGCTCGCCGCGCATGCGGGTGGTGGTGCGGTCACGACGGCCGCCAATGCCACGGTTGGGCTGGCGCTTGCGCTCTTGACCTTCGACCTTCCACCGGGCTCTTTCTGCATGGTGCCCGCCTGGACTTTCGCTGCGACCGGTCATGCAATCGGTACTCGCGGGATTGGTCCCGTGGATCGTCGATGTCGATCCTGGGAGCTGGGCTTTGGAGCCGCGCATGGCCCGAGAGTTCCTGCGGCACGCACCTGGTCCCGTCTCGGCCGTAATTCCCGTCAGTCCCTTTGGATACCCGATTGATTTTGACGGGTGGAATTCGTTTCGCAAGCAAACCGGACTGGCGGTGGTGATCGACGCGGCAGCGATGTTCGATACGATTCGGGCAGGTCCCATACCGGCAGTCGTTAGTCTCCATGCCACCAAGGTGCTTGGGATTGGCGAAGGCGGCTTCGTCATTGGAAACGATGCCGGCTTTATCCAAGATTTGCAAAAGCGAGCGAATTTCGGCTTTTGGGATTCGCGTGAGGCTACGGTGAGTGCTTTCAACGGGAAGATGAGCGAGTACGCGGCCGCCACCGGCCTCGCGGCCTTGGATACCTGGGATGCAACCCGCACTGATTTTGCTCGCGTCGCCGCGACCTACGCAACCGAGTTGTCCGGCCAGTCCAAAGCGATCATTCAGGAAGGATTCGGCGAGCGCTGGGTCAGCTCCACAGTAACAGTTGCTCTCGCGGAAGCAGGGGCGGAAGCGGCCGGCCGTAAACTGACCGGGGGGCAGATCGGGACACGCCGTTGGTGGGGAGGCGGCCTGCATCGACATGCCGCATTCCAAGGATTCCCGCGAGATGAATCCAGGAACACAGATCTCCTGGTCCGAAACGTGATTGGCCTGCCTTGCTGGCGCGACTTGCCTAACGATAAGATCAGGGCGATCTGCGATCTTGTTCTCTCGTTGTAAGCGAGGTCGCGAAATCCCGGTCCACCGCATGCAGTCTCTTAATGCTGTTGTCGAGCGCGAGCGTGCCATCTGCAATCAAGCGCTCGACCTGTTCGTCGGGCACGAACTGTTGCCAGTACTCGGCCCGGAGATTCCCCGCCTGCGCGATGCGCAGCCAACGGCGGATTTGCCAGCCATAGGTCTCTGCTGAGTGGGGATTGGCCGCGAAGTCACTGGCCCCAAGCCTGACTTTTTCTTCGAATGCCTCATAGCTTCGAAAGGGAAAATGCAATAAGTAAACGCCGTCCGGAGCGGGCAAGACCTGCTGGTCGCTGACGATCGCGCTGTGGTCGCCATCGCCAATCGAGAGAGCCGATCCCAACCGAACCAAGACCTTTCCGGGAAGCGCGGTATAGATCCAGGGCGGGACGAGAACATCCTTCCGCATATCTTCGCGAGACTTGCGTGGGGATGGCTTCTGAATGCGCAGATTGAGAGTCCCTAAGGGAGAGAGGTCCCCGCCAGAATTTTGGGCCGAAGACAATCGGCCAGTGACATTGAAACGAGGCAGGATCGCAGCGCTGGCGCCTGGGCGCCTCAAATCTGACAACCCAGTTCCTTCGGGCAGGACCAGCAGTTCGTCGGGATCGCAAAACAGGCAATCCGTTTCAGGATCGAAATCCCTTTTCGCCTGTTCCAAGAAAAGGCGAGACGAATCAAGGTCCCCCAACTTGGGAAAGGGAATGGTTCGGATGAAATCCCGGTAAAGGTCGGACCGAATGATTTCGTTCGTCCCGTCGGTGGAATCGAAATCCATCACCAACATCTGATCGAAGCCCAGTTTGCGGTAATGGCGGATGAACGTCTCGACAATATCGTGACTATTCCAGGTCGTGGTTGCGATGATCTTCACTCGCTTTGTTCCAGCTTCGGGTTGCGCAAGGACGACAACCTCGTCCTGCCGCGGGGTGGCAATAAGATTACGGTAATGAGATCAACTCACCGACCAGATCTTTCTCTTCCTTCAATTCGCTAACCGAGGCGTCAATTTTCGCCCGGCTGAATTCGTTAATCGGAAGACCGGGAAAAATCTGCCATTTGCCGCCGCTGGATCGAATCGGAAAGGAGCTGATCAAATCCATCTCCACCGCGTAGCTGCCATCGGAACAGACCGCCACGCTGTGCCAGTCATCGCCCTTTGTCTCGGTCGTTAGGGCGCGCACCGTGTCGACCACTGCGTTCGCGGCTGAAGCGGCCGAGGAAGAGCCGCGCGCCTTGATTATCTCGGCGCCGCGCTTTTGCACGGTCGGGATGAAGGTTTCCTTTAGCCATTGCTCGTCACCGATCACTTGGTCGGCATTTTTTCCGCCGATCTTCGCGTTGTAAAAATCTGGATACTGCGTTGCAGAGTGGTTGCCCCAGATGGTCATGTTCGTGACCTCGGTGACGTCAACCCCGGCTTTCTGCGCAAGCTGCGCTTTACCGCGGTTTTCGTCGAGGCGGGTCATGGCAAACCAGCGGTCGCGCGGAATTGATTTGGCATTGTTCATCGCGATCAGACAATTCGTGTTGCAAGGGTTACCGACAACGAGGACGCGGACGTCGGAGGCGGCGTTTTTTTCGATCGCCTGGCCCTGTCCGATGAAGATCTTGCCGTTGATGCCTAGCAAATCGCCGCGTTCCATCCCCGCTTTGCGCGGAATGCTGCCAACCAGCAGCGCCCAATTCACGTCCCGAAAGCCTTCCGAAAGATCGGCCGTCGGAGTGATGCCCTGGAGAAGAGGAAAAGCGCAATCGTGCAATTCCATCACCACGCCTTCGAGCGCACCGAGGGCCGGCGGAATTTCGATCAAAGAAAGGTGCACCGGCTGATCCGGCCCGAACATCGAACCCGACGCAATGCGAAAAAGGAGGGAGTATCCGATCTGACCAGCCGCGCCGGTGACGGCGACTTTGATGGGTGAATTCATCCTTTCCTTCTAGCCGCTCTTCACCGGCTTGTCACCCGGGAGAAAACGGCAGCAAAACTGGGAGATGGCTGAGATTATTAGGCTCGCCCGGTTTGTTGCAGGAGTTCCTGCACAAGCCTGAGTTGCCGATGCAAGGCACGACCATGGCCCAGCTTGCCAATCGTGGTGTGCAGACGTCGGGTCCAATTCGATCCATCGGCCGTTCCCGGGACGTTGAACCGCTCCTTGCGGCCCAGCAGATCGGTAATCATGACGAGTGCGATCCAGGATTCACTGCGGAATAGCGCCTGCCAGGATGGCGGGAAAGAATTCGGTCGCGAAATCCGTCCGCTCGTTAGGCGGAGCGATCCCGGCGAATTCCGCCATTTTCGCAAGATCGTGCCGCGCCTGTTGCGAACTCTCAGACGATTTTTCGAAGGCTTCTGCCCAAAGGGCCCGGACCGGCTTGTGATCGTGGGTGGCGAAGGTGGCGACCGATTGGCGTTCATAGGTGTGCCCGGGAATGGAGCGCTGCTCGGGATCATTTTCCCACTGCGGGATCTTGAAGCCGGCGATGCCTAACGAACGCAAGCTGGGCCGCATGTAATCGGGCACCGTGCCAAGATCTTCACCCACCACCCGGGTCGGGCCGGACTCGGC
Source organism: uncultured Verrucomicrobiae bacterium (assembly GCA_963749935.1). Taxonomy (GTDB): domain Bacteria; phylum Verrucomicrobiota; class Verrucomicrobiia; order Chthoniobacterales; family UBA10450; genus Palsa-1392. The sequence continues at coordinate 280,091 of CAVVOH010000004.1, forward strand.
CAGGACGACGCGCAGGTATTCCTCTCCCTCCCGCTGGTTGGCCGCGCAATTTTGCCGGCTGCAATCGTCGCGCGGCGCAAATTGCGGATGGCGGCCGTCCGTCCTAGCCTGCATTTCCTCCCAGCCTAACGGGAGAAACTCAGCATTCCGTCGCGGCCGCCAGGGAAAGGCATAGATGCGATAAAAGCCGAGCACGTGATCGATGCGGAAAATGTGAAAAATTTCCCGCACGCCACGGACGCGCTGCCGCCACCAATCGAAGTTGCGGCTCCGCATCACGTCCCAGCGATAGAGGGGAATGCCCCAGTTTTGCCCCCATTTCTGGGTGAATTCGTCGTCTTTGAAATAGGGCTCTGGCGGGGCGCCCCCCGACCAATCAAGCGCGAAGCGCTCGGGATGAGCAAAAACGTCGGCACTGTAGTAGCTGACCCCAAATGGGATGTCGCCCATCAGCGCCACCCCGCGCGACTCTGCGTAGGCTTTGACCTCGCACCATTGCTGATGGGCAATCCATTGCACATAGCAGTGAAATGACCGGCGTTCTTCGAGCGGCGCACGCTCGTTTTCGCCTAACGAATCGAGCCAGCGCCGCGCACGATCCAGGTCGGCGTGTTCCGGCTGCCACTCGTCCCAAGTTTCGCGATTGCCGTTCAATTCCATCAGCACGCGGAAAAGGGTGTAGTCCGGCAGCCAGGCGCTTTGTTCCTGGCAAAAGGCGGCCAAGGCCTCGCCCGGCGACGGATCCTTTTGCAGGCGAACCGCGAAGGATTTGAAGGCTCGCTCCAGCAACTTCAGTTTCAGCGGTTTGACGATCGGATACTTCACCCCGCCGCGGCGCAGGGCGGGAAAATCGACCCCGGCGGTTACCTCGTCGAAAGCTTCTTCGGACAAATCCTCCGGCGTGCCCGGGGCGAGCTCCAACGTGGTGGGATCGAGCGCGCGCGAGCTGATTGCATTGTAGGGACTGTTGTCGCCCCCCGTTTCATTAATTGGAAGGAGCTGGACGAATCGGAAGCCAAGGTCGCGCGACCAATCGATGAACTGGCGCAAGGCAGCAACATCACCCACCCCGAGATCATTCTCCGTTCGCAGGGCGAAGAGCGGGGCGAGGATACCGGCGATTTTTTCGTCAGAAGACAGATTCATATATCCACGGATTGAGCCGATCTTCGCAGATTCTGATGCTCCGGTTAGCTGCGCCGGACGTTCCAGTCCTCGACCAGCGTAGTGGGGATTTCCTTTAGAAAGCGTGACGGGCGCTGGAACATGTCGCCGTAGCCCGCGTTCAGGCGCATGTGCGGATAGGTGAGGTAGAGTTCGTCGCGGGCACGAGTTACGGCGACGTAAAAGAGGCGCCGCTCTTCTTCGATCGCCTCGCGCGTGTCGAGGGAGCGCGTGCTCGGGAACATCCCGTCGGTCAGCCAGATGACGAAGACGGCGTAGAACTCGAGGCCCTTGGCCTGGTGGACGGAGGAGAGATTGACCGCCTCGGTGTCTCCCGCCTGATTCACTGCCGGCTCGGCGTCGACATTGCTGATGAGGGCGAGCTGGGAGAGAAATTCATGGATATCCTTGAACTGACGCGCGAAGCCGGCCAGTTGATTCAGGTCTTCCTTGCGCAGGTCGTAATTGGCGAAATTCGCCTTCGCGTAGTCGTCGTAGATCGCCTCGACGATCGACATGATCATCTCGGTCGGCTGCTTGGGGGCGCCGTTTGGCGCAATCTCGTCCAGGGTATCGGCCAGTTGCTGCCAGGATCGCCGAGCCCGGGATCCGACCGACATGGGAAGAAGCCGCTCGCTCCAGGAAACTGATGACGGCGTCTTTGTCGAGCGATTCTTCCCAGCTCCGCCAAAGGTTCTCCGCGCTCTTCCCGCCGATGCCCGGCAGGAGCCGGACCATTCGTTTGAAAGCGACTTCGTCGCGCGGGTTGGCGACGAATCGAATGAAGGCGGCGACATCCTTGATGTGAGCCTGCTCGAAGAATCGAATCCCGCTCGTGATCTGATAAGGAATCCCGCGCCGCGACAAGCTCGAGCTGCAACTCGACCGCGTGATAATGCGAGCGGTAGAGCACCGCGATTTCGTTCAGCTCAATCCCCTCATCGCGCAGCTCGAGGATGCGCTGAGCGATGAAGAGCGCCTGCTCGCCGCCATCGTTCAAGCGCGACCATGGCCGGTCGAGCCTGTTTCGTTAGGCGGGTGGCGCTCAGTTCTTTCCGAAACTGCTGGGTATTGGCCGAGATGGCGGCGTTCGCCACCCGCAGAATCTCCGGCACGCTCCGGTAGTTGAGCTCGATCTTGAAGACCTGGGCATTGGGATAGCGCCGTGGAAAGGCGAGGATGTTTTGGAAATTGGCGCCGCGCCAGGAGTAGATCGACTGCGCGTCGTCGCCCACCACCATCACGTTCTGATGCTCGGCCGCGAGCAGGTCGATGAAGATCGGCCTGGATTTTGTTCGTGTCCTGGTATTCGTCGACCAGGATGAATTGAAACTGGCGGCGATAAAACGCGGCGACCTCCTCGTGTTCCTTCAACATGCGGAGCGTTTTCTCGAGCAGATCGTCGAAGTCGAGCGAGTTGGTCGATTTCTTCCGCCGCTCATAGCGCGCGTGCACGTCCTTGATCTGCTCGAGGAGGGGCAGGAAGTAAGGGAACTTTTCGGCCAGCAACTCCTCGATCGGACGTTCCGTGTTCACCACGAAACTGAAAATGTCAGCCAGCACGTCGCCTTTCGGGAATCGGATCTCCTTGGGGTCGATCCCGCTGCTGGCGACGACCGAATTGAGCAAGTCCTTCTGGTCTTCGCGATCCATGATCGTGAATCCGCTGGTGTAACCGAGAGCGCTGCCGTGGCGACGCAACATGCGGTTGCCGATGGAATGGAAAGTCCCGCCCCAGAGCCCGCTGGCGTCGACCGGGAGGAGGTTGGCGACGCGGTCGAGCATCTGGCGCGCGGCTTTATTGGTGAAGGTAAGGAGGAGGATGTTGCGTGGGTCGACACCGTTCTCGAGCAGGTAGGCGACGCGATAGGTGAGGGTGCGCGTCTTGCCGGAGCCGGCCCCGGCGATGACAAGCAGCGGGCCGGGCGGCGCGGTCACGGCGGCGTACTGCTGTTCATTCAACTCGCCCGCATAATCGATGCTGATCGTCGCCGCGGAAGGGGCGCGCTGGAGCGTATATTCGCGGGACATCGGGCGGTTACGCTGCGGTCTCGTCCCGGCTCTTCAACGAAAACTTTCGAGGCCGAAAAGACCCTTGGTCGAGTCGCAGCGGGTGCAAAAGCGCCGGTCGGCCGCTTTTCCTCCCCGAACGGGTCGGCCTGGTCGAACCCGTGGCAAGGTTACTGCTATACTCGATTATAGAAATTATGGTGGCTACCGCCATCTGAAGCCTTAAACCTATGAAAATCCTGAACCGCGACCGGGCCGACTTTCTCGTCATCGATGACGATCCCTCCATCACCCGCTTTCTTTCCGCCTACCTCAAAGAGAAGGGGCACACCTCGAAACCCTGACCGAAGGCTTTCAGACCGCCGTCTGGCTCGAAATGCATGACTGCGAAGTGGTCGTAGTCGATCTCAACATGCCGAAAGTAGACGGTATTTCGCTCATCTCCTACATCCACGAGATCCAACCCGACCTGCCAATCATCGTCTTCACCGGCGTCGGCTACGAGGAGGAGAAGATGCACGCCGCCCTGCGGGCCGGGGCCAACGGCTACGTAAGCAAGAATCTGCCGGTCGAGCAACTTTACTGCGTCCTCTCCCGGGTCCTCGCCACTTGCCGGAAGCGCGCTCAGCGTGAGCCGCTCAATCCGTCGCCAGCGGTCCTGGCCGGAGCTGCCTAACGAGGACGCGCTTCGCGCAGAAGCTCGCGCAGCCCTTCCGGTGAAACCGTTTCCGCGCCACAGGCGCTAGCCGTTTCCTGCTCCAAATAATCGCCCGTTGCGACCACCAACCGAAAGCGCTCGGCGTATTTGCTCGCCAGCCGCTCGATAATCGAGTCGGCCGTTTGCCCAACACGCGAGTAAAAGATCTGGATCTCGCCCGGTTCGGCCTCCTGTGAAATCGACAGGCCGCGCCCGTCGAAAACGACCACCACGCGAATCCCGCTCCAATCCTGATAATCGCGCAGTTGCCTGATCAACATCTCCCGGGCCAGGGAAGTGCGACGTTGATGGAGGTGTAGCAGCTCGGGCCAGGCGAAGATAATGCTGTGGCCGTCGACCAGGAGATAATGCGGTCGCACCGCGCACGATAGAGCGGCGGATCCGCCGGAATCAACCGGCGTCTTTAGCCGAGGCGCTCTTGCTCGATGCGGCTGGCGCCTTTTTAGCCCGGGATTTCACCGCCGGGCGGCGTGGAGCCTTGGCCGCGACGCGTTTCCGCTCGACGTAAGCTTCGCGACGCTTCCGCTTCACTTTCACTCGGTGTTGTTGTCCCATGAGGCTGTTGCTATAGGCCGGAAGCAGAGACGACGCAATTTCGAATCACGGGCGCGGGACTGCGGCTGCCTTTTCCGCGGCGAAACAAAATCCGCGAATTGGGGATTGCTTTTTCCGCCTGTCCCGGTCAAAACGCTCCCTCTGACCTGTTCATCATTGTCGCGCTTCCCTAGCCATCAGTCACCATGCCCAAGATATTGATCGGGATTTCCGTCGCTCCTGATGGCGTTGTCGCTCGTCTTTGGATACTTAAACACAAACAAGGTGACGGGCTTGCGTGATGAACTCGCCAGCACCACCGAGCGCGAAGGAAACGGCGGAGCGCTCCCGCTCGGCAACCGAGAAGAAGCTGAAAGCGCGCGAAACCGATCTGGCGACGGCCGCGAGCAAGGCGAGCGCGGCCGAAGAGAAGGCCGCCGGGATCGAGGCCGAGTTGAGCAAGGCGCAAAACGAAAAGGCCGAGCTCGAATCGAAGTTGCAAGCCAGCGAAGGGCAGGTCGCCGACCTTCAGAAGCGGGTCGCAGACGCGACCGTGAGCGGGGTGCCGGGAGCCCCGGAGGGCGTTTCGCCTAACGAATTGAAGGCGATGCTCGACGATACCAAGTCGTCAGCTGGAGGCGGCCGAACAAGAAAAAGACGTGCTGGCGGATAAAGTGAAAGGCGCCCAGGACCGGGTTGCGGCCTTGGAGGAGGAAAAAAAACGGCGGGATTCGGGCGCAAACACGGCCGGCGTCCACGGCACTGTGCTGGCCGTCAATCAGGCTTACAATTTCGTCGTCCTGAGCATGGGCGAGCAGCAGGGCGTAGTGCCAAATTCCGAGCTGCTAGTCATGCGCCAGGGTGCGCTCATCGGCAGGATCCGCATCTCCTCGGTTGAACCAACCACATCGATAGGCGATATTATCAGCAACAGCTTGGCGCGCGGCGTCCAAGTGCAACCCGGAGATACCGTCATCTATGCTGGAAACACCAATTCGTAGTCAGCTCACCCGCTGTCTCACGATCGTTTTTCTGGCCACCGCAGCCGCGGCGGCCTTTTCCTCCTGTGCCACCGAGAAAACCCGGACTGCGCTAATCAACGACCCCGATTCGCAGCGCGAGTCGAATATTCCCTGGAACAAACCGGCCCGCTGGGAAACGGGCGCCAATGTCCCCGGCGGCGATCGGCGGCGGCACGACAGGCGGCCCGGGCGACCCCGGCCTCTAGAATCGCGCGCCCGCTCAAATCCAGAATCCGGCCGGAATGACCGCGTCCTTTGGGACCACCACGATTCCGTCGCGGATGTAGTAATTGGGCGCGTCGAGATTCGCTTCTTTGCCCTCCGGCGTGATCACCACGCCATCACCGATCCGCGCGTTTTTGTCGATAATCGCACGATCGATCACGCAATTACGCCCGATCCCGATCCGCGGCATGTCGGATGAAACCTGCGGGGCTGATTCTTCGAAATGGTCGCCCCCCATGATCACGCTATTCCGGATCGTCGCCCCGCTCCGAATGATGCTGCGCACGCCGATCACGCTTCGCTCGATATGGGCATCCGAAATGATGCAGCCGTCGGAAATGATTGCCTGGCGCAGGGTGGCGCCGTTGATCTTACTTCCCGGGAGAAAGCGCGGATGGGTATAGATCGGCGTGTTCGCCTCGAAGAAACTGTAGTTGCGGCAGCAGATTCGTCAGGTCGAGATTAGCCTCGTAAAAGGCGCGGATCGTCCCGATATCCTCCCAGTAGCCCTCAAAGATATAGGCGTTGACATGTCGCTCCCCGATCGCCTTCGGAATGACGTGCTTCCCGAAGTCGTCCATCTCATCCGCGAGACAATCGATTAGCACCTGTCGATTGAAAACGTAGATGCCCATCGAGGCTTGGTAGAGCTCCTCTTCCGGCGATTTGCCAATCGAGGCCAGCGTCTCCCGATCGAGTTTCAACTCGTCGAGCAAGGCCGCCTCTTTCGGTTTTTCCTCGAAGCGGGTGATCCGATGATCCGATCCACTTAACATGATGCCGAAATCGGACGCAGCGGCGCGTTGCACCGGCGTGACTGCCAGGGTGATATCCGCCCCGGAGCGAATGTGCTGGTGCAGCAGCATCCGGAAATCCATCCGGTAGAGCTGATCACCGCTCAGGATGAGGAAATAATCGTAGGGCTGCTCCAGGAAATAGCGCAGGTTTTGCCGGACGGCGTCAGCTGTGCCCTGATACCATTGCGTGCTCAGCGGTGTCTGTTGGGCCGCAAGAATATCGACAAAACTGCGCGAAAAATTGTCGAACTTGTAGCTCGCCTGGATGTGGCGGTGGAGCGACATGGTGTTGAACTGGGTCAGGACATAAATCGAGCGCAGCCCGGAATTGAGGCAGTTGCTGATCGGGATATCTACCAGGCGATATTTTCCGCCTAACGGCACTGCCGGTTTGGCCCGGTCTTTGGTCAGCGGAAAGAGGCGTGTGCCGGCGCCGCCACCCATGATAATGGAGAGGGTGCGCTGCGTCGTGCCCGGCGGGAGAGAAGGTCTTTGCTGCATGATCTCGGCCAAGATGATCCAGCTTGCCCGACGCGTCCATTTCATCCCGCCCCTTCCATTTCCCGCTCCTTGCTTCGAGCGAGCGAAGGTGTCACGATCCCCTCTTATGTGTGGCATCGTCGGATACGTCGGTCGAGCGGAAGCCGGGCCCATTTTGCTCGATGGTCTGCGCCGGCTCGAGTACCGCGGTTACGATTCGGCCGGGGTCGCGATCGTCGATCGCGCCCACGTCGAGACCCGCAAGTGCGCCGGTCGCATCGCCGGGCTCTCGAAATTGATGGCCGAGGATCCGGCCAACGGCACTTATGGCATCAGCCACACGCGCTGGGCCACCCATGGCAAGCCGACCGACCAAAATGCCCACCCGCATTTCGACGAGAGCGGCAAGCTTGCCCTCGTCCACAACGGCGTGATCGAAAATTATCAGCAGATCAAGGACAGCCTGTTACAGGAAGGCGAACACCACTTCATTTCCGAGACAGACACCGAAGTGCTGGCGCACCTCGTTGGGAAAATTTACGACGACTCCGCCGTCGGGGTGACCGATCCGCGGCGACACAAGGCCCTGCTCGTCGAGGCGCTACGCTCTGCTCTGCAACAAGTCATCGGCACCTACGGCATCGCGCTGGTGCATGCTGATATTCCTGATTTCATCGTCGGCGCCCGGCGAGGCAGCCCGCTCGTGCTGGGCGTGGGCAAAGACGAAAACTTCCTGGCCAGCGACGTAAGCGCGATTGTGGCCCACACCCGCGACGCGGTTTATCTGAATGACTTCGATTTGGTCGCGGTCGAGCGTGATAAATTCGAGATCAGCTCGCTGGCCGGTGAACGTGGCAACCACGCCATCAGCAAGGTCGAATTCACGGCCGAAGACATCAAAAAGGGCGATTACCCGCACTACATGCTCAAGGAAATCTTTGAGCAGCCGGGCTCAGTGCGTGATGCGATGCGCGGCCGGCTCAGCCTCGAAGAATGCACCGCCAAACTGGGCGGCTTAAACATGACGCCCGCCGAACTGCGCGAGGTGGGCCGGGTGGTTTTGACCGGTTGTGGGACCGCGTTGCACGCCGGCATGGTGGGCGAGTACTTGATCGAGCAACTGGCCCATATTCCGACCGAGGTGGAATACGCGAGCGAGTTCCGTCATCGCAATTCACCCATGGCCGGCGATACGCTCGTCTTTGCCATCAGCCAGAGCGGCGAGACGGCGGACACGCTGGGCGCTTTGCGCGAAAGCCAGCGCAAAGGTTTTCGAACGTTAGGCATCTGCAACAATGTCGCGAGCACGATCGCGCGCGAAAGCGACGGCGGGGTTTACATGCACGCCGGGCCGGAGATCGGCGTGGCCGCGACCAAATCCTTCACCTCGCAAGTGGTTATCCTGACCCTGATCGGCTTGTTGTTAGGCCGGATGCGCCACCTTTCGACCGCGGAAGGGACGTGTATCATTGAAGCGCTCGAGGCCTTGCCCGAGAAGATCGAGCAGATCCTGAAAATGAGCGACCAGATCAAAGAGGTCGCGCAGAAATATGCCGCTGCCACTGGCATGCTTTTCTTTGGCCGGCAGTGCAATTTCCCGATCGCGCTCGAGGCCGCCCTTAAGTTGAAAGAGATCACCTATCTCTACGCCGAAGGACACCCCAGCGCAGAACTCAAGCACGGCATCATTGCACTCGTGAAGCCGGAGTTGCCTTCGGTTTTCATCGCGCCGGACGACGCCGTCTTCTCCAAGAACATGAATAACATCGAGCAGGTGCGCGCGCGCAAAGGCCCGATCATCGCGGTCACGACGGAAAGTGGCGCGAGCAAGCTCAAGGGCATCGTCGACGACACCATCATCGTCCCGGACGCGGACGATGTCGCGATGCCGGTGCTGACTGTGATCCCGCTCCAGCTTTTCGCCTACCATCTCGCCGTGGCTCTCGGCCGCGACGTAGATAAGCCGCGCAATTTGGCCAAGAGCGTGACCGTGGAATAGCGCTTGTCAATGCCCCCCGGGCCCCGCTCCCTTCACTCCGACGCGCGCCAGGTATTCCTCCACGCTGAGGAGGTTATTCGCGCCGCGCTGCACGATCTTGAGGAGCGTATCCATTGAGGATACTTCCTCGAGCTGCTCGGTCAGGAACCACTGCAGGAAGTTGATCGTGATGTAGTCGTTCTCGGATCGGGCCAGTTCGACCAGCGCGTTGATCTGGTGGGTCACCTCGATTTCCTGGTCGAGCGACAGCTTGATCGCTTCCTCGGCATTCTGGAAGCTGGGCTGTGGGGCAGCGATGCCTGGGATGACGACCTTGCCACCGGCATCGATGACGTATTTGATGAAACGCATGGCGTGATCGTTTTCCTCCGCGGCTTGGCGGAAAAAATGTTCCGCCAGTTGCGGAAGCGCGTCGCTCGAGAAATGAGCGGCGATCGCGACGTATTGCATGGCCGCGCCGAACTCGTTGCCGATCTGCTTGTTGATCGCATCGACGACCTTGGTGTTGGTGAGCATGAGAATTCCTCCTGTTGATGTTTACGGGGCCACGGCGAAAAGGCCGCGCCGATCCCCTCCCCGAAGATCGACGAAGATGAAGCCCGATTCAATCGCAGAGGAAGTCGCCTTCCTCGTTAGGGAATCAACCCCGTTTGCCGGCGATCAGGCGGTAGATGAGGAGGAGCAGCATCGCGCCGATGATCGAAGCGATGAAGCCGGCCGGCTGCCCTGGTTCATACCAATGGAGCAAGCGGCCGAGATATCCGGCCACGAATGCGCCCGCGATACCGAGCAGGATGGTAATGATGCAGCCACCCGGGTCTTTGCCCGGCATGAGAAGCTTGGCGATCGCGCCGACAACGAGACCGATGATGAGAGTCCAAAGAATTGCGCTCATAGAGTTATGCTAAGAATCGCGCCCGGGAACGGCAATGGTTTTATGGCAACCCGGAAGCGGTCGAATAATGAGGGGCCCCTCCTCGTTTCGTCTCGAGCCGGCACAGCACGGCGCGAGGATCCAGATAAAGAGACGTGCTTCGCCGGCTACAATTCCACCACCTGCGCGCTGTGAATATCGTCGCTGGCGGCGATCTCGTCGAAGAGTGCGGACGGTGGGGCGGAGTCGAGATTGAGCACGGTGAGGGCGCGGCCGCCCGCCTGGTTTCGGCTCAGCGACATGGTCGCGATATTGACCCCGTGCGTGCCTAACAATGTCCCGATCCGCCCGATCATGCCGGGCCGGTCGGTGTTTTCGAGCACGAGCAAGACTCCATGCGGACGTGCTTCAACCGGGCGGTTGTTGATGCTGACGATCCGCGGCGTGGCGCCGAAGAAGGCGCCCGGCCACCGAGAGCGTTTTGCCTTCCGCCTCCGCGGTCAACTCCAGTAGATCGGTGTAATCGCCCGGCGCGCTCAAGCGCGACTCGGTCACCTTGATGCCCAGGGTTTCCGCAAAAGCGGGCGCGTTCACTTCGTTGACCTCGTCGCCGCCCGCCAGATGGAGGAAGCCTTTCAGGATCGAGCGCGTGATCGCGGTGGTGTCGACTTCGTTGACCTTGCCGCTGTAGTTGATGTGCAAATTCTCGACCCGCTTGGGCGAGACCTGCGAGAGAAAGCGACCGAGCTTTTCGCCGAAACGCAGGTGCGGCCCGATAATGGCGAGTGTCTTGGCGTCGAGGTTCGGCATGTTGATCGCATTGCGAATCGTTCCCTCGAGCAGCGCGGCGCGGATGGCCTGCGCGATTTCGATTCCTACGCTTTCCTGCGCCTCGAAGGTCGAGGCCCCGAGGTGCGGAGTGAGAATCAGGTTCGGAATTCCGCGCAGCGGCGAATCGGCCGGCAGCGGTTCGGTCTCGAAAACATCGAGCGCCGCTCCCGCCACCTGACCGTTGCCTAACGAATCGACGAGGGCCGCCTCATCGATCAAGCCGCCGCGCGCGCAATTGATCAGGCGCACGCCCTGCTTCGTTTTGGCGAGGCGGGCGGCATTGAGGAGATGATGGGTCTCGGGGGTAAGCGGGGTGTGCAGAGTGAGGAAATCGGCCAGGGGCAGGAGCTCATCGATCTCCTCGACCAATTCGACCTGGAGGGAGCGCGCCCGGGTCGAGGAGAGATACGGATCGTAGGCCAGCACCCGCATCCCGAAGGCGATGGCGCGCCGGCTCAGCTCCGAGCCGATCCGGCCCATGCCGATGATGCCTAGCGTTTTGTTGTAAAGTTCCGTGCCCTCAAATTGCTTCCGGTCCCACTTCCCGGCCTGCAAATTGGAATGCGCCTGCGGAATTTTTCGCGCCACCGAAACGAGGAGCGAGAAAGCGTGCTCGGCCGTCGAGATGGTGTTGCCGCCCGGCGTGTTCATCACGATCACACCGCGGCGGGTGGCGGCTTCGACATCGACATTGTCGACCCCCACTCCGGCACGGCCGACAACGCGCAACTTCTCTCCCGCCTGCAGAATCGCCGCCGTCACTTTCGTCTGGCTGCGGACCACGATCGCGCTGAAGTCCGGGAATCAGCCGAACGATCTCGGCTTCGCTCTGGCCGGTTTGCACGACCGTCTCGAGCAAGCCACCCGCCGCCAACTCGTCGATTCCGCGCTGGGAAATCGAATCGGCAACCAGCACCTTCATCGCGAATTGTCAGGCGGGCGCTCCGCCTGGCCATTTTGGCGTTTGGCCTTGAAACTGGGCAACCGGGGCGGTTGCCCTACAACCGGGATCCTCATCCGAAAATCACCAGCCGGATCGAATCGGGAAGGTGCTGCGCGATCTGGGTCGCGACGCTGCCCCGGAGCAGATCCGCGAGCGAACGCCGCTGCGACGCGCCGAGGATGATATAGTCGACCCCGAGGGTGGCAGCGAGATCGAGAATCGTGGCGGAAGCATCTTCGCTCACCGCATAGACCGGCTGCACGCAGACGCCACGCGCCTCGCCTTCCTTGATCATGAGCGACATAATCGCGCCGGCCTGCGGATCGTCCTTCCATTTGGTGCTCCCGCGCGCGATCGGCGCCCCGGAAAAATAAACCGCCATTTCTTTGATGTAGACGACGCACAGGACCGCCTTGCGCAGAGCCGCTTCTTCGAGTGCGAAATTCAACACCGGATTGATCCCGCGCGCCGCGACCATGATTTTCTGCCCTTCCTCGAGCCTCGGCTGCATCGTGGCGGGCAGGTTGGGCGCGACCATCTCGGCCACTTCCTTGGTCATGGTGACCGTCTTCAAACCGGAGAGCTTGTGCGAGTAGGCGCGCAAGGCGAGGCCGATGCCGAGCACGCAGATCGCGAAAAAGAGCGCGTCCGGCTTCGTCTTCGCGATGGTGAGCTCGACCGCGGTCAGGATGAGGAACGTCATCCCCATGAGCAGGCGTTGATACCAGGTCAGATCGAGCTTCTTGTTGAAAGTGCAGGACCCGAGATTGACCGCGATCGCTCCGACCACGCCGATCGCGTAAAGCCCGGCCAGCCCTTCGAACTTCGGGGTCACCGCCAGGATCACGATCGGGATCACGACCGCGACGAAAAGCGGGATGCGCGGCACGCCGTGGCGATTGAGCCGGGCCAGTTGCTTCGGCATTTCGCCGTCCTGCGCCATCATGTAGATCACGCCGATCAGCGCCACCACCGCGGTATTGACCGCGCTGAAAAGCAGAAACCCGAAGACCACCCCGACGAAAATCCCGAAGGCGCTCCCGAACCACTGCGCGACCACGAGCGAGCCGTAGTGTTCGCCGAGAAAGCGGAGCATGTCCTCGGAATGCTGGGTCAGCTCCGGCGTGAACATTTTCGGCATCGAGAGCATCGCCCAGCCGAGCAGCGCCGTGCCCACCACCACTTCCAACGCCACCGGAATGATCGCCTTGGCCGCGGTCCGCGTGACCTTCGGATGTTCCGGAGTCGAGCCCGGATCGAGCTTCATCACCCCGGTGATATTGGCCACCGCTTCCACGCCGCTGAGCGCGAGGATCACGCCGACGAATTGCGCCCAGGCCACGTTGAGATTGGCGTGCCGCGGCTCGAGATGAGTCGGTGTTCAAGTAACCGGCACTCAGGCCGATAATCACCAGCACCGTCAGGACGGCCGGCACCGCCAGGTAAATCGAGACGCTGCCGCTATGTTTCGGCCCAAAAAAATTGATCGCCCCGACGATCACCACCAGCGCCATGGTCGCGACCCGGGCATATTGCGGCGGCACACCGAAGTAGCTGACCGCCGCCCAACCGCTGAGCGCGGCCGTGACGAGGAAATTCGCCACCAGGAGGAGCGCCCCGGCCGAGGCCAGGAAGCGGCTTTGCGAACGCGCCGCTGAATAAACGCCGCCCCCATCGGGGAAATGGGCGCAGATGATAATGTAATTGAAACCGACGACGGCCGTGAGCGCGCAGACCGCCAGGATGAGGGGGAAAGAGGAGAACCCGGCCGCGACAAAAGCCAAACCAATGACGTAAGCCTTGCTCGTCCCCCAATCGCCGTAGAGGAGCGCAGCGGCCCGTTTCCAGTCGACATTGCGAGGCCGATGCACCCCCGGCGCTTCGATAAAAGATTCGGCCATGCGTTGTGCGACTGGGAGTAACCGATGCATCCTTCCGGCCGGCAAGTTATTTCTCCGTCACTCTGGGGTAAAGGCACCTCCCCGTCTCCAGCCAGGGTTCTCCGCAAACTCCCGACTTCAGAGCAGGCCCGCGAGGTAGCTCACCACGTGCGCAGTTCCGTGAGCGATCATGGCCGCTTCCAATCCGTATCGCCAGAAGAGGTAACCAAATAGCACACCGAAAGCAGCGTTGGCCACGACCACGAACATCACCAGCGCGCCCGTCAAATGTCCGATCAGCGCCGCCGCCGCCGGCAGATGCCCCGCGCCGAACAGCAACGCGCTCACGACGATGGCGAGCCAGACGTAAACCGTCCGCGGGGCGCCCTGCCGATGTTGCACGAACCGCCAGGCTAGCCAGACAAGCGCCGTCATCAGGCCCCACCGCAGAAGCAATTCCTCCGTCATGCCGCCATACAGCACGCGGGCGAGAATCGGCAGGGTAAACTGCTGCTCCACCGCCGCGAGGGCCGCCGGCGCGGCGTACCCGCCGATCGCGAAGAGCCCGGCTCCCCCCAGCACACCCCCAACGAGGCCGGGCAGAACCTGCGGCCGCAGCGCTGAGGCGATCGGCCGCGCCGTCACGGCCGCTTCAAAAGCCGGCGCGCGGAGCCCGACCTTCGGTGCAAGCGCAACACCTGCCCACACGAAAAGCGCCAGCACAACCGTGCTCTGCGCCAGGCTCGCCAGCGAGATCACCCACAGCGGCGCCGGCAGCGGCACCTTACCCAGCAGTTGGGGCAGCACCGTCAACGTGATCATCACCACCCCGAGCATCCCGGCCAGCCAGAGGAGCAAACCGAGTCGTAGTCGCGTCATCCTCGCGATGTCACTCGTCGTCATCGCCATATCTCTCGCCTAACGAGACAGAGCTCAGCGACCGCGGAGTGCGGGGGAAGGGAAATCGGGGTCGGTCTGTGCATGTTGCCATCTTTAAGCGCCGAACAACTTCAGCATGATTAGTGACATCTAGGAAGCAAAGAACGGCAATCCGCCCAGACTAACGCCGATTCCAACCTCTCCCCCGCGGCCGCCGGGGTTATCGAGCGGTTCAGTGAGGGACACGGTAGCGGATGTGGGTGGCCTCCGGCGTGTCGATTACCTGAACGATCTCCAGCTCGAGGCGCGACGGCAACACCTCGAAGAGCCGACGGCCACCACCGAATAACACCGGGATCTGACTAATTTGCAGCTCATCCAACACACCGGCCTCGAGTGCCCGCCGTGCCGTCTCCGCGCCATGCAGCATCACGTTTCGGTCCCCGGCCGCGGCCTTTGCCTGAGCCATCGCGCTGGCGACCCCATCGCTGACATACTTCACCAACGGATAACTCGTGACCGACGAGTCCGGCGGCCGGTGACTGAGCACGAAGATCGGGCGACCGTGAATATCACCACCCCAGTGGTCGGCCTGCTCCGCGGTCCGCCGACCCGTCACGACCGCCCCGACCGCCATCATCTCGTCGAATAACTCCCCGGCCGACCCGGAGGGTCGGACAAACTCCCCTCCACCCGGAGCGAACCACTCGTGCAACCGGTCGAAGCCGTCACCGCCTGGGTTGCCCGGCTTGTCGCTCGGACCCGCGATATACCCGTCGAGTGACATTGACATGTAGAGGTACTGATGCTGACACTTCGATCTCCTATCTTAATTTCGGGACTGATCAGGTTTACGGATTGGGATTTTCAGGGCGCAGCGCGATGCACAGCCGTTTCCCCTCCAGCTCCACCGGCCAGAGTTGGAGCTAACCAATTTGCGTGCTCCCAGACACATCACCCTTACCCTCTTTAAGGGGTTAGCCGTTGCGGGTGTTGGCATATTGGTGCAGCAGGCGGTTGAGAAGGTCAGCAAGCTCCTTTGCTCCCATGCTGTATCTAACGGCAGACTCATGAACGTCGGTCCACTGGACCGAGTGAGAGCGAAACAGGCTGCAAATGTAGATAACCCATCGTCAGGCCGTCACGGACCATGAGGACAGCGCCCACGACAAATACGGTACAGATGAGACGTTGCCATTTTTAAGCCCCGAACAACTTCAGCATGATAAGTGACATCTAGAAGCAAAAAACGGCAGTCCGCACAGACCGACCCCAATTCCGTTCCCGACCCCGTTTCCGTTCCCAAGCAATCCCTAGTTACCAAGTGGCAAACGTTGCACTTCTAAGTTGAGCCTAGACCTCTTTCCTGGCTTCGAGCTGAGCCTCCGCATGATCCTGAAACATTCTTTTGGCGCCGCGAAGCAGAAACGCAACCACGACAACACTGAGGAGCGTGCCAGCGACCGAAAACCCGACGAACCAGGTGTAAAGCTGAGGTACAACTACAAAGCCGATCGTCACGAGAACGGCGACTCGACTGCGGCGGAAGATGAAGAATGCGAGGACGCCTGAGATGGCAGCTATAAGAACGCTGAACACGACAGTAATTGCGGTGGCGAGTGGCGTATGCAAAAGATACTGCTGCGCTGCGAAGTCGTCTGGCAGGACACTGCCCTTTGCTGGCGTGTGGTAGAGATAAAACTGCACGAGCGCGAGCAAGCCGCCGAAAAACGAGATGGCGCCGTAGGCGATCGCGGCATACCCGGCCTGTGGAACGCTCTTGTCGGTGTAGTCGTAGAGTGATGTCGTGCTGTGTCCAGCGGAGTCTGGCATGGCGTGTGGCGTTGAGGGCTAATGAGAACAAGATGGGCGGCGGCGGGCCAAACCGGGTGTCGCTTTGGGGTGGAAGCTTGAAAGTCATCTCAAATGAGGAGCGACAGCGGTCCGCTGTTCGCTCCATTGCATGGTTAGGTCGTTGGGAGTCCAGGTGCTTTGCAGTGTGCAAGAAAAGCTTCGAGCTCGCAATAGTTTCTGGCCTGTATCGGCACTTTGCTGCCGGTGCTAATGCAATGGAGATGAGACGCCCACGAACGGACTCGTCTCTACCGATGGTCGCGATAATCTTCCGCGGAACATGAACGCTGTGGCCCGGCCGAAATACGCTGTCCCGTAGGCAGACTGATGCCGGACGGAAGGCGGAGCCGAAGCCGACAAATGCGAAGAAGACGCCAGCGAGAATCAGAGCAACCTGGATATCGATGCGTGGCTTAAGTATCACGGAGACTTGCGCCTAACGAGAACACGATGAGCTACCACTGGCGAGAGCGCGCGTGGCAGCGGGATGTGAGATTAGATGAAAAAGACCTCGCCGACACGGGTGCGCGATCAGCCCCGCTGGACGCCGCTCACATTCTGCGCCGCTTCCTGGGGATCGATAATATTGCGGTCCTCCAGGATCTGGCGGGTAATCACCTGCACGGAACGATCGGTATCGACGATCGGGGCTGGCAGCCGGGTCGCGGAAGTCGCCTCGATTGCACGATAAGGCGGCAGCTCCTGGCCGGTGATGATGAGCTCGGGCGTAGCGGAATCCGTCTCGTTAGGCGTAGGGGTCGGAGAAGCTACTGCCTCCTGCGCCCTAAGACGAGCGGCGAAGAGTAAAATGAGAACGGGCGCGACGACGAGATAGCGAAGCCGCATGACTTCGCATCGTTTCATAATCGCAAACGTCCCGCTGTCGTTCGGTTGCCAAAGATTAGCGGCTGCTTGCCCGCCCTAACGGGAAGACATCGCGCCGGAGGACAAACTACGCCGGGAATAGCACGACGTTAAGAGACCTCGATGATCAACGATTGGTCGCGAGTCGCTTGTTCGAGGAGACGGGGCGTTCTTCCCAGAATTCAGATGGCGATAGCCCGCTGCTCAAGTGGTAGGCGGGCAAAGGCCCCCACCGGATTTCTCCAGCGAGGGCCCCGCTTAAACTAGCTGCCTTAGTGGCAGCAACCGAGATCGACCATGCAGCAGGCGCCGCCCGTGCAGCAATCCGCCAGGCGCGAAGTTGCGCTGGCAGTGCTGATGAACGCCGTGGCCGCAAGGATCATGAGTAGATATTTCATGTGTATCCTCCGGTTGAGTTTCCCTGTCCCCCCGCCTAGCGAACGGGCGAGGCCGACGCAGTTAAACGAGCGCAGGTCGCGGGGGCGGCACAGCGGGCTGATGGCTGAGGAAATACAGTCGGGCCGAAAAGGGGGCAAAAGTCTCCGGAACAGAGAGGGGCGGGACCAAACGCAACCTGGGAGAGACAAAAAGGCTGAGCCCAAGAAGACAGGCCGCGCAACATTGCTGATCAGGAACCGACGTCGGGCTCTGGTGGCCGCAATCCTTCGCCGGCGAGCCCGATTTCATCAGGGCGCAACAGTCCACCTCGATCGATCGCGACACCGTCGCCTGTGCCGGCCTGATCGCCGTACCCAGGGAAAGGGTCAGCGCCAGAACCAATAGAACTCGCACGACTGCTCGCATCGACGTTCCTATAGCCCACCAGCCCCCGGAAACCAAACAAAACCGTCTCCGCGCCCGACAGTGGTCAAGAAACCGAGCCCAGAGCGACGTTTTTGGCCATTTTTTCTCTTGTCGCCAGCATTACGGTAATGTAATTCATCGCCGCAATGAGCTTACACACATGTCAGTTTAGGAGGTCTCGGCGACAATTCTTTCTCGGAAGTTTTGTCGGTCTGGGGTTATCGGGGTTGGCGGCAATATTGCCCTCGACCGTCCTTGCGCAATCCGCCGACACCCCTCAGATCATCGTCCGCGGGGAGGCCGTCCCGAGCCCGACACCGTTCGATGATTGGAAGGCAAAACTCAACCACATCATGAGCGAAGTCTCCGGGACCGAGATCACCGTAACCAAGAAGGCGACCGTGATAAAGCTCGACCAGCAGCCGACGGTGGTGAACAACAACCTGCAGGAGCTTTTCACGAAGGCGCCCGGCCTGCTCATCACCGAGCAGAACACGCCCGGCCAATTCAATCTCACCTATCGCGGCATCGGCAATCCGCAGGAGTCGGAATTCGTCACCGTTCTGCTCGATGGCATACCGCTGGCGAGCGATTGGATCGGATTCCCCACGCTCTACTACCTGCCTGTGCCGCAGAGCGTGAGCGAAATCCAGGAGATCCGCGGCGGCAGCAGCCTGCTTTACGGGCCGGAGCCGGCACCGGCGGTAAACTTCGTCTCCCGCCGACCCACGCCCGGTGGGCCGTTCCGCTTCACGACCGAGCAGGTGGGCGGTTCGGATGGTCTCTACCAGACTTATAACGTGATCGAGGGAGCGGTCGGACCGCTCGACTTCCGGCTCGATGGTTTCTATACCCGCTCCGAGGGCCAGCGGGACAACAACGAATTCGACCAATGGCAATCCAATCTCGCGCTCGCTTATCACCTGAACGAAGACCACGTCATCGGTCTCGATTTCCACGGCGGCCAGTTTGAAGGAGGCGATCCGGGCCGTCTCACCATACAGCAATTCAACGACAACCCCGATTTCTCTCCAGCTCCGTTCGATCGCGCATGGGTCGACCGGTATTCCGTCGTCCTGCGCGATGAATGGAAATTTGCCGAGGGCTGGCTTCTGCAGGCCAAGGCTTGGTATACCCACCAGGATATCGACAACCGCAACCAAAGCTTCCGGGGCGCGCCCCCCTTCCCCACCACTCTTCAGACGGATGAGTTCAATAATGGCGGTATCGATATTCGCCTGCGCGATAACTGGGGCGAGGGCACCATGCTGAAAGGGAGCACACTTACCTTTGGCACGACTATCTATCACGGCGATTCACCCATCAATCGCTACAGCACCTTCGATCTCACGGCCGATCGCTTCGATACCTCCGGTGTCCATACCCTCGATCAGTCGCGTAACTCAGATTACCAGGCTTTCTTCATCGAGAACATTTTCCGTTTCGGAAAATTCCATATCGTGCCTTCTTTCCGACTCGATCATGAGTCGGTCGAAGTCGACACCAATATCGGCCCGACTCTTGGCAACCGGAACGCCGATCATACGGTGCCACTTTGGGGCATAGGTCTGGGGAATGACTTTGGTCACTTGAACGAAACTTACTTCAGCGCTTCCTCAGGTTGGCGGCCGACTCGATACTTCGACGTCTCCTCCCCCTTTCAACCGCTCAACGCTGCCAACACTCCCGATCCCTTTAAGTCGCTCGATTTCGAGCTCGGCGTGCACGGCACACCGATCAAGGGCCTTTGGTACGACGTCGGCCTCTTCTGGATCGAGTTCGATAACCGCACCGAGACGCAAAGCTTCTCACCGACCGACTTCGTGATCGTGAATAGCGGCAGTACGCGGCATCGCGGCTTCGAGGGCGAAATCTCCTATGACTTCATGGAACTCTTCCGCGGCACGGGCCTGCCCGACGCCGCCGAGGTCGATGGCAAGGACGCCAAGGACGAGCACGGTCCTATCAACCGCTCCATGCAACACTCCTTCGTTGGCTGGCACCTGAACGTCTTTAGCAACCTGCAACTGCTGGACGCGGAATTCACCGAGAGCGAAATCCCGGGGCAGGTGGGTAACACGCCCGCGTACGCGCCAAGTGTCCTTTTCAAGGGCGGCATCCAGCTCAGTCACGACAATGTCTTCGACATCACCTTCAGCGCGGTGTACGTCTCGGATGAGTTTTGGGCCGACGCCAACACTGGCACGCCGACCATTCCGGCCAAGATCCCGTCCTATGTCGTCTTCAACATCGCGGGTGACTATAGAATCACCAAGAACCTGAAGGTCATCGCCGGTATCTCCAACATCGGCGACGAGAAGTATTACTCGCGCGTCTTCTTCAACGGCTCGATCGAACCCGCTCCCGGCCGCTCCGGATACGCGGGCCTCTCGCTCACGTTCTAACTCCGCAAGAACCTATCAAGAAGCCGCAGAGCTCCGCGTGAGTTCTGCGGCTTTCTTGCTTTTAGGCCGCTCCTTCAACCATCACAATCGAGGGAGGACGGCGTTGCCCGACCGCAACGGCTGCAAGAGTTCAGCCCTACTGCAGGGAGCGCCTAGGCGTAGACGAGGAGATCGATCTCTTCCGGCAAAATCTCGGAGACTTCTTGGACGAGGTTGCCGCGGAGGAGCCGGGTCATGGCCGGCCGGCCGGGCGCGCCGAGGATGAGCCGCGCCGCGCCGACCGTGGCCGCGATGTCGACGATGGTCTGCGCGGCCGATTCGCTGACCGCGTAGCAAAAGAGCGGTGGCTGCGCGGGCGACCGGGCCCGGGCGTTCTCGAAAATGGCGCGCGCCTCCGGGTCGTCCTGCCATTGGCGGGCGGTATCCTGTTTGGTAATGAAGGATTGCTCGCGGACGAAGAGCAGATAAAGCCGCCGACCCGTCTCGCGGGCCTCGCGCAGGGCAAAATCGAGCGTGCGCCCCGGGCCGCGAATGGCACAGAGCATCCCCTCGCCCGAGCCGTTGGCGGAGTGAGCTGGAACGGTGGCGGGCGCGACTTCGCCGTTCTTCATCCGGCGTTCCTGCACGAGCCCGCGAAGGATCAGGCCGACTGCGAGAATGGTGACGGCGAAATAACGGGCGTTCGGTTTATCGAAGAGCAGCGAGATCTCGATCGCCGCCATGACGAGGAAGGTGACGAACATGAGGAGGCGCTCCGGGCGCCGGATGGCGAGCTGCCGGTCGGTCGAGGTGGCGCCGAGATTGGTCGCGATGGCGCCCACGACGCCAACGGCATACAAGTCAGCCAGGCCGGCCATGTCCCGCACGGCCAGGACCAGGATCCCAGGCACGAGGGCGGCGAGGATCATGCCCCAGGCGGGGACGCCCCAGCGGTTGAGGCGCTGGAAAATGGATGGCATCTCGCGATCCCGAGACATGAGAAACTGGATCGCGATGAGGTCGACCACGGCGGTATTGGTGGCGGAGAGCAGAAGCAGACCGAAGACGATGCTCACGACGACGGCGAAGATATGCCCGAGCCCCGGCCCGAGCGCGGCGCCGACGAAGTTCTCTCCCATGTAGCGCAGCATGTAGTCGCGCACCCCGGCGGCGCCGGGAGCATTGACGTCGCCGTTGACCACCTGCAAGCCGGGCAACGCGTGCGCCGCCAGGCCGAACAGCGCGGTGAAAAAACAGACCTCGACCAGCACCCAGAGGATGGCGGGGGTCGAGGTGCGCCGAACGGACGGCCGCTCATCCGTGCTCCCGGGGTCGAGGCGCATCACGCCGGTGGCGTTGGCGATCGCCTCCACCCCGGAGAGCGCGAGCACGATGCCGACGAAGGCCTGCCAGTTCTGGCCAAGCCCGCCGTGAAGCGGCTGGACTTGATGAAGGGCGAAGCCGAGATGCGGCAGACAGAAGGCGCCGAGCACAAGGACCACCAGCGCGGTCGGCACGGCGATGAGAAAGGCGAGACCGCCCGTGTGTTTCGGCCCGAGAAGGTTGAGCGCACCGATCGCGAGGATGGCGCCGGCCGCGAAACGTTCCGGATGCGGAACCCCGAGGTATTGGAAGGCGGAAAGGGCGCTGATCGCCGCAGTGACGAGGTAGTCGGCGATGAGAAGAAACCCGCCGACGATCGAGATGATCTCGGAGCGATGGCGCACGCTGGCGTAGACCCCGCCGCCATCCGGGTAGAGGCGGCAGATGATGATGTAATTGAAACCAACGAGCGCGGTGAGCACGCACATGGCCGCGATGAGCCAGAAGGAGGCGTAGCCGGCCACGGCGAAGGCGAGCCCGATGACGTAGGCCTTGCTCGTCCCCCAGTCGCCGTAAAGGATGGAAGCGGCGCGCGGCACGTCGACGTTGCGCGGGCGCCGCGCAGTGGTGGCGATCATGACTTTTCCCTGGCTGGCGGTGAAGCGGGCGATCAGCGCTTTCCAGCGCGGCGCGGATTCTCAATGAACCAGGTCCAAAGTGGCGCCTGGGGCGGCTCCGGCCGGGTGGTCAGCTCCGGGTTGGCTTCGGCGTGGACGGGCGGCGGCGCCTTCCGCCGGGAAGTGGCCTGCCGCCGCGCCACACTTTCAAGCGCCGCTCTCATCACGATCGATTGCATGACGAAAGTTGCTCCCGGAGCCGGCGGGACCGTTAATTAAAATGACAGCGGGAAGTGCTAAAAGATCGTTAACGGGCGAGCCGCCCTCGATTCGTTAGGCGAGCTCGGTCGAGAGACGGTAGCCGATCCCGACCTCGGTCTTGATCAGGCTCGGCGCGTCTTTCTTGGGCTCGAGCTTCTTGCGCAGATGGGTGACGTAGACGCGAAGATATTGCGCCTGGCTCTCGGCTTTCTCGCCCCAGACCGTGCGGAGCAGTTGGCGGTGGGTGACGACTTTGCCGGCGTTCTGCACGAGCACGCGAAGGAGGGAGTATTCGGTCGGGGTGAGCTTGATCTCGATGCCGTCGAGGTGGACTTGCCGGGCCGCGAAGTCGACCATCAGGCGACCCGCCCTGGAAGACCGGCTCGCTTGTTTCGCTGAGCGAACGCCGCTGCGAGGCGCGGACCCGGGCAAGCAGCTCGGCGGTGTCGAAGGGCTTGGTGACGTAATCGTCGGCCCCGGCGTCGAGCGCGGCGACCTTTTCATCGGGCTCATCGCGCACGGAAAGGATGAGGACGGGCACGTCGGACCATTCGCGGAGACGACGCAGAACTTTCACGCCCTCCATGTCGGGCAAACCGAGATCGAGCAGGACGATGTCGGGCCGTCGGTAGGCAACTTCCTCGAGCCCGGCCTTGCCTGTCTCGGCTTCGAAGACCTGGTGGCCGGCTCCTTCGAGCGCGATGCGCAGGAGACGGCGAATTTGTTTCTCGTCGTCGATGATGAGGGCGATGCGGGTGGGTTTCATACGCTGGCATCGACCGCGTCGCCGTCGGTCACGCGGACGGGCAGGCGGATGGTGAAACGCGCGCCGCCGCCGTCGCGATTCTCGGCCAGGATGGTGCCGCCGTGGGCCTCGACAAAACCGCGCGCGATCGAGAGACCGAGACCGAGCCCGCCGGCTCGGCGGCCGTCACCCCGATAGAATTTTTCGAAGATGCGGCCGGCAGTCTCGGCGGGAAAGCCCGGGCCTCGATCGCTCACCGAGATGACGAGATGGTTGACTTCATATTCGGCATCAATCTCGATCGGCGAACGCCCGTCGGCGTGACTAACGGCGTTGGCCATGAGCTTGGCGACGGCCTGCTCGATGAGAGTGTGATCGAGCAGGGCGAGCGGGAGATCGGCCGCGACGTCGAGCTGGACTTCGCGGCCGGCGATCGTCTCACGCTCGATCTCGATCGCGGACTCCAGAAGTTCGCGCACGTCGCACCATTCCTGCCGCGGCCTAACGACGCCGCTCTCGAGACGATTCATGTCGAGGAGGTTGTTGACCACCCGATTGAGCCGACGGGAGCCGGCGTGAATCTCATCGGCCAACTGCTGGAGCGCCTCCGAGTTCTGGACGTCGGGCGCGGCGCGGACGAGTTCCTGGCTGGCCGCGCCGATCGCGGCGAGCGGCGTCTTCAATTCGTGCGAGACGCAATCGAGCAAGGTCTTGCGCAGGCGCTCCGATTCCCGGGCCAATTGCACCTGGGCAGCGAGATGCTCGCGCGCTTTGAGCTGCGCGGTGAGGCCGCCGACGGTGATGGCGATGATGAAATAGGTCGCGAAAGTGAGCACGTCCTCGAACTTCGCGATGTGGAGGGTGAAGAGCGGCGGAATGAAGAGGAAGTTCCAGGAAAGCGCGCTCAGGGCCGCGGCCAACAATACCGGCCGCCGATGCAGAACCATTCCGGCCATGAGTACCCCAAGCAGGAAGATAAGCGCGATGGCGCTGTAAGCGATGAGGGGACGAAGGAGCAAGCAGACGATCGTTAGGGCAGCGACTCCGAAGAAGGCGAAGGCGTATTCTTTGAACGGGACGAGCGCGGGCCGCGGGGCGGCGGCACCTTCATCGAGCACGCCGATCGCGAGGTCTTCCGCAGAGAGCCTTTCCATATCGCGCGAACTGGACGTTCCCAGCACGCCGCGAATCTAGCGCATCCCATGGGGCGGGAAATGGGCGCTAACGAATTTTAGTACCCTTTTAATTATTCCCCAGAGAGGGCGCACCTAAATTTCCATCGAAAACATGAATGCTCTGATCGAGCCCCCGGCCACGACCCTGATGGCTCCAATCCATCCCCCGGCCGACGCCGCGAAACCGACTCGCCGGCTCGCCCTTCTCTGCCTCGCGAGCCTCGGGATTGTCTATGGGGATATCGGCACGAGCCCACTTTATGCGTTGCGCGAATGCTTCGACGGGATTCACGCGGTACCACCGCATCCGGCCAACATCCTTGGCGTACTTTCTCTCATTGTCTGGTCGCTCCTCATCATCATTTCGGTCAAATATTTGATCCTGATTCTGCGCGCCGATAATCGGGGCGAAGGCGGCATTCTCGCCCTCGCCACGCTGGTAAGCGAGGCGGTAAAACGCGGAAAGTATCTCTTTCTCCTCGGGCTCTTTGGCGCGGCGCTCCTCTACGCCGACGGCATGATTACGCCCGCGATCTCGGTCTTGGGCGCGGTCGAGGGTTTGCACACGGCCACGCCGTTTTTCGATCCCTACGTGGTACCGCTGGCGGTGGCTATTTTGATCGGTCTCTTCCTCTTTCAATCGAAGGGCACGACCAGTGTTGGGAAAATCTTTGGGCCGGTCACCATTCTCTGGTTTCTCGCCATCGCAATCCTCGGCGTGCACCAGATCCTGCGTGCCCCGCAGATACTCGCCGCGGTCAATCCCGCACACGGTTTCAACTTTTTCCTGCACAATGGCCGCAGTGGATTCGTCGTGCTCGGCGCGGTCTTCCTCGTCGTCACTGGCGGCGAGGCGCTCTACGCCGATATCGGCCATTTCGGGACCGCGCCTATCCGGTTGACCTGGTTCGTGATCGTTCTGCCGGCTCTGCTTCTGAACTACTTGGGTCAGGGCGCTCTGCTGCTGATCGAGCCGAAGGCGGCGGTGAATCCTTTCTTCCATATGGCGCCTGGGTGGGCGCTCTACCCGTTGGTCGTGCTCGCTACGGCGGCCGCGGTCATCGCCTCGCAGGCGATCATCAGCGGCGCGTTTTCCCTAACGATGCAGGCGATCCAGCTCGGCTACAGCCCGCGCCTGAAGGTGAATTACACCTCCGCCCGGGTGATCGGGCAGATCTACGTGCCGGTGGTCAATTGGCTGCTGATGCTCTCCTGCATCGGATTGGTGGTGGGCTTCCGCTCTTCCTCCAACCTCGCCGCGGCTTATGGCGTGGCGATCACGACTACGATGTTGATCACCACCATCCTGTTCTATCTCGTCGCGCGTCATCGCTGGAATTGGCCGGCACTCGCGGCCTTTCCGGTGGCCGCCTTTTTCATCCTGGTCGACCTTGCGTTCTTCGGCGCCAACATGCTCAAGATCGCACACGGCGGGTGGTTCCCGATTCTCATCTCGGGCGTGATTCTTTTCCTCATGCTGACCTGGCGAAAGGGCCGGCGTGTCTTGCGCGATCACATCGGCGACGTCTGCATCCCGCTCGACGCGCTCCTCCCCGACCTGAAGAGCAAACGCATCGCGCGCGTAGCCGGGACCGCGATCTACATGTCCGGCAATCGGCACGGCACGCCCCTCGCCCTATTGCACAATCTCAAGCACAACAAGGTGGTGCACGATCGCGTCATCCTGCTGACCGTGCGCACCGCGGAGGTGCCTTACCTAACGAACCTCAAGGATCGCGTCTCGCTCGAGAAACTGGAGGAGGGATTCTGGCGCGCGCAAATCCACTTCGGTTTCATGGAAAAGCCAGACGTCCCCGCCGCCCTCGCCCTCGTGAAAGAAAGCGACCTGCGACTCCAC
This sequence comes from uncultured Verrucomicrobiae bacterium, assembly GCA_963749935.1. Lineage (GTDB taxonomy): Bacteria > Verrucomicrobiota > Verrucomicrobiia > Chthoniobacterales > UBA10450 > Palsa-1392. The sequence goes on from CAVVOH010000004.1 coordinate 306,332, forward strand.
TCGATGCGGACAACCTATTTCATCGGCCGCGAGACCATCCTGGCGACCAACAAACAAGGATTGTCGCCGTGGCGCGGGACGGTCTTCGCCTGGATGACCCGCAACTCGGGCGACGTGACCTCCTACTTTTGCCTTCCGCCTAACGGCGTCGTCGAGCTGGGCGCGCGGGTCGAAATCTAGGCCGCTGTGAGGTGGGCCAGCACTTCGATCTCGGCGGTCTGCGGGAACATGTCGAAAGGGGTGACGCTCTCGAGCCGATAGGCGGGACCGAGATCGGCCAGGTCGCGGGCCAGGGTCGGCGGATTGCAGGAGACATAGAGGAGCGTCGCGACCGGACGCTGGCGCAGGACCTCGCGCACATCAGAACCGAGGCCGGTGGCGGGCGGGTCGACGATAATGGTCGTTAGGCTGGGATCGGCGTTGGTCAGTTCGCCAGCGAGCTGGGGCGCGATGTCGCCGTCGAGGTAGGTCTCGTTAGGCGTGGCCCCGGCGCGGGCCGCGGCGATGGCGTGGATATCCCAGTCGAGCCCGACCACTCGCGTGAATTTCTCGAGCAGCCGCTTGCCGAAAAAGCCCGCGCCGCAGTAGGCGTCGAGAAGAAGGGATTGATCAGGCGGGATGAGACTGGCGATGCAGTCGGCGAGGTGGGTGGCGACGGCGTCGTTCGTCTGTGAGAAGACCCGCGGACCATCTGGCGTGGCGCGCAGGGTATAGTGCCCATCGCGCGGACGGCGCGCGCGCAACGCGGCCAGTTCCTGATTCACTTCCGGGGCGGCAATGGGGCACTGCTCGATGTCGATCAGGCGATGGGCATCGTGGCGGAAGAATCCGACGGTGCCGTTCTCGGCGTGGACGGTGATGCGATTGCGATATTCGTAATCTAGCGGCGAGGGAACGATCGGACGCAGGGGCGGCTCGCGGAATTTCCCGATCCGCTGCAACGCCTGAGCAACCTGCCTGGATTTCCAGTGGAGCTGGTGCTCGTAGCGCATGTGCTGGTAGCTGCACCCGCCGCAACGTCCGAAATATGGACAGGGCGGAGCGACACGGTTGGGCGAGGTTTCGTCCACCCGGACGAGCTCGGCTTCGGCAAAGGATTTTTTTTCCCTAACGACGCGCGCCGTCACCGCTTCGCCCTCGATCGTGAAAGGGACAAAGACCGCCTTTCCCTCCGCGCGCCCGACTCCCTTACCGCCAAAAGCGATGTCGTCGATGACCAAATCTACTTCGCGCGGCATTGGGTAAAGCTCGCAGAAGTGAGGCGCAGCGTCGAAGAGCATTGTAGGTCGGGCGCTCCGCCGGCCCAGACTGGCTCCCTTCAAGATGGCTGGAAAACTGGACAGGCGGAGCGCTCGACTACAAAAGCGCCTGCACCGTCTTCAAATCCGGGTCCTTTTTCGCGATCTCGCGAAAGTTGGCGTCCATTTGAAAACTAGTCTCGAGGTGGCGTTGGGCATCCCGCGGATGGCCGAGGAGAGCTTCATAACACCCGAGATTATAAAAGAAGATCGGCTCGCGGCGGAGAGCAGGGCGGACCCTTCAAAAGAATCTTGCGGCGCGTCTTCGGTGCGGCCGAGCTGGTTCAAACAAAATCCAGCATGCAGGAAACCGGCACCGCAATCAGGCGCGACCCGGCAAAGTTTGCGGCTGAGGGCGAGCGCGCGCTGCCACGACTTGCGCAGCATCAAGTGGTGAAGGCGCAGTTGCAGCACTTCCGGCCGGTCCTGCTGACCTTTCGGGATTGCGTTCAGCTCGGCGATGGATTCGCGATCCATCCCGAGTTCCGCGTAGCCGCAGGCGCTGCGCAATTGCCATTCGAGTGTCATCCACTCATGAAATAGCAATTGCCGGGCCTGAGCCGCCGCCTGGCAGCACGAGAGCGCCGCTTGCTACAGGAGCGCCTCCAGTTCGCTCAGTCGGCGGTCGAAAAGCCGCAGTGTGCTTTCGACCGGCGCGGGCGTGCGCATATCGACCCCGGCCGCGAGCAAGGTCTCGAGCGGAAACTTGGAGCCGCCCGATTTCAAAAAGCCAAGGTAAGCTTCGACCGCACCCGGGTGCGCCGACTGAGGACACGCTCGGCCAGCGCGATCGCGGCCGAAACGCCGGTCGCATATTTGTAGACGTAAAACGCACTGTAGAAATGCGGGATGCGCAGGCATTCCAGATCGAGCTCCGGATCGAGGATCACGCCGGGACCAAAGTAGACTTCGAGCAACTTGCGATACTCGGTCTTGAAAACATCGAGAGTAAGCGCTTCGCCCCGCTCCTCGATCGCGTGAATGATCTTCTCGAACTCGGCAAACATGGTCTGCCGAAAGAGCGTTCCGCGGATGTCGTCGATCTGGCGATTGATGATGTAGGCGCGCATCTTCGGATCGTTCGTCTGCTCGAGGAGATGATGGGTCAGCAGCTCTTCGTTAAAGGTCGATGCCACCTCCGCGAGGAAGATCGGGTAATCGGCGTCCTGGATAGAGCTGAGTGGCGCTGCGCAAACCAGGTGTGCATCGAATGCCCGGCCTCGTGCGCCAGCGTGTAAACGTCGGAAAAGACGTCGTGCTTGTAATTCATCAGGATGTAAGGCGGCGCGCCGTAGCTCCCGCTGGAGAAAGCGCCGCTCCGTTTTCCTTTCGATTCGTAGCGATCGCACCAGCGCCCGCGCAGACCTTCGCCTAACGATTCGACATACTCCGTGCCTAACGGCGCCAGCGAGGCGAGTACTTGCTCGATGGCGTCGTCGAAGGAAATGTCGGTCTCGATCTCCGCGACCAGCGGTACGTAGGTATCGTAGGCATGCAGCTCCGCCAGCCCGAGGACCCGCTTCCGCAGTTCGTAGTAGCGGTAGAGAGGTTGCAGATTTTGCCGGACGGACGCCGATCAGCCCATCGTAAACCTGCACCGGAATGTCGTCCTTGAAGAGCGAAGCGTCCAGCGCGGAGGGATGGTTTCGCGCCCGGGCCCGGAAGACATCCGCCTTGACCGAGTAAGAGAGAGCCGAAGCGAGGGTGAACTGGTGATCCTGAAATTCAGCGTAGAATTGAAGGAAGGCGCGTTTCCGCAAATCGTGATCGCGTTTGACCAGAAACGAGCTGTAGGAGCTTTGGGTGAGCGGCCGCTCCTCGCCCTTCTCATCGAGCAGGACGCCGAATTTCATATCGACGTCGGTTAGTTGCGAGAACGCGTCGTCGTAGCCGTCGAGCGCGGAACTGCCCAGCGCGAGCAGGCGCTCTTCTTTTTCCGAGAGGACGTGCGGCTTCATTCGGCGCACTTTGCGCAAGCGCATCCGCCATTCCTGCAAGCGCTGGATCGATCGAGAAATTGCGCGAACTTTTCGTCCTCGATCGCCTGGATTTCCGGGACGAGAAAGGCGGTCGCTTCGCCGATGATGGTGAGCAAGTTCTGCAGCTGCCCCATCCGCGCGAGATACTCGGGATTTGAGCTGTCCTCCGCCAGTTGGAGCGAGGCGTAGTGATAGACGCGCTCGATTTTCAGGTCGAGCGTCTTCTCGAACTCGAGCATCTCGGCCAGCGTCGCGGCCGATTCGCCGACCCGGCCTTTCCAGGTCGTTAGGCGCGGATAGGTCCGCCTGAATCCAGGCGAAGTCTTCGCTCCATTTGTCCGCGCTCGAGAAAAGGTGAGACAGGTCCCATTTGTCGGCTTCCGGGATCTGGTCCCGGGTCAAAATTTTCGATTCGTCCATTCCGGCAAAATGCCGTCATCTGCAACGAAGTCGAGTGTCCGGTGTCCACCCTTTAGGGTGCCTCTGGTCGATTTTGACGACACGCGAGCGGTGGACACCAAACGGTATTCCCACTTGACCGGTCCGACGCGAGTCCGCTTCATGGGGTCAATGAAAGCCCTCGGTTTTCCAAAATCGCGTTGCTGTGTCATGGCGCTTTGCTTTCTGGCGGCGGAAATGCAAGCAACTGCGGCGACTGTCACTATCCTTAAAGCGGGACGCCTGCTCGACGGCCGCGGCGGCGCGGCCCTGACTCCGGCAATGGTGCGGATCGAAGGCGAAAAAATTGCCGAGGTCGGGACCAACCTAGCGGTTCCCAATGGCGCAACGGTGATCGATCTGGGCGATGCGACTTTGCTCCCGGGCCTGATCGATTTGCACACTCACCTCACGGGAAAAATGGGCGTGCATTGGGAAGATGCGCTGGCCAAAACGACGCCCGGACACGACGCCCTCTGGGGCGCGCGCAATGCGCTCGTCACCCTGCGCGCGGGCTTCACCACCTGCCGCGACATGGGGCCGACCTGGCCTTACGTCGATGTCGATCTGCGCGACGCGATCAATGACGGCGCAGTCCCGGGGCCGCGCATGCTTGTGGCGGGCAATTATGTTTCCTCCACCGGCGGCGCGGGTGACGCGAAACAATTCTCGATCTATCTCGATGCGCCGACCGTGAAAAATCTCGCCGATGGCCCCGACGAAATCACCAAAGCAGTCCGGACCAACTTCAAGAACGGCGCCGACTTCATCAAGATCATGGCGACGGGCGCGGTTCTTTCGAAGGGAATCGAGCCTGGCCGGCAGCAATATTCCGACGCTGAAATTAAGGCCGCGGTCGAGGAGGCGACGCGCTGGGGAGGACAAGTCGCGTCGCACGCGCACGGCGCCGCGGGAATCAAAGCCGCCATCCGCGCCGGAGTGCGCACGGTCGATCACGGCTCCGATCTCGACGACGAAGCCATTGCGCTAATCAAAGCGTCCAATCGAAAGACATATTACGTGCCGACGCTCGGAGTGATCGAGGCGATCGAACAGGACGGCGCGAAAAACAACATTCCGGAAGCAGAACGCGAACGCAGCCGCAAGATGAAGAGCGTGATGTTCGCCGGCTTCAAGCGGGCGCTCGCGGCCAAAATCCCGATCGGTCTCGGAACCGACGCCGCCGTCATCGAGCACGGCGAAAACTGGAAGGAGTTCGCCGTCCGTCACAGCCTCGGCGAAACACCGGCCGACGGAATCGTGGCCGCGACCAGCCTAAATGCCGAGATCATTGGTTGGAGCGATCGGGTCGGCAGCGTGAGCGCCGGAAAATTCGCCGATCTCATCGCCGTGCCGGGCGATCCTTTGCAGGATGTCGCTCTACTCGGACGCGTCGGGTTCGTGATGAAAGGCGGAACGATTTATCGCGACGATCTTTCGCGGCGTTGAAGTCAGGTCGAGCTCTTCTTCCACAGCCACACCCCGATGGAAGCGCGGGCAATGGGTTGAAAGCCATAGCCGACCCATTCGAATTTTCCCGGAAGCGGCTCCACGCCGGTCACCGCCTCGATGATCGCGGGGAGCGTGAGCGCGGCCCAGCTCAGGAACAGGAAACCGATGGCGCGATCGGAGGTTCCGGACACGAGCGCAGCGCCATAGCACAGGAGGCCGAGAAAAAAGGCGACGATAAAGATGAAAAAGAGCGCGTCGTTCAAACCCGAAAACGCTTCGAACAGAGCGCGGATGTGGCCACGAACCTCCGAGTCCGGATTGGTGGCGTACCGCATCCGCAAGTTTCGGTTGATCGCAAAGAGCGCGAGCGAAGTCCGCAGGATCTCCGTCAAAGCGAAGACGACGAAAGCCAGGAACCCGAGACCGGCCCAGCCTGGTTTGTCCCGAAACGAGAGCAGGCAAATCGCATACATCGAAACCATCACCAGGAGGCAATGACCGAGCACAATCCAGAGCCGCGTCAGGTATAGTCCGCGCTGGCGGAGATCCAACTGCTTCTCAAAAGTGTCCGCGTCCGCCCACAGTTGGGGCATGAGATGAACCGCCAGGGTCGTTAGGGCGGTAAGAAGCGCGCAACCCGCGGCGAACCTGAGAAACTTTGGCGAGACATCCATCGCGTTCAGCCGTCGGTTGAATCCGCCAGCGGTTTACGTTGGCTGCGCCGAATTCTTTTTGCCGGCCAACGCTTCCAGGTATTGAAACACTTCTTTCGCCGGGTCGCCGCCGGCTTTGGCATGGTTGAGGAGCGGAATTCCATGCGGTCCAGGAGTGTCGAGAAACGCCGGGTAAGTCTCCAGGGCGTGTTTCACCACCGGCGTGAGGCCGAGCATGGCAGCCGCGAAAAGATCGAGCCGCGCCCCGTGCTCGAGGAGAAAAAGTGCGATGTCGGGACGCCCCATGTGCGAAGCGCCACCCAGTCCGGTCTCGAAGTCGCCTCCACCCCAATCCCAAGTCGCGTTGATGAGGGTGGAATCGGCCGCGAGCAGCTTTTGCGTGAGCGGCAAATCCGTGTGCGCGGCGCTGACAAATTCCTTCACCCGCTCCGCGGCAATGGGCAGAGGACGCGGCGGCGCGCTGGTTGCCGGGGGAGTATTCTTGTCCTGCGCTGAAACTAACGACCGCCCAACCGACACGACCGCCACCGCAGCGGCCGAGCCGATGACATTTCTCAGAAATAATCGGCGTGAGTTCATAATAAAAGAGCGTGCGCCCGCGGCGCCGCTTTGTCGAGGCTCGTCGCGTCCTCGCCCGCTCACTTCCGCTGCGTCGAACCGGACGTCAGACCCGCGATTTCTTTGACCAACTGGGCCGCGAGGTTTGCGGTCAGATCTCCGACGGCGCGGCGCGATCAAATTCCACGACATCCGGCATTGAGCGTCAGCAAGATGTCAACGACATGGCGACGCTAGAAAACGAGCTCAAGGAAGCGACCGAATCTGGCCGCGCAATCCGGCGCTGGCCGAAGTTTCCGGGCTCATTTTTTCGCAAGCCGATGTGCAGCCAAAAGCGCTGGTGCGAAATCGGTTCCAGCCTTGCTGGTATCTAAAGGCGCAGAAGATGTTATCCGGCAAGCGAGTTTGCCCAGGATGGGATCGACCCACTGATGAAAAAAGTCCTGCCGGGAAAGTAGCCGACCTAACGAAAACCGGCCTCGCCTTCCTGGTGCAGGCGCGGGCCTCTCGCGATCACCTTTTCGCGCGCCTCTTCGACCGGGACATTCGGGCATCTGTCGATCCACGGTTGACCCTTCAACGCGGCCCAGCGGACCGCGTTGCGCAGCACCTGCCTAACGACGGGATGAAAATAAATCGGGTATGTTTCGTGCCCGGGACGGAAGTAAAAGATTTTGCCGTTGCCCCGTTTCCAGGTGCAGCCGCTGCGAAAGACTTCGCCGCCTTCAAACCAGGAAAGAAAGATGATCTCGTCCGGCGCTGGGACGGCGAACGGTTCGCCATACATCTCCGCGTTCTCGAGCTCGAAAAAGCGATCGATCCCGCGCGCGATCGGGTGGCCCGGATTGCAGACCCAGAGCCGTTCGCGCTCGCCCGCCTCGCGCCAGGTCAGCGAACAGCTCGTGCCCATGAGGCGCTTGAAAATTTTTGAGTAATGCGCGGAATGAAGCGCGGTCAATCCCATTCCTTCCCAGACGCGGCTGAGCACCCGCTCGACGACCACATCTTTTACTTCGCCGTGCGCGGCGTGGCCCCACCAAAGCAGGACGTCGGTTTGGGCGAGTCTGCTTTCCGTTAGGCCGTGTTCCTTATCCTGCAGCGTGGCCGTTTCCACGACGAAGGCGTCATCTTCGCGCAGTCCTTCCGCGATGCAGTTGTGCATTCCGTCCGGGTAAATTTCTGCCACCACCGCGTTCTTGCGCTCGTGCACATTTTCACCCCAAACGAGAACCCGGATTCGGTCAGGCATAAGGAATGAAAGGATGAATCAGGAAAGCAGGAAAGCAGGAAGTTGATGAAATCCAGCCTGCGGGAGGCTCACGCCTTTTTCCTGGTTTCCTGCTTTCCTGATTCATCCCCTGGAAATGCGGCATGCCTAACGATGAGCGCAAGAGCCTGCTGAAGGAGTTCGCGCCCGGGCGGGATGCGGTGCCAGGGCGAGGCGCCGGAGGGATGAGGCAGCGGGATGAGATCGAATTGCCGCTCCGCGCGCCGAACGCGATAACTGCGACCGATCACCTGGTCGAGTTTGCCGATCTCCATGAACTGCGCGATGGCCAATTTTCCGACCGGAATAACGAGCTGGGGCTGGAGGATTTCTATCTCGCGTTTGAGCCAGGAAGAGCAGTTGGCGATCTCCTGCGGATTCGGGACCCGATCGCTTCCACCCGGCGCTTTGCCGGGAAAGCAACGGCAGACCGCCGCAAAATAAATCTTCGCGCGGATCACTTCTTCGTTCAGACCAGCCGCCTCTTCGAACCAGCGAAAAAGCGTCTTTCCCGCGGTCCAGGCGAAAGGCTTTCCGACTACCGGCTCGCGCACGCCCGGGGCCTGGCCGACGAGCACCACCTCGCTCACCACCGCACCCCCGGAAACCGGCGGCGGATGCATGAGCGGACAGCGCCGGCAGTTGCGCAGCCGCGCAACGTGCTGCTCGAGTCGGAGCTTTTTTTCCGCCTGAACCATTTCGCCTAACTACGGAAAACCGAAAGAAGCAGGCTGATCACGATGCTGATGATGATGCAGGTGACGATCGGGAAATAAAAGGCGGAGTGACCGCGCTCGATTCGGATGTCGCCGGGAAGGCGTCCCAACCAGCCGGCGCCGATCCCGCTCCAAAGCGCCAGGCCGACCAGAACAATGACCGCTCCTAAGAGGACCAGCATTTTCCCAGCTCTGGCATCCTTCGAGCATCTTCCGCTACGGAGTAAGCCTGAGCAAATGACGCGGAGACAGGAAGGGAATCTCCCTCAGACGGGGCACTACGATGAGCCCTCGTTGGAAGCGCGAAGCGACTTGCCCGCCTGGGGCTGGAGCGCGCTAGCGGGACCGGAAGGTGTTGAGCAGGACGAGAAATGAATTGCCACGATTGCTCACAACTGCTTCGGGCATGCCGTCGCCAGTCAGATCCCGCAAGACCAGATCGCCGACAAATGAGCTACCCACCGCAAACATAACGCCGGGCCGAAAGGTTCCGTCGCCATTGCCAGGCAACAAAACCAGGCTCTCAAAACCAGCCGTGACGAAGACGTCCAGCTTGCCATCGCCATCTGCGTCGGCGACCTGGACCGTTCCGTTGCCGGGATAGATGACCTGCGAGCTCTGAAAAGTGCCGTCACCATTGCCGAGGTGGAGGTCGATCGAGTTGCCAGCAATCACCAAGTCGGAGTTACCATCCCGGTTGAAATCACCCGCCGCCAGAAAGGCCGGATCCGGCGTCGCGATCGTTAGGGTGGTTTGGAAAGTGCCATCCCCGCGACCAAGATAAATGCCGACCGTGCCGCCTAGGATGTTTGCCACGGCGATGTCTGGGTTGCCATCATGGTTGAAGTCGCTCAAGATCGGCGACTGCGGGAAACGGCCCGTGGCATAGACGTTACCTTTCCGCAAAGTGCCGTCGCTCTGTCCGAGAAGAATGGTCAGGACATCCGCCGTCGCGACCGCGACATCATCACGGCCATCATGATTAAAGTCCGCCACCACCGGCGATGGATCGAAGCCGGATACCTTGGTTAATTGGCCGGCCTGAAAAGTTCCGTCGCCGTGGCCCAGGAAGAGAGTGATTTCACCAAAAGTTGGATCCGCTGTGATGCAATCGGCATTCCCGTCGCCATTGAAGTCGCCGGCTTTCACATATCCAGCGACGATATTTCCGAAGGTAGCGCCCTCCACAAATTCGCCATCGGCCGTTCCAAGCTGGAGCTGGATGATATTCCCGCCACTGAAACCCAACCCTTCAAAAACGACGTCGGGTTGCCCGTCACGATTGAAATCCGCCAAATCGAACGCGTCCAATCGGCTCGCCACCGGATAGGCCCGGGGCGCACGGAAAGATCCGTCCCCCTGGCCGAGGAAGACACCGATGGCGGAATATTGACCGGCCCCTACCACATCGAGGATCTTGTCCCCGTTTATGTAACCAACGGTTGAGCCGATCCCATAAGCCGTGCCTGGCCCGAAGGAGCCGTCGCCCTTCCCGAGCAGGACGGTGGCCGGTGAACCTCCGATCAATAGATCAAGTCGACCATCGCGATTTAAATCGGCGGCCACCACCGTAGAGGAGGAGCCGTTAAACGGATGATCAATCGGCGCCTGAAAAGTGCCGTCCCCATTCCCGAGGACGACCCGAACGATACCGATAATCTCGCCGGCCAACGCCAGGTCTGTCTGGCCGTCGCCGTTGAAATCACCCGCTGCAACGTCGGAGGCAGCTGCGCCTCGAACGGAGGTCATCGCCGGCTGAAATGTGCCGTCGCCATTCCCGAGCAAAACCGCCAGGCTGCCCTTACGACCGCCGAAATCCTCCAGCGCGACCGCAAGATCGAGTTTGCCATCCCCGTTTAGGTCGCTCGTCACCAAATGCCTCGCTTTGCTGTTGAGTTCGTAGTAGACGGGCGCGGCGAAGCCCCCACTTCCGTCCGCCAGAAGCACCGCGATTTCTCCGGAATTATTCGGAAGTCCATCAGCCACCGCCAGATCAGGCTTGCCGTCGCCGTTCAGGTCGGCGATCTCGACCCCGTTGGTCGTCCGGTGCAGGATGATGGCAGAGGGCGGGCCGAAAGTGCCGTCGCCTTGGCCGAGCACGATGTAAACGGAATTTAGCCCGTCGGTCACTGCGAGATCGGCCTTACCATCACCATTTAGGTCGCCGCTGGCCAACTCGAACGCGCCTGCGCCGACGGCAAAGGTATTCGCCGTGCTAAAACCGCCCGAGGCTTTCCCGAGAAGGACGCTCACGTTTTTGCCGACGAGGTTCGCGCTCACGATGTCGGCGATCTGATCATTGTTGAGGTCAACCACCACGGCGGCAGTGGGAAAATCACCGCTCGGATAATTGCGGCCGGTGAGAAAACCGCGGGCGAAAACGCCCTCGGCAAACATGATCGAGAGCAGGAGACTAAAAATCAGGTGAATGCGCAACATAAGGAGGTTTTTCGGAGGGCTCCCAAAAGTAATTAGCGGAGATCGGCGCTGATTTGAGCCAGCCGTGCGGAAAAAGTCAAGGTCTAACCCTGGGAGGGCCGGCATTCATCAAAGGAGAGCGCCCTCACTCCCGAAATTCGGTCACGACGAGGGTGGCGTTGTGGCCGCCGAAACCGAAGGAGTTGTTCACCGCGACCCGCACTTTTTTCTCGCGCGCCACGTTCGCCGTGTAATCGAGATCACACTCCGGATCGGGATTATCGAGGTTGATCGTGGGCGGGATTTTGCCGTCGCGAATGGCCATCGCGCAGGCCGCCATCTCAATCGCACCCGCTCCGCCTAACAAGTGGCCGGTCATCGATTTGGTGGAGCTGATGGCGAGCCCGTTTTTGGCGTGTTCGCCGAAAACGGTTTTGATCGCGCGCGTCTCGCAAATATCGCCCAGGCCAGTAGAGGTGGCGTGCGCGTTCACGTAGTCGACATCGCTGGGGGAGATTCCCGCGTGATCGAGTGACATTTTCATGGCGCGCGCCGCGCCATCGCCATCGGGCGGCGGCGCCGTCATGTGATAGGCATCGCTGGAAAGTCCGTAACCTGCCAGCTCGCACCAGATTTTCGCGCCGCGTGCCTTGGCATGTTCCAGTTCCTCCACCACCATCACGCCCGCGCCTTCGCCCATCACGAAACCGTCGCGGTCGCGGTCGAAAGGCCGGGAGGCGCGCTGGGGCTCGTTATTGCGCGTGCTGAGCGCTTTCATGGCCCCGAAGCCGCCGAGACCAATCGGGATGATGGCCGCTTCGGAACCGCCGGCAAGGAAGATATCGGCGTCGCCAAATTTAATAATCCGCCAGGCTTCGCCGATGGCGTTATTGGAAGTCGCACAGGCCGTCACGATGCACATGTTAGGCCCGCGCAATCCAAACTCCATCGAGATGAGCCCGCTCGCCATGTTGCTGATCAGCATGGGAATGGTGAACGCGGAAACGCGCGAAGGGCCCTTGGTGACCAGCGCCGTGTGCTGATCCTCGAGCGTCTTCAGGCCACCGATGCCGCTGCTCACCAGCACGCCGAAGCGATCGCGATTCACTTTGTCGAGATCGATCCCGGAATCGCGCATCGCGCTTTTCGTCGCGGCCATCGCGAGATGAGCGAAGCGGTCGGTCCGCTTGTGCTCTTTTGGGTTGTTGAAAACGCTCTTCGGATCGAAGTCGCGGATCTCGCCCGCAATCCGTGCAATCGTAGCCGGTGGTATCGAAGCGTGAGATCTCGACGATGCCGCTGCGTCCCTCGAGCAGGTTCTGCCAATAGGGTTCCAGCTCCATGCCCAACGGCGTGGCCACACCCATTCCAGTGATGACGACGCGGCGATTCATTTTAGAAAGTGATGAGCGGCAGGATCACGACGATTACTTGTCACTCATCACTGGTCACTTGTCACTCCGCGCTAGCGCGTTCCCATCCCGACGCTCTGGACGGTCTGGAAGAGCTTGCCTTCGGTCCGGATCGAGGGGCGATGATGATCTCGGTTTGTTGAAATTCCGGGAGTGAACTGGCCCCGACATTACCCATGCAGGTGGTGATGGCGCCGATCAGGTTTTGACTGCCGTCGTCCACTTCGGCCGGGCCAAACAATATTTGCTTGAGCGAACCGGTCGCGCCGACCTTGATTCGCGTCCCGCGCGGCAGATTGGCATGCGGGGTGGCCATCCCCCAATGATAACCGCTGCCCGGCGCTTCGTAGGCTTTGGCAAACGCGCTCCCCACCATGACGGCGTCCGCTCCACAGGCGAAAGCTTTGCAGACGTCGCCGCCCTTGCTCATCCCGCCATCGGTGATGATGGAAACGTAGCGCGCCGTTTTTTTGAAATAGGCGTCGCGTGCCGCCGCGCAATCGACCGTCGCGGTCACTTGCGGCACGCCGAGACCGAGCACACCGCGCGAGGTGCAGGCCGCGCCGGGCCCGACTCCAATGAGAACGGCGGCCGGTCCGCATTCCATGATCTCGTAAGTGGCATCGAAGCCAACGGTGTTCCCAACGATGACCGGAATGCGCATCTCGCTGGCAGAACTTCGCCAGCTCGAGCGACTTATATTCGGAGGAGACATGGCGCACGGTCGAGACGGTGCTTTGCACGACAAAAATGTCGGCCCCGGCTTCCTGCGCGATCTGGCCAAAGCTCTCCGCGCGCTGCGGAATCGAGCTGACCGCCGCCGGCACGCCCGCGTCCTTGATCTCCCGGATGCGGGCCGCAATCAGATCTTCCTGGACGGGTTCCGTGTAGATTTTTTGCAGAAGCGCGGTCACGTCCGATTTGTCCGCCTCGACGATTTTTTGCAGCACTTCCTGCGGGTTTTTGTAGCGACATTGCACCCCCTCGAGATTGAGCACGGCGAGTCCGCCGAGCTTACCCATCTCGATCGCAAAACGGACATCGACCACTCCATCCATGGCGCTGGCCAGGATCGGGATCTTGAATTCAAGCGCTTCCTCGTCGCGGCGCGAGAGACGCCAGGTGATGTCGACTTCGTTAGGGTTGATCGTGACGCGACCGGGGACGAGCGCAATCTCGTCGAACCCGTAGCTCACGCGCGCTTTGCGATTCCGGCCAATCCACATTCCCATGATTAAATTCGATCCAGTTTAAAACGTTCGTTCAAGCTGCCGCAGCGCGGACAGCGGGGCAGAAGCGTCGAGGTTCGATCCTCGAACTCGAAAGCGCAAATCACACACCGCAGCCGGTGGCGCAGCGCCCGCTGCTCACGGCGTCGACGATTCCACTCGCCAAATATCCAGAGGAGAAAAACCGCCGCAAGAAAAAGGAGCAGATAAATCGTGACCAGCGCCGCCAGGCTGACCCGGATCACGGCCCGCGCTCCGCCGCCTTCGGCCTCTCGATATCGCTGCCAAATTCAAAGGTCGCCGTGGCCCAGATAAGATCGCCATCCGCGGCGATCCCGTTTTTTTGAAAACGGCAAAGGGCGAGGTAGCGACGCGCCTGTTGATCCAAGGACGCGTCGCCGGACGACTGCTCGAGGAAAGTGTAACGGACCGCGCCTAACGAATCGACCGCGAGGCGGAACCGTGCGCTTTCCGGCGTTTCGCGCGTGGAGGCGGTAAACTTCAAATCAGGATGCGCGGCCGCCGGGCTCAAACCATCGGAAAAAATCAGCGCCGTGCCCACGGGAAGGGCAGGCGTCGGTTGCGCCGCTGGCGCGAGCGGCACGGGCGCAGGCGGCATCGCGGAAGGCGCGCCCTGCGGGATCCGGCGGGGCGGCAGCGCCTTCAGTTGCGGCGGAACCACCTGATAGGACGGGAGGTGGGCGAGCTTCGGCAACTGGAAGGCGCGGGCGTCGGCCGAGCGCTGGGTTCGTGAGGCAAGTGCTGGGTCCTCCGCTTCCAGCCAGTTCAGAAAATTACGCGCTTCGTCGGAGGTTGGCGCGATCAAGCTGACCCGGGCCGGGGGCGGCAGCAGGGAAATAGTCGGCGGATAGACGATTTGAAAGAGGTAAAAACAAAGGGCGTGAAGACCAGTCGAAGCGGCCAGGAACCCGGCGATTGCGACCTTTCGTCGGCGCGGACGTTCCCAGCGGAAGAGGAGCGCGCCCGGCGGTGGAGCAATACTTTCCGCGCTCACTGTTGCGGAGTGGTGGCGAGCGCAACCGAGGTGATGCCACGCTCGAGGGCAGCGTTCGTGACCGCCATCACCAGGTCATAGGAGACAAGTCGATCCGCCTTGATCACCACCGAGCGGCCTTCGCGCTTGGTCTCGTCGAGGGCTGGGCCGAGCTGAGCCAGGGTCACCTTTTGATCGCGCAGATAAATCGCCGGGCTGGGACCGCCGGTAATACTGATGATCTGTTGATTCGGTTGCGGACCGAGAGTGAAGCGCGAGAACGGAACGGTGACCGAGATGCCCGGCTGCAGGACAAAGCTCGAACTGAGGAGAAAAAAGAAGATGAGCAGAAAAACGACGTCGAGCAGTGGGAAGACGTAGAGCCAGCCGAAGCTGATGCTGCTCGTGCGGGCCAGCTTCATTTGAAAACCCGGCCGTTGTTACGCATCCGTTACGGCTCGTTAGGCGAGAGAACGAGGCCGCCCTTCAACGCTCGAGGCCTCGTGCCGCGCTCTTTCCCTGGGCCTGTTGGAAGCTGATGATTTCCGCGGCCGGCGCGTGATCGGTCAGCATGTGAACGACTTCGATCCCGGCCCGCTCCATGTCATGAAGTAAAGTATTGACGCGCGAAGAAAGATAGCTGTAACCGACGAATGTAGGAGTGGCCACGACCAGGCCTGCAGCCGTCGTAAGAAGACTTTTATAGACCCCAGTCGAGAGTTCGGTCACGGTGGCATAGCCGCCATTGGATGAAACCATCCCGAAGGCCTCGATCATTCCGGCAACCGTGCCTAACAAGCCAATCAAGGGCGCGAGATAAGCAAGAGTTGCGAGCACGCCGAGAAAACGCTCCAGCTTTGGCACCTCGAGTTGACCGGCCTCCTGCACGATCTCGCGCAGCTCAGCTCGGGGCGCTTCGTGCCGAATGATGGCGGCATGGATGACGCGCGCGACCGGCCCGGGAGTGCCGGCACATTCATGCAAAGCCTCGGCGAAGTTGCGCCGCTGGACTAAATTGGAGAGCCCCTGAAGGAATTCGCCCACGTGAATCGTGGCGCGATGAAAATAAAAAAGCCGCTCCGCGAAGACGGCGATCGAGATGATGCTGCAGACCAGGATGGGCCACATGAGCAGTCCACCCTTCTGGATGTAATCGATCATGCGAAGACCTGATAACTCTCTTTGCTGCTGCTGGCAAGTGAGGAGGACAACCCACCTAACGAGTCAATGGGGCGATCCGATCGGTCGTGACGCAGGCCGCGCCATCGTGCCCTCACGGTCAAGACCTGTCATGGCGCGCGCGCCGCTGCTTTCTTACTTGCAGCATTCTTCGGGGTCGTCCGGCCGAGCAACCGCCCTTCCCCATCATAAACCGCGTAGCCTGTTTGATGGCCCTCGGAGTCGTAGCTGTAAACGATTCGGTTCTGGATGGAGTCATCCCTGGCTAGCTTCGTCTCCTCGGCCAGCCGGCCGATTGCGTCGTAACGATATTTTGTTTTGAAACGCAGCGTTCCGTTCGCCGTGAAGACCTCCCCGCTTTCATAGCGCCCCGCTTCATCCAGTTTGTAAACAATCTTCCCCTGCGCCTTGCCATTCGCGCCGGTCGTGGTGGCAACGGAGCGACGCGTGGCTCCATCAGTTTGATACACGGTTTTGGAGCCATCGGGATTCATCGTCACGGTCACCCGGACCGCCTCGTCAGTCGTCTGCCCGAGCGCTGCAGTGGCCAGTGCGGTCACCACAAAGACGGCAAATCGCTGAAGAAGACGGTGAAACATGGAGCAGAGCAAAGTTTACGAGGCCGAAGAAAAGCGCGCAAACCGGCATTTATTTTATTGACCGGCGAAAAACGGAGTGGTTTAAAGTGGGGGGAAATGGATTAATGTGGGGTAATCCTCCTGCGTATGTCTTCGCCTTCATCAAACTCTGTCTTCTACGCGGGAGAATTTCGTCATCAACTCGATGACAAACATCGCATCACCATCCCCTCGCGCTGGCGGCGCAACGGCGCCGGCGAGGAATTCCTGATGGTGCCCGAACCGAACAAGCAATTCCTGCTCGTCATGCCGCCTAACGAGTTCGAGCGGATCAGCGCTGCGGCCGAGAGTTCGCCCAGCGTTTCGCCGCGCGACCTGCGCGTCTATTTGCGGCAGCTCCACTCCCAGGCCCAGCACGGCGCGTCGGACAAACAGGGGCGCCTCCTCGTCCCGGATGAACTTTGCCAGCAACTCGAATTGAAAGGCGAAGTCGCCCTCGTCGGCGGTAGAGGCCGGTTCGAAATCTGGAACCTGTCGCGCCGGAAGAGCGCCCATCTCGACGAGCATCCCATTTACCAGGCCGTGGCCAGCATGGTTGGACTCTAAACCGCACAAGTAGTCATGAACGCGTTGTTATTCGAACGATCCATTCGGTTCGCGACCGGTCCGCTCATGATCAAAGAGGAGGCGCAGGATATGGAAGACTTCACCTATCACCGCCCGGTGCTGGTGAGCGAATTGATCGAGTTGCTCGCCCCGCACCCGGGTTCGCTCATCCTGGACGGAACCTGCGGGGGCGGCGGCCACACCGAGGCCATCCTTGACACCGGAGCGGATGTCCTCGCGCTCGACCAGGATCCCGATGCGCTTGAGTTTGCCGGCGCCCGCCTGACGAATTTCGGCAGCCGGGTGACTCTCCGCCGGGCGAACTTTCGCGCCGCCGGCGAAGTCCTCGACGAGCTCGGCATCGCCCAAATCGGCGGCGCGCTCCTCGATCTCGGCGTTTCTTCGCGCCAACTCGAGAATGCCGATCGCGGTTTCAGCCTGATGCGCAACGGGCCGCTCGATATGCGGATGGATCCCCGTCGGGAGCTGACTGCGGCCGAGGTGGTGAACAGCTATAGCGAGGAAGAACTGACCAATATTTTTCGCGAACTAGGCGAAGAGCCGGCGGCGCGCCGCATCGCCAGTCAGATCGTCAAATTGCGCAAAGAAGCGCCGCTTCGCGAAACCCTCACCCTTGCCAAAGCGATCGAGAAGATCGTCGGGCGCCACGGGCGACGTCATCCGGCGACGCAGGTTTTCCAGGCCCTGCGGATGGAAGTCAACGACGAACTCGGCGCCCTCGAAGCCGGGCTTCTCGCTCTCACCAGCCGCCTTGAAATAGGCGCCCGGATCGCCGTTATCACTTTTCATTCGCTGGAAGACCGGATCGTGAAAAACTTCTTTCGCGATCGCAGCCGCGAGTGGCTCGACCGCCCCGAGTGGCCCGAGCCACGGCCCAACCCGGATTATTCGCTGCGCCTCATCACTCCGAAACCGGTCGAGCCGGGCGCGATCGAGCAACGCACTAATCCAGCGGCCCGCAGCGCCAAGCTGCGGGTGGCGGAAAGGATCAAATGAACCGGCACCGGCGGCGGAAGAATTTCAATCCGATCGACGCGCCTTCGCTCGCGCGCTGGATCGTGATCGCCACCTTCCTGGCCGCGACCGGCTTGAGCTACGTCTACCTCACTGTTCAGCTGCACCACCAGGGTGTTCAACATCGCGCGCTCGAGCAGGAATTGATCGCGGTCCGAACGCAAAACGAAGACGCCAAGGTGCAGATAGCCGCGCTCACCTCCCGCACCGCTTTGCAGCGCCGGCTCAAGGAAGGCTACCTGAAGATGGAGCCGATCACTGAGCAAAGCATCGTGCGACTGAATGCGCCGGCGCGGGTGGCCGGCGAAGACGAACTGCAGCCGGTGGCCAACCAGGGAGCCAAGCAATGAAGTGGAACGGCCGGACGCGCTGCGCCCTTGTTTGCATCTTCTTCGCGCTCCTCTTCAGCATCTTTTCCTATCGCCTGGTTTATCTCCAGATCGTGCAGCACGATTATTACAGCCGGTTGGCAGCCGAGAAAAATGTCGGGCGCAACCTCATCCCGGCAGAGCGTGGCGCGATATATGACTCGCGCCACGAAGTCCTGGCCCAGAACGTGCCGGTCGCGACGGTGGTGGCCGATGCCACTCTGATCACTAACTCGGCCGCGCTCATTCCTCTCCTGGCCAATCATCTTCATCTTTCGCCAGGAGAAATCGCGGAAAAGATCGCGCAACATAAAGCCTACATCGTGCTCAAGCGCGAAGTGCCGGAAAGCGAGGCGCGCGCGCTAGAGACGGCGCTGCGCGATGAAAAGCTGCGCGGCATCCGCTGCGAGCGCAGCACAGTCCGTGTCTACCCGAACGGCCCGATGCTCTGCCACGTCATTGGGTTCACCAATTTCGACCAAACTGGCATCCAGGGAGTCGAAAAGTCGATGAACGATTATCTGCGGGGGGAGGACGGCTATCGTTACATCGAGCGCGACGCGCAAGGCCGCGAGATTGTCCTCTATCGCGGGCTCGAACACGACCCGCGCAATGGTTGCCAGGTCAACCTAACGATCGATCTCAGTTTGCAAACGATCGTCGAGAACGAGCTCGATCGCGCGATGCGCGAATACACGCCGGAGAAGGCAACCATCATTCTGATGCGGCCTCAGACCGGCGAAATCCTGGCGATGGCGAATCGGCCTAACTTTGATCTCAATCTTCGGGCCGAGGCGAAGCCGGAGCAGATGAAAAACCGTGCCATCATCGACATGATGGAGCCCGGCTCGACCTTTAAGATCGTGACCGCAGCCGCGGCGCTCAATGAGAGAAAGGTCGGACTCGATTCGACCCTTTTTTGCGAGAACGGCTTTTGGTCCGCCTATCGGCTGCACGACCATGGCCATAAGGGTTACGGCGAACTTAGCGTGCAGGATATCCTCGTGCACTCGAGCAACATCGGCGCGGCCAAGATGGCCATGCTGCTGGGCGACCAGAAATTCTACGAATACATCCTCCGTTTTGGTTTCGGCGCGCGGACTGGGATCGAGTTGCCAGGAGAAATCCCCGGGGTGGTTCACCCGCCGAAGAGCTGGAGCAAGCTTTCCATTACTCGCATGCCGATGGGCCAGGAAGTCGGAGTGACGCCGCTGCAAATGCTGGCCGCAATGGCCACCGTGGCGAACGGCGGAAAATTCATTCAGCCTCGCATCGTCCAGAGCATTATCGACGAAAAGGGCAAGCCGATGAGCGTCCTGAAACCGACCGTCGCCCGGCCGGTCATCTCGCCCGAGACCGCCTCGCTGATTGCGCGCGCGCTCCGCGGCGTGGTGAGCAAGCGCGGCACCGCGGCGGAGGCCGCCGTTCCCGGGTTCGTCATCTCCGGCAAGACCGGCACTGCACAAAAAGCCGCGCCCGGCGGCGGCTACGAAAAAGACAAATACGTCGTCTCCTTTAGCGGCTTTCTTCCCTCCGAAAATCCGGCCTTTGTCGGCCTCGTCGTCCTCGACAACGCCCATCCGAAGGATCCAAACCTGAACTACGGCGGCACCGTCGCCGGACCCATTTTTTCCCGCGTCGCAGAACAGGCGGCGCGCTATCTCGATCTTGAGCCGCATGAGGAAATTGGAACGCCAAACCCGGCCGGACGAGTCGCCTTAACTAATGCCGATCGCTAAGTTCCCGCGCCTCGCGTGTCCACGCCTCATGCAGCTCAAAATTCTCGCGGAATCCATTCCAATCCAGGAGATCGTGGGTCCGCTCGATCGCGAGATCGACGGCATCTTTTACGACTCACGCCGGGTCCAGAAAAACGGCCTCTACGTCGCGGTCCGCGGCGCCCATTTTGACGGCCACAAATTCACCGAACAGGCGATCGAGAGAGGCGCGTCGGCGATCGTGGTGGAACGCCCGGAGTCGCATTCCCGCGCCACCTCCATCGTGGTCGAAGACAGCCGGGTGGCGCTGGCGGATCTGGCCTTCACCTTTTACAAAAGGCCCGCGCTGCGGCTGAAAATGGCCGGCGTCACCGGGACAAACGGCAAGACGACCACCACCTTCCTGCTCAAGCACATCTGCGAAGCGGCCGGCTTGCGCAGTGGCCTGATCGGCACGGTCCGCTACGAAATCGGGGAGCGGGTATTGCCTGCCACCCGCACCACGCCGGAGTCGCTCGACCTGCAGGAACTCCTCGCGCAAATGGCCGGGGCCGGCTGCAAGGCGGCGATGATGGAAGTCTCCTCCCACGCCCTTGCCCAGGAGCGCACTCGCGGCCTGGAATGGGACGTCGCCGTCTTTACCAACCTGACCCAGGACCATCTCGATTTTCACCAGACGATGGCGAACTACTTCGAATCGAAGGCGCGCCTCTTCACCGGGCTGAAAAACCAGCCTAACAAAAAGCAGGCGAGCGCGGTGATCAATATCGACGACGCGCACGGCGAAAAACTGGTCAAAATGCTGAGCGGCGATGTCCCGGTCGTCACTTACGGAATGAGCGCGCGCGCCAATTTCCGCGCCTCGAATTACCGCGCTGAGTTCAGTGGCACTTCCTTCCAGCTCGACGCCCTCGGCAAGATCTATCTCGTCCGCTGCCGCTCATCGGGCGCTTCAACGTGGCCAACGCGATGGCCGCGCTGGCCGCCGCGAATTCGTTAGGCGTGAGCCTGCGCGACGCCGTTCTCAGCCTGGCCAAGTCGCCTCAGGTTCCCGGCCGGCTCGAGGCCGTCCCGGCTAAACGACAATTCCAGATCTTCGTCGATTACGCTCACACCGACGACGCCTTGCTCAACGTCGTCAAAACGCTGCGGGAACTCAGTCCCCGCCGGCTCATCGTCGTCTTCGGGGCGGGCGGGGATCGCGACCAGCAGAAGCGTCCGCTGATGGGTCGGGTGGCCGACCAAAACGCCGATTACAGCATCATCACCTCCGATAATCCGCGCAAAGAAGATCCTCTCGCCATTATCGACGAGGTGAAGAAAGGCTTTCGCTCCTCGAATTTCGAAGCGGTGCCGGACCGTGCAGAAGCGATCGCCCGCGCCATCGCCCTGGCCCAACCGCGCGACATCATCCTGATCGCGGGCAAAGGACACGAGGCCTACCAGGAATTCGCCGACCACACCATCCCGTTCGACGACCGCCAGATGGCGTTGCGCGCCTTGGAAAACCGCCCGCTGGAATTTTAAGAACGATGTTTAGCCTAACGACTGACCAGGAAACAGAACTCCGGGTAGCGCCCGCATTGAAAGCCCGGCCGTTGCTTCGCATCCGTTACGGCTGCGGGCTGGTCGCGGCGTTCCGCCGCGACGAACTTTTATTCACCTTCTTTTTTCCTTCTCGTGCACTTCCCACCGGAGTCGCCCCGAATGAAAGTTCGCGACGGTGGAACACCGTCGCCAGCCCGCAGAATGCGGGCGCTACCCGGAGCAATTCTCCGCGCTAACCATGGATCCGCTGGCCCTCGATCTCATCGCGCAATTCGCCGGAGCCGTTCTCCAAAACGGCCGAGATTCCATGCGGATCAGTCGCCTTAGTACCAACTCACGCACGATTCAGCCGGGTGATTTGTTCGTCGCGCTGGCGGGCGACAATTTTGACGGCCACAAGTTCGTCAACGAGGCCTTCCTGCGCGGTGCGGCGGGCGCGATAGTCGAGCAAAAATGGAGCGGGAAGACACCGCCCGATTTCGCGCTCCTGCGGGTGGCCGATCCGCTTCTCGCCTACCAGCAGATCGCTGCGCATTACCGCCGCTCGTTAGGCTTGAAGGTCGTCGCCATCACCGGCAGTAACGGCAAAACCAGCACCAAGGACTTCACCGCTTCGGTTCTCGGCCACCGTTTCCGAGTCACAAAAACCGAAGGAAATTTCAACAACCACGTCGGTCTGCCACGCACCATGCTCGAAGCAACGGCGCAGGATGAAATCGGCGTCTGGGAGATCGGGATGAATCACCCCGGTGAAATCGCGCCGCTCGCGCATCTGGCCCGGCCCGATATCGCCATCATCACCAATGTCGGGATCGCGCATTTGGAATTTATGGGAACGCGCGAGGCTATCGCGGAGGAGAAAGGCGAACTGGCCGCCGCCATCCCGACGCAAGGCACGGTTATTCTCAATCGCGACGACGAATTTGCCGATGCCATTGCGCAACGCACTTCCGCCCGGGTGATCTTCGCCGGCATCGAGCGGGGCGACGTCCAGGCGCGCGACATTGTGCAGAACGCAGAAGGGGCAGAGTTCACCGTCCTGGAGGGCGCGCATCGCTGCCACGCCGTCCTGCCCGTCCCCGGGATGCACATGGTGCTGAATGCGCTCCTCGCCATCGCCGCGGGTCGCCTCTTCGGTCTCTCACTGGAGGAATGCGCCGCTGGCCTGGCCGCCGCCCCGGTGACCAAGGCGCGCCTGCAGATCAAAAACATCCACGGCGTTCAATTCATCGATGATAGCTACAACGCCAATCCCGATTCGACCAAGGCCGCCCTTCGCACCCTCGCCGAACTGGAAACCAACGGGCAACGCGTCGCCGTTCTCGGGCAGATGGCGGAGCTGGGCACGGAGTCGGCCCGGGGGCATCGCGAGGTTGGCGAAGTGGCGGCGGCGTTAGGCATCGATCGCCTCATCGCCCTCGGCGCAGGCTCGGCTGAAATCGCCGCCGCTGCCCAGGCCCACGGCCTAACGGAAAGCTGCACAGTCGACTCCGCCGCGGAAGCGGCCGCGCTCCTCGGCGAAACGGTCGGCCCCGGCGATCTGGTCTTGATCAAGGGCAGTCGCGCCGCCCGGACCGAGCGGGTGCTGGAGGAATTCGCGCAAAGTCAGATGGAGATCCGCCGCGCCTCATGATGTTCTACCTCCATCTCCTCACGGATCAGTTCAAAGGCTTCAATGTCTTCTATTATGTCACCTTTCGCGCCGTTCTCGCCGCCGTCACTGCCTTCGCTATCTCGCTCCTTTTCGGCAACTTCATCATCCGCAAGTTGATCTCGCTCAAGATTGGCCAGCCTATTCGCACCGCCGCCGAAGTGCGGCACCTGGCCGAGCTGCATGGCGGGAAACAGGGCACGCCCACGATGGGCGGCGTGCTCGTGATCGGCGCCGTTGTCCTTGCCTCCGTCGCCTGGGCGCGACCGGACAACCCTTTCGTTTGGCTCGTCCTCTTCTGCATGGTCTACCTCGGCGCACTCGGCTTCGTGGATGACTACCTGAAGGTGACGAAGAAAAAATCCGACGGCATTAGCGGACGGCTAAAGCTCGTTTTTCAGGTCGGGCTCGCCGCCATCGTGACCGGATTTTTCCTTCTCAACCCGCTCATCGAAGTCCAGGCCCGCTCACTCTACCTGCCCTTTTTCAAGCTGCCTGTGATCGTGAACATGGGCATTTTTACCTTCTTCTTTTTCGCGCTCGTCATCGTAGGCGCATCCAACGCGGTCAACCTGACTGACGGCCTCGACGGACTTGCCATCGGCTGCACCATCACCGTCGCCTTCGCCTACGCCTTGCTCTCCTACGCCGGTGGAAATTTCCGCATCGCGCAATATCTCCAGGTTCCGTTTTACCCCTTCTCTGGCGAACTGGCGGTGGTCTGTGCGGCGCTGGTCGGCGCCGGTCTCGGCTTTCTCTGGTTCAACTGTCACCCCGCCAAGGTCTTCATGGGCGACACCGGCTCGCTCGCCATCGGAGGCATGATCGGGGTGGTCGCGATTTGTTGTAAACAGGAGTTGCTCCTGGCCGTGGTCGGCGGCGTCTTCGTGATCGAGGCCGTCTCCGTCATCCTGCAGGTACTAAGTTTCAAGCTGACCGGCAAGCGGCTCTTCGCCATGTCGCCGATTCATCATCACTTCGAACTGAGCGGCTGGAAGGAAAATACCGTCATCGTCAGGTTTTGGATTCTCTCGATCGTCTTCGCGCTTCTCGGGCTCGCCACTTTGAAACTGCGATGAAGCCTGATTACAAAAACAAAAAGGTGGCCGTCCTGGGCGCGGGCCGGAGCGGAAAGGCTGCTGCACTTCTGCTCGCGCTGGAAGGCGCCAAAGTGACCATGCTCGACAGCGCGCCCGAAGAAGAACTGGCCGGTCTCGACCCGTTGCGCGCCAAGGGAATCTATCTGCTTTGCGGCCCGGCGGCCGAGGAGGATCCGGAACTTTACGACCTTGGGGTGCTCAGCCCGGGGATCGATCCGGAGTTGCCCCTGGGCCGAAATTTTTCGCGCAAAAACATCCCGACGATTGGCGAATTGGAGCTCGGCTGGCAGTTCAGCCGCGTGCCGGTCATTGGCATTACCGGCACAAACGGCAAAACCACGACAACGGAGTTGATCTCGCAAATGCTCAACGCCTGCGGCCAGCGCACCGTGGCCTGCGGGAACATCGGCAAGCCGCTGGTGGAAGCAGCCTGCGAGAACGAAGACCTCGCCGTCCTGACCGTGGAAGTCAGCTCGTTCCAGCTGGAGACGATCCGCGAGTTTCATCCCTCGATCGCCGTCTGGCTCAACTTCGCTCCCGATCATCTCGATCGTTATCCCTCCATTCGCGAATATCGTGCAGCCAAGCTGCGCATTTTTGAAAATCAAACCGCGGAAGACAGCGCGGTCATCAACGTGGCCGAGGACCTGCCCGACCTGCGGGCAAAAGTCACCACCTTTAGCGCTTGGACGAACGGCGGCGATTTCTCGTTAGGTGACGGTTGGATCGTTTACCGACAACAACCCGTCCTGAATTTGGCCGAGGCGCAACTGCGCGGACCGCACAACGCCGAAAACATGATGGCCGCTCTGGCCGTGGGGCGGGCCCGCGGTCTCAGCTTCGAGGCAATGGTGCCGCCGCTCTGCGCCTATCGCGCGCAGTTGCATCGGCTCGAATTGATCCGCACCATCGGCGGGGTCGAATACGTCAACGACTCCAAGGCAACCAATCTCGACGCGCTCGAAAAAGCGCTCCTCAGCGCGACCAAACCGGTCGTGCTCCTCGCCGGCGGCAAAGACAAAGGCTTCGCTTTCGATTCGATCGCGCCGCTGGTCGCGCGCAAGGTACGGCGGGCCGTCCTGATCGGGGAGATCGCGCCGCGGATCGCGCATGACTGGCGCGAGGCGACGGAATGCGAAATCGTCCCATCGTTAGGCGCAGCGGTCGAGCGCGCCCAGGCCATCGCTCACCAAGGCGAAACCGTCCTTTTCTCCCCCGGCACTTCCTCCTTCGACATGTTCAAGAGTTACGCCGACCGCGGCGATCAATTCCGCGCCCTGGTGCGCGGGCTACCCGATCCATCACTATGAAAATGCCATCGCTCATCAAACGAAAGAAACTGCACGCTGCCACCGCCCGCCGTCCGCGCTCCTTGGGATTGCCGGACGGCCTCGGCTACGAGGAAATGGCGGAGCCGAACATGAAATTGTCGCGCGCCCTCCTCATTGTCCTGCTGCTCCACATCGTAGCGGTGGCCGGCATTATTGCCTTTAACACGATCAAGACGCGCGAAGCGATGACAGCACCCAGCGCCGAGGTCGCGGCGGCGCCGGCAACCGAAGCGAGTCCAGCCGCTGCGCCGAACGCCAATCCCAGTGCAGCGACCGCCGTTGCGCCTAACGAAATCACGCAGATCGCCGCCCGCACGACCGCAAGCAAAGCACCGGAAAAGGCAGCCGCTCCCGTCCAGCCCGCCGCAAAAAATCCAAGCGTCGAGGACTCCGGGAAAATCTACACGGTGGTGAAGGGCGATAACCCGGTCACGATCGCCCGCCATTTGCACGTCACCTACGACGCGCTGCTCGAACTCAATCAGATCACCGATCCACGCAAGCTGCAGATCGGGCAGAAGCTCCATATCCCGGCAGAAACAATCGCGACGAAACACAAATCGGCGGACTAACAATGACGCAAGTCTCGACCATCCCGGCCTTCCGTCGCGCGAGCTTCCAGCCTGCGCCATTCAACCGACACGCTGGAAGCGTGCGCTACGGTGCCGACCGCCGCCACGGCTAACGAAACTAAGGAATGCATCGCAAGAGCGCCTACATCCTGTTTCTCGCCGTGCTGGGCCTGCTCTCGATCGGCATCGTCATCCTGTTCAGCACCGGCGCCTTTGCCCGCGACAGTCATGGTGACGTTTATTATTTCGTCCGCAAACATGCCCTCTGGCTCGGGATTGGGCTGGCCGCCTGCCTTCTGGCCGCACTGGTCGATTACCATTTTTGGCAGCGCACCTGGTAGATCTGGTTTGCCCTTTCCTTCGTCGGCCTGGCGCTCTGCTTTCTTCCGCCTTTTCGCCACAAGATCAATGGCTCCTGGCGCTGGCTCGAATTCCACGGCATCACCTGCCAGCCTTCTGAGTTTGCCAAGCTCGCGGCCGTCTTCTTTCTCGCCCTTGGTTTTCGCGCTACGAAAACGAGAGCAACAAACTCTGGCGCGGCTTCGCCCTGCCCATGGCGATCGTTAGTCTGCTCATTTCCCTCATCATTACCGAGGTGGATCTCGGCACCACCATCCTGATCGGCGGAACGACTTTCGTCGTCATGTTCATCGCCGGGACCAACCTCGCTCTGCTTGGCACGCTCTCGTTAGGCGGAGTCGGCGCCATCCTCTTCCTCGCCACCCATATCGCGGAACGCAACAGCCGGCTCCTCGCCTTTCTCCATCCCGAACAATACAAGCAGGCCGCCGGCCTGCAGCAGATGCAGGCCCTGATCGCCTGGGGCAGCGGCGGCATCGAAGGCCTCGGCCTCGGCAATGGCCGGCAGAAAATGTCGTATCTCCCCTATGCTCACACCGATTTTATTTTCCCGATTGTGGGCGAGGAACTTGGGCTGCGGGTCAGTCTCATCGTGGTTTTCCTTTTCGTCCTCGTCATCATCTGCGGGATGACGATCGCGCTGCACGCGCGCGATCGCTTCGGGTTGCTCCTGGCCAGCGGGTTGGTCTCGCTCCTCGCCTTCCAGGCCGCGATCAACATCGGAGTCGTGACTTCACTTTTGCCTAACAAAGGCCTGCCGCTCC
The DNA here is from genome assembly GCA_963749935.1 of uncultured Verrucomicrobiae bacterium. Lineage (GTDB taxonomy): Bacteria > Verrucomicrobiota > Verrucomicrobiia > Chthoniobacterales > UBA10450 > Palsa-1392. The sequence continues at coordinate 333,577 of CAVVOH010000004.1, forward strand.
CCTTCGTCAGTTACGGCGGCTCGAATCTGGTGGTGGCGCTTTTCGCAGTCGGGCTTCTCTTGAACATCTACCGGCAAGGCGTGCTTGAGCCCGCGCCGAGAAAGCAAATGGCAATGCGGGTCAGAACGACCCCGAGAATCTGAGATGAAATTCTTTTCACCAGGAAGCGCACGAAGTTCACGAAGAGATTTTGTTTTCTCTTTGTCTTCTTTCGTCCTCGTGTCCTTCGTGGTGCCAAAATCATGAACGCCGTCATCGCATGTGGAGGAACTGGCGGGCATCTCTTCCCTGGGGTGGCCGTGGCCGAAGTGCTGCGCGCGCGCGGCCACGAGGTGCTCCTCTTCATTTCCGAGAAGGAAATCGACAGTCTTGCGGTCGAAGGACGAACCGAATTCCGGATCGAAAAACTTCCGACAGTGGCGCTGCCGTCCCCTTTCTCGCCCGCCGTCCTTGCCTTCGCGCGCCGCTTCAACGAGAGCCTTTCGCTCTGTCGCGATATTTTCCGCAAGTTTAGCCCGCACGTCGTCCTGGGAATGGGCGGCTTCACTTCGACTGCGCCGGTCATCGCCGGTCGGATGCGTAAAGTCCCGACCTTCATTCACGAATCGAACGCCTTCCCCGGCAAGGCGAACAAGCACACCGCGCGCTTCGTGCGCGCCGTCCTGCTCGGTTTCCAGGAGTGCGCCGCTTTTTTTCCGCGCGCGAAAACGGAATTCACCGGCACCCCTATCCGTTCCACCCTGCAACGAATCGAACGCCGCGCGGCCCTCGAGAAACTTGGGTTGCGCCCGGATCTTCCAACCTTGCTCGTGATGGGAGGCAGCCAGGGTGCGAGCGGGATCAACCAGGCGCTGATCAAGGCGATGCCGTCGTTGCAGAATGTCCCGCTTCAGTTCATTCACCTCTCCGGCAGTCGCGACGAACGCCTTTTGGAAGACAATTATCGCCGCGAAAATATCCCGGCCTACGTGGCCGCCTTCCATCATCGGATGGAGGAAGTCTATAGCGCGGCCGATTTCGCCATCGCCCGCTCCGGTGCAGCCAGCCTGGCCGAACTGGCCGCTTTTGCACTGCCCGCTCTCCTCGTCCCCTACCCCTACGCAGCGGACGATCACCAGACACGCAACGCCGAGATATTCGTTAGGGCAAACGCCGCCGTGATGGTCAAGGAAGCCGAATTGACGGGCGAGGTCATGGCTCAAAAGATCCGCGAACTGCTGAGCAAGCCTGCCACTTTGCGCAGCATGTCGCTCCAGGTCGAGACGCTCGCGCCGAAAAACGCGGCCACTTTGGTCGTCGAAACGATGGAGAAATACAGTCAGCCCAATGACGCCGTTGCCGCCTGATCTCCCAAAATTCCTGACCGAGGAACGGCACGCCATCCATCTTATCGGGGTGGCCGGGAGTGGGATGAGCGGCATTGCCGCTCTCCTCCTCGAACTCGGGCACGATGTGCGCGGCTCGGACAAAGCTCGCACCCTCGAGACGGAACGACTCGCCCAGCTCGGGCTCCGCTTTTCGTCGCCGCATCGCGCGGAAGATGCACAGGACGCGGAGCTGATCATTTTTTCGTCCGCGATCAAGGAAGACAACCCGATCCTGGCCAACGCACGGATGCGGAAAGTTCCAGCGGTTCGCCGAGCCGAAGCGCTCGCCGCGATGATGCTCGGCAAACGCGGCATCGTGATCGCCGGCATGCACGGCAAAACCACGACGGCGGCAATGGCGGCGCATGTCTTGCGCGGTGGAGGCTTGCATCCATCGCATTACGTCGGCGCGGAAATTCCGATTCTCGGGAGCAACGCGCATTGGGATTCGCGCGGCGAATATTTCGTCGCGGAAGGCGACGAAAGCGATGGGACACTGCAATTGTTCCAGGCGGAGCACGCGCTCATCCTCAACGTCGAAGAAGAGCACCTCGACTATTACAAAGACCTCGCAGCGATCGAGGAAGTGTTCTCGAAATTGCTCGTCCAGACCAAAGGCACAGTCTTCTTCTGCGCCGACGATCTCCATGCGCCAAGAATTTGTGGAACGCATGCTCGCACGGTCTCCTACGGCTTTGGCGAAACGGCCCGCTATCGCGCCACTGGGCTCGAGCTGCACGATTTCGCCGCCACCTTTTGCGTCCAACGCGGGGGCGAAAAGCTTGGCGACGCCACCCTGAGCGTGCCGGGCAAGCACAACGTCAGCAATGCGCTCGGCGTTATCGCGCTCGCCACCGAGCTCGGCATTCCCTTCGAGAAAGTGGCCAAATCGTTAGGCACGTTTCGTCACGCCCGCCGGCGCTTCGAGATCAAATACCAAAGCGATCGCTTTCTCCTGGTCGACGATTACGCCCATCATCCGACCGAGATTCGCGCCACTCTCGCGACCGCTCGCTCCGCCGGGCGCAAACGGGTCCTGACCATGTTTCAGCCGCATCGTTATTCGCGCACCAAAGCGCTGCGGAACGAATTTGGCAGCGCCTTCGACGATGCCGATCGCGTTGTCATCACCGACGTTTATCCAGCGAGCGAGCCAGCCTTGCCCGGTATCACGGGCCAGACGATCGCCGATGCTATTTCGCAGCACGGCCATCGCGCTGTCACCTATCAGCCGCGGCTCGATCGGTTACATGGAGATCTCGGTCAAATGTTAGCCGAAGGCGATCTCGTCCTCAGTCTGGGCGCGGGTAACGTGCACGAGCAGCTGGCCAAGCTTGCGGCCGAGCTGGTCATCGCGGAAAAGCTGAAGGAGATCGTCGGAGCGGAGGGCGAAGTGAGACTCTCGGAGCCGCTTGCCAAGCACACCACCCTTCGCGTGGGCGGTCCGGCGCAGTTCTGGGTCGAACCTCAAACAGAGGAAGCTTTCGCCAAACTGATCGCTCTCTGCCGTCGCGAAAATTTGCCACTTTTCGTGATCGGGCGCGGCTCGAACCTGCTCGTTCGCGAAGGAGGCATTCGCGGGGTGGTGGTGCATCCGAGCGGCGGTGAATTTGAAAAAATCGAGACGTCCGGCCTCGACGTCACCGCCGGCGTGGGCGCGAAGCTGAAACAAATTGCCTACGCCGGAAAAGCAGCCGGGATCGGCGGCTTCGAATGGATGGAGGGAATCCCCGGCTCGGTCGGCGGCGGCCTGCGGATGAATGCCGGCGCGATGGGCGTCCAGACTTTTGACCAGGTAGTGCGGGTGCGATACCTCGATCGTGCAGGCGTTGCGCACGAGAAAAGCCCGGCGGAACTGGAAGTGCACTATCGGCACGTCCCCTCGCTCGAGGAAAATTTCGCTATTTCAGCCGTGTTCCGCGGTGAGGAATCGTCCAGCGAAGAAATCGTCAGGCGATTGGATGTGTCGCAGGAGAAGCGCCGCGCAACCCAACCGAGCGCGAAAAGCGCCGGCTGTATTTTCAAGAACCCGGCCGCCTGTCCGGCCGGCAAGCTGGTCGACGAACTCGGATTGAAAGGCACGCGGGTAGGCGATGCGCGGGTCTCCGAAGTGCACGGGAATTTTATTGTGAATGAAGGCGCCGCGACGGCCGACCAAGTCCTGAAGGTTGATCGAACAAATCCAGGCCACTGCACGCAACGAGCGGGGCATAGAGTTGGAAACCGAAGTGCAAATCGTGGGGGAGGAAGCATGAGCAGGCCGCGAATCGCCCGCGCAATCATACCTCTCAGTTCCTCTCATCCCGAGCCGGCACAGCGAGGTCCTTCGCCCTCTCCGCGGCTCAGGATGACAGGGCTTTCTATTTTTTCGGAGGTCGCAAAATGATCGAACTGACCAACAAAAAAATCGCCGTCCTGAAGGGCGGCCCCGGCTCCGAACGCAAGGTTTCGCTCGCGACCGGCGCCGGGGTGGCGAGGGCGCTGCGCTCGTTAGGTGCGACCGTCGCCGAAGTTGACCTGGAGGCGGCCGACTTCGTTTTGCCTAACGACATCGAACTGGCCTTCATCGCCGTGCACGGCACTTTCGGCGAGGACGGCCAGTTGCAGCAGATCCTGGAGGATCGCGCCCTACCCTACACCGGCGAGGATGTCGGCGGCAGCCGGCTCGCCTTCGATAAGATTGCTTCGAAAAAGAAATTCACCCAGCACGGCGTCAACACGCCGCCTTGGGAAATCATCCGCATCGGTCAGCAACCGACCCTCTCACTTCCTTACGTGATCAAGGCACCGCGCCAGGGTTCGACCGTCGGGATTTATATCGTGAAAGAAGAGGCCGAGGTCGCTCCCGCCTTCAGCGAGGCCGCTAATTACGACCACGAACTCCTGATCGAACAATTCATTCCCGGCCGCGAACTGACCATCGGCGTGCTCGGCGATCTCGCTCTGCCCGTGCTCGAGATCATTCCCAAGAGCGGCTTCTACGATTTCAACGACAAGTATCCTTTCCTTAATCCGCAGGGCGGGGGCGGGGCCGAGCACGTCTGCCCAGCCGCTATCCCTGGTGATTTGACGGGTAAAATCCAGGATCTCGCCCTTCTCGCCACGCAATCGTTAGGCCTGAAAGTCTATTCGCGCGTCGATGTCATGCTCTCGGAACGGAACGAGCCGTTCGTGCTCGAGATCAATACCATCCCGGGCATGACCGAGACGAGTCTGCTTCCCGATGCTGCGGCCGTCGCCGGTATCTCCTATCCCGAACTCTGCGCGCGGATCATCGAACTCTCGCTCGCCGCCCGGCCGCCCCAAAAATGAAAACGACGCCGAAGAATCAGCCCCGCACCGGCAACCGGCGACTTTCCACCACGCGCCAGCGCCGCCAGCAACATCTGCTCGACGTTCGCGTCCGGGCCCGGCGCGCTTCGCATCATCGCAACCGTCGCATTTTGGTCGCGATCTCGAAAGTGGCCCTCGTCGTCGCCCTCGGCGCCGGCCTGTATTACGGAGTCCGCGCCGGCTTGAGCCGTTTCTTTTTTGATAACCCCGACTATCGACTGAACACGATCGCGATCCAGACCGATGGCACCCTGCAACGCGACCAGATTCTGAAAGCCGCCGGGCTGAGCGAAGGGCTGAACATCTTTTCCGTCAACCTCGCCCAGGTGCACGACCGCTTGCAGCTCCTCCCGCAGGTCGATGAAGTGCAGGTCGAGCGAAAAATGCCTAACGAGGTCGACATCAGGATCACCGAACGCAAGCCGATCGCCTGGATCACGAGCGAGAAAACGGTCTCCGACCCATTTGCTTCCGACGCCGCCTTCCTGGTCGACGCGCGCGGAATCCTGATGAAGGAAAAGAAATTACTCCCGGAGTATCTGGCCCTGCCGCTCATCACGAGCTGCTCGAGCGAAGCCCTCGTCCCGGGCCGGGCGGTCGATTCCTTCGAAGCCAAGGCCGCCCTCGAGCTTCTTCGCCTAACGACGACAAGCTTCATGCAAACGCGCTTCCAGATCCGGGAGGTGGACCTCTCCAAGGGCTACTGCCTGCTCGTCGCCGACAAGAACCACACCCAGGTCATGTTCGGCTTCGACAATCTCGAAAAGCAGATGCAGCGGCTCGAGCAATTTCTCGTTTACAGCGACGATTCCCAACGTCCCATCGCGACGGTCAATCTCCTCGTCGCGCGCAACATTCCGGTCACCTTTGCCAGGCCCGCTTCGGAATTGATTTCAGAGCTCGGCCCGGCGGACGAAATGATACTGCCGAAAGCACCGGTAGCTGGGGACGCTGTCCCGGGCCAGGCCACGTCCGCGACCGCCGTCGAAGCAAAGCGGCCGCCCGAAATCCGCAAAGCCCAAGCCGTCCATCCGACGATAAAAAAAGCGCTTCCCTACAGCCCCGGCGTGAAAAAATTCCACTCCAGTCCAGCGCCCCTGCCGGTGCGGCGGGCGGTCCCACTTCAACGTTTTAACCAGGAAAGCAAACCAAATGGCTAGCAGCAACTTGATGGTCGGTCTCGAAATCGGAACCTCGAAGATTTGTGTCGTGGTCGGGGAAGGAAAACCCGACGGCACGATCAAAATCCTGGGGGTCGGCCAGGCGCCTTCCCGCGGGGTGCGCAAAGGCGAGATCGTCGATTTCGAGACCGCCATGAAGTGCGTCCACGAAGCGGTCGTCGATGCCGAAGAAAAGAGCGACATCATGATTCGCAGCGTCTACATCGGCATCACCGGCGCGCATATTCAAAGCTTTAACAACCGCGGCTCTGTCACTCTGCCGGAGGATCGCGACGAGATCGACGAGCAGGATGTCGAGGACGTGAAGATCAACGCGCGCGAAGTCAGCATCCCGGCCCAAAACGCGTTTCTCCATTCGATCATCCAGAGCTATCACGTCGACGGCCAAGACGGCATCCTCAGCCCGGTGGGAATGCTGGGCCAACGACTCGAGGCTGACTTCCACATCATCCACGGGGTGCGAAACCGGATTCAGAATACGATCCGCTGCGTGAAGGAACTGCCGCTCGATGTCGAGGACGTGGTCTTTACCGCTTTCGCCTCCGCACAGGTTGTCCTGACCCAGCATCAGAAAAACCTCGGCGCACTGGTCATCGATATCGGGGGCGGGACAACCGACTATGTTCTTTACGTCGATGGCGCGGTGAAGCAGAGCGGCGTCCTTGCGGTCGGGGGCGACCATATCACGAACGACATCTCGATGGGATTGCGCATCCCAATGACTCGCGCGGAGAAGCTCAAGCTCGAGGAAGGCAGCACCGTGCTCGGTAACTGTCTCCCAGGCGAAACTGTCCTGCTCAAGGACGACTCCGGCTTTGCCGGTAAAGAGATCGAGCGCGAGACGCTCAACACCATCATCCACATGCGCCTGCGCGAGACCTTCGAGCTGCTCAAGCGCCGCCTCGAAGACGAGCCCTATCTGGATTACCTGGGCGAAGGCATTTTTATCACCGGCGGCTGCAGCCAGCTCAACGGAATCGACAACCTGGCCGAAGACGTCTTTGGCATCCCGGCCCGGGTCACCCACGCCAGAACAATGTCCGGCCTAACGAGCGCGTTTGAAAATCCGCAGTTCTCCGCCGCCATCGGCCTGATCAAATACGCGCAGGCCGTGCAGGGCGATCGCCAGCCGCGCGGCGGAATTCGCGGAATCATGGGCAAACTTTTCCAGAGAATGAGATGAACTATCCAACCGCTTCCTCTTTGTCAGCCCGAGCCTGGCGCAGCGCGGCGGATCGGGAATGACAGCGCTTTCTTCTTTTCCAAACCGAAACATTCCCAAACACACTCCTAGCCTAACGAACCACCAAACCTATGATCCAACTCAGCCGCAACTACAGCCTGCCGGAAAAAAAGGAAGACGATCTCGCGATCAAAATCGTCGGGGTAGGAGGCGCGGGCGCGAATGCGCTCGACCGCATCGTGCTCGATGGGATGGAGGCCGCCGAGATGATCGCGGTCAACACCGATGTGCAATCGCTGGCCAGCTCGGTCGCGACCAGCAAAGTGCAGATCGGGCGCGAAGTGACCCGCGGGCTCGGGGCCGGAGGCGACCCGGAGCTCGGCTACAATGCTGGCAAGGAATCGAGCGAGGAATTACGCGAAACGTTGCAAGGCGCGCGGATGGTTTTCGTTTGCGCCGGGCTGGGCGGGGGAACCGGCTCCGGGGCGGCCCCCCTGATCGCGGAAATAGCCCACGAAACAGGCGCGCTGGTGGTCGCGTTTGCCACCCTGCCCTTCGCCTTTGAAGGCAAACGCCGGAGTGCGCAGGCGATGGAAGCGCTGCAGGAATTGCAACGCGTCGCCGACGCCGTGGTCTGCTTCGAGAACGACCGAATGGGCGACATTGTCCTGCCGAAAGCCGGGATTCACCAGGCCTTCGCCGTCGCCGACACCACCATCAGCCAGAGCGTGCGGGCCATCGTCAATGTCGTTAGGCGACCGGGACTCATCCGGATTGGGTTCGACGAACTTCTCTCCGCGCTCCGCTGCCAGAACAGCCGCTGCCTTTTCGGCTTCGGCGAATCGGACAGTGACAACCGCGCCCACGAAGCTCTCGCCCTCGCCCTCAAAAACCCGCTGATGAATCGCGGCAAAATGTTGACCGACGCGCAGGCAATCCTGGTGCAAATTTCCGGGGGCCCCGGCATGACGCTGACCGAAGTCGAGATCGTGATGCAGGAGCTCAACCGCCACGTCGAAGATCACACCCAGATCCTTTTCGGGACCTCGGTTGACAACAAAATGGGAAACCGCCTGAGCGTCACTCTCATCAGCTCGCTTTCCGCCGACGGCACGGTGCAGCCAGTCGCATTGCGCCCGATTCGCCGGTCGGAAGCTGCGGTCGAAACGCCGCTCGCACCGGAAACTGATGTGGCTCTCGAGCCGGCCGAGGAAGAGGCTGCAGTCGCTCCGAATATTGTCGAATTCACAAATAAGGAACAGCCACTGGTCCCGATCGCGGAAGAGATTGAGGAAGTGGAATTGCCGGCCGCAGAGTTAGTCGCTCCTCCTTCGCCGGCGCCGCCGGTTCGGAAGGAGAAGAAGATCGCTCCAATCCGAGATCCTGAAATCGATCTTCAACCCGCGCCCGCCAAAGCGATGAAGAACGACAAAGTCGTCGCGGCCCGCCAGGAAGTGATGCAGTTCGAGCCGGTCACCCGCGGGCGCTTCGAAAAGAGCGAACCCACGATCGTGGAGGGCCAGGACCTCGACGTCCCGACTTTCCTGCGCAAGAACGTGCGCGTAAAATAAGGGCGCAACTTCGAGTCTCCGCGGGGCAACCGCCAGCTGGTAGAGTCAGGTCAAAACCCGCATCGCCCTACTGAACGCGGGCGATGAAAGCGCGGAAGGTGTCCGTGAGCGCGTCGCCCGAAATAAAGCCCGAGTTATTGATGCCGCGAAAGATACTATACTCGCCCCCCGGGTAGTCGTAGGAAAGGAATCGATGCGGGAGCTGGAGGAGAAAGGCGTGGAAGAACAGGTTGGAGTCGCGATAAGTCCCGACCAAGGCACCGTTGTCATTCAAGCCAAAGACGCTCGAGGTTTGTGAGTTTGGGTAATCCAAAGGATAAAAGAGAGTACCCGTCGGCATCGCGCAGGAATCCGTGCTCTACCTGCGGATCTGCCGGATCGACGTAACCGCCGGCGACTTGCCCAAGGTTATTGATGGCACGCGCATAAACGACATCGATCCCCGGGATACTGAAAGGTATCAGCGCGCCGCCTACATTCAGGAAGGGCGTGATCACTGACGCATCCGTGAAGTAAAACCCACAAAAATCCCCCGCATCGTTCAGGCCAGTGATGTTGGTGTGGATCGCCCCCGGCACGTCGTACTGCGTATAGGTGCCACGATTATAAAAAAAGCCGTGATCCGCATCACTACTGAATGTGCCGGAAACGAGACCGGCCGTGTTTACCCCGTAGGCCGCCGTCAGGAGCGAACCCGGGAAAAGAAGGCGAGGGCTGAAGCGACCATTCGGGAGACGCTCGTAGCCCGCGCTATTGATCCCAGTCGCGGCAAATATGCCGGCAACAATTCCGTTATTGGAGATCGCGCCGCCCAAGGTATAGCTGACCTCGTTCCCGGGGAAAACATAACTGGGAACGACCAGTTGAATGGCGGAAGCGCCGGCGACCGGAGCCTGTGATTCTACGAGAATGAGAGAGACAAGCAGACCGAGGATGAACCGAGGAATCATAGGAGTAGCGACGGTGAAGGTTTTCGCCCCGGTCGAATCTCCGGCTAGCTATGGGAGTGTTTATATGAAACTTGCGCGATTTGCTCAAGACATTTCCTGGCGTGCATCCGGTGAAGGAGGGGGAAATCGATTGCCCACACAAAACCGAGACGGCGGGTGTCGTCCCCCCCAGACGCAGGAATTCTCGCGCGTGAAATAGGGCGCTCCGAAGCGAGGCCAAGCGGCGCAATCCGCAGCCCGAGTCGGTAGGGCGAGACTCTTTCGAGGCGTGGGTGGAATATCTTGCCGCCACGCACCTTCCCCAGATCGACGGATACTCACCTACCGAAATCGCTCCTTCCGCGCGACCAAGAGGAGGTCGCCGGCTAACGCTCCAGCACTTCCTGGAAGAACAACTTCATGTGTTCCCAGGAGTGTTTATCGGCGGAGGCGTTGTAGCCGATCTTGCCGGTCAATTCATTTGGCGCCGCCAACTCGTCCGCGCCGGGATTGGTGAAGGCGTGGCGCGCCCCCGCGTAACTGATGAATTGGTAATCGAACTTGCCGTCGTTCATTGACTTCAGGAACGACGTTAGTTCGGCGGGCTCGATGAACGGATCGATGGCGCCGTGACAAATCAAAAACTTCGCTTTCGTCTTCGTGGCAGCGTCTTTCGGCACCGGGAAGAAACTGCCATGGAAACTCACCACCCCGGCGAGCGGCGCTCCGCTGTAGGCCAGCGCCAGGGCCGCCGATCCGCCAAAACAGTAGCCGATCGCCGCGACGTGCTTCGGGTCGACCAGCCCGCTGGCGAGAAGCTGGTCCAAGCCCGCTTGGCCACGGTTAGTCATCAGCGCTTTGCCGTAAAACGGCTTGGCCAGTTCGTTCGCCTTCTTCGCGTCCTTGGTCGTGATACCGGCGCCATACATGTCGGCGGCGAAGGCGACGTAACCCAACTTCGCCAACTCATCGGCGCGATGTTTCGGGTAGTCGGTCAGGCCCCACCATTCCGGCAAAACCAGGACGCCGGGCGCTTTGCTTTGCGCTGAAACCTTCGCGTCATCATAGGCCAGATAACCTTCTAACTTCACCCCGGCATGCTCGTAGGCCACCGGTTTGGTTACGATTTTGGCCGAAGCCGGGAGACCGACGCCGAGCGCGAGGATTGTCGCGAGGAGGAGAGTTCTCATGCCGGCACGGTATGCATCGTTCCTTCGAAAATAAACCGAAGAAAGTCGATCATGACAGCGACGGGAAACGCGGCGAATCGGCACGACAAGCGAGGCGCTGGCATGACTTCCTGGCCTACTTCTTCATCAGATCCAGCACGCCGCTGATGACCCCAATCAGACCGGTCTTGATCGTCGGCTCGGGAACGGGCGCAAACTTGCTCGAGTGCAAGCTGGGAAGTGATTGACCGCTCTTTTCCGCGGCCGCGATCATCTCCGGGGCGACCGCCCCGATCCAGAAGTCGCAGGCCGGGATGGAGTGATCGGGCAGGCTGAATTCGGAGAAATCTTCGCCTCCCATGGTCGGGTCGCGCTCCACTACGTTGTCTTTCCCCAATACGCTTTCCCAGTCTTTCACCAGGCGTAGGGTCAGCTCGGGATTGTTGTACATCGAGGGGGTGAAATCGGTCTCGGACACTTTCACGATCGGCATCCGATCCTCGGGGAAACCAGCCGCGACCGCCATTCCTTTCGCGACCCGCGCGATGGCCTCGAGGGTCTGCTTACGCACCTCGGGTTTATAAGTGCGCACGGTGAGCTGCATCTTCACTTCGTCCGAGATGATGTTGTGCTTGGTGCCGCCGTGGATGGAGCCAACCGTGATTACGATCGGGTCGAGCGGGTTGTTTTCCCGGCTCACAATCGTCTGCAATTCCATCACGATCTCAGCCGCGAGCACGACCGGATCCTTGGTCTTATGCGGATAAGCGCCGTGGCCGCCGACACCGCGCACCGTGATATCGACCGAGTCGACGTTGGCACAGGCGTAACCAGCACGGTAGCCAATCTTCCCGGCGGCTAGTTCGGCGTTGTCGTGAAAGCCAATCGCATAGTCGGGTTTCGGGAAGCGTTTATAGAGGCCATCGGCCAGCATCGCCTTGGCGCCGGAGCCAGTCTCTTCCGCCGGCTGTCCTACGAAAACGATGGTCCCTTTCCATTGCTCTTTCATCTTGGAGAGCGCGCGCGCGGCGCCGACGAAGACCGCCATGTGCACATCGTGGCCGCAGGCATGCATGACGTGGACATCCTTGCCGTCGGGAGTCTTGACGGTGGCCTTGCTGGCATAGGGCAGACCCGTTTCTTCTTTGACCGGAAGCGCATCCATTTCGCTCCGGATCATAACGGTTGGGCCTTCGCCATTTTTCATCACCCCGACCACGCCGTAGCCAGTCAGGCCGGGCGTTTCATACTTGCCGATGCGCTCGGTCACTTCGCAGCCGACCGCTTTCAATTCCCTGGTCAGAATCGCGGAGGTCTTTTCTTCCTGACTGGAAAGCTCCGGATGCGCATGCAGCTCCTTGTAGAGCGTGAGCAACGCGGGCAGTTCCTGACCGATCAGGTCGACGGGAGTTTCTTGCCCCCGGAGGCAAGGCGCGAGCGTCAGGACGAGAGAAAATGAAAGAAGCGGCAGGATTTTCATGCCTTGCAGGTTAAAGAAAATCTCGTCTCCGGCAACGCCACGGCGAGCGCCTCTCGGCCGCGCGCTACTTCTTCATCAAGTCGAGCACCGCGCTGGTCATGGCGATAACTCCGGTCTTGATCGTCGGCTCGGGGACCGGGGCAAATTTGCTCGAATGCAGGCTGGGCAGCGGGGCAGCGCCGGGCTTCCGGGAGGCGGCTATCTTCTCCGGAGCGACCGCGCCGACGTGAAAATCGAGCGCCGGGATGGAGTGATCCGGCAGGCTGTACTCGGCAAAATCTTCCCCGCCCATGGTCGGATCAACCATCTCCACATTCTTCTCCCCTAACGACTCTTTCCAGACTCCGATCAGCCTCGTGGTCAGCTCGGGATTATTGTAGGTGGCAGGGACAAACTCGCCCTTTAGCACTTCCACCTTCGGCATTTTATCCTCCGGCCAACCGCCCGCGATCGCGCAACCCTTGGCGATCTGGGCAATGGCGGCCAGAACCCGCTCCCGTACGTCGCTCTTATAAGTGCGGACGGTAAGCTGCATTTTGACTTCGTTAGGGATGATGTTGTGCTTCGTCCCGCCGTGGATCGAGCCCACAGTCACTACGATCGGATCGACCGGGTTGTTTTCCCGGCTGGCGATGGTCTGCCACATGTTGATCATCTCCGCGGCCAGCACGATTGGGTCTTTCGTCTTGTGCGGATAAGCGCCGTGGCCGCCCACTCCCAAAACCGTCACGTCGACGGAATCGACATTGGCATAGGTATAGCCGGAAGTGATTCCAATATGACCCGTCTCTAACTGCGAGTTATCGTGAAATCCGAGCGCGAAATCGGGTTTCGGGAAACGCTTGTAAAGGCCGTCTTCCAGGAGCGCCTTGGCGCCTCCGTAAGCTTCCTCGGCCGGCTGCGCCACGAAAAGGATGGTGCCGTGCCATTGATCCTTCAGCTTCGCCAACGTCCGCGCTACCCCGATAAAGGTGGCGATGTGCACATCGTGTCCGCAGGCATGCATGATATGGACGTCATCGCCGGCGCGATTTTTCGACATCGCCTGGCTTGCGAAGGGCAGGCCGGTTTCTTCCGTGATCGGAAGCGCGTCCATATCGGTGCGGACGAGCACAACCGGTCCGGCGCCGTTCTTCATCACCCCGACCACTCCATAGCCGACCGGGCCCGGCTCGCTGTATTTGCCGAGGTGATCGGTCACTTCGCAACCGACCGCTTTCAGCTCTTTGGCCACCATCTCGGAGGTCTGCTTTTCCTGGCCGGAGAGCTCGGGATGTTGATGCACATCCTTATAAATCGCGAGCAGGGAAGGTAGCTCTTGAGCGGCCATCTGCTTGACCGAAGCGTCGGCCCACAGAGATGGGGAGGTGGCGAGGGCGAGGAGGGCGAGAGCGGCCGTGTGAAATTTCATCCGGCAGCGTAGAACAAAATTCCTAACGAGCAATCTGCCGCCGCCCGCGCCTCTGTGTTACGCTGTCTGCCTCTTTAGAAGCGGAATGAAACCTATCCTCTATCTCGACTGCTTTTCCGGCATCAGCGGCGACATGACCGTTGGTGCGCTCTGCGACCTTGGGGTCGACCCGGCGGCGCTGGAGCGGGAAATGCGCCAATTGCCGTTAGGCGCAACTCGCCTCGGCTTCGAGCGGCAAACGCGTCAGGGAATCAGCGGGCTCAAGTTTCTCGTCGAACCGCCGACCACTGAGCCGTCTCACTCGCACACGCGTTACGCCTCGATCCGCGACACGATCGGCGCGAGCTCTCTCTCGGCGTTCGTTAGGGACAAATCGCTTGCCATTTTCCAGCGCATTGCACGGGCCGAGGCGAAAATTCACGGGGTGACGGTGGAGGACGTGGCCTTTCACGAAGTCGGCGCGATCGATTCCATCGCCGATATCGTGGGCGCTTGCCTGGCCTTGGAAGCTCTCGATCAGCCGCGCGTAATCGTCTCGCCGCTCCGCGAGGGCCGCGGCTGGATCGATTGCGCGCACGGGCGGTTTCCCCTCCCGGCGCCGGCGACGCTCGAGATTTTGCGCGGAGTAGAGCTCGCCTCGGCGGACGAACCGTGGGAATCGATCACCCCGACGGGTGCAGCGATCGCGCGCGAATTTGCAGACTCGTTCGGGCCCATGCCGCGGATGGAGATCGAAAAGATCGGCTACGGAATCGGGACGCGCGATTTAACCGTGCGGCCAAATGTCTTGCGGGCCGTCCTCGGTCGCGCCGCGGAGCCCGCGGCTAACGACTACGAAACCGACACGATCATCGAGATCGAAACCAACATTGACGATCTCTCGCCCGAAATAACCGGCGCCGTGATGGAGCGCCTCCTCGCGCTCGGCGCCCTCGACGTCACCCTCACGCCGGTCCAGATGAAGAAGAACCGCCCGGGCGTGCAGCTCGCCGTCCTTTGCCAGCCGGCGCGGGAATTGGAAATCGTGCGCGCACTGCTGACCGAGACGAGCGCCTTCGGCGTGCGTCGGAGCGAAAAGCAGCGCTACAAACTAGAGCGGCGCCTGGAAAAAGTGCAGACGCCTTTTGGCGAGATCACGCTCAAGCTCGGCCTGCTCAAAGGCGAGATCGTGCAGGTCGCGCCCGAGTTCGAGAGTTGCCGCGCCGCGAGCGAGCGCACCGCGCAACCGCTGCGCGTAATCTATCAGGCGGCGCTGGCCGCTTATGGCGCAAGTTGAGTACGCTCAGGCGAAGAGTTTGAACTGCGCGTGCTCGGTGATGGCCAGGATGGCCATGTGCTTGAGGCGGCGCTCGGCTGTGATCGCGTAAAAGCTTCCGGAGCAGCTCGGGGCGCAGCCGATCGTTCGGAAGCCATATTGCCGCGCCACCGGTTCGCGCGATCGCGCTATAAACCGGGGAATTTAGGAACAGAATCAGTCACTCCGACCCGAAACCGGGCCGGCCGGTGGCGCACGGTGTTCATCATCTCGCGGCCGAGGGAGAAAATCTCCTCCGCGTAAGCCATCACGACCCGGCCCATTTCCGTCGGCAACCTGGTCCTTCCGCTGCGGCGGAAGAGCGGCTCGCCGAGCGCTTTCTCGAGGGCGCTGATCTGCGCGGAAATGGAAGTTGCGAAACGTGAAGTTTCTCCGAAGCCCGGCGCAGGCTGCCCTCCTTCGCCACCGTCCAGAAGTAGAGGAGGTGATGATAATTGAGCCACTCCATGGTGAAGGCGAAGGTTCCAGAAAATCGAACGATCCGCTAATTTTTTCGTATTAGTGGAAGATATTCGCGCTTCTATGTTGCTCGCGTCTCGACCTCACCTGGCCGCGACGAAGAGAAAGAACAACCCATGAAACTGACCTTGAAGCATTCCGGAATTCACCACCCCATCGATCGGCTGCGGAGGCTCGTGCAACGGGCGATCGACCCGCTCCAGCCCCTTCGCCAGATCGACGAAGCGAAGGTGCGGCTGACGCGGGAGGAGAATTCGAGCCCGCCGTTTCGCGTTCACGCGCAGCTCGTAACCCCGGGCCCCGACGTTTTCGCCGAGGCGCGCGATCACACCCTGGCGGCGGCTCTGGGCAAGGTGATGAAACAACTGGCCCGGGTCATCAACGGGCGGCGCCCGCCGCCGGTTGCTCAAAATCCCCAGGGCAACGCGCCAGGCCCCGGTCGGGCGTCTGGGCGCGAGCCTGGCCCGCTAGGCTTGCCGCCCGCGAGCCGGCGGGCGACGCTCGACTCGCCGCATTATGACTTCTGACACCGCCTGGTGGATCGGGTTCGCCACTTTTGTGTGCGCGATGCTGGCCCTCGACCTCGGAGTTTTTCATCGCAAGGCGCACATCGTAAAAATGCGCGAGGCGCTGACCTGGGTCGGCGTCTGGGTCAGCCTTGCCCTTCTCTTTAATCTCGGAATCTACCTCGGCTGGATCGGTGGCTATGCCGAGGCCGAGCGACACCAGGCCGCACTTGAATTTCTCGCCGGTTACCTGATCGAGCTATCCCTCAGCGTCGACAACGTCTTCGTCTTCGCGCTTCTTTTTGGCTACTTCCGGGTCGCGCCGCGGGATCAGCATCGGGTCCTCTTCTGGGGCGTGCTCGGCGCGCTCGTCATGCGCGCCGCGATGGTCTTCGCCGGGGTCGCGCTCCTGCAACGATTTCACTGGGTAATTTACATTTTTGGCGCGGTGTTGATTTTCTCCGGAATTAAAATGTGGCGCAGCCACGCGGTGGAAATTGAGCCGGAAAAAAATCCGGTGCTTCGCCTGGTGCGGCGCATCTTTCCGGTCGCGCTCGGGGACCATGGGCAACGCTTCTTCGTCCGGCAGAAAGGCGTGCTCATGATCACGCCCCTCTTTATCGTCCTCCTCTTCGTCGAGTGGACCGATTTGATCTTTGCGGTCGATTCAATCCCGGCGGTGCTGGCGGTGACGCGCGACCCGTTTATCGTTCTCACCTCCAACATCCTCGCCATTCTTGGCCTGCGTTCGCTTTACTTCGCGCTCGCCAATGTCATGAAGCGCTTCCATCTCCTGCACTACGGTCTCTCCGCCATCCTCGTTTTCGTGGGCGCAAAGATGCTTCTCGCCGAATTCTACAAGGTCCCGACGCTGGCGGCGCTCGGGATCATCGCCGGCATCTTGCTCATCGCCGTGATCAGCTCCCTGCTGCGACCTGCGCCGCCCTTGCCGCTGCCCCCCGAGGGGGCGGGGCCGTGAAGATTTTTGCGCCGCTCGCGCTGCTCGCCGCGGCCCCGATCACGGAATGGGAAACGCCGCTCGTCATTTCCCTCAAGCTTCTGACGGTGCTTTTTCTCGTCCTCCTGAACGGCTTTTTTGTCGCCTCCGAATTTGCGATCGTGAAAGTGCGCGAATCGCAGCTCGACGCTCTCGGGGAGGACGCGCGCCTGGCGCGCCATGTCGTGGCGCATCTCGACGCCTATCTTTCCGCCACCCAGCTCGGCATTACGCTTGCCAGCCTCGGGCTCGGCTGGCTCGGCGAACCGTTTCTCGCCCAGATGATCGAGCCGTTCTTCGCCCTCGCGGGCGTGACAGCGCCGGCCGTCATCCACGGCGTTTCCTTTGGCCTCGCCTTTCTCACCATCACTTTCCTCCACATCGTGCTCGGCGAGCTGGCGCCGAAATCGCTCGCCATCCGCCAGGCGATCGGCACCACCCTCTGGGTGACGCGGCCGCTCGGCCTTTTTTATCTCCTCTTCAAGCCGGCGATCTGGCTTTTGAACGGCGCCGCCAACTGGCTCCTGCGTCAACTCGGGATCGATCCGGTCGGCGAAAGCGAGCGCGCCCACAGCGAAGAAGAGCTGCGCCTTCTCCTCACCGAGAGCGGAAAAGCGCGCGAGCTCTCTGTCCGCGGCGCGCAGATTTCGGCCAACGCCTTTAATCTCCGCCGGCTGATGGCGCGCGATATCATGACACCGCGGCCCGAGGTGGTTTTTCTCGACCTGGAAGATTCCTTTGCCAGCAATCTGCGCCGGGTGAAAGCGACCGGCCACACCCGCTTCCCGCTCTGCCGCGGGCATCTCGACGACACCCTCGGCCTGGTTCACGTCAAGGACATGATCACCTTGCAGGACGAGCCTGCGCCGAACCTCGAATCGATTAAACGCGAGCTGCTCATGGTTCCGGAAATGATGTTGCTGGAGAATTTGCTCGATCTTTTTCTGAGCAAACATGCGCACATCGCCCTGGCGGTGGATGAATACGGCGGCGTCGCCGGCATGGTCACCCTCGAGAATGTGATCGAGGAAGTGGTTGGCGAAATCCAGGATGAGTTCGACGCCGAGGAAAAGGAATACGAAACCCTGGGCGAAAAGGAGTTCACGATCAAAGGCTCGCTCGGTCTGCACGAGCTGCGAGAGCTGACCCGACTCGATTTGCAGAGCGCCAACGTTAGCACGATCGGCGGCTACGCCACGCAACTGCTCGGGCACCTTCCACGCGCGGGAGAGAGTGTCCGGATCGAAGATTATCTCGTAACCGTGACGAAAGCAGGCCCGCGCCGGGTGCGGCAGTTACATTTCGTAAAAGTGGAGCGCTCCTCCCCTAACGAATAAAGGCGCGCCCCGGCGTCCTGAGACCGAGCCGGCAAAGACGCGGCCGGCCGCGCCCTCGGAGCCGGCAAACCGAAAAATCAGGCTCTGTCAAAAAGCTTGATCAACGCGCGCCCGGCGCGGAGAACGTGGCTATGGAACACGAG
Source organism: uncultured Verrucomicrobiae bacterium (assembly GCA_963749935.1). GTDB lineage: Bacteria > Verrucomicrobiota > Verrucomicrobiia > Chthoniobacterales > UBA10450 > Palsa-1392. The sequence continues at coordinate 351,958 of CAVVOH010000004.1, forward strand.
CTGATCATCGAATCATTCGGCGCCTTTTTTGCCATCATGAATCCTTTCATGATTCTGCCGCTCTTCCTTGCGCTCACTTCGGAATTTCAAGTCTCCGAACAGCGCCAGCTTGCGATCAAGGTCGCGATCTATGCCACGATCCTTTGTGCCGTGATCTTCTTCACCGGGCAAAAAGTGATCGGCTTTTTTGGCATCACAGTCGACGAGTTTCGCATCGCCGGCGGATTGGTCCTGGCGCAAATCGCCTGGTCGATGTTGAACGGCCGGAACGTCGCCTCTCATCACGGGTCGGAAGCGGAGCACGATCACCTCGCGCAGATCGATGCGATGGCGTTTTATCCGCTCGCCTTCCCGATGACGGTGGGGCCGGGCACAATCGCCACTACCATCGTTTATACCGGGCAAGCCAAAGGCGTCGAACAATTGGCTACTGTCGGTGCGGTCATCCTTGCCGTTATCGCGATGATGTTCGTCGTTCTTTATTTCGCCTCGTTCTTTGGCAAAGCGCTCTCCGAGACGATGCGGACAATCATGACGCGGGTGATGGGAATGATCCTGCTCGCGATTGCGGTCGAGATGACCGCCACGGGATTGAAGGCGGTCTTTCCGGGGCTGGCCTGAGAGCAGCCAGGGATGGCACGCCCAACAGGGCCGCCCGCGGATACGTAATGTAGGAGCGCCATTTTGGTCGCCCCTGGGCTACCGATACATGCGATACTCTCTGCAATCACGATTCCTGTGCGACGTTCCTCCTAATGCAGCACTTACGAATGGATAACTCAACGCCTCGCGATCTGCCTCCAGGGGTCGAGGTGCGCGGCGAAATCACACCCGCCTTCGCCGAAATACTGTCCCCGGAGGCGCTCGCCTTTGTCGCGAAACTGCAGCGCCACTTCAACGACCGGCGATTGGACTGCCTGGAACGGCGGCAGGAACGCCAGGCCGCCCTCGACGCCGGCGGGACGCTCGATTTTTTGCCGGAGACCAGGGTGATCCGCGCGGGCGATTGGAAGTGCGCGGCCATCCCGCCCGACCTGCGCGATCGCCGGGTCGAGATCACGGGGCCGACCGATCGCAAGATGGTGATCAACGCGCTCAACTGCGGCGCGAAGATGTTCATGGCCGATTTCGAGGACGCGAATTCGCCGACCTGGGAAAACATGATCGAGGGCCAGATCAACCTGCGCGACGCCATCCGCCGCACCATCAGCTTTCACCAACCCGAACGGAAAAGAATACCAGCTCAACGAAAAGACCGCGACCCTGCTCGTTAGGCCGCGCGGCTGGCATTTGGTCGAGAAGCATGTCCTGGTCGACGGCGAACCGGTCGCGGGCGGGCTCTTCGATTTCGGGCTCTACTTTTTTCACAACGCGAAGGAGCTTATCAAGCGCGGGAGCGGTCCGTATTTTTATCTCCCGAAAATGGAAAGCCATCTCGAGGCGCGGATCTGGAACGACGCTTTCAAACTGGCGCAGGACGAGCTCGGGATTCCGCAGGGAACGATTCGCGCCACCGTCCTGATCGAGACGATCCCGGCCGCGTTCGAGATGGACGAGATTCTTTACGAACTGCGCGAACATTCCGCCGGACTGAACTGCGGCCGCTGGGATTACATTTTTTCCTGCATCAAACGTTTCCGGAACAAGCCTGACTTCTTGTTAGCCGACCGTGCGCTGATCACGATGACGACGCATTTCATGCGCTCCTATTCGCTCCTCTGCATCAAGACCTGTCATCGGCGCGGCATCTTCGCGATGGGCGGGATGGCGGCGCAGATCCCGGTCAAAAACGATGAAGCGGCGAACAAGGAAGCGTTTGCCAAAGTCCGCGCGGACAAGGAACGCGAAGCGAGCGACGGCCACGACGGCACTTGGGTCGCCCACCCCGGCATGGTGCAACTCGCGCTCGATGCCTTTAACGAAAAAATGCCGAAGCCGAACCAGATCGATCGCAAACGCGAAGACGTAGACGTTTCGCCTAACGACCTGCTCGATTTCGGTCCGAGCGGGCCGATCACGGAAGCGGGTTTGCGCCAGAACATCAGCGTCGGCGTGCAATACCTGGAGGCCTGGCTGCGCGGCAGCGGCGCGGTCCCGCTCTTTAACCTGATGGAAGACGCCGCCACCGCCGAAATTTCGCGCGCGCAAGTCTGGCAATGGATTCGCCATCCCGAAGGCAAACTGGATGACGGGCGCAAAGTGACGAAGGAACTGTTCCGCAGCGTGCTCGAGGAAGAACTGGCGAAGGTGAAACGCTTCGAGGGCGACAAATTCGACTCCGCGCGCGAGCTCTTCGACCAGATCACAACCGACGACGAGTTCGTCGAGTTCCTGACTTTGCCGGGCTACGAGAAGATCGGCTGACGAGGCGGGGGCGTATCCGGGTAGCGCCCGCATTTTGCGGACTGGTCGCGGCATTCTGCCGCGACGAACTTTTCGGAACGGGCGGAAGATGTGTTTGACGTTTGAACGTCAAGGAAAGTTCGTCGCGGTGGAACACCGCGACCGGCACGCGGAACGCGTGCGCTACCCAGGCAACCGCGCAACCAGTCCATGATTGCTAAATCGGCAGATGACTGGAGCGACACCAGTCACTTCTCCGGAAAGGTCACCACGTCGAGGCCCAGCGGCATCTCGTCCGTGCGCTTCCCGGAGGAGGCGTTTGGCGCCTTCGCGGCGGATGCGCCACTGCTGAGCCGGTCCAGTTCCGCGACCGTGGCGAGCCTCGACTCCAGTTCCACGGAGTGGAATCGGAAGGGCACTCCGTTGGAGGCCAACGGATCCGTTCCAGCCATGACGTGGAAGTGCAGATGAGGCGCGTCGCTGTTGCCCGAGTTGCCGAGCAGGCCAAGCACCGCGCCAGATTTCAACTCCTGATCCACCCGTACCCGGGCGGTGTTGCTCCCGGTCTGGAGGTGGGCGTAGAAGGCGTAGTGACCGTTGCCGATGTCCTGCACGACGTAGTTCCCGCCGTATTCATCCAGCTTCAGCCCGCTCGGGTTCGCGCCGGGAGTTTGCTCCGGGCGATCGCCGACAACTGCGACCACGCGTCCGTCGGCGACCGCATGCACTTCGGCGCCGTAGTAGGGGTAACTCTCGATCTTGCTCTTGTCGCCAACCAGCATCCGTCCTTTTTCATCGAGACGGACGAAGTCGATCGCGAATCGCTCCGCGCCCCAGAAAGCGCCGTTGATTGGATTGAGCGCTCCGCGATGCGCCGTCAGTGTGCAACAGCCGTCGCCATCGAGCCAGCGCGACCCGCGCAGCGGAGGCGCGATGACCACGGCGTCGCGGGACTGGACCGGCGTCTCGGCGAGCGTTTCGCTCATCTTCTTCGGCACCAGCAGCGGATTCGGTTTCTCCATTTCGATGTCGATCACGTTCTCGATCCGCGAGGGGATCTGCGCGCGATCATCCACCGTGGCGTCGATCCAGACCATGCCAGATTGTCCTGGCCCAAGCGTGGTCCCGGGCGTGGTCGAACCAAGAACGCGGAACCACGCCGGCAAGGTCTCAGCGTCCAATTCCTGCAGCGTTCGGTCGCCCGCACGCGCACGCACGGCGTGGATTATCACCGGTTGGGAGAGCGTGTTGATCAGCACCAATTCGTAAGCGAGGTGGATGCGGCCGTCGGTCGCGCGCACGGGAATCGGCGGCGCGGTGAGCGAGGCAACGATCGGGGTGAAAGTGGATTCAGCCTTGGCCGGCGGAGCCGCTTTCTCTGCCGCAAAGAGGCTCGCCATAGAGACAGCAAAGACGAACGGCCAGAAGGAGAAGCGCGAGATCGCGCCGGGATCAAGTCTGAGATTCATCCCAAGGGTTCAACTCTGAATGCCTGTGGAAGGTCAAGGAAAACTCGCGAACCCGGCCTGCCGTAGCGTCGATTTGCAATCGACGATGCTCCGATTGCAAATCGGAGCTACGAACCTGTCGCGAGCAAGCTCAGATCCATTTGATAAAACTTGAAGGTGTTTTCTTCGGCGTTCCCATCCGTGGCGACGGCTCGGTATCGATCCAGCACCTCGTCGATGAACTTAGGCCGCTCGGCTTCGGGCAAATGATCGGTCCAGGCCACGCAACCGACCGCGCAGAAACCGGCGAAAGCCTCGCGCGTTCCAAAATCCCAGGCGTGATCGCGCACCTGAACATTCAGCATGCGAAAGCCGTGACCCTCGGCCAGGGCGACGTATTCGTCCGCGGTCAGGCGCAGATACGGATCGTGAAAATCCTGGAAGTAAGTTTTCCATTGCGACGTACGCCGCGTCTCTTCCACGACCGATTCCAAACTCTGCCGCGCACCGGCGACGACCATTCGAAGCTGCGCGCGGCCGCCTGAAACCAAGGCGAAATGGATGGAAGCAAGCGCTGCTTCCTGCTCGGGAATCCAGTGCAGGGCATTAAACGACACCACCAGATCGAACTCGTTTTGAAAAGGGAGACACCGAGCATCTGCCACCTCAAAGCGAAGGTTAGGCCGCGCCGCCGGGCCGAAATGACTCCGGGCAAAACCGATCATGTCGCGCGACGGATCGATCCCGACAACCGAAGCCTGCGGAGAGCGCGCGGCGATTCCCGCCGTGATTTTTCCGTCGCCGCATCCGAGATCGAGGATTCGCTGCGCGCCCTTCAGATCGAGCAGTGCCAGGACTTCCTGAGCCATCGCTTCCTGGAGCGACGAGCGGCGGTTGTATTCGGCAGCGTTCCACTCGGTCATAGGCAAAAGAGCGGTTTACTTTAGCCCCGGCTGCCTCCCCGCCAAGCCATCGCTCCTTTTGAAATATTTTATTTTCCGTTAGCCCGACGGCAGGCTTGACGCCCGGCGGCGTCGCTCTCCAGAATCGCGCTATGATTCAACCAGGAGGAAGCGCCAGTGAAGAAAGTTCTCATGTTCGTTAGGCCGTTTGCGCGGGAAAGCGCGAACGTGAAGCGCCGTCCGGTTGGTGAAACTTGGGCGAAGTTCAGTTCCCGGTTCACGCGCTGGCGTTGGAATGTTCTAGGCGCCGGCTTTTTCTCGCTCGTCCTGGCGCCGGATGCGACCCGGGCGCAGGAGTGCAATTCCGACCCCAATCCGACCCCCGCGCCGACGATGAAGTTCGACCTCTCAAACATGACGTTCGACGCCAGCAATCCCTTCGTCCAAGCCAGCTTTGGGATCAACGGATGCGACGGGGGGGCGGGCGGATCTGGAGAGTCGGGCGATAACGGCAGCCCCGGTCAATCCGGCGGGATGCTCACCTCGATCGGCACCAATCTCACCTTGGTGGGCGGCGTCAGTCCTGGGGATCCGCTGGCTCCGACGAACGCGGCGGTCTTGAGCGTTTTTGGCGGCGACGGAGGAGACGGTGGCCAGGGTGGGTATACGACTAACGCCGATATCCAGGGAGGAGACGGAGGTGTGGGAGGAAAAGGCGGCACGATCATGTTCACCTTCAATGGCAATTTCGTGCCGGATCCCAAAACCGGGCTGGCCTCTGTCGCACTCAGCTTGTTCGCCGGCGGAGGTCATGGCGGCGATGGCGGTGATTCGGATGACGGAGGCATTTTCATCAAGACCGGAGGCACTGGCGGCGCGGGAGGATCTGGCGGCACCATCGAACTGACAGGCAGCGGCTCGATCCAAGCCGCCGAGTTCGGCATCACCGCAAGCGCTCCGGGCGGCTACGGCGGGGACGGAGGCGATGCGACCACGATTGATCAACTCGACGACACCTGCGCCGGCGACGGCGGCGACGGAGGAAGTGGAGGAAACGCTTCGGTGCAGTGGACTTCGGGCACCATTGTCTCCTTGGATTTCGGGATTTACGCCGGGAGCGACGCGGGCGGCGGCGGCGACGGCGGGGACGCCGGAGCATCGATCAGTACACAGGGTGGCAACGCAGGCGCAGGCGGAAACGCGGGCTCGGCGAGTGTCTTGCTCGGCGCGGGTGGCTCGGTCACCGTCAACGAACCGGCGCCACCGTCACTTCCGGGCAACGCGATTTATGTTTCGGCGATTGGCGGGGACGGCGGGAACGGCGGCATGGCCGGCACCGCGCTCGGTGCAGGGGGCGGCTCCGGAGGTGCTGGCGGTGTCGGCGGGACAGTGAGCGCGACCATCCTCGGCTCGGCCACTTATAACGGACTGACCGGCACCGGCCAGACGAGCGGCCAGGCCCTCCTCATCCAATCCAACGGCGGAGGCGGCGGCAATGGGGCGGATGCCAACGCGCTCGAAGGTGAAGCGGGCGGCGGCGGATTTGCCGGCGCTGGTGGGAGTGCGAGTTTGACGCTGGGTGACACGAACAGCACCGGAGTTGTAAAAACTTCGGGGAATTTCGCCCATGGCGCACTCGTGCAAAGCGTCGGCGGAGGCGGCGGCGACGGCGGCAATGCCAGCTTCGGCGCGGAAGGCGGCGCCGGCGCGGCAGGTGGCAATGGCGGCAAGGTCACGGTCGATGGGCCGAACGGCTCGATCATTGTGAACGGGACAAGCGCGCTCGCGATCCTGGCGCAAAGCGTGGGCGGCGGCGGCGGTTCGGGTGGCGACACGAACGACATCGCGATCGGCGCATCGATCGCAATCGGCGGAAACGGCGGGCTCGGGGGTAACGGCGATACCGTGACCCTCGACCTCGGGAAGAGCGTGTTCGCTTCGACCAGCACCCTGGGCGGCGCGGGCATTCTCGCCCAAAGCATCGGCGGCTCCGGCGGCGCGGGTGGCAGCGCCGTCTCCAAAGGCATCGGGCTTATTTCACTGGTGATCGGCGGCGACTCGAAAGGCGGCGGCAACGGCGGCGCGCTCAACATCACCAGCGGATCGCTCGTCACGACCTACGGCGATCACGCTGGTGGATTGCAGGCGCAGTCGATCGGCGGCGGCGGCGGCAAAGGCGGATCGGCCTTTTCATTTATCGCCGGCATCGTCCCGGTCGCGTCGATCGCGGTCGGAGGACAAGGCGGGAGCGGCGGCGCCGCGGGCGATGTGACTGTCAGTAACACCGCGCAGATCACGACCTACGGCGCGGACTCGTTTGGCGTCGCGCTCCAGAGTGTCGGCGGGGGCGGCGGCAGTGGCGGCGCGGCGGCAGCACATGCGGTCGATATTTCGCCCGATAAACGCGTCCCGGCCATTTCCATCGCCATCGCCGTTGGCGGCAAGGGCGGCACGGGCAATACCGGGGGCAAGGTCGACCTCACCAATTCCGGGCTGATTACGACAGCCGGCGATGCGGCGATCGGCGTGATTGCGCAATCGATCGGCGGCGGAGGTGGAACGGGCGGTGACGCGACTGCGGCCTCCTATTCCGGCAGTCCGGAAAAGGGACTTGCCATCTCGATCTCGGCCGCGGTCGGCGGTTCGGGCGGCAGCGGCGCTCTTGGCGGTGACGTCTCCATCACGAATTCCGGACTGATCGCCACCCTCGGGCAGGACGCGTATGGCGTGTTCTCGCAAAGCATCGGCGGCGGCGGCGGCACGGGAGGCGGCGGCGATGCGACCGCTTCTTCCAGTGACGCCAAAGGCAGCTTTGCCATCGCGACTGCCGTGGGCGGTTCGGGTGGCAGCGGCGGCGACTCCGGCACCGTCGGCCTAACGAATAGCGGCTCCATCGTCACGAGCGGCGACGGCGCCGACGCGGTTTTCTCGCAAAGCGTCGGTGGCGGCGGCGGCTCCGCTGGTGGCGGTGTCGCCACCGCCAATGGCGGCAAGCTCGCAATCGCCGTCGGCGTCGGTGGCAAGGGCGGTGTCGGCGGCGACGGCAATACCGCCACGGTGGCGAACAGCGGCAACATCGTCACCCGCGGGACGGATTCCATCGGCCTCTCCGTGCAAAGCATCGGCGGTGGCGGTGGCAAGGGCGGAAAAGGTGGCGCGACTGCCGGGGGCGTGAGTCCGCTCTCCAACGCGCAAAATCTTTTCGATACGTTGTCCTCCGGGCTCAATTTCGGCCAGACCGTCATGAACCTCGGCGACGGCATCCTGCAGCTCGGGCAGATCGGCGAGAACATTCAGGCGACCCTGGATGAGTTGAAGGGCATTTTCGCGCAACCGCAGGCGGGTGATCCCGAAGAGGGCGAAAGCACGCAGATTGACGTTTCCGTCTCGGTCGGCGGGAGCGGCGGTGCGGGCGGGAAAGGCGGCATCGTGATGGCGACCAACACCGGAGCGATCTCTACTTTTGGCGCGCAAAGCGACGGCATTTACGCCCAGAGCGTTGGCGGCGGCGGTGGCAGCGGCGGCGCGGCGAGCTCGACCAGCGCGGCGAGCGACGATACCCCAAACCAGGCCGCCGTCGCGGTGGGCGGTAGTGGCGCTGCGGCCGGTGACGGCGGCGCAGTCACCGTCCTGAACGGCAGCGGCGGTTCCGTCATGACCGAGGGCGTTGCGGCCATCGGTGTTTTCGCCCAGAGCGTGGGCGGCGGCGGCGGCGAAGGTTCGCTCGCCGGAACCGTGACCGGTTCGCTCAAAAGTCTCGGCCTCGGCATTGGCGGCAATGGCGGAGCGGGTGGCACCGGCGGAACGGTCAGCGTCACAACCGGCGAAGGCGGCAGCACGATCGAGACTACGGGCAAACACGGCATCGCCATCTTTGCCCAGAGCATCGGCGGCGGCGGCGGCGCAGTGACCACGATGACCACCGACGAGACTTTCGATCCGTCGAAAATCATCGTGAATCCGCAGGGCCGTCTCGGCGACATCCACGGTTTCGATCTGGACCTCGGCGGCCAGGGTGGCGCTTCCGGCGACGGTGGCGCGGTTGACCTCACCACCATGGGCAAGATCACGACGGGCGGCCTCGATGCACACGGCATCGTGGCGCAATCGATCGGTGGCGGCGGCGGTTTTGCGGTCGGCGGACGGGTCAACTTTTCCTCCGACGGCGGCGGCGGCGCCGGCGGCGGCCATGGAGATGGCGGCACCGTCACTTTAATGCTCGAAGGTTCGACCGAGATCACCACCGCCGGCGATGGCGCTTACGGCATTCTCGCCCAGAGCATCGGCGGCGGCGGCGGCATCGCGGGCGATCTCTCGTCCGTTCAATCCTACAAGACCGGCACCGTCGATAACATCCATTCCAACTCCGGCGACGGCGGCGCCGTCTCGATCAACGCCGACGGCACGGTCATCGCGACGACCGGCATGCTGGCCCCGGCTATTTTCGCGCAGAGTCTGGGCGGGGGCGGTGGGCTGCTGAGTTACAACCAGGAAAGTTCCTCCACCAGCGACGTCCTCGCACGCGGCACCGCGGGCGGTAAAGGCAAAGGCGGCACCGTCACGGTCTCGCTCACGAACAGCCAGGTGAAGGCGACGGGAACCGGTTCCGCGGGAATCCTCGCCCAAAGCGACGGCACATCGTCGAGCCAGATCATGATCACGATCGACAAGGATTCGGTCGTCGAAGGCGGAGTGCCGGATTCAAAATTCGAACCTCTCTTTAACGACGCCGCGGCCATCCGGCTCCTCGGCGGGACCGCAAATGTGATCACGAATGCTGGAACGATCACCGGACTCGAGAGCGGCCTCGCGATCCTCGGCAACACTCCAAAGAGCAACACCACCATCAACAATACCGGCACCATCACCGGCGACGTGGTCCTCGTTGGCACCGACAACCTCGTGGACAACCAGGCCGGCGGCTTCCTTTCCGCCCCGACGACTCTCAATCTTAACGGTGGCCTCCTGAAAAATTCCGGAACTTTGGATGTTGGTGGCACCGGCGTGGTCGGCCAGACGACCCTGACCGGCGATCTCGATCAATCGGGCAACGGAACCGTGCGCATCGATATCGATCCGGCGAATCAAGAAGCCGACCTGCTCGTCGTCTCCGGTCACGCCGACATCGTCGGCGTCGTCGCGGTCAACTCGTTGAGCTATCGCAAAGGCACGACCGACCCGGTTATCAGCGCCGCTGGAGGGATCAACGCCACGCTCGCTCTCCAGGATAGCTCGACCATTTTCTCCCATAGCGCGGTCGTCACGGCGAACACGCTTGCGATTACGACCGATGCCGATTTCGGCTCCGCCGATCGCAGCAAGTCGGACACGCAACGCAATCTCGCCGGTTATCTGCAACGGCTCTTCGACAACGGAACGACCGGTTTCGATGACGGCTTCTTCAACCTGGGCGGAATTGGCACCGACCAGGCCTACCGCGACACCCTCGATGCCATCTCCGGCCAGGAAATCGCCGCCGTCGCCTCCGCCCGCTATGAAGGCAGCCAGAATTTTGCCCGGGGCGCGTTTGGGAACACCGGCTTGCCTAACGACAGTAATTCTACCGGCGACCGCTCGTTCTGGGCGCGAGCCAATGGTTCTGTCATCAACCACGATGCCAACCGCGGCTTTCCTTCGTTCGATTGGACCGCCGGCGGTTTTGACGTCGGCGCGCTGATCGATCTCGGGTCCAATTTTTCCCTCGCGGGCGCCGCCGGTTACGAAAACGGTCGACTCGATGCCGGTGACGGCCGCGTCGAAGCAGACAGCGACACCGGGCAGGGCCTCGTCGGATTGCGCTACCAAAACGGACCGTGGACGGCGAGTGGCGTCGTCGATTTGAGCTATGGGTCGGTTGAGACCCGCCGCAGTATTCCGGGAGTCGGAATCGCCAGCGCTTCGTCCAACGTCTTCAACAGCGGGCTGCATCTGCGGGCGGCTTATCGCCTGCCGATCCAAAGTTTTTACGTCGAGCCGGCGCTCGAGCTCGACGCGAACTACGTCCGGGTGGACGGCTTCACGGAGAATGGCGCCGCGCCTTTCGATCTCAAGGTCGATGCGCTGGAGGATTTTGTCTTCGCCGTCACGCCAACCGTCGAAATCGGCAGTCCGCTCGCCGCGAACGGCCGCACTTTCGGCAGCGTCTTTGTCGGGGCGGGAGTGAGTTTCCTGAGCGGGAATAACTTCGAAGTCGACGCGCGCTTCGCTTCCCTGGGTGGCCTGGGCGATGGTTACCGCAGCACCTTTAAGAACGATGACATCGTGGGTCGGTTCACCGCGGGTCTGCAATTCGCTCTCGGGCCCAGGGTGGACTTGCGCCTGCAATACCGCGGCCGGGTTTCCCGCCACCAGAACGAGAACGGCGGCGAGGCACGCCTGGGATTCCGGTTCTAATCAGAGACCAGGTCGCCTCTCTTCAACGGACGGTCGCAGAAAAGGAATACGCCTAACGAGACTAAGCCGATCCCCGCTCCAATCCCGGTGGCGAGCAGCCAGCCGCCTGCTTCGAAACTGGCGGAACCGATGAGCGATCCACTCGCGCCAATGACAAACATCGAGGTCAAATAAATCGAATTGATCCGGCCGCGTGCTTCCGCGGAGATTTCGAAAATGATTTTCTGACTGGTGATCTGGTTGAGCTGCACCGCGGCATCGATCAGGACCGCGCTGAAGATAAAGGCCAGCACGCTACCCGCCGCGACCACGGCGCCGGCGGCCAGGAAACAGCCCACGAGCAAAAGATGCGCGATCAGAGTCGTTAGGCGAGTCATCCCGCGATCGGCCAGCATCCCGGCGAGCGGTGCGGCCAGCGCGCCACCCGCGCCGGCCAGGGCGAAGAGCGCAACCTGGTTTTGGGTAAAGTGAAACCGACGCAACAGGATCAGCGGCGCAGTCGTCCAGAAGAGGTTAAAGGCCGTGTACATGGCGGCCTGGTAGAAGGCGCGCAGCCGCAACTGGCGATGCTTTTTCGCGAGCGAGACCATCGAGACAAGGATCGCGCCGTAACCCTTTTGCGCCGGCGGCACGCGGCGGGGGAGAGTCATGGCCAACGCAAGGCCGAGCAACGCCATCAGTCCGGACGAGAGAAAATAGATTGAGCGCCAACCCATCATCTCGGTCATGAAACTGGCCAGCGGGCGCGCGAGCATGATGCCGGCAAGGAGCCCGCTCATGATCTGTCCGATGATCCGGCCCTGATGCGCGGGCGAGGTCAGGTGCGAAGCCAGCGGCATGAGGATCTGCGCGCCCGTCGCGCAAATGCCGGTCATGAGCGACGCAGCCAGGAATGTGGCCGGTCCCGCGGCGAGAGCGACGCCAAGGCTGCCGAGCACAGTCCCGCCCGTCATGAGCAACGCCAGCCGGCGATTTTCATACAAATCTCCCAGCGGGACGAGAAGGAAAAGACCGAGGCCGTAGCCGAGTTGGGTCAGAGTGACGATCATTCCCGCCAGGGCTTTCGAGAGGCCGATCTCCGGCCCGATCTCATCAATCAAAGTCTGCGCGTAATAGAGATTGGCCGCCATCGCGCCACAGGCCACAGCCATCAGGGAGATCAATCCGCTCGAAAGCCGATCTCCTGAGGCAGTCCCCTCGTTTGGCATGAGCGATTATCGGTGCCGCCCGCTACCACGCCACCCGATTCGGAAAGGCGATTTTGAACCCTGATAAACACTCTCCTTCCCGCCCGCGACCGTCTCCCCCAACGAGTATCGCGAGAGCCACGGCTCGCTCCGTCGATGCTCGACTTCAGCGAGGATGTCCGCCGATTCAATGATACAGTCCAACTACTATGCGCACGAAATCGCAAGATAAGGAGGCGGGCAACGACTGGACTAATGATTCACGCTGGAAAGGCGTCACCCGCCCCTACTCGTTAGGCGACGTCCAGCGTCTGCAGGGCAGCGTCATCCCCGAGCACACCCTCGCCCGGCGCGGCGCGGAGAAACTGTGGCAGTTGCTCAACACGGAGCCGTTTGTCGCGACCCTCGGCGCGCTCACCGGCAACCAGGCCGTGCAACAGGCGCGCGCCGGTTTGAAAGCAATCTACCTGAGCGGCTGGCAGGTCGCGGCGGATGCGAATCTCGCGGGCCAGATGTATCCCGACCAAAGCCTTTATCCGGCGAACAGCGTCCCGGCGGTCGTGAAGCGAATCAACCAGGCGCTGCAACGCGCCGACCAGATCGCGCACTCCGAAGGCGACACCAAAATCGATTGGTTTCTCCCCATCGTGGCCGACGCCGAAGCCGGGTTTGGCGGTCCGCTGAATGTTTTCGAATTGATCAAGGCGATGATCGAAGCCGGCGCCGCTGGCGTGCACCTCGAGGATCAACTCGCGAGCGAGAAAAAGTGCGGCCACATGGGCGGTAAAGTTCTCGTCCCGACCCGGACCGCGATCGCGCATCTCACCGCCGGCCGGTTGGCCGCTGATGTTTCCAATGTGCCGACCGTCATCATCGCGCGGACCGACGCCAACGCCGCCGCGCTCATGACGAGCGACATCGATGAGCGCGACAAGGAATTCCTCACCGGCGAGCGAACCGCGGAAGGTTTCTTTCGCGTCCGGCCAGGGATCGAGCAGGCGATCGCGCGCGCGCTCAGCTACGCGCCCTATGTCGACATGCTCTGGTTTGAAACCGCCACGCCCGATCTCGGCGAAGCGAAGAAATTTGCCGAGAAAATGCACGCCAAATTCCCGGGCAAACTGCTGGCCTACAATTGTTCGCCCTCATTCAACTGGAAGGCGAAACTGGACCAGCCAACGATCGCGAAATTCCAGCGCGAACTCGGCGCGATGGGCTTCAAGTTCCAGTTCGTCACCCTGGCCGGGTTCCATGCGCTCAATTACAGCATGTTCAAGCTCGCCCACGGTTACCGCGATCGCGGGATGGCGGCTTACTCGGAACTGCAGGAAGCGGAATTCGCGGCCGAGGCGGATGGCTACACCGCGACCAAGCATCAGCACGAAGTCGGGACCGGATATTTCGATGCCGTCGCCAACGTCATCGCGGGCGGCGAGAGTTCGACCGCCGCGCTGCGCGGCTCGACCGAAGAAGAGCAGTTCCATTGAGCCGCCTGGCTTTCAAGGAGCGGTTGGCGCGCGAAGTTTCTGCTCAGGTGAGCAGCTTGCCGCACTACTGAATGGACACGAACTCGGCCACCCTGACCGACAGCCGGCTGGCGGCCCTCTGCGCGGAAGAAGCGCGGAACGCCTTCCGGGAATACGAAGCGCGTTTTGACGAAATCACCCAGCGCGCACGCGACCGTTTCCTGGGGCGCGAATGGCGAGGCGGCCATGACGACGCCAGCGAGCGGTTGCGCCTTTACACCCAGGTGCTCGCTGGCCTAACGAGCCGGGTGACCGAACTGATGGGCGCGCGTTTGCGCGAGCGGCCGGTCTGGCGCGCGACCAAGGCCGTTTATTCCTCGCTCATCGCTCAATCGGTCCGATGGGAAATCGCAGAGAGCTTTTTCAATTCGCTGACCCGCCGTGTCTTCGCCACGGAAGGAGTAGATCAGACGATCGAGTTCGTCGATACCGACTTCGATGCCCCACCCACCGAGCACCCCGCCGAGCTTTGTCGCCTCCACGCCGAAGCCGACTTGCCAGACCTGATTTCGGCCGCCCTAACCGATCCCGATGGAGGCTTTGCCAGGGAATCGTGGCATGATTTGGAGGCTGCTATTCCCGCGGCCGCGGAACGAATTTCGTCCGCTCTCGCGCGCGAGGAACGAGCTACTCTCGAGATTTTCCGGAGCGTTTTCTATCGCGGTCGTGGAGCGTATCTGGTCGGCCGACTGGCCGCCGGTCGTGAAACGATCCCGGTGGCATTCTGCGTTCGCCACCGTGATACGAGCGGGCTTACGCTCGACGCGGTTCTTTTCGGGGAAGCCGATCTGGCGGTCCTCTTTTCCTACACCCGCGCCTACTTCCGGGTGGCGGCGCCGTCGCCTTACCAGTTGGTGCAATGGTTGCGCGAGTTAATGCCACTGAAACGCACGGCCGATCTCTACAACGCGATCGGCTTTAACCGCCATGCCAAGACAGACTTCTATCGCGATTTCGTTAGGCATCTGCAGAATTCCGACGACTGCTTCGTGACCGCGGCCGGCGCCCGGGGGATGGTCATGCTGGTCTTTACGCTGCCGAGCTACGATGTGGTCTTCAAGCTGGTGCGCGACAAGTTCGACGCCCCCAAAGATATCGACCGGACGGATGTGCTGCGCCGTTATCGGCTCGTCTTCGAACACGATCGGGCCGGGCGCCTGGTGGAGGCGCATGAATTCGAGCATCTGCGAATCGCGCGCGATCGCTTCGATCCGGCTCTGCTCGAAGAGCTGCTCCGCGATGCTGGTAAGACGGTCAAAACCGACGGCTTCGATATCGTGATTTCGCATGCCTACGTGGAGCGGCGTGTTTGCCCGCTCAATCTCTTCTTTGCTGACTGCGAGGCGGAGGCGGCGATCGCGGCAGCCTGCGATTGGGGGCAGTCGATCAAGGATCTGGCCCGGTCGAATATTTTCGCGGGCGATTTATTGACCAAAAACTTCGGGCTTACCCGGCGTGGACGGGTGGTTTTTTATGACTACGACGAGCTGACCTTGCTGACCGATTGCAACTTCCGCCAAATTCCGGCGGCGCGCAGTTACGACGAAGAGATGTCGGCCGAGCCCTGGTTCTCGGTTCGGCCTAACGACATCTTCCCGGAAGAGTTTCCCAAATTTCTTTCCTTTCCGGAGCCAGCTCGGAAAGCGCTTTTCGATCGGCACGGCGATTTGTTCACACCGGAATTCTGGCGCGGAGTGCAGGCAAAAATCCGCGCCGGCGAGCTGCCGGAAATTCCGCCCTACGCGCGGGAGCGCAGACTAACGAAGAGCGAGCAAACCTCCGCCTGATTGGCGAGCCTGCGACAAGTGGATGATAGATAGGGATGAAAAATCGCTATTACCTTCGCTGGAGCGGGCTGCTCGCGACCGTTTTGCTCGCCTTCGCCATGACTGCAACCGCGCCTGCTGACGACACTGGAATTGAAGGAGTCATCTCCGTCTCACCGGCTCGGCCGGGTCCGCAACAGGAAGGCGCCCCGGATAAGGCGCCGGTCGCCAACACCACTTTTATCGTGAAGCAGGGCGAAGAAAGAGTGACTTCCTTCACGACCGACGCGAAGGGGCGCTTTCGCGTTACCCTGCCGCCCGGCCATTACATTGTGACCCGAGAAACCGCCGCAGCGATCGGGCACTGGAGTTTCGAAGTCGAGGTCGCTACTGGCAAAATGGCGACGGTGGATTGGACGGGCGACAGCGGGATGCGCTAACCCGCGTCGCTTGACACTGCAGGGTAGGTCCTCGCCCGCTGGTCAATTGTCACCAGATGAAACCACAGCCCCATTTCTGCCATGATTGAAACCGCTCCAGTGCCACTCGAGGATTATCTGGAATTGCATCCCGCTGATCTGGCGGATCAGCTGCAACGACTCGACCCGGATGAGACCGAGGCCTTGCTCCGCCAATTGCCGGCGAAGAAAGTGGCGGCCGCTCTCGCGGAAGTAGAAGAAGATCGGTTGCCGGATTTTCTCGGCATCTTCAACGCCAGCTCAATTGGCCGAGATTCTGGCTCACATCGCGCCTGATTCCGCCGCCGATCTACTCCAGCAACTCCCGCCCGCCACGCGCCGGGACACTCTTTCGAAACTCCCGGCGGGAATTCGCCGAGGGCGTCCGCCGCCTGCTGCGTTATCCGGAGGATACGGCCGGGGGGGTGATGACGAATCGCTTCATCGCCTTGCGCGCCGAGATGACGGTCGAGGAAGTCCGCGAGTTGTTGCGGGGGCGGGCGCAGGACGAGCGGACGGAGGATATCGCCTACCTTTATGTCACCGACGCCGCCCAGCGCCTCGTCGGTGTCGTTAGTCTGCGCGATCTGGTTTTTCGCCGCGAAGGGCGACGCATGGACGAGATCGTCAATCGCGACGTCAAGTTTGTCCGGGTCGATACCGACCAGGAAAATTTGGTCCAACAATTCGAGCGTTATCACTATCTCGGTCTCCCCGTGCTGGACGCCGAGGGCCGGCTGGTCGGCGCGGTCAAGGCGAGCGACGCGCTCGAGGTCGCGGCCAAAGAGGCGACTGAGGACATGCAGCTGATGGTCGGTCTGTCGGGAGAGGAACATGCTTTGACGCCGTGGCAACAGTCGATTCGCGGGCGACTTCCGTGGCTCTACATCAACCTCGCGACGGCCTTTGCGGCGGCTCTCGTGGTCGGGGCATTTGAAAACACGATCGCGCGCTGGACGGCGCTCGCCATTTTCCTCCCGATCGTCGCCGGCCAGGGCGGGAACGCCGGGATGCAAACTCTGACTGTCATCATTCGCGATCTCGCGCTGGGCGAAATCACCCGCGGCGACGGCCGCCGCGCTTTGCTCAAAGAGGTCACGCTCGGTTTGCTCAACGGTCTCGCTATCGGTCTGGCTGTCGGTGTGATTGGCTGGTTTTGGAAAGGGAGCATCCTCCTTGGAATTGTGGCGGGCGCCGCCATGCTGCTCAATCAATTGGCAGCCGCCGTCGCCGGGGTCATGATCCCGCTCGGTTTGAAAGCCCTCCGGCTCGACCCCGCACTCGCTTCCAGCATTTTCCTCACGACGGTAACCGATGTGGCCGGGTTTTTCTTTTTCCTCGGGCTGGCGACGCTCTGTCTCCGTTGGGCGGCGGTGTAGCGGCGGGGCGTGTCGCCCGCCATCGCTCGTCTATCCGATAGCAAAGAGCGGGACGCTCGTCTCGAGGGCCGACCGCTCCTCCTGCGGGGGACGGGAAGATGTGCCATCATTCCGCGATGGCTTTCGAAGATAATGAACTGCTCTTCGGCTCGGATCCGACCCCGCGGATCGTCGCAATCGAGCTGGGCGAAACGGGCACGGTCAAGGTATATCGCCGAGATCAGGATGGTGCGACCAGCTGCGAGATCGAGGAGTTTCATCCCTTCGTCTGGGCCGATGGCGACGTGGCCGATCTCGGCCTGACGAATGCGGAAAAGCTGAGCGGCGACTTGAAATATAACTGGCTGGTCGCGGCCGATAGTTGGAAGGAGCTGATCGCGCTCCGCAACGGACTTAAAAAAGCCGGCCGCAATTTTTTCTCTTTGAGCGATCCCATCCAGCATTACCTGACTCAGACCGGCCGCACCCTCTTCAAGCAATTGCCCTTCGAGGAACTGAAACGGATGCAGCTCGAGGTGCTCTCCTTCGCCGGCGGCGATCTCGAGGCCGGTCCGGACGATCACATCACCAGCATCGCCATCTCCGATAACTCCGGTTTTGAAGAACTGATCGAGGTCAATCCGAATGCGATCGAGGAATCGGAGCACACCGCGATCAAACGCCTAACGAATCTGATCAAGGAACGTGACCCGGACGTTATCGAGGGGCATAACCTGTTTAAGTTCGATCTTCCTTTCCTCGTCGCCCGGGCGCGAAAGGCGAAGACGAAGCTCGATTGGGGGCGGAGCGGTGGTTTCCTCCGCTCGCGTCCGTCGCGACTCCAAATCGCCGAAAAAACGATCGATTATCCGAAATTTGCCGTCGATGGACGACACTTCGTCGACACCTTTCTGCTGGCCCATTTTTACGATGTCGGGATGCGTTCGCTGACCGGCTTCGAACGCAGTGACGTGGCGCAGCACTTTGGCCTAACAAGCGCGCTCGAAGTGTCCCAGCTCTTCGGCAGGGAACTGCAACGCGCCTGGATAGAGGAGCCAGCGCGCTATCGCGAGCGCGCCTTGTGCGCCGTTCGCGAGACCCGAGCGGTGGCCGATATCCTTAGCCCAAGCTACTTCATCCAGGCGCAGATTTTTCCTTATAACTACCAGGATGTAATCGTACGGGGGAACGCCACCCGGATAAACGCGCTCTTCCTGCGCGAATATCTCCGGCAACGCCACTCCATTCCCGAGATGCCGATGGCGCGTGGTTTTGAGGGCGGCTACACCGACATCTTTTTCACCGGGGTGGCGCGCAACGTATGGCATTGCGATGTGGCCTCGCTCTATCCGTCGATCATGCTCCAATTCGACTGTTTCCCGGTGAACGATCAGCTCCAGATCTTTCGTCACCTCTTGACCGATCTTCGCACCTTCCGGCTTCAGGCGAAGAGCGACATGCGCGAGGCGCGAGACGAACCCACCCGTCGCTACTTTCACGCGCTGCAAAATACCTTCAAGATCCTGATCAACAGCTTCTACGGCTACCTCGGTTTTGCGCAGGGGAATTTCGCCGATTTCGAGGCGGCCGCGCGCGTCACCCAGATCGGGCGCGACATCCTCAAGCAGATGATCGAATGGCTAGAAGCGCAGGGCGCGCAGGTGATCGAGGTCGATACTGACGGCATATATTTCGTCCCACCCGTAGGGGCGGACGCCGAACAGCTTCGCTCTGCCTTGGCGAAAGAACTCCCGCCTGGCATCGAGGTAGAACTCGACGAGCAATTCGAAGCCATGTTCAGCTACAAGGCGAAGAACTACGCCCTCCTCGACCGGGACGGTGTTGTTACCCTCAAAGGCGGCGCCCTTAAATCGCGTGGGCTGGAGAAATTTCAACGCGTCTTTCTCGAGGAAATGATCAAGCTCCTGATGCAGGAAAAGGGCGATGCCATTCCGACATTGCGCGACGATTTCGAACGAAGGATCCGCGAGCGTGAATGGCCAATCGAGATGTTGGTGAAAACCGATACCCTGCAGGACTCACTCGAAAAGTATCGCCAGAAGATCGCGGCCGGGGGCCGCAACCGCGCCGCCGCCTACGAGCTCGCCCTAACGAGTGGACGGAACTACAAGCCAGGCGACCAGATCAGCTATTATGTGAAGGCGACCCCCAAGAAGGTCGCCGCCTACGAAGCCGCCAAACTCTTGACCGACTTCGACCCGCAAAATCGCGACGAAAACATCGACTACTACGTCGGCAAGCTGGCCGATTTAATGAAAAAATTCGCCGATGTCACGGCGGCAGCCGCGCCGAAGGCGAAACAGGCAAGCCTGGACCTCTAAGTCAGCGCCGCGGCAGGCTTGATTGCTTGTGCGTGATTTGACGGCAAGCCGCGCCCGTCATTTTTTGTCCGGTTTTTGTCATTTTGCCAGGTGGACGTCGGCCGATCTTAGCCTTTGGGAGTTAAAGAAAAACAATCAAAGCAAAGGAAGTCACTATCATGAGAGCAAGAAATCTATTTGTTTACGTCGTCGCAGTCCTGCTTCGGAGTCGGACGTCGGGTTCACGCTATTCTATAAGAGCGTTGCAGCTGGCGTGCGGCATAGCCCTCTTGAGCTCAACTGGCATCGGGATCGCGGCAGCGGAACCGCTGGCTGCGGCGATCGAAGGCAAAGGCAACGACAAAGACGGAAAACAGGAGTCCGTTTTCGTCGCAGGCTCACACATTCCCAAGCGGATTCAGGTCAAGGCAAATGGCACAAACACGGTGCAACCCTTGCGCGTTTATACCCGTGCGGAAATTGAACGCACCGGTCGTTTTACCGCCGCAGGCATCCTGGCCCAGGATCCGTCAGTCACCATCGGGACGACGGCGGCTCCAGCCAAGCCGTAAGTCAGCTGGTTTTTTTTGTGTTATCGCGTTCTTTGGCGATCACCCCGGCGCGCAAACTTAGTCCAGATTGATTGGGCAAACCGACCCTCCTTGTCGGTCAGGGTCTACCCATGCTGGCGCTGACCTTGGTCAGGGATTGTTAGGTAGCAAGAGCCATTCTTCGCCCAAGACTGATGACGCCGGCAGGCGTTTTAAGTTACCTCGCGAACAGAACCGAAGCCGCCGTTCCAGCGCCGTACCTCGCCTCGACCGAAACGCCATCGCCTCGCGGCTGCGGGGATAGATACCTACGCCGCTGCCACGGAAAATGCGCACACTGCGGATGGCATTTTTTGTCCGGTCTTTGTCATTTTGCCAGAAGGATGTCAGTCGACCTTCGCTCGTGACAGCTAAAGAACAACAATCAACTAAAAAGGAAATCAGTATCATGAAAGCAAGACATCTATTTGGTTATGCCATCGCAGCCTTAGTAGCCTTACCGCTTATCGGGACCGTTAGCTCGGCCGCAACGATTGAAGTGATCGAGACCTTCGACTTTCCCGGAGTGGGAAGGTTGACGCAGCCACAGAAGATTAACGACAACGGCGACATCGTCGGCACGGTGATCGATGCGGCCACCGGGGAGTCGCGGGGCTTCTACCGTGGACGCGGGGGCCGTTTCAGCGGGGGGTTCATTGAGCCTAACGACACCGGTATGCTGACCCAGGCACGGGCGATTAATAACGCGCGTGTCATCTGTGGCGTCTACGGGAACGGAAGTGATGGAAGCTCCCACGGCTACTTCCTTGCCCATCACATCTTCACTGAATACGATGCCCCCGGGGTGGTGGACACCTTTCTCCTGGGAATAAATGATGCCGGCGACTTTGCTGGCAGTATCAGTGATCCCACCTTCCAGGACGGCTTCGTCAGCGTGGGCGGAACGATTACAGCGTTTTCTGTTCCTGGCGCCAGCGCCACGATTGCCAATAATCTAAACGCTTCCAATCAGACCCAGGGCTTCTATGTAGATGCCGCCGACGATACGGTGCATGGGTTTCTTCGTGACGGCGATGGCACACTGACTTTCCCAATCGATCCTGCCGGTGCGGTGGAAACCGTTCTGTTTGGAAACAACGATGCGAATTGGATCGTGGGACGGTACACCGACGCCTCGGGCATAACTCATGGTCTCTTCTTTATAACGCCGGGTGAGTATGTCACTTTTGATTTTCCCGGATCGGCCTTTACCTCTCTTAACGGGATCAATCAACAGGGGTATATCTGTGGCCGCTACGTTGACGCCGCGGGGGGCCAACACGGATTCCTGGCCAAGGTCAATCCCAACGGCATAAGTGAACCCAATAACAACAACGCTCTGCCTGTGACGCCGATTAAACCCCTCCGGTCGTTCCCAGCAAGGGCGGGCATCGGAGCGCCTGCCTTCTAAGTCCGGTTCGCCAGCAAGGATAACACCGGGCGCCAAACGGCGCCCGGTGAGATCCAGTGAAGTCAACGGGGCATCAAGTTCTGTCCGGAAAGGAGCTTTCGTAGTGGCCGACCGCCTTACCCAGAAAGGTTCTTCTTTCCAAGGTCATCATCTCCCTGAGCGCGGTCACTCCGCAGGTTCGTCGTCGAAACCGAAGTTCCTTCGATATTTTCCTGGCGTGATGCGAAAGCGGCCGCGAAAAGCGCGGCGAAAGGCGTCCGCGCTTTGGAATCCAACGGAAGTGGCGATGGCATCGATCGAAAGGCTCTCAGCGGTCAGCCGCCGCCGCGCTTCATCGAGCCGGCGGTCCTGCACGAAGGCGCCGGGCGATTGACCGAAAGCCGCTTTGAAGCGCCTGATGAAATGGCGCGGGGAAAGACAGGCGCGATTGGCCAGGACCGGGATCGAAAGATCGCGCTCCGGGTTGGTTGTGATCCAGCTGGCCAGCTCCGCCAGCCGATCTTTCGCCATCGTTTGAAAGCGCAACGGCTCGGAATACTGGTCCTGACCCCCAGGTCGCTTCAGATAAACGACCAGATCTCGCGCCACTCTCAGGGCGGCTTCGCGACCAAGGTCTTCCTCGATCAGCGCCAGGGTGAGATCGATCCCCGCGGTCACACCCGCGGAGGTGTAGAATTTCCCATCTCGAATGAAGAGTGCGTTGGGCTGCACCCGCAGAGCTGGAAATCGGCGCGCGACGTCGGCCGCGAAGCGCCAATGCGTCGTGACTCGCCGGCCATCGAGCAGCCCGCTCGCCGCTAATGCGTAAATACCCGTGCAGATCGAGACGATGCGTCGAGTCTTGCCCGCTCGGTCCCCGATCCAACGTGCGACGATGCGACTGGTGCTGGCTTGCCGCAGGCCTGCGCCTCCCGGGATGATGATCGTATCAAAATCCGGCGCGGTAAGCAAAGTCGTGTGCGGTTGGAAGACAATTCCCGATTCCGCGACAAAGCGCGACTTTGTGAGTCCGAGGATGACGACGTCATAGGCGCTGGCTGAGCTGCCCTTTGTATTATGGGCCGTGGCGCTGGCGAATGCTTCGGCCGGCCCGACCAGATCGAGAGCGTCCACCTGGTCGAACCCAATCATCCCGATTCGTCGCGATTTCACTTTGTCAGAATAAAGATCAATTTTCCCCCGGGTCTCAATGACAAATTTCAGACAATTAATGCCATCCCGCGAACTTCCCGCGCTCCGTTTTTTAAGTGATGACCCGCAGTCCCTGCAATTGCCGAGCGAGCTCCGCCTGATCATCAGCGTAGTATTCTTCCCACTTCGCCCGTGTTTCGGCGGTGAGCGGCTCGTACTTCTGCGCCTTGCTATTGAAGCGGTGATAAAGATTCATCAGCGAATTGGCGACGGTCGGCGACTTCAACACTTTGCCCACGCCGGGCAGGGCCGAGACGCCGCCATATATTTTCTGCGCGCCGGATTGTAAGAGCGGAAACCGGGGAGCACGCGCTTCGTTTTTTCCCTTTTCCAGCTGGGGTTCAAACATCTGGTCGACTCCGAGGAATTCGTAAACACCACGGCGCACTTCGTCCGGCACGCGCCGGATAGCGTCGAATTGGACGACGAGAAAGTTCTCCGCCGGGAAGCGCTCAAGGTAGCGGCGGAAATAACGGGCAAAACACCCGATGTCGCGCAGGAAAGGATCCTGCATCATCCCTTCGAAGGTCTCCGGCAACTTTGCGAGGACCGCGTTGCGACCGTACCAATACCATGAATAAATCATCTCGACCGGCGGTCGCAGACAAAGCAGGAGCTTGATATCCGGGCGATAGGCTTCAATGCGGTCGGCCGCTTCCTCGAGGTAAAGATAGGAAGGGCAAAACTCTCCCCGACTCACAATCGGAGCGACCGCGGGCGGAAATTGCTGGTGATACCAAGCTCTGGCCGCGCGCAAAGCTGTTTAACTCGCTGCCCGCGAGCCGGCGCATGATGGTGTCGGCAAAATAATAAACTTCCTTGTCCGGCGCGAAACCGATCTGCGGGTGCGCTTCCAATTGCGCGGAGAGCCAGGTTGTCCCGCACTTGGGCGCGCCGATGCCGATGAAATCGATCTGTGACATGGAAGCAATCATCGCCGCTGTTTCCGGAAAGCATAATCCGCCGACCATCGTAGCCATGGCGAGCGAATCGGTTGCCACGCTCCTTCAGGCGAGCGAATCCGCCCGCCGGCTCGCGCGCCCGACCGGCGATGAGATTCTACGATCCGGCTTTTTCGCTTTCTCGGCCGCCTCCTGCTCCAGAGTCCAAGGAGGCACAACTCCGTCCATCCGGGCGTAGGCGATCGACTGGCCGAGATGCTCGTGCATATGGTCGAGGATAGAGATCAAGCCGTTGCGCCAGGTCATCTCCATTCCAAACAGGCTCATCCTTTTTTCCAGGTCAGCCGCGCTCATTTTTTTGCCCCGCGGACATGATCAAAGGAGGCCTTCATGATTTCAGCGATCTTTCCCAAGTCATTGGTCTGGTGATCCCATTTCTCGATCTCCATCGTGAACTTCGCTTCCACCGGAGGTTCAAATCCCATCATCTTGGTGATGATGTAATTTCCGAAAGCAACGTGGAGAAAGACCTCGCTGGTTGACCTGACTTTCTCCGCCGGACGCCAACCAGCTTAGCCGACATCGCCAGCTCCAGGCTGGTCAGTCGGTTTGGACGAATCGAGTTGCCCGAGGTAATCCTGCACAAAGCCGGGCGTGGTCCTTTCCGACTCGGCCTCTGGCCAATTTTTCGCCGTCTGCCCGTGGATCGACCGGTTGCATTTTGGAGTCCTCAATCTGCCTCCACAGACGAGGCCGGTTTCTTCGTTTTACCGGAAACGAAACTGCGCACGGGCGGGAGAATATCCTTGAAGGTCGAGCCGTAGATGTCCCAGACGGTGAGAAACAAACCGCAAACCAACGGACCAACGATAAATCCGATCGGCCCGAAGAGAAACAACCCGCCTAACGTTCCCACGAGAATGAGCAGGTCCGGCATCTTCGGCGTCTTTTCCTACCAGGCGCGGACGCAGGATGTTGTCGATCGTGCCGAC
Organism: uncultured Verrucomicrobiae bacterium; assembly: GCA_963749935.1. Taxonomy (GTDB): domain Bacteria; phylum Verrucomicrobiota; class Verrucomicrobiia; order Chthoniobacterales; family UBA10450; genus Palsa-1392. The sequence continues at coordinate 376,746 of CAVVOH010000004.1, forward strand.
GACCGCGGCGCACCAGGCTGAGAAGGAGAACGGCGGTTAGGGTTTTGCCGATGATGAAAAGATAAATCACCGCCGGCACCCAGACGAGCGCGGCACCGATCCCGGGCACGACTGAGAGCACCGCCATGATGGTTCCCCAGAAGGCCGCGCCATCCAGCTTCGCCACCCAGAAGCCAATTCCAGCGAGCGCGCCTTGGATGATGCCGATGACCAGCGTGCCCTTGATCGTGGCGCGCGTGACTGAGGTAAGCCTTTCCAAAAGCCGCGTCTCGTCCTCGTGATCGAGTGGAATGTAATAGAAAACCTTTTCCAGAATCGCCGGACCGTCGCGCATGAAAAAGAACATCGCGTAGAGCATGACGAAAAGATTGAGCAGAAAAGTCGCCGTCCCGGCGGTAAGTTGCGTTGCGCCCGCGACGAGGAAGGCGCCGGTGGCTTTCGCGACCTTGGCCGCGTTATCCGCGATCTGCTCCTGTTCCGGAACGTAATTCGCGAGCGCCGGGAAGCGCTGCACCAGCCAATCATGCGCGTTAAAAGCGGTGGCCGACCCGAGATGCTCGCGCACCCAGGGAATCGCGTCGTTGCTAATGCCGATCGCCTGATTCACCACCACTCCGATAAAGGCGCTGACCGGGCCCGCGACCAAAACAAAGAGAATCAAAAGCGTGAGCGCGGCGGCGAGCGATGCGCGGCCGCGCAGCAGGCGCGTCACCCAGCGATAAAGCGGCCGGAACAATCCGGCCAGCAGGGCGCCGAGAAGAAGTGGCTTCAGGAACGGCCAGGCCACGGCCAGAAAAAGCATTGTGACCGCCAGGACAAGGAGAAGGACAAAGGCCGTCCGGAAAGTCGCGCGACTGATATTGCCGGTCTTCATCCGGGCAGTATGAGCCGACCACGGGCTAAGTGCTACCCCGGAGGAAGCCCTTACTCGGTGAGCAACTGCGCCGGGGCCGAAAACTCGCCCTGCCTGATCACCGCCGAGACGCTGCGGGTGTTCTCGATTTTCTCGAGCGGATTGCGATCGAGCACGACCAGATCGGCGATCGCGCCGGCTGCGATCGTGCCGTCGGGCGCGGCGATTTTGAGAGTCCGTGTGCCGTTCACCGGTCGCCATCTTCAAGCACATCGCCCACTGGAATTCCAGCCTCGGTCAGGAGTTTCATTTCTTCATGAAAACTGTCGCCCGGAATGATCCACGGGGACGGAGTGTCGCTTCCAATCGTTAGGCGCGCTCCGGCGTCGAAAATGGTTTTGGTATAGGCGAGCAGCTTTGGCCAAACTTTCCGGGCGCGCTCGTAATCGGCCCGGTTTCCAATCCGCGGTGAAAGCTCCCTTTCGGCCACCCTGCGCGAAAAACTGTCGGGCATAAATGCGAGCTGCGCGCGCTTCACATAACGCGGATCGTCACCCCAGAATTTGCTCTGCATCGCGATCAGGGTGGGATCGACCGAGACCCGATGCTCGACCAGCGCTTCCGCCATTTCGCGCACCGCTTTTGATTTCGGATCGAGCCGCTCCAGCCAGGCCACGCGATCGAGCAGGCCTTGTTCGTTAGGATGCTCCCGCCGCGACGGCGCGATCTCGTCCCACGACCAGGCGGCGGGATGTTCGACTCCATCGATCCCTAGTTCGGCCGCCTCTTTCCAATTTGTTGCCCCAAGATGCCCGACGACCGGCAGCTCGAGCGCGTGCGCTTCCTCGATCGCCACCTGCACCAGCTCCGGCGGCATCGCGCCATAGACCTTGATGAAATCGACCCCGACGCTTTTCTGGTAGCGGATCTCGTCCCGAACATCATCCGCGTTCCGCACCGGATGAAACGGCTCCGGATTGAACGGCGACGCGTTGATGATCCGGCCCGCAGTGAAAATGCGCGGCCCGACGACACCTCCGTCGGCGACGCGTTTCCGCAAAATGATCGCGGCCTCGGTCGGCGCGCCGGGGTCGCGCACCGTCGTGATCCCGTGCCCGAGCAGCAGCTTGAGAAAACGCTCCGTCGCCGCGCGATCAAATTGCGGCAGGATATGCCCCTCCTTGTCCCACGGATGGAGCAGCAAATGGGCGTGCATCTCGACAAACCCCGGCAAAACAAACTTCCCGGTCGCATCGATCACCTCCGCGTCGGTGGGAACGTCGATCGCATTGAGCCGCGCAATTTTCCCGTCGCGAATTTCGATCGTGCACTTGTCTTTCGGCTCGAGATTCTCCCCGACGAAGGCGCAGGCGTTGCGCAGCACAAGAACCTTCGCCTCCGCCGACGCACTCAATAGCAGAATCGCGCTGGCGATCGCGACTCTGAGAAGTCCTGCGAAGGTTCTCGGCTCCAGTCTAGCCGAGCCGGTTCCTGGCCTGTGGGGCCGTCCGGTTATGACGGCCCCGAGAGAAGAGTCGCGGCAAAAGTAGGACTGTTGCGCCATGGAAACCTTAGTCTTCGAACGCGATATCGGGTCGTGGCGTTTGCGGCCTAAACGCGTTCTCGAAAGCCAAAGCAGGCACGCGGAGCTGGCGAAATTTCACGAAATCAGGCTACCCGATCGGCAGATCGATGTCTCTCCGGGAGTTTACAAGGGAAATACAAGAAATTTGTGAGTGGCCAGGAGCCTGACGAGCTGCTGTGCAGGCAGCGAATCCCGAGTCTCGAATCGAGGTGCGGAGTGCCGAAGCCATCGCGCACATTTTTCGGCCAAGCGCATTTGCATTGCGCCAGTTTAGTTTGCCAAGCGCCGGCGAATCGAAGATCAAGATCGAGCGCTCTCGCCGATCCGCCGCATGTCCTTCGTCGAACCTTACGTCGCCGCCGTTCTTTGCCTGCTGGTCGCTTTGGCGGAATGGCTTTCGCGCCGGAAATATTTCCAATATCTCGGCTCGGCTTTGATCGTGATCCTGGCCGCCGCGGTGTTGGCGAATCTCGGGCTTCTCCCCTCCTCGCGGAATGCGCCGCCTCTTTACGACGGCATCTTCAATTACCTCGCGCCGCTCGCAATTTTCTTCCTCCTTCTCGACGTGAAGCTGCGCGACCTGCGCCAGGCCGGGTTGCCGATGCTGCTGCTTTTTGTGCTCGGCGCCGCGGGCACGATAGCGGGTGCGCTCGTCGGTTATTACCTGCTTGCGCCGCAGGATCACGGGGTCGACAAGGCGTTCGCGGTCGCCGGGATGTATACCGGCACCTACATCGGCGGGAGCGTGAATCTCAACGCGGTCGCGCTCCAGTACCAGGTCGGGAAAAGCGGGACGCTCTTTGCCGCGATCAACGCCGCCGATAACATCATCACGACGATCTGGATCATCGCTACCATCGTCCTGCCGCGACTACTGCAACAGCTCTGGCCACGGCGCCTGCCCGCGCCGGTCGTGGCGCAGGCTGGCCCGGTGGAGTTGGAAGCGCGGGAGCGGACCAACGTGCTCGATTTTTCGATGCTTCTCGCGCTCGGGCTCGGCAGCCTTTTCCTTTCCCACCTCCTGAGCCGCTGGCTGCCGTCGATCCCCGCTGTGCTCACCCTCACGACGCTGGCGCTGATCCTCGCGCAGTTGCCGATCGTGCAACGTCTGGGCGGCGCGAAGGTGCTGGGCTACTTCACCGTCCTTATTTTTCTCGCGGTCGTCGGCGCGTATTGCGATCTCGGCGCGCTCATTGCCAATGGCGCCGTCGCCGGGACGCTGCTCCTCTGGGTCACGATCATCGTCGCTATCCATGCCCTCTTCCTCTTTGGCATCGGCGGATTGCTGAAACAGGATTGGGCCATCCTCGCGGTCGCCTCAAATGCCAACATCGGGGGCGCCACTTCGGCCGGCGTGCTCGCGACCGCGATCGGCCGCGCCGATTTGCGTTTGCCCGGAATTCTCGCTGGTTCGTTAGGCAACGCCCTCGGCACCTACGCCGGCGTAACGATCGCGCTCTATCTGCGCTAAGCCAAGTCTCAGCCGAGGGCGGCGCGCAGTGCGGTCGCTTCAACTGCGACCTGCCGCAGCGCTTCGAGAAAATCTTCCTTCGGTTTCGCCAGCGTTTTCACTTCGTCGTGGTCGCCGAGCCCGGAATCCTTCAAGGCCCGCTGCCGAGTCTGGATCAATTCGCGAATCGCATTGGCATTATCAACCCCGCGAAAAAAAGCGGTGTGCAGGTTTTGCGACATCCCCTCGCCTTTCGCGCCCGCCCGGCTCGCGCCGCCGGCCGTATCGACTCGCAAATCGGCAATCCCGAGCGCGCGCTGGATCGGCCCCTGCGAAATCGAAATGTTCTGGATGTTGGCAAAGGTGATCGTCATCTCGCGCACATTCATGATGCCTTCGCGCAGGCGCAGGCTGCGATCGGTCAGCAGATACCAGCGCTTCTCGAAATCCAGCCTAACGAGCGCAAGCGAGAACAGACGGCTCGAGGATAAGAACGAGGACGATGAGTTGCGGCAGGCCGATCAGAGAACGCACCCATGACCGGCTGCTCGCGAAAGCTTGAACGATGGCGAGGAAGGGCCCAAGCTCGAGCGGAAGCAAGACGCAAAGGACGCCCAGCGGTTTTCAGTCCCCAAAGGACGAGCAAATATTTGTAGTAGCTAGGCGCAGCGCGGAAGCGCTGGCTGCGCGCCTCGTCGCCCGGGGGCGGCTCCGGATCGCTCGGGATGCGGAGCACGCGCTCGCACCATTCTCGAAAAGCCTTAAACATGACCGGGCGGCGGACGTTTACCTAACGACTCGCGGATCTGGCTCAGCTCGTCCCGAATGGTGAGCAGAAGCGAAACCACTTCATCTGCACTGCCAGATGGCTGGGCGACTTTTTCTCCAGTCACCGGCGCACCAGTCGCGCCCGGAGCGTGATAACCGCGCATTCGGGTATAAAGGAAATCGCGAATCGTTTCGAATTCTTTGAAGCCTTCGATGACCAGTTCCGCATCGGCCGAGCCGGAGGCCGTCTGGATTTGGATATCGGCCAGGCCGAGCCAGCGCTGCAGGACTCCGGAACTGAGATGGATATCCTGGATGCGCGCGTAGGTGAGATTGACTTCTCTCCGAAAGAGAATCCCAACCCGCATATGAATCCCTTCCTCGTCGAAGGTGTAACGCAGGGTATGATAGCGGAAGTAGAGATAGGGCAGGAGAAAGATCAGGCCGGGGCCGGTGAGGAGGGCGCGAATAATGTAAAGCGTCCAGAGCGCCGGATCGGGCGCGTCTGAGCGCAAAGATGTGTTTTGAATCGAGCGAGGGAGGATTCACGTGCGCCGCCAGTGTATCGCAGGATCAAATCAGACGCACGTCTGCGATCTGCGACGCCCCGGCTCGACGCGACTCAGGAGCGGGTGGAGCGTGCCCTCGTGACCGAGCGGCAAACGGTCATGCGGAAGCATAATCCTCCGGAGGGATGAGCTTCCGCTCGTCCGGTCTGGCGCGCCGCTCCTGCCGCCCAATCACGAGCCACGATCCTGCTCCGCCCCGCAGGAAAACCTTGAGCGGGGCTTCTACACTTATCTTGACCGGCGCTCTCCGCCCTGCGCAAAATAAGAGATGAGCAAGACACCGGTCCGGAAAATCAGCGTTGCCATTCTCGCGCTGATGGCCTGCGGAGAAGCGCTCGCGCAAGAGCTGTCGGAGGTGACGGAAGATTCGATCACCATTCCCTACACCGCGGCCGAGGGGACACGCGCCACTTTCGGGAGCAACCTGGTGCGCGATCCCTGCACTACCTGCAAGTATTCCGAAGCGGGCGGTTACTTTCTCTGGGGACTGGAGAACTGCACTTCGCCCGGCAGGGCGGAATGGCTGGCGGTTCCGTTCATCGCCTCGGCTACCGGGGTTCCCGAGCGGATATCGGCAGCGGTTATTCTGGCTGATCCAGCCACGTGCCCGACAAACAAGGTGCGGCTGAGCATTTACAGCGATGCGGGTTATCCGACCGGACCCGGCAAACGGCTCGTCTCGGGTACGGCCACCGTCCCGGAGGCCCCCTGCGCCTTGGCTATGGCTAAACTGAAGGACGCGCCGGTGTTGACCGAAGGTACAAAATATTGGGTCACAGCAACCACCACGGAGCAACAAGCTGGTCTGAATGCCAATTGGTATGGATCGAACGATGCCGAGTACGCCAACAACCTTGGCTCTGGCTGGCAGCAATTCGCCGGCGGCACGCCGGCGTTTAAGGTGGAAGGATCGAGCACCGTTTTTTCCGAACCAAAGACCGGTAATTCGCCGACAGCGTTTGGCGGCAATCTTTATGTCGACCCCGATAATGGCTGCAACTACGATCCAAATGGCAGCGGCTTTGATGTGTGGGGGCCTGAAAACTGCACTTCTCCGGGCACGAGAAAAGAGCTTGCGGTCCCTTTCGTCGCGGCCAGGTCGGGGGTTCCTACTCGAATCTCTGCTTCGCTCATTCTCCGCAACCCGGCCTTTTGTCTGGACAACCAGGTCACGCTGAGCCTTTACACGGACGACTGCGGGCAAGGGCCCGGAACGCCCCTGGTCTCCGGAGTGGCGACGGTGCCCGCGGCACCCTGTGATTTGGCTGTGGCCGAGCTGCGGGACGCCCCGGCCCTCACTAGAAGGACAAAGTATTGGGTGGTGGCCACGACCAACGCAAGACAAGCCGCTCTCACGGCTGGCTGGTATGGTTCAAATAACGGCCAAATTAGTGTAAACGCTGGTTTTGGCTGGATACAGTTCGGATCTGTCAGTCCGGGTTTCATGGTGCAATAGATCTGAAGGGGTTAGAGAGAAAAGCCCCTAGTTTGCCACAGGCAAATTCCTCTTTCGCCTCCGGCTTCTGCTTTTCAGCGCTCGCGCCCCGCTTGTGCCAAGCGCGGGGGCACCTTGGGCCGTCGGGGCGTTCGGCCACCCTGAATGCAACGCTTCTTAGCGGATTCCAAGTTGCCTCCGCTGTTTTCCCACGCGAATGCATTAGATGCGTTTGTTTACACGATTCATTTCCTTTTCCGCCCTTCTCGCCATCTGCCTCTGCGCGCCGGCGGCGTTTTCCGCCGATAACGATTTTGCCGAGGTCAAGGCGCAGGTGACGAAACAACACGACGCCAATATCAAGCGGCTGCAGGACTGGATCGCCCAGGTCTCGATCGCGGCCGAGGATCGCGGCTACCCCGAAGGCCCCGACTACATGATCAAACTGCTCAAAGACGCGGGCTTCCAGCGCGCTGAGCAGGTCCCAACCGATGGCAAGCCGGGCGTCTTCGCGACTCTCGATGCCGGGGCGCCAAAAACAATTGGCCTCTATTTCATGTACGACGTGAAACAATTCGACCCCAAGGAATGGTCCTCCCCGCCGACTGAAGCCAAGATCGTCGATAAGCCGGGCCTCGGAAAAATCATGGTTGGCCGCGGCGCGGTGAATCAAAAAGGTCCGGAGGCCGCCTTCCTGGCTGCGCTCCACGCCATGAAAGCAGCCGGCCAAAAAGTGCCGGTTAATTTTGTCTTCGTCGCGGAGGGCGAGGAGGAAATCGGTTCGCCGCATTTCGGCCAGGTGGTGCACAAGCCGGAAATCGAAGCAGCTCTGAAAAAATGCGACGGCATTTTCATGCCCTTCGCCAGCCAGGATCTGACCGGCATGGTCACGGTAACGCTCGGCGCGAAAGGCGTGATCGAGGTGGAACTGACCTCCAACGGTGAAAAGTGGGGCCGCGGGCCGATGAAGGACATCCATTCCTCGAACAAGGCGCGGGTCGACAGCCCGGTCTGGCATCTGGTCCAGGCGCTCAACACTCTGGTCGACAAAGATGGCGATCCGGCGATTGATGGCCTAACGACTAACGTCAAACCGCTCTCCGCCTCGGACAAGGCCATGATCGCGACGGCCGCCAAAACGCTGAACGAAGAACAAGCCAAAAAGCTGATGGGCGTGAAGAAATGGATCAAGGATGTGAGCTGGACGGAAGCGCTCGAGCGGATCGCCGGCGCGCCGACGGTCAACATCGAAGGCATCATCGGCGGCTACACCGGCCCGGGCGGCAAGACCGTGTTGCCGCACGAGGCGATCGTGAAGCTCGATCTGCGCCTGGTTCCTGATCAGACCGCGGAAGGGGCGCTCGCCGCGCTCAAGGCGCATCTGGCCAAACGCGGCTTTGGCGACATCGACGTTAAAATGACCGGTGGCTACGACCCGACCACCACGCCGGCCGATTCGCCCATCATCAAAGCCGAGGAAGCCGTCTACAAAGCGCATGGCATCAACCCGGTGATGGTGCCGCGGCTGGGCGGCTCCTGGCCTGGTTATGTTTTCACCAATCCCCCGCTCAGCCTCGGTGCAGGGCATTTCGGTCTCGGCCACGGCAGCGGTGCGCACGCGCCGGATGAATATTTCCTGATCCAATCGAGCAATCCCAAGATTGAAGGATTCGATGGCGCGGTCATGTCCTACGTCGAATACTTACACGAGCTAGCCAAATAATGTGAGCGAGGAATCGGCCATCGTGGTCCCGGGCGGCGCGGGGCGCGTCCTGCACGCCTTTGGCGAGGAGGTCACGATCCTGCTCGACGGCGAACAGACCGGCGGCCGCCTAACGATGTGGCTGGAGAAGACTCCTCCCGGCGGAGGTCCCCCGCTTCATTTTCACATCAACGACGACGAGACCTATCATGTGCTCGAGGGCCACATCGCGTTTTTCCAAAATAGCGACTGGCAGGAAGTCGGTCCGGGCGGATCGGCCTTCGTGCCGCGCGGCCAGCTGCACACTTTCAAGAATGTCGGCGAGGAAACCGCGCGCATGTTGTTGACCACGGCGCCAGCCGGTTTCGAAGTCTTCTTCACTCGCTGCGCCGAGGAGTTCGCGAAGCCAGGCGCCCCTGACATGGCACGTGTGTTCGAGATTGCCGCAGAGCACGGCATTCACTTCGTCAAAAAATAGCCTCCCCGACCACCTTCGGCGCTCACTCATAACGGAGCGACCTGACCGGATCTATCCGGGTGGCGCGCCGGGCCGGCAGGTAACCGGCGAGAAGGGCGACTGCAATCAGGCAAGCCGGTACAGCGATAAAGGTAAGGGTGTCGTGCGGCCTGATGCCGAACAAAATCGCGCTGAGGAAACGTGCGAAAAAGAAGGCCAGCAGGAGACCGGCGGCCGTGCCCGCTGCAGCCAGCTTCAAAGTGCGCCCGAGAATGAGCTGGAAAATGTTGGCGCGGGTCGCACCGAGGGCCAGACGGATGCCAATTTCCTTGTAGCGCTGCGTCACGAGATATGCGATCACGCCGTAAATGCCGAGCGCCGCCAGGGTCAGCGCGAAGAAGGAAAAAATCGCGATCAATCCGGTGCGGAAGCGGGGCTGGGCGAGCGATTCGCTGATCAGGGCGTCCATCGAGTTCACTTTCACCACCATCTGATGATCGAGCGACTGCAACACCATCCGCAGCTCACCCGCGGCGCTCGCCGGGCTGCTGGAGCGGGCGACAAAATGCAGATCGCGGCCGACCAACTTCAGCACCTCGGGCGCCAGTTGGGAATAAGCGACGTAGATCGTGCCCGCCGGGGCCGCGTCGAGCCGAGTGTGTTTCACATCGCCGCAGACTCCGATGACGGTGAGCCAACCGCGATCGTAGCGCACCTGTCGACCGAGCGGATTCTCGTTAGGCCAGTAATGGCGGGAGAATTGTTCGCTGACAATCGCTACTCCCGGAGCGCCAGGCCGGTCGCGCTCGCTCAGATCGCGCCCACGCAACAAAGGCAAACCCATCGCCGAAAAATAACCCGGGCTGATCCCGCGAATACTGGCGCTGTCGCTTTGCCCCGTCGGCGCGCGCCCCGCCACTTCGATCGAGTTACCCCAGTCGTTACCAGCAAAGGGGAGGTGCGTGACCACACCGGCGGCCGCCACCCCCGGCAGCGCTTTCACTCTGGCGAGCGACTCTCGATAAAAGGCGAGCATCTGCCCGGCCTCCGGGTAGCGCTGGTCCGAGACAATGGTGTTGGCCGTGACCACGTCGGCGGAATTGAAACCCGGGCTGGCGGTTGCCAGCCTAACGAAACTGCGCAGCATCAAAGCGCAGCCGATGAGCAGGACAGTCGCCAGAGCGACCTCGGTAAAGACGAGCAGGTGGCGGGCGCGGGCCGTCCCCGCCCCGGCGGTTGAGCGCGTGGCGCCGCCGAAGGCCACTGCAAAGCTCGTCCCGGCGGCGCGAAATGCCGGTCCCACGCCGAAAAGCGCTCCGCAGAGCGCGGAGATAGCGACGACAAATAGCGCCGCCGTCTCATCGACGCGCGCATGCAACAGTTGGGGAATGTCTGCCATCGCGAAATGGCGCAATAACTCGAGGCTCCAAAGGGCCAGCGCCAAACCGGCGGCTCCACCCAGGGCAGCGAGCAAGGCGGATTCTGTCAGCAACTGCGCGACCAGTCGCCGCCGGCTCGCCCCGAGCGCCGCGCGGACCGCAAATTCCGGAGCACGCGCCTTTCCGCGGGCCAGCATAAGATTGGCCACATTGGCACAAGCCATTGCCAGCAAGAGCACCACTGCTGCGAGCAGCACGAGCAACGGTCGGCGCAATTCGCCGCTCGTTTGTTCCTGCAGACTCACGCTGTAAAACTGGCGTCCTGACTTATCCGATGGATCGAGAATGCGCCGACCGAGCAGCGCTGTCTCCGCTTGCAATTGCGCCGCCGTCGCCCCCGGTTTGAGCCGGCCCAGGACGCGCAGGAAATGCGCATCCTGATGCTCCTGAAAAAGTGGAGCAGCAAACGCGATCGGCGTCCAGAGCTTAACCTTCGGGTTGGGAAAATCGAAGCCAGGCGGCATCACGCCGACGATCAGGTAGGGTTCGCCATCCAGGTTGACCGATTGCCCGAGCACGTCAGCCCGCCCACCGAATCTTTTCCGCCACAGTTCGTCGCTTAAAATCACCACGTGATCTCGCCCCGGCGCCGCTTCCGAGTGCAGGAAAGCGCGGCCCAGGGCCGGGGTGGTAAGCAGTGCCGCGAAAAGCGACGGCGTGACCAACTGGCCGGTGACGAGGTCTGGCTCGCCGCGATCGTAAATGGTAAAGCCGCTGCCAGTAAATGCGGCGAAGGATTCAAACAACCCCGTCTGCTTCTGCCAGGCCGTAAATTCCTGCGGTGAGAATGATATCTGTGGCTCCTCCGGAATTTTTCCCCAAAGCATGAAGAGCCGGCCAGCCTCGGGGAAGGGCGGGCCTTGAATCAGAATCGAGTTTACAAGGGAAAAGATGAGGGCGGTACTACCAATCCCGAGTGTCAGGACAGCCACGACGGTAAACGAAAAAATCGGCGCCTTTCGCAGGGTGCGAAAAGCAAAGCGCAGATCCTGCAGTCGCATCTCCAGAAAATGCCCCAGCCTCACGTCGCGCACTTCCTCCTTCACCTGCTCGACTCCGCCAAACTCGGTCGCGGCTGCGCGCCGCGCCGCCGCCGGCTCGAGACCGTCCCGCATTTTCCCGTCCGCCGAGAGCGCCAGGTAAGAATCCACCTCCTCAGCGAGATCACGCTCGATCCGCCGCCGCTGGAAGAGATTGCGGCAGCAGGCCGCGAGTGAGGAAAAAACGCGCATCGTTAGGCCAGCGAGCCTCGGGGGCGAGATGCTTTAGGAGGGGGAGATGACGCGCCCCGCCCAGTCAGAGCGGGAATCCTCATAACGAGGGACTGTCGCGCTCGACTCACAATTTCACCGACGCCGGCCATTAGTTTGCGTTCAGTGCCTCGCCGATCCCGAGCGCGATCCGCTCCCAATCCGCCGTCTCCGCTTCGAGCTGGCGTTGACCGGCCCGCGTCAGGGTATAGAATTTCGCCCGTCGATTATTCTCCGATTCACCCCAATTGGACTTCAACCACCCCGCTTCCTCCATCCGATGGAGGGCGGGGAAGAGGGAGCCGGGCTTGACCTCAAAAGTTTGCCGGGTGATCTGACTGATGCGCTGCGCCACCCCAAGGCCGTGCAGCGGCCGGGGGGCGAGCGCCTGCAGGACGAGCAGGTGGAGTGTGCCTTGCAGGAGATCGATCTTCTTTTTCATTTCCTATAGACTGTCTAAAGGAGTAAAGCATCCTCTCCTATAGAATGTCAATAGGAAAGGTGCGCGAGGTCCCAGCGCGCAGGGTGAGAAAGCCGAGGCAGCGTCCTTTGATCAGATGTGGTTGACAGCCCTCGTCCCATCGCTTTGCTCCGGCAGACCAGAATCGAACCGTGATAAAAGCTTACCTGGCTCCGCCTCTTTCGTTATTTGTGTCGGCCGCCATCGCCGGTTTGGGTTCCCTGGTTGTTCTCGCTCTCACTTCCATTTTTACCTCGACGGCGAAGGCTGAAGTGAACTTGTCGATCTTCACCGGTGTCGCTCTTACCCAGGATAGCGATCTGCGTTTGCAGCAACCCGGCGGCACCGACCTCACCTTTCACGATGTCTCTTTCGAGGGACGCGATTTTTCCGACCCACCCTACTACGGGCTGCGTGCTCTTTGGTTTCCCTCGGAGAATTCCCACTGGGGATTTGGGGCCGAGTTTTTCCACAGCAAACTCTACGCGGAGACCGATTCCGTGGTCCGCGTCAGCGGGCGGCGAGACGGCAGCGGTGTAAATGACAACGAGCGCATCGACGACACGATTCAATCCTTCAGTCTTTCTCACGGCCTCAATTTCGCTCTCGGCGATATCGTCTATCGCTGGCAGCCCGGGAATCGGGGCGAAGATTTTCTTGGCCATCTGCAGCCTTACCTCGGCGTCGGTCTCGGGGTCGTCATCCCGCATGTCGAATCGACGGTAAACGGCCGATTTCACGAAGAGTATCAACTGCACGGCCCCGGGGTCGAAGGAATGGCAGGGTTGAACGTCGCGCTAACCCGGCACATCGGCCTGATGTTCGAATACAAATTCACCTACGCGAATCTCGACGAACTCGACATTCCCGGCGGTTCGATCGAAGTGACCCCCCTCACCCATCATCTCGTGACCGGGCTCACTTTCAGTTTTTAGCGCGGCCCGGTCGAGAGGCGAAAGCGGATCGCGCTTTGCAAACGCGCGCTCCGAAAGCAGACTCGGCCGTGCCCTGGGAGATTGTAGCGCTCGGTGACGCGGCCCTGATTGTGCGCGTCGGCGATTCGTTAGGCAAAGTTCTCGCTACTTTGCATAAGCTGGAGGCGGCCAAACTCCCCGGCGTCACTGAGGTGGCCCCGGCGCTGGCCAGCGTGGCGGTTTTTTTTGAATCGCCGCCAGATTTCGAGACGGCCGCCGAAATGATTCGAACGACTCTGCGCTCGAAACGACGCGGATCGAAGGCAACGTCCGGGCCCCGGCGAATTGAAGTGCCGGTTTGCTACGCGGCGGAGTTCGCACCGGACCGCGACCTCGTCGCCCAATCCAGTGGGCTCACCCCCGACGAGGTCGGAAAGCGGCACGCCGCCGCTCGCTATTGGGTGCAGTGTCTCGGTTTTACACCGGGCTTTCCCTATCTCGGCGGTCTCCCAGCCACGCTCGCCACGCCCCGCCGGGCGACGCCGCGGGCGACGGTGCCCGCCGGTTCCGTCGCGATCGGCGGGCGACAAACCGGGATCTACCCATTTAAATCACCAGGCGGCTGGAACGTCATCGGCCGAACGCCGCTTAAACTTTTCGCTCTCGATCGAGATCCAATTTCGTTGTTGCGCGCCGGCGACCAGGTGCGGTTCGTGGCCATCAGCCGGGAAGAATTTGCGCAATGGGGGAGGTAAAGGTTCTCCGGGCTGGCCCCCTCACGACAGTGCAGGACCTGGGCCGACCCGGCCAACGCGCGCTGGGCGTCGCGCCGGGCGGCGTGCTCGATGCGTGCGCCGCGCGCGTTGCTAACATACTGGTCGGCAATCCGGCCGGGGCGGCTCTGCTCGAGGTCGCACTGGGTGGGGTGCGGCTGCTTTTTGCCGAAGACCGAGCCATTGCCTGGTGCGGCGGAGAATTTGCGGTCGATATTACGGGCGAAAAGATTCCGCCCGGTCGCCGCATTTTCGTTCGGCGAGGAGAAGAGCTCGCCCTCGGGTCAAGCGCGCGGGGCGGTCGTGCCTGGCTCGCCCTGGCCGGCGGGATTGACCTGCCGCCCGTGCTCGGCAGCCGATCCACGGATCTCCGCTCTGGTTTTGGCGGCTACCAGGGACGAGCCCTGCGCGACGACGATGAGTTGTCGTTAGGTGAAACTGCTCCTTCGACGGCTGGAGACACGCGCAGCCCGAATTGGAGCGCGCCGCTGGAATGGTCGCGGAGAGCCGAGCGCAGCCCGATTTTACGGGTGGTTTACGGGGCTGAATGGGGAGATTTCACGAGACGCGCGCAGGTGGATTTTCTGCAGACGCCCTTTGCAGTCAGCGTCCAGACCGATCGAATGGGAGCGCGCCTGGAAGGGGCAGAGCTTCGCCGTAAGAAGGAACGCGAACTTCTCTCCGAAGCGGTCGCCCCGGGGACCGTGCAGGTGGCGCACGACGGTCAGCCGATTCTTCTTCTGGGGGATTGCCAAACGATCGGTGGCTACCCAAAGATCGCCCACGTGATCACGGTCGACCTCGGGCTGGCGGCGCAACTTCGCCCTAACGATATCGTGCGTTTCCAATCGGTTTCGCGGCCGGAAGCAACCGCTCTTTATGCCGAACGCGAACGCGACCTGCAACTCTTTGGGATCGGAGTGCAACTGCGCAGCGCATGAACCTGGCGATCGATTTGAATGCCGACCTGGGGGAAGGCGCGGCCAGTGAATCGAAACTTCTCGCGCTCGTCAGCTCGGCAAATATTGCCTGTGGCTTCCACGCCGGCAGCCCCGCCAGCATGAGCAGTTCGATCCTGGCGGCCCGAGAGACCGGCGTCGCCGTCGGCGCGCATCCGAGCCTGGCCGATCGAGAGAATTTCGGCCGGCGCGAGCTTGCGATCGCCCCTAACGAAGTCATTTCGCTCGTCGCTTACCAAGTGGGCGCCTTCCAGGCGATCGCAAATTCGCTCGGCGTCCAACCCCGGCATGTGAAACCGCACGGGGCTCTTTACAACATGGCCGCGCGCAATCAGGCGCTGGCCGAGGCCGTCGCGCAGGCGATCCTCACGGTCGACCACAAGCTCATCCTCTTCGCGCCGGGCGGAAGCGCGCTGGCCCAGGCTGGCGAAGCGATCGGCCTGCGAGTGGCGCGCGAAGTTTTCGCCGATCGCAATTATTTGTCAGACGGCTCGCTCGTCCCGCGCTCGCGGCCGGACGCGGTTCTACACAATGCCGCAGAAGCCGCCGAGCGCGTCTTGCGCATCTTGCGCGAACAGGTGGTACGGGCGGTCGACGGCCGCGAGATCGCGATCCAGGCCGATACGATCTGCGTGCACGGCGATACACCGGAAGCGGTCGAATTCGCGCGCGGATTGCGGGAGCACCTTGCCGCAGTCGGAATCGCGGTCGCCGCCCCGCCTCAGCCTAACGAATGAAGACTTCGTCTGAAAAGCTGGTGCGCGGCCTTGGTCCGCTCGATGCCACCATGATCGTGATTGGCTCGATGATCGGGTCGGGAATTTTTATTACTTCTGCCGAATCGACCCGCCTGATGGGCGCTCCCGGATGGCTGCTCCTGGCCTGGACCATGGCAGGCGTGCTGACGATTACCGGCGCGCTTTGCTGCGCCGAGCTGGCTGCGATGATGCCGCGGGCCGGCGGGCAATATGTTTTCCTGCGCCAGGCCTACGGGCCATCGATCGGATTCCTCTTTGGGTGGACACTTTTCCTTGTCATTCAGACCGGGACGATTGCGGCGGTCGCGATCGCTTTTGCCAAATTTGCGGGCGTCTTTCTCCCGGTCGTGGCCACGGAAAATTATCTCGTTAGGCCAGTCCACCTGCTTGGCGCATATGCGATCAGCCTTTCCACAGAACAGCTGGTCGCCGTCCTGCTGATCATTTTTCTGACCTGGGTAAACACCCGCGGCCTGGAGATTGGAAAGCTGGTCCAGAATACCTTTACCTTCGCGAAGACTGCCGCTCTGGTTGGGCTGATCGTGGTGGGGCTTTCGTTAGGCTGGAAAGCGAGCAGCGCGGCCCGCTCCTCCGATTGGTGGAACCCATGGGTGAATGGCTGGACCCCGCAACTCGCGCAACCAGGATTTACCATGGTGGGAGTGCTCGCCCTGGTGGTCATTTTCGGCAAAGCAATGATTGGTCCGCTCTTCGCCCAGACTGCCTGGACGAACGTGACCTTTACCGGCAGCGAAATCCGCGAACCGGGGCGCACCCTGCCCCGTGCCCTGCTCATCGGCTGTGGACTGGTCGTCTCGCTCTATGTCCTGGCCAATCTCGCTTATGTGGCCACCCTTTCGTTAGGCGAAATCGCGCACGCACCGGAGAACCGGGTCGCGGTCGCGGCCATGCGCAGTGTCCTGGGCGGACCGGGCGCGACGGCGATGGCGGCGGCAATTTTGGTTTCGACCTTCGGGTGCAACAATGGGCTCATCCTGGCGGGCGCCCGGGTTTACTATGCGATGGCGCGGGACCGCTTATTTTTCCGCTCGATCGCCAGCACCAACGCCCAGCGAGTGCCGGCCGCGGCACTGATCGCGCAGGGCGTCTGGGCGGCCCTTCTCACCCTGCCCCGCACGGTCGGGTTCGATCCTGCGAATGGCGCGGTTCGTTACGGAAACGTTTACACTCAATTGCTCGAATACATCGTGGCGGCCGACTTGATTTTTTATGTGCTACTGGTGGCGGCGGTGATGGTTCTGCGCAGAAAAAGTCCGGAGCTGGCCCGCCCTTATCGAGCCTGGGGCTATCCGATCGTCCCGCTGATTTCGATCGCGTTGGCCGTCCTTTTGATCGTGGATCTGGCCATCCTCGCGCCTGCGACCTGCGGGATTGGCTTTGCCATCGTGCTGAGCGGTTTCCCCGTTTACCTGTTCTGGAGGCGCCGCCCTAACGAGACTTAGAATTGCTACTCGACCGCGTAGACTTCCATCAAACCAACGCCGGTCGAGCCACCTGCTCCCGTGACAACCGCGGTGTAGTTACCAGGAGCTGATTCGAAATAAACGGCCGACTCGGAGAAGCTGGTGGGTCTCAGACCATAGCCCGCAATCGTACTTTCGTTCACGCTGGTGCTGTGATCGTCGTTCGATTTTAAAAGATCCCCGTTCCCGTTGTAGATGTTGAGAACGGGATTGGCGAGGGCATCGGCCACGCCCATTAACGAAGGTCCGAGGGCGCGCACGACCAGTTTCTGGCTTTGCGGGCCGAGAACAATGAAACCGCCGATGAGAGCGCCGTCGCCGAGGTCGACCCGGGTGCGAGTGGAAATATTAGCCAACTCTCCACTCGCCGGGGTCAAATCGTAGACCTCCACCAAGGCAATACCGGTATCGCCAGCTGCTCCGCTGATAATGGCAGTGTAACTGCCCGGTGCGAGTTCAGCGACGATGGCCGACTCGCGTTCGTCCCTCGGCGGGACGGTGGTATCAATGATGTCCTGCTCCTGGGTATCGCGCCAATTGTCGTTGGAAAAAATCGTGGCGCCGGTCTGGTCGTGCAGTTCGAGAACCGGATCCGTCAGTGCGCCGCTCACGCCCACCTCGCCTAACGAAGGTCCAAGGGCCCGCAGGATCACCTTTTTGGCGGTCGAGCCAGGGATGATGAAGCCACCGATCATGACGTTATCACCCACCCCAACTCCTCCACGGGTGGATATTTGGGCGAGCCGCCCATGGCCGGTCGGGCTGGGCGCCCCGGGAGGCGCGCCGTAAAGGGCGACCGCTCCGCCCACGTCGTCCACCTGCAGTTGGTCGAGCGTGCTGACATGCGCGTTCATGATCGCGTCCACCGTTTGACCATGGTCATCGGGATGATCGAGGCCGATGACATGACCGACTTCGTGCACCGCGATTCGATGGATATCAAAAGAACCAATCGTCCCAGCTCCGTAAGCGGATCCGCGATAGGAATTGAAATTATTGGCGGTATTGAAAAGGACATCAGTTTCGAGGGTGTGGCCGCCCGACTGATCGGTCAGCGTCACGGCCAGAACGGAATCGCCGAAGTCGTCCCCATAGATCTTGGAGGCGAGTTGCATCGAATTGACCCGGTCACCGAAGGCGACCGCCGTGCCAGGGGCGGCCACTGTCCAGACAAACTGGGAGTCCGTTCATCTGCTCGTTCCAGAGGGCGAGCGCGTTCTCGATGACCGCGTCGTAGGAGATGCTGCCATCGGCCAAAACGACGTCGCTGGCGCCCAACTGCACCCGCACTGGAATGGTCGGCTCGAGCCAACTCCAGCCCAAAAGTGAATAACCGAAAGCGGAGCCGAAAGCCGTCAGGCACAGAGCAGCCGCCAGAGCGATTCGCAAGACAGGCCTACTTGATCTTCGCTTGCGATGAGGTCGATCGGCCAAGGCGAGTCTGGATGGCGCTTTTGAAGTCATGCAGGCTGAGAGCGGGTTTGGACTTGGCCATGGCAGCCTCGTCGCCTCCCAGTTGGTTTACATCGGCCAAGGCCAGCCCTTGCCCCGTAGTGAGCGTGTCGCGGCCGGCCTGATCCTTCTGCACCCGGAAACGACCATGCTGGATTCCGACCAGCGGAATGAATTGACGTCCGTTATTTTCCACAAAGAGCATGTCATGATCGCCCACTTTGAATTTGGGCGCGTCCGTCACCTCCATGGTGCGGCCGTCAACCGTACCACCGAGCATGCGAATTGAGTAGCTGCTGCCAGGTTCGCCCTTAAGCGCGTCGTCAACTTTAAAGGTGACGAAAGTGACGATGCGATGCTCAGCGCCCTCGCCGATCCATTGCGATTGCACGTTAGTCACTTCGCCTTCAAAAATCACTTCGGCCCGACTGACGAGTTCGTCGAAATTTGGTGGAATAACCGTGGTGGCGTAGGCCACGAGACCCAGGGAAAAGAGGAGAGGGAAAACAAGGTAACCGAGTGGCTTTTTCATTTTGAGCAAGGGAAGGGCGGCAGGTTTTGACGAACTTAGAGCAAGAATGTTCATTTTCAATTTGGTTACTGGTCGAGGTCGTAGATTTCCACCAGACCAATGCCCTGGCCACCGTCAGCGCCCCGCACCACCGCCGTGAAATTCCCCGTTGGAATGGTCGCGATGACAGCGGCTTCGCGGAAGTCGTTAGGCGGAATGCCGGTGGCGATGATCTCGTCCCGCTGGCCGCCATTCGCCCAGTCGTCATTTTGAGCGATGAGCTGGCCGTCGCCATCGCGCAATTCCACCAGGGGATCGGCGAGCAGATCGGAGAATCCGCTACCGGCAAGGGACGGTCCCAGCGCCCGTACGATGATGCGTTTGGCAGTGTTGCCGCTGACGATAAACCCGCCAATCAAGGCGTTTTCTTCCCGGCCGACCTGACCGCGCGTCGAGATGTTGGCGGCGTGCGAGGCGTTGCTGTCGAGGGTGTAACTCTCCACCAACCCGACCCCGGCGGTGTTATCCGCCCCGGAGACGATGACCGTATAATTTCCCGGCCCCAGTCGGGCAACGATGGCGGATTCCCGCGGATCGCTCGGGGCGATGGTGCTGTCGATGATGGCGCCCGCGTCGGAGCTCTCTTGCCAATTGTCATTGGAGTCCAGCAGGGTTCCTTCGCCATCATAAAGAGCCATTTTCGGATCCTGGAGCGCGCCCGCCACCCCGTTCGCGCTCAGCGAGGGGCCGATCGCGCGAAGGATGACTTTCTTGAGCTGATCGCCTTGAATGATGAAGCCGCCGATTAGAACATCGCTGTCCGTTCCCACCCGCATGCGGGTCGAAATGTTGATGAGTCGACTCGGCGTGGTCGCGCCAGGAGGAGTCGCGCTCGGCCCCGGCGTGGGGCTGGGAGCATGCGCGGGCGGGCCGTAAAGAGAGCGAATTCCGGCAATATCATCCGTGCTCAACGTGCTCAGATTGCCGACGACCGAGTTCATGATTGCGGTCACGGACTGGTGCGGCTGAGCCAGGTCCGGATGGTTGAGGCCCAGGGCATGGCCGACTTCGTGGAGAAAAACGCGCTGGATATCGCAAATGCATTTCCCCTGCGAGTCAAACTGCAGGTTTCCCCGATACGACTCAAATGTTTGGGCGTTGTTAAAGAGGATGTCAGCTTCCAGCAAGGTATTGCCGCTCTGATACCGATAATAGGTAACCGCGAGGACACCGGGCCCGAAGGAATCGCCGAAAACCGAGGAAGCGAAGGAGGCAGAGTTGACCCCGTCGCCGGAGGAAACTGGTTTGCTCGAATCCATGACCGCATTCATCTGCACCTCTCCCATTTGAACGTTCCAAGCGGTCAAGGCCGGCGCAGCGGCCTGGTTCCAGGTCGCACTGCCGTCTTGGAGAGGTTGAGCAGGCGCGCCCATCTCCATTTCCCAGGTGATCACGGTCCCGTCTGGCCAGGATTTGTTCTCGAGGACGTAACCGTAACTTTGCGAGGTAAATAACGCGGCCGACCAAGAGGCGAGCAAAGCGGGGTAAAGGGAACGGAGATGTAACCGGATCATAAGGTGCGCAAGCCAGCCAGAAATTCCATAATCTCCAGAAAGCAGGTTTTGTGCGCAGGGCAGCGCAGTGCGGCTACGAGGGGCGCCCGAGATAGCGGGAGATCAGTCGTCGGTCGAGGTAAAGCCGGCGTGAATTCCCTGCGCGCCATCGGGACCCAGACTAGTCATGGAAAAATGGGTTGGGTGGGACTCGAACCCACAACCAACGCCTTAAAAGGGCGCTGCTCTACCATTGAGCTACCAACCCGGCGCGAGCTTCAGGTTTTACGACGATTCATTCTCGCGCGCAACATCGGGAGCAGATCGCGCAGCGAGTTTTTCGGGCGCTCGAGCCGAAAAATCTCCAGACCCGCTCCCTCCGCCGCGGCCCAATCGCGCTTTGGATCGTCGCCGGCGTGCAGCACTTCGTTAGGTGAAAACCCGCTCAACTCGAGGGCGCGCCGGTAGATCAGCGGATCGGGTTTGTCTGCGCCTAGTTCGCTGGAAAGGAAGACATGCTGGAAGTATTTCGAGAGCCCGAGCTGCTCCAGAATCATCCGCAAACGGCCGTCGAAATTCGAAAGGACGGCGAGCTCGAAACGCGGCCCCAGCGCGGCCAGAACCTCCTCCACTTCCGGATACAATTCCCACACTCCCGCCTCAGCGAAATGCCCGTAGGCCGCCTCAAAGAAAGTGTCGCGATCGAGCGGATCGATCGCAGGCGAAACCCGATTGAGCAGGCACTCGACCAAGTCCCTCCACCAACCTTTGTCATCATCATCCCGCGGCGCGCCGGTGGCGGGTCGCACCGGCATTTCTTTCCAGACGCGGGCGAAAGCACGATCCAAGGCGGCCGGATCAAGAATGAGTCCCTGTCGTTGCCCAACCAGGGCGTAGTGCTGACCGGCGCTCTTCGTTAGGCGGATCAGCGTCCCGGCCGCATCAAAAAAGATCGCTTTCAGCATTGGATAATTCTTTTTCACTTTCGAGATCGCGCCAAGGGCGTAAAGGTGAATTCCGCGCCGCCGCGGGAGGTATGAGCACCATCGACGCCCGCAACGATCCGAAATGGGACCAATCGTTCGGCGAAGAACTGGCCAATAGCATCAGCCACGGGGTCGGGCTGCTCGCGGCCTCAATCGGAGGTCCGATCCTGATGTTGGCGGCCTGGCGCGGCGGGGACCGTTATTTTTTTATCGGCGCCGCTGTTTTCACCGCCGCCATGTTGCTCGTGTATCTCGGCTCCACCCTTTACCACGCCTGGCCGCGCGGAACGATGAAATCGATTTTTCAGGTGATCGATCATTCGGCCATCTTTCTCCTCATCGCCGGCACCTACACACCCTTTACCCTGGGGCCGCTCCGCGGCGCCTGGGGCTGGACGATTCTGACGCTGGTCTGGGCGCTGGCGATCTTCGGCGTCGCTCTGAAAAGCGTCCATGGCACTCAGCGGCGCAAAGGCCTTTCCATGGTGCTCTATCTCGGAATGGGCTGGCTGATCCTGGTGGCCTTTCGCCCCCTCCTCCTGCATGTCCCCGCGATCGGGTTGGTCTGGCTGATCGCGGGAGGCCTGGCTTACACAAGCGGTGTTTTTTTCTACGTCAGGAAACGCCGGCGTTACACCCACTTCGTCTGGCATTTATTTGTGCTCCTCGGCACGGTCTGCCATTTTCTCGCCATCTTTTCCTGCGCTTCGGCGTGACCACCTTGCCTAACGACACCCTGCCGGTCGAGCATAACGACCCGATCAACGCCCGCATCCTCGCCATCTCGGAGGACAAAATCGCCGGCTTCGTGCACGAACCGTTTGCCGAGATTGCCGAGCGCGCCGAGTTGCCGGTCGAGATCGTGCTGGAACGAATCGTCGCCATGCTGCGCGCGGGGACAGTGCGGCGCGTGCGCCAGACCCTGCTCGCGACCAACCTCGCCGATGGCGCGCTCGTGGCCTGGAAAGTCCCGCCGGAAAAGATCGACGCGGCCTTCGATTGGATGTCACAGCGCGACCCGTTTTCCGGTCACGTCGTCTTGCGTTCGACCGATGCGGTCACGCCTGGCTCGGAATACAAACTCTGGACGACCCTGAAGGTGCCCCACGGATTTTCGCTGCAGCGGCACGGCGAAATCCTATCCAGGATCGTGGGCGCGGAACACTTCCGCCTTATGCCGGCGAAAGGCATCTTCACCCTGGGTGTCGGGCACGTGAGGCGAAAGAATCTCGCCCCGGGCAGCAAGGCTGAGCAACCGGCGACGATGATTGTCGTGCAGCCGGCAAAGTTGACCGAACGCGAGTGGACGATCCTGACTGCGCTCAAGCGGGAGTTCGAACCGGAAGAAATTCGGGAGTCGCCCTGGGTGGCACGCGCCGAAGAAGCGGGCGTTTCGCTGGAGGAATTTTTCGCGGTCGCGGAAGATCTGACCCAACGCAAAATCATCGGTCGATTCTCCACTTTCCTGGAACACGTCAAGCCATCAGCCGGCGGCGTGCGGGTGACGCGCTTCAACGCCCTCTTTCACTGGGCGGTACCGTTAGGCAGGGAAATCGAAGCTGGCGGCGAAGTCGGGCGACACGAAGTTCTGACCCATTGCTACTGGCGCGAAGCGGGGGCGGAATTTCGCAGCGTCAATATCATGGCGGTAGCGCACGGGACGGAAAAGGCCCTCATGCTCGAGCACAAAGCGGCGATCGATCAGCATCTCGCGGCCTGCGGTATTCCGGTTTCCTACACCAACGTTTTCTGGGGCGGACGAAGCGAAATCAAGCCGTCGGAGATCTCGCCGCAGATTTACCGGCGCTGGCTGGCTGAAGTCGGCGCGGAGGTTTGAATTCGGGAGCGAACGCAGCGCTCGATTTGTCATCCCGAGCTGGCGCAGCGCAGCGAGGGACCTCGCTACTGCCATCCGCAGGTTCTCGGGATGAGAAAACTCTCTTGCAATTGGGCGGTCCTTCGCCGTCTCCGCGGCTCAGGATGACAACGGTTGAGAAGGCTTCGGTCCCGTCATCGTAAACATCCGCGTTCTCTCCAATTCGCGGAGCAGAGCCACGGCAAACCCCGAGCGATCAATTGGCCGTCCGAAAGCCATACCGAGCGAACCTGCCCGCTCCCGTAGCTCCTCGGGAAATTCGCCAGGAGCTTGGTTCACGTTCACGCCAATCCCAACAATCGCCGTCCACTGGCGGGCGAGCCCGGCTTTTGTCTCGACCAGCACGCCGGCTACTTTCCGTTCGTCAATCAAGACGTCGTTAGGCAACTTGATCATTGGTACGAGATTCGTCTCCGTTTGAATCGTTTCGGCGATTGCCTGTGCCGCCCAGTTCGTTAGGCAAGCGGATTCCGTCATTGGAATTTGTGGCCGCAGAAGAATCGAAAACCATAGTCCCAGATGTGAAGCCGAAGCCCAGCGGTTCCCGCGCTGACCGCGACCGGCGGTTTGCTCTTCGGCGAAGATCACAAAGCCCTCCGGAAGTTCCGGCGTGAGCATTTGGCGCAGGAAATCATTGGTGGAGGCGGTCGATTCGAGGACCAGGACCCGCCGTCCGATGATTCCTCCGCTTAACGAACCTTCCAGGTCCGCGGCGATCAGCCGATCAGGCAGCGACATGAGTCAGCTCGAGCGAGAAATCGACCGCTGGCGCGGAATGGGTCAGAGCGCCGATCGAGACGTAGTCCACCCCAGTCGCGGCAATTTGCCGGACGTTGCGCAGATTGACGCCGCCGCTCGCTTCGAACTTCACCTTCCCTTTTCCAATTGCGACGGCCTCCCGCATCTCGGTGCCCCGCATATTATCGAGCAGGATCACTTCCACCCCCGGCACTTCGAGCAAGGCTCGAACTTGATCGAGATTATCCGCCTCCACCTCGATCTGAAGACCTGGACGTTCGCGACGGACGCGCTCGATCGCCGCGCTCAACCGGGCGAGGCCGTTGCGGGCGAGCAAATGGTTGTCTTTCACCAGCACCATGTCGTAAAGCCCGAAGCGGTGATTGGTTCCGCCACCGGCCTGGACCGCAGCTTTCTCAAACTTGCGCAGGGCCGGCGTGGTCTTGCGAGTGTCGAGGATTTTGGCGCCATTGACGCCGGCCGCCTCCACAAATTGCCGGGTAAGAGTGGCGATCCCGCTGAGGTGTTGCAGAAAATTAAGTGCCACCCGCTCGGCGGTGAGAATGGAACGAGCCCGGCCGCGGATTTCCAGTACCGCCATACCGCCGGCGACGGTCGCGCCATCGTTTTGCACGATGTCGATCCGCAATCCGGGATCCACCCGTCGAAAAACTTCTGCCGCCACCTCCGCACCAGCCACAATCGCGCGTTCCTTGGCCATCGCGCGCGCTGAGGCCTGATCGCTTTCCTCAACGAAAAATTCGCTTGTCACGTCGCCGCTCCCGACATCTTCCCGCAGCGCGAGGTCGATCAATTGAAGGTCTTCAGGAGAAAATTTCGTGGCCATGAGGTCGGAAAGCGGCGGCTGCCGTCAGCCAAAACAATGGGGAAAGTAAGGCGGGCGACAAGGCCGGAAAGAAAAAGATCCGGGCAGGGCACGCGCGGAGAAACCTTCGAATGCGAGAGCGTGCCACCGCCCGAATCGCCTTAACCAGAGCATATAGACAGCGGATGCTGGGTGGCGTTCAAACATTTTTGTTAGGCTCGGAAGGTTGATCGCCTGGACACCGTTAGAGAAGGAATTCGCCCTGGGTCTGAGTCCCGACGCGGGCCGCTTCATCGCGTACTTCCTGGAGGAGCGACTTGAATTCGTAGTGTTCCAGTGACTCGATCAGGCGCGGGTAGTCGGGCGTGATGCGCAGGTTGTCGATCGGGGTAGGCAAAGGCAGATCGCAATCTAACTCCACCATCTTGCGGTTTTGCAAAATCTGCTCCCGCCCCGCCTGCATTTTTTCGCGTGTTTTAGGCGTTTTGATTTGGTCCAGGTTCCCGAGCAATGAGCTCGAGGCTGCCAAATTCCTGCAATAATTTCGCCGCCGCCTTCCGGCCAATACCGATCCCTCGAATATTATCGACCGCGTCCCCGGCGATCGCGAGAACATCGCCAATCATGGCTGGCGGGACGCTCCCATTTAGCCGCCACTTCTTCTTCGCCTAACAAGGCAAAGGCATCCTTCGGCGAAGCGAGATCTGCTTTGGCCGTGCTGTAGATCTTCACGTTGGTATTGACCAGTTGGTAGAGGTCCTTGTCGTTCGTCGCCAGGAAGACTTCGTGGCCGCTCTCGCGCGCTTTGACCGCATAGCAGCCCATCAAGTCATCGGCCTCGGTGTCAGGGAGCGAAATACTCTGGAAACCGAGGGAAGGAGTGATCTTTTGGATGATGTCGAGCTGCGGCACCATCGGCGCCGGCATTTCCTTGCGCGTTTCCTTGTAACCGGGCTGGAGTTCTGTCCGGCGTTGCGGCAGTCCGCGATCCCAGACGACCGCGCCCAGATCCGGTTGCAAATGTTTCAACATCAGCCGGAGCGATTTGGTGAAGCCGAAGATCGCATTGGTCGGCTCACCCCGGGAATTGGAGAGATGGAGGATCGCAAAATAGGAGCGGTAAACATAATAGTGGCCGTCGACGAGGAGGAGTTTCACCGTGCTACTTTACCGCCAAGAGGCGCGGAATGACCAATTCCGAATGGCAAATGACCATCGAAGGTCGAGACAGGCATGTCTCGGCCTGGAATTGGCCATTAGCAATTTCACCCGCCGGCTAGTCATCTTCGATAATCGCAGTTAAGTGAGCCGCATGTCGGAGCAATGGATCGTACGCGTGCAAGGCCAGGAATACGGTCCGGTCGATCTCGATGAATTGCGAGAGTGGCGGCGAGAAGGGCGCCTGATTCGCGACAACGAGCTGCGCGAACCCTCGAGCCAGAACTGGATCCGCGCCGGCACTCTGCCGGAAATTTTTGCGGATGAACCCGCGTTGGTCGAGCCGCCGCCCGCTTTCCGCCCGCCGCTTAAGTTTTGGCGAAATTTTCGCCGTTGGCTGGCGCGTTTATCGGACGGGTTTCACTCGTTTCTTTGCCCTCGCGCTGCTTGTCTCACTGCCTTCGTTTTTTCTTCAGTTGGCCGCGCCGTTCCTCGAGATGCCGAAGGATCAGGGGCCGCTTGCCCCCGTAATCGCGAGCGCCGCGGTCGTCTTCCTGATGCTCGCGCTGCTCGTGATTGCGTGGCCTTTTTCCGTCGCGGCGACGCAACTTCTCGCGGCTGATTTATACGCAGGCCGCGATCCCAGCCTGCGCGACCTCCTGACCCGCGCCAAGCCGCTCTGGACCCGACTTTTCACCTTGGGAATGATCGTCTACGGCAGCTACCTGCTCTGGACGATCATTCCGCTTCTGCTGGCATTCTCGCTGGTCGCAGGGGCGACCACGGTCAGCGCGCTACTTCTGACTCTCTTGCTGCTCATCTTTATCGCTTACATGGTGGCGCGTCTCTTTATCAACTTCCTCTTCTGGCAACAAGCCGGCGTCTTCGGCGAAGGCCAGGCCCTCGGGGCCCTGCAGGAAAGCAAGGACCTGGCGCGAAGCGGAAAGGAGCTTCCGCGCGCGGAGCGGCCGCTTTATCGCGGAGCGATGATCGCTTCGCTTTGGTTGCTCGCAATCATCGTCCTGAATGTCGCGATCGAATTGCCGGTAGTGGCCCTGCACTTTCGCGGCGTGACCAGCCTTGAGCAGGCCGCCACCATGATGCAGTCGATGGCGACGAAGAATTCACCCGATCTGTTCTCCGGCCTAACGACCTTCCTAAGCTGCCTCGTCCACGCCATCCTGCGCCCCTGGCTGGCGGCGATCTTTGTCGTCCTTTACCTCGACACCCGGAGCGGGCAGCGCAACTCCCGGCACCGGCCTAACGACTAGGAAAGGCTGAGATAGGGAGCGAGACCATGCAGCCCGCCTTCCCGGCCGAAGCCGCTCTCTGATAGCCGCCGAACGGACTGGTCGGATCGAATTTGTTGTAGGTGTTCGCCCAGACCACGCCCGCGCGCAGTTTGCTCACCATCTTGAAAATCTTGCTGCCTTTGTCGGTCCAGACGCCGGCGCTCAAGCCGTAAGGCGTATTGTTGGCGCGCTCGATCGCTTCTTCCGGCGTGCGGAAAGTCATCACGCTCAGGACCGGGCCGAAAATTTCTTCCTGCGCGATCCGATGCGACGCGGTCACGCCGGTAAAAAAGCTGGGCGGATACCAATAGCCCTTCTCCGGCAGACGCAGCGCGGCTGGACCAGTTCGGCGCCTTGCTGCAATCCGCTGTCGACCAGCTCGCGGATTTTATCGAGCTGCATGCGGGAATTGATCGCGCCGATGTCGGTGTTCTTATCGAGCGGATTGCCGACGCGCAAGCGTCGAGATGCGATCGCGCAGCTTCCGGATGACGGTCGGGAAAATTCCTTCCTGCACGAGCAAACGCGAGCCCGCGCAGCAGACGTGGCCTTGATTGAAATAGATCCCGGAGATGATGCCTTCGACGGCCTGGTCGATCGGCGCGTCTTCGAAGATGATATTGGCCGCCTTGCCGCCGAGCTCGAGCGTGAGCTTCTTCTTCGTCCCGGCGACGGCTCTGGGTCAGCATCTTGCCGACGGCGGTCGAACCGGTGAAAGCGATCTTGTTGATGTCGTCGTGCTCGACCAGCGCCTGGCCGGTTGCGCCGCGCGCCGGTCACGATGTTGACCACGCCGTCGGGCAGTTCCGCTTCCTGAAAAATCTCCGCCAGATGCATCGCGCGTGATGCTGGTGGTCTCGGCCGGCTTGAGCACGCAGGTATTGCCGCAGGCGAGCGCCGGCGCGAGTTTCCACGCCGCCATCAGGAGCGGGAAATTCCAGGGGATGATCTGGCCGGCCACGCCTAGCGAGCGCGGCGTTCGCCCCGGAAAAGCATACTGCAATTTGTCCGCCCAACCGGCGTAGTAGAAGAAATGCGCCGCGACCAGCGGCAGATCGATATCGCGGCTTTCCTTGATCGTCTTGCCGCCATCCATCGTTTCGAGGACGGCCAGCTCGCGCGATTTTTCCTGAATCAGGCGCGCGATGCGATAGAGATATTTGCCGCGCTCGCGTCCCGGCATTTTGCCCCAGACATTCTTGTAGGCGCGCGCGCGCCGCCTTGACCGCGAGATCGACGTCATGCGCATCGGCGTCGGCGATTTCGGCCAGCTTTTCTTCGGTCGCCGGGTTGATCGAAGCGAAATACTTCCCCGAATGCGGCGCGCGAAATTTGCCGTCGATGAAAAGTGATAGCGCGGCTTGATCCTGAGATAATCGCTCTGCTCCGGAGCCGGCGCATAAGCCCAACGCTCGCCGAAATTAAGGCGGCGTTCGTTAGGCGCGAGCGCGCCTTCCTTGGTCGCCAGCGGCTGCACGGCACGCAGGGCAACAGGCGCGGCTGGAGTTTTTTTGCGGGCCATGCGCTCTTTGTAGCGTGATCGATTCCCGAGTGCACGAAAAGAATCGCCGCCATTCCGGGCGCCGATTCTCCCTCGTCTCAATGCTTCGCCGCGCGCCATATAGAAGGCGGTGTTCGGTGATTTTCAGCTGACCGACACAAAAAAAGAAACGCAGTGGCAGAAAAAGCTTGACGTTTCCCCTCAGCAACGGTCGTAATTACATTCTATGAAACAACCAACTCTGCAGAAGATCTCTTGCCTGGCTTTGGCCTTGGTCGCAGCACTCGCCGTCAGCGCGAATGCGGGACCGGCCCTCTCCACGGCGAGACTCACGCACGGCTCCACGAAAGCACAATCGTTCGTCAAGTTGCTATTCCCAAACGCAACTTACATGCTCGATGATGGCACCGCGGAAGACGGAATTGGTCTGACCGCCGGCGGCGATATCATTTCCCTGAACGAGTTCGCTGTCACGGCCGGAGCCGAGACCATCACTTCGGTCGAAATCGCCTGGGGCACCCCGGCGTTTCCTGATCCGAGCCTGAACGGACTCCCCTACACGGTCGCCGTTTGGAGTGATCCGAATGGAGATGGCAACCCGAGCGACGCCCAACTCCTCACAACTGCATCGGGTGTCATTGCCAATCAGGGCACGAACACCTTCATCACGACCGACGTCACTCCGACGACGATCACGACGGCGAATTTCTTCGTCGGCTTCCTGCTCACCCAAAACGCCGGTCAGTTTCCGTCAGCGTTTGATCAAACCGACCCAACCCTCGCCAACCGCAGTTATATCGCGGGCGGCAGCACGGGCACTGGCGACATCAACAATCTGAATAACAACGAACTTCCGGTCGCTCCGATCGAAAGCTTCGGTCTGGTTGGTAACTGGCTGATTCGCGCCAATGCCGGCGGCGGCGGCGGCGGTGACATCGTCCTCGAAGCGGATGTCCGCAGACAGCAAGGCAACCGTTTTGTGGACCTGCACTGGACCCCTTCTGATGGCGGCGATATCGACATCCTGCGCAATGGCGTCGTGATCGGTACGACGGAAGACGACGGCGCTTTCCGGAATCGTCTCGGAACCGACACCGGATCATTCACCTACCAGGTCTGTGAGCCGGACACGGGCAATTGCTCGAACGAAGTCCGGGTTAGAGTACGGCCTCGGGAATAATTAGGTTTTAACTCGCCTTCGGGGTCGTTCATCCGACTCCGAAAGGCTCGTCCAGGACCTTTAGAGCAAGGGCATCCAGCGAAAGCGCTGGATGCCCTTTGCGCTTTGCGGACAAAGCTTGATGGCCATGGAAGATCGCAGCCCCGGCACTCGGAACTGAACGGGCAAGCTCCAGCACCGATCCTTGCTTGGCATGGGATCGGAATCTGGCGGATGCTTTCCTTATGCTTTACGTCGTCGGGACGCCAATCGGGAACTTGGACGACATCACCCTGCGCGCCTTGAAGGTGTTGCAGAGTGTCGATTTGATCGCGGCCGAGGATACCCGGCATTCCGGAAATTTGCTCCGACATTTCGAGATCCGGAAACCGCTCGTTAGTTATCACGAGCATAACGAAGCACGGCGCTCGGCCGAGCTGGTCGAACGGCTCGCGCAAGGTGAGAATGTCGCCCTCATTACCGATGCCGGCATGCCCGGTCTCTCCGATCCAGGCGCGCGCCTCATTCGCGCCTGCCAGGAGCGGGAGCTGCCCTGCACGATTGTGCCAGGCGTTTCGGCGATCACCACCGCGCTGGTCGGCTCCGGTTTCGATCTCGATCATTTCTGTTATCGCGGCTTTCTCCCGGTCAAGAGCGGAGGGCGCGAACGGGAGCTGAAAGGCGCCGCGGAGCGGACCGAGACGACGGTCTTTTTTGAATCGCCCTACCGCCTAACGAAAACCCTGGCGGCCTGCGCGCAGCTATTGCCCGACCGTCAGCTCTGCGTCGCGCGCGAGTTGACCAAAAAATTTGAAGAATTCCAGCGTGGAACCGGAGCCGACCTCCTCGCGCACTACACTGCGCGCCCGCCCAGAGGCGAAATCACCCTACTGATCGCCGGCTTTAAGAATCGTTAGGCTCGACCGTCCCAACCACGGGAACGCGAACTCCGGGGAGCGCGTGCGCCCAGAGAAGGCCCTCCGTCATCTCCGTTACAAATCCTCTCCCCTAACCAAATGCGATTCCGAGGTGATGAGCGACGCACCGAAAACTCTTCGCGGGAAAAACATCTTCCTCACCAGCTACAACGTCTTTCGCGAGACCCTCCGCCAATGGCTCGAAGACAAGGCCCCGCAGCTCGGCGCCGCCCTCGCCTATTACACGGTTTTCTCTCTTGCCCCGCTCATCCTCGTTCTCCTCGCCATCCTGGGCCTCATCTTTCGCAACGACCCGGCCGGGGCTTGGGAAAGAATGACGGCCCAGTTGAGTTACTTCCTTGATCGGAGCGCGATCGACGTCATCCAGAGCATCGCCCAGAAAGCTTCCGATCAGGACAAGAGCGTTTGGGCCACAGTCATCGGCGTCGCTCTGGCTTTGTTTGGTGCGAGCGGCGTTTTCGGTCAGTTGCAGGACGCCCTCAACACCATTTGGGGAGTAAAAGCGAAGCCGGGTGGCGGAATCTGGAGCTTCCTGCGCGGCCGCTTTCTCTCCTTCGCCATGGTCGGTGGAATCTGTTTTCTCCTCCTCGTTTCCATGACCTTGGAGAGTGTGCTGAAGGCCTTCAGCCAATACGTCCAGGCCATGCTGCCGGGCGGCATCGTTATCGCGGTCGCGGTTTACCTCCTCTTTGATCTCGCTCTCGTCGTCCTCGTCCTGGCCGTGATCTTCAAGATTCTTCCCGACGCCAAAGTCCGTTGGCGCGACGTCTGGGTCGGCGCATTTATCACCGCGCTCCTCTTCGCTTTGGGCAAATGGGCGCTCGGCCTTTACCTTGGGAGTGGGTCGGCTGCGTCCGCTTACGGCGCCGCCAGTTCTCTCATCACTCTCCTGCTCTGGGTCTATTACTCGTCGCAGATTCTGCTTTTCGGGGCGGAATTTACTCAAGTTTACGCCGATTATTTCGGCGCTCATGTGGAGCCAGATGAACACGCCGTGCGCGTCGAGCGAACTGAGATCGAAGAGCCGAAGACGTAGACCGCCGGTTGCCGGCACTCTGGTTAACCTCTCCAGCGGGAGACGCGCCGGGAATTCCGCTTGTCAAAACGGCCGGGCTGTGTGACTTTCACCGACTTTTCCCAAGGCTATGGCTTACGCAATTATCAAAACAGGCGGCAGACAATATCGGGTCGCAGAAGGTGACACGATCGACGTGGATCTGCTCGAGGGCGAGGCAGGCCAGAAGATGACTTTCGACGACGTGCTCATGCACGCCGATGGCGACAAACTCACCCACGGCAGCCCGGGTGTTGCGGGGGCGAGCGTCTCCGGCGAAGTAGTCGAGCAGCGCAAAGACAAGAAGGTGATCGCCTTCAAATATCGCCGCCGCAAAGGCTATCACCGCACCGTCGGCCATCGCCGCAAATTGACCCGGGTAAAGATCACCGGCATCAGCCTCGGCTCAAAATCGAAGAAGGTAGCGACCGAGAAAGAAGCCTCTGCCTAGGCGGGGCTCGCTCCACTCTCAACTCCAAACTCTCAACTTTTCCAATGGCTCATAAAAAGGGACAAGGCAGCGTCAAAAACGGTCGCGACAGCGTCAGCAAGCGGCTTGGCGTGAAGAAATTTGGCAGCGAAAACGTCGTTGCCGGCAATATCATCATTCGCCAGCGCGGGACGAAGTTTCTCCCCGGCAAAAATGTCGGCCTCGGGCGCGATTACACGATCTTTGCTCTGGTCGACGGTCAGGTGCGTTTCGATCGCGCCGGTCGACGGGTGAATGTGGTGCAGGCCGAGGCCTCGGCCAACTAGGCCGCAATTCGGCTCTCGTTAGGACTTCCTCTCGGCTCCAAGACGACAGTTCCGCGTTGTGCGCCCGGTCGCTTTCGGGTATAACGCCATCTCAACCGCGATGAAATACAATACCTATCTACTTTTCGGCGCTCCCGGCAGCGGCAAAGGCACGCAGGGCCGCTCGTTGGGCTCCATCCCGCGCTTTTTTCATTGCGCTTGCGGCGACGTTTTCCGCTCGATCGATACCCGCACCCGGCTCGGGAGTGCTTTTCTCGAATACTCCAGCCGAGGCGAGCTGGTGCCCGACGAACATCACGGTCGAGCTCTGGAAAGCGCGCATCGATGCCGCGGTCGACGCCCATCAGTTCAAGCCGGACATCGACGTGCTCGTTCTCGATGGCATTCCGCGCAACGTCGGTCAGGCCGAGATCATGGATAATCTAATCGACGTGAAAAAAGTCTTTCACCTTTCCTGCCCAAATCGCGAAGCGCTCTTCGCCCGGCTGAAGAAGCGCGCGCTCAAAGACAACCGCCTCGATGACGCCAACGAAGAGGTGATCAAACGTCGTCTCGCCACCTACGAAAACGAATCGAAGCCGGTCCTCGAACATTACTCTGACCGTGTGCAAATGGTCGACGCGACCGAGCCACCGGCCAAAGTCCTGTACCACATCCTCGAAACCGTCTCGAATGGGGAACATGAGCCAGGCGCAATTTGAGAATTTCACCGCCTCCAGTCTTTACTGTGAGAAATGCAAGGCCGCCATGCCGGTCCGCGAACGGCTTCTTCTCGTTCTGCCGGACCGCGAGCTTTACGATTATCTCTGCACCAATTGCGCCTCGTCGGTCGGCCAGCGCGAGGTGACGGCGGGCGATAAATTGATGGCTCGGGCGGCGGCTCCACGACGCCGATCTCGCGCCTTGCCGCACGATTTGATGCCCTAAGGCGGCATGCGGATCGTTTTTATCGGCACGGGCGAGATCGGCCTGCCGACATTGCAGACTTTACTTGCGTCACCTCAGCACGACGTAGTCGGCGCCGTGACCCAGCCCGACAAGCCAGTCGGCCGCGCGCAGCGGCTCGCTGCGTCGCCGATCAAGCAGGAGTTGGCGCCGGCGGGGCGACCGGTCTTGCAGCCGGAGCGACTGCGCGACGCAGAGGCGGTGCGACAACTTCAGCGCTTTGCGACCGGACGTCATCGTGGTCATGGCTTACGGTCAAATTCTCCCTAAGAGCGTGCTGGAAATACCGCGGGCAGCCTGTCTCAACCTGCACGCATCGCTCCTCCCGCGTTATCGCGGGGCCGCGCCGATTCAGGCCGCGATTGTGGCCGGCGAAACGGAGAGCGGAATCACGGTCATCTACATGGACGAAGGACTCGACACCGGCGATGTCCTCCTGCAGATGAAGCTGGCGATTTCGCCTAACGACACCGGCGGATCACTGCACGACCGACTCGCCCAGCTGGCGCCCAAAGCAATCAAGGCGGCGCTGGAGCTTCTGGCCAGCGGTCAGGCGCCGCGCTCGCCGCAAGACGCCGCGCACGCCACCTATGCACCCAAATTAACCCGCCAGGACGGCCAGATCGATTGGGCGGAGCCGGCGAAATTGATCGAGCGAAAAATCCGCGCCTTTGATCCCTGGCCCGGCGCCTATACCCAACTGGCCGACGCGTCAGGCAAGATCCGCAACCTTAAAATATTCCGTGCCTCGATCGACGGACGAGTGTCCGGCGGCGCTGGAACAATCACCCAGCCTAACGAATCGGAAGTGCTCGTCGCCACCGGGGAAGGCGCTCTGCGGCTTGACGAAGTGCAACTGGAAGGAAAGCGCCGGATGAAGGCGGCTGATTTTTTGCGCGGTTTTTCCTCCCCAAGACTGCATTTCTGATCGATCATCCCGCCCGAGATGGAAAGTGAAAGACCGGCTTACAAACGCATCGTTCTCAAATTAAGCGGGGAAGCCCTGCGGGAAACCGGCGCCCGAGACACGATTTCGCCGCACATCGTGAAAGAGATCGCCCGTCAGGTAAAAGAGATCTACGACCTCGGCGTCGAGATTTCGATCGTAGTCGGGGGCGGTAACATTTGGCGCGGCCTCGCGGCCAGCCATCGCGGGCATGGATCGGACCACGGCTGACTACATGGGCATGCTCGCTACGGTCATCAACGGCCTCGCCCTGCAAAGCGAACTCGAACTCACCGGCGTCCCGGTTCGAGTGCAAACCGCGATCGAAATGCAAAACGTCGCCGAGCCTTTCATCCTCCGTCGCGCCGTGCGCCATCTCGAACAAGGGCGCGTTGTCATTTTCGTCGCCGGCACTGGCAACCCTTACTTTTCTACTGACACCACCGCCGCTCTTCGCGCCAGCGAAATTGGCGCCGAGCATCATCATGAAGGCGACCAAAGTGGACGGCATTTATGACCGCGATCCGAAACTCCATCCGGACGCAACCCGTTACGACCAGATCAGTTACAACGAAGCCCTAACGAAAAGGTTGCAGGTCATGGACTCGACTGCCTTCAGCCTCTGCATGGACAACAAGATCCCCATCCTTGTTTTCGACATGCATCAGCCGACCAATGTCCGCGACGCCGTCCTCGGGAAGAAGATTGGCACCCTGGTCACGGATTAGCGATTGCGAATCGCCCCCGCCCAGCTTTCTTTCACCACCTTATGAGCGCTGAAGAAATCCTCCTCGAAGCCGAAATGGCGATGGAAAAGAGTGTGGACTATATGGTTCACGAATTCGCCAGCGTGCGAACGGCAAAGCCTCGCCCGCCCTGGTGGAGAACGTCGATGTCCAGGCCTACGGCTCGGCTATGAAGTTGAAGCAGCTGGCCCTCATCACCACTCCGGAGCCGCGCTTGCTGGTTGTCCAACCGTTCGACGCCTCGACCGTGCGCGACATCGAGAAAGCGCTCAAGGAATCGAAAATCGGCATCACGCCTCTGGTCGATGGCAAGCTCATCCGCCTGCCTATTCCTGAGCTCTCCGAAGAACGGCGCAAAGACCTGGTCAAGTCCCTCAAACAGATGGCAGAGGAAGCGCGCGTCCGCGTCCGGGCCAATCGCCGCACGGCGATGGACGAGGCGAAAAAGATGGAGAAAGCCGGCGAGGCCGACCGAGGACCAATTGCGCGACACCGAAGCGGAAGTGCAAAAACTGACCGATCGCTTCGTGAAATCGATCGACGAACACCTCGAGCGTAAAGAAGCCGACGTGATGAAAGTGTAGCTTCAGCTACGACGAGGCCACCAGCGCGGCCACTTCTTCGACGCTGACTGATCGCATGCAGCGAAAGTCGAGCGGGCACTCACGCAGAAAACAGGGACTGCATTCAACCTGATGCCTAACGACCTGATTCCCGCTTCCGAGTGGACCGGTCAGGCCGGGTTCGGTCGAACCAAACACCGCCACGACGGGGACACCGAGCAGCGTGGCGAGATGCATGGTGCCGGTGTCGTTGGTTAAGAGGAGCCGGCACTTTCGCAGCTCGTCGATCAATTGGTCGAGCGTCGTCTGGCCAATCAGGTTGAGGCAGTTTTCTCCCAGTTCGGCCGCGATCTGCGTGCCAGACTCTTGATCCCTCGCAATCCCAAAGAGCACCCACGAACCACCCACCGTCCTGGCCACGGCGGCAAAGCTTTCCGGCAGCCAGCGCTTGGCCGGACCGTATTCCGCACCTGGGCACAGCCCGACACGTTCCGGTGGCGGTGAACCGTCAGGTCGCTGCGGAATCGCAATCTCGCCAACCTCCGCCTCTACCCCTAACGATCGCGCGATATTAAGATAATGCTGAACCTGATGTGGCGGCGGCCCCGTAGGTTCGACAGGACGGACAATCTGATTCAATAACCAGCGACGACGATGCCCGGCATAGCCAATTCGGCGCGGAACGCCGGCCAGCCAAAGCTCAAGCGCCACCCGGAGGGAGTTGGGAAAGACAATTCCCACTTCGAAGGGCGCGGCGCGGCGAATCAAACCGGCGGCCTGCCAAATGGATCTATTCCCTAACGAAATCACTTCATCGACTTCCGGCACCAGCCGCCAGACCGCAGCTATTTTGGCCGGAGCCAGGACCGTCAGATGTGCATCAGGACGGCCGCGCTTGATCGCCCGCACCGCCGGGATGCTGATCACGCTATCGCCCAGCCAGTTGCTGGCCCGGATGAGAATCCGAAATGGTTGCAGATCGGCGGCGGTCATCGTCTCCGGAACAAAGAGGCCGCGTTTGTATTGACGCAGGAGCCAGTTGGGTCGCGGAGTCTTCCAGCGGTTGTGCACCCAAAACCAATCTTCCGGCGCCCGCCGAATCTCGGCCGAGATCATCTCGTTAGTCCTGGCGGTCAGAGACTGCACGGTGTCGTTAGGCGAATCGAACGGGGGGCTGAAACTCATCCGCCATTTCCCTGCTTCCTCGGTCGAGAGGGTGGCCACGATCAGCGCGGCGCCGGTCCGTTTCCCGAGCAATGCCGGAAGGGGCGAAGTCGAGGCCAACCGTCCGAAAAACGGCGTCCACAGGCCGTGATCGCCGGCGTGCTGATCGCTCAGGATTCCGATCATGCCGCCGCCACGCAGGAGTCGGATCGCTTCCTGAAAACCCTCACTGCGGTCGAACAGTTCAACCCCAAAACGAGCGCGCTGTTGCCTGACGAATTGATCCAGATACCGATTGCCGAGCTTCTGGAAGACCGTGCTCAGGCGAGTGTAACTAAAATAATGCGGCAGGATCTGCGCGAAGAGTTCCCAGTTGCCAAGGTGACTCAAAACCAGCACGACTGGCCGCCCGGCACGCAATTCGCGATGCACATGATCGGTCCCCTCTGTCGCGACCAGTGCGGCCACCTTTTCCAGCGGCATGGCATTCAACTTCATTCCACTGAGCAGGTTGGCGCCCAGTTGCGAAAAATGCCGGCGCACGAGCCGTTTCTTGGCCGAAACAGATTTCTCCGCTCCGAAGGCGATTTCCACATTTCGGCGCGCCAGCTGTCGGTAACTCGGGAAAAAGAAGCCAGCCGAGAAAGCCGAGACCTCGACCCAAAGAAAAAACGACCGTGAGCGGCAGCGCCGTGATCAAGACCAGCGTCACGCGGTAGCAGAAATAAACGAAAAAATCGACCATGCAGGGTGGCCGGCGAAGGCCGGGAACGAACGCGGCTGCACCGTAATTTTGCCTGCGAGCGGCCGCAATCATTATAATGTGCTCTCGTGCAGCCCCGCCTCTTTCCCATCGTCCGCTCGGACTTTGCGCGCCTCGTAGCCCGCAAATTCGCGCCCGCCCGGCTCCTCTTGGTCGGTAGCGCAGCGGCAAAATTCGTCGAACATCCGCCAGAAAATGAGAGTGAAGTCACCTTTTGCCCTGGTCTGGCGGAACTGGAGACCGTTCGCCAAAACGGCGTCGCGCCACGATTTGACCTCGCTATATGGGCCTATCCGCCAGAGGTCGAATCAACAGACGACAGCGTCATCCTGGATCGCCTCGCCACCCTGATCGATAACCTCATTCTGATCCCAGGCGCGGGGGCGGACGTGACCAAGCGGCGGCCGCACCTCGTTCTTCACCTCGCTGGTCTCGGGTTTTTCCCAAATTACGACTGCGATATCGTCGAGATCGAATCCGGCGCCATTCGTTTGAGCCGTAAGCGAGCCGACTCGATCGATGCTCTTCTCCCGGCGGTCGAGACCGGGTTCGCCCGTCTCAATACTCAACTGCGCGGGCTTCACCGCACCTTGCGCACGCGCATGTCAGAACTGGAAGCGGCCGACCGGCACATTGCGCGGCTTGAGCAAAAGGTGCTCAAACTCAAAGAGGCGAAACGCGACTTAAAACAACTGAAAGCGGAAAAGCACGCCTTGCGCAAATCACCCGAACGCAAGGTGGGCCAGGTCATTCTTGCACCCTACCGCCTGCCCCAAAAACTGGTCCGCGAACTACGCAAGCAATTCGGTCGACCCGCAGCGGACAAAAGCATCCTTTCGCCTAACGAATACCAGGAATGGCTGGAAAAACGGCGGCCTTCCGAGAAAGAGATTGTCGCCGCCCGGCTACAGACGCGCGCTTTCTCTTATCGTCCGCTAGTCAGCATTATCATGCCGATTTTCAACACCCCCGCGCCCTGGCTGAGCGAGGCGATCGAATCCGTCCGACAGCAGGCCTACGAAAATTGGGAACTGCTCCTGATCGACGACGGCTGCACGCTCCCTGAAACGCTCGCGCTGATCGACCTGATCGGCCACCAGGATCCGCGCCTCATTGTGGTTCGGCGCGAAAGCACCGGCGGGATATCGGCCGCTTCCAACTCTGGACTCGAGGTCGCGCGCGGAGAATGGATCGGCCTGCTCGATCACGACGATGTGCTCGAGCCCGATGCTCTTTTCGAGGTGGTCAAATTTCTGCAAACCAATCCGGAAACAGACCTGATCTTTTCCGACGAAGACAAGATCACCGAGGAAGGGCTGGCCGCGCCGCAGTTCAAGCCCGATTGGTCGCCGGACTTTCTTCTCTCCTACAACTACCTCTGTCACTTCACCGCCGTACGACGCGAGCTGGTCGAGAAAGCCGGTCGCTTTCGCCCGGAATACGATGGTGCGCAGGACTACGATCTTTTCCTGCGAGTGAGCGAGTTAACGAATCGTATCCATCATCTCCCGCGTGTCCTTTACCATTGGCGCCGAAGCGAGACATCCACTTCCGATAACATCCGCCGCAAACCGCTCGCGCTCGAAGCCGGCCGGCGCGCGATCGAAAGCCATCTCGAACGGCGGGGCGAACGCGGTCACGTAACGGTCGACTGGCAAACCCACGCCTATTGGGTAAAACGGGAGCTGCGCGAGACTAAACGCATCTCGATCATCATCGCGACGCGCGACCGAATCGACCTACTCTCTCGCTGCATTTCCAGCCTCGTGGCCAAGACGAGCTATCCGAATTACGAGATCATCGTGGTCGATAACGAGAGCAAGTCCGACGAAGCGCGCGAATACTTCGAAAATTTTGGGCACCGGCTCCTCCCTTTCCATGGGCCCTTTAACTTCTCCGCGCTGAACAATCTCGCGGTCGAGCAAAGCGCCAGCCCGTGGCTCCTTTTTTTGAACAACGACGTCGAGATGATCGATAGCGAATGGCTGACCGTGATGGCTGAGCATGTGCAGCGGCCCGAAGTCGGCGCCGTCGGCGCGCGGCTGCTTTACCCTAACGACACCGTCCAGCATGCCGGCGTCGTGCTCGGGGTGGGCGGCATTGCCGAACACGCTTTTCGCCATTTCCCGGCCGATGCCCCCGGCGTTTGCCGTCAATTGCAGGTGACGCGGAATTACAGTTCCGTCACCGGCGCCTGTCTTCTCACCCGGCGCGATGTTTTTGAGGAAGTGGGCGGTTTCGACGAAGAGCAACTTCCGGTTACCTTCAGTGACGTCGATCTTTGTCTGAAAATGCGGCGGGCCGGTTACCTGATCGTTTACACTCCCTTCGCTAAGCTCTATCACCACGAATCGGCCTCGCGTCGGCGGAGCGTGGAAGCACTTGAGACCGAAGTGATGCGGGAACGCTGGCCTGATCTGTTGGCCTGCGATCCCTACTACAATCCAAATCTTTCGCGCGAACGCGCCGACTTTTCGTTAGGCCGATAAATCGATGAAGAAAAATAATTCGCGATCTTTGGGACGGTCTTGCTCCGGAGGCGAAGCGGGAACTGGTGCAGCGCGATTATGGCGCCCCTTCCCTCGCCCAGCGCATCTCAACCGTGGGCATCGAAGCCGGCCAACTCGCCCAAGCCAACCGCGCCGACCCGGAAGTAGGGCAAGCCTGGATCCCGGGCGTGGAAGTTTTCGCCCGCGCCATTCATTCCCAGCGGCACCGCGGATTGTTTGGCGAATTTGCCCGCCGCGCTGAAGGCCCGCTCGCGAAAATCGGTCTTTGGCCACAACAGTGGTCGGCGGCGCGCATGTTCGCCCAGACGGCGAAAGGTTTTCACGTCCATCCGCCGAGCATCCCGGCAGACAGTTTACCTAACGAGTGGTTCGAGCGTCTCTTCGTTGCGGAGCCGGAGAATTATTCTCTTCGTCCCTACGAGCAGGAACAATGGGACGTGATGTTTTTTGTGCAGGGCCGCGCCGAAATGATTCTGCGCGAAGCGCGGGCCGGGCTGCCCCTGCGGACGATGCGCCTCTTTATCGACGGGGACGAACATCGCGGGCCTAACAATGCTGCGGTCGTGATTCCAGCCGGGGTGGCACACGCCATTCGGGTCGAGGGCTCCGACGACCTGATCATGGTTTACGGCACGAGCACCTCTTTCCAGGCGGAGTTTGAGGGTCGGATAGCGAGCGACGTCGAGACGGCGCAGTTGCCCGAATCCTGGCAAAAATTTCTGGCATGATCTTCAAAAGGAGCACGCTCGCTGCGCGAGGAACCGCCGCGGCGGCTTCACGCGGAGGGAGGAGCTTCTACTCGTCCGGGCGCGGCGCGAACCAGGATTGAAACGCCGCTTCGACCCGGCGGATCCGGAGTGGATGGATCGGCCGCAGCCAATCTCGCCCGAGCTCTTATCCGACCTGCGCAATCTGCGCGCGCTCAATCGCTTTTTCGGGAGCTACCGATTGATCCGGCATTTTCTGCGGCGCTGGATGCATCCGGGCGACAAGTTGCACATCCTCGATCTGGCCACCGGCTCGGGCGATATTCCGCGCCTGGTGGTCGAGTTTGCGCGCGAGCTCGGCGCGGTGGTCGAAATCGACGCGGTGGATTTCCAATCCTCAACCATCGAGATCGCACGTCAGTTGAGCACGGCATGTCCGGAGATTCACTACCATTGCGCGGACATCCATCATTTCGGTGAGGAACGCGTTTACGACATCGTCCTTTTTTCGCTCGCCCTCCATCATTTCAGCAGCGAGGACGCGACCACCTTGTTGCGCCGTTGCCGTGTTCTTTCCCGCGGGCGAGTGCTGGTGGCTGACCTTTGTCGGAGCCGCTTCGCGAAAATCGGTGTGGATCTGCTCACCGCGACAATTTTTCGTGAGGCGATGACTCGCAACGACGCACGTGTTTCAGTCGAGCGCGCCTTTTCCTTTCAGGAACTTGGTCAACTGGCCCGAGCGGCCGGCTGGCAGGATTACCGACAGCAACGCTTTCGCTTTGCCCGCCAGGCGATTTGGCTGGAGGATTCGGGCGGCCCGGGAAAAGTCACGGCATGAAAATCATTTCAACCGTCGCGGAATTGCGAGCGGCGGAGCGTGACAGATCCAGGCGCCGCGTGCTGGTGCCGACGATGGGCGCTCTGCATGCGGGTCACGTTTCCCTCCTTCGGCTGGCACGGAAAAATGCCGGCAGTGAAGGGGAAGTTGCGGTAAGCATTTTTGTCAACCCGCTCCAGTTTGAGCCGGGCTCCGATTTTTCGCGTTATCCACGCCCGGAAGCCGCCGACGCCGAGGTCTGTCGCGCGGAAGGAGCCGACCTGATTTTTCGTCCCGTGCCGGACGAGATCTATTTTCCCGATCGCTCGACCTTCGTCGATGAAACGAAGCTTTCGGAGCGACTTTGCGGGGCCTCGCGACCGGGCCATTTCCGCGGCGTTTGCACGGTGGTCGCGAAGTTGTTTAACCTTCTCGCGCCGGATGCAGCCGTCTTTGGCGAGAAGGATTTTCAGCAACTGGCGATCATTCGCCGGATGGTGCGCGACCTTAATTTCCCGATCGAGATCATCGGCGGTCCCACCATCCGGGAAGCGACGGCCTCGCCCTCAGCTCGCGCAATCAATACCTGAACGCGAGGAACGCGCGCAGGCGCCGATCATCGTCACGGCCCTGCTGGCAGGCGGCGGAATCGACAGAAACTTCGGCCCGCGAAAGCGATCGCGGCGGTGCGGCGAAAAGATCGAATCGGCGCCGCTCGCCCGGATCGATTACGTCGAGATCGTGGGCGCGGACGACCTGCAGCCGCGCCTAACGATCGAGCCGCACTCCCTGCTGGCGGTCGCGGTTTTCTTCGGCAAGACGCGCCTGATCGATAACATTCTGCTCGGATGAAAGGATACGATTTCGTCGTGATCGGGAGCGGGATTGCCGGCCTGACCTTCGCACTCAAGGCCGCGCAGCACGGCCGGGTTGCCATCATCACGAAACGCAAAGGTGCGGATTCGAACACCGCCTGGGCGCAGGGCGGCGTCGCCTGCGTGACGAGCGGCGAGGATTCATTCGACCTGCACATCCGCGACACGCTCGAGGCCGGGGCCGGCCTGTGCGATCCGGTTGCGGTC
Organism: uncultured Verrucomicrobiae bacterium; assembly: GCA_963749935.1. Taxonomy (GTDB): domain Bacteria; phylum Verrucomicrobiota; class Verrucomicrobiia; order Chthoniobacterales; family UBA10450; genus Palsa-1392. The sequence goes on from CAVVOH010000004.1 coordinate 419,645, forward strand.
GAGACGGTGGTGAAGGAAGGCCCGGAACGGGTGCGCGAGCTGATGGAATTGGGCCTGCATTTCGACGAGCGCGACGTCTCCGGGCATCGCGAGCTCGATCTCGGGCGCGAGGGCGGGCATTCGAAGCGGCGCGTGCTGCACGTGCATGACCTGACCGGTTACGAAATCGAGACCACTCTCCTGCGTGCGGCGCAGGAGTCGCCGAACATCGAATTACTCGAGAACCACATGGCGGTCGATTTGATCACCGCCGCGAAACTCGGCTTCGCCACGGAGGACCATTGCCTCGGGGTTTACGTGCTCGATGAAAACTCAGGGACGGTGGAAACGATCCGGACGGACCGATTGGTCCTCGCGACTGGCGGTTGCGGAAAAGTTTATCTCTACACAACCAACCCCGCGATCGCGACCGGCGACGGCGTGGCGATGGCCTGGCGGGCCGGCGCGGTGATCGCAAACATGGAGTTCATCCAGTTTCACCCGACCTGCCTGTTTCATCCGCAGGCCACTTCTTTCCTCATCTCCGAGGCCGTCCGCGGGGAGGGCGGAATTCTGCGCAATGCGAAGGGCGAAGACTTCACTGCTCGCGTCCATCCGCGCGGCTCGCTCGCGCCGCGCGACATCGTGGCGCGGGCGATCGACGCCGAGATGAAGCGGACCGGCGCGCAATGCGTCTATCTCGACATCACGCAGCAGCCGCGAGAGTTTCTGCAGGAGCGATTCCCGCATATTTACGAGACCTGTCTGCGAAACGGAATTGATATGGCGAAGGAGCCGATTCCCGTCGTGCCGGCGGCGCATTACCAGTGCGGCGGCATCAAAACAAACATCAATGGCGCGACCAGCTTGCCGGGATTATCCGCCATCGGCGAAGTAGCCTGCACCGGACTGCACGGGGCCAACCGGCTGGCGAGCAATTCGCTCCTGGAAGGGCTGGTCATGGCGCACCGGGCGGCTGAAGCCCTTATCCATACCCGCCCGCCGGCTCATCCTGCCGGGTCAGTTTCGCTCCCAGAATGGAAATCGGGCGACGCCCAGGATGTCGACGAACTGGTCGTGATCTACCACAACTGGGACGAAATCCGCCGCCTGATGTGGGATTACGTCGGCATCGTGCGGACCGACAAGCGCCTGCAACGCGCGAGCGCGCGACTGCGCAATCTGCAGCGCGAAATCCAGGAGTTTTACTGGAATTTTCGGATCACAGTCGACCTCCTCGAACTGCGCAATCTCGCCACGGTGGCGGCCTTGATTGTCGACTCCGCGCTCAGTCGAAAGGAAAGTCGAGGATTGCATTTTACGATGGATTATCCTGAAATGGGTGGCGAATCTTACCGTCGCGACACCTTATTGAGCCGCGGTTGAGCGTTTTTGGAATGGATCGTGCTAAATTGGAGATTGACGAAACAGGCTTGCCTGGCCACCCGATTCGGCTAGAACCAAGGACGTTCATGGGCGCAAAATACATAAAAATACCGACGCTGACCGCGGTCGCCTTCGTGGCCGCCGCCGCTATCTCGCATGCGCAGTCGCCCTACGAGAGCAGCGCCGATTTTGCCAAGTACGCGATGAAGCTGCGCGCCCAGGCGCTGCTCAAGGTCGAACCGCAGGTCTTCGTCCCGACCACCTCGCGTTTTTCCTCATCCCGCTATCCGTGGAAGACCGACATCGTTACGACCATTTTCTGGATCGGCGAGAATCCGACGGTGAATAATCCCGTCCCGAATCACAAGAGTTCGTGGGACTCGGATTGGACTCGGAATTACGGCGGCTACGACAATCCGGAACCGTCCCGCCGGCGCGATTATATCCCGATTAATTTTATCCCGCGGCAGAACCCTTTTTACATCGCTCTTCCCTACAACGATGTGTCGCACGGTCAGTTCAAGCCGGAAGCGCCGATCGTGGTGCCTTGGTTTCGGCAGGCTTTCGTGCAGCAAGGTCACTCTGTCTGCAAGGATCGCTGGGTCGCGATCCGCCGCGGCAATCGCGTCTGCTACGCACAGTGGGAGGATTGCGGGCCATTCCGAACCGACCATTACCAGTATGTTTTTCGAAACGAACGGCCCCGGCCCAATCTAAACCACGGCGCCGGGCTCGATGTTTCGCCGGCAGTTCGCGATTACCTTGGCCTCGGGCAGACCTCGTTGACCGACTGGCAGTTTGTCGAGGTGCGCGACGTTCCGCCGGGACCGTGGCGGAACTATGGCGACAACAATAATTTCGTCATCGCCCGCCGCCAATCCGAGCAACGACTGGCCGAGCAATATTCGACCAAAACGAAGGCCAAGAAGTAGTGCCGCAAAGCGGGCGTTTCGTCCAGTGGGAGAAGACTCGCAGGAAATCGCAGCTGAGGGAGCCCTCGCTCCGCGAGGCGGTCGTTAGCTCAGAGCGCGCTTTAGCTCGGCCGATAACTCCGCAAAGCTCTTTTCGATCTCGCGCACGCGGTTGAGAAGCGGGTCGTAGCGCTTCCGTTGCGACCCACAAAAGGCGCGCAGGGGCTGAAAAACCGCACCGATTTCCGCATAGAAAAGGTCGATCGCGTGTTGGAGCTGCTGCTCGATCGCCGCCACCAGTTCTTCCCGTTTCAACTCCATCTGGCGGTGATATTCCGCCAGAATCTTCCGGCGCCGGCCAAAAGCAACGAGCGTCCCCGCGACAAAAGCGGAGGCCGCCACGATACCGGTCACATCGGCCACCGCCGCGCTGCTCATAGCCGCGATCACAGTGACGATGCCACCGGCCGCCGCAACTCCGGCCGGGACCCGCATCCAGGTTGCCGTTTCGCGAAACATTCGCTCCAGTTGCGCTTCCATCCCCCGCCCCGCAATCCGCTCCACCAGGGTGAGCTCAATCGATTGCAGAAGCTCCCGCCGCTGCCGCGCGAAATCCGGGATCGTCTGGCTGAGCTGCATCCGCGAATCACCTTTGAATTGGCTCTCCATCGTATCCTGCAATTGCGGCCACAAACCGCGCAGGTCCGTCTCCAGGAGCTGGAGCGCGTTTTCGACTTGCGGCTGAATCAAATCTCGCATTTTCGTCTCGAGATCAGCCTGAAATTTCTCCTGCCACTCCGATTTGCCAAAGACGAGCCGCCAAGTACGCCAAAAAGAGAGATTGCGCTCGAGCAGGGCCTGGCCCTCGCTTTCGCAGCGCCGGCAAGCCTGCTCAATCCCGCGCAGGAACCCGCCGACCTGCCGCAAGGTTTGTTCTTTCCGCGCGGCGAGAATACCTTCCAGTCGGCCGAGCTGCTCTTCATCGCGCACGATCGTCTCGAGGATGTTGCGCACCCGGCTGGCGGTGTCGGAGAGAATGACCGCCGCGGTCTGGCAGCTCGTCATCAATTTGGGCAAACCATGGCGCGATTGATCGACCATCAGGTTGATGTGCTGCTCCAGCGACGCGAACTGGCTCTCCTGCCAAAGCCGCTCTTTGTCGACTCCCGAGGTCCGAGCCAGAAATGCTTTCCGCGCCGAGACAGCGAAAATCGGCGGAGCAAAACCGAGCTGCTGGTTGGCCGTCTCCCGCAGATGCCGCTCGATCACGGCGACCTCTGGCGGGTCGCGCAGATCGCTCTGCTGCAAAACAAAGACGACGTTCTTAAGCCATTTCTGGTTGACGAAGCGGAGCAATTCCCAGGCTGAGGCGCCCCACGGATTGACCACCGAAAAAACAAAGAGAACCAGATCGGCCCGCGGAATGAAGTTTTCCGTGATCGTCTGATGTTCGGCCACCATCGTGTTGGTGCCCGGGGTATCGACAATGTTGAAGTCCTGGAGAAAAGAAATCGGCTGATAGCGTTCGGTAACCTGGGACGAAACGTCAACCGTCTGCTCGCGCGGCCCGTGCTTGAAAATATAAATCCGATCGGTCGCAGGCAGGACATCGACCTTGCAAAACTCCTGACCGAAAAGGGCGTTGAGGAGCGATGATTTGCCCGCCTTCACCTCGCCCACCACAACGAAAAGAAGCGGCTCGCGCACATCCTTAAGCATGTTCTGCAGGGTATCGAGCATGGCCGGCTCTCGCTGCATGTCAGCCGCGAGCTTAAGCAGGGAGGCAAGGGCCGCTTCGGTCCGGCTGCGAAATTCGAGATAAAGGTCGGCGACCATCCCGGCTCGTTAGGGATTCGTTAGGCCGGGAGCGGGCGAAGCCGGTGGCATGATCACCGGGCTGACCCCGGGCGCGGAAAGCGGAGTCGGCCCTTCCGAGCCGGTTTGTTTCGGCGGCATCGGTTTCCCCATCGCCAGCAGTTCCGAGACAGTGACGAACTTGAAACCTTTGGCTTGCAGTTTGTCGAGCGTTTCCGGCATCGCCTTGATCGTCCCCGGGTGAATATCGTGCGAAAGAACGATTGAGCCCGGGCGTGTTTCCTTGAGGATGCGACTCGTCACGACCGCGGGGCCGGGACGTTTCCAATCGAGCGGGTCGACATCCCAGAGAATCGTCCGGTAGCCGAACTCTTCGTTGATCCACTTCTTCTGCCGGGCGGAGATCGAGCCATAAGGCGGTCGCATCAAGACCGGACGCCCTCCGATCGCTGACCGAATTGCGTCGTCGGTCTTTTGCAATTCCGTCCGCACCCTTGCATCCGACATCTTGCCGAAGGCCGGATGTGACCAGCTGTGATTGGCGATTTCATGGCCCTCCCGCACGGCGCGCTGCAAGATCTCCGGATGCTCAGCCACGTTTTTGCCGATCACGAAAAAGGTGGCGTGAATGTGACGCTGGGCCAGCAGGTCGAGCAGCTCCGGGGTTAACTTCTCGCTTGGTCCGTCGTCGAAAGTCATGGCGATAAAGGGCCCGTCCACGTGCACGGCGCTGTAACTGATGGCGGGGGTGCCCTCGGCCGTGGCGGCCGGAGAGGACGCGGCCACGACGGTGGCCGGAGCCGGCGTCGAGGAGGGTTCAGCCGCAAGGCAGCCGGCGAGCGAGAGGGCGAGCGAGCTGATCGCCCAAAAAAGGCGGCTCGGAACGAAGGGCGGCAATTTCACAGGCGTAGGTTGCGCTCTATCTGGCAGACGAGCAAATGCCTGCCTGGAAACTGACCGCCGACCACCCCTGCGCAGGACGGGCGGAGAATGCCGCAAATAGACCGACGGTTGGCAGTCATTCTGCTCCCTAAAAGCATGCGGAAGTGCCATTCCCGAATTTTGCGTGCAACGAAAGGCGGTCCCACGGGTCTATGGAAAGGGGAGTTTCTTACTCGATGAGAATTCTTTTGATCGAAGACCATCCCGACAGCCGGCGCAATTTGAGCCGGTTGATCGAACAGCGCGGCCACGAGGTAGTTGCCTGCGCCAGTGCCGAGGAGGCGGAGTTGGAGATCGCCCGGGAGAAGTTTCCGTTTCTGATTCTCGACTGGATGTTGCCGGGTAAAAGCGGGGTTGAACTTTGCTGCGACCTGCGTTCCCGCCCGACCGGCGACGAGATGTACATCCTGCTCGTCACCGCGCGCTCCGATGACGAGGATCTGGAGCAGGCGCTGGCCGCAGGGGCAAATGATTACCTTACCAAACCGCTCGATGCCCGACGCCTGAGCGTGCGCCTTTCGGTGGCGGAGCGCCACATTCACGAACTGCAGGAACGCAATCACGCGCGCGCCGCCCTCCAGGAATCGGCCCGACGGATGACCGATATCCTGGAGAAAACCAGCGACGGGTTTTTTGCGGTCGATACGGATTGGAATTTCACCTACCTCAACGCCGAAGCGGAGGTCATGCTCGGTGCGAGCCGCGAGTCGCTCCTGGGGGAGAATATTTGGCTCAAATTCCCCGACCTGACCGGCTCGATTTTCGAGCAGAACTACCGGGCGGTGATGAGCCAGCAGATCGCGATTGAGTTCGAGGCGCTCAATGCCGCGGGTAAGGCGTGGTTCGAGATTCATTCCTACCCCAGCGGCGGCGGCATCTCGGTTTTCTTCCGCGATATCACTGAACGCAAGCGAGCGGAAGACGAACGTCTGACTACGAGCAAGCTGGAATCGTTAGGCACACTCGCCGGCGGCATCGCCCACGACCTGAATAACATTCTCACCGTTATCTCGGGCAACATCGGCCTGGCCCAGCTCGATGCCCCGGCGCACAGCGGCGATCTTCTCTCCTTCCTCGCCCGTGCCGGACAGGCGGCCCAACACGCCGCCCGTCTCTCCAGTCAATTGCTCACCTTTTCCAAAGGCGGCGCCCCTCTGAAAAAAGTGGCCCCCATCGCAGACGTCCTGCAGCACGCCGCCGAATTTTCCTTGCACGGCTCAAATTTGCGCGCGGCCATCGAAATCGAAGATCATCTTGCCAAGGCCGAAATCGATGTCGGCCAGGTCGAACAAGTGGTCAATGCTCTGATGCTTAACGCACGCGAGTCGATGCCGACCGGCGGGAGCGTCAACGTCTGCGTCGAGAATGTGCAGATCGACGAAAAAAGCGGCCTGCCTCTCGAGTTCGGGCGCTACATCCGGGTTGCCATATCCGACCACGGTCCGGGCGTTTCGCCGGAATTGGCCGCCAAGATTTTCGATCCCGTATTTTACGACCAAACCAGACGCTTCCGGCCTCGGCCTGGCCATCAGCTATTCAATCATCAAAAAACACGGCGGCTTCCTACATCTCGAACGCAATTCTCCCGCCGGTGCCACCTTTGCCTTCTACCTCCCGGCCGCCGGAGGGCGGGTTTTGAACGATCCTTTTCAGCCTAACGACCGTGCCGGGCGCTTCAGTCAGCAGCGCATTCTCGTGATGGACGACGAATCGGCCATTCGCGAGCTGACTCTCAACTCCTCGGCACGATGGGTTATGAAGTGACCGCGGTTCCCGATGGCTCGGAAGCGGTTCGGATCTATGAACGGGCCGCGCGCAAAGGTGAGCAGTTTCGCGCCGTCATTCTTGACGCGACCGTTCGCGGCGGTCTGGGCGGGGTCGAAACGATCGAGCGTTTGCGCGTTATCGATCCTGAGGTGAACGCCATTATCTGCAGTGGCTATTCCGACGAAGCAGCTCTCTCGCAATTTCTTTCTTACGGATTTCGCGGCGCGCTTCCGAAGCCGTTTACCCGTCGCGAGCTGGCCGATGCGCTGCAAAAAGCGCTCGCGGTGCCGAAGCCGGTTCCTTCGTGAGAACTGCCCTCCGAAGGGTTCGTTAGGCGCTAGCTCTTCGGCAAGCTTCTTCAGTTCGCCAATGAAAGCATCCGGCCCGCCCGGCACGTAGCCGAGCAGCCCGACCGGTTTGCCGTCGCCATTCAAAATGACAATGGTGGGGAAGCCTTCGATTCCGATATTTTTCCGCCAGTTCGCCGTTCTGCTTTCTGACTTCGTCGCTGCAGCGGTTTGGCCCGGGGAAAATCGACCCGCACCAAGACGAGATTTTTTTTGCATAATCCGCAAATTCCGACTTCGAAAAGACTTCCGCTTCCAACCGCTTACACCAGCCACACCAGTCCGAGCCGGTGAAATCGAGCAGGAGCAGTTTGTGTCCAGCTTTCGCCTCGGAGCGCGCCTTCGAGAAATCAGTCAGCCAATTCGCCTCCGCGCGGGCAGAGATAACGCGAGGAAAGAGAGAGCGCGAGCGCAAGCAAGGCGGGACGAAACTTCCTCATCCCCCACCAGTCGCCGAGAGACCCTCCCGGTGCAAGCGGTCGAGCTGGCTTCAGCGGCCCGTACAAAGAAGCGCCCGCGGACAGCTCTCCTGTCCGCGGGCGACTAAAAGTTGCCTCGGTTCGCAGCCGTTAGGCTGACGAAGTCGTTAGGGCGACTAGGTCGCTTTCAGGTGACCCGAGACGAGTTTCGTCATCTCGAACATGCTCACCTGGCTCTTGCCGTTGAAGACCGGCTTCATCGCGTCGTCCGCGTTGATCTGGGTCCTTTTCTTTTTGTCCTGCAGACCATTCTTCTTGATGTAGTCCCAGAGCTTCTTGGTCAGTTCAGAGCGCGGGAGCGGTTTGGAGCCGACGATGAGAGCAAGCTTTTCGTCCGGCTGCACGGGCTTCATGAACGCGGCGTTTGGCTTGCGTTTCGACGGTGTTTTTTTGGCTGTGGTTTTGGGCATAAAGGCTGATTAATCGTTGGGCACTGCGAGAGCAATACTAATTTTTTCCCCAATGAAAAAAAATTAAGGGCGCCCGCCGAGGGCGCGAACCACCGCGACCGCTGCCAAATCGTCCGGTAACGGATCCTCGGTGGCGGGCGCGGCGCGATGAATCACCTTGTTGAGCAACGCAGGCGCACTCTCCTCCTCACCGCCGAGGAGAGCTTGCAAGCGTTCTGGATTCCAGCCTTCGCCTTCCCGCTTCGACGGACCGTAAAGACCATCTGTATAGAGGAGAAATCCGTCCCCCGGCTGGAGCTCGATCGCGATCTCTTCAAATTGCGAATGCTCGAGCAGGCCTAACGGAGGCGCGCTCGATCGCACCTGTTCCGCGGCCACTCCCCGTCGCGTCACCAGGAGGGGCGGATGCCCTGCGCCGACCACACTGGCGCGCCCACTGGCGGGATCGAGGGCCACGCACATTGCGGTCATAAAGGAGCGGGCGCCGAAGATGCTCCGGAAATCATTATTGACCGCCTCCATGATTTTCGCCGGCTGCGCGTGTTCCACGCTGCCGTGATGAAAAAGCAATTTCGCCAGGGTGGTGAGAAGGGCGGCGGCAGCGCCATGTCCGGTCGCATCGGCGATCCAGAAAAGCGTGCGCTGGTCCGGCATTCGCAACCAACCATAAATATCGCCTCCCACCTGAATGACTGGTCGGTAGGCGGCCGCCACTTCCCAGCCCGGCAAATAGGGAGGCTTTTGCGGGATGAGCGATTGCTGCGTAAGCCGGGCGGCCGCCAGGTCCCGCTCCAGATTTTCGCGCCACGCTTCCAGTTCGTTATTCTGTTGCTGCAGTTGTCCGCGCAATGATTGCAGCCGCAACTGGGTGTCGATCCGCGCCCGTAGGACTGCCAGGTTGATAGGTTTGGTGACGAAGTCGTTCGCCCCCGCCTCCAGGCAACGCACCTCGCTCTCCTCGCCTCCGTCGCCGGTTAGCATGATCACCGGTAGCTGCGCGATCTCGGAAAGCTCGTCGGCCCGCAGGCGAGAGAGCAACTGGTCGCCGTTCAAATCCGGCATATGAAAATCAAGCAGGAGAAGCGCCGGCACCTCGGTCCGCAACATTGCCAGCGCCTCGAGGCCACTGGAGGACTCCCGGCAGGCATAGCCGGCTTCGACCAGCGCACGGCTCAACATCCGCCGGCTGGCGCGATCGTCGTCGATCACCAGGATCACCTGTTGGTTGCGCTCCATTTTATTTTATTCGGAAGGCAGCTCTCAAGCCCTTGCATTTTTTGTCGGAAAACCGATTGGCACGTCATTCGCTGCAAATAAACTTTGTCACTGGCAAGCGAATGAATTACAAACGGGACAAGTCGTCCAAGGCACACCTTTCTATGAAACCATCGATCACTCTCGCGCTTCTCACCGCCCTTTTTATCACTGCCTGCACCGAGCCGGAGCCGCCGCCTCGCCGCCAGCGGGTGGCCACCTACCAGACGGGACCTGAAACCCAGTATCCGCCGGTGCAGCAGCCGTTCGATCAAGGTCAGCCGCCGCCACCCCCCGTCTACGCTGGCACTCCGGCCCCGGAGCCGGCGGCCACGGCTGCTCCGGTCAGCCCGACCCGGGGCGATATCCCTTACGGTATTCCCGTGCCGAGCAAACCCGGCTTCGTCACCAGCCCATTCGCACCGGACCAGGGCTACGTCGACGTGCGCGGTTTCCCGCCGGGAACGGAAGTGCGCGATCCGTATACGCAGAAGATTTTTCTCGTCCCCTAACGACAGCGGCCTGGTCACGAAACGGCAGGCACAGGTGCTCAGCGCGACCTGGGCGCTGCGGTGCTGGACATTTCCGCGCAACTTGGGATTCTTCTCCTCGCCTGCGGAGCCGCCTGGCAGATGGGAGCTCCTTTCCTAGACTATGGATGACCTTCGGATAAAACGCGCGCCCCGTATCGAAACGGAAATCAATGTCCCGGGCGACAAGAGCATTTCGCACCGCGCGGTCATCATCGCATCGCTCGCCAACGGCCCCTGCGTCCTGCGTGGTTTCTCGCGCAGCGCCGATTGCATGAACACCGTCGTCGCGATGCGCGCGCTCGGGATAAAGATTGAGCAGCCCGAGCCCGAAGTCCTGATTGTGCATGGCAAACGCCGTAAATTAAGCGCGCCCGATGGCGAAATTAATTGCGGCAACTCCGGCACCACCATGCGCCTGCTGGCCGGCATCCTGGCCGGGCAACCGTTCCAGAGCCGTCTGGTCGGGGACGGTTCCCTTTCGAAACGCCCGATGGGACGAATCATCGAACCCCTTCGCCTGATGGGTGCAAAGATCGAAGCGGAGGGCGCTAACGAGACCGCCCCTTTGCGCATCGAAGGGGCGCCGCTGCACGGGATCAAATATTCTCTCCCAGTGGCGAGCGCGCAGTTGAAGAGCGCGCTTCTTTTCGCCGGCCTCTTTGCGAAAGGGAAAACCAGTGTGCTGGAGCCGGTCCCAACCCGCAATCATACCGAGCTCATGCTCAATTATTTTCTCGTCCGCACCCATAAGGACGAACATGGCGTAAGCGTCTTTGGCGATCATGTGCCGGAGTCCCGCGACTTTAGCATCCCGGGCGACATCTCTTCCGCCGCTTTCTGGCTGGTGGCGGCCGCTGCCCAACCAGGCGGTCACGTCCTGGTCAGAGATGTGGGTTTGAACGAGACTCGCACTGGTTTGTTAGGCGTGCTCGTCCGGATGGGTGTACAAGTGCGCGAAGCGATCGAGGACGTCGACCAGATCGAACCGCGCGGCATTCTCGAAGTGACCGGAGCGCATCTCAAGGCGACGGTCATTCAAGGCAAGGAAGTCCCGCAGCTGATCGACGAGCTGCCGATTCTCGCCGTCGCCGGCGCCTTGGCCAACGGAACCACCATCATTCGTCACGCCCAGGAGCTGAGGGTAAAGGAAACTGACCGGATCGCTGCCATCGCGCATAACTTGCGTTCGATGGGTGCCCAGGTCGTGGAGCTGAGCGACGGGCTCGAGATTCACGGCCGCGCTCCCCTGCATGGGGCGCGTCTTTCCAGCTTCGGTGATCACCGCATCGCGATGGCCTTCGCAGTCGCGGGGATGTTTGCGGAGGGCGAAACGGTCATCCAGGACGTCGATTGCGTCGCCACTTCCTATCCCGGTTTTGAAAAAACCTTGAGTGAGTTGACTAATCCGAAGGGTTTTCGTAACACCACCCGGGTCATTAGTTCTCTCAATCACGCCCGCGTGATCGAAGAGGATTAAGCTCACGATGATCTTTTCGCGATGAATCCGACGGCCGCGCACAGGGTCATCGCGATCGACGGTCCGGCGGCCTCCGGCAAGAGCAGCGTGGCCCGCGAATTGGCGCGCCAACTCGGTTTCGTCTACGTCAACTCCGGCGCCATGTATCGCGCCCTCACCTGGCTCGTCCTCGAGCGCGGGATCGATGCGGCCGACGCCGTCGCCGTCGAAAAGCTCGCCGAACAGGCGCCCATCTTGTGCCAGCTGCGCGGGAACGAATCGCTCATCCTTCTCGACGATGTCGATCCCGAGCCTTTCCTGCGCGAGGATCGGGTGAACGCCAACGTCTCGCTCGTGAGCAGCGTCCCGCGCGTGCGCGAAATCCTGGTCGAGCAGCTGCGTCGCTATGCGGGAAGCAATGATCTGGTCATGGAAGGGCGCGACATCGGCTCGGTCGTCTTTCCCGGGACCCCTTTCAAATTCTACATCGACGCCTCGCCGGAAATCCGCCTCCGCCGCCGCGAGGCCCAGGGCCAACACGATCGGATCACAGCCGGGATGAAGCCGATTCCTCGCGACGTGCCTCCCCCTTGATCATCGCCGAGGATGCGCACGTCATCGACAGCTCCAATCTGACGATCGATGGCGTGGTCGGGGAAATAATCGGTCGCTTGAAACTCAAAGGCCTGACGACTTCGAGGTGAACCCCTGGTATTTCACCATCTACCACCTCACCCGGCTGGTGGCGCGACTCTTTTTCCGCTTTCGAGTCCTTCATCCGGAGCGCGTGATCCAGGAAGGGCCCGTCATCCTGGCGATGAATCATGAGAGCTATCTTGATCCACCGTTTGCTGGAATTGGCTGCCGGCGCGCGATCTATTTTCTGGCCCGCAAATCGCTCCTCGAAGTGCCGGTCCTCGGCCGGGTCCTGCCGAAATTAAATGTCATCCCGGTCGATCAGGAAGGTGGCGATCGCAGCGCGCTCAAAGCGCTCATTCGCATCCTGCGCGAAAATCATTGCGCGCTCGTTTTTCCCGAAGGCGCGCGCACGAAGGATGGGAATTTGCAGCCGGCCCAGCCGGGCATCGGCCTGGTCATTGCCAAAACGCTGGCGCCGGTCGTTCCGATGCGAATTTTCGGCGCGCACCAGGCTCTGCCGCGCGGCGGGGGCAAGTTGCGCCTTTGCCGGATCACCATCGTGGTCGGCGAACCGATTCGCTTTACGGCCGCCGATCTGGAAGGCGATAAACGCGAAATTTACCCGCGCCTCAGCCAGCGGGTGATGGATGCGATCGCGGCGCTGAAGTTGGAATAGGTTCTGTCTGCTCGACATTTTCGAGCACGAAAAAACCTGGCATGAACTGCAGTTTGCGACCCACTGGCCGTCGCCGGATACTCTTAAATGGATTTACCCGGACGACCGACCCCTTCTGCCGGCACCACCCGCGCTCCGGCCAGCGGGCTGAAGATGATGCTCGCCATCCTGATTGTTTTTGCCCTGCTTGCGCTCTATGGGCAGTGGCAACATTTCCGGCGGCCGCAGACCGAGACAGTGACAATCATTCCCGCGCCTAACGCTTCTCCGGCATCTTCCCCTAACGAACGCTAACGAACCCCAATCCAGGCCACCCGGCGGCTTTGTTTCGAATAACTCAGGGCCGATTCGGTCTTACCATTAGTTATGAAAAAGATTTATTCGTTTCTCGCCGCCTTCGCGATCCTGGCCGGCGGTTGCCAGAAACAGGAATCCGAAGCGGATCGGCAGGCCGAGATCGAGCGCCAGGTGCAGGACCGCCTGGCCACCGAGCGCCAGGCCGCCGAAAAACAAACGCTGGACCAGCGCCAAACTGAACTCGAGGCACGGGAGCGGGCCCTCGCCGCGCAGGAAAATCGTCCGGCGGCGACTACCGCTCCGGTCAGCACCGCGACGCCCACCATTCGGACGAATGCGCCGGAACCCGCCGCCGAACGCGGTTCCTACGCCACTTTTTACCGCAAACTCGATCCCTACGGCGACTGGATGGAGACGGGTGATTACGGCTACGTCTTTCAACCGCGCCAGGCCACGCAATCGCGCGACTGGAGGCCCTACACGCATGGTCACTGGGTTTACACCGATGCCGGCTGGACCTGGATTTCCGAGGAGCAATTCGGCTGGGCCACCTACCATTACGGCCGCTGGATTCGCCTGCGCAGCGTCGGCTGGGTCTGGGTGCCGGGCGAACAATGGGCGCCCGCGTGGGTTTCATGGCGCCGGGGTGGCGAATACGTCGGCTGGGCGCCGTTGCCGCCTGAGGCGCAGTTTGACCGGCAGATCGGCATCCAGAATTGGGCCGATAATTATTACGACATCGGCCCGGAACAGTATGCCTTTGTTCCCGCTAACGAATTCGGCCGCAAGCTGACCTCGCGCGAAATCGTCCCGACCGAGCGCAACGTCACGATCATCAACCAGACGACAAACGTCACCAACATTGTCTACAACAACTCGGTCGTCGTCGACCGTGGCCCGAGCTATGAAGATCTGCGCTCAGGCAGTCGCCAGCCGATCGAACGGTTCCGCCTCGAGCGGACCGCGAATGCGACCGACGAACGGCCGGTCTTCCGCGGCGAAGTCGTCGCTCTGCCCACGATCGACTTCCACCCAACCGAACGTGCCGCACGGCCTAAACGGATCGTGCGCAACATCCCCCAACCGGTCGTCGAACGCGGTTGGGCGGGAATAAACGATGCGCAGGCTGTTGAAAAAGCGCGGAACAAGATGAAAGCGGAAGCCACTCCACCGGCGAATCTGCCACCCAAACGATTCGTTAGGCCAAATCTTCCCGTCAACCCGGGCAACTCCGCACCGGTCAACGTCGGCCGGCCAGGCATTACCCCGCAGCCCTCCGCCCCCGCGAGCGCCACCATCGCGCCGCGCGCGACTCCGGCGGCCACCGAGCGACCGGCCCGGCCCGGCAAACCCAGGCCCACCATGACGCCTCTTCCGAGCGCCACACCGAAGCAAACCCCGACTTCTACTCCGGAACGAAAACGCCCGGAAGGGAAACAGAGACAACCGACCTCCGAGACTCCGGCGCCGTCGGTCGAGCCGACGCCGCCAACCCCGGCGGAGAACGTTTTCTCGCCCAAGGAGGCGGATCGTAACCGCCGCCAAGACGCCCGCGCTGCGCAGGAAGAGAAACGCAAGGCACGACAGGAAGAACAGGCGCCGGCGCAGCGCCGAGCCGAGCGTGAGAAAAAAATCGAGGAACGCCGCGGCCAAAAACCGGGTCGACCGGAAGCTTCGCCCGACATCACGTCGGAACAGCCGGCCACGACCACCCCGCCTTCTGCTTCGGAAGCTCCGGCGGCTACACCCGCCGAGTCCGCCGCCCCGAACGCTCCGAACAAAAAAACCGCAGACGAGAAACGGCGTGCGAAGCGAGCCGAGAAACGGGCTGAAAAGCGGGCGACAAAGGCGCAGGGACAGGCCGCAGAGTCGCTCGCACCCGATCAGAGCCCGACTCCCGACAGTCAAAAGCCCTAACGAGTATCTTCCGCCAGCTTTCGGGCGTAGGCCAGAGTGTCAATCGCATCCGGCGTTTTATCCCGCCGGATCGCCTTGATCCTCGGAAAACGGAGAGCCAATCCACTGGCGTGCCGCGTGCTCGGCTGGATCGAATCAAAGGCGATCTCCAGCACAATATCAGGTTTCACTTCCAGATAACGCCCGCGATCCCTGACCGTGTTACGCCGAAAATGCTCGGTCAGCTCCGCGATCTCAACATCCGTTAGGCCGCTATAAGCCTTCCCGATTGGGAGGAGCCGGCCGTTCTCCTCGTCCCGGACCGCAAAGGTGTAATCGCTCAGGACGTGATTTCGCTTCCCGTGACCCAGCTCGGCCGCCACCACCACGACATCGAGAGTGGCCAGTTCCTTTTTCAATTTGAACCACGACATTCCGCGCCGCCCCGGAGTGTAATGGCTGGCCGGGTCTTTAATCATGAGGCCTTCGTTCAGACGCCGGCGCGCCCTCTGGAATTCCGCTTCGATTTCCGCGGCAGATTGCACCGCCGAAACCTCCGCCACCTGGAATTGCGCCGGTATCGTTAGGCCGCGCAAGAGTTGGCGGCGTTCGTGCAAGGGCGTGCGAAGGAGGGAGCGGCCGTTTAGCCAGAGCAGATCGAAGGCGATGAATACGACCGGCACATCCGCCGAAGGGGCGGCGAATAAATCGGCGCTTTCCCGTTTCCGCCCGAGCCGCTTTTGCAGGTCGAAAAAAGTCAGCCGCCTTCCATGCTCGAAGGCCATGATCTCGCCGTCGAGGATCACTTCGTCGTCCAAGCCGCGGGCGCGCTCCGCGATCTCGTCGAACTGGCCGGTGACCAAGCGCAGATCGCGCGAGAACAACTCGACCCGCTCCGCGCCACGATGAAGCTGGGCGCGGATTCCGTCGAACTTGTCCTCCACAAAAACCACCGACTCGTTAGGCGCTTCCCCGACAAAGCGCGCCCAGACCGCTTCCGCGGTCGGCTCCGGGCTGGCCAGCATGCATTTGATCGGGCGAAAAAGAGTCAGCTCAGCGCGTTCGAGCTCGCGCCGGGAGGCGAGCAGCGCGGTCTGCCCAATATCGCCCAGTAACATGTGGGCCTCCTTCAGTTCGTCGAGCGAGACCTCGAAGGCGCGCGCGACCGCTTCCTCGACCAAGCCTTCCCGCAAACCGATGCGCAGATCGCCGGTCAGGATTTTGACCACGTACTGCGCTTCGAGCGGCGTTAGCTTTTGCAGGCGAGCCTGGAGCACCTCTGTCTTGGCCACCGGCCCGCGCGCCTTGTGCAGCGCTTCGAAAAGAGCGTTGGCTTCCCCTAACGAGAAGGGCTCGGGCCTGGTGCGACCCTCGAGCGCTTCCAGCGCCGCCTTGCTCGCGTCGCCATGGCTGCTGGCGATTTGCTTCAGCTCGGCGTTCCCCCGTCCGCTCGCCCCGAGCAGGGCACGGTAGATGATCGCCCACCCGGTTTGCAGAGTGCGCTGGTCGGTTTGCGCGAACGGCTTTCCGGTGAGGAAAATCGCTGCGACGCGGAGCTGCTCGGGCGGGAGCGTGCGCAGATATTCGGAAAGAAGGCGCACTTTTTCGAGTTTGGCCGCGGTCGCGGCAATCTGTTCGCCGAGTTGAGCAAAGAGGTAAAACTCGGAATCGGCCTCGGTAGGGCGAGATTCTCTCGAGCCTGTGGGGCGGTCTCTCTTGGGCGAAGACGCGCTGTCCCCGGCTCTACGGACTCTCGCCCCACCGGGATTCGAGCCCAGGGTCAGTTCCATTTGATTTTGGGCGCTCAGGGCCCAGGCATCGACGCCGCGGTCGCGCAGGTCGCGCGCGAACTCGGCTGCGAAACCATGCAAAGTGAGGACGCGCTTCGGTTGCACCAATTCGACATAGCGCAGCAGGTCATCGTAATCGGCGTGGTCGGAGAGCGGGAAAGCGGCGTCCACCTGATAGCGATAAATGGCATTCGGCTCGACCGCCCAACCGCTGATCATGGCCACCCGCTTGTTCGTTAGGCGCTGGATCATGCGGGAGCGGTTGGCACTGGGCGGGCAGATGAGCACTTTGCCCGCGACGTTCTCCGCGGCGTAGCGCTGGTAGCGGCAGAAAGTCTGACCAAATTGCTCGTAGATGCGCGTCATACGATAAACCGCGCCGTGCAGCATCGGTTGCAGGTCGGCCTCGGCCAGCGAGCAGAGAATTTCCTGCGCTTTACCTAACGAATAACCGAGCAACACCGGGGTCGCGCCTTCCTCCAGCGCTTCGCGGCAGAAGGCGACGATCTGTTGCACGACCAGCTCGGTCGGGGGGAGCCGATAGCGCGGCAGCCCGTAGGTCGTTTCCATGATCAGGGTGTCGGCCTGCTTCCATTCCGTCGCCTCGGCGGAACGGCCGGGGCGCAATTTGAAATCGCCGGTGTAAAGCAGGCTGCCCGCTGCAGCTTCAAGATAAAACTGGGCCGAACCAAAAATGTGCCCGGCCGGGAGCAGGGTGATTTCGAGTCCGCGCACGGAGGTCGGCTGGCCAAAAGCGAGGACGTGCTCGTGGCGTTCGCCAGGCAGGCGGGCCTGCATCAGGCGCGAAGTCCGTTCCGAAACCACGATCTCGTCATGCGGCGCGATGTGATCGCTGTGCGCGTGCGAGACGAAAGCAAACGGCTTCGCCTCCCAGGGATCGAGCCAGATGTTTTCGTTAGGCAAATAAACCCCACGCTGGTAGTGAACGGAAATCACGGCGGAAAATTAGCGGCATCCCGCAGCGGACGCGAACCAGGCATTCTACCCGGGGTGGCCGAAACTCCGTCGAGCCTGAGAGGCCCTTCTGCTCGTGCTCCGAGCGGAAAAGGGGACCGGAGGGAAATTGACACCGGGGCGCTCTTCCCGTTTGATGCTCGCGTCGTGAGAATCCTGCTGGCCGCTTTTTGCCTCGCTCTCGCCGGTTGCGCCAGCACCCCGCCCAAGCCCTACCAGGTTGAGAAGCTGGGCGCGCCTCCGCTCTCCCTCGACCACGATTTCGAGTTTCGGAAAGTGGGCCAGTACTTCCTCGATCCAACCGCGAAGCGGCTTACCGGCCAGATCGATGCCTCGGTCACTTTCGAGCGCGGTTACCGAATGTTCGGCGCCATCACCGCACTCGATCAGCATGAGCGATTTGGAAATTATTACGGTTTCTTCTGGCGCGCCGGCCGCGAGGCCGACGTGCGGATACGTTTCGAGTATCGGCAGGAAAAATTGCACGCTTTGGTCCAGGCGCGCGAAGTGCGTTATCCGCGGGCCCGAGGTCATTACAAGACGGACTTCGCGATTATCGGCGACGACTATTTCGACGATGGGCGGGTCATCTCCTGGCGCGCTTCGCTCATTGTGGACGGCCGAATGGTCGCGGTGACACGATCCTATTTGTGGGAGTGAAGTGCCAAGGCACCCACTCCTTTTTATGTCAGCCCTTTCGTTAGTCTGTGCCGCGCCTTTGGGTGCCACTCTCTGCCCGCCGTTTGCGTCTGATCGGTTTCGCGCCGCGTATTTTAGAATGTCGGATAAGGCCGGGATCGATTGACAGTGTCCGGCTAAATTTTATCTTTAGTTAGTTGTGGAGTCCTCGATTCAAGTAGGCGTCAACGGTTCCACCGTCTGGGTTCGGGTGGCGGGCCGGGGCAGCTTTCTCAACAGTGGCAGCCTGAAGGAGTTTGCCCGCGAGATGGTGAATAGAGGCCATCGCGAGTTCGTCTTCGATCTGCAGGATTGTGTGATGATGGACTCAACTTTCATGGGAACGATGGCGGGAATGGCACTGCGCTTGAAGGAACTCGGTCAGGGCCGCCTGCATGTAATTCATTGCAATACCCGCAGCCGGGAATTGCTTTCCGGATTGGGGCTGGATCAGATCTTCGATATCCAGGCCAACGGCTCCGAGGCTCCGGAATGCAAGGAGCTTACCGACAGCAGCGACGCCCCGGCCGATACGTCCGCCGCGGCCAAACGCGACCAGGCAGGCACCATGCTGGAAGCGCACGAGGCGCTTTGCGAGGCCGTGCCGAAGAATCTCACCCGATTCAAGGACGTCCTCGACTACCTCAAACAAGACCTCCATAACGAGAGCCCGGCGAAGTAAGTTAGCTCGGCTCCATGCGCGTTCTTCTCTTCGGGCTGCTCGTTGCCACGCTCGTGGGCTGGCTGCTCACCTATCAACGGCAGCGGTGGCGGATCCGTCGCCTGGAGCGTTCGAATGAAGAAATCCAGGTCGAGGAAAGTCTGGTCTTCGATTTTCTCCATGGTCTGGGCGAAGCCTTCCGCGATGTCATCCGTCCCCATGATCTCCATCGGCTCATCGTCGAAAGCTCCGTCCGTATCCTCGATGCCCACGGCGGCGCTCTCTATCTGATTGATCGCACCGGCCTGCATCTTACTCCGGCCTTCCTTTCCAAGGGTTGCCCGCCCCTGATCGACGTTCCCGACCGCATCCTCCAGCAGGCCGCCTCGACTCCGATCGCGCTTGATAGCTACATCCGCTCTCATCCGGTCAATCCCGGCGACGGCTTGATCGGCCGGGCCTGGAAAAGCGGCGAAGCGGTTCATCTGGTCGATTTCACCGACGCGCCTGAGCTGGCCAAACTCCGCGAGACCGCACTCGGCACGTCGTCCGTCATGGTCACGCCCCTGCTTTATGGCCGGCAGAACATGGGCGTGCTGGCGATTGCCAACGGCCCCATGAGCGCACCTTTCTCGGCCAGCGATTTCGTCGTTTTCAAATCGATCTCCGAGCAATCCGCCTTCGCCCTCTACAACGCGATCGTCTATTCGGTGGCGAACGAAAAGAAGCGGCTCGACCACGACCTGCAGATTGCGCGCGACATCCAGCGCATCCTTCTCCCCTCCAAGCCACCACCGATCGAAGGCTTCGACATCGCTGGCATCAACATTCCCGCGCGCCAGGTCAGCGGCGACTACTTCGATTACATCACGGTCGATGACGACCGCCTCGGCGTGGTCATTGCCGATGTCTCGGGCAAGGGCGTGCCGGCCTCCCTCATCATGGCCATCTGCCGGAGCGTGCTGCGGGCCGAGGCGCGGCTCGGGCAGTCCCCGGCCGAGGTGCTGCGCAAGGTCAATCGCCAGCTTTATCCCGACATCAAGGAGGACATGTTTATCAGCATGGCCTACCTCATTCTCGATCATAAAAACAACCAGGTGACCCTTTCCCGCGGTGGCCATGATGCTCCCCTGCTCTACCGGGCCGCGACCGGCGAAGTCGAGATTCTCAAGCCGCCGGGGATGGCCCTCGGGATTGACAGTGGAGACGTGTTCGATAGGATAACCGGCGACCTCTCCGTGCCCCTGGAACGCGATGATTGCCTGGTCCTTTACACCGACGGCGTCACCGAAATGCTCGATGCGAATGGCGATGAATTTGGGCCCGAGCGGATGATTCGTTCGGTTCGCGCCAGTGCCAACGAAGGGGCGCAGGGAGTCATCGCCCGTTTGACTGACGATGTCCGCAACTTTGCCGCCGGCCATCCGCAGAATGACGACATCACTTTAATCGTAGTCCGAAAAACATGAAGAATCCCAAAAGCGAACGCCGCCAGGTCCCCGTGACCGACGACGCCAGTGACGAAGCCGCCCGCAAAACGCCGTCTGCGGTGGCGCCCGAGGCGGAACGCGACAACGGCCAGGACGATCCGCACGCTACTTTGCAGGCCGATCTCGATCGTTTCCGCGACCTCGCCCTGCGCAGCCAGGCCGACTTCGACAATTACAAAAAGCGCGCTACGCGCGAGAAAGAAGAGGCGATCCGTTACGCCAACAGCTCACTCCTCGAGCGCCTTATCGCGATCGTTGACAATTTCGAGCTCGGCCTCGCCGCCGCCAAAGATGAGGGCGCAGCCTCGCCGGTTTATTCCGGGATGAGCATGGTCCTGAAACAACTGACCGATTTCCTCGCCGACAATGGCCTGCAGCCAATCGACGCCGAGGGGCAAAAGTTCGATCCCAACCTGCACGAAGCCATCGCCCATGAACCGAGCGAGAATGCGGCCGAAGGCGTTGTCGTTAGGCAAATGCGCCGCGGTTACAGGATGAAAGACCGCCTCCTCCGCCCCTCCAGCGTGGTGGTGTCGAGCGGAAAGAAGAGTGACTAGGTGATAGGTGACGAGGTGAGTCCGCCCGCGATTTCGCCTTCTCGTCACTCATCACTCGTCATTCATTCACTTTCCAAATGACCACCAAACGCGACTACTACGAAATCCTGAGCGTTGAGCGGACCGCTTCCGGCGAGGAGATCAAGCGC
The DNA here is from genome assembly GCA_963749935.1 of uncultured Verrucomicrobiae bacterium. Lineage (GTDB taxonomy): Bacteria > Verrucomicrobiota > Verrucomicrobiia > Chthoniobacterales > UBA10450 > Palsa-1392. The sequence goes on from CAVVOH010000004.1 coordinate 440,732, forward strand.
TCGTACCGCAAGCTCGCGGTCAAATTTCACCCCGATAAGAATCCCGACGATCCGTCTGCCGAAGAGCGTTTCAAAGAGCTGGGCGAAGCCTACGACGTCCTGATGGACGAACAAAAGCGCTCCGCCTACGATCGCTACGGCCACGCCGCTTTTGCCCAGGGCGGCCGTGGCGGCGGGTTTCATGACCCCTTCGATATCTTCCGTGAAGTCTTCAGCGGCGCGGGCGGTGGCGGTGGTATTTTCGAGAGCTTTTTCGGGAGTGGCGCGGCCCAGGCCGATGGCAGCCAGCGCGGAAGCGACCTGCGCTACGACATGCAGATCACGCTCGAGGAGGCGGCTTTCGGCGTCGAAAAAGAAATCGAAGTGCGCAAGCTTGATGCCTGCGATAAATGCCGCGGCACCGGCGCCGCAGCCGGTTCACGCCCTGTCACTTGTCCGGCCTGCCGTGGCCGCGGCCAGGTGGTCAGCGCCCGTGGTTTCTTCCAGGTTTCACAGACCTGCCCGCGCTGCCGCGGGCTGGGCGAAGTGATCGACAATCCGTGCGACAAGTGCGACGGAGATGGCCGGCTGGAAAAGACCAGCCGGATCAAGATCAAGATCCCGGCGGGAATCGCACACGGTTCGCGCCTGCGCTCTACCCGCAACGGCGAAGCGGGAATTCGTGGCGGCCCTCAGGGTGACCTCTACATCGTGGTTCACATCCAGGAACACCCGATCTTCCAGCGGGAAGACGACAACCTCTTTTGCGAGGTGCCGATTTCCTTTACCACCGCGGCGCTGGGGGGCGAAGTACCGGTCCCGACCCTGGAAGGAAAAGCCAGCCTCAAAGTGCCGCCCGGCACCCAGAGCGGGCAAAGTTTCAAGCTGCGCGACAAAGGCGTGGCCCACGTCAACAGCCGCGAGCGCGGCGACCTCTACGCCAAGCTGCTGGTGGAAGTGCCGAGCCGGCTCAACAGCGAACAACGCCAGAAGCTGGAGGAATTCGCCGCTCTCTGCGGGGAGGACAACAGCCCGCTGCACAAAAGCTTCTTCGAGCGGGCGAAGGAATTCTTCCGCAGTGACGACTAATTGCAGGGCGGGCGCGTCGCCTGCCCAGTTCAGAATCGCGGCAGGCGGAGCGCCCGCCCTACAATAAATTGTCATGCATCGCTTCCATCTCCCGCCTAACGACTGGCCCGCGGCCACTCTTACGGGCTCCGAGGCGCACCATGCGCGCAGTGTGCTGCGCCTGAAATCCGGCGATCGCGCCGTGGTGTTCGACGGCCAGGGACGCGAAGCCACCGTCCAGATCACCGGGCTCGACTCCGGTGCAGTCGGCTTCCGCATTCTACAGGAAGCCGTCACCCCACCGCTCCGCGTCCGCATCACCCTTGCCCAGGCCATTCCAAAGGGTAAAAACATGGACCTGATCGTGCAGAAAGCGGTCGAGATCGGGGCGGCCGAAATTTTCCCGCTCCTCTCCGATCGCACCGTCGGTACAGCTCGACCCGGAGAGCGCGGCCCAGAAACAGGTCAAATGGCAGACCGTCGCGCTCGAGGCGGCTAAGCAATGCGGGCAGAATTGGCTCCCGCACGTCCACCCGCCGTGCGCACCGGAGGCATTCTTCCGTGATTCCACGATCGTCGGCGAGTACGACCTGCGGCTCATCGGCTCGCTCCAGCCCGGCGCGCAGCATTTGAAAAAAATCCTGGCCGATTACGAGCAGGCCCACGAAGGTGCGCGCCCGCAGCGGGTCCTCATGCTGATTGGTCCGGAAGGCGATTTCACCCCGGCCGAGATCGCGCTCGCCCGCTCCCACGGCTGCGTCCCGCTCACGCTTGGCCCGATCATTCTTCGGGTCGAGACGGCGGCCATTTATTGCCTGAGCATTCTTTCCTACGAGCTGCTTTGAGCCCTTGGCGGGGGCCGACTCACGAGGACATTGTAGGGCGACCGCTTCGGTTGCCCCGCTGTAAGAGACTGGGCAGGCGGAGCGCCCGCCCTACAATTCTGGCCCTGCATCGTTGCCTCCGGCGGTCGAAACGTTAGGCGCCGGTCGGGCAAAAAAACCCGCGCGGTGAGGGGCGGGTTTTTGCGGCGATCGGAAATCCTTTAGGCGCGGCGGCGGCGCCGGAAGCGCTATCCGCAAAAGAGCAGGCCGACGCCGAGAAGCATGTAAACCGAAGGCTCAGGGACCACTTGAAAAGTGAAATCGTCGATTGCGATACCATCGTCCGTAGATGCGTCATTGCCCAGCGAAGATAGAAGGTTGAGCCATTCAAAATCGGAGTTGCTGATGTGTAGATGCCACCAATGCCAGCTGCGCGATGCGCTGCTGCGTTACCGTCCAAGATCCGGCAAGCGCTCCATTCATCGGGGGAGTGAAATTGAAAGCGGATCCCTCCCTGCCAGAGCCTCCCTGGCACCTACCAGTGCCGCTCCCTCACTCGCCAGAAGGGTCTACAACTGGCCGGAACCGCTCCCGTCCCTTCCAAAACAGGTCTGTCTATCGCTGGAAACGATCTGTCGCAGGCCGGATGACGTCTAGGCTTTTGACTTCTTGGCGCTGCCCTTGCTCCGGCGGGCGGACGAAGCGGCCTTCTTTTTGGCCGGGGCGGGCGAAGACTTTGATTTGGCCGGTTTTTTGGCGGCGGTTTTGCTGGCGGTCGTTTTCTTCCCGCCCTTGCCCGAACCGGCGGATTTGCGGCTTCGCCCAAAGGAGGGCAGGAGCGGCTTTCCTTTCTGGGACCTTCTCCCCAGGACCGCGCCGATGACGCCGCCGACAACTGCGCCGACCGGTCCCGCCACCGCCCCCACGACCGCGCCAGTAGCGGCGCCGGCCGCCGGTTTGGTGATGGGTGGGATATGAATTTTTGAGGTTTTCGCCGCGGATGTTTTTGATTTCTTGGCCATAATTTTTTGCAGTTTGAGGCGCGGCACAGGGGCTTCCGGCTCAAGGATTAATCGAGTCTCGTCCCGCGCGCGGCGGTTCCTCGCCTAACAAAAAAAAGCGCCCCGGTTTCCCGAGGCGCTTTCCTTAAAGTTTGTTGATTGGTTGGTCTAGCGTCCGCGCCGCCCGCCGCCATCGCGACGTCCGCCCCCGCCACCACCGCCGCCGTAGCCTCCACCGCCACCGCCGCCGTAGCCGCCACCACCGTAGCCGCCGCCGCCGCCACCGCCGCCGTAGCCGCGACCTCCACCGCCGCCACCGCCACCCGGACGAGCTTCACGAGGACGCGCTTCGTTCACGGTCAAGGGCCGGCCTTCCACGGTTTTGCCGTTGAAGTCGGTAATTGCCTTTTGCGCGTCGGCCTCATTGCCCATCGTGACAAAGGCGAAGCCGCGCGATTTGCCGGTAAATTTGTCCTGCATCAACGTGACTTCCTGGACTGCGCCAGCCTGTGCAAAGAGATCCTGCAAGTCGGTCTCGGTCGTGTTGAAGGAAAGATTTCCTACGTATAGTTTGGTACCCATCTGAGTTTATTCTTTTTGTCGAAACGCTGCTCGGTCACTGTTCCCGCTAATCGGATTTCAAATCGCCACTGAACAAACTCAACTGACAATTCACCAACGTCCGGGGCTGCTATTTCTGGCGGCTATGTAAGGTGGATCGCCGGGCAAAGCAAGCGGAATAAAAAGTGACGAATCGCGAGAAAATAATGGCACAAAAAACCTCTCCCACCAGGCCGGATCGGGCGCGGGTGGCGGTGGTCGCAGCCGGGGTGATCAGCCCGCTGGGAGCGGGGCTGGAGGCTACCTTGGAGGCGCTGCGGGAAGCGCGCGATTGCGTCTCGCCGGTGACCCGTTTCCCGGTCGAGCAATGCCGTTGCCGAACGGCTGGCCAGGTGGACGATGCCTGGCTGGAGGTTATCCTCCCTAACGACCGCCGGGCGCGTCGCCTGCATCGCGCCTCGCACATGATGATCGGCGCGCTGGCCGAGCTGCGCAGGCAGGCGCCGGATTTTCGCCCCGAGCTGACGGTGATCGGGACGACCAGCGGCGGGATGAGCTTCGGCGAACAATATTACCGTGCCCTCCAGCAACCGGAGCGCGGGCGGGACCGGCTTGCCGGGCTGGATCGCCAATTACCCGCCGCAGAAGCCGGCCCTGGACGCGCTCGAGGCCTGCGGCCTAACGTCGCCCTGCCAGGTGATCGCGAACGCCTGCGCCTCGGGCACAAACGCGCTCGGGCACGCTTTCGAATGCATCCGTTCCGGCCGTTACGAGCGCATCCTGACCGGTGGCTACGATGCGCTCTCGGAACTGGTCTTCGTCGGGTTCGATTCGCTCCAGGCGGCGACGCCGGATAAATGCCGGCCCTTCGATGGCGCGCGCAGCGGGCTGGTGCTGGGCGAAGGCGCGGCCCTGCTCGCGCTCGAAAACATGGAATCGGCGCAGGCGCGCGGCGCGCAAATCCTGGCCGAAATCACCGGCTACGGCATCTCGACTGACAACCATCATCTCACCCAGCCGCATCCCTCCGGGATCGGTCCGCGCCAGGCAATGGAGCGCGCCCTGCAAAGCGCGGGACTGGAGCCGGACGCGATCGATTACGTCAACGCCCACGGCACCGCCACGCCCTTTAACGACGCGGCGGAAGGCAAGGCGATCGCGGAGCTGCTCGGGCGGGTGCCGGTCAGCTCGACCAAGGGAATGATGGGGCACTCGTTAGGGGCGGCCGGCGCGATCGAGGCAGTCCTGACCATGATCGCGCTGCGCGATAACTTTCTGCCCGCCAACATCAACTTCCGCGTCTCCGATGTCGGTCTCGATCTCGACATCGTGGCCAACCGGGTGCGACCGGGCAGGGCGCGGCGCGCCCTCTCGAATTCGTTTGGCTTCGGCGGAACGAACGCCTCCCTCGTGCTCGAGGCGCTCGCGGCATGAGCCTGCGCCTGGCCGGCCTGGGATGGGTCACGCCGCTCGGCAGTACGATCGACGAAGTCTGGGAGAAATTGCTCGCCGGTGCGGAAGCGGAAGCAACCGAGCTGGAGAGCTCGTTAGGGAAGCCTTCCTGTCGCGCCTTTCCCGTGCCGCCGGAGGCGATCGCGGAGGCGGCTCGCTATCCTCGTCTGCGGCGGGCCAGCGCCATCTCGCGTTTCGCGGTGGTGGCCGGCCTCGCTGCCCTGCGCGACGCCGATCTCGAGCTGGACGAAGCGAGCGCGGAGCGAACCGCGCTGATTTTCGCGATCTCGAACGGCGGCGTCATTTACACCAAGCGCTTCTTTCACGAAATCGTGCAATCGGGCGCGGCGGCGGCCAGCCCGCTCCTGTTTCCCGAGACGGTTTTTAATGCGCCGGCCAGCCATCTGGCCGCGATTCTCGGGGTAACGGGCGCGAGCTACACGCTGGTCGGCGACGGCGCGGTCGGCATTCTCGCTTTACAGATGGCGGAGGACCTGATGAGCAACCCGGAGCTCGATCGCTGCCTGGTGGTTGGCGCGGAGGAAGCGGATTGGCTGCTCTGCGACGCTTATCGCAAGTGGCGCTTGCTGCGGGCGGCGCCGCCGGTGGAGCCATTCGCGGCCCGGCCGAGCGGGATGATCCTGAGCGAAGGGGCAGGCGCTGTCCTGCTGACCCGAAGTGGCGAGCTGGAACTGGAGGCGATTCATCCGGGCGGGAATTTTTCCCGGCAAAGCGAAATCGTTAGGCTGCTGGATGAGGTGGTCGGTGCGCTACGCGGCACTGACCCGGTCGACCTGCTGATCGCGAGCGCCAACGGGACTTTTATCGACGAGGCGGAGCGGGCCGCGGCCGCGGCGCATTTTGCCGAAGCAGCGGTCTACACGGCCAAGCCGGCCCTGGGCGAAAGTGTGGCGGCCGGGGCGCTCTGGCAGGTCATCTGCGCCGGGCAGGCGTTGCGAACCCAGCAGTTGCCGCCGCTATTGCACGGCCCGACCGACCTCAGCCTAACGACAGCGCGGATGGCCGCCGGCAGACCCTGGCAGCGCGCGATCGTCACCACCTGTGGTTTGAACCAGCAACTGGGTGCGCTGAGCCTGCGCCGCTAACTCGGGAGGGGGTTTTCACTTTGCAACCGCCCGGCCGCACCATTACCTTCGGCGTCCGCAATGCGTAAGTCGGCCTTCTTTCTCCTTTTCGTGCTCGTTGCTGCCCGGATGTGGGGTCAGGATTTGGGCGGTCCGGGCTCGCTCCCGATCGAAATCACTTCCACCGGCCAGACGACTTACGAGAACGGCCTCGCCACCGCGCGCGACGATGTCGCGATCCACTTCGGCGATACCGATATTTATTCCGATTTCGCGCAATACGACTCGGCCAAGCGCACCATCCTGCTCAAGGGTCACGTTCGCATCTATCGCGGCATTACTCTCTATGTCGGCGAGCAGGCGACCTACAATCTCGACACCAAGGCGGTCGTCGCCGAGGAGATGCGCACCGGCACTTATCCGTATCTGATCACCGGTCACAATGTGGCGAGCAGCTCGGACGAGGAATACGAGGTCAAGAACGGGAGCTTCACTACGCACGATTCCGAGAAGCCGGATTTCCATCTCAACGCGCACACTGTCCGGATTTATCCCGACGACCGGGTGGTGCTCAAGAACGTGACCTTTTACATCGGCCAGACGCCGGTCTTCTGGTGGCCCTATCTCTACCAGTCGCTCGATCGCAACTTCAGCTACTCGATCGCGCCCGCCTACCTCAGCTCGTGGGGACCTTCGCTCCTCGGTCAGATCACCTTCCCGATCGGCGAAAAAATTACCAGCACGGTCAAGCTCGACTACCGCACCCGGCGCGGAGCGGCCATCGGTTTCGATTCGGAAATCCGTTACGGAAAAGACGACGGCAGCCTGGCGAAATTCAGCAGCTACTACCTGCAGGATCAGAATCCTGATCTCAATCGCACCTCTCTCCCGCGTAACGGCACCCCCACCGCCCGTTATCGTTTTTCGCTCGAAAACCGGACCAAGTTCACCGACACGATCACGGGCACGGTCGACGTGACCAAACTGAGCGATGGTTTCATTCTCCAGGATTTTTTTCCAACGGAGTTCCGAATCGATCCGCGGCCGGATAACAATGTTGCCCTAACGAAGACCAATCCTTTCTACACCCTGACTGCCTACGGCCGGTTTCAGTTGAACACCTTTAACGAAACGACCGAGCGGCTTCCGGAAGTAGCGCTCGACATCAAGCGCCATGGCCTTTTTGGCGGGCCGATTTTTTACGAAGGCGAGACGAGCGCGGGCGAGCTGCGGCGCAACTTCCCCGCGAATTCGATCTTCCAGGATTACGACGCATTCCGGATTGATTCCTTTCATCAACTGACCTATCCCAACACCTATTTCGGATTTCTCGCGATCGTGCCGCGGGTCGGCTTTCGCGAGACCTATTACAGCGAGACGCGAATTCTCAATCCATCGCTTTTCCCCTCCGTGCCTGATCCGCTGACGCCGGAATTTCCCTTGCCCAATCCGCGGACCGATCTGCCGAGTACCCCGACCGGAGAAGCGTTTCGGTCGATTTTCAACGCCGGGGTGGAAGGTTCCTTCAAGCTCTCGCGGGAATGGGAGAGCGTCCAAAACCGGGTGCTCGGCCTGGACGGCCTGCGTCACATTATCCAGCCGTTCGCGAATTTTTCCTACGTCTCGGAGCCGAACGTCGATCCGGTCACCATCCTCCAGTTCGATCGCCTCCAGCCCTCGACCAAGTTAAACCCGATCGATTTCCCGCAATACACCTCGATCGATGCGATCGATAAATGGTCGATCGCCCGCGTCGGGGTGCGCAATCGGCTCCAGACCCGGCGCGACGATCTGACCGTTAGCTGGCTCGAGCTGGAAACGTTCGTTGACGTGAACTTCGACAATCCGTTCGACAAAACGGACTACTCGAACGTCTTCAACCGCCTTCGTTTCACTCCTGTCCCCTGGGCGACCCTGGTCATCGAATCGCAAGTGCCGCTCCTCGATGACGGCTTTACGGAGGTAAACACGAGCATCAATTTCAAGCCGACCGCGAATACCCTCCTCACCCTCGGTCATCGTTACCTGGAGGGGAATCCGCTCTTCCTCGACAGCAGTCTTTTCACCGTGGCTGGGTATTGGCGGATCGACGACAACTGGGGGGTCAGTTTCCTGGAACAATACGAAGCCAACACCAACATCGTCGAGCAGCAGCGCTACTCGGTTTATCGCGACCTGACCAGCTGGGTCGCGTCGTTAGGCGCGATCGTGCGCAACAACGGCGGGGTCAAAGAATACGGCGTCCTCCTCACCTTCACCCTCAAGGCCTTTCCGAAATTCGGGCTCAATTTGAATTTCGATCCAGCCGGCGCCGATCAAACACCCTGATAGCCGGCGCGATTTGTACCCTGAAAGCTGAAATTTAATGGATCTGGCAATAATTGGTTCTGGTTATGTCGGCCTGGTCACCGGCGCCTGCTTTGCCGACGTCGGTCACAACGTCACCTGCGTCGATAACGACCCGCGCAAAGTCGAATCGCTGCAAAACGGCAAGGTGCCAATCTATGAGCCTGGCTTGGAGGAAATCGTCCATCGCAACGTCTCCGCACAACGGCTCCGATTCACCAGCAGCATTAGGGAAGGAGTCGAAAATGGACAGGTCGTTTTCATTGCCGTGCCCACTCCGCAGGACGCCGACGGCAGCGTCGATCTCAGTTTCATTGAGAAAGTCGCGCGCGAGATCGCCGGCGTGCTGACCGATTACCGGGTCATCGTGGACAAGAGCACGGTGCCGGTAAAAACCGGCGAGAAGGTCGCGGAATCGATCAAGCGCTATAACAAACACGGCGCCGAGTTCGATGTGGTGAGCAATCCGGAATTTCTGCGCGAGGGCTGCGCGGTGGCCGACCTGATGAAGCCGGATCGCATCGTGATCGGCGCCTCGAGCGAGCGCGCGGTCGATCTGATGAAGAAAGTTTACGAGCCGTTCATGGCTCCGATGCTCGTGACCGACATCAACAGCGCAGAGTTGATCAAGCACGCCGCTAATTCTTTCCTCGCGCTCAAGATTTCCTACATCAACGCCGTCTCCGCGATCTGCGAAGCAAGTGGCGCGGATGTCGAAAAAGTGGCGGACGGCATCGGGATGGATCGGCGGATCGGGCGAAATTTCCTCAATGCCGGGATCGGCTACGGAGGTTCCTGTTTCCCGAAGGACATCGCGGCTTTCATTACCATCAGCGAGCAGCTCGGCGTGCCCTTCAACCTGCTCAAGGAGGTGCAGCGGATCAATGCCTCGCAAAAGGAACGGTTTCTCAAAGTGGTGCGCGACGCGCTCTGGGTTTTGCGCGACAAAAAAATCGCGGTCTGGGGCCTGACCTTCAAGCCGGATACCGACGACATCCGGTCCTCGGTCGCGATCGAGCTGGTGGCCGACATGTTAAAAGAAGGCGCACAGGTCACGGCCTACGATCCGAAAGGGATGGAGAAGGCGAAAGAGGTGAAGTCGATCGCGGGGACGCATTTTAGCGCGAGCGCGCTGGAAGCGATCGAGGGCGCGGAAGCGCTCATCATTGCGACCGAATGGGCTGAGTTTGCCAACGTCGATCTGCAGGCCGTGCGCGAGAAAATGCATGTGCCGCTCATTTTCGACGGGCGCAATCTCTTTGACCCCGAGACGATGAGAAAGCTCGGCTTCCAATATACCTCGATCGGCCGTCCCAAGAGCAAGCCGGCGTAACGACGAGCGGGCCGCAGCGCAAGCTTCCAGCTTGCTCCCTCGCGCCCGGCCGGCGGAAGCTTGCGCGACCATGATCTCAGCCCGCTCTCTCGCTCTCGAAGCCCTCAGCCACTGGCGGAGCGGCACCGAATTCGCCGATCGGATCGTGGCTGATCTATTCGGTCCGAGCGGTCTCGGCGCCTCCGATCGTGCCTTCGCCCTCGAGCTTTTCTACGGCGTCTTGCGCAATCTCACTTTGCTCGATTTCTGGATCGGGCAGCTTCGCCCCGATCGCGTTGCGCCGGCCGCGCGCGATCTGCTTCGACTCGGGCTGTACCAGGTTTTGCTGCTCGAGACGGCGCCGCACGCCGCCGTCTTCGAAACAGTCGAGCTGGCCGGGCCGCGCGCCCGCGGGTTGGTCAACGCAATCCTGCGCCGCGCGCTCCGGGAACGAGTTACCCTAACGAATGCGGCAGAAGGGCAAGCGCTCCCGGTCCGCTTTTCCATGCCGCCTTTCCTGCTTGAGAAATGGGCGCAACAATTTGCGTCCGAAGATTTGCTCGCGCTTTGCCGCTGGAATAATCGGCCCGCTAAAAATTACGCTCGGATCAACACCCTCAAAATCAGCGAGACCGACTTTTTGGCCCGTTACCCGGGAAGCGCTCCACTTCCCGACCGTTCAAATTTTGTCGAGCTGCCCGAGCCGGGCGCCGCGCTGGAAAAAGGCGATTGCTACATGCAGGACCCGAGTACTGCCCTGGCCTGCGAATTACTCCGACCGGTTCCGGGAGAAACCGTGCTCGACGCCTGCGCCGCGCCCGGCGGGAAAGCGGCCTACCTCGCCGCGATGATGCAAAATGAAGGCGCGCTCGTTGCCGCCGACCGGGACGAGCGCCGGCTGGAACGCGTGCGGGATAATTTCGTCAGGCTGGGTGTCAATCAGATCCGGCTCGTGCCGTGCGACTGGCTGAGCCCTGATTCGGTTCGAAGTGCGGCGTTGCGAGAAGACTCGTTCGACAAGATTCTGGTTGACGCGCCTTGCAGCAACACCGGGGTGATGCGCCGCCGGGTCGATTTGCGCTGGCGCCTGCAGCCTGCCGATTTTTCGCGCATGCCGGATCGACAACTGGCCATCCTGCAGGCCGTGGCGCCGCTGCTCCGCCCGGGCGGTTCGTTAGTCTACAGTAGCTGCAGCCTGGAGCCGGAGGAGAATGAAGCAGTGGTGAAGGCCTTTTTGGGAGGGCAGCCGGAATTTCGCCTAACGAGAACCGACTGCACCCTGCCGTTCCGGGACGGGACGGACGGAGGATTCGCCGCGCGGCTCGAGCGTTCCAAAACGCGCTCACTCTAGAGACCGGTCACGCGCAAGTATGACCCTCGGGGGGACGAGCCGGAACACGAGGCGGCGGTTTGCATCCACCTCTCACGATGGAATGATAAACGTCTATGCAAGACGACCGCTTCGATAAACTGGCCTCCCTCCTGGTCAATTACTCCACCAACCTCAAGCGCGACGAAAAGGTGCTGATCGAGTGCTACGACACGCCGGAGGAGATGACCATCGCCCTGATCCGCGCGACGCGGCAGGCCAAGGCGACTCCGTTCGTGCAATTGCAGAGTGCCCGCGTCAACCGCGAGGTCGCCCTCGGAATCGAAGCCCGCCAGCTCGATCTGACCGCGGCCCACGAGCTCGCCCGGATGAAAAAAATGGATGCCTATATCGCGATCCGCGGGAGCAACAACATCAGCGAGCTGGCCGATGTGCCGATAGACCGAATGAAGCTGATCGCGAAAAAGCTGCGCCCATTGCAGGACCAGCGGGTGCAGAAAACGAAATGGGTCGTGTTGCGCTGGCCGACTCCGGCAATGGCACAGCTCGCCGGGATGAGCACGGAGGCCTTTGAGGATTTCTTCTTCAAGGTCTGCACGCTCGATTACCGCAAACTCCAGCCCGGGATGAAGGCCCTGAAGAAGCTGATGGAAAAAACCGACAAGGTGCAGATCAAAGGCCCGGGGACGGATTTGCGCTTCAGCATCAAGGGAATCTCCGCGATCATCTGCGGCGGCGACCGCAACATTCCCGACGGCGAAGTCTTCAGTTGCCCGGTGAAGGATTCCGTCCAGGGCCACGTCACTTTTAACGCGCCCAGCATTTACCAGAGCACGGCGTTCGACAACATCCGGCTCGACTTTCGCGACGGAAAAGTGGTGGAGGCGACGAGCAACCAGACGAAAAAGCTGAACGCGGTGCTCGATTCCGACCCGGGCGCGCGTTACATCGGCGAGTTCTCGTTAGGCTGCAATCCCTACGTCATGCATCCAATGCGGGACATCCTCTTCGACGAAAAGATCGCGGGCTCGTTCCACTTCACTCCCGGCCAGGCTTACCAGGAAGCTGACAACGGCAACCGCAGCCAGGTGCATTGGGACATGGTCAGCATTCAGCGCAAGGACTACGGCGGCGGCGAGATTTACTTCGACGGCAAACTCATCCGGCGGAATGGCGAATTTCTCCCCAAACAATTGCGCTCGCTCAACTGGAAGAGCTTCAGGTAGGGCACACCGCGGCCGGCCGGCGGGCGTCGTGATTGTTAGGCGCGGCCGGGCGTGACCTGGATCAGGCCCAGTTCGCTGCCGCCGCCACCCACCTGCACGTTTTCGATCTGGAAGACCGGCGCGCTGTCAATTGAACTCGGACCGGCCCCCGGCAACTGCATCGAAACTTTCTTGGAGGTGGAGGTGAGAACGATGGTCGAGATCTCGAAGAGCGGAGTGAATTCGATGGCCGCGATCTGGAACTCGGCCGTCAACTGGACGGAAGCCTGTTCCTGGTGCGAAGGGGTCACTTGCACGGGCGCTGCGCCCGAACCGGCCATCAGCTCGAGACCGGAAATGGCGAAGGAAGGCGAGGTGATCAGGGCCGGCTTCTGTTGGGCCGAAGGAGTGAGACGAATCGTGCCGATGCTGCCATCCGCGAGGTCGATCTTGGCGACTTCGAAAGTGACCTGCAGATTCATCGGCGGCTGCGGATCCTGAGAGGGCGCCAGTCGCATCGAGACAACTTTCGACATCGGTTTCAGCTGCAAGCCGCTCATCTTGAAGGTAGGCGTGAGCTGCATCGAGGCGATCTCGAGCGCAAAGGTCAATTGAACCGCCGTGTGCATCCCGCCGACCGGTTGTTGGACCGACACAGTGGGTGAAGATGGGCGCGTTTCGGGAGCGGGTGTGATCGAAGTTTCAGGCATGATGTCGGATGTAGTTGGCTGTAGTCGGATGGGTTCAGTGGTGATGATCTTAGAAGCAAAAGAAGGAGTTTCAATCGAAGACTGCGCGGCCTGGCGACCAACAATCGGGGCGGCCAGCGTGCTCTCGGGTTCGATCAAAACGAGCTCGGATTCCGGCTCGGGTTGGGCCAGCTCGGAAATGATCGGCTCGGCGGAAAGCGCGGTCGTTAGCTGCGGGATCGGCTGGCCCTGACCAACTGGCTCTTCGGCGGCAACCGCAAATTCCTTGACCGGCGGCGCAGCTGGTTCCTCGGCTGGAGCTTTTGCGAAAACATCGGCTGGCTTTTCGACCGGAAGCTCCGGTTCCTTGGGCGTAACCGGAGTGATCGCGACCGGCTCCGGCGCGGCTTCGGGAAATGGCTTGCTGGTTTCGACAGCCGGCGGTTCGGGCACAACCGGTATCGGCGGGGTCGCCGGGCGAAATGCGCGCGCCCATGCCGGCACGCTCGCCGGTTTGGCGGGAGCCGGTTCGGTGGCCTTCTTTTCCACGGCCGGTGCCGGCGGAGCGATCGGCTCTTTCGGGATGGAAATCTCTTCGCGATCGCGGAAAGACGCCCTCTCCTGCGGCATCGGAGCAGTCTCTTTCCAGGCGAAAGCTTCCTTCGCCGGCGGAGTCACCTCTTTCGCGGGCGGCGGGGTCGGCGGAGTCGGCGGGACTGCAGCAGCGGCCGCTGCCGGAACCGGGATCAGTTCGGAGGCCGCCTCTGGTTTTTCGTTAGGCGGAAGCGATGGCTCGGGCATCCGGGCACCGCGGCGCTCGCCGTGATCGCGCCCGACGGCAGCACCGCCGCGCGGACCGGTGGCTCGCTCGCCTTGAGTTGCAATGACACTTTCGGTGGACCGCTCGCAAGGTGATCGCGCGAAACCTTGCGCTCATCACCCATCGTCGGTTCAGCGCCGGCGAACGGAGGCTCCGTCAAAGGCGCAGTTGGTTCATAGAGCGGCGCGGCAGCGAGATTACGACGAAATTGTTGCACAACGAGCCAGACGAGTAGCAGAATTCCTGCCAGCAAAAGTCCGGCGACCAGCAGGCTACGTGGATTGGTTAGGCCATCGATTCTTTCCGCAAAAGTCGGCTTCGACCAGTCGCGCGCCTGCTCGGAAGCAACCGCCTTGGTGGTGGCAGTAGTCGCGCCCGGTATCGCGGTTGCCTTCGTCGTGGGCACGGCCGGCGTCACCGCGGCTATCGTCCTGGTCGCCGATGCGGGAGTCGGTTTCGCCGCCACCGCCGCCACGGCTGCGGGGGACGAAGCCGGGCTGGCCGAAGCCGCGGTCGAGATATCCGCCGGCTTGGCTTCGCCGTTTTCCGCCAAATCCGGCGCCGATTCCGCCTGACCGAAACGCAGCTCCGGTTTCGGTCCGCTGTCGGGGGTAGCGTCCGCTTGCGCGAGCGCGGAGGTCGCCGGGACTTCGTCCGCCGTCGCCTTTTTCAACCAGCCCAGATCATATAATGAATCGGCGAAAACAATGTTGAGCGGGGGCGAATAAATCTTGCGCGCGGAGGCGACCCAATCTTTGCCCTGGCTCGGATGGTCGTGCTTAAATTCCCAGGCTGCCTGCGCGTAATAAAGCGCTGGAGTGTCGCCGGTGAACTTGAATTGATCCATCAACTGCTGGGCTTCGACCTCCCGGCCCTCCAGCAGCAGCGTCATGAAAATCTTGTAACGAATGAGCTGCGCCGCCTGGTTCTGCTCGCCTCCGGGCGTCTCGGCAAAAAGCGCTTCAAAACGATCGCGCGATTTGGCGTATTCACCCTTCTTGAAAGGGATCTGAGCGAGGTTGTACTGCGCTTCGCGGAATTTCGGATCCGCCGAGAAAGCCTTGCGGAAGGACACCTCGGCCTCATCGTATTTCTTCTGCTCCATCAGGATCTCGCCGCGCAGATTGAGCGAAGGGGGATCGTTTGGCGCACCCGCTTCCGCGAGGTCAAGTGACTTGAGCGCGCCCTCGAAATCACGCTGCTGAAAAGCGCGCTCGGCTTTTTCGAAATTGGCTTTCGCGTCCGATTTCAGCCGCTCGGCCCGCTCGGTCGTCGAGGTAATCTCGAGCGCGGCGCGTGACTCGCCGGCTGGCTTTTCCATCCATTCGACCTCGTAGAGGGATTCCGCGTAAAGTTTGTTAAGCGGCGCAGAAAATTGCTTGGTAGCGGCGCCGAGCCATTCCTTGGCCTCCTTTTGGTTGCCGTGGTGGAAGGCGATGGCGGCATTGGCGTAGTAGAGGGCCGGGCTTTCCTTGTCGGCCTCAAACTTGTTCAGAATCCAATCGACGGTGTTTTCCTTCCCCTGCAGGACGAAGGTGAGCAAAATCTTGTACTGAATGAGCTGGCTCGTCTCGGGTTGCAGCCCCTCGCTCTCGCCCGCCATCAGCGCCTCGAAGCGATTGCGCGCCTCTTTCCAGTCCTTCTTCAGGAATGGGATTTCGGCCAGGTTGAAACTCGCGTTCCAGAATTTCGGGTCGAGCGAAAGAGCCTTGCGCAAGGCTGCCTCCGCCGTGTCATAATTGGCCTTTCGCGCGGCTTCCTCCGGCTTTTCCCTGGCCTTGCGCATGTAAACCACGCCCCGCAAGTTGTACGATTCCGCCAGATCCGACTGGCGGGCGTCAATCGCGTCGAGCACCTTGAGCGCCTCGTCGTACTGCGCCGAATCAAAAGCGCGGAACGCATTGTCATACATCTTCTCGAGTTCCGGCTTGGCAGGTTTAACCCCGCTGGCCGCGAAAGAACTCAGAACCAGGAGGATTATGGCGGCGAACTTTCGGACTTGCATGACAGTTTGCATGAAACCGTCGAGAGCTGAAGATGACAAGTTTTTAATTCTTCGGGCGCCGCCCCGGGGTGGGAGACGCATCCGATCGGGCGCCCGCGTTGCTCGCAGGACCCGAAACCGGCGTTGGAGTGGCCCCGGCCCGGTGTTTGAACGGATAGAGGAAGAACCGCGCAACTTTGTCCCCAAAGTTCTGACTCTCAGGAGCGCTTTGCTCAACCTGCCCCTGGCCACTGGGACCGGGTGTCGGCGAAGGCGCCCGGCTCCGAGAGTCGCGTTTTTTGGCCGGGCGAGAGTCATCGCCTTTGTCTCTGGAGGACTTCTTGCGCGCGGAACGTTTCCTGGAGGGCGTCGGGGTTTCTTCGGCTTCAGCGCGGCTCACCTCCTCTGGAGAAGGTTCGGGCGTCCCGGTAGCTGCGGGTGACTCAGCCGGCTGTGCGATCTCCTCCGGACTCGAGGTTGGCGTCGCGCTCGGGGTTACACTCGCGGCCGGTTTCGTCACCTCGTTTTTGACTACTAAAGGAGCCGATACTGAGCCTCCATCCAGCCAGCCCAAATCAGCCAAAGGCAGAGCAAAAGCACGATTCAGCTCGGACGAAATAAAGGTTCCGGGCGTTGCCCATCCAGTTAGAAGCCAGCTTGGGATTGCCATGCTGAAAAGCCCAGGCGGCCTGCGCGTAATAGAGCGCCGGGGAGCCATCCATCATCTGGAATTCGTCGAGCGCCTTTTGCGCCGCGCCGTCGTGACCTTCCAGTAAGAGGGTAAGATAAATCTGATAGCGAATGAGCTGCCGCCGCTGCTTTTCCTTCCGGTCGCCTGCGGCCGCTCCGAGGAGCGCTTCGAATTCCTTGCGCGCCGCCGCGTAGTCTTTGCGCGCGAAAGGAATCCTCGCCCGGTTGTAACGGGCCTGTTCAAACTCAGGGTCTGCTTCCAGCGCCTGGCGGAAGGCGGTTTCCGCTTCGTCAATCTTGCCTTGCTGGAGCAGAATCTGGCCGCGCAGGTTAAACGTCACCGCCTGCCGGGGAGCAGTGGCCTCAATTTGCTCGAGCAGCTGCCACGCTCCGTCGAGATCGCCCTCGCGATAGGCACGCTCCGCCTGGCCCAAGTCCGCTTGGGCTCGCGCCACCCGCTCGGCGGTTGACTCCGCTTCCAGCGCTACCGCCGCCGCTCCCTCCGGCTTCTTCAGCCAGCCAACTTCGTAAAAGGACTCCGCGTAGAGCCTGTAGATATCGGGCGAAAATTGCTGCTCCGCTTTTGCCATCCACGACTCCGCTTCCCGCCGGTTCTTGTGGCGGAAAGCGAGCGCCGCCTGGGCCAAAGAAAAAGCCGGGCTCGACTCCGCGGCCTTGAATTTCTCGAGCAGCTTTGTGCCCAGCTTCTCCTTGTCTTCCAGCACATAGGTGAGCAGGATCTTGAACTCGATCAGCTCGCTTGTTAGACCCGGCAACTGTTCGTCGGCCCGGCCATACAACTCGGTGAAACGCCGCCGCGACTCCGTCCAGTTCTCCTGCAGGAATGGCACCTCCGCGAGATTGAAACGCGCCTCCCAAAAAGTCGGATCGAGATCGCGCGCCTTGCGCAGCGCCGCCTCCGCGTGGTCGAATTCGCGCAGACGCATCCAGGCCACTCCGCGCAGATTCAACGCCGCCGCCACATCCGGCTGGCGGGCATCGAGCGCGTCGAGTTTCTTCAGCGCATCGCGATAGTGACCGGCGGTCACTTCATTGGCCGCCGCGCTATACATCGCCTCAAGCTCGTACTTGGTCGGCGCCACCACGCTGGCCGCGAAGGAACTCGCGACCAGCAAAAAAATGGCTGCGCTTTCTCCTGCTTTTCTCAAGGTCACACTCATGTCGCTCTTCGGAGAAAGGATATACCAGTCACCAATCAATGCTCTAATTCGAAATCGTAATCGTGCGCTTGATCATTCAATTACCAATTGCGAGAACGAGTTTTGGTTAGCGAGGGGCTGATTATACATGACCAACTGGGACACCTGGCGGCCGCGCATCCACGCGAATCTCCTCTTCATCGTGCGGGAGGGAAAAGTCCTTCTTATCCGCAAGAAGCGCGGTTTCGGCGCGGGCAAAATCAACGGGCCGGGGGGCAAAGTCGACCCCGGCGAAACGCCGCTCCAATCGGCCCTGCGCGAAACTCACGAGGAACTCGGCATCATCGTGCTCGACGCCACCGAGCACGGCGAACTGCGTTTCCAATTCCGCGACGGCCTCAGCCTGCATTGCGCCGTCTTCCGCGCGACCGATTTCGAGGGTGAACCACGCGAAACGGATGAAGCCGTTCCGCTCTGGACGCCCCTCGACCAGATTCCGTACGACGAGATGTGGGCCGACGATCGCCATTGGCTTCCGCTCCTCATCCAGGGAGAGCATTTCACCGGCTACTTCGAGTTCGACGGCGAGGAATTATTAAGTCGCAAGATCGTCGTTAGGTGACTGTAGGGCGACCGCTCCGGCTGCCCAGTTTCTGCGCCTCTTCAGGCGGAACGCCCGCGCTTGGCCACCTCATCCAACCCGAGCGCGGCGCTTCCGATCATCCCGGCATCATTTCCCAATTTGGCCGGCACTATCGTCAGGCCTTCGTGAAAAATTTTCATCGTGCGCTCCTCGATCACGCGCCGGACCGGACCAAAAACATACTCTCCAGCCTTCCCCACCCCGCCCCCGATCACGATCCGGTCTGGGTTGAGCAACCAGACAATGTCGCAAAGCGTGATCCCGATCGCGAAGCCGATTTCCTCCCAGCTTTTCTGCGCAATCGCGTCCCCGGCTTTGGCCGAATTTTCGAGCGCGATCGGCGAACATTCCTCCAGTGTCTTCTTTAGGCCGGCCGCTTTGTACAGTGCCCGGGCCCGCTCCGCGATCTGCCGGTTGCCGACATATTTTTCCAGCGCGCCGAAATTCCCGTACTGACCCGGCGGCCCATTCGGATCGATCGTCATTTGCCCGATCTCACCCGCGCCAAGGCGGCTGCCGCGATAGAGTTTGCCATCCAGGATCAAGCCACCGCCGACACCCGTGCCTAACGTCACGCAAACCACGTTGACGCCCGCCTGCCCGGCGCCAAAAAGCCATTCCGCGTAGGCCATGGCGTTCGCATCGTTGTCGATCGCAGCCGGCAGACCTGTCCATTCCTCGAGCAGCGCGCTGAGCGCGACATTTTCCCAGCCGGGAACGTTAGAGAGTTGCCAGACGCGGCCGTTGACGCTGTCGACCATCCCCGGCAAACCCGCGCCAATTGCCGCGACCTCGGGATGCTGCCGGCGCAATTCCTCGATCGCCTCCCGAATCGCGGCGAGCAGAGATGCATGACCGGAGTGCGCGCGGGTTTGCAGCGGCGGCACGCGCGCCACGATTTTCCCATCCACAACCACGCCCGGCTTCACGCTCGTCCCGCCAAAATCAATCCCGATCGCCGTCTGCTTCATTCGCGCCTAACGATTCAAATTTCCGATGATGCGCAATCCTTCGAGCGTCAAGTGCGGACGGACCGCATCGATCTCGGGGAGCTGGGCGGCGATCAATTGCGCATAGCCGCCGGTCGCCACGATCTGGGGCTTTGTTTGACCAAACGCTTCCACGCTTACTTTGTGCAGGATCTCTTTGACCAGCCCGCGATAACCAAAGACCGCGCCCGACATCATGGCCGCCCTGGTCGAGCGACCGACCGCGCGCCGCGGCTCGGCCAGCGAGAGCTTCGGGAGGAGCGCGGTGCGCTTGTATAGATAATTGGTCATCGCCTCGAGACCGGGGGCGATCACCCCGCCGATGTAGCAGCGTTCCGCCGAAACCACGTCGAACGTCACCGCCGTGCCGAAATCCACCACCACCGCCGGGCAACCGTAGAGCGCCGTCACCGCAGCCGCGTTCGCCAAGCGGTCCGCGCCAATCGATTTCGGCTGCGGATAATCGACCCCCACCCCGAGTTCGGAACGAGCACTCACGAACGCCACCGGAATCTTTCCCGCTGCCCGCCGGATAAGCGGATCTTTCTTCGGGACAACCGAACAAACCACCACCCGTTCGATCGCTCCCTTGCGGAGGAGCTTTGTTATCGCTGCAGCGCTCAGGCGGTCCGTTTCAATTCGCTCGGTCGCGCCAAGCGCATTGCGCGAAGCGAAAGCCAACTTGGTGAAGGAATTGCTGATGTCGATCAGCAGGTAATCCCACTTTTTGTTAGGCGCAGCCTTCGGCATAACGAACGCAACAAACACCGGCGCACTGCGGCGCACAACCTCCGGCAGCGCCCGCCGAGGACGCGGGCGCTCCCCGGAAGCTTGCGACGCCCAATCCGAACGCGTAGCCTCGGCTCCGTGAGGAAATTGGTTCAACGCCCGCGCCGTTTGCGCCGCACCGCTGCCCTGCGCGATCTCGTCCGCGAGACCAGTCTCAGTCCGCACGACTTCATCCTCCCGCTTTTCGTGAACGAAAAGCTGACCGCACGGCGGGCCATCGCCAGCATGCCGGGCGTGGACCAGCTCGCGCCTAACGACGTCGCCGGCGAGGCCGCCAGGGTTGCCCAGGCCGGCCTCCAGGCGGTCATCCTTTTCGGTATCCCTAACGAAAAGGACGAAGCCGCTTCCGGCGCCTACGCCGAGAACGGCGTCGTGCAGCAGGCTGTGCGCGCAATCAAGAAGGAATGTCCCGAGTTGCTCGTCATCACCGATGTCTGCCTTTGCGAATACATGAGCCACGGCCATTGCGGTGTCACCCGCATCGATGGCGATCATTTCCATGTCCTGAACGACGAGAGCGTCGAGCTGCTCGTGAAAACTTCGCTTTCTCACGCCGCCGCCGGGGCCGACCTGGTCGCGCCGAGCGACATGATGGACGGCCGCATCGGCGCCATCCGCGAGGCGCTCGATGCTGCCGGCTACGACCAGACCGGCATCATGAGCTACGCTGCCAAGTTCGCCTCCTCCTTCTACGGGCCATTCCGCGAAGCGGCCGAGAGCCCGCCGCAATTTGGCGACCGGCGCGGCTACCAGATGGATCCGGCCAACGCCAACGAAGCCCTCCGCGAAGTCGCGCTCGACATCGCGGAAGGGGCCGACATCGTGCTTGTAAAACCGGCCCTCCCTTATCTCGACATCCTCTGGCGGGTGCGGGAACGCTTCGGCCTAACGACCGCGGTGTATCACGTCAGCGGGGAGTTCGCGATGGTCAAAGCCGCTGCCGAAAAAGGCTGGCTCGACGAACGCCAGGCCGTGTTGGAAATCATGACCGGCCTCAGACGCGCCGGGGCCGACCTCATCATCACCTACTGGGCGCGGGAGCTAGCGGAATGGACGCGCCGTTAGGCACGCCTCTTAATTCTGTCATCCCGAGTCGCCGCAGGACGGCGAGGGACCCCTCCATTGAAATTTGCGATTCCTCAGAATCCGCATGCGCCGACGGCAACTGTGAGGTCCCTCTCCGCGCTGCGCTGGATCGGGATGACAAAGCGGCCCGCCGCGGCGAAACCGCCGCCCACCTCGAACTCAAACGCCTCGCCCTTCTCTGGGCGCAGGAAAACGGCTATCCGCTTGCCGCCCTCGAAGTCTCCCTCCCGCAATGCCGCTACCGGGCCGACGTCGCCGCTTACCGCCCGCAAAAAAATGGCGCCCTCGGTCACACCGTGGTCTTCGAGTGCAAGCAATCCACCCCCGACCTGCGGCGCGACGATTGCCGCAGCCCGCTGACCCGCACCCGGCTCGAATCCGTCTATCGCCGGCGCCAGATTCTGGAGAAGCATCTGCGCATTCACTACCCCACCCTGCGCACCGGCGAGACCCTCTTCCCGGAATGGGACGCGCACGATTTCGACGCCATCGAGCACCGCGGTTATCGCCGCGTCCTGCGCGAGCTCGTCCTCTTGCAAAATCAGCTGCGCGACGGCCGTAAATTCGAAAAGCTGGCCCGTTACGCCTGTGCCAACCTCTTTTTTCTCGTCGTCCCGCGCGAGCTTCTGCGCGAACCGGAAACGCCGCTGGGCTGGGGCCTGCTCGTGGCCGCGGATGGAGCGCTGACCGTTCACAGCAAGCCCACCTGGCACGAAAGCCGCGCTGAAAGCCGCCTGCGCATCCTGCAAAAAATAGCCGCCGCCGGCACCCGACAGCTTAATCGCAAGCTCCAGCTCACCCCCGCCGTCTGGGAGCATGCCAACCGGCAAGCCGAGCGCGCCTCCGCTGGACGAAATTCCGTTTCGCCCTAAATTCCGGTGAGCGGGCGGCGGCGTGTCGGTGGCCCGTTTTCCGCTCCCTTGGGGAAAACATGAAACAGCAACCGGACGCCGTCTCGGCCCATGCGCTCTCCCGCCATGATCGTCGCCGGCGCCGAGGACGTTCCTTCCCGCGGATCGACTGCGAGTTTCAGCCGCGCTGGACGGGCGGCTCCTTCGGCGACAGCGACACACCGCCACGGCGTCCCGGCTTCGATCGTCTGGCCCGGGAAGCGATGCGCGCCGATGCCACCCACAGCTTTCGCTTCGAAGCGGCCGTCTTTGGCCTCGTCTCGCTCGTCTGCGCCTGGCCGATCGGCATCATGCTCCACGAAGTCATCCGGCTTCTGAAATAGCTTGCTGGCCCTGTCGTGATAGCGTGACCCGCCCTCACGGAATCGGGTGACGCGCTCCCGGCTTCCGCTTAGCCGCGTGCGGCGGTCTTGTCCTTGACGACGGTCGAACCGGGCCGCCTAACGAGGAACTCATCCCGGTAGCGCGGGGTCTCCTCCGGCGCGAAGCCGTGGCGCATGATGTTTTCGGTCACGATGCGCGGGATGAGGAATTGCAGGAGGTAATCGCCCCCGCCGGCTTTGGTCCCGCCGCCGCTCATCTTGAATCCGCCGAACGGATGCCGTCCGACGACCGCGCCGGTACAGGATCGGTTGACGTAAACGTTGCCTGCCACCAGCTCGGCTTTGATCCGCTCGATGTTCGCCGGGCTGCGGGAGAAGAAGCCGGCGGTGAGGGCGTAATCTGTTTCGTTCGCCACTTGCAAGGCTTCGTCGAGGTCGCGAACCCGGATGACGCTCAGGACCGGGCCGAAAATTTCTTCGCGGGCCAGGCGGTCGGTCGGCTTCACATCCGTGAAGATGGTCGGCGGAACAAAGTAGCCGTCGGCCGGCACGTCCTTGGCCTGGTAGGCGAGGGTGGCTTCCTGTTTGCCAACTTCGATCGTTTCCAGGATCCGCTTGTAGGCGGTCTCGTCGATGACGGGGCCGACGGTGATGCCGGGCTGCTCGGGGTTGCCTATGCGCAGGCTGGCGGTGGCGGCAAGCAGACGCTCCATTACGCGGTCATAATTCTCGTCCATCACAATCAGACGGGAGAGGGCGGAGCATTTCTGCCCCTGGTAACCGAAGGCGGAGTAGATCGAATCGACGATCGTTTCGTCGAGGTCAGCGTCGGAATCGACGATGATGGCGTTCTTGCCGCCCATCTCGCAAATGACGCGTTTGAGTTCGCGCTGGCCGGGCATGGTCTGGCCAGCCGTTTTCCAAATATGGAGGCCGACTTCGCGCGAACCGGTGAAGGCGATGAGGTCGACGTCCTTGTGGTTGACCAGGTGTTCGCCAATGACTGCGCCGTCCCCGTTGAGGAGGTTGAGCACGCCCCTCGGCACACCGGCTTCCTCAAACATCTCCATGAGCAGCGCACCGCAGATGGCGGATTGCTCGGCCGGCTTCATGAGGACGGTGTTGCCGGTAACGAGCGCGGCCGAGACCATCCCGCAGAGGATGGCGATGGGAAAATTCCAGGGCGCGATGACGAGGGCGACGCCCCGCCCCCAGTAGTGCTGGTAGTTTTCTTCGCCGGCCACGTGCTGGGTGATGCGCGGCCGCCCGAGGATGCGCATTTGTTGCGCGTAGAAGAGGCAGAAATCCATCGCCTCACGGATGTCGCCGTCGGCTTCGTCCCAGGCCTTGCCGACTTCGAAGACTTCGACGGCGCAGAGTTCGAAACGCCGCCGCGCCATGATGGCGGCGACGCGCTCGAGCAACTGCGCGCGATGCTCGACCGAGGTGCGCGACCATTTGTCGAAAGAGGTGCGGGCGGCGGCGAGAGCGCGCTCCGTTTCCGGAATGCCCGCTTCGGCCACACTGCCCACAATCTCGTTAGGCGCGCTCGGATTGACCGATGGCATCCATTTGCCGGTAGTGACTTTCTCGCCGGCGATGGTGAGCGGGTATTGCCGGCCGAAGCGCGTCCGCACTTCGCGGAGAGCGGTTTTCATCTGCTCCTGGGTCTGGCGATGGACGAAGTTGACCATCGAGGCGTTCTCGTAGGTGTCGCCCGGCGGAGTGGCGACGGAAAAACCATCCGCGGAATGATAGTGGCTCGACTGCATCTCGAGCGGCTCGCTCTCGGACGTAATGAGTTCGTTAGGATCGCGCAGTAGCTGGGCGGCGGACTGGTTGTCGGAAAATTTGGCCCGCAGAAAACCTTCGTTGGAGGTGTTCTCGAGCAGTCGCCTAACGAGATAGGACATGCCGGGGAGCAATTCGCCAACCGGCGAATATTCGCGCACGCGGTAACCCATCTCGACCAGCGCGCTCTTGATCGGTCCCGCCATTCCGTAGAGGAGCTGAAACTCGAACCGGCTCTGGTCGATCCCCTTCTCCTCCGCGTAAGCCATCGCGTGCGCGATGCTGCGCACGTTATGCGAGCCGAAGGCGGCGGTGACGATCGATTCGTTATCCAGGAGGAGACGCGAGCAAGTCTCGAAGCAGGCGTCGCTCTCTGGTTTCTGGAGGAAAACGGGACAAACCCAGCCGTTCTGTTGCGAGATGATCTTCTCGTAGTCCCAGTAGGCTCCCTTCACCAGGCGGACCGCGAACCGCGTGCCGCGCCGGCGTCCCCACTCGATCAACTCGCGCAGGTCACGCTCGGCATCGCGCAGGTAGGCCTGGATGACGATCCCGACGTGCGGCCAGCCGGCGAATTCCGGCTCGGTGAAGAGCTGTTTGAAGAGATCGAGCGTGCCGTTCTTTTGCGCGTAGCTCTCCATGTCGAAATTGACGAAGGCGCCCACCTCTTTGGCGCGGCGCAGGATTGGGCGGAGCTTGGGCGCGAGATGCGCGATCGCCTCTTCCGGCGCGGCCGGGTCCATCTGCGAATAGAAGGCGGAAATCTTGAGCGAAAGGTTCACCACCGGGAAAAGCTCGACGCTTTTGCCTAACGGATCGCTCCAGCCGCGGGTCTCGCGCGAGAGAGTATCGAGCAATTCCATGGCGCGGGCGGCGTATTCGTCCGCTTCCTTTTCGCTCACGACCGCTTCGCCTAACAAGTCGACGGTGAAGCCGATGTTTTGTTTGCGCTTTTTGCGCAGGGTCTTCATCACGTCGGGGCCGTCCTTGCCGGCGATGAATTGCCGAGCCATCCCTGAAACATTGCGGCGCAGGATGAAGGCGGTCAGCCAGGGGAAGATGCCGGCGACTTTGAGCCCGGTCTGCATCATCGGGATGAAACTGTCCATCCCGTGGAAATACTCGCGCAGGTGGGTAACGATGTCGCTCGAACGCCGGAGGGAAGCGAGCACGTCGACGAAGCGAAACATCTGCACCTTGAAGGCCTCGTCCTTCATCGAGAAAGCCATCATCTTTTGGTAAAAGCCGGCTTTGCTGAAAATCGATTCGGGGTGTTGATCGACGAGATCGAAAATTCGCTGGCCGCGACGCTCGACGACGGTTTGCAGGGCACTCATGCGCCGAGGATAAAGCGGGGCGCGGCTTTCGGCAAAGGGCGCGGCGTCGGGATGCCCCAAGGGAAATTTAGACAGGATTAACAAGATTTTTTTGGATTGAGCGATATTTGCTCGGACACCCCCTACTCCACAATCCGGTAATCCTGTAAATCCTGTCCTATTCTTCAATCGCGGCACACTCGCGGGCACGACTTCTTCCGAATCAATGGTGAAACCGAAATCACCATGAAATTAGCTGAACGAATCAAGGAAGCAGGCGCTGCCGGGTACATCTTACTTTGGCTTTTGGGAATTCCGATTCCGATCCTCCTCGTGATCTTTTTGCTGCGCGGTTGCAGCTAGGCTGCCAAAGAAGAGGTGAGTCGCCTGGCGGGAGTTCCTGGCTTGGTTAGACCAGGAAGCGCTCCCGGCCAGGCGTTTGCTTTTCGTTAGGCAGTTTGCCCGCGGGCGGAATGTCGGCTAGGGATGCTCCCGATGCCGAGGCCGGATCGATTTCAATTCGCGAGCGACAATACCGCGGGCATTTGCCCCGAAGCCTGGGCCGCACTGATGGCGGCGAATGAGGAGGCGGTCGTTTCATACGGCGACGATCGCTGGACGATGCAAGTCAGAGAGCGGGTGCGCGAAATCTTCGAGACCGATTGCGAGACGTTCATCGTCTTCAACGGCACCGCCGCCAATGCGCTCGCCCTGGCCCATCTGGCCCGCTCATTCCACAGCGTCATCTGCCACGAACGCTCGCACATCGAGACCGATGAATGCGGCGCACCGGAGTTTTTTTCCGGCGGAGCCAAGCTCCTCCGCGTAGGCGGAGAAAACGGCAAACTCGATCTGACCGAAGCGGCCGAGGTGATGGGACGGCACCGCGACGTCCATTCCACCAAGGTGAGCGCACTCAGCCTGACCCAGGCGACCGAAGTCGGAACGGTTTATTCGCCTAACGAACTCGAAGCCGTCGCCGCCTTCGCCCGCGAGCACAAGTTGCGGTTGCATATGGATGGGGCTCGTTTTGCCAATGCTGTCGCCGCCCTTGATTGCGCAGCGAAAGAAATCACCTGGCAGCGCGGGGTCGATGTCCTTTCCTTCGGTGGGACCAAAAACGGGACGGCGGCGGGGGAATTGGTCGTCTTCTTCGACCGCGAGCTGGCACGCGAATTCGATTTCCGAGCCAAGCAGGGCGCGCAACTCGCCTCCAAGATGCGCTTCCTGGCTGCGCCCTGGGCAGGATTGCTGGCAGATGAGGTCTGGTTGAAAAATGCCCGGCACGCCAACAGAATGGCGGCGCGGCTGGAAACGGAACTGGTCGCGGCCGGCGCGCGCCTCGCCTTTCCTCGCGAAGCGAGCGCGCTCTTCCTGCACTTGCCTAACGATGTCGCGCAGAGAATGGAAAAGCGCGGCTGGCACTTCTACAAAATGATCGAGCCCGATATTTATCGCCTGATGTGTTCCTGGTCGGTGAGGGAGCAAGACATCGCGGATTTTATCGCCGACTTTCGGTCGACGGCAGAGTGACTGTCGGGCGGGCGCCTCGCCTGCCCCGTTTGCCTTTGGGCAATTCCAAATGAACCCGCGCGAACTGCCCATCTACGAACTCGAGGAAGAACTCCTCAGATCGCTCGCAGCCCGGCCGCGACTGATCCTGCAGGCGCCGACCGGTTCAGGCAAATCGACGCAGGTTCCGCAAATCCTGCTCGATCGCGGCCTGCTCGGCGAGGGCGAGGTAGTGGTTCTGCAGCCGCGCCGGCTCGCCACGCGCCTGCTGGCCAATCGCGTGGCCGCCGAACGGGGTGGACGACTCGGCGAAGAAGTCGGCTATCAGATTCGCTTCGAAAAAGTCGCCTCCAAGAAGACACGCATCCGTTTCGTGACCGAGGGAATTCTTCTTCGCCAACTCCTGCAGGACCCCGAATTGCGCGGGGTGGCGGCGATTCTTTTTGACGAGTTCCATGAACGTCATCTCTACGGGGACATCACCCTCGCGCGCGCCGCGCAATTGCAGGAAAAAACACGACCCGACCTCAAGCTTGTCGTCATGTCCGCCACCCTGGAGTCGGACAAACTGGAAAAATTCCTCGCACCCTGCCCGATCCTAACTTCGAGCGGGCGAATGCATCCGGTCGCAATCGAATACCTAACGAAACCGGTGCGAGCCGGGAATTACCCGATCTGGGACCTGGCCGCGGACGAACTGGCGCGGCTGGCCCGGCAGACGGAAGGCGACGTCCTCATTTTCATGCCGGGCAAATACGAAATCACGCGGACGATTTCCGCGCTCCGCGCCTCGCCAGTGAGCGATCGTTTCGTCGCGCTGCCTCTCTTCAGCGAGCTGCCGCCGGCCGAGCAGGACGCCGCCCTTCGCCAGTACGAGAAACGCAAAGTGATCGTGGCGACCAACGTGGCGGAAACCTCCCTAACGATCGACGGCGTGCGGGTGGTGATCGACAGCGGCCTGGCCCGGATCGCGCGCTTCGACCCGCGGCGCGGGATCAACACGCTCTTCATTGAAAAGATCAGTCGCGCCTCGGCCGAGCAGCGCGCCGGCCGGGCGGGACGGACCGCGCCGGGACATTGCCTGCGGCTCTGGACGGAGAGCGAACATGTGGAGCGCCAGCCTCAAGAGCTACCGGAAGTGAAGCGGCTCGACCTCGCGGAAGTGGTTCTGACCTTGAAAGCGAGCGGGATTGAAGACATCGCGGGCTTTCGCTGGCTGGAACCGCCCGAACCCAAGGCGCTCGAGAACGCGGAGCAACTCCTGGCCGATCTCGGAGCAATTTGCGCACGCCGGAATATTCCTCCGGGGAGCGCGGGCGCGATCACGCCGTTAGGCAGGCGCATGCTCGCCTTTCCGATTCACCCGCGATATGCGCGGATGTTGCTGGCCGCCGAAGAACAACACTGCGTCCGCAGCATCGCCTTGATTGCCGCTCTCACCCAGGGCCGCAATCTGCTCAGGCGCGTGGAGGGAAAAGAAATGCGGGACGAACGTGAAGACTTCTTCGGCGGCGAAGACGAATCCGATCTCTTCATTCTCTTACGGGCGTTTCGGTTTGCCGAAAAGAACAACTTCGATCCACGGCGTTGTGCCCGCTTGGGCGTAAACGCCGGCGCGGCGCGGGAAGCGGCCCAGCTCTGGGAGCAATTCCTGGCCATCGCGCGCGCCGAAGGCCTCGCGACTAAAGAGCGGGAAGCCGGGCCCGGCGCGATCGCGCGCTGCGTGTTGTCGGGATTCCCCGACCAGGTGGCGGTGCGGCTCGATGAAGGCACGTTGCGTTGTGCGCTGGTGCACAACCGTCGCGGCGTGCTGGCGCGCGAGAGCGTGGTTCATCGCGCCAAGTTGCTGACGGCGTCGGAAATTCGCGAGATCGAGTCAAGCGACGGAGATCGCCAGGTTTTGCTCTCGCTCGCGACCGCGATCAAAATGGAATGGCTGCACGAATTTTTCCCGGACGCCATTCAGGAACGGACCGAGGTGGCTTTCGACGGCTCCGCGCGCCGGGTGGTGGGGCGAACGGTGGTGGTTTTCCGCGATCTGGTTTTGGTGGAAAAGAAATCGGATCGCGTGCCGGCGGCGGAAGCGGCAGCCTTGCTGGCGCGGGAAGTTTTGGCGGGAAATTGTCCGCTCAAGAAATGGGACCACGCGGTCGAGCAGTGGATCGCCCGCCTTAACTTCGCGGCCAAAACCTTTCCCGAGCTGGAGTTACCGCCGATCGGGGAATCGGATCGCGCGCTCCTGATCGAACAGGTCTGCCAGGGAGCTACCAGCTACAAAGAGATCAAGGAGCGTCCGGTCGGGCCGGTCCTGAAGTCGTGGCTGAGCACGACGCAACGGGCCGCGCTCGATCAGCTCGCCCCGGAGAGGATTAAGTTGCCTAACGAGCGCACAGCGAAAATTGTTTATGGCGCCGACAAGCCGCCGACGGTCGCAGCTCGCATCCAGGATCTTTACGGCGTCGCACACGGCCTGGCGATGGGTTCCCGCCGGGTGCCTCTCCGGATCGAGGTCCTGGCACCAAACCATCGCCCGATCCAGATCACCGAAGATCTGGCTACCTTTTGGCGGGACAGTTATCCCCGCATCAAACAAGAACTCCAGCGCAAATACCCGAAGCACCAGTGGCGCTGAGGGGGTCTGCTCAAATGCCGCCGCGCATGCCACGGGTCGGGTCACGCGGTGAATTGAGCCCGCTCACCTTTGACCAGGCCGCCCGGGAGGCTCCGCGCACGTGGTCCCAGGGCAAGGCCGAGCCGATTTGATGCTTCTCGTAATCGAGCGCAAGCGAATCTTCGATCTCGTGGAATTCCTTGCCCGGATACTTCTCGGCCGCCTCTGCACCCACCCGGTAGGCCGGCGCATAATGCTCGAAAGTCGTGCCTTCCGTCGCGTGCGGTTGAGTGTGGTGATGTTCCTGCCAATATTTCTCTTCGGCGGTTAAATCCACCGGTTTTCCTTTCGGTTCCTCGCTCATAGTATTGCCCTCCTGCTGCTCTGTTTCTTCTCTTGTTTCGCGCTTCAGCGGCCCTTTGGATGCGACCCGTTCGGAAATGCCGAATCGAAGGGCGCAAAATGACCACGATGTGCGATTTTAAGATATGAAGAATTCGAATGGAGACAATTTCACGGACAAGGATCCGATGTCTGAAACGGAATTTGGCAGCGAGATGAATGAACGCGGAGCCCAAGCCCGGATGGCCGAAGGAGCGCGGAAATTTTCCGACGCCGCCTCCGATACTTGGGATCAGACTCGCCAGAAGGCGGTCGTCGTGCGGGAGCGGACGGAATTTTTCCTGCGAGAAAATCCGGTGCCGACTGTGCTTGGCGCGTTGGCCCTTGGTCTCGCGATTGGCTTGGCGATTCGCTACTCCTCGCGCCCTGAGGAGCCCTCCGTCTCGATCAAGCGCGCCCTGCGCGAGTTTGATTGGAGCTCGGTTTCGCCCGCTTTTCTGCCTTCGCTCATGAAGACGATGAAACGTGGCTATGCCGACTCGGCCGAGGCAGTCCGCGGCGGGATCGACCGGGTGCGCGACGTAGACGTGGATGAATACGTCAAACCGCTGCGCAAGCGGTGGAAGAAGTGGATGAGCTAAGCTGAGCGGACATACTCCGCCGCCGCCCGACCCGCGCGGGTGCCTGTCGCGAAACACCCTTGCAGCAGGTAACCGCCCGTGGGCGCTTCCCAGTCGATCATTTCGCCGGCCAGGAAAACTCCCGGCATTTTGTGCAGCATGAGTTGATCGCTCAACTCGTCCCATGGGACTCCGCCCGCGGTCGAGATCGCCTCGGCGATCGGTCGCGGGCTTTCCAAGGAAACCGGGAAGTCCTTCAATCGCGCGATCGCTGTCGCGCGCTCCGCACAATCCTCGGGAAAGAAGGTTTCGAGCAGCGCACGCGCCGCTGGGCTTAGCTTCCAGGCCCTGAACCAGTCGCTGGGCGAAGGGAACTGGGAGGCACGCTCGCTCAGCAGGTCGGACGTAACCTGCGGCTTGAAATCAATCCGCAACTGCGGGCGATCCATCGCACGCAGGACGGGTCCCAGCCGGTAGATCGCTCCGCCCTCCAACCCATAACTGGTAACCAAGAGCTCGCCCGAGACGGATTCATCGCTGGCACTGACATTTAGATTCTTGAGGGGCGAACCCTCCGCACGTTCCAGCATGCCCGCCGGCCAGTCCACATTCCAACCGCAGTTGGCCGCGACGAAAGGCGTCAAGGTGACCTGATGCGCGGAAAGAAGGCCTGGCCACAAGCCATCCGAACCTGTTTCCGGCCAGGAGGCGCCACCAAGGGCGAGGACGAGAGCGGCGGCCCTGGTCCGGCTGCCATCGGCGAAATCGAGGCGCCAGCCACTTCCGTCTCTCGTTAGCCGACTCAATCGCGCGCCGGTTCGGAATTCGATACCCGTTATCCGCAATCGTTGCAGCCAGGCGCGCAGAAGCACGGCCGCTTTTTGCCCACGCGGGAAGACGCGCTTGCTCGTCCCAACATAGGTTTCGACTGCCAGATCCTCCGCCCAAGCCCGTAATGCATCGGGCCCAAATCCCGCCAGCAAGTCGCGCCATCTTTCTGGCTCTGCCCGGTAACGGGCGGGAAAGTTTTCCACCGGTTCGCTATGAGTGAGGTTCAGCCCGCCGCGACCGGCGACGAGAAATT
The DNA here is from genome assembly GCA_963749935.1 of uncultured Verrucomicrobiae bacterium. Lineage (GTDB taxonomy): Bacteria > Verrucomicrobiota > Verrucomicrobiia > Chthoniobacterales > UBA10450 > Palsa-1392. The sequence continues at coordinate 472,255 of CAVVOH010000004.1, forward strand.
TTCTCCCGGCGGAAGATTGCGCCTCGCAAAGCACGACGCGAACGCCCTCCGCAGCAGCCACCTCCGCGGCCCGCAATCCAGCCGGCCCGGCGCCAATGACGACCGCCTTTTTCACTTCCTGATCACTCGTGCCCACGGATTGTTCTCCTTTGTCGGCGCCGGAGATGCAAATGTTCTGAAACTACGGAGCTAAGATGGCGCGCCCTAACGAGATCAATAACGACATCGCGCCTGCTGTTGCGCATCCAGGTTTTGGCGAGGCTTTTCGCTTCTGGCTCAAGCTTGGGTTCATCAGCTTCGGCGGACCGGCCGGGCAGATCGCAATCATGCAAACCGAGCTGGTGGAAAGAAAACGCTGGATCGGCCAGGCGCGCTTTCTCCACGCGCTCAATTTTTGCATGCTTCTGCCCGGCCCGGAGGCGACCCAGCTCGCGATCTACATCGGGTGGCTCCTGCATCGGACCGCCGGCGGCATCGTGGCGGGAGCGCTCTTCGTTCTGCCGTCAGTGGTTTTACTTTGGACGCTCAGTTTCATCTATGCCTCCTACGGCCAGGTGCCATGGATCGCGGCCATCTTTTACGGGCTGAAACCAGCGGTAATCGCGATTGTCGCGGCCGCGGTTATCCGGATCGGCCGCAAGGCGCTCAAGAATGAAGTCATGTGGTCGATCGCCGCGCTGGCCTTTGTCGCTATTTATCTACTGAGGGTCCCGTTTCCGGTCATCGTTCTGAGCGCGGGATTGCTCGGTCTTTTAGGGGGAGAATTCTGGCCGTCGAAATTTATCGTGACGGTCGGGTCGGCGAAAGCGGAGAGCGATTCGGTGTTGGGCGACGAGGTCGAATCGCCCCGCCATACCCAACCCTCGCTGGGGCGCGGTCTTCGGGTCCTGCTCGTTAGTCTAATTCTTTGGTTCGGACCGATCGCCTTCCTCGGCTTTTCGTTAGGCACGCGCCATACCCTTGTTCAAGAGGGCCTTTTTTTTAGCAAGGCGGCGGTGGTGACTTTCGGCGGCGCCTACGCAGTCCTGCCCTACGTCGCGCAACAAGCCCTCGACCATTATGGCTGGCTCCGACCGGGCCAGATGATGGACGGGCTCGGACTGGCGGAGACGACGCCCGGTCCGCTCATCATGGTCCTGCAATTTGTCGGTTTCATGGGCGGCTGGAATCATCCCGGTGGCTTCTCCCCCTTGGCCGCGGCGACGATCGGCGCGCTCCTCACCACCTGGACAACCTTCGTTCCTTGTTTTCTCTGGATTTTCCTCGGAGGGCCCTACATCGAGAAACTGCGCGGCAATCGGCAACTGCAAGCCGCACTTTCCACCATCACCGCGGCGGTTGTGGGAGTCGTCTTGAATCTGGCGGTCTGGTTTGGTCTGCATGCGCTCTACCCCGGCGGCTCACCAGACTGGTTCGCGATCCTATTAAGTGTAGCCGCGCTTATCGGACTGCTCCGCTGGCGCTGGCAAATCATCCCGGTCGTGCACTGGCGGCCGGAGCGCTAGGTTTGATCTATCAGCTTGCGCTCGCCGGTTTTCGTTAGGGCGCCACCCGAAAACTGAAGCTGCCTTTCCCGACGTGCAGATCCTGTGCGACCGCGCTCCAAGTCACCTTGTAAGGACCCGCTGCCAACTTTGCCGACAGCGACAGGTGAACCAGCACCGGCGTTTTCTCATCAGCACGGAGATTGCGTTGATCGACCTGCTTTCCGGCAGCGTCCCGGACCTCAATTGTGCTTAGACCCACCTTGATCGGCTCCGAAAACCAGAGGCGGATTTCCGGCGGCCCCTCTTTCAAGGTCGCGCCGTCCTTCGGTTCGGTGCGCTCGAGCTCGAATGCCCGAGCGCGCTGGCAGCGAAGGCCAACAGACTGAGGAGCACGAAAAACCCGCGCCTCATTTCCCGAGCAACACGATCGGCCCTTCGGCCTTGGTGACCCCACCTTTGCGTTCGAGACTAATGGCGAATCCCTTCGCCTCGCGCACCGGCGAAGAGGGATGAAACGGGATCCGCAGGGTACCGTCATTAGCGACATGAAAGACCCCGCCGTCGACTGGATCTTTGTAGCGCGGATCGACCAGCCAGAGTTGGTAATCGTGATCCTCCGCGTTACGCGGAAGCTGGGTCACCTTCAAAACTCCCCGTTGCTTCTTCTGGTCCCAGACAACGACCGCGTTGGCATCGGGCGCGCTTTCCAACTTGGAGCTGAGCGAAGCGATTTGGATTTGCGAAAGAATATCGCGCTGCTCGAGCCGGGTGATGACGTTTTTGCAATCCGCCGCGCTCGGCCACAAGATAGGCGCAGGTGAGGGCGAGACAGGCGGCCAGAGCCCACGGAATCCAACCCGAGCGGCGCGGGAAGGCGACACTCTTCTCCCCTGCTGATGGAATCGAGCACACGTGCGCGCAGTTCGGGAGGGAGCGGATGCGGCGGGGCCGCATGGGATACCGCGGCGGCAGCTTCGTCGAGCTGGTCGACCAAGGCGCGCAGTTCCGAATTCGACTGCAACTCTTGCTCGAAGGCCGCTACCTCTGCGCTTTCGAGCAGGCCGAGAACGTAAAGCGATGCTTGTTCTTCGAGTGGCTCGTTCACGATGGAGTTCCTCCCAGTACTTCGCGTAGGGCGAGTAGACCTCGCCTTATCCGGGCTTTCACTGTTCCGAGCGGGGTGCCCAGTTTCTCGGAAATTTGCGTTTGGGTCAGGCCGGCAAAGAAAGCCAGGTCGAGGGCTTCGCGTTGCGCATCGCCCAGTTGCGCCAGTGCCGCCCGCACTCTTTCGCGTTCGTCGGTCCGCGCCAGAGCATTGTCGGCCCGATCGGCCGGCGCCGTAACGGAAGAGGTCCGCCTTCGCTCGCCACTGCTTCGGTCAGCCGGCTTTGCCGTCTGCCTGGCGCGCAGCCGATCGATCGCCTTGTGTCGCGAGATCATCACCGCCCAGGTAAACAGGCTGCTCCGGCGCCGGGTCATAGGTCGCGGTCCGTTTCCACATTTGCACAAACGCTTCCTGTAACACGTCCTCGGATTCCTTCTGGTCGCGCAGGATGGCGTAGATCATCGAAAAAAGCCCGGGCGCGAAACGGTCGTAGAAAGTCGCGAAGGCCACTTCGCTCCCGGCGCTCATTTGGCGCACCAATTCGGCGTCGGCCGGATCGCGTGGTCGGACGCCCGCCTCGATCGGCCCCCTCGGGAGCGGTCGGAATCCCGCGGGTAAGCTGGAAGGATGCATGGCCACGCAGGACCGCACCAGACCAAAGAATTCGCGCGTGCGCAAGAGGCGTCCGGCGAGCCTTTTTCCGTCATGCGAGTCTGGAACCGGTCCTGCGCCCGCCTTCGGGTTTGTGGCAAAACTCGTTTTCACAAAAACTTAAGACGCGTGAAAGACCTCCGCAGATGCATCTCACGGGGCGAACGCGACCCGCCAAGGTTGACAATCCGCGCGCGTTGCGATTGAATGAGCTTCGGTTTGCTTCCTCGCGAGTCTTCTTCTTTCGAGGCGTCCCGGCTCCGCTCCCCCGCGCAACGCTGGTTTGTCCGCAGACGCATTTTCCCATTCCATGGCGGGACATAGCAAATGGTCAAAGGTGAAGCGTGCCAAAGGCGCGCTGGACGTGAAGCGCGGCACGATCTTCAGCAAGTTCTCGAAGGAGATTAGCGTGGCAGCCCGGCTCGGCGGAGGGGATCCGGCGGGCAATCCTCGCCTTCGCAGCGTGATCGAGATGGCGCGGGGGCAAAGCATGCCTAACGACAACATCGAACGCGCGATCAAGCGCGGGACCGGCGAGGGTGTCGACCAGGCGCATTTCGAAGAAATCATTTACGAAGGCTATGGCCCGGGCGGAGTGGCAGTGACTGCTGGAAGCAACGACTGACAACAAAAACCGCACCGCCGCGGAAATCCGGCACATTTTTCCAAGAACCACGGCAACCTCGGACGAGCGGGAGCGTTTCTTACATGTTTCATAAAAAAGGACAGATCACCGTGCCGCGAGCCGCGATCGGAGAGGAGCGCCTCTTCGAACTGGCCCTCGACGCCGGGGCGGAGGAGTTGACAACGGAAGAGGAACAGTATGTTATCCTCACTTCCCACGATCAGCTCTACGCCGTAGCTGAGGCGCTCAAACACGCGAGCGTCACGATCGATGGGCAAAAGTTTACTTTCATTCCCGACACGACTGTTCATGTCGCCGACGAGGAGGCTGCGCTGCAGGTATTGCGTCTCTGCGAAAGCCTCGAAGACGACGACGACGTTCAAAACGTCTATTCCAATTTAGATATTCCCGACGAGGTGCTGGCCAGATTGCCAGCTTAAAAACTGTGAGCCGGCACCCTCCGTCGTGCCGTCTCCGCCAAACGCCGGTTTCAATTATGAGCGAAGAAATCAAAAAGAGCCTACCCAGGCACCGAGCGCGCCATTTCGACGCCGCCGCCCCTCCCGCCGCCGTTCCGGGCGCCGCCACGACAACGAACGCGGTCCTGCCGCCAGCTGGCGACGACAAACCGGGACGACCGGGACGGGCCTGAGATTCTCGACGACGATACTTCCCAGGAAGCCGAGCGCCGGCGAGAGGATGCCGCGCAATTTGTCGAGGCGACCGAAGAAAGTCGCGAAGGGCAGAGCAACAGTGAGCGTCGCAAGGCGGCATCAGAACGGTGAACTGCCGCGCGAACCCGAATTCGGCGAAGGCATCATCGAGATTTCCGGCAAAGGCTTCGGTTTCCTGCGCGACGCGAAACGCAATTTTGTCCAGACCCCGCAGGATATTTTCGTCACCCCGGAAATCGTCGGCGCTTTCAGCTCCGCGACGGCATGTGGGTCTACGGCGAAACCCGGCGCGGCAATCGCGGGCCCCAGATTACCCGGCTGCTCAAGATCAACGACGAAGAGCCGACCAAGTATCAGGACCTGCGCCCGTTCGAAGAGCTGACCACGATCAATCCGAACGAGCGGATCAAGCTCGAAACGGTGCCGGATCGTTACACCACGCGGATCATGGATTTGATGACGCCGCTCGGCAAAGGGCAGCGCGGCTTGATTGTGGCTCCGCCGCGCACCGGCAAGACGACGCTCCTGCAGCACATCGCCGATGCGGTGGTGAAGAATCATCCGGAGATGAAGTTGATCATTCTGCTGGTCGACGAACGGCCGGAAGAAGTGACCGATATCCGGCGCACCGTCCCGACGGCGGAGATTGATGGCCAGCTCCAACGACAGCGACATCAAGAGCCATACTCGCATCGCGCAGCTTCGCGGTCGAACGCGCCAAGCGCCTCGTCGAAGCGGGCAAGGATGTTTTCATTCTGCTCGACTCGATCACCCGCACCGCGCGCGCTTTTAACAACGCGACTGGCGGCGGTGGGCGCACCATGAGCGGCGGCATCGATGCCCGCGCGATGGAGATTCCGCGGAAAATTTTCGCGGCCGCACGCAATACCGAGGAAGCCGGCAGCCTAACGATCGTCGCCACGGCCCTGATCGAGACCGGCAGCCGAATGGATGAGCTGATCTTCCAGGAGTTCAAAGGCACCGGCAACATGGAACTCGTGCTCGATCGCAAGATCAGCGACCAGCGCACTTATCCGGCGGTCGATATTTTCCTCTCCGGCACCCGGCGCGAGGAATTGCTCCTCCAGCCGTGGGAACTGGATAAGATCAATCTCATCCGTCGCGGTCTGGCCGGGCACAAACCGGTCGAAGCGATCGAGCGTCTGCTCATGTTCGTGAAGAAATTTCCGACCAACGCGCAGATGCTGAAAGAGATTCCGGGTTAAGCGGGCGGCGGTAGCGCAGGCTGCCTCACCACAATGCCGACACCCAACCAAGCGCAGGAACTCGAATGGGAGGTCCTTCCGCCCGAGGAAAAGAAAAAACGCAGCTGAGGTCGAGCCGCTCTTTCGTTGGCTCGCGCTCATCATGGACAACTTCCTCCGCGTCCCCGGCACCCAGTTTCGTTTCGGGCTCGACCCGCTGATGGGATTGCTCCCCGGCCTCGGCGACACCGGGTCAGCCATTATTTCTGCGATGGCGCTGATCGCAGCCGCGCGGCGCGGCCTTCCCAAAATCCTGCTTGCTCGCATGTCGCTCAACATCCTGATCAACGAGGCGATCGGGATCATCCCAGTGGCGGGCGACGCCTTTTCTTTCTGGTTTAAATCCAACGCCCGCAATTATGAACTGCTCAAACGGCATACCGCCGCTCCCCGCGCTTCCACCAAGAGCGACTGGCTTTTCGTGGCCCTCGTTCTCGTCGCCCTGGCTGCAATTCTAGTCGTTAGTCTGGCCGTCAGCTTCTGGCTCCTCTATGGCCTGGCCAGGCTGCTGGGATACTCCTGATCGCTCCTTACTCGACCAGGTAACGCAGGCGGAGGGAATGAATCGTCTCGCGCGCCTTGCTGTAGGGCACACGAAATTCCTCGATCGTGGCGCACTTCATCCGCCGGGCAAAAATGTTCTCCTCCTCTCGGCTGGTGGGTAGACGCGCGATACTTGCGATTTCCCCAGCGTCGCAGGACCGACTCGCAAACGCGCAGAAAATTATAGGCACTGCGCAGGTTCCCGGCATCGCTTGCTTCCATCACTCTTTGCCCGCGCAGCTTATCCAGCGCGCCAAGGAAATTCGGTTCCCAGATTCCATGGCGCATTTGCAATCCCTGAACCAGAAATTCGGCTTCGATCATTCCGCCAATCCCGGTCTTGAAGTCGTAAAAGTCGTTTCCGCTTCCACGATCATTCGAAATGCGCACCAGCATGTTCTCGATCTGGCTGACCAGATCGGAACGGCGTCCCGCTGCCAGCCATAGCTCGCGCGCCAACGCCTCGAAATCGTGCCGGAGCGGGCCGCTGATGGCGCCGCGCCCGGGTCAATGATTGCAACTCCCAGAATTGGGCACGTTTCTCGTAATAGGCACCCAATGTTTCCAGCGAACAGACCAGCGGCCCCTTTTCGCCTTCCGGCCGAAGCCGCGGATCGATCGCAGCGAAGCTTCCTTCCGCGGTCGAGAGCGCCATCTCGCCGATCAGGTTCTGCGCCGGGCGCGGATTCTCGCCGACAAAAATCACATCCAGATCGGCGCCGTAACCGATCTCCCGACCGCCGAATTTTCCGAGCGCGACGATGGTGAGGTTTTGCTCCGGATTCAACAACTGATCGACAAAACAAGGCAGGCCTCGGCCAGGTCGTTTTGCTCGGCGAGCAACTGCGACAACGGCACGATCTCGAGCACGTCACGCAGGAGAATGCGGAGCGATTCACGCTGCCGATAGACCCGCACTTCATCGATCTTCTGCGCTCGTCGCGCCTAACGACTGCAAACGCTCGAGATGCTGCGCGACATCGAAAGTGCGATCGAGCATACCGCTCCGGGTCAGTTCTTCGAGCCACTGCGGCCGTCGAATCAGCCAGCCGCCGCCCGCTTCGCTCGCATCGAAAGTCTTCACCAGCAGCTCGAGCAGGCGCGGATTGGCCGCCAGCAATTCAAAAAGCAGACTGCGAAAGCCGTAGGCCTCCACGAAGCGCACAAACTGGCGTCAGGGTCGCGTCGGGATCAGCCGCGCGTGCCAGCCAGTCGAGCAGCGCCGGCCGCAGCTTGCGGAAAATCTGCCGCGTGCGCGGCGCGACGTGAAAACCGGCGGCGCTTTCGCCCAGTTGCGTCACCGCCTTGGCCGCCTGCGCTTCATCGCGAAAGCGGCTGAAATCCGCCGCGGCCACCCCCTTCGGTGCCCTCACCCTGAACCACGCGCCGGAAAATCGTGCGCACCTCCTGCCATTCGCTCGTGCAGGTTCGCCATAAGCTCGGCCCCGTCCGCCGAATCCGAGACTGCGCGCGAGCAGCCCGAAGCGCTTCGCCGTTCTCCGGGACGGTATGCATTTGCTGTTCCGCCTCGATCTGCAGCCGATGCTCCACCCGGCGGAAAAATCGATAGGCCGCGTTCCAGCCTGGCCGCGTCTTCGTTAGGCAAAAACTCCAGTTCGGCCAAACCGCGGAGCGCCTTCAAGGTCCCGGCTTCCTGCAAAAAAGGATGCCGGGCCGCGTGCAACAATTGCAGCGCCTGCGACGACAAACTCGATCTCGCGAATCCCGCCCGCGCCGAGTTTCACATTCCGGTCCCGGTCCTCGTGGCCCACGATATCGCGCTCGATCCGGCGCTTGATCGCGGCCACTTCGTCGAGCAGATCGGGGGTCGGGACTCCTCGGGAAAACAAACGGCTGCAATTGTCGCAGAAAATCATAGGCCAGCTCGCGATCGCCGCAGATCCAGCGCGCTTTGATCAACGCCAGCCGCTCCCACATTTCGCCGAAACCGGCGTAGTAGTTCTCCATGCTCTCGAGCGAGCGGACGAGGGGGCCGGCGCTTCCTTCCGGGCGCAGCCGCAGATCGACGCGAAAGAGCGACCCGGCCGGATCGGAGGCCGCGAAGGTCTCGATGATCTTGTTCCCGAGCCGGGTAAACCATTCGTGATAGCTGAAGTTGGGCGGTCAGCTGTCCTTCTTCACCGTAAACGAAAATGAGATCGACATCGGAGCTGTGATTCAGTTCGCGCCCGCCCAGCTTCCCCAATCCGATGATGGCGAACTGGCTTTCCGGCGAACCCCAGCGCTGGCGCAGCTCGCCGTTCCAGTGCTCGTAGACATTCGTTAGGCAAATATCGGCCAGTTGCGACAACTCGATCAGTGTCTCCTCCAGCGGGGCAGCCTCGGCCACTTCGCGCAGGGCGATCCGCACCATTTCGCGCCCTTTCCAGAAACGGAGAATGCGAAAGTTATCGGCCGCGATCGGCGCGCGGCCAGCCAGGTTGTGCAGATCAGTCAGCATCCGGCCGAACCCGCGGCGGTCGGCGCAAATATCAGGATGGGCCAGCCAGAGAAGAATCTCCGGATGCTGCAGTCAGGCGCGCGCCGCAGATACTGGAGACGGAAAGAAGATGAAAGAGAGCGCTCCTTGCCTAACGGAAAGTTGGCGATGATCTCGGCGAAGCGGCGGGGCGTCGCCCGGCCAGTTGGCCTCGATCGCCGCCAGGGTGCGCCGCCACCTGGGCGGGACGAATGGCTTCGGGCTAATTTCCCCTAACGACTCCGCCACCGCCACGCTATTGCGGTGGTTCGGTCATCTTTTCGCGCGCCTGCGCCAGCTCCGCCGCTCGCGCCGGGTCAGGCTGCCCAGTCCGCTCCGCGAAATTTTTTCAAGCAGAGGATCGATTTCCCCGCTGATGAATTCCTCGAGCGACATTTGCCGGCGACGCTCGCCTTCCACCCGGCGCTGCCAAATGATTCGCTCCACGAAAAGACGGCCGACCGAACCCGAGCAGATGCGCGTAGAGCCAGCCGGCCGCGCCGCCGCCCAGGCAGGCGCTATGGCTAATTACGCCCTCCCGATCGACGATCAGAAGCAAGAGACCAAGCGCGAAGACGGCGTAACCCAGATACTTCGCTTTGAGCTTCACTGGCAGGATGAAAAAGAGCGACTGAGTCAATTCCAGCTCCGGCAGGATGGTGGCGAACGCGACTACCACCGCTGCGACCCCGCCCGTCGCCGCCGAGCAGGACGGTGGTCGCGGGCATGAGGAAAAGATGCCCCAGTTCCCCGCCGATCGTGCCGCCCAGGTAGAGATAAAGAAAATGCCTTTGCCCAAGAATCGACTCCACATCGCGCCCGATGAAGTAGAGAAGGAACATGCTGCCGGCAAAACTCAGGAAGCCGGCATGCAGAAACATGGCGCTGAGAAACTGCCAGGCGATAGGCTTGATCGATTCCGCGGTAACTGAGCCCAAGAAAGCTGACCGAAACCGCGGGTTGGTAGGCCTGCAGAGTCTGTTGAGCATGAAAACACCCAGATTGACTCCCAGCAGCGAGAAGAGAACCACGCGTTGCCGCGGCGTCCAGCGGGGCGCGTGCGACGATGCTTTTCGACCGGACAGGCGCATGAATTGAAAAATATCGTAAACGTTCCGCCTTGTCATTGGGAACCCAAACCCGCCGAGACGCGACATGGTCGAGCGGCCTTCTGCATGCGCATTCGCCGTTGTGACAAACCGGTCAGCACTCTCAGCCCGCGCGGTTGCATCTGGAATTCGACCGGACAACTTCCGACCAGTTCCCCGTCCAACTCCACTGGCACTTCCTCAGGCTGCTCACCCGCAGGCGCTTGGTCTGGAAATACTCGACTTCCGGGTCGTGATGTCGGAGGTGAAGATGACGTTCTGCAGATACTTGATCAGCTCGATGTAACCGAGCTGCTTGAAAACGAGCACATCGAACAAGCCGTCGTCGATCACCGCGTGCTTGAAGAAAGGAAACGGACCACCATAAAGCCGGCCATTGCCGACAAGGACAAACGAGCCTTCCTCCGTCCACTGCATCCTCGGACTCAATCAGAAGCCGCGGCGGGCGCCGGCTGGCGATCTGCGCGGCGGAGATGAGATAACTGAGCGGACCGAAATTCTTCTTAAAGGCCCGGCTCGTTTCCTTCACCACCTGCGCGTCGAGGCCGACCCCGGCCAGCTGGACAAAATGCTTTTCGTTAGCCGACGGCAGGTCGATCACACCGCGTCTGTCCCGCCTGGATGATGTCCCAGCAGCGTCCGAGATCATTGGCCGGCAGGCCGAGCTCGTTGGCGAAGACGTTCATCGTGCCCATCGGCATCAGGCCAAGGGCCGCATCCGAACCGGCGATGCCGTTCACGACCTCATGAATCGTTCCATCGCCGCCCGCCGCCACGATCCGATCGAAGCCTTCCGCCACCGCGCTGCCGCGCCTGCACCTCGGCGTCTCCCGCTCGCACGGTCGCGCAAAAGAAGGCATCGCCGCACATCGTGCGTAGCCGTTCTTCCCAGCGCCGGGCGCGTTCGCTCCGCGCCGCCGGATTTAGAATGACGCAGGTTTTCGACAAGGGATAACTTGTTAGGCCGGTTTCATCTTTTCTTCAATCCCCCGCTGCGTAGCTTTCCCCGGTGAAAAAGCTCGGCCGAGCTCCTGCTCTGGCTGCTCGGTGGCGCTCGTGCTGCTGGGCTCTGTCGTCCTGCTGGGGTCAATCTCTATGTGCAATCGCAAGGGACGCACCATCGCATTCAGCAGGAACTCAGCCAGCGGCTCAACACTCCGTTACGTCTCGGCCAGATCAGCGTCACGCCCTGGAGCGGGTTCAAACTCAACGGCATCACCATCCCGCAGGAGAAGCGGCAGGCTCGGAAGGAAATTTTCTCCAGGCCGCAGAGCTTCCAACTGCGGGTGCAATTCTGGTCGCTCTTCGGCGATCGCCTCGTCATCCGGCAGGTCTCCCTGATCAAACCGGAAGTGGTCTGGGCGCAAAATTCCGCCGGCAAATGGCGTTTGCCCGAGCTACCGCCGAGGAAGCTGCCGCCGCGCTCCCCCTCGCGGCCGCTGCTTTCCAGCGTCCCAGTGACGTCGCCGGCCGAGCCGGGCGACGGCCCCGGCCGCGAGCCGACCCTGCCGCCTAACGAACCCGCTCTCGCCGAGCCGCCCCCGCGCGAGTCTTCACCCCGGAAGTTCAGCGCGTCAACCTGAAGGATGGCGACTTCACTTTTCTCGACTCCGCCGGCGGGTCATCGCGAAATTCAGGGGGCTCGATTTTCGCTCCAGCTTCCGCACCGCGACGCGAAATCAAGGGCAACGCCAGCGTCGAGAAAATCTCGTTGCGCGACCGTTTCTTCATCGAAGATCTGGAGTCGCCGCTGCGCTACGACCCGTCGGAGCTCGGCCTTCTCCAACATTTCCGCCCACGCCGCCGGCGGGACGATCACCGGGCGGTTTGAGATGGAGTTGCAGGCAGCGGATTCGCCCTTTACCGCCCAGGTGAAATTCCGCGACCTGGAGGCGGAGAAACTGATGACCAACGCGGGCGGGCCGGCCGGGATGATCCAGGGACGAGTGGAAGGATTTCTCGATGCCGAAGGCAAAACCGCCGACAGCAACGCCCTTTCCGGCCGCGGCGAAATAATTCTGCGCGATGGAAAATTGCAGCAATACAGTTTGCTCGTCGCTCTCGGCCAGATCCTGCAGATCGACGAATTGATGCAACTGCAACTGGAGCAGGCCGAGGTGAAATATCACATCAGCCCCGGCATCGTGACGATCGATCAACTGCTTTTGCGCTCGCCTAACATTCGCCTGACCGCGACCGGCACGATCAGTTTCCGCGGCAAATTGCGCCTCGAATCGCAGCTAGCCCTAAATGACAAAGTGCGCCGCCAGCTCTTCGCTCCGATCCGGGAAAATTTTCAGCCGCTCGTCGAACCGGCGGGGTATGCCGCGGTCGATTTCAAAATCAGCGGCACGGTCGATCGGCCCAAGACCAATCTGATGGACAAGCTCGTCGGCCGCGATCTGCGCGATCTGGGCGGTGTGATCAGCAGCCTTTTCGGCCATGCCGAAAAAGAAGAAAAAGCCGGCCGAAGACGAGCCACCGCCCTCACCCTTCGCCTAACGAAAATACAGAGGCCGCCGTGCCGGTCGCTTCCCCATCCGCCGCCGTCGCGCCGGATCAAATCTCACCCGCGCCATCGGCCACACCCTCCCCGTCGCCATGAGAGTCATCGCCGGGAGCTGCCGGCGGCCTCCGACTGGTCGTCCCAAAGACTGACATCCGTCCGACCATGGATCGGGTCAAAGCCGCGATCTTCTCCAGCCTCGGCGAACGCGTGCATCGGGGCGCGCGTGCTCGATCTCTTCGCCGGCACCGGAGCGCTGGGGATCGAGGCGCTCAGCCGCGGCGCGGCCGCGGCCATGTTTGTGGAAAACGACGGGCGGCGATCGGCGCGATCGAACGCAACCTCGCGCAAACCGGGCTGAGCGGCCGGATCCGCAAACAGGACGTCTTTGATTTCCTCAGCCATGCCAGCACCGCCGAGCCGCACGACTTGATCTTCGCCGACCCGCCCTACGACAAGTCGAAGCTGGGCGACGTCCTTCACCAAGCTGCTTCTCCGTAACGACCGCCTGCCCGCCCGCCTGACGAGCGAGGGAATCTTTGTCCTTGAGAAACGACCCGGGCGAACGCTTGCCGACCGACGGATTTCTGGGAGGTGATCCGGCGCAAAACCTACGGCGCGACCGAGACGATTTCTTCAGCAGCAAGCGCCGCCGCATGATCCGCTTCCTCTACAACCTGCTCTTCCCCCTCGCCCTCCTCCTCTTCCTGCCGGGCTATCTCGTCAAGATGCTCCGGCGCGGAAATTACCGGGACAAATTCGGCCAGCGCCTGGGCTTCTACGATCGCGAAACCGCACCGTGCTCTGCGCCCGGCGGCGCACCTGGCTGCATGCGGTCAGCGTGGGCGAAGTGATGATCGCGTTGAAACTCGCCGCGCAGATGCAACGGCGGCAGCCCGCCCTGCGCGTCGTCCTCACCACCACGACTACGACCGGCTTCGCCCTGGCCCGCAAGCAGGCGCCGGACTGGATCGAGGTGCTCTACACGCCGCTCGATTTCTGGCCGATCATGCGCCGTGCCTTCGCCGTCATTCGGCCCGGCCGCATCGTCCTGGTCGAAGCGGAAGTGTGGCCGAACATGACCGCCATCGCCGCACCGGCGGCCATCCCACTCGCGCTCGTCAACGCTCGTCTCTCTCCCCGCTCGGAAAGGCGCTTCCGGCGATTTCGATTTTTCGTCAGGCCCTATTTCCACAGACTCGATCTGGTCTGTGTGCAGGAAACCGAGGACGTGGCGCGCTGGGCGGTCGTTAGGCGTGCGACCTGATCGCATTCATCCGGTCGGCAGCATCAAATTCGATCCCGGAAAGCGTCGAGTCGGATCCGCAGATGCCGCGGGCCGCGTTCTGGCCAGACTTCGGCGTTGACGCCGACCGGCCGATCCTGCTCGCCGGAAGCACCCACCCGGGCGAAGAAGAAATTCTGGCGCGAATTTTCCTGCGAGTTGCGGCGCGAATTTCCCGATCTTTTTCTGATCATCGCGCCGCGGCACGTCGAGCGGATCACAGGAGATCGCCGCCCATTTCCAGACGCTGGCCTGACGACCGCGCGGCGCAGCGAGTCAGCGACCCGGCGCCGAGCCCGACTGCCTGCTCCTCGATACCACCGGCGAACTGCGGGATTGGTACTCGGTCGCGACGATCGTCTTCATGGGCAAAAGCCTGACCGCCCGCGGCGGACAAAATCCGGTCGAAGCCATCGTGGCCGATCGCCCGGTCGTCTTCGGTCCGCACATGGAAAACTTCGCCGCCTCTCGGCCGCACGCTACGTTGCCGCCGGCGGAGCGCTCCAGCCAGGCTGACGAAGCCGCGCACTTACGCCTGCCTTGCTGAACTCCTGCGGCGACGCCGCGCACCGCGACCAACTCGTCAGCCAGACGCGCCGAGCCGTGCTCGACCCGCATCGCGGCGCGACCGAGCGCACCGCGCGAACTGCTCGCAAAAGCTGCGCCGGCGCACGCGTCCTGAAAATCCCTTGCATCAGCGGTGCGCGCTCTCCGATATTGGGCGCTCCTCCTGACCCTATCGTCCAGTGGCCTAGGACACCGCCCTTTCACGGCGGTAACACGGGTTCGAATCCCGTTAGGGTCGCCCTACTTTTCGAGCGCGGCCTGGGCGGCCGCCAGCTTCGCGATCGGGACGCGGAACGGGCTGCAACTGACGTAGTCGAGTCCGAGGCGATGGCAGAATTTCACGCTCGATGGTTCGCCGCCGTGTTCGCCGCAAATGCCGAGCTTGATCTTGGGCCGCGTCTTGCGCCCGAGGTCGCGCGTCATTTCCATCAGGCGCCCGACGCCCTTTTGGTCGATCGCGGCGAAGGGATTGTTCGGCACGATGTCCAGCTCTGCGTAGGCGGGCAGGAAACGTGCCGGAATCGTCGCGGCTCATCCCGAGCGTGGTTTGGGTCAGATCGTTCGTGCCGAAGCTGAAAAACTCCGCGTCCTGCGCGATCTCGTCGGCCACCAGCGCGGCGCGCGGGATTTCGATCATCGTGCCGACGAGATAATTGAACTTCGTCTTTCTTTTCCTTCGCCACTTCGGCCGCGACGCGGTGGACGATCTCGATCTGCAGTTTCAGTTCGCGCGGATAACCGACGAGCGGAATCATGATCTCGGTCGCGCACTTTTTTGCCCTTCTTTTGCACCTCGGCGGCGGCTTCGAAAACGGCGCGCGCCTGCATCTCGGAGATCTCGGGATAAACAATGCCGAGCCGGCAGCCGCGATGGCCGAGCATCGGGATTGAATTCGTGCAGCTCGCGCACCCGCCGCGAGATTTGTCTCGACCGGAATGCCAATCTTCTTCGACGAGATCGAGCTGCTGCTCTTTGTCGTGCGGAAGAAATTCGTGCAGCGGCGGATCGAGGAAGCGAATCGTAGCCGGCAAGCCATCGAGCGCCGTGAAGATGCCGGCGAAATCCTTCCGCTGATAGGGCAGCAACTTCGCCAGCGCTTTGACCCGCGCTTCTTTGTTCTCGGCCAGGATCATCTCGCGCATCGCGTCGATGCGATTGCCTTCGAAAAACATGTGCTCGGTGCGGCAAAGCCCGATCCCTTCGGCGCCAAAGGCGACGGCGTTACTCGACTTGCTCGGGCGTGTCGGCGTTGGTGCGGACGTCGAGCTTCCGGGCTCGATCGACCCAGCTCATCAGCTTCGAGTATTGCTGGTAGGTGGCGCTTTTCTTTCCGTCGAGCGAGCGGTCGACCAGCACCTGCACGATCTCGGACGGCGGCGGTGGTCACTTCGCCGGCGAAGACCTCTCCCGCCGTGCCGTCGATCGAAAGGTAATCGCCTTCCTTCAAGGTGACGCCGCTGGCCGATCAGGGTGCGCTTCTGGTAATCGATCTGGATCCCGGCCGCGCCGCAGACGCAAACTTTGCCCATCTGCCGCGCGACGAGCGCCGCGTGCGAGGAAACTCCGCCGCGCGAAGTAAGAATGCCCTCGGCCGCGATCATGCCGCGCAAGTCTTCCGGCGAAGTTTCGATTCGGGCGAGCACGACTTTCTCGCCGCTCTCGGCGCGCCGACGGCTTCCTCCGCGCTGAAAACAACGTGCCGGAAGCCGCGCCGGGACCGGCCGGCAAGCCGCTGCCGATCTTTTTCGCGGCGGCGACCGACTTGCGATCGAAAATCGGCGCGAGCAGATGCGCGAGCGAATCGGCCGGGATGCGTCGGATCGCGTCCTCCTTCGAGATCAGGCGCTCGTCGACCATCTCGACCGCGATCCGCACCGCGGCGAGACCGGTGCGTTTACCGTTGCGGGTTTGCAGGATGTAGAGGCGGTTGTCTTCGACCGTGAACTCGAGGTCCTGCATGTCCTTGAAATGTTTCTCGAGCAGGCGCGCACTTTCATCAGCGCGGCATGCGCGGCGGGCATTTCGTCCGCCAGTTGCGCGATCGGATGCGGCGTGCGCACGCCTGCGACCACGTCTTCGCCCTGGGCGTTGATGAGATATTCGCCGTAGAAAACCTTCTCGCCGCTGGCCGGGTCGCGCGTGAAGGCGACGCCGGTCGCGCTGGTGTCGCCCATGTTGCCGAAGACCATCGTCTGCACATTCACCGCCGTGCCCCATTCGTGCGGGATGCCGTACTTGCGGCGGTAAACAATCGCGCGGTCGTTCATCCAGGAACCGAAGACGGCGCCGATCGCGCCCCAGAGCTGCTTGCTCGGATCCTGCGGGAACGATTTGCCCGTCCGCTCTTTGATCAGCGCCTTGAAGCGCTCCACCAGCTCCTTCAGATCATCGACGGTAAGCTCACGTCGGGGAAATTGTGATTGCCGTAGCGCTTGATCCTTGATATGCTCGATCACGCTCTCGAAAGGCTCGTGATCTTCGCCCGGCGCGTTTCTGCACGCCCATCACGACGTCGCCATACATCTGCAGAAAACGGCGGTAGGAATCCCAGGCGAAGCGCGGGTTGTTCGATTTGCTCGGCCACGATCTCCACCACGGTGTCGTTCATCCCGAGGTTGAGAATGGTGTCCATCATTCCCGGCATCGAATCGCGCGCGCCGGAACGGACCGAGACCAGGAGCGGGCGCTTCTTGTCGCCGAGCTTTTTTGCCGACCGATTTCTCGATCTTGGCCAGCGCCGCCGCGACCTCGGCCTCGAGCCCTTTCGGATAGGTGCGTTTGTTCTCGTAAAAATAAGTGCAGACTTCGGTCGTGATCGTGAACCCGGGCGGCACCGGCAGGCCGATGCGGGTCATCTCCGCGAGGTTGGCGCCCTTGCCGCCGAGCAGCGGCTTCATGTTTCCGGCGCCGTCGGCTTTGCCGTCGCCAAAGTAGTAAACGTGGCGCGTCGTTTTTTCGGGCTGGGGCTTGGTTTTCGGGGCGGGCTTCGAGCGGGCGGTTTTGTTTTTTTAGCCATGAGAAATGGAAGTTGCGGCGGGAGCGCAAACCGGAAGCGAGTTTCGAGTGTTAACGCAGCGGCCCGGTCTCTGCAAGGCCGCAACTACTCGGGAAAGTCGAGAAAAAGGCTTGGCCCCTTTCTGGAACTCTCTCAGCCTTGCCGCCGATTCTCGCTGGGAATTAATTTTAAAAAAAATACTCCTGATCCTTTCGGGAATGGCGCTGGCCGCGGTTTATTAGCGAATTCCGCGATCGCCGGCTGGTCTTCAATTCCGGGCCGAGCTTTTTGCCGGACAGCGCCTTCACGGACAACAGCATTAGCGCCGCACTTTGTTCACAATCCTCCCGGATTCATCGGCGACGTCGTGCACTCTTTGGTGACTCGAGGTGGGGCCGGCAACCCCCGCTCCCCGTATTTTTTTGCCGGAGCCGCGCAAACCGCGAGGTCCTCCCGACCTCGCGGAAGAAATGCCACCGCGCCCCGACGCTGGGAAGAGACTCCTCGCCGGGCGTTACGTTATTGTTCTTGCGCGGCTGGCTCAGCGTCGAGCACGTCGTCGATCGCGTCAGCGAAATCGTCCACGCCCGGACATCGGCACGATGATGACATTGCGATGGCCCTGGCTGTCTTCGGTGATGCGCAGGAAGCGCCCGCGCCCGTTCTCACGCAGATCGATCGAGAAAAATTTCCGCTCAATCTGCAGCTCCCTTGATTCAATGATGCTGTCCATATTCTGCGGGGCGGATGTTAGGCTGGCGTCCAGCGAAAAGGGAAGCAAAATCTTTCGCGTTTTGGTTGCAGTCACAGGATTTTCCGTCGCTATCTCAGCTTCCGCTTCCGGCGGCAAGCGGAGACCGCCGTCACTCTGTCAGACGAGAGAAAGCGCGCCTTGGGTTCGGAGCCGTGCCTAGGCTACGATCGGTTTCGGCGCGAGGGGCGCCGTGCTGGCCGCTGCCCTTCGGTCGCGCGCTTCTGCTCTTCGTTCACGATCGCGAAGTCGGCCTGGCGCTTGAAGACGTCGATTCGGGCGACCACCACCTTGAGGGTGTCGCCGACTGCCAGGACGCGTTTCGATTGGCGCCCAACCAGGCGACGCCGAGGGCCGTCAAAGCCGTAAAAGTCGTCCTGAATCGAAGAGATGTGGACAAGGCCGGTCAGGAGCACTTCCGGTAGCTCGATGAGCAGGCCGTAGTTGCGCACTTCGAGGACCACGGCGCGGAAGACCTGCGGATTTTTTTCGCGTGAGCTGGAGCTGGAGGAACTCGAGCTTCTTCAGTTTGACCGACTCGTTCTCGGCATCGGCCGCGACCCGCTCGGTGGCAGAGATGTGCTCGGCGACACCGGCCAGTTCCCCGGCGCCACGACGCGCGCCGCTTTTGCCGCCGCGATCGGCCAGGGTGCGATGCACGACGAGATCGGCGTAGCGCCGGATCGGACTGGTGAAATGGGTGTAGTTGTTTTTCGCCAGACCGAAATGGCCGAGCGGCTGGGTGGCGTAACGCGCGCGCTTCAGGCTCTTCGAGCAGGCCGATCTTGAGCGCCTGTTCCTCCGGCTTGCCGCGGAAGGAGGCGAGGAGGCGCTGCAGCTCCCGGCGATTGGTCAGATCGCCGGCCTGGAAGCCGTAGCTGAGGACCAGTTCGCGATACTCGGCCAATTTGTCGGGATCGGGATTTTCGTGCACGCGATAGACGGTCGGAATGAGGCGATTTTTCAACTCGAGTGCGACGGCTTCGTTCGCCGCCAGCATGAATTCCTCGACGAGCTGGTGCGATTCGTCGTTCTCGATCCGCTCCAACCGGAGCGGGCGGCCGGTTTTTCTGTCGACCACCACTTTTACCTCCGGGAAATCGAGATCGAGCGAGCCTTGGCGAAACGCCGGCGGCGCAGGATGCGAAGCGAGATTCCCAGGCGGTGTGCGAGACGCTCGCGACAGCTCGTCGTGTAGGCGGCTTTTGCATGAGATGGCAAAAGCCTCCTTGTAGGTCAGCCGACGCGCGCTGCGGATCATGGTGCGGGCAAAGCGCGCGCTCTTCGGCGCGCCGTTTCTGGCGAAGCGAATGAAGGCGGAATGGGTCAGCCGAACGACATCGCGGATTGAGGCTGCAGACGCCGTTGCTCAGTCGCTCGGGCAGCATCGGGATGACGCGATCGACCAGGTAAACGCTGTTCCCGCGCTTGAGCGCCTCGCGATCGAGCGCGCTTCCCGGCGTGACGTAAGCGCGAGACGTCGGCGATGTGCACGCCGAGCTCCCAATCGCCGCCGGCCAGTCGCTCGACGTTGATCGCGTCGTCGAAGTCGCTTGCGCATCGTCGGGATCGATGGTGACGATGAATTTGTCGCGCAGATCCTCGCGCTCGCGGATAGCGCGCGGGGTCGACCGTCTCGGGAATGGCGTCGGCTTCCGCCAGCACCTCAGCGGGAAACTCGAGCGGAAGATTGTACTTCCGAATGATCGAGAGCATGTCGACGCCCGGGTCGCTGGCCCGCCCGAGCACCTCGATGATCTCGCCCTCGGGATTGACGTGGCGCGATTCCCAGGTCTCCAGCCGGACAACCACTTTGTCGTTGGGCTGGGGCGGACGCGGTGCATCCGGGATTGGGCGCGGCTGGACGTAAACGTTGTGCACGAGCCGAGGGTCGTCCGGAACAACGTAGGAGAAATTTCGCGACTGCTGAAGCGTGCCGACGATGGTGTCGTGGGCGCGCTCGAGGATCCGAATAACCCGGCCTTCGGGCCGATTGCTGCCGCTCCGAGCGCGATTGTAGTTCGCATCGCGCGTGATCCGGGCAACGACCCGATCACCGTTCATGGCCGTCCCGGTGTTCTCAGCGGAGATGAAGATGTCGCCGCCCTCCGCGTTCGCTTCGCCGGTAATGAATCCGAAGCCGGATTGATGGATTTGGATTTTCCCGGTGACGAGATCGGCTTCGGCGGGGAGGATGTAGCGATTTTTGCGGATGCGCGCGACCTCCCCGCCGTGCTCGAGTTCGCGCAGGGCTTGCTTGATGTCGCTGCGGTCTTCGTTCTTGAAGCCGAGGGCGCGGGCCAGTTCCGTCTTATCGAGCGGGCGATATTTGGGCGCGCGCAGGAGCGCGAGGATGCGTTCTTTGGTGTCGGGATCGCGCTTCATGTTTGCCCTGCGATGATCGGAGAAACGGCGCCGATTGAAAGCAGACATTTGTGGGACTCGACGCGCCTCGTGTGGGCGGCGCGCTGGATGAGGAGAGCAGGTTTCTCCGGCGGTCGAATAAAGCGGCGGCTGTGATAGTCTCAGGCGTGATGCAGGCAGCGCTTTGGAAGGTCGGTGGAAAGTTGCTCGACCTAACGAATCGCGCCCTGATCATGGGCGTGCTCAATGTCACCCCCGACTCCTTTTCCGATGGTGGAGAATTCTTCGCCACCGAAGTCGCGATCAAACACGGCCTCGCCATGGTCGAGCAGGGCGCCGACATCATTGACGTGGGCGGGGAATCGACCCGACCCGGCGCCAGCGCCGTTTCGCCTAACGAGGAAACGGAGCGCGTCCTGCCGGTGATCGAAGAGATCGCACGGGCTTCGCTTCCGGTCCATCTCTCGATCGACACCTCGAAAGCGATGGTGGCGGAGGCAGCCGTGAAAGCCGGCGCGGCTATCATCAACGACGTTACCGGGGGCCGCGGCGACCCTGGCATGCTGCGGGTCGCGGCGGAGAGCGGCGCGGCCTTTATCATCATGCACATGCAGGGAACGCCGGCCACCATGCAGACAAATCCGACTTACGACGACGTTGTCAGAGAAGTGGCCGATTTTTTTCGACAGCAATTTGCACAGGCCGTACGCTGCGGTGTGGATCCGATGTGCATTGCCTTTGACCCCGGAATCGGTTTTGGCAAAACGGTTGCGCACAATCTGGAATTACTGGCCAATCTTTCCCAGCTTCGGATCGAGGAGCGACCGCTGGTGGTCGGGGTCTCGCGCAAGTCGTTCCTGGGCAAACTTTCCAACCTACCGCCCGATCGCCTCAGCTCGACGGTGGGGCTGACCTCGCTCCTGCGCAGTCGCGGCGCGGCTGTTTTGCGGGTGCACGAGGTGGCCCAAAACGCCAACGCGCTCCGCGCCACCGAAGCGGTACTCGCCGCCACCCGATGATCCAGGAGCTCATCCAAATCTTTTTCGAGCGATGGCGCAGCGCCGTCGAGATCGTGCTCTTGAGCGTGGTCATCTATTACGGCTACCTCTACTTCCGAGGCACGCGGGGGGCCAAGGTGCTGACCGGATTGGCGATCGTTTTTCTGACTCTCACCCTCATCTCGCAGCTCCTGAACCTGGTCGTGATCAGTTTCATCATTCGGAGCTTTTCCGTCTTTCTCGCGGTCGCGTTGGTGGTAATTTTTCAACCGGAACTGCGCCGCGCGCTGGCCGAGCTGGGTGGCCATCCGATCTTTTCCCTGACCAGTGAGAAACGCGAAACGGTGCACGATCTCGCCGAAGTAGTGACGCAGCTTTCGAACAAGCAGTTCGGCGCCTTGATCGCGATCGAGCGCGATACGTCGATCAAGGTATACGAGGAAACCGGCGTGATCGTGGACGCGGCTTTTTCGACTGAGTTATTGCTCACCCTTTTCCATCCGAAATCGGCGCTGCACGATGGCGGAGTGATTGTGCGCAACGGCCGGATCGCCGCCGCCGCCTGCATCTTTCCGGTAAGCCAGCGCGAGACGCTCGATCGCAGCCTCGGGCTGCGTCATCGAGCCGCGCTCGGCATTACCGAGGAGTCCGATGCGGTGGCGGTGGTTGTTTCGGAAGAGACGGGCGCGATTTCGATCTGTTATCGACGCCGTCTCGAACGCAATTTCACGCCGGAAACATTCCGGCAGCGGCTCGGCGAAGTCCTGCTCCATCGTTACCATGAAGAACCTGATCCTGAACAACTGGCGCGCGAAGCTGACCTCCCTCCTCCTCGCGACCGCCCTCTGGTACCTCGTCAAGAAGAACGTAGCAACGACACCCTCGCCGTCTGAGCTGGGCGAGCGCCCGGCCGCGGTGGAGGTTCGTTAGCGGGCGGAGCGCGCCGAGGAAGTTGCATGGCGCGCGGTCTGGAATTCTCTAACGCAAAAAGCGCGCGAGATTTTCGTCTTCCCAACGACGCGCCCGCCGATAACGCGGGAAAGCTCTTTCACGCCGATAGAATTCCGCGGTATGAATGCGGCGTCGGCCAGCAGAATCGGTTTCATCCGGCACGACGGAATGCAGCATCTCGTGATAGAGGACGTATTCTAGAAACCAACGCGGCACGAAAGGTTGATCGAGCAGCGGATGAATCCGGATGACCCGATCTTCTTCCTGGATAGAACCGAAAATGAAATATTCCTTCGGACGTTCCTTGCGCCGGCGCCCCCACATCACTTTGTAACCGCGCAGCCGTCCGCGAAAATGGCGCGTGTTCAGTCGATCAAATATTTCGCGGAGGTCGAAGTAGCGGCCTTCGTGACGCAAATTCAAATGCCCTTGCATCGGCAATCTCGGTCGAGCCGCTTTTCGTTTCGCCTTTTTCTTTGCCATGATGGGTTCCGCCTGCGGGAGGGACGTCTTTAAGTTTAGGGTGCGGGCCATTGGCTGACAAGGACCAGCGTCCGACGAATCAGGAAGATTCTCATAACTCGTTGAGGTTAAGATGGATAAAATATTAACGTTGATGGATTTTGCTCTGAACTGGACTTCCGGTGCCGCCCACGCCATTTTACGGCCACCGGGGACAGAATCCTGCTAATTTCATGACGCCATTCCTCCGAAAACTGCTGGGCTTAAATTGGCTGCTCGTAGCTAATATGCTCGCGTTGTGTGTCTTCGGGGTGATAGCCATCTACAGCGCTACATATATGCGGCAGGATCCGGCGGCGTCCGAGTTCTGGCGTAAACAGGCCACTTGGGTCGCAGTCGGCTTTTTCGCCTTCATGATCACTAGCTTGATCGATTATCGCTGGGTGAAATGGGGCGCGCTCCCGATGTATCTGGCCGGCCTCTTTTTCCTCATCCTGACCCGGTTCATCGGGACCAAGGTTTATGGATCGCGCAGTTGGCTCCATCTGGGACCGATTAACTTTCAGCCGGCCCAGCTCGCGGTGGTGGCGGGCATCATGGTGCTGGCTCTTTTCCTGAGCCAGTTCCGCCAGATGCATCCAATGCTGCGACTCACCCTTTGCGGCGCGATCGTGGGTGCGCCTTGTTTGCTCATCCTGATGCAACCCGATCTCGGTGAATGCATCATTTGGGGGCCAGTGGTGCTCGCTCTCCTCTTCGTCGGCGGAATTCCGCTGCGCTATCTGATCTGCGTGGTGCTCATCGTGGTCGCCTTCATCCCGATTGCCTATGTCGGATTGAAGCCCTACCAACAAGAGCGGATCACTGCGTTCATCAATCCCGATATCGACCGCCAGGGCTCGGCCTGGGCGATCAACCAATCGCTGATCGCGATCGGGTCGGGCGGTTGGGCCGGGAAAGGTTTCAAGGCGCCTAATACGCAAATCGAGCTCGGCTTTCTGCCCGCGACCGCGGTGCACAACGACTACATCTTTTCCGCGATCGGCGAGCAATGGGGATTTATCGGTGGGATTGCCTTACTGAGCGCATTCGCGCTCCTCTTGATGACGTGCCTTTTCGTTGCCTATATGGCGAGCGATCTATTCGGGCTTCTACTCGTGATCGGGATCAGTACGCTCATTTTCACCCACATCTTCCAGAATGTCGGAATGACCATCTCCATTCTGCCGATCACGGGGGTGCCATTGCCCTTAATCAGTTACAGCGGCTCGTTTGCACTCATGATCATGTTCGGCCTCGGGATCGTGAATAGTGTCTGGGTGCACCGCAAGGTACCGGTGCGCTGATTCCGGCGGCGCCTTCGCCGTGGACAAACCACCCGGTTTAGCCATATTGCCCGTCCCGCATGACCATTCTGATCAATCTCCTGCTCGTGATGGAAGCCCTCGTGGCGGTCCTCATGATGCTCGTCATCCTGATGCAACGGCCCAAGAGCGAAGGGCTGGGCGCGGCTTTCGGCGGCGGCGTGACGGAAAACATTTTCGGCGCGCAGACCACGACAGTGCTGACCACGGCCACCACCTGGCTGGCCAGTATTTTCTTCATTCTGGTCCTCGCACTCTCCGTGCTTTATGCGCATCGCGGCGCACCGGATTCCGCGCTCCGCCGGGAGCTCATGAAAACATCCGCGCCGGCCAAGGCTGCCGCGCCGCTGCCCGCGAAAGCGGCGGCCAAGAATGCGGCGGCGGACGCCAAAGCGAAAGTGAATCCAGCGGGCGGCACTCCCGCGGCCGGTGCCGCTTCGAAACCTCCGGCTGACGCGGCGGTGGGTGCGATTCCGGCTGCGGCGGGAACGAGCCCGACTGCTATTCCGGCGGCGTCGGCACAGCCGACACCATAACATTCGTCAAAGAGGCGGCTTCCGCACGATTGTGCGAGACGGAATCTTGTAATCGTCCCGGGCGAACGAATGTTGAGAGGCCGATGACCTCGACGCAGGAACGAACGCTCGCCGTTGCAGAGTGCGAAATCGCTTTCGATAATCGGACCCGACAACTCTACGCGACCGACGCGTCACTCTATCAGATCGAACCGGCCGCGGTGGCCTTTCCCCGGAGTGCGCAGGAAGCGCGCGATGCCATCCTCGCTGCCTCCAACGTCGGGCTTTCGGTTTCGCCCCGCGGCGCGGGTAGCGGCTTGGCCGGCGGCGCGATCGGTGACGGATTGATCATCGATTTTTCTCGACACAATCGACAGATCAGCGCGCTCGATCTAGAGCAACGCACCGTGCGGGTGGGGGCCGGGGTAGTGCTCGATCAGCTCAACACCTTTCTCAAGCCGCATGGCTTTTGTTTCGGGCCGGACGTCGCGACCAGTTCGCGCGCCACGCTCGGTGGGATGATCGCGAATAATTCCTCCGGGGCCCGCGTGCCGGTCTACGGCACAACCGCGGATCATGTTCGCTCACTTGAAATCGTGCTGGCCGATGGCCGGATCGAGACGATCGGCCCCGGCCATCCCGCTCTGGCCGCGGAGCAGGAGGAGATTGAGCGGCTCGTTGGGCAACAGTCTGCCGAGATTGCAGAACGAATGCCGCCCGGCATGCTGAAGCGCTGGAGCGGCTACGCTATCGAGCGTTTCTCTCGCGCGCCGCAGAACCTGACCGAAATCCTCTCAGGGAGCGAGGGAACGTTGGCGGCGATCTTTTCCGCAGAGGTGCAAATCAATCCCTTGCCCCGGGCAAAGGGACTCGGCTTGGTATTCTTCGCCTCCGTGGCCGAAGCGATGCAGGCCACGGTGGAATTGCTCGACCTGAAACCATCTGCCATCGAGCATATCGATCGGCCGCTCTTCGATCAGACGAAAGGGCAGCTTAATTTCGAAGCGGCCAGGAAACTGCTCGAGCTCGATACCAGGCCTTGCGAGGCGATCTTGATCGTCGAATTCTACGACGAGGATGTCGCCGGTCGCCTTGCTACCCTGGCGGCGCGTCGCCTCGGCTTGCGCACACTGATATGTGCCGACAGTGCGCAGATGAATCTCGTCTGGTCGATGCGCAAAGCCGGGCTCTCACTTCTAACCGGACGACCCGGACCGGCAAAACCAGTCGCCTTCATCGAAGATGCGGCGGTCCGGCCGGCGCAATTGCCGGCTTACGTCGCCGGGCTGGAAGCGATCATGAAACCGCTTGGGCTGGAGGTTTGTTATTACGGTCATGCGGCCACCGGGCTGCTCCATGTCCGCCCAGTCCTCGATCTGCACGAAGCCGGTGATCTGAAAAAATACCGGCAGATCTCGGACGAAGTTTCAGGACCCGTTAGGCAATTCAAAGGCTCGCTTGCGGCCGAACACGGCGTCGGAATCGCGCGCACGGAATACATGCACGAACAGGTCGGGCCGCAATTGCTCGACGTCATGCGGACGATCAAGCGGACCTTCGATCCGAAAAATCTCTTTAATCCAGAAAAGCTGATTGGTAACGGGCGTTTCAAAGTCGACCAGGATCTGCGAGAGAACTTTGAGCGTCCGATTGAATTGCCCTTCACGCCCTTCCTTGCCTTCGCCGCCAAGGATCACTCATTCGTCGGCAACCTCGAGCAGTGCAACGGGTGTGGCGGCTGTCGCAAAGATGCGCCCACCATGTGCCCGACCTTCCTCGCCACCGGCGAAGAATATATGTCGACCCGCGGGCGAGCGAACGCCATCCGGACCGCGCTCGAGTTGCGCGTCGAGGGGAACGATCCGCTGCGCGCCCAGGAGTTGGAAGACGCCCTCAGCAATTGCCTTTCCTGCAAAGCCTGCACCACTGAATGCCCCTCAAATGTAAACCTGGCACTGCTCAAGGCGGAGTTGATTAACGCCAGGCACGAGCGCGACGGCCTGCCGCTTCGGGTGTGGATGCTGAGCGCAGTGGATACCTTAGGCCGGCTCGGTTGCCTGCTGCCCTCGCTCGCCAACACCGCGCTCGATTTTTCGCCGTTGCGCGTTCTCATGGAAAAGACGCTTGGGATTTCCGGCCGCCGGACGCTGCCTCATTATGCCGCGGAACGCTTCGATCGCTGGTTCGTTAGGCGCGAGCGTCCCAGGAACGGAAACTCGCGCGGGCAGGTGATGCTCTGGGACGACACCTTCGTGCGTTACCACGAACCGCAGATCGGCCGCGCGGCGGTGGCGGTGCTGGAAGCGCTCGGCTTCGAAGTCGTGCTTCCGGCCAGGCGGAAATGCTGTGGGCGTCCTGCCTTCAGCCTGGGAAACCTGAAAGAAGCGTCCCGGCTGGGACGATATAATCTCGCTTTGCTAAATCAGAATGGCGGCGGGACCCCGATTCTTTTCCTGGAGCCGTCCTGTTACTCGATGTTCGTGGAAGATTATCGCGAGTTAAAGTTGCCCGAGACGGAGGCAGTAGCGGCGCGCTGTTTTCTTTTCGAAAAATTCATCGACGACCTGCTCGAACGCGAGCCAACGGCGCTACAATTCGAACGGCGCGATAACCACGTTGCGATTCACGCCCATTGTCACGCGAAGTCGCTCTTGCATCCCGGTTTCATGGTCCGTCTGGCGGAGCGCCTGCCCGGTCGGAAGGCGACCCTGCTCGATACCGGCTGCTGCGGGATGGCCGGCGCTTTTGGAATGTTGGAAGCGAAATACGAACTCTCGCTAAAGGTCGCCGCGCCCCTGGTCGAGAAGGTTAAAGATCAGCCGCCCGGTGCGGTGGTGGTCGCTTCTGGAACGAGTTGCCGGCATCAAATTGACGATTTGACTCCCGTGCATCCGAAGCACATGGCAGAGCTGCTGGCCGACGCGCTTCGCTGAATTCCGTCGCGGCGGTTACGGATTCGAAGCCGGGGGATTGGCACCGGGAGTGGACGCTCCCTCCGCCGGCCCCGGCGGCGCACCACCGGGAACATCCGCATCAGCCGGGACCGCGAGAAGGTCGGGCTCGGTGTATGATTCCACGCGACCGGCAAGTTCTTTGCGCATCAAAGAAACACCTTCTGCGCTAACCGGGCTGCCGGTGTTACCCCATTCCTGACGGACATAGGTCAGCACATCGGCGATCTTTTGGTCGTTGAGTGTCTTTTCCCACGGCTGCATCACAGCCGAGCCGTAATGTTGCCCCTTGACGGTGAGTGGACCTTGCAGGCCCTTCAGCACGATCATGACGGGACGGCGCGAGCCACCATTCACGATCTCGGAACCAGCGAGGGGCGGATATTGCCCCGCCACACCGAGACCATTCGCCTGGTGGCAGGTCGCGCAATTGGCGGAAAAGATTTTCTTCCCTTTCTCGACCGGGGTGAGTTCGGCCGCCTGTTCGCTGCCGCCGCCACTGGTCTTGGACGCAACCCTGGGAGCGCCGCCGAGATAATCCAAGCCATCGCCGCTGAAGTTTCCTGCGTAGCGTCCGAGGTACGCTCCACCAAAGAAAACAGCCAGACCGTAAATCGCAATCAGCCAAAGCGAGAGCGGCTCGCGCCCCACTCGCGGTTCAACTTTTTCCCTGACGATGGCGGCATGGGTATCGCGGACCTCCTGGGTTTCGCCGTAGTCCATCCCCTGGCGTGGAAAGTTTTCCGAAGGCTGGTTCGTCATTTCTTCGCCTCCTCCACCTTGGGAGCAGTCGACGCAATGGTGGCAGGGGACTTGGCCTCCTTGAGCGAATGCGATTGATCGAGGGACATGAGATACGCGACAAGGCACTTGGCATCATAGGAGGGAACGATTTCCCAACCCGTTTCCAATTTTTCCTGCTCGGCGCCGGCAAAATTTATCGCGTCAGGCGAAGCGACTCCGCCAATCCGGCGCTTTTCGTAAAGGAACCGATAAGCGGGCATGTTGGAATCCTCGGAAACACTCCGCGGATCGTAGAGGTGCCGGTGATGCCAGGCCGCCGTGTAAGGCAGCGGCCGTCCATCTGAAGTCAGTGCCTTGGGTTCAGCCACCATGCTGGGCGCGGACGTCGGCACACTGGCCGCAGGTTTGTCTCCTGCCGCAGGGAC
Source organism: uncultured Verrucomicrobiae bacterium (assembly GCA_963749935.1). Classification (GTDB taxonomy): domain Bacteria; phylum Verrucomicrobiota; class Verrucomicrobiia; order Chthoniobacterales; family UBA10450; genus Palsa-1392. The sequence goes on from CAVVOH010000004.1 coordinate 501,072, forward strand.
GGTGGCCGGTGCGCCGGGGACCGCCGTGGCCGGAGCGCCCGCTACGGCAGCGGGACTCGCGACCGGAGCGGGATTGGCCGCAGCGCTGGCTGGATCCGACGCTGCGGGGCTTGCGCTGGCAGACGCCGGTGCCGCTCCTGCGGTCGCCGACGGAGCTTCGGCCGCGGGTGCACCAGTGGCGGCTGGCGAAGCGCCTGGACTAGGTGCAGGGGCCGCGCCTTCCTCCTGCAAAGCAGGTCGATGCCCGACATTGGCCAAATCCGGGCCGTTGCGCGATTTGCCAAGGAAAACGATGGGTTGAAACAGATAATCGCGCGGAGCGCTCCGGCGATCGCCCCATTTGCGCTCGAGATCGGAGCCGCCATAATCGGGTCGGACCTGCTGGGTGTGACAATAAACGCAGCCGTTGGCGGCGTAGACCTGCGCACCACGAATGGCCATTCCAGAAGGAGGCATCGGGTAGATATCGGTGCCCTCTTCGTCGCTCTGCGGGTTGAGACCGCCAATTTGGAGATTCGGCACCACCGTCATGCCGAGCCAGGAGCAGGCAAAGATGCCAAAAATGCCGAGGAAAATAGTTTGGAAGCCTTTCATCAGTGTCCATCTCCTGGCGTTCCCTCAAGCGGATTCAGAAACGTCGGCACACTGGCGGTGCGACCAAAACCGAGCAGCATCAAACCGAAGTGGAAGGCGAAAATCAGATGCGACACCGCCAATAGCAGCCAGGCCAGGGTGCGGCCACGCAGATAAGGCAGGATTGTTTGGGTAGTCTCCGAAAAGGGCAGGGTCGGATCATTCAGACTCAAGCCCTGCACAAAACCGCCGACCAGAAGCAGTAACACCATCAGGCCGATGCCATAAGCCGAGCCCCAAAAGTGCAGCTTGATGAGCGAAGCATAACGCCATTCGCGGCCCACCAGGCGTGGCACGATGTAATACATCGATCCGAAAATCACCATCGTAAAAAAGGCGTAAAGGCCCATGTAGCTGTAGCCCAGGCTCGCCTCGGTAAAGTGAACGATCCGGGCCATCGAGCGGAGCGAGATGATCACCCCCACGATGCTAAAACCCGTATAGGAAATTGCGCCAAAGACCGTGAAGCGCAGGGTGGGGCTGTAGCGCATCAGTGGAAAATGATCCCGCATCGTCATGTGATGGTTGAGCCCGACGGTGGCGACCGGAATCAGCCCGAGAATCATCGCCGCGATACTCGCGGTGATCATCCAGGCAGGGAACGGCCCATCGATCAGGCGTTGCATGCCGGTCCAGCTAAAGAAGACGGCGAAAGTCCAAAAGCCGATCATGGCCAGGTAATAGCTATGCACCGGTCGCCCGATCACTTTCGGGATCATGTAATAAGCGGTCCCGAGCCCAATCGACCCGAACCATAGAAAGAGAAGATTATTGGCGAACCACCAATTGACCGCGGCCTGCATGACCCCCTGCACCGGCAAAATAAAAAGCATCACCTGGGCGGCGGCGTAGAGCCATGGGAACCAGAGGAACGCGCCTAACAAATACCATTGCGTGATGTAGACATGGCCTCGCCGGCGATAACGAAACATAATCAGGGCCCACGTCATGATCAGGAGGTAAGCCGCGAAGAGAGTCAGTGCCGCATAACCGGGAAACTCGAGCCATTCATAGCCGGTATTATCGCCGGCCAGGACGCCGGTGATTCCCATCAGAACACCGAGATTCCAAAAGGCCGCGCCCGCGATGAGGAGGAGCGGATGGTGCAGGGTGGTGCGGCAAAGCCGGGCCATCAACCAAATAGCCGTGCCCATACCGGCCATTGAGGCCCAGCCGTAGATCAGCACATCAAGATGCGCCGGCTGAATTCTTCCCCAGGTCAGAAAGGCCACGTCCGCCAGGAAACCGGGCACGTGCATCTTGAAGGACGAAAGGATGCCGAGGAACGTTGCGAGGAGCAGCCAGGCGAGCGCCGACGCATAAAAAATGAGGACCGGTAGCCGGGTGGAGGCGTCGATCAAGGCGCGTTCGACCCGCTCGACGTCACTCGTCGTGACTTCGACGTCGGCGGAAACCTCAGGATCTATTTGGGTCGACGGGTTCATGAATGAGTAGCGAACTTGCTCGTTCGCGAAATTGAACGCGGGCGGCGGCGCCTAAACCAGCGCCGCTCGGGCAGGACGAGATCAGTCGCCTCGCCTATCGGCTCGGCACGATCGAATATCACGGTCGCATTTTGATCGTAGCGTTTCAATTTGGCTAATAACTCGGACCAGCTCATTGCTTGGGTGTAGGCGCGCCGCGGACCGGCGAGGGCGTTCCCGGCGCTTTTAAAATCGGCGTCCCGGTCGGGGAAACCGGCGGGACATCGGATTGTGTTTTTGGCCCCGCGGCGGGCGTTGCGTTCGCGCCCGGTTGCGTGCCCGGAGCAACGCTGGAAGGATTTGCCGCCGCGGCAGGCTGAGCGCCGATTTCCGACTTGGGACCTTCCGCCGCAGTCGGGGTCGGCGCGCCGGACGCAACCGGGGCGGCCGCAGGTGGATTTGCCGGCTGCGATGCACCGGTTTCGGTCACTGGAACTTCGGCCGGGGCCGGGGTTGCGATTGGGCCGGCGGGTGCGGGCTTCCTGGCCTGCAAATCGGCCATCTCGAGTTCCATCGCGCGATGGATCGGGATGTGAGCGACCCCTTTGTCCTTGTCGACCCAGCCATAGCCATTGGCCTTCGAGGCCCATTCCTCGTGCGCAGTCTTGTATTTTTCCATTCGTGCCTGGGCGCGCTCATCTTCGTAATCCGAGCCGCGATGCATCGCGCCGAAAGTAATGGCCACGATCGCGCCGAAGAAAACGAAGAGGACGACCGCCCACAACCAGCTCGAAAGCAGGAAGCGCGGTTGCTCAGGATGGGCGAGTGTCTCGTCGTTAGGCACGGTTAGTTGGTCAGGCGCAGAGATTCGATCAGGCGTGGATCGCGCACCGGGAAGAGGGAAGTCTTACCCACGATCCGCAGGTAGAAAAAAGCAAGGGTCCCACCGATTCCGATCAACGGCAGAAAATCGAGGATACTCAGATGCACGCCCGTGCCATGGAGTGCCGGCAGCACGATGACGTACATATCGAGCAGCTGCATGCAGATGATCCAAGCGGCGATGCTGCAGAGCCAGGTCAGGTTCGTCTTGGTATGGCGTGGGAGGAGAAGCGCAAAGGGCACGAAGAAGCGGAAGATGACGAGAAACCACGAGAGCACGTTCCACGACTCCGTGTTCCGGACGATGAAATACTGCGTCTCCTCCGGGATGTTGGCATACCAATAAAGCATGTATTGGCTGAAGCCGATGTAAGCCCAGAAAACGGTGAAGGCGAGGAGCCACTTCCCCATGATGTGGTAGTGCTCGATCGTGACCACGCCCTTCATATAACCGGCCCGTTGCAGCGCCGCCGTAACCAGAATGAGCAGCGCCATCGAGCTACCTGCCGTCCCCGCGAAAATATACGGGCCCCACATGGTGGAAAACCAGTGCCAGTTCAGGCTCATCAGCCAATCGAAGGCGCCAAAACTCAGGCAAAGGGCAAAAATGGGCAGCCCCACGAAACCGAGCTTCCGCATGGAGATAGTAAAACGCGGGTTGCCGTCCCGATCCTGCCGCACCGAGAGACGCCGCAGGAGCCAGGCTACGAGGGTAAGAGCGACAAAAAAGAAAACGGCACGGAAAAGGAAGAATTCCCAGTTCAAGTAACCACGCTTCGCATCGAGCAACGGATCGACCCCGAGCGGCACATCCATCCAGCGATAAAGGTAATGGCGCCAAAACCAGATGGGCAGGAAAAGCACGCCCATCACCGGCAGGAGAAGGGCGATATTTTCCATCTGCCGCCTCACCACCACGGACCACTCCGCATCGACCACGTGATGGACAATCGTCCAGAATAAACAGCCGATGCAGAGGGTGAAAAAGAAGATGAAACCAAAGAGCCAGGAAAAGCTGAATTGCACCGGCGAGATGAAGGCGCCGACAAAGCTGAGCACGAGGAAGACGATACCGATCAGTCCGCAGACTAACGACAAGCCGCTGAAGCGGCTGCTTTCAAAAAATTCGCCCTCCGGCGCGGGCTGGACGTGAGATCGGTCGCTCATTTCTTCTCCGGTTCCGCCGCCTGGGCCGGCTCCGCTTTCTTTTCAAGGTCCGCCTGGTGTTCCGGCGGCACATCGGCTGCGCTGGCGTGCTGGCTTCGTTGCAAGGCGCGCAGGTAACAAATAATCGCCCAGCGATCGTGCACCGTGACGCGCGGCCCGTAGGCCATCATGGTGTTTTTGCCATGCGTGATGGTGTTGAAGATCTCGCCGTCCGCCATGTTACGAATCCGATCGTCTTGCAGCGTGACGACGGTCGCGAGGCCGTAGCTCTTGACGATACCGTCGCCGGCCGCGAGTGGGCCGTGGCAAACCGTGCAGTTGATATTGAAGCGCTGCTCGCCGCGCTGCAGCAGGGCTGGCGTCACCTCGAGCGGAATGCCGGTGCCCCAATTCGCCCCCATCTTGCCGGTGTTGTAATAATCTGTTCCCTCACTGAAACCGAAACGCGGCTCCATCTTCATCTCGCCGGCCTGATCGACCGCTGCGCCCTGATCGTTAGGCAAAGGCATCTCGTAGCCCATCGGCACCGTGCCATCGACCGGTTTGCGCGCCCCGCGCTGGTCGGCAAAAAAGTTTGACTCCGATTGCGCGCGCACTTTCGGCTGCCGCACCATGTCCGGGAAAATTTCGATCTCCGGCCGGTCACTCTTTTGGCCGCGAAAGCCGAAGACGGCGATCCAGGCGACCGTGACCAGGGCAAAAATGAGGAAGAAAGCGCGCAGCATTATGCCTCCTCGTGCACCACGGTGATGTATTGGCCGCCGGTCCGCTCCAGCAGCTCGCGCGCTTCGTTTTCGCTAAAGCGCGGATCGCGCGCTTCCAGGACGAGGAAAAAGCCGTCGTTCGTCACGCGCTTGAACCGCTCCCAGTTAAACATCGGATGATTCCAGCGCGGCAACAGGTTCATCCCCAGCATGGCGAGGAAAGCAGAAAAGGCCGAAAACAAAATCGTAAGCTCAAACATGATCGGGAAAAATGCCGGCACCGTCCAAAAATTGGTCGGCTTGCCGTGCACAATGAGCGGATACAGATACGAGGAAGGCCCGAACTCGAGCACCGCTGCGGTCAGCAAGCCGGTGACACCGCCGCAAAGCACCACTGCACTGAGCCAGGATTTGCCGATCCCCATCGCATCGTCCATTCCGTGAATGGGAAAGGGCGAATGCACATCCCAGCGCTTGAACCCGGCGTCGCGCACCTGCTTGGCCGCCTCGTAAAGCGAGGAAGCGCTCGGATATTCCGCCGCCATGCCGTAAACACGATTTCCGCTCGGGGTAATCATGTGCGCTCCTTTCCGCCCGCCGCCACCACGTGATGCTCTTCCGGCGTGGCATGATGCGGGTCAGCTTCCGGCAAGACAATTTTCACTTCCGACATCGCGATCATCGGCAGGAAACGGATGAAAAGCAGGAAGAGCGAAAGGAAAATCCCAAAGGTCCCGACGAAAGTCCAAATATCGACCCAGGTGGGATGGAACAGCCCCCAGGAAGAAGGAAGAAAGTCGCGATGCAAGCCACCGACGATGATGATGAACCGTTCGAACCACATGCCGGCGTTAACGCACATGCAAACGAAATAGACGACCAGGATATTGTGCCGGCACCACTTGAACCAAAAGAGCTGTGGTGAAAGCGCGTTACAGAACAACATGCCGACCCACCAATACCACCAGTACGGGTCCGAAAATGCGGTTGTAGAAAGCGTATTTCTCGTACTCGTTGCCGCTGTACCAGGCGATGAAAAATTCCATCGCGTAGGCGTAGGAAACGATCGAGCCGGTCAGCAGGATGATCTTCGCCATCTTGTCGATGTGCTGCGGCGTGATGATGTCCTGCAGCTTGAAGATCGCGCGGGCCGGGATCATCAGCGTCAGCACCATGGCAAACCCACCAAAGATGGCGCCGGCGACGAAGTAAGGCGGGAAAATGGTCGTGTGCCAGGTCGGGATCACGGAGGTGGCGAAGTCGAAGGAAACGACGCTGTGCACCGACAGGACCAGCGGCGTCGAAAGACCGGCCAGCAGGAGATAGGCCATTTCGTAATGGCGCCAGTTGCGATTCGAGCCACGCCAGCCGAGCGCGAAAATTCCGTAGAGGAATTTCTTCATCTTGGAAGTAGCGCGATCGCGCAACGTCCCGAGATCGGGAATCAAACCGGTGTACCAAAAGAGGACCGAGACGGAGAAGTAGGTGGAGACCGCAAAGACGTCCCAGAGGAGCGGACTGCGGAAGTTTGGCCAGATCGCGTACTGGTTGGGCACGGGCGCCAGAAACCATGCCATCCAGACACGACCGACGTGGATGCCCGGGAAAATCGCGGCGCAAATAACCGCGAAGAGCGTCATCGCTTCGGCCGAACGGTTGATCGAGGTGCGCCATTTTTGGCGGAGCAGGAACAAGATCGCGGAGATGAGGGTGCCGGCGTGCCCGATGCCGATCCAGAAAACGAAGTTGGTGATGTCCCAGGCCCAGCCGACCGGCGAGTTCAGGCCCCAGGTCCCGACGCCGGTCGAAATCTGGTAACCAATGCAGGTAAGACCGAAGAGCCGCGATCGCTGAAGTGATGGCAAAAGCGACCCACCACCAACGCGGAGTCGGATTCTCGACCGCGCCGGAAATTCGATTCGTGACCCAATCGAAATTGCGCTTGTTCAGGACGAGCGGGACGCGCGCGAGCGGCTTCGCCACGCTGGACGATGCCTCGCCTCTGATCACTTCCGGTGCTGTCGGTGAAGCGTCCATACGTTAACGCGCGAGTCCTTGCGTTGTCATCCCGAGTCGGCGAAGCGCGGCGAGGGATCTCTCTCTTGCAGGTTGCGTAAACTCGAATCTAGGAAGCCCGGATTGCAATTGAGAGGTCCCTCGCCGTCTGCGCGACTCGGGATGACGAATTGGGAGCGCGATTGTGGTCATCACGGTTTGTGCTCCGGTTCTGTTGCGCCGTGGGACGGGACGGCGGCTTCATCAGGTTTTGGCATCGCGTGCTTCTCGCCGTGACCTTCTCCACCGTCGTGTCCGTGCCCCGGACTCGCCACCCCAATGTTGCCGGCATCCGGCATCTTCGGGTTGGGGTTGCGAATCCGCGCCAGGTAGCTCGTGCGGGTCTTCACGTTCAAGTATTCGAGGAGCCGATAATTTCGGTTCTCTGCTTTTACCTTCGAGACGCGCGTCTCGGGGTCGGCAACGTCCCCGAAGACGATCGCTTCCGCCGGGCAGGCTTGCGCACAGGCGCTGGTAAAGGAATCGCGCGGGATGAGCGTCTTGTTCGAAGCACCGGCGCGGACATGAGCTTCGATTTTCGCTTCCTCGATTCGCTGCACGCAATAGGTGCATTTCTCCATCACGCCGCGCATGCGCACGGTGACGTTCGGATTCTTCTGCAACTTGACGGTTTCGGCCGCGCCTTTTTCAGTCAGCGGTCCCAGGTATTCCTGGTAGACGGAGAACCCGGCGATCTTCTTTTTGCCGACCGGCCGCTGGTTATAATCAAAATAGTTGAAGCGCCGCACCTTGAAGGGGCAGTTGTTGGCGCAATATCGCGTCCCGATGCAGCGGTTGTAGACCATCACGTTCAGTCCGCTTTCGCTGTGAATGGTGGCGTTGACCGGGCAAACGGTTTCGCAGGGCGCGTTCTCGCAGTGCTGACACATCATCGGCTCGTGCACCAGCTCGGGGTTCTCCGGCCATTCGCCGTGATCCTGGTTGAATGGCTTCGCACTGGCGTAGTAGCGATCGATCCGGATCCAATGCATGACGCGGCCATGCGAGACCTGCAGCTTGCCCACGATTGGAATGTTGTTTTCCGCCTGGCAGGCAATGACGCAGGCGCTGCAACCGGTACAGGTATTGAGATCGACCGTCATTCCCCACTGCTGCGCGGCGTCCAGCTTCGGGTGCGAGTAGAGTGTCGGCAGTTGCTTGGGGAGTTCTTCGTCGCCTCCGAGCTTCTGCACGAAATCCTCGTCCTCACGATAATGCTCGAGAGTCGCCTCCCTAACGAGTCCACGGCCTTCGATCGAGAAATGCTCCTGCGTGGTAGAAAGTGCGTAAGTCGCGCCAACTTTCTTCACCGTCACCTTCCCGACCGTCTTGTCGTCCGCGACAATGAAATGCGGATTCGAGGAAGTGCGCAGCAGGTAGCCGTTGAAACCCGCTTCTTCGCCCACCGGTCCGGTATGCTTGCGGCCGTAGCCTAACGGAATCGTAATCGAATTGTCGGCATGCCCGGGCACGACCAAAGCGGCGATAACGAGCTGCCGCTCAAGCGGCCGGCGCGGCGGTGGCGTAGGCGGTGCGACGGGTTTGCCGGCGACCTGGGTCGGCTTCTTCGGTTCGGGTTCGGCCACCGTGATCTCGATCAGATCGCCATCCTTCACCTTGAGATGGCTGCGCGAAAGCCGGGCTCATCATGGCCGCGTTGTCCCAGGTCAGCTTGGTCACGGGATCGGGCAATTCCTGGAGCCAGCCGTTATTGATATAGCGGCCATCATCCATCGAGTAACTGCCGATCAGCACGATCTCCGGCGAATCTTTCGTCGGGGGTCGCAGCTCGTTATTCCAGACGGTGTGCGCGATCCCGCCGGCCGTGTTGCCGTTAAATTTCGGCGGATTGTCTTTCGGCGTCAGATGCGAGGCAAAGCCGTCGTGCAAAAACTTGTTCCAGGCCGTGTCGAATTCTCCCGGCGGCGCGGTCTGGCGGAAAGTTTCCTGAACCAATTGCGGGCCCTCCGCTTTCGGCTGGCCGAGGAGCATCTGCATGAGATCGAGCTCCGACAGTCCGCCGAAAAGGGGCAGAATGAGCGGCTGCATCGCGACATAGGCGCCGCTCGGCGTGAGTCCGTCGCTCCACGATTCCAGATAATGGGCAGCCGGGATGTGCCACTGGCTCAACGCCGAGGTCGCATCTTCGTATTGCCCTAGCCTGATGACGTTGGGCACCCGCTTCTGCAACTCGGGCCAGTCGATCGGAAGCTTTGTCTTGCGGTCGAGAGCGATGGAGCGCAGGGGCGTTGTAGACCGGGTCTCCGCCTAAGATGAAAAGCTGCTCGACCCTGCCCGCGTCGATATCGGAAGCGAGTTGAAGAATGCTGCCCTTGCGCGAGGCGGGCGGGAGCGCGCGCAGGAGCAGGGTCGTGCCGATGTTCTTCAGCGCGGCGTTGATCCCGTAAACCATTAACTGCACCACGACCGGCTGATGCGACCCAGCCAGGACCAGACTGGCGCCGGGTTTCGAGAGCAGGTCGGCCGCCGCTTCATCCAGCCATTTAGCGTCGTATTTCGAGGTTTTGACCGGCGCCTTCAGGGTAATGAGAACCGAAGAAAGTCCGGGATCCTTGGTTGCCACCGCGATCTTGCTGGCGAGCGCGTGCGTGATGGACGGGATCTGGCTGGCCGGAAAACGGAGACGATGATCGGCCATCGCACCGGTGAGGGTGAAATGATTTTCGACCACGTAGAGGCGGTTCATCGAGTCCTTCGCCTCGCGCACCCGGCGGCGCGCACTAAAGGCGCGGACCGAAGCGAGATCACCTTCGCCGCTGTTCAGGAAATCGCTGTCGAGGGAAAGGATGACGTCGGCTTTATCGAACTGCGGGATGAGGCGCGTGTTCTCGCCAAAGCTCATCTGAGTCGCGAATACCTGCGCCTCGCTCAGGAGCGGATCGTAAACGCACCAGCGCATGCGTGGGAACTGCTTCTGGAGTTCCTGGCGCAGCCGGTCGCGCGTAGGCGAGTGCGTTTCCTCGACCAGAAAGGCGAGACTGGCGCCGCCGTTGGCCGCCATCTTCGGGCGCAGCTCAGCGATGTACTTTTCAAAGGCCGCCTGATCGGAAAGCTTATTTTCCCTAACGAAACGCTGGGAACGCGCCGGGTCGTAAAGATCGAGCACCGAAGCCTGCGCGAAGGCGTCGGTCGCGCCGTTACTGTCAGGCTGATTCGGGTTGCCCTCGATTTTGATCGGGCGGCCGTCGACAGTTGAGACGACGAGCGGCATAGCTCCGTGGCGGCGCGGCATCGCGGTCGCGTAGTAGAGCGGCTTGCCGGGAATCGTCCATTCGGCGCTCTTCGTGAACGGCACCAGGTGCATCTCCGGCTTCCGGCAGCTGTTCAATCCAAAGCCGGCCAGCGCCATCGACGCTCCCATCAATTTAAGGAAACTGCGGCGCGACACTTCGTCGGCCTCCATCTCCTGCGCACCAGCCGGGAATTCCCGCTCCAGCCAGCCGCGGAATTCGGGCGTATCGCTCAGCTCGCCGAGGCTGCGCCAGTATTGTTTCCCGGTAGTCGAGGGAGCTGGATGTTGCAAAACGCGTTTCATCGGTGGCACCCCTGACAATTCGTCGGCGGCTTGATGTCCCACCGCTGCTTCAAAGTGAGGCCGATCTCGCTCTGAGTGAGATGTCTCTTTTGCGACCAATCCTCATCCACGCCCGCCGGTTTCCCATATTTGGCCACGAACTCGGCCGGCTTCACGTCTTCCGGTTTCCAATCGAGATTCGTGATCTGATCTTCCGGACGCAGGAAATTCTCCGGCGCGCGATGGCACTCCAGGCACCACGCCATGCTGTGCGGTTTGGCGTGATAAACGACCGGCATGTGATTGACCTCGCCGTGGCAGCTGTAGCAACTGATCCCGCGATTCACGTGCGCGGCGTGATTATAATAAACGTAATCCGGCGTGCGATGAATCTGCACCCAGGGGACCGGTTGGCCCGTCGTCCAACTCGAACGCACCGGCTCGAGCTTCGGGTTCTCCTTTTGCACTTGGGAATGGCAATTCATGCAGACCTGCGTGTCGGGCACATTGGAGTGCGCCGCAACCTCGACCGCGTTATGGCAGTAACGGCAATCCATGCCCAGCTGCGTGACGTGCAGATCATGCGGGAAGGGCACTGGCTGCACCGGCATGTATCCGACCCGGGTGTATTTCGGCGTATCGTAATACCAGGTCGCGCCGGTCACCGCGCTCACCAGCACGATCCCGCAGATCATGATCTTGAGCGGCAGCCAATTGGTCCAACGCGGAAAAAAATTCGCCATAACGAGCTAGCGGAGACTAGACCGGCTATCGAGCCGCCGCCAAGTGGTTAACGCGAATGCTGGATGAAAAAGACGTAACGGCTTCAGAAAAAAACGGGATCGGTTCAGAAATGCGTCGCCGAGGGCGCGAGGGGGCAATTCTATGAATGGTCCCTAGCTTGGCAAAAGAATTTTGGAAAAAGACCGGAAATTTTTCGAGCGACCGCCTTTTCCGGCGTCGGCAAAGAACGCCAAAAAGCGCGTGCCTAACGAATATTCCGGGAGTGTTGAAAGCGTCAATCCGTCAGGATGACGGCCAGTAGCATGGCGAGAATGGTCGCCCCAAAATAAATCCAGATCGCCTTCCAGCTTCGCGCCGGGATGGCCGAAGCGACGCTTCGCGCCGGGTTCAAACTCATGCCCGAGAGGGGCGACTCGAAGGTGATGTAGACCATGAGCAGAAACCCGGCGAAATAGCCAAGCTGCGGCTTTAACCAGTCGCTTTGATAGACGAGCCGGAGAGTGGCAAGGAGAACAAACGAGATCACGAACTCGGCCAGAAAAGCCACCGCCACGCCCGATTTTCCGGGCTCGGTCACGACGTAGTTCACCTTCTTATGCGCGCTCGCCTTCGGAAAAGGCAGCGCCACCAACATCACCCCCAGCCAGCCGCCGATAAACTGCGCGACGATGTAGAAAAAAGCGTCCCAAGGCAGGATGCGATGGAGATAAAGCATGGCCAGCGTCACCGCCGGATTGAATTGGGCGCCGGATTGCCGGCCCCAGACGCAGTAGATCAAAATGACAACTGTAATTCCGATTCCCACCCCAAAAATAAAGCGGCGCAGGAGCGGAGAAGAAATTGCCCGGTGAAGGCGCGACCTCGGATATTCGAGCAGGAGCGCGAGCCCCAGGGCGACGGCCATGAAAATGCCAAGCTCCGCACCCTCCATCAGATAGCGCGGCCAATGCTGACGCCACGCTTCCACTGCAAATTCACCGGCCGGTGCATCGGCGGGCCGAGGGACGAAGGCGAGGACATGGCCATCGGGATCGCGTAACGAATCCGCTTTTCGAGACCCGTCTTCGAGATTGATTTTCCAGGAAGGGGGATCGTTAGGCACAGAAATACCAGCCGAGGAACGAACCAGACCCGGCTCTTCGTATTGCAGTAATTCGATTCCCGGACCTTTGGCGCCGCGCAGGGATGCGATCCGGACCCGCGCGGCCGCCACGCCGCTGAGCAATTCCTGCTCGCCGCCGAAATTAAAGCTGTTCCCAATGACGCTCAGACCGATCTCGTCGCGATAGAAGGCAAGGCTGCGCTTCATTTCCGTGACCACGATCGCGCTATGATCGATTCCGCGAAAAAGCGGCCCCTCTTTTCGTTGCCAGCGGGGCTCGCCCTTGTTGCCTGGGAATTGAATCAGCTCAAGAAAATGATGATCCGGATCACGAAAATAGAGCGCGCGAATTCCGGCAGCATCGAAATTCCAATCGGGCAGTCGCTGCACGCCAGCCGAGACGATCTGCGCATGACGACGCAGCAGACGGGCATAGGCCGCATCGATGTCGCTCACCACCAGCGCGAGATGCTGGAAAGAGCGATCGTTAGCCGGGAGATTTTTCAGGCGAGGCTGGCCCGTTCCGGTACGCAGAATGAGCAGTTCCTGGCCGAGCTGAAGTTGAGCTGTGCTTTCCTCCTGGGAGACGAGAGTGAATTGCAGCGTCTCGGTATAAAACGAGACCGCTCGCGAAAGATTGGCGACTGAAATTTCGATCGACTTGATCTGCACTCCAGCCTGCGCGACCCAGGGAAATGCGAATCCCAGGACGCAAAAAAAGAACACGCTCAGCCTGGCAAGAAACGCGTTCACGGCTGGCCTTGCCTAACCGAGTCGCTCCAGGAGGTGATCGCCGACCCGCAGCGCGTTAGCCGCAATCGTGAGCGAAGGATTCACTGCCCCGCAGGAAGGGAAAAAACTTCCGTCGACGACATAGAGATTATCCACGTCATGCGTCTGGCAGAAGAGGTTGAGCACTGAAGTCTTCGGATCCCTCCCAAAACGACAAGTCCCATTCTGGTGGGCCACCCCCATCGTCGGAATCTTCTTCGAGAGATAAACCGAAAGCGGCAAAAAGCAGCCGTCGGCATCCACCTTTTTCAGCTCGCTTTTCCAGCGCCTAACGAGTCGATCGAAATGCTCACGGTATCGATCCCGCTGGCTCAGATGAATGGCTCCCTCGCGGTCGATCGTGATTCGATTATCCGGGTGCGGCAGATCCTCCGCCGTCAGCCACCAATCGATCGAATGTTTCGCCATTTCCTTGAGCGCGAAGTCCGGTGCGAAAAAGGGCGCGTCCGCCCCGATGATGCCGCGATCGGTTTTGCCCAGAAGCTGGATGTGTCCGATCGGGAACGGAAATTCCTCGTCGCCCCAATAATAGTCATTCATCGCCAGCGTCTTTTGGAAGACGACTGGATTGCGACGCCGGCTGAGACCAAGCATGGCCCCGTTGATGTGACGCATGTAGTTGCGCCCGACCTGGTCGGAAGAATTCGCGAGGCCAGTGGGATGTTTCTCTGAGGCGCTGCGCAAGAGCAAGGCCGCGGAATTAATTGCGCCCGCCGCGACCACCACGATGTCGCTGTGAAAACGTCGCTCTTCTCCGTTCACCTCCGCTTCGACAGTGGAGATTTCGCGCGCGCTTTTTTCGGTCAGAAGCCGCGTGACTCTCGCTTTCAGGATGAGGGTTACGTTTTCTTCGCGCATTGCCGGACGGACGCCATTCAGATCGGCGTCCGCTTTGGCATCGACCAGGCAGGGAAATCCGTCACAGGTATTGCAACGAATGCAGAGGCTATGGAGCGGATCGTTTTCCAGGCGCTTGACCGCCAAGGGCAGTTGAAACGGCGCGTGACCGCGCTTCTTCAGCCGATCGCACAACTCCTGAATGCGCGGCTCATGCTCGAGCGCTGGAAATGGATAATCCCTCTCGATCTCCGGCTCCGTCGGATCGATCCCGCGCGCGCCACGCACTTCGTAAAGCGCTTCGGCCCGCGTGTAGTAAGGGGCAAAGTCGCGATACTTCAACGGCCACTCCGGGGAGACGCCACCCTTGTGCTGGACGGTCTCGAAATCACGCTCGCGCAATCGAAACATCGCGCCGCCGTACACCTTCGTGTTCCCGCCCACGAAGTAGCCGGTGTGCGCCATGAAGCTTTTCCCCTCGCCATCGTACCACGTTTCCGAAGTGTGATAGCGCATTTCCTGGAAAACCGCGCTGGAACTCCAGTTCTCCTTTTCCCGGGGAAGAAAAGAACCGCGTTCGAGGATGAGAATCCGCTTGCCGCTCGGCGCGAGGCAACGGGCCAGGGTGCCGCCGCCCGCCCCGGTCCCAATAATAATGACGTCGTAGGAATCAGCCGGCGTCATCGAATTCCAAAACGGACCGATCTCCTCAAGCCAGCTTCCGCACTCCAAAACGACGCGCAAATTCGAGCGCCAGCCCAAAGAAGATATGAGAAACGAACTCGTTGCCCTGCTCCCACAGCGTCATTTGCGCCGGCGTGGGCGAGAGATGCATGAGCGGGAGCACGATTTCGTGCGCGACCAGCCAAAAGCCGATCCCGTAGACCGCACCGTAACCCGCCTTTACCAGTGGGATTTTCCGCACCAGCACCGCGTAAACACCGCCCGCGGCCATCCCGAAAAGGAAATGCACCACCGGCTCGGCCACCTTCATTGTTTCCTGTGCAAGCGGATGCCCGGTCAGGCCCATCGCGACGGCGTCGATCGCGTTGCCTAACGGCGAAGGCACGCCCGGTGCGCGCGGCGGAGAGATAATTTCGCAAAGTGTCTTCACCGCCGTGGCGAAGAGACCCGCCCCCAAACCGAGGAGGAAGATCTTTCCCATAGCCGATCGATGATGATTCTGAGGAAGCAATATTTTGTGTTTTCATAGGGAGTCAGCCGCTCTTCTTGTCCGGAGGAAACGCTGGTCGCGCGTAAACGCTAAAAGTGACGGCCCGCTCCCGGCCGCGATTGATAAATTTGTGTGGAGTCCCGGCCGGGACCACGACCGCATCGCCTTTCTGCAGGACGCCTTTTTCCGCCTCGATCTCGGCCGTCACTTCCCCTTGCAGAACAATCAGCACCTGATCGCTGTCGGAGTGGACGCTGGGTTCGTCGCTGCTAGCTTCGCCGCTCTCCAAGGTAAGCAGGCCAGTCTGGCTGCGCTCCGTGGTCTCGAGCACTTTGAACCCGGTGCCGGCTTGAAAGATGTGAGTTATTTTCATTTTGAATTCCGCTGCCATGAGAGGGCCCGGCATTGGTTTTATTCCGCCCGGGGCCGCAAGAGATTGAGCGTCCTGGACACTGCCGCCGCCAGATCGAGAAAGCCGTCGCGAGAGAACGTCGCGCAGTCGTCCAGGCGACGTTCGCGCCTAACGAACGGCCAAGGAGGAGCGCCGCATCACCTTCGGTCGGCGATTTTCATCTCGTTGGCTGATCCTTCCTGGGTTTGAAATATTTCCCGATCAGCGCGTCGAGCGAAAATGCGCCCGGCCCACAGACGAAGACGATCACCACCGCAAAGAGGAAAAGGAATTCAGCCGCCCCGGTGAATTTGTCCGGATCGCTGAAGATGCTCCGGACCGCCTCCAAATCGGCGGTTAAGTAGGCGACCAGCAGGAGAATGATCAGCGGCAGGGAGACGAGCCGGGAGGCCAGGCCGACGGCCAGGAGCAAACCGCCGAAGCATTCCACACTCCCGGCCAGGAAAGCCTGCGCATGAGGAAAAGGAATCCCAAGGCTGGCGAAGTATTGCGCCGGTTTCTCCAAGTCGGTGAGTTTACCTTTGCCGGCGAGAAAGAATTTCCAGCCCCAATAGAGCCGAATGCAGAGCAGGACCGGCGAACGGAGGGCATTCCCAAAGGCGACCAGCCAGCCGTTTAGCCTACCAATTAGCGCTTTCACTTCTTCCGCTGGCAAATCCAGCCGAGCGCTGACCAGTCGTGAAACCATTCCTGGATCTGACGCGACCAATCGACCTTCGTCCGCTTGCTGGACGCAAGCGCCAGCTACGCACGCTTTTTCAACTGACCAGCCCTGTTCGAGCCCGCGCAGGATGGCGAAGGCTTCCGGCTCGAGCCGCTTGTAATAGAGCTGGTTGTCGTAGCGATGGACGACGAGAAGAACGCGCTCGCGCTTCGGCTTGCGGATGGCGCGCTTCGACTTCGACCTTTCCGGCATCGCTTCAAAGGTATTGCTCGCTTCATCGCGCAGGGTGTCGCCCTCGCGTTTCCGGACCGCGAGGAGAAATTTGTCGACCGCGTGGTTCAACTGGAGAAGCGAGAGGTAGGGCTGCAGGCGAACGCGCAGTTTTGCCGGCGGCGTGTCGAGGACATCGTCGGTCGTGAGCTGCGGCAGCGCGGGATCGTCGAAGGCGACGATCTGCGCCCATTCGAAGCGGGTCATGTCGCGCGCCAGTTCCTCGTTAGGCGCGACCCACTGCGGTTCTTCCCCGAGGAATTTCTCGAGGCGCGAACCAAGGTTGCGGAGGGTGAAGGAAGCGGACGGGTATTTCGCCAGATAGGCGGTTGCCAGATCCATGAACTTCTTCTCCCCGACGATTGCGCGCAGGCCGGGATAATCGTCGTAGAGACAATCGAGAACCCGAAACCAGTAAACCCGATTGTAAATCTCGAGCCGTTCGAAGCTCGTCAGGCGATCGTTGGGCTTGATGAAACTTTCCGCCACCGCGGTCGTGGCACGGCCGTCTGTCCAGCGGGTCTGCATGCCGTCGTCGTCATCGAGCGGACGGAAAACGGCCGACGCCATGAGGCTTTGCAGCTCTTTCAGCTGCGCCCGCGAGGCGACCGGATTGTCGTTAGGCTGCGACGTTCTTTTGGATTTGCTTTTCGACAAATTGATTCGCTTTCAGCGCCTCGTGGTGGACCTCGTCGAAGGTCGGGATGCGGTCGTCCCATTCGAGCAGGGTCGCGGTCTTGCCGACCAGTTTGATGGCGTGGGCATACATCTTCCAGACCGGGTCGAGCACCGGATGATCGTGGGTATCGAGAATGTATTTCTCAAACTTCGAATGTCCCGCGATGTGGATCTGCCCGACGCGATGATGCGGCACGTTGTCCAGGTAATCGTAGGGATCGAAATTGTGATTCTGCGAGGAGACGTAGATGTTGTTTACGTCGAGCAGAATTCCGCAGTCGGCCTTCTCCACCACTTCGGAGAGGAATTCCCACTCCGTCATCTCCGAGGCATGAAACTCCGCGTAGCTGCTTACGTTCTCGACGCAGATCGGCACTTCCAGGAAATCGCTCGCCTCCCGGATGTTGTCGGCGGTCGTCTTGGCCGCCGCGAAAGTATACGGCATGGGAAGTAGATCGTGCGTGTAACGTCCGTCCACGCTGCCCCAGCAAAGATGATCGCTCAGCCACGGCGTGTTGGTCCGCTTCACCAGCCGTTTGATCTTCTGCAAATGTTCGCGATTGAGCCGGTCGGCCGAGCCGAAATACATCGCCACACCATGCTGGACGACGCGGTATTGCTCGAGAATCTGGTCGAGCACCTCGAGCGGACGCCCGCCGTCGACCATGAAATTTTCCGAGATGATCTCGAACCAGTCGACGACCGGTTTTTTTTCCAGGATGTGCCGGTAATGCGGCACGCGCAGACCGATCCCGATCCCGTAGTCGTTAAAATTGTTGAATGGATTTGCCGGCATAATGATTCGTTAGGGAGAAGAAGAAGCGGAGGATTGGACTCCGATTCTTCAGCACTCGCGCCGAAGCGCGAACGCGATCAAGCCTACTTCTCGGGCTCGGAATGGCTGCCGTCGGTCGCGCAGCCGCCTTTTCCTTTGCAGGAATTCTTGCCTTTGCAGCCGTTGTCGCCGGTCTTGCAGCCGCCTTTGCCCTTACAGGAGTTCTCACCCTTGCAGGAGTGAACGTCCTTCTCGCCTTTGTCGCCCATTTGGCTGAGCGAGACGCCGGCTTTGCTGTTTACATTGGCGGCGTGTGCCTGGACGGCGAACGAGCCGCTCATTAATCCGGCGATAGCCGCGCCGGCGAGGATAGTTTTCGATTTCATGTCTGTTTCTTTCTTGTTGTTTTATTATCCGGACACGGAAAGCCCTCGAAGAGATCGAGGCCGCGCCGGATAAAGCTGTTGGGAAGAAAACGAAGGTTTCGCGCTGGCAGCATCGGATTTTAGGATGGGATACAAACCGGATTATTCCCTCGTTGCCAAATGTTTCGCGCTGGTCCGGCCCCGGAGCTGGCGAATGATTCGCTTATGAAGCAACGCCGGATTCATCGCAATCAGGAAATAACTACTCCTGCATAATGGCCCGCCGGACCGAAGAGAGGGGCGCATCGTCCCGCAGAGTGACTTTGCCCTTCGAGCGGTCGATGCCCAGCCCTTCCCATAATTGCGCGAGGTCGACCGGATGCGGGTCGGCGCGCATCTGCGCATAAAGTTCCTGCAAAACCGGCACACCGGTGGCGCGATCCCCGATCCGAAGAGCGCGCTCGAGATCCCAATCCGCACTGATTGTTCCCCCCGCCTGCATGATACCGCGGAGCGCGTCCTCTAGGCCTTTCGCGTTCGCGGTGCGGCGACGAATTTCCACATCGGCAAGCAGGCAAAAGAGCGCTCCGCCCCAATAAGTGCGACCCCAGGTGGACGTGAAATCGAGGCCCCGATCTCCCGCCTCGGGCAGACCTTGCGGAAGGTCGCGCACCAGATCGGTCCACACCTGCCTCGCGGTGAGATCTCGAGCGCGAACCCGGGCGATCGGTTCGACATAAGTCGCCAGGCCTTCTTCGATCCAATGATGCCGATCGGCCACACTCGGGAAGGCGAGATGCACCATCTCGTGCGTCATCAGCCAGTCGGATGAAAAGTGCGCCGCCGTCGTGGCTCGCCCCACCTCCGCCGTGATCACCCCGCCGAAGCGCCGGCCAAAGGTTCTTCCGGAACCGATCCGATTTCCCGAGACTGCCCGGATCCGGATCTCCACTCGCTCGACCGGGAAGCGGCCGTAATAATCCGTCACCGCCCGGGCCGCGGTCTTGATCCAGTCCAGCGCGAGCGAGCGGGGAAAATCCGGATCGTTAGGCGGAAAAGCAATCTCGAGACGGCCACCGCCGACGGTGAGCGATTCCGCCGGCGCGGGGAGCGCAGTGACAAGGAATGCGAAAAGACAGGTGAAAAGGAGCGAAGATCTCATCCGACGTGTTAGCTAGGACGGCGGCCGGCACCGGATTATTGCGAAAAACTGAGAACCTGTCTCACCCGGAAGGGCAGGCAGAATTCAAGACCCGCCGTTGTGTGGCCTGGAGGGCAGCGCGCCGTCGCTTCCGTTCCCCCCGGGCACGCTGGGACGCAGTTAAGGCACGACCGTGAGGGTGAGATCGTTGCCGTCGCCGCCGTGGTAGCTGGCTTGTAGCGTGTTGCCGCCCGCCTCCAGGGTCGCGCCTTCGGGCAGGTTGGCGAAGGTGCCGTTAATCGGCGTGGCGGCGGTGTTGTCGAGGACGGTTGCTACTTTGCCCGCGCGCACCCGCCCACGACCGACTGCCTGGAAGTTGAACTGCGCCCCGCTCTCGATCGTGACTCCGTTGGCCGTGACCAGGTCGTTTTTCGCTTTCTTCATGTTCAACCGGCAACGGTAGCTCGCGTCGGCTTTGAAGGTGAGACTG
This sequence comes from uncultured Verrucomicrobiae bacterium, assembly GCA_963749935.1. Lineage (GTDB taxonomy): Bacteria > Verrucomicrobiota > Verrucomicrobiia > Chthoniobacterales > UBA10450 > Palsa-1392. Next base: position 520,916 of record CAVVOH010000004.1, read on the forward strand.
CTTTCCAGCGTGAGCCGGGTAGGTTTGGCCGCGCCTTGCCCGGGCGAGAGGACCGCACCCGGGCCGCTCCCGCTCCCGAGCGTGACCGCTCCCGCGATGCTGCCTCCGCCGGCCAGGGTCCCGCCATTGACTTGCACCGGGCCAGTGCCGGTGGCCGAGCCGGTTGTGTTACGCACCGCCACGGCGCCTGCACTCACCGTCGTCCCGCCGCTGTAGGTGTTCGCCCCGCTCAAGGTCAGCTTGCCCGTGCCGATTTTGCTCAGGCTCCCGCTGCCCTGGATCGCTCCGGAGAAGGTCGTGCTCTGGTTATTACTCCCCACCGCCAGAGTTCTCGCGCCCAGCACCACCTGCCCGTCGCCAGACACCGAGCCCACGGTCACCGTCCCCGGATCGTGTCGGCTGAGGTCCACCTTGCCATCGCCAAAGACCGAAAGGCTGGCTGTGCCGCCTTCGCTTTGTGCCTGAAACTGAACCGACGCACCCCGGCCGCCGTTGGTGCCGCCGTTGACCGTGATGTTCGCATTCCCGGCCGAGCCTTCATTGAAGAAGGTCATCACTGTCCCGTCGGCTCCACTAACACTGCCCCCCTCGAGGACAAAGGTCGCTTCCCCCGCAGTCGCGTTATCGCCCACACTGATTTCCGCTCCCGGCTCGCTCGTGCTGACCGCTCCCTGCGCGGTAATATGGCTATGATCGGCCGTCGCGGACGCGGTGAAGCTGGCCGTGCTATCGCCGCTCAGTAGAACAACCGCATTGCCGGCGCTGCTGATAGTACCGAACAGCAAATCGCCGATATTCGTGGCCGAAATTTCGGCGTTGGCCGCATCGGCGGAGTCGAAAAAGACCACATTGCCGCGGTCATGCACGCTAATGGTCGAATCACCAGCCGTTGAGTTATCGGCGAAACTGATCTCGCCCACAAAACTTCCAATGTTGCTAACGTCAAAGCTAGCCGACTCTGCCGAGGAAGAGTCAAGGAAGAAAATGTCTCCTCCCACCGTACCGAAGCTTGTCATCGTTCCTGCGGTTGCATGATCGAAGAAAAATATCCCGCCGCCACTTGGAACTTTGACCACCGATTGCAGAACTCCCGAGTTATTTACGAAGCCGCCGCCGCGAAATATTAGATTGGTCCCTGCGCCAGAGGTTACCGTGAACGAACTAGCACCGGGGTTGAAGACGAGGCTATCAAGATCAATGATCGAGCCGGGAATGCCAACCGTAACATCCGTTATCACTGATGTGCCGAAAGCCGCTGTGTCAGCATCGCCATCTGGCACCGTATTCGGCATCCAATTCTGAGCATTGGTCCACTCATTGCTCGCTGGGTTACTGCTCCAAGTCGCGCTTCCCGCGAAGGAGTGCCGCTCCGCGGCCAAAGTAATGAGCACGGCTATAATTGTGACAATTAGTCGGTTGTCGATGTTAATCATAGGTAGTCTTGCAGAAAATCAATTACTTCCGTACTGACGCACTGCCCAGTGTCCTCATCGATTTGGTTCCAGTAATTGAAAGCGTGCAACGAGCTATCATTGACCTTGAATAACCCGAACACGGCGCCCGGCTGATACAGCGTCAGTTCCGCCTTCATCTCTTCCCCTTGCTCGAAGGGCACGGAGTCCCCGTCAGTGCCATACATGTGGATGGGCGGGACATAAGAGGCGGTGGCAACTAGCTTGATCGGAGAGACATTACGCTGCTTCGCTGCCCAATCTGGGTCAGTTTCGTCTTTCACATTGGTGTAGTTTTCCACCGATAGCTCGAAATGCGGGACGATGCTCATGTCTCCATCGCGTGACGACAGATCGGTGGGACCGGAGAGACTGACCACCGCTTTTATTTTTGCCACTTTCCCGGCACTCCATGTTGGAACGGTCGCCGCTGGATCGAGGGCGCACCAGAGCGCGTGGCAGCCGCCGGAAGAACCACCAACCAGGTAGATTTTCTGATTGCATTTCATATCCGCCAGGGCCGCGAGGATCTGCTGCTTGACGTCGTTAGTCTGCTGAGGCGGCCGGCCGGAGAGCATCCCGTCCGTAGACGTGCCATGGTCGTCCTGACCTTCGAGCTGGCCCGGAGGTGCGAGGCGATGTTCCACTTGAAAAACCAGAAAGCCCGCCGCGGCCAACGCTTTACTGGCGCGGCGCTGGACTGGACACCAGCTGCCTCTCCCTGTCGGAATACGGTCGGGGGAATCGAGATTACTGTTGGGTATTTCGTGCTCGTCTCGGGATCATAACCGGGCGGGGTATAGCGGATGCGACGCAACATCGTCATATCGGTCGGATCGTATTTACTGGGCAGGAAATCGGGACCGAGATCCTCAAGTGGCGGGACGACCTCGGCTTCCTCGGTCTGTTGCGAACAGGGAGTGGCCAGGCAGAATCCGCTGCTGAGAAGCAGCGCCAGCTAACAGAGACACGCGACGGAGCGCGTGCGCGGTGGGTTGAGTTTGGTGCGCGTTATGAGATCAAGGGATTTCATGCGGCGATGATGAGAAACTTTCCGCGGGAGTGTCAATCGCAATCTGGCACTGAAGTTTCGGGGAGGCGGCCGGGGCGACGGTAGCTCTGTGCGCTCACCTTTTTTCGACGTTGTCGAAGGTCCGGCGCGAGAGTAGAAAGAGGTTTTCGACGGTGTCGAAGGCTTTTCTTGGGTGTTGCGCGAGGGCTTCGACGCGGTCGAAGCTTCTGTTTCAGGGTTGCAGGGGCGTTTCGGCGACGTCGAAGGGTTTTTTTCGGTGTCGCACGAGACCTTCGACGAGGTCGAAGGCTCCATTTCGGAGCTGCGCGAAGGCTCCGAAGAGGGGGAAGGCTTTTTCCGGGTGCTGCGCGAGGGGTTCGACGAGGTCGAAACCTCTTTTTAACAGCCGTACGACCCCTTCGACGACGCCGAAGGATGCAATTGCGGGCGGTTTCCGCCAAAAAACATTCGGTTTCGGGCACGGCGCGGCATGATTTCCGCTTAAAGGCGGGCCAGATAATTCAAAATCCTATGGCCGATAACAGCATTTCTGAATCCTTCGATCCCCTCGTTCAATTCCTGGAAGACGCCGCCGATGGCGCGCATGACCACGGAGTGGCGGTGGGCCTCAAACAAAACGACGAAGCTGCCCTCCGCACCGCCCTGACCGATCTCATCGGCAAGCCGGCCGGCCCGGGCAATGTCCCGCCCGCCGAGCTCGGGTTCAAAGATAAGTGGAACGTGGCCAAGGCGGCCAAGACCTCTTCCACCGGCGCCCTGCGCAGCGCCAAGAGCAACGGACGCGTCCTGGCCCGCGCTTGCATCGGGGTGCTCCAGCCGCGTCTCGGCCAATCGTGGAACAACACCTGGCAGACGGCCGGTTTCACCCATAACTCGCTGGCCGTGCCGCAAAACCCGCTCCCGCTCCTCAACCAGTTGCGCTCCTATTTTGTCACCAACCCGACCCATGAAGTGGCCGATCTCACGCCCACCATCTCGGCCACGGCGACGGCTTGCGAAGCGTCGGCCCAGGCCATCAGCACCGCGGCCAGCACGAGCAACAACAAAAACATGGAGTCGGGCCAGGCAAAGAAGAACCTGGCCGCCGGGATCAAGGCGGCCCGCGCGCGCCTCACCGGGCTGCGCGAGGAGCTCGATCAATTGATCGAGGACGACGACGATCTGTGGTACGCCTTTGGGTTCGATAAACCGGGCGATCCCGATACGCCGGAGGTGCCCGAGAACCTGGTCGCGACGCCCGGGGCGGCGGGGAGCAAGATGCTTTTTGTCGACTGGGATGACGCGGTGCGGGGGCATGGTTACCGGGTCATCGTGACCGATACGGCGACGCCGCCGGTGCAACTGGCGAATGAGATCGTCCACGAGAGTGAGGCGAATCTGACGCTCGACACTCTGCCCAGCGGCACGGCGGTGCGCATCACGGTAAGCGCGCGCAATCGCACCGGCGGCGAGAGCGGCCCGAGCACGCCGGTCAACAGCACGGTGCCTTAATATTCTCGGCGGCTGGCTTGCAGCGGCCGGCCGGGGACAGCGTCCCCGGCTACAACTCGCGCAGCCGGCCGGGGACGGCGTCCCCGGCTACAACTCGCGCGGCCGCGGACGGCGTCCACTAATCTGGCTAGCGCCGGAAGGTGGTCAGTTCACCGGCGAATCGCCAATCTTCGGCCTGGCCTGCGAGGCCGGCTCGGACGGGGTTATTCCGCACGTAATCCCACTTCTGATCATAGCTCTCATCCGAGCGGATGAGATGATCGAAAAATTCCGGCTGCCAAAGCCGCAAGGAGCCACGACGCGCCGTTGTAGCCGGGGACGCTGCCCCCGCTGTCCCCGCTGTCCCCCTTGTAGCCGGGGATGCTCTCCCTGTTGTAGCCGGGGACGCTGTCCCCGGCCCGAGCAGCTTATTGATCCGTCGGCTCGTCCAACGTTTCCAAGCACCAATAAAATCCGAAAGAGGTTTCGCATCTCTCTCCGGCGCACAGAAAAAATGCACATGGTCCGGCATCACAACGTAACGGCCGATCAGCCACCCGTGGCGCTCGTGCGCGGCGCGCCATTCGTCGACGAGAATTTCCGCCACGATGTCCCGGGCGAGGATTTTCCGCCTTTTTTCCGTGCACGTAGTCACGAAATAGATGGGCGTCTCGACCCAGGCTCGTTCGAGCCGGGTGAGATGTTTGTGCATTGTCAGGGGGACCGGGGACAGCGTCCCCGGCTACAATCAGCGCGAGGGCTCGTAATCTTCCGGGTGCGATTGCACCGGCGGCAGGGGAGGCGGTTCGCTCCCTCCGCGCGGCTCGTCGTGCCGGGGTTCGCGGCGCGGTCCGCGATCGCGATCTCCACGTCCGCCTCTGCCGCCACCGCTGCCTCCGCGGCCACCACGGCGATCGCCGCGATCTCCGCCTCGGCCGCCGCCGCCACCGCCGCGATATTCACCGCGCGGTTCGCCGCCATCACCACCACCGGCCGGCGGGGTGAAGGTCTCGGCTTCGCCGCGATCTTTCATGGCGGCTTTGCGGGAAAGTTTCACCCGGCCTTTATCGTCGATGCCGATGCATTTGACCCACATCATTTCGCCGACCTTGGCCACGTCTTCGGTGCGGTTGACGCGAAAATCGGCCAGCTCGGAGATATGGACGAGGCCGTCCTTGCCCGGGAAGACTTCGACGAAAGCGCCGAATTCTTTGATCGAGACGACCCGGCCGTGGTAGATCTCGCCGATCTCCATTTCCTTGGTCATGCCGCCGATGATTTCTTTCGCGCGCGCCATGCTCTCGCCGCTGGTGGCGTAGATGTGGACGGAGCCGTCGTCTTCGATGTTAATCTCCGCGCCGGTCTCGGCCACGATGCCCTTGATCGTCTTGCCGCCGGGTCCGATGAGGGCGCCGATCTTCTCGGGATTGATTTTGATCGTCTCGATGCGCGGCGCGTATTTGCTGAGGGATTCGCGCGGCTTGTCGAGGGCCTGGGCCATGATGGCGAGGATCTTGGTGCGCGCGTCTTTGGCGCGGTGGATCGCTTCGGCCATGATTTTGTGGCTCACGCCGGGGAGCTTGAGGTCGAGCTGGAAACCGGTGACGCCGTCCTTGGTGCCGCAGAGTTTGAAATCCATGTCCCCGAAATGGTCTTCGGAGCCGATGATGTCGGTGAGCAGGTTGTAGCGCTTCAGGTTGCCGTTCTCATCGCTCTCGCTCACGAGGCCGACGGAAATGCCGGCGACCGGCGTCTTGATCGGGACGCCCGCGTCCATCAGAGCGAGCATGCCGGAGCAAACGCTCGCCATCGAAGTCGAGCCGTTGGATTCCATCACTTCGCTGACGATGCGGATGGCGTAACGGAAATCTTCCTGGCTCGGCACGACTGGCTCGACCGAGCGTTCGGCGAGCGCGCCGTGGCCGATTTCACGCCGGCTGGCTCCGCCGAACCGGCCGGTCTCGCCGACGCTGAAGGGCGGGAAGTTGTAATGCAAAAGGAAGCTCTTGGAATTCTCGCCGCCGCCGTAGGCATCGATGTTCTGCGCTTCTTCGATCGGCGCGAGGGTGGCGAGGGCCATGGCCTGCGTTTCGCCGCGCTGGAAAATGGCCGAGCCATGTGCGCGGGGCAGCACGCCGACTTCGCAGGTGATCTGGCGCAGGTCGTCGTAGCCGCGGCCGTCGACGCGCTTTTGCTTGTCGAGGATGTTGCTCCGGAACGATTTTTTCTGGATGTAATCGAAGGCCTGGTTGATCGCGAATTTGTCCGACTCGGGAAATTTCTCGAGCACGGCCGCTTTCACTTCATCGCGCAAACCGCCGACGGCTTTGCTGCGCGCGACTTTGCCTTCGGTGTAGAGGGCGGCTTCAATCCGATCGCCGGCGACGCGGTCGGCGATTTCGAGGATCTCCGGCTGCACTTCGAGCAGCGGCATTTCGCGTTTTGGTTTGCCGACCTGGGCCGCGAGCTCCTTTTGGATGCGGATCATTTCCTTCGGCGTGCCCGTGGGCAAACTCGAGCGACTTGATGAAGTCCTCTTCCGGCAGCTCCTCAGCCGCACCTTCGATCATGATGATGTCGTTCTCGGTGCCGACGTAAACCAGATCGAGATCGCTCTCGACGCGCTCGTCGTGGGTCGGGTTGGCGATGAATTCGCCATTCACGCGAGCGACGCGGACGGCGCCGATCGGGCCTTTGAAGGGAATGTCGGAAACGGTGAGGGCGGCGGAGGCGCCGTTGATCGCGAGAATGTCGGGATCATTCTCGCCATCGGCGCTGAGCAGGATGGAAATGATCTGGGTGTCGTAAAGATAACCGGCCGGGAAAAGCGGGCGGAGCGGGCGATCGGTCATGCGCGAGGTGAGCGTTTCTTTTTCGCTCGGGCGACCTTCGCGCTTGAAATAACCACCGGGGAATTTGCCGACCGCGGCGGCTTTTTCCCGATAATCGACGGTGAGCGGGAACCAGTCCTGGCCTTCCTTCAGGGAAGTGGCCGAGACGGCGCTGGTGAGAACGATCGATTCTCCGCAGGAGACGATGACCGAGCCATCGGCCAGCTTGGCAATCTTGCCGGTTTCGATGGTGATTTGCGTGGACCCGATTTGGGCCGTGACCTTGTGTTGCATATGGATTTCCTGGATGTGCGAAATCCAGGCCGGTCACCCTGATTGTAGGTTTTAATCCCGGAGCGCGCCGATTCTAAAACCTAAACTCAAGGTGCACTGACGGCCTGGTCGCCGGTTGTGATTCTTGGTTTCGCCCACGGCTCGAGCGGCACGCGAAGAACGCGAGCGACGCCAGAGATTCCCCGCGTTACTTACGCAGGTTCAACTTCTCGATCACGCTCTTGTAACGGTCGTTTTTCGACCGGCTGAGGTAATCGAGGAGGCTGCGGCGCGTAGCGACCATCTTGAGGAGGCCGCGGCGCGAGGAATGGTCTTTGGCGTGACTCTTCAGGTGGTCGGTCAGCTGCGCGATCCGGTGGGTGAGGAGCGCGACTTGCACGTCCGCACTGCCGGTGTCTTTTTCGTGGAGCTGGAACTCCTTCATGTCCTTCGTGTCACTGCTTTCTGCCATAAACGAAGGCCCAGTGTAGATGATGTTCGCTGAATCGCAAGTGAGCGGCTTTCGCCTCGCTTTTCGACCCGGCCAGGGTGCGCCGGGATCGAAGGCGGTTTCATGGCCCTTCACCTATTTCAAAGTGACGAGCGCGGCCGACATTCTTTATTCGGTCGAGCGATCGGGTGATCCACAAACCTCCGGATCGCCCGGCTTTAACGCCTAACGATGCGGCGAGGGCGAACCTTTGGCACCGGCCGGGTCACCGCCTTCCAGGAACCAATCGAGCGCAGCCTGCAAATGAGGTTTGTAGAGCTGGTGACCGCCGTCGAAATGCTCGAAACGCACCTTCTTGAATCCGTCGTGCACCAGCGCGTGATGCGACTGATCGGTAATCGCCGGGGTCGCAACCTCATCCTTCTCGCCCGCGCTCATGAAGATCGGCAGGTTATGCAACGCTGTCACCGGAATGGTCCTCACGTCCTTGGCAAACTTGGTCGGGTTATGCGGACTGACCGCTAAGAGAAGGCCGATCACGTTGGCCCGTTCCTGCAGGAGCTTGAGCGCCGCGAAACTGGCGTAGCCGCCGCCACCGGAGACGCCGCCCGTCGCCACCGGCCATTTCTTGGCGCCGGGCCATTCCTTTTCCATCGCGTCGCGCGCTGCCGCGATCAATGCCCAGCGGAAGGACGGCGGATCGCCCCCAGTCGGTTTCCCAAACTCGCCGTCGACCGCGATGACGACGAAACCTTTCCCAAGCGCGTCGCTCAGATATTGGAAGCAGGTCCCGATACTGGAAGCGTTGCCGTCCGCGGTCGCGCTCACGATCAGGAGCGGATGCGGCTTGGCCGGGTCGAAGTCGTTAGGCACAGCCAGTAAGAGGCGCGCTTTGGCCGATGGCTTGCCGTAGGCGTGCTGCGTCTCGCGCAAGGCCGCCGGATCGAGAACCGGGATGTCCAGCTCGACCGATCCGCCCGGTTTGAGCGGCTGCCCGGCAAATTGCGTGCTCGCCTTCGCCTCCGCCGCCGGCGCGGAAGTCTCCGGCGTCACTGCGCTGGAATCTTCCGGCGTTGCAATCGTTTCCGGGGTCGCGGGCGACGGCGCGGTCGCTTGTTGCTGCGCGATGCGGCCGATGAAGAGACGATCCGCCGCCGATAACCGGTTCAGCGGATACGGATACTCCTTTCCCTTCACTTGGAAGACTCCGTTTGCCCCATCCACCCGCACAAACTCAGCCTCGAAATGTTCGTTCGTGATCGTATCCCAGGTGCGCGCCGCCGCCGTTGCGGTCAGCACCAGGCTTGCACAAAGGAGGAGCAGGTTTTTGAATTTCATCCGGGAGTTGATGGCGACGTCATGGCTTTTCGTTACATCCGGCCGCGTCTTTTATAGAAGCGATACCGATCGATGATCGACTCCACATATTTCTTCGTGCCGGGAAAATCGATGTTCTTCTGAAAGGCGCTGGCGGAGATCGGCTTCGTGCCGTCGCCTCCGGCCCAGCGCTGAGCGCGACTCGCGCCGGCATTGTATTCGGCCAACGCGAACGGCGTCGGGTCGCCCGCCTTTTGCCAGTGCACCATCGCCCGATGCAAATACCACGCGCCCGCTTCCAGATTCGTCTTCGGGTCGAACAGCTCCTCGACCCGGAAATTGTCGATCTTGTTTTCCAGCGCCCAGTCCTGTGCCGCGATCTCGCTCACCTGCATCAGGCCGCGCTCGCCCGCCCCGCCCAGCTTCCGCGGATCGAACCGGCTCTCCCGCCAGATCACCGCCTTGACCAGCATCGGATCGAGTTCGTTAGCCGAAGCGACCGCGTGAATCACCTGATCGTATTGTTGAAAGCGCGCCGGGCTGAGCCATTCGAAAAGCGTGTAAAACGGATCGCCCGAACGCAGCGCGAGCAAGCCGATCCCCATCGCCGCCGCCAGGAGCAGGCAGATGATGAGTTTGAAAAGGAAACGAATCATCGCCTAACGACTCCCGCCCAGGAGTAGCGGCGGCAGTGTCGACAGCTAGCACCACGCTTCGGCCCAGTCGCGCCGACACGACCGCCCACTGGATAAGTTCACGAGCGCGCGGAAAGTCACGGCCTGAACCAACTCACGCTGGACCGGCGTGAGCAATCAAAATGTCCGCTTTTGTCCGAGTCATCATCGACCGCTCCATTCGGCGCGAGCTGGATTACGCCGTCCCCGACTCGATGGCCGGCAAAGTGGTGGTCGGCTCGCGCGTCCGTGTCCCCTTTCGCGATAAGACTCTTCTTGCCACCGTCGTCGCCACGCTCGAGGAAAGCCCGGCCGAAGGCATCAAGCCGATCGCCGCCCTCCTCGGCGAGAAACCGGTCCTCAGCGCCAGCCTGATCGAGCTGGCCCGCTGGATGGCCGCTTACTACTGCTGCCCGATCGAAACAGTCATGCGCAGCCTGCTCCCGCAGGTCATTCGCAAAGCCGAAGTAGGCTGGAAGAAACAGCTTTTCGTTAGTCTGCTCCGCGCGCCGGCCGACGACGAGCTGGAGAAACTTCGCAAACGCGCCCCGCGCCAGGCCGAGCTGCTCGAGGCCATCGTGCAACTGACTGCGCCGATTCCCGCGGCCGATCTCCTCCGCCAGACCTCGCTCGACAACGGCACCCTCCGCGCCCTCGTTAGGCGCGGCTTCGCCGAGCTGCGCGAGCAAGCCGTCGCGCGCGATCCGCACGGCACGGAGGAGTTCATCGCCGATGCCGACCTCACCATGAACGAAGAGCAGCTCACCGCGCTCAAGTTAATCGAAACCGCCCTCGCCGCTCCGGAGACCCATCCCCCCATCCTCCTCCACGGCGTCACCGGCAGCGGCAAAACGGAAGTGTATCTGCAGGCCATCCGCGCCACCCTCGCCCGCGGCAAGACCGCCATCGTCCTCGTCCCGGAAATCTCCCTCACCCCGCAGACGGTCGAGCGTTTCAAGAGCCGTTTCTCCGCCCAGCCCGACACCGTCGCCGTCCTGCACAGCCATCTCTCCGAAGGCGAGCGCCACGACGAATGGCACAAGCTCCACAGCGGCCGCGCCCGCATCGTCATCGGCGCCCGCAGCGCCGTCTTCGCCCCGCTCGAGAACCTCGGCCTCATCGTCGTCGATGAAGAACACGAGACCTCCTACAAGCAGGAGGAAGCGCCCCGCTACCACGCCCGCGACGTCGCCGTCGTGCGGGGCAAAATGGAAAAATGCGTCGTCGTTCTCGGCACCGCCACGCCTTCCCTCGAGAGCTACCACAACGCCACGCAGCGGCAAATACCTCCTCAGCCAGCTCACCCAGCGGGTCGACCAATGCCAGATGCCCCTCATCCGCATCGTCGACCTGCGGATGGAGCGGCGCAAAGAAAAAGCCGCCGCCATTTTGTCGGAGAAACTCCGCACCGCCATCGCCGATCGCCTCGAGAAAAAAGAGCAGACCATCCTCTTCCTCAACCGCCGCGGCTTCTCCACCTCCCTCCTTTGCAGCAACTGCGGCAAAGCCCGCGACTGCCCGAATTGCAGCGTCGCCCTCACCTTCCATCGCAGTAACGCGCGGCTCAGTTGCCACATCTGCGGCCACAGCGCCGCCGTCCCGAAGCGCTGCCCCGAGTGCCACGAAGACGCCCTCATCTACGCCGGCTTCGGCACCGAGAAAGTCGAGGCCAACGTCTCGCGCCATCTTCCCCAAGGCCGTCGTTAGGCGGATGGACGCCGATGCCATGACCCGCAAAGACGCCTACCGCGAAACCCTCCACGCCTTCCGCGCCGGCAAGATCGACATCCTCGTCGGCACCCAGATGATCGCCAAAGGCCTGCATTTCCCCAACGTCACCCTCGTCGGCATCATCAACGCCGATCTCGCCCTGCACATGCCCGATTTCCGCGCCGGCGAACGCACCTTCCAGCTCCTCACCCAGGTCGCCGGCCGCGCCGGCCGCGGCGAAGCGCCGGGCGAAGTCTTCGTCCAGACCTACACGCCCTTTAGCCCTCGCATCCAGTTCGCCCGCCACCACGATTTCGCCGGCTACTTCGAGCAGGAGCTCGAGTTCCGCGAACGCTGCGATTTTCCCCCGTTCAAGCACGCAGTCTTCATCACCGTCCGTTCCGAGCACGAGATGCGAGCCCAGTTTTCGGCCGAGACCCTGGCCCGCCGGCTGGGAGAAGCGCTCCCCGAGGAATTCATGCTCGGCGCGCCGGCGCCGGCCCCGCTCGAAAAGCTGCAGGGCAACTACCGTTTCCACATCCTCATCCGCGGCGCCGCCATCACCCGCCTGAGCCGGCTCATCCGCGAGACCCTCGACAAGCTCCCCTTCCCCGAAGACGTCGCCGTAGCCGTCGACGTCGATCCCTATCAACTCCTCTAGCGGAAACTCCCTTCCGGATTCCCCGCCCGGGTAGCGCACTCGTCCCGAGTGCTGGTCGCGGCGTCTCGCCTTACTTTTTTACTTTCCTAATCCAGCGGGCTCTTTACCCCGATCCCCGGTTTATTGAGCACATGGGTGTAGATCATTGTGGTGGAAACATCCTTGTGCCCGAGGAGTTCCTGCACCGTTCGAATATCATACCCGTTCTCCAGTAGGTGGGTGGCAAACGAATGGCGAAAGGTGTGACAACTAGCGGCCTTATGAACGCATGCCTCGCGCATCGCCTTTTTCACGGCGCGCTGCAGATAACTTTCATGCACGTGATGTCGCCCCTCGCGAGCGCATCCAGAAAGTTCGTCCTGCCAGAGGCTACGGCGGGTCGCGGGGAAAAGGTATTGCCAACCGAGTTCTTTGGCTGCTCCAGGCGCTTTTCGCACCAAGGCAAACGGGAGATAGACCTCGCCCGCGCCCGCGGTGAGGTCTTCTTCATGCCACCGCGCTGCTTTCTCGATCTGCCGGCGGAGCGCGTCCGCCAGTTGCACCGGAATCATCGTCACTCGATCGCGTCCCCCTTTGCCGTCGCGGACGGTGATCTGCAGATAGCCGAGGTCCACATCCTTAATCCGCAGCCGCATGCACTCCATCAGGCGCAGTCCGCTCCCATACAGGAGGTGTCCCATTAGCCGTGCGGTGCCGTTCAGCCGCACGAGCACGGCGCGCACTTCCTCTTTGGTAAAAACGACCGGCACTTTCGGCGGTCGCTGGACGCGCTCAAATTGGTCTACCCACGGCAGTTTTTCTTTCAACACCACCCGATAGAGAAAGATCAGGGCGCTAAGCGCCTGGTTTTGCGTTGAGGCGGCCACATTCTTTTCCGTCGCCAGATAAGTGAGAAAGCTCCGCACCTCCTCAGCCCCCATTTCCGACGGATGGCGCTTCAGGTGGAACAAAATAAAGCGTTTGATCCAGTCGATATAAGCGGTCTCCGTCCGCCCGCTATAATGCTCGAGACGCAGGGTAGCGCGGACCTGGTCCAGCAGCCGTGGGGCAGAATGGGCCTCGATCGAGGAAGAATTTACGCTTGCCACAGGTCGGCTTTCTAGCCATTCTGCCACCGTGAAGCAAGAAATAGATTGCACTTTGCAGCCGAATCCTCGTTAGATGGTGAAGCTTCCCGACGTCGAGTTCTGCTGCCAGATCTCGCAGTCCGTTCGAAATGTATGCATTCGAATGCGGACGAGGCGGGTGGAGCCACGGTTAACTGCTGGGCGCAGGCGTGACACACTCGATCCGTGCGCTGTCGTATGCTCATTGCTCCGTTGCGGATGCGTACTGAGATTATGACGCAGCGCGTTAAGCAGTTCTTCTTGTCACATGTGCTTAAGATCTGAGCGGGATGCGATACTCTGAACAGGCTGCAGGTCGAAGAGAGGTTCTCGTTTTCCACAGTTGGCCGCTCAACAGGTCAGATGATCGACGCCAACCATCTAACCCCTATGAAGGGAGTCAAGCGTGGCGATGCGGGATTGGATTGGTTTTAATTCATTGGGTAAGTTAGTCGATTGGGTTGGTCTTAAGTCTCGGGAACGCTTCCTCTTCCGGTGACGCGTGGTTTGGTTTCCACGGCTCTTACTCCTATCCGTGCATGTGCCTTTCAGGCGACAGCAGCAATTTGATCTATTCGATCAGGTGGAAGAGGAACGAGCGGCGGCCCAATCTAGGGCGTCGAACGAGGACGTTAACCCTGGTCAGGTTAGACCACGGGCGCGCCGCACGTTCCAAAGGGTTTGGTCTTAGTTCTAAAGTCGGCTCAGTCTGGTTGCTTCCTTTCTGTTCCCCTCGAATGAGTGTCTTGTTGCTGGCTTTAAATCAGTCCGAGAACCTCTGGGCTGACCCGGCCGGTGCGGATGCGCCAGAGGTCGACCGCGAGCTGGCGGGCCACCGCCACGATCGCTTTCTTTCTCGCCGGGCCGGTGGCCAAAGCGCCTTTGCCTAACAAGTGGCGCCATTTCACGACCGCGCGGTATTGAGGCTGGAAGCGGACCAGGCGCCAGGCGGTCTCGACCAGCGCGGCCCGCAGCCGCGGGTTGCCGTGCTTTGTCACGCAGCCTTGGGCCCGGGTCTGCCCGCTGGAGTATTCGCCCGGGCATAGCCCGGTATAACTGCCGGTTTGGCGCCGGTTCTTAAAACGGTGCCAGTCGCCCACTTCGCGGTCGATGACCACACTGGTCAAGGCGCCCAAGCCGCGCGGCTGGCCGGGCGCGGCGCTCTTTTCCAGCTCGCAGGCGAGGGCCCGGATCTGCTCTTCCAAGGCGAGCAGGAGCGGCTGGGTGTGGCTTAAGAGTCTCTTTAACCAAGAGGGCACTTCCAGCCCGGCAAAGGTGCGCGCTCTCCACCATTTCTGCACCGGTTCGATCCCGTGGTTGACCATTAAACTGCGCCCCTGGGCTTCGAGCTGTTTGCGGGTGCGCACCAGTTGCTCGCGCTGGCGATGGACCGCACGTAACTGCTCTTCCTTCTCCCTCGGCACCCGCACCCGGGCCAGCGCTTCCTGGTTGCCTTCGACGAAGCGGTCCAGCTTCAGGCACAACGCCTTGGCATCGCGCCCGTCGGTCTTCACTCTTTGATTGCGTTCATCCAACTTCTGCGGACAGACCACCTGACACGCGATCCCAAGGGCCGTGAGTTGCCGCTGGAGTCCAAAGCCAAAACCGCACGCTTCGTAGACGGCGTGGATGGCTGCCTGCGGATGCTGCCGCCGCAGTTTGGAAGCCCAACCAAGGAACACTTCCTTCGCCATTCGTTGCGCCGGTTTGGGGTTGCCTCCTCCCTCCTGCACCACCACCACGTAAAACCTCTGGTGGACATCGATTCCGAGCTTGATCGCGCCCGGACGGCCATTAAACTGGCCCTGGGTTGCCTCGCGTGAGGCCGACTCTGTATTAGTATGTTTACGCATATTTGTCGGGTGTAGGTCCTATTCCCGCACCCGGCAACTCTCATCATGTCATCTAGGCGATGCAGCTGACCGCGAGCAAGCCCGACGTTTACGCTTGGAGTGTCTGCCCTCGGGAGCGTATCCTGCGTGGCATGCACAGAGGGCTCGCGGCAGCTGATCTTGTGTCTCGTTAGGTCTCATGGACGCGCCCTCTGCATTCACCGCCTTCGTCCAGAAAGCACTGGAGCCGGAGAAGGCGCGTCGCTTCGCTGCGTTGGCTGAGACGGAGAAAGGACGGCGCAAGGTTCTTCGAGCGCTCTCACACGAGTTTGAGCCGGCGATCTTGCCCCGCGTCGTTCAGGCTCGCGCGGACGACGCCGTTTGGAGTCAGCCATGCTATGTCTTCGACGAGCGAGGTGGCTTCGGCATCGAAGCACCGACACTTCGCGAGGCGTATGATCAGCTTTCGATTCGTGATAGTTGGCTTATTCTGCTTCGTGATGCGTCCGCAGGCATTCACCGGCCCGAGGCCCGATGGGATGACGAGAAGTTCATCAAGACCTAACCATGCGATGGAGCGAACGGCGGACCGCCGTACGCTCCACATTTGAGATGATTACCACCCTTCCACTCCGAACGACGCGCGGTCTCGTCCGCCGTCGCTCATCTTGTTCTCGTTAGGTGCATGACGCGTTCCCTTGCAGTTGCTACGGTGTGCGGCATTGATCTTTATCGGCTGTCACCCTGAAGCGACTCTGCCGGAGACTTCGTCCGATGCCGAGGCGCTGCGCTGGCTCGATCACGCTGATGTCACTGCCGACTTCAAAGAGCATGTCGAGCGTCACCATGATACGAGATTCGTTTCCGTATTCGCCTTTAGCGTTGCGGGCGCTGTCGGCCTTCCGGATACACCAGAGCTGCGGCAGTTGGTCCAGCGACACGGCGAGCGGCACCTCGAGGGCACTACGGACGTTCTCACGAGCGCGCAGCAACAGCGGTTGCTTCACAAAGCGCGCGATTACGCGAGGCAATACAATCTTCTTTTGCTACACTATCTGCGTGGTCACCCAAACACCTAACCAAGCGATGGAGCCAACCACTGGCCGGCGTACGTGCAAGTTTTTCGTGACTCCAATCTCACATCCCGCTGCCGCGCGCGCTCCCGCCAGTGGTGGCTCATCTTGTTCTCGTTAGATGTTCAGAGCGATTCACGATTATGAGCGCGCGCGAATGGATCAGAGTGATTGGATTGTGCGTCGCCGGAGTCGGCCTGCTCTGCTTGCCGAGCATTGGGAGAAGTCCTCGCAGCTACGGAAGCGGGTTCGCCATTCTATCGGATACCGGCTCTTTGATGTGGTTGGCGGGGATTCTTATCGCGAGCGGCATCATCGCCTTCGCCGTGTCTTTCATTGGGCAGAGATAGCGCATGTTCAGAGAGCGCGTTTCTCTTCTCAGTCGCTCCTGCGATCGGCGTCCACATCTAACCATGCAGTGGAGCGAACGGCCACCCGCTGCGCGTTCACGCTTCGCTTGGCTTGGACGCTTTCACGGCCGGCCACGCTCGCTCTCGGTGGCCGTCGCTCACTTTATTCTCGTTAGATGCTTTCCGAGCTCCTCACTTCGATCGCAGAGCTGCTTTCGTGGCGCGTTGTCAGCGCGCTGTACCTCATCGTGGGCGTCGGCCTCGTCTGCTATCTCGATATTCGTGGCCGCGCCCGGAACATTCCTCGCCACGAGCGTTGGAATCCTACGCACAGGGTTGTCGGCTCGGATGTCCTTCATTTCGCCGCAAGCCTTTATCCTGTTCTCCTGTTCGTTTTGATACTCTTTTGGCCTCTTTGGGCACTCTACATCTGGTTTTCTCACTGCTCCGATGACGACGCCAACATCTAACCCCTATGAAGGGAGTCAAGCGTGGCGATGCGGGATTGGATTGGTTTTAATTCATTGGGTAAGTTAGTCGATTGGGTTGGTCTTAAGTCTCGGGAACGCTTCCTCTTCCGGTGACGCGTGGTTTGGTTTCCACGGCTCTTACTCCTATCCGTGCATGTGCCTTTCAGGCGACAGCAGCAATTTGATCTATTCGATCAGGTGGAAGAGGAACGAGCGGCGGCCCAATCTAGGGCGTCGAACGAGGACGTTAACCCTGGTCAGGTTAGACCACGGGCGCGCCGCACGTTCCAAAGGGTTTGGTCTTAGTTCTAAAGTCGGCTCAGTCTGGTTGCTTCCTTTCTGTTCCCCTCGAATGAGTGTCTTGTTGCTGGCTTTAAATCAGTCCGAGAACCTCTGGGCTGACCCGGCCGGTGCGGATGCGCCAGAGGTCGACCGCGAGCTGGCGGGCCACCGCCACGATCGCTTTCTTTCTCGCCGGGCCGGTGGCCAAAGCGCCTTTGCCTAACAAGTGGCGCCATTTCACGACCGCGCGGTATTGAGGCTGGAAGCGGACCAGGCGCCACGCGGTCTCGACCAGCGCGGCCCGCAGCCGCGGGTTGCCGTGCTTTGTCACGCAGCCTTGGGCCCGGGTCTGCCCGCTGGAGTATTCGCCCGGGCATAGCCCGGTATAACTGCCGGTTTGGCGCCGGTTCTTAAAACGGTGCCAGTCGCCCACTTCGCGGTCGATGACCACACTGGTCAAGGCGCCCAAGCCGCGCGGCTGGCCGGGCGCGGCGCTCTTTTCCAGCTCGCAGGCGAGGGCCCGGATCTGCTCTTCCAAGGCGAGCAGGAGCGGCTGGGTGTGGCTTAAGAGTCTCTTTAACCAAGAGGGCACTTCCAGCCCGGCAAAGGTGCGCGCTCTCCACCATTTCTGCACCGGTTCGATCCCGTGGTTGACCATTAAACTGCGCCCCTGGGCTTCGAGCTGTTTGCGGGTGCGCACCAGTTGCTCGCGCTGGCGATGGACCGCACGTAACTGCTCTTCCTTCTCCCTCGGCACCCGCACCCGGGCCAGCGCTTCCTGGTTGCCTTCGACGAAGCGGTCCAGCTTCAGGCACAACGCCTTGGCATCGCGCCCGTCGGTCTTCACTCTTTGATTGCGTTCATCCAACTTCTGCGGACAGACCACCTGACACGCGATCCCAAGGGCCGTGAGTTGCCGCTGGAGTCCAAAGCCAAAACCGCACGCTTCGTAGACGGCGTGGATGGCTGCCTGCGGATGCTGCCGCCGCAGTTTGGAAGCCCAACCAAGGAACACTTCCTTCGCCATTCGTTGCGCCGGTTTGGGGTTGCCTCCTCCCTCCTGCACCACCACCACGTAAAACCTCTGGTGGACATCGATTCCGAGCTTGATCGCGCCCGGACGGCCATTAAACTGGCCCTGGGTTGCCTCGCGTGAGGCCGACTCTGTATTAGTATGTTTACGCATATTTGTCGGGTGTAGGTCCTATTCCCGCACCCGGCAACTCTCATCATGTCATCTAGGCGATGCAGCGAACCGCGGACCAGTCTTGTGCCTCGTTTTTTCCGCTCATGGGCGTCCTCCCTCGTTCGCGCGGTCGCTCATCTTGTTCTCGTTAGACCTCATGACACCGCACCGTAAGCTACAATTGCTCATCCTTCGCATCGTAGCCTACAATCTAGCTCTTGCTGTCAATATCATTTGGCCGGGCTCTGTCGGGCTGGCCATTGCCGCCGGGATCGTTCTCGTCATGCGATTCGTCGGCGGGAGGGCCTTAGGCGAGACTGGGACGCAGCTCTCATCACTTCAGAAGCGTGGGTATTTTGCCACGATATGCCTGTGCGCTGCCTTTTGGTTGGCTTGGATTGTTTCCTTGATCGTTCGGAACGCCAGTCCGCAGGCGTGGCTCGTCGGGAGCTTCGGCGCCCTCGTGCTTGCTGCAGCGCTGCTCTACTCATACAGTACTATCTATGGAGCACACGCTAAGGTCTAACCATGCGATGGAGCCAACCACTGGCCGGCGTACGCCCAAGTTTTCCATGACTCAAACCTCATATCCCGCGGCCACGCGCGCCCTCGCCAGTGGTGGCTCATCTTGTTCTCGTTAGGACTCTCGCATGTTCACGATGACCGCCACGGACATCTTTCATATGGCCGGCCAAGGGACGGTAATCACGGGTAAGATCACGTCGGGTAGCATCAGGGTCGGCCAGCGTTTGCGTTTATCGTCTCCTCGCGCGTCGGTTTCTGCCGTCGCAGCTGCTTTGGAGAGAGTGCCGAGTCGAGAATTCGTCAAGCGAGCGAAAGCCGGAGAGGAGATCGGCGTGCTTATCCGCGATTTTTCGCCCGAGACGCTCAGCGACGGTATCGAGCCCGTGGAGCCATTCGGATGGCGTGTCGTCAGCTTACGTCTCACAGGAGAATCTTTTTGGCGATACCTCATCCAAAAGTCCTAACCATGCGATGGAGCGAACGGCGGACCGCGGTGCGCGCCACTTTTGAGATGACTTCCACCCTTCACATCCGAGCGACGCCCGCTCTCGTCCGCCGTCGCTCATCTTGTTCTCGTTAGATGCTGCGCCTCTCGACATTGCTCGCGATCTACGTTGCCGTGCTCGCCGTCCCAGAGTTGCTGACGCAGCTGGAGTACACGTGGTGGCGCAGTCCAGGTGCGGTGCGCTTCGCACTCACCCGCTCCGGCATCTCGTCCGTTGCCGGGTTGGTCGCGGCTATTTCGCTGCTCGTGCTCAGCTACTTCATCTTCCGGCGGCGCGACTGGGCGCGTCGGGGCGTCATCTACAGCGCGATGCTGCTGACGTTTGCGAGTGCTCTCGCTTGGTGGGGCATTTGGTGGCAGGCGAGTGAGAGTTTAGTCGTTCAGCTCAGGATGTTCGGCGGCTTCATCATTTCGCTTGCCGTCCCGCTATTCCTCGCGCTGTTCCTGTGCTGCCAGCCCGTGATCGCTGTCTTTCGGGAGCCGGAGGCCCATGAACGCATCTAACCATGCGATGGAGCGAACAGCGGGCAGCCGTACGATTTAAGCTTATGGTAGCTACTTCCTTTTCTCTGCGCGCGACCCGCCACTCCGCCCGCTGTCGCTCATCTTGTTCTCGTTAGAGGGCTTTGCCCGTTCGATTGAGATCGCGACTCGTTGGGTTTTTGCGCGTTCGTTTCGTCCTTGGCCATTCGTGGCCTTGTGGTATTTTCCCTGCGTGAGCGGTGCAGCCTTGGTTCAAGTTCCGGATTCGAGGTCTTTGTTCCGGGGCGTCAGAACGGCTGCGGCCACAATCCTGTTTACAGGAGCGCCCACCTCTTTAGGCGCACCGTCTCACACCTTTCCTTTTTCGGGTCGGCAGCAGCGGCGTCTCAGTGCGTTTCGAAGCGGATTGCCGTCACGTCCTGCAGGCTGCAACGTCCGCCCCCTAACCAGACGCTGGAGCTGACTGCGAGCCGCTGTACGACCTTGTTTTTTATGGCTTCAACCCATTCACCCGCTGCCGCGCGCGCCCTCGCTCGCAGCAGCTCAGCTCGGTCTCGTTAGATGGAATCGCGACCGCCAGATCAGAGCAGCCGTCGGAAAGGCTACTTCGAGGACCTCGAACAATTTTTTTATCGGCACCCTATCGCCCATGTCCTCTACACGTTTTGCTTTTTCTTTACATTGTGGTCCTTATCTCAGTTTATTATCGCCCTCTGGAGTGATCTGCTGCCCCGACCCTCGCATGCACATGAAATTATTGCTGCAGCCAGTTACGCTGCGCTTATGACGCTTTTTATCTGCGTTTACCAGCGCCGAAGAGCTAGCCGTTCTGCCGGAGCTCCCAGTGAAGCGACCCAACCATCTAACCAATCGCTGCAGCCGACGGCGAGCCGTCGTACTACCCAGTTTTCACATGACTAAAACGATTCAGCCCGCAGCCGCGCGCGCTTCCGCTCGCCGCGGCTGAGCTCCGTCTCGTTAGGTGCTTTCGCCCCTCCTCATGATTGTTGCATACGCAGGTTGGCCGCTTGCGGCGTACATCTACTGTCGTCGTGGGCGCCACACGTCTGCAAGCGCAGCCGTTTTCAGCGCGCTCTGCATTCTTCTTCTTGCTCTGTATGTCGGCATCACGCTGACGGACCTCTATTTCACGCCGCAGACTTCAGCCGAGTCGGGTTGGTTGCTCGCGGCCATCGTCATCTGGTTCGCTGCTCCATATTTTGCCCTCGCCATCCGGCTCGGATACCGTCTATTCAAAGCTCGAGATGCAGCCACGCCAAACACCTAACCGGGCGATGGAGCTGACTGCGAGCCGGCGTACGACCTTGTTTTCCGTGACTACTTCGCTTTCACCCGCCGCCGAGCGCGCTCTCGCTCGCAGCAGCTCATCTTGTTCTCGTTAGATGGTAAGCCCGTGACCCAGGAAGCCACACCGAAGCAAGGCTACCGGTCTCTGCTAAGGAGATCAGTTGCGGCAATCGCCACGGGAGGGCTCTTCGCTCTTTTCGCTGGCACGCTCGTTGGGACCTACCTGATGCTCGGAGTCTGGTGGGCGGAGTCTCCTCCCCATACAGGGTATCTGGGTTCGTTTATCTTCGGCTCCTTCCCCGGCACGACGATTGCGATCAGCCTAATCGTTTTGCTGGCTGGCGTCATCGTCGACTGCTTGCTTTGGAGTTACCATGTCGCCATTGTCGCACCAGCTACGTACGCCTCTTGCTTGGTCGCATATTCCCTCTCGGGCGACTGGGCTCTTATTTCCTGGAGCGACATCATGTTATGGAGCCTTCCTCTGATCTGTTTAATTATTTGGGGTGTTTTTCGCGTGCTTTATTGGCCGCGACACCAAACCATCTAACCGGACGCTGGAGCCAACCGCTGGCCGCTGTGAAGTCCAGATTTGATTTTATGAAACAGTTCCTGATGTTTGCCACGCTCGCTCCCGCCAGCGGTGCCTCAGCTTCGTCTCGTTAGATCTATGGACACCTCCGCGACTCGGCGAGCCGTAGGCGTTGCCTTCTGTGGCCTCGGATGCCTACTCGGTCTCGCAATCGCGATTTATGGGTCCTTCGCTTGGAGCGGCGCATTGTTTTCGTCCGGGACATACAATTCGGTCACGGATCCGGTGATGGAGCCTCAGTCCAGACGCCTCGTCATCTTTGGGATCATTCTGTTGGGATTCAGCATTTTCGGGCTTATTCAAGCGCGGAGCAGGTCGCTCGGCAGCCGATCTCCAAATCATGACGGAAATATCTAACCGGGCGATGGAGACAGGCTATGACTGGTGTCAAGGGTTTCAGGCGGCATTTTTGAGTAGGATCAGTTCCATTGAACGATAAGGTTGCTGGGAGCGGAGGACGGCGACGAGGCGCCGGGTGAGGATGCGCATGAGATGGCTTAAGGCGACTTTGTGCGCCTTGCCCTGGACGCGTTTACGTTGGTAGTAAGCCTTTAACTCCGGATCGTGCTGACTGGCGCTAAAGGCGGCCTGGAAGAAGGCGGTGCGCAGGGGTTCGACGCCACGTTTGGTCATTTTGACTTTGCCTTTGAACTGGCCGCTTTCCTTGAGCCGGGGATCATTGCCCATGAAGGCCTGGAGGCGAGTGGCGGCGGTGCGGTTGCTGCCGGCTTGTAAGACTTCTTCGGGCAGGTAGGCGATGAGTTTGGCGGCGGTGATGGGGCCGAAGCCGGGCAGGGTCTGGAGGAGCTGGTGGCGGGCGGGATCGGCCGCTTGGAGGGCTAGCTGCTCGATCTGCCGGTCGAGAGCGCGCAGACGGGTCTCTAACTCAGCCATGCTCTGGAGGAGGGCAACCAGGGCCGGGGCGCTGGCCGCAGCCAAGTCGGGGTCGGCGATGGAGTCGGCCGCGAGGGCTTTGAGCGCTCGCGCTTTGGGGCGCAGCTTCCAGTCCTTCTCCAGGGTGGCGAGACGGAGCCGGGCGATGGCTTGAGGGGTGGGCGCCATTTGCAGGAGGGCGCGGATCCCGACCCCGTCCTTCTCCAGGAGTTCTCCTAACTCGGGGAAGATGAGATCAAGCAGGCTGCCGTAGGTCTTTTTCAGGTTAGTCAGGGCGTGGCGACAGCTTTGGCGCACACTCTCGAGGCGCTGCAGCGCGCAACGCTCCGGGGCGAGCACGAAGCGATACTTGGCCAGGAGCTCGGCCCCCTCGCGCACAGCCAGGGCGCATAACTGGCGCGCATCGATCGGGTCGGTCTTGTTCTCGCGCAAGGCATTCTTGACCCGGTAAAGCCGGCGCGCCATGAGCGGGTTAATGACCGCGACGGCATGGCCGGCTTTGCTCAGGGCCGCCGCCCAGTGGAGGTGAAGCACGCCGGTCGCTTCGATGAGCACGAGCAGACCGGCCTCCGGCGGGAGGTGGCGGGTGAGCAGGACGAGGAGTTCGCGCCGGCCGGCCCCGCTCACCGGCAGGTCCTTTTCCAGGAGGAATCGCTCCGTCGCGCTGCCGCGCAGGGCGACACGCACTTTCTGTTTTGCGGTATCCAGACCGAGGTAGTAATCTATTTTCATTGAGGTGGGTGGTTGTTGAGTTTTTAATGAAATGGCCGCGATGGCTTTAGCTTATAGCCAGGTGAACGTTTCCTTTAGCGGGGTGCGTTTCAGGCGATCAAAGCTCAGCGCGGCCGGTTTCAAAGAGCGGGCTCGCCCGGTCTCTTCTCCGTCCAATGCTCCCCACAGGGGCATGGCTGACGAGCGAAGACTCGGACGAACCCGAAAACCACTAAACCACAGCCGCCCCCTCAATCCACTCCCCCACCACGATGCACTCATTCCACCGAGCACATAAGCTGACCACGAGCCGCCGTACAGACCTTGTTTTCCGTGACCACTTCCTTTTCATCCGCTGCAACCCGCGCTCAAGCTCGTGGCAGCTCATCTCGTTCTCGTTAGATGGTGGCCCGCACTCGTCATTCAGCGCTCGTCACCACTTGCGTCCTCTGCGCGATGCTCGCCGGTTGCGCTACCCCTGGTCCAGTCTACCGACCAACGCTCTCTGTCGCGCAGGTCGCGCAGATGGCGGATGCAAAAGCACGCCGCGAGCAATACAATCCCGTGAATTTTCTGCGCCAAACGCCTCGCTATGACGAAACAACGGACGAATGGGACGTCATCTATTTCAATCAGCACCGTCAGGTCATCCAGTTCAGCGTGCACGTGCATGACAAGACCAAAGAAGCGTCAATTACGATCAACGAATTCTTCTAGCGACCCGAAACCATCTAACAATGCGATGGAGCTGACCACGAGCCGCCGTACGACCTTGCATTCCGTGACTACTTCAATTTCACCCGCCGCCACGAGCGTTCCCGCTCGTGGCAGCTCATCTTGTTCTCGTTAGATGATGTGGAAGCGCCGTGAGCAGCCGAAGCTCATTTCGATTCACACCAAGCGTTACTCAGTTTTCATGCGCCGCCTCCTCGAAGAATATTCCCAGGGCACTACCGCTGTGATTGATCGGAAGCGTTTTCCTAGCTCAGAGTTTCCGGATCTCATCGCGACTTGGTGCATCAACGCCAAGATTTGCGCCACGCGCGATTTCAAGCTCCTCCGCGGGCGCATGGAGATCGCCGGGTTCCACGACACGCCCGATGAGATGTTTATCGCTGCGACAGAACTGCCATTTGTTCAGCGGTTGGCGGCAGATAAGATCATCCGATATGAAGCGCCGCCAGACATCTAACCCCTATGAAGGGAGTCAAGCGTGGCGATGCGGGATTGGATTGGTTTTAATTCATTGGGTAAGTTAGTCGATTGGGTTGGTCTTAAGTCTCGGGAACGCTTCCTCTTCCGGTGACGCGTGGTTTGGTTTCCACGGCTCTTACTCCTATCCGTGCATGTGCCTTTCAGGCGACAGCAGCAATTTGATCTATTCGATCAGGTGGAAGAGGAACGAGCGGCGGCCCAATCTAGGGCGTCGAACGAGGACGTTAACCCTGGTCAGGTTAGACCACGGGCGCGCCGCACGTTCCAAAGGGTTTGGTCTTAGTTCTAAAGTCGGCTCAGTCTGGTTGCTTCCTTTCTGTTCCCCTCGAATGAGTGTCTTGTTGCTGGCTTTAAATCAGTCCGAGAACCTCTGGGCTGACCCGGCCGGTGCGGATGCGCCAGAGGTCGACCGCGAGCTGGCGGGCCACCGCCACGATCGCTTTCTTTCTCGCCGGGCCGGTGGCCAAAGCGCCTTTGCCTAACAAGTGGCGCCATTTCACGACCGCGCGGTATTGAGGCTGGAAGCGGACCAGGCGCCACGCGGTCTCGACCAGCGCGGCCCGCAGCCGCGGGTTGCCGTGCTTTGTCACGCAGCCTTGGGCCCGGGTCTGCCCGCTGGAGTATTCGCCCGGGCATAGCCCGGTATAACTGCCGGTTTGGCGCCGGTTCTTAAAACGGTGCCAGTCGCCCACTTCGCGGTCGATGACCACACTGGTCAAGGCGCCCAAGCCGCGCGGCTGGCCGGGCGCGGCGCTCTTTTCCAGCTCGCAGGCGAGGGCCCGGATCTGCTCTTCCAAGGCGAGCAGGAGCGGCTGGGTGTGGCTTAAGAGTCTCTTTAACCAAGAGGGCACTTCCAGCCCGGCAAAGGTGCGCGCTCTCCACCATTTCTGCACCGGTTCGATCCCGTGGTTGACCATTAAACTGCGCCCCTGGGCTTCGAGCTGTTTGCGGGTGCGCACCAGTTGCTCGCGCTGGCGATGGACCGCACGTAACTGCTCTTCCTTCTCCCTCGGCACCCGCACCCGGGCCAGCGCTTCCTGGTTGCCTTCGACGAAGCGGTCCAGCTTCAGGCACAACGCCTTGGCATCGCGCCCGTCGGTCTTCACTCTTTGATTGCGTTCATCCAACTTCTGCGGACAGACCACCTGACACGCGATCCCAAGGGCCGTGAGTTGCCGCTGGAGTCCAAAGCCAAAACCGCACGCTTCGTAGACGGCGTGGATGGCTGCCTGCGGATGCTGCCGCCGCAGTTTGGAAGCCCAACCAAGGAACACTTCCTTCGCCATTCGTTGCGCCGGTTTGGGGTTGCCTCCTCCCTCCTGCACCACCACCACGTAAAACCTCTGGTGGACATCGATTCCGAGCTTGATCGCGCCCGGACGGCCATTAAACTGGCCCTGGGTTGCCTCGCGTGAGGCCGACTCTGTATTAGTATGTTTACGCATATTTGTCGGGTGTAGGTCCTATTCCCGCACCCGGCAACTCTCATCATGTCATCTATGCGATTGAGCGAACAGCGGACCGCTGTACGCTCCACTTTTGAGATGACTTCCACACATCCACTCCGAGCGACGCGCGCTCTCGTCCGCCGTCGCTCATCTTGTTCTCGTTAGATGAAACTACTTCGATTCGGCATGTTTCTAACCGTTTCGTGCGTGTGCGCTCAGGCAGCTTTGGCCAATCCCGAGCTACAGCGAAGCAGTGCCGTAGATGTGCAGGGGCGGCGACATGTTTGCGAGAAGGGTCCGCCCGGGACCACGACACCTTGGCTGGCCGACCGGGTAGCGGCAGTGGGGCCGGAGTATCCTCTCGCCGATCGCGCTCGCCGACATGAAGGGAGAGGAGTTTTCCGAGTTGCGCTCGACCCAAAGACGGGCCGCGTATTGAACGTCACCGTAATCGAGTCAACGGGGTTCAAGTCACTCGACAAGTGCGCCATGGCGGCACTGCGCAATTGGCGCTGGAAGCCCAACCGATGGAAAGAGATCGACCTGCCCGTTACATTCAAGATGAAAAAGTGAGCGAATCATCTAACAAAGCGATGGAGCGGACCACGAGCCGCCGTACGATCTTATTTTCCGTGACTACATTGCTTTCACCCGCTGCCGCGCGCGTTCCCGCTCGTGGCAGCTCATCTTGTTCTCGTTAGGTCTCATGCCGTCGTGCCTGTGATTGACATCACCACGAAGATCACCGCACCGGTCCAGCGCGTCTTCGACCTTTCGCGCAGCGTCGATCTTCACGCCGCATCCACCGCGCAGACCGGGGAGTGTGCCGTCGCGGGCGTGACCAGCGGGCTGATGTCGCTCGGGCAGGAGGTTACTTGGCGCGCCCGCCATTTCGGCATTTGGCAGCGTCTGACCAGTCGGATCACGGCTTTCGATCCGCCGACGCACTTCCGCGACTCGCTCGTCCGAGGCGCATTCCGTCGCTTCGACCACGATCACTTTTTTTCGCAGCGCGGCGAGATCACGACGATGCGCGATGTCTTTGATTTCCAGTCGCCGCTTGGCATTTTGGGCCGGATCGCAGATTATCTGGTTCTCGCGCGCTATTTGCGGCATTTTCTTATCACCCGCAACGCGACGATCAAGGAGGCGGCAGAGACAGATGATTGGCAGCGCTTTCTACCAAAGACCTAACCAGGCGATGGAGCGAACGGCGGACCGCTGTACGCTCCACTTTTGAGATGACTTCCACATTTCTAGCCCGAGCGACGCGCGCCCTCGTCCGCCGTCGCTCATCTTGTTCTCGTTAGATGCAGAGAGCGCGCCATTTAAACAGGACCGATCTGCGAGTCTTTGGCATTCCGTTTGCCTTTCTTGTTGTGCTCCCGCTGGTCTGTTGGCTTGTGGTGTACTTCACCCAGAGTCCATCTGGCATTACTTCGGACAGCATGTTCTATCTGTTCGTTGCGGTTTCGCCTTGGGTGCTCATCCCTGGTCTTGTGTTTCGGCAGCCGCTGTTCGACCCGGTCGAGATCGGCTATTCCCCGCACGGTTTGCCTGGCGCACTTGTTGTCTTCGTTTTCTGGACGGTCATCTCGCTTATCATTTCTCTGGCAATCCGCTATTTTGTGCGTCGTGCACAGCGACGCCAAAACATCTAACCCCTATGAAGAGAGTCAAGGGTGAGTGTGGGTGCGGGTAATTTGGATTAGTTCATTGGTTTGAGGTTTGGGTTGGTTGTGTGAGTGTCTGCGGTGATTTCTTTGAGAACGTTTCCTCTTCCTGTTTAGCGCGTCGGTCTTCTTGCCCACGGCTCCTACTCCTATCCGTACGTGCACCAGATCTTCTGGTGCAGTAGCCATTTGATCAATGCGATCCGTGTGGAAGAGGAACTTTGCGGCGGCTCAATCTATGGCGTCGAACTGGAAGCAAGGTCTTCCCTGGCTCAGGTTAGATGCCGAGCGCGCCGCACGTTCCAAAACGGTCGTGGCTCTTTAAAGTTTTGGCTTTCTCGTGGCTCTTGGTTCCTTTCTGTGGCCGTGACTGTTCCCCTCGAATGTGGGCTTTTCCCTCTCTCTTAAATGAGTCCGAGTTTCTCCGGCGTGGTTTGGCCGGTGCGCAGGCGCCAGAGGTCGATCGCGAGCTGGCGGGCGACGGCGACGATCGCTTTGAAAGCCCGGCCTCGCCCTACGGGCTGCGTTACGGCTTGCGCGCGGCGCCGGTGGCGAGGGCGCCTTTGCTCAGGATGAGACGCCAGCGGGCGAGGGCGTGGTAGGTGGGCTGGAAGCGGACCAAGCGCCAGGCGGCTTCGACGAGGGCGGCGCGGACTCTGGGGTTGCCATGCTTGGTGATACTGCCTTGGAGCCGGGTCTGGCCAGTAGAGTATTCGCTCGGACATAAGCCGGTGTAACTGCCGACCTGGCGCCGGTTCTGGAAGCGGCGCCAGTCGCCGATCTCGCGGTCGAGCAGGACGCTGGTGAGAGCGCCCAGGCCGCGCGGCTGGGCCGGGTCGGCCGCCGCTTGCAGCGCTTGGCTTAACGCTCCGATCTGGCGGTGGAGCTGGAGGAGGAGAGGCTGGGTGTGGTCGAGCAACTCGCGCAGCCAGGAGGGTAACTCCAGTTTGGCATAGGTGCGCGGTTGCCACCAGTGGCGCACGCCTTCCAGGCCATGGTTGACCATCAGGCTGCGGCCGTGAGCTTCGAGCTGGGTGCGGGTGCGCACGAGCTGTTCACGCTGGCGATGGAGGGCGCGGCGTTGTTCCTCTTCTTCACTCGGGATACGCACGACGGCGAGCGCATCGCGGTTGCCTTCCAGATAGCGATCGAGCCGGAGGCAGAGGGCTTTGGCGTCGCGCCCATCGGTCTTCACCCGCTGATGGCGTTCGTCGAGCTTCTGCGGGGCGACGACGTAGCAGTGGATGCCCAAGGCGGTGAGCTGGCGTTGCAGGGTAAAGCCAAATCCGCAGGCTTCATAGACGGCGTGCACTTGGCCGCCTCCCTGGGCCAGCTTGGCCGCCCAGAGGAGGAAGGCGGCTTTACCAAAGTGCTGCGGCGGCTGGGGCGCTCGCCCCTCCTCTTGCCGCACGACCACGTATTGGTGCTGGTGGACATCGATTCCGAGCTTGCTCGTGCTCGGGCGGCCATTAAACTGTCCGCGGGTTGCCTCGTGTGAGGCCAGCTCTGTATTAGTATGTTTACGCATATTTGTCGGGTGTAGGTCCAACTCCCGCACCCGGCAACTCTCATCATGTCATCTAAGGCGAAGGAGGAAATCAGGGGGTCAGAGCGTGAATCTTGGCAACTTTGCTCGACGGGCTGAGCCATGCCCGGGTAAAATTCATGCATACCCCCGTAAAGCGCGCGTCGAGGTCCCGAGCCGCCATTGCTCGGATAAGTTTACGCGCTGGATTTGCCTAGATTCACGCGCTGACCCCTTATGAGCCGGCGCTTTCGACTTTTCAGTCCAGCATTTACCAGATAAAATCAAGCTGATGAAAAAGAACCTCCTTCATGTGTGCTGCGGCCGCATTCCTCTCTCTCGGGATGGCCTGTGCCCAGTCAGACTACGTAGACAAGATCGAGCAGTGGCGGAAGAACGAGGAGGCAGACCTGAAACAGGATAATGGATGGCTTACGCTCGCTGGGCTCTTCTGGCTGCGAGACGGTTCAAACAGTGTCGGTACGGGCCCGGATTTCGATATCCGCCTGACGAAGAATTTCACCGGGGCCAGGTTCGGTGAAATCAGCCTGAAAAACGGAGCCGCAACCCTAAAGGTCGAGAAGGGGGTGGAGGCACAGAGCGACGGTAAGAGGATCGAAACGCTCAATCTAGTCTCGGACGAAAAGGGCAAGCCAACCGAGATTCAAACCGGGAGCCAAACCTTTTCCCTCATTGAGCGTCAAGGGCGCTATGGAATAAGATTGAAGGACAACCTAAGCGAGACACGACGGGCTTTTAAGGGGCAGCAATGGTTTTCGGTAGACGAAAGCTACAGAGTGGCGGCGCACCTCGAGGCGTATCCTGAGCCGAGGGATCTGTTTGTCCCGAACGTGCTGGGTAATCACCTAAAGGAGAAAAGTCCTGGTCTGTTAAAGTTTACCCTCAAGGGACAGGAATGCTCCTTGCAGCCAATTCTCGTCGAAGACGGATCACTCTTTCTGATCTTCCGTGACGCAACGAACAACAAGACTACGTATAGCGCAGGTCGCTTTCTTCACGCGGACAAACCGATCAGCGGTGAGACTGAGCTGGATTTCAACCAGGCGGAAAATCCGCCTTGTGCGTTTACGCCGTTTGCTACCTGCCCATTGCCACCGCCTGGCAATGAGCTAGCTGTCGAGGTGAGCGCTGGCGAGAAACGCTACGATGAGTAGGCGCCGGTGCCGCAACCTGCTACGATCTGGCGCGATCAAAGGCCATCTAACGGGGAAGAATCAGGGGTAGAGCGTGATCTTGACAATTTTGCTCGACGGGCTTACGCATGCCGGGTAAAGAATTGACGCATGCCCCGTAAAGCGCGCGTCGAGTTCCCCGGCGCGGTTTACCATTTGCTCGATCGCGGGGACCATCAAGAGGCGATTTTCCGGGAGGAGACTCGTAGCTCGCGCGGTGGCTTATCTTGTTCTCGTTAGACCCCAAAGCCACACACCATGGATTATCCCAAAGAAGGTTCCACATCGCTTTACGATTACAGCGATAAAAGCATTCCTCAGGCAGGGTACGCTGCGATCGTTTACGCAGTCATATCCACACTGAGCACTGGTCTTGCCTGGTTTAGCGCACCCACGACACCGTGGATTGCCATTGTGATCGTCGCACTCGTCATCGGGCTCTTTTTCGGTGCGCTTGCTTTCGGCATCTTCCGGAAGAGCAGAGTTGCCGTCTTGATCATGCTTGTGTTCGTCGTCGGTCTGCAGCTATACACGTGGTTTGTCATGCGCTCAGCCTCTGGCAGTCTCATGTCGATCATCGTCACGGGCTTTCTATTGCGCGGCGCCAGACGAATATTCCAGGATCATGCCGAGCGTGAGACTGCTACCCCAACGGTCTAACCATGCGCTGGAGCTGACCCACGAGCCGCCGTACGACCTCGCTTTCCGTGACCACTTTCCTTTCACCCGCTGCCACGCGCGTTTTGATTTGGTCGCTCTGCTCCCGCCCCCTTCGGGCTGGCGTCTATGTCGCGGCTTGGCAGTCCGTTCCATTCGCTCGCGGCAGCTCATCCTGTTCTCGTTAGGCCGCACCGCGCGTCACCATCAACAACACGAAAAGAGAAGAATATGATCAAACAAGTAATCCTCAACGTCTCGGTCGCCGATCCATGCCTTGCTTCGTTCGGGAAGACGACGAATCCATGAAACCACCATCGAATGTCAAGACGCCAGCGCAATACATCGCCTCACTCCCCGCCAATCGTGCGAAGACGATAGCGACGGTGCGCGCATTTGTGAACAGGCACATTCCCCGCGGCTACGATGAGTGCCTCGTCTGGGGCACGATCGGCTGGACGATCCCCTTGTCTCGATATCCAGACACTTACAACAAGCAGCCGATCTGCTACGTCGCGCTCTCGTCGCAGAAGAACTACTGCGTCGCTCTACCTGTTTGGCCCGTTTCGGAGTGCGAGTCAACTCGAGCAGCTGAAGGCGGCATTTAAGGCGGCGGGGAAGAAGCTCGACATGGGGAAGTGTTGCGTTCATTTCGAGTCGCCCGACGATTTGCCGCTCGAGGCGATTGGCAAGCTGATCTCGGCGATTTCGAGCGAGAATTGGATCGAGATCTACGAACAATCGCGTTTAATGACCAAGGCGGGGCGGGCGCAGAGGACGAAACAAGACGCTCTATCGGTGAGCAAGGTGGCAGCCAAGGGCGCCAACGGTAAGCGCCGGCGGTCAACCGTGTGACTCAAACACGACCATGCGGCCTAACCAAGCGATGGAGCGAACGACGGACCGCCGGTACACTCCACCTTTTGAGATGACTTCGGCACTTCCAATGATTCACTCGCGCGACTCGTTCAGCCTTCGGCCTGAGGTCTATGTCACGGCTTGCCAGTCCGGTCCATTCCGAGCCACGCGCGCCCTCGTCCGCCGTCGCTCCTCTTGTTCTCGTTAGGCGGCTAGAAGCTTACATGACAGCGGATCAGGCAGTCTCTCTAGACGATGCGACGCCTGCCGACGCGACGCTACTGGCGAACTTGTTGGAACAGTACGCCCATGATCTTAGGAGCGTCTTCCCAGATGTTGCGGTCGGGGCCAATGGGCGGTTCAGCTACCCGATGCTTCCGCTCTACTGGTCGGAGCCAGAGCTGCGATGGGCCTTTCTCATCAGGTGCGATGGCGACGTAGCCGGCTTTGTGTTCGCGAGACGCGGTGCACCGGCCGCGCTGCATGACCCCGGAGTCTTCGAGGTTGCGGAGTTCTTCGTCCTTTCACAGCATCGGCGCAGGGGCGTTGGGCGCCGAGCTGCGCTGCTGCTGTGGAACAAGCTTCCGGGGAAATGGACGGTGCGTGTGGCTGAGGGAAATCTAAACGGCTTGTCCTTTTGGCGCAGCGTCACGACAGAGGCGGCCAGCGGTCCGGTAGGAGAGTCGAAGGACACAGCCGGAGCGACGGACTGGCGCGTTTATACCTTCGACGTGACCTAACGCGTCGCCCGAAACGAATGGACCAAGCTTACACCTGCGCCAGTCTCGTCCTAACCATGCGATGGGGCGCACAGCGGACCGCTGTGCGCGCCACATTTTGAGATGACTTCCAGACTTTGATATGATCGCGCTGCTCCATACCCTTTGGGCTAACGTCTATGACGTGGCTTGACAGTCCCCTCCATTGGTTCGCTCGCGCCCTCGCTCATCTTGTTCTCGTTAGGCCAACAATCCTCGCCAACAGATAACCTAAATTACAAAGGAAATTATGCCCGACGAAAAACCGCAGTTCGATCCCATCAAGTATAAGGACACGACGAGGCAACAGTGGCAGGCGGCCGCGGATGCCTGGCATCGCTGGGGTCCGACCCTCGCGCAATGGCTGGGGCCGGCCACCGACCTGATGCTGGACATGGCCGCCGTCGGCTCCGGCAGCCGGGTGATCGACATCGCCGCCGGTGCCGGGGAACAAACGCTGGTCGCGGCGGGCCGCGTCGGTCCTTCCGGCTATGTGCTGGCGACGGACATCTCGGCCAACATCCTCGAGTTGGCGGCGCAAGACGCAAACGCCGCCGGCTTCACGACGGTGGAGACGCGAGTGATGGACGGCGAGGATTTGAGCGAATTGGCGGAAGCCTCGTTTGACGCGGTGATCTCGCGCGTGGGGCTGATCTATTTTCCGGACCAGCAGAAAGCCTTGAGCGGGATGTTGCGAGTGCTGAAGCCGGATGGGAGAATTGGAGCCATCGTTTATTCCACGGCGGAGAACAACCGGTTCTTTTCCATTCCGATCTCGATCATCCGCCGGCGGGCGAAGCTGCCGCCCCCGCTGCCGGGCCTGCCCGGGCCATTCAGCCTCGGCGCGCCAGGCGCGCTGGAAGCGGCGTATGGGAATGCGGGGTTCCGCGACATCCAGATCCGCGTAGTTCCTGCGCCTCTGCGGCTCCCCTCGGCGGCTGAATGCGTTCGCTTCGAACGCGAGTCATTCGGCGCACTGCACCAGCTGATGGCCGGATTGAGCGAGGCGCAGCGCGAGGAGACGTGGCAGGAGATCGAACAGGAGTTGCGGCAGTTTGAAGGGACCGGGGGATTTGCCGGGCCCTGTGAGATGGTGGTGGGAGTCGCCCGCAAGTGAGTGACCGGCCTAACGATGCGCTGCAGCGAACCGCTCCGTGCGTCGGGACACCTGCTTCCGTCGCCGCCTTCCCCGCCCTCCATGCAGGTGCCGCGCCGCACTCCGCCGTCGCTCATCTTGTTCTCGTTAGATTTGTGAAGATCCGCGCGCATGCATAAACCCTCGATCCACATGTGTCTGGTTGCTGGTCTGGTTCTGCTGGTTCAGTTGCCGACGGCAAAGGCTGAAACGGCGGCGAAACGCGAAACCGTCACGTTGCTGGATATTGAATCGGGAGCGGCCAGCTTTGAGGGAAAGGTCCGGGAGGCGACCATCGAGGAGGAAGGCGCTCCAAAAGAAGCGCTCTTTCGGCAATACGGAACGCGGACGTTCACGGCTTTCGAAAAGCATAAGGAACTCGTTGCAGCGGTTCGCAAACTGAATCCGAAGTTCGACCCTCACACGATGGCCACCTCCAGCCTAAGCAGCATCGTCACGGTCGGCGACAGCACATTCCTGATCCTGGTCGGCTGTTATCCGCACATCTGCGGTGGAACCCACCAGGTCGTCGCTTTGGAGCCGGCTGCTAATCGCGTTTACCTCCTTGAGCCCACAACCTCGGCCCGGACACCGAGCCCTCGGGGAAATTCTATCTCTACGGCGCCCCAGATAAGGTAGTTCGGGCAGCAATCTACAACGCCTATCCTCGCTCACCGTCGGACATTGCCGCGCACTAACGTTTTCAGACGCTGGCCGATTGCGTCCTCGTTGTTTGCTCTCCATGCCGGGGTGCATCTAACCCCTATGAACAGAGTCAAGGGTGGCCGAAGGTGTCTTTGGGAACGCTTCCTCTTCCTTGGTTAGCGCGTCGGTTTTCATGCCCACGGCTCCTACTCCTATTTGCCTTGGTCTAGTTAACGGCTATCCGCCTGCGGCGTATTGTACGTGCTACAGATCTTTTGGCTGCAGTAGCCATTTGATCAATGCGATCCGTGTCGGCGATGTGCCGTGGTCCTGCGTCTGACCCTACCCTGCCCACTGCCTAATCGAGCGCGACGATCAGACGGTCGAAGAATGGAGTCTGCGTAAGTTTGATTTTCTTACGGGCGAGCTTTCCGGAGAAAAATTCGACGCGATCAATTTCAAGGAACCTTTGTATCTGGCCGGAGCGGGGCGGCCACTCCAACTCGAAGGTGTTGGAGCGCTGAACAAAGCCCGATGGCAAATCACCTTCCATGGCCCAGGCATGGACGATCTTTCCGCCCTTTTGCTGGATCGTCCCGAGGGGAAGAAAAGGGCCCTTCGGCTCCAGGCCAACCTCCTCGAAAAATTCGATCCGGGCGCGAGTCAACAGGTCTTCGCCCGGCGCAGCTTCGCCTTTGGGGATTGTCCAATGCCCTTTGTCCTTGCGGACAAAGAGCGGTCCCCCGGGATGTGCGAGGAGAAATTCAATTTTGTCGCCGCGCCGGCGGAACATGAGAAGACCGGCGCTCACCCGCGATCTCATTCAGTATCTTTCGCTCTCTCTACTTCGAGCTCTGCCAGGAGGTCCGATTACGAACAACACAAATTACGGCAACGAAAAGTAATCGGCGCTCTGGTAATTTCCGTCGACTGTCTTGACGATCTGCATCAGGACATCGTTGACCAGCGTGCTCGCGCCGAAACGAAAGAGATCGGGCGTCAACCAGTCGTCGCCCAGCGTCTCCTTCACCATCACCAGATAGGCCAGCGCCTGCTTGGCGTTACGGATGCCACCGGCTGGTTTCATCCCGATGCGAACGCCAGTCTCGTAGAAATAGTCGCGGATCGCTTCCAGCATGACGAGCGTAACCGGCATGGTGGCCGCGGGCGAGATCTTGCCCGTCGATGTCTTGATGAAGTCGCCGCCCGCCCGCATCCCGATTTCGCTCGCCAGGCGGACATTGTCGTAGGTCTGCAGCTCACCGGTTTCGAGGATGACCTTGAGGTGCGCGTTGCCTGAGGCCTCCTTGGTCGCGGCGATTTCATCGAAGACGCGGTTGTAATCGCCGGCCAGGAAGACACCGCGATCGATCACCATGTCGATTTCATCCGCGCCGTCGCCCGAAGCGCGCCGGACTTCCTCGAGTTTCAGATCGAGAGGCATGAGCCCGGTCGGAAACGCGGTCGCGACCGAAGCCACCTTCACTCCCGATGTTCCAAGAAATTTCTTCGCGACCCGAACCAGATTGGGATAAACGCAGACTGCCGCGCAGGAAGGCACATCGTAGCGTGGATCGGTCGGCTGCATCGCCTTGCGACAGAGAAAGGCCACTTTTCCCGGCGTGTCTTTCCCCTCCAGCGTCGTAAGGTCCATCATTGAAACAGCGAGCTTGAGGCCGGCAAGTTTGGCGGAAGTCTTGATGCTGCGCTTGGTGAAAGCGGCCGCACGCTCCTCGATCATGACCTGGTCCACGACCGGAAGATCCCAGCGGTCGCGCAGGTCGTTGTGACGGTTTTGAGCCGCAGACAAGGTTTTCAAGCGATCGAGGTTAACGAATCGAGGACAGGCTGTCGATAGCCTGAAAAATCAGGCCTCTGCCACGATACTGAGCACGATCTCGCGCCGGTGCGGGACGCGTCGATGCTCAAACAAGAAAATGCCTTGCCAGGTGCCGAGCTGCATCCGGCCATTCGCGATCGGGATGACCTCGCTCGAGCGGGTCAGGACGGAACGAATATGCGAGGTGCTGTCGTCGGCTCCTTCCGCGGTGTGCTCGAACCATGCGGTCTCCTCCGGCACGAGCCGCTCGAAGAATTTCTCCAAATCACGGCGCGCACTCGGGTCGGCGTTTTCCATGATGATAAGACTGCAACTGGTGTGTCTAACGAACACGGTAACGGTGCCGTTCCGCGCCCCGCTTTCCCTGACCGCGCGCCCCACCTGGTCGGTGATTTCATAGGTGCCCTTCCCGCCAGTGGAAACGGTAAAACTTGCGGAGGAAATGAGCATCGCCGAGGGCCACGCTAGACGCAGCCACCGGCGACGGCAATCGACGCGCTTTTCCGGGCGCAAACCTCGGGCCAAGTCGTCTACGGCCAATGAACTTTCCCCAATCCGCGCCCTTCCCAGGTCGAATCAGGAGCCGCCGGTGCTCGTTCGGCCGTCATTTTCCTGGCCCTCTTTCGCCAATCGCTCCTCCAACCGGTGAAGAGTGTGCAGGATAAAAAGTGCGAGCAGCGTGACACCGACCGCGACCAGGTAGCGGTTGAGTGCGATCGCGATCCCGATCGGCGCGGTGGCGAGGAGCGATGCGGCGGTCGTCAGCCCTTTCTGGCGCGAGTCCGCCCGATCGCGAAAAATCGTGCCGGCCCCGATGAAGGAGATGCCGACCGCGATCGCCTCGATCAAACGGGTAGGATCGGTGCGCAGATAACTGCCCGGGAAACGCGCCGCCGAATCGGCGATCAACAACTGCCCCAGCCTGACGAAAAGCAGGGCCGCCAGACAAACGAGCATATGGGTCCGAAAGCCGGCCCATTTCCCAGCCGCTTCCCGCTCCCAGCCGAGCAGCCCGCCCAACACCATCGCCACAAGCGCCTGCAGGAGAATTTGAAATTCTTCCGGGTAATCTATCGTCATGGTCGCGACCTCGTCCGGCCCGCGCGTTGTTGCCGGCGCGCTTCGGCCCTACCTTCGTCGGCCTAACCAACCGTAAAAACGATGTCCACGCAAAGTGCCAATGCTGTTCTTATGATCCGGCCGAACCGGTTTTATCCGAACCCGGAGACCGCGGCCGATAATGCCTTCCAACAAACCGCTTCCGACGAAAGGCCAGATCTGACCTCGACTGCTGCGCTCGAAGAATTCGACCACGCGGCTGCGGCGCTGCGCGCCCGCGGGGTGACTGTTCATGTTTTCGACGACACGCCGACGCCTGCAAAACCGGACGCCGTTTTCCCTAACAATTGGTTCTCGACCCATCCCGACGGACGAATCGTGCTTTATCCCATGTATGCCCCTTCGCGGAGGGCCGAGCGGCGGCTGGATCTCATCGAGCGCCTTCGGGAATTCTATCGCGTCACCGAGATTTTGGATTACTCGCCTTACGAAAAGCGCGGTCTGTATCTGGAAGGCACCGGTAGCCTCGTTCTGGACCATGTTCATCGCCTTGCCTACGTCTCGCTTTCCCGTCGAGCCGACTCCGAACCGCTGCAAAAATTTTGCGCTGACTTTGGATTTGAGCCGATCACTTTCGAAAGCATCGGGAGCGATGGACGGCCCATCTATCACACTAACGTCATGATGTGTCTCGGGACCGAATTCGCGCTGGTCGGCCTCGAGATGATCCCCGACCAGGAAGAGCGGGAGACCGTCCGGTCGCGACTGGCATCGACCAATAAGACGATCATCGAGCTCGATCGCCACCAGATCGAGAACTTCGCCGGCAACGCGCTGGAATTACAGGGCGAAAGAGGCCGTTTGCTGGTCCTTTCGGCGCGAGCGGCAGAACATCTGCGGCCCGAGCAGCAGGAGGCCATCGAACGTTCGACGCAGCTCCTTCCCCTCCCCCTGCCGACGATCGAGCTGGCCGGGGGAAGCGCCCGCTGCATGCTGGCGACGATTCACCTGCCCGCACGCTAGCTGCGCAGCGCTAGATTTCCGCGGTTCGCGCCCGGGCAGGCCTTTGGCCCGGGAGATGCTATTTGCCATAGCCCATCATGGCGCATCTCGATCCCACTGGCGGAAAATCAAAGCAGAAGAAGAAGTCTTCTGCTGCCGCGGGGTCCAAGCATCGTCGCCGCCGGTCGCCTAAACCGAAGACGTCTTCTGCCAAAAAGGCGCCCAAGGTCACTCCGGAATCCGAAACACCGACGCCATCGGTTGGGCGTTTGGAACGAACGCGCAGACTCCTGCTCGCGGCCCTTCGGGTGTGGGAATTAAAGCGGCGAATTCGCGAGTAACCCTCGCGCTGCGCGACGGATTAGGTCCGCTCAGGGATAGACGGAAGCGACGCTGGGGGGGACAGAAATCGGGGTGCCGCTCGGTTCGATTTCCTGGCCGACTTCGGCGAGACGGATTTTTTCTGCGGGTACGACGCGCAAACCGCGGGCCAGACCGACCTTGGAAAGCGACCAGATCAGCCACTTCGTCGGATCGAACTGCCACGGTTTCACCCCGTTGCGATAATCGTGCTGAAACTCGTGGTGATAATTGTGGTAGCCCTCGCCGAAGGTAAAGAGCGCCATCAAAAAGGAGTCGCGCGCGCTGCATTTCTTCGAGTAGGGCTGACTGCCGAAAACATGGCAGGCGCTGTTAATGAGAAAAGTGCAGTGCTGCAGGATCACCACCCGGGCCACCCCGGCGAGGAGAAATCCGCCGAGCGCGCCGGCCCAGCCATTCCAAAGGGCACCAAGCAGCGCCGGCAGGATGAAACCGACCGCAACCGCGATCGTCTGGACATGCTTGTCCTGCCAACGCAGGAGCGCACTCTTTTCCAGGTCGGCAATGTTATCGTAGGGCCCTTCGGGATTGAGCTTAAACAAAAGCCAACCGATGTGGGCGTGAAAAAAGCCCTTGGAAATGTTGTAGGGATCGTCGTCGTGATCGACGTGCTTGTGATGATTCCGATGCTCGCTCGCCCACATCAGGACGGAATTCTCAAACGCTGCCGCCCCAAAAATCGCGCAAAACATCCGCACCGGCAACGAGGCCTTGAAAGTGATGTGGGAAAAGAGCCGGTGATAACCCAGCGTGATGCTAAAACCGGTCGCGGCCAACATTGCCGCAAAAAGCGTCGCCTGGAACCAGTCCAAGCCAAAACGCCAAAGATAAAACGGCACCGCGGTGAGGGTTAGCGCGAGGGTGCCCATGAGAAATGAGCTGGTGATCCAATTGATGCGATGTGTTGGTAGTCGAAAAAACATATGCTTTAGGCCAAAAGAGTGGCGACCTGATGGTGAGTATCCGTGATGCTGGATGGGGAGGAAGAGCATGGAGCAAGCCCCACGCGGAACGTTATGTGCGCGGACTATCGCACGGAATCAGCTATTAGCCTCAGGATTATTCTTAATTTATGCCTCGCTCTCGGTCGGTTACGGAACCCTGGCGCGGGGGAATCGGGACCCCGGTCTGGGCGTAAACGCTCCCCGAATAACCGAGCTTCGCCAAGATGGGAGCAAAGATTTGGTCGAGTTCCCGGATGGTTTCCGACTTCAGTTTTTCTCTGTGATCGCCCGGCGTGACCTTGCGTTTATGTGACCAGACATCCTCCTTTTCCTGAGCTCCGACGCTGTTGGCGTGGCGCTCGGCGACGATCGCGTGCGTCTCTTCAGTATCTTTCAGGTGAAAAGCGCCGATGATCTTTTCCAGCCAGGAGGGAAACGAGAGCACCATCTCCTCGTAGGAAACCGCCGTCGTATTCGGCCGGCCGAGCAATTCTTCGAGGTAGCGCTGGTAACGATCGAAAACCGTCCCGACATGCTTTTTGTAGCGGGACCCTATCCCATAGTCGCCGCGGTAGTCGTAAAACGCCGCCCCCACCATATCCAGCACGAAGCGATCGATCCCAGCCTCGGCTACCTCTTTGCGGTAGCCGGTGTGCACCTCGATCTCGCCCGCGTGCATGAAGCAGTAGGAGTAAAACATTGAGACGAGCACATCGCGCGGGTCGCGCAGGTGCAGGATGATGCTGGCCTCCTCGAGCGCGGCGCTCGGGACAAAAAAACGGAGTGGTCCAAAGCAGCCGCGTTTTTTTGCGATGAAATCGTCGCCGGCAAACATGCGCTCGAAGGGCAACTGCGCTTTGCTTTCGTTAGGCGAATAATAGCGGATCCGGTTCAGCTGGCAGATGTCCTTCAGGACCCGATGCAGGACCATCGAGCCGGCCTTGTGGGTCGTGTAGGCGATGATGTTCCGGCTCGGATGGAGCCATTTGGTGCGGAAAAGCATGGGAAAGTCGCGCCAGCGTGATCCCCAAGTTTGTTTTTCCGGGCCGCTTTGTCCATTGTTTCAAATGATCCGGCCGCTGCTCGCCCTATTCCTGGCCGCTTTCGCGCTGGCCGGGGCGCAGGCCGTGCCTAACGATCCCGCCATCAGCGCTCTCTACGCCCGCGGGCTGGCCGGGGACCGCCAGGCGGTGACGGATTGCATCGCCGCACTCGAGCAATTGCTCACGGCCCGGCCCAACGACCAGATCGCGCGCGTCTATCTCGGCAGCAGCTATACCCTGCGCAGCCGCGATCTCGCCATCGGCCCGGCCAAGCTGGCTGCGCTGCGCAAGGGAATCGCGCTGATGGATGAAGCGGCCACCGCCGCGCCGGAAGACGCAAACGTGCTACTGACCCGCGCCGTAACCAACGCGGCCTTGCCGGCCTTTCTCGGCCGCCGCAAAGTCGCGCGCGAGCAGCTCGACCGGCTCGTCGTTCAGGTTGAAAAAGATCCTGCGATCCTGACGCCCGCCGACCGGCAACTCCTCTACCTCAATGCCGGCGAAAGCGCCAAAATAGCGGGCGATAAAGCACGGGCCCGCCAGCTTTGGGAACGTGGTGCAGCGATCAAAGCGGATGGGAAGTTGACACAGGAAATTGAAAACGCGCTCGCCATCCCCTGAAGCAGTCATGAAAGTCGGTGTAATGGCCCATTCCGATATGCAGCAAGACCTGGAACGCATCCTTTTTGATGAGACAACCATCCTGCGCCGGATCGAGGAGTTGGCCGCGGTCATTACGGGGGAATATCAGGGTCGCGAACTGACCGTGATCGCGGTCCTCAACGGCAGCCTGATCTTTGCCGCTGATCTGCTCCGCCGCATCCCTCTTGCTCTGAAACTCGATTGCCTGAGCGTGGCCAGTTACCACGGCGGCACCACCACCACGGGCGAAGTGGTCTTCAGGCAACTCGCCCTGCCAGATGTCGTCGGCCGCCACATTCTGATCCTCGACGACATCCTCGATAGCGGCGTGACGCTGGCCGCAATCCGGGAAAAGCTGAAAGCCGAGCGCCCGCTGAGCGTGAAAATCTGCGTCTTGTTGCGCAAGCTAAAGGCGCGCCTCCGCCCGGTGGAGGCCGATCACGTCGGCTTCAATATCGGCGATGAGTTCGTCGTCGGTTACGGACTCGATTACATGGAACGTTACCGCAATCTTCCCTGCATCGGTGTGCTGCGGAAAGACAAGATCGATCCGGCCCATCAAGCCTGAGAAAGGGCGGACACGATGCGGAGCACGGTGCAGTTTTTTTCGCAGTTGAAGGAAGTCGCCGGGACGGACGAACTCGCTCTCGATCTGCCCGAGAACGCCACCGTGGCCGATCTGCTGGCGCAGCTTTACCGACGTTTTCCGGCCTTGCAGAAATGGGACGGCCGCATCCTTGTCGGAGCCGGGCTCGAATTCGTCGGCCGCGAGCACGTCATCCAGCC
Organism: uncultured Verrucomicrobiae bacterium; assembly: GCA_963749935.1. GTDB lineage: Bacteria > Verrucomicrobiota > Verrucomicrobiia > Chthoniobacterales > UBA10450 > Palsa-1392. The sequence continues at coordinate 562,908 of CAVVOH010000004.1, forward strand.
CAACGATCAGATCACGATCATGCCCCCGGTGCAGGGCGGATAAAACCAGAGGGTGTCCTCTCAGTCGCGGAAGTTTTTGAAATTCGTCGCCACTCCGAAGTCTTTGCTCTTCACAAAGGCAATCACTTCCTGCAGTTCGTCGCGCTTTTTCCCGGTGACACGGATCTGTCGATCCTGCAGCTGATTCTGCGTTTTGAAACCCTCCCCTTTGATCGCGAGGATGATCTCCTTCGCCTTGTCGCCCTCGAGTCCCTGCTGAATTTTCAACTCCTGCCGGGCATGGCCGATCGATGAAATAGCCGGCTCTTTTTGATCGAGGTTGCGCAGGTCAATTCCGCGCTTGGACAACTTGCCGATGACGATCTCGCGCAATCCGCGCAACCGTGAAGCGTCCTCCGCGGTCAGGACGATCTGGTCTTTCTCGTGCTCGATCTCGGCCACGGTGCCCTTGAAATCGAAACGACTGGCGAGTTCCTTGCGCGCTTGGTTGAGCGCGTTGTCGATCTCCTGTTTGTCGATTTCGGAAACAATGTCGAAGGAAGGCATGATGCGGATTTCGGATTGTGGATTGCGGAATAAACTCGAGACGCCCTCCTTACCTTCCGTATTTCGCCGTTCGCGCCAATGAATTTCTCTCGACCACCTCCGCATCGCCTCCTGCTCGCCCTCGTGCTTGCGCTCGATTTCTTCACGACCGGTTGCCGGAGGAACGTTTCGGAGGAGGAGCGAACCGTGCGCGCCCAACTGCGCCAGGCGCTGCAGGAGCGCGCCTTCCACCGGGCGGTTCCGCTGGCCCGAAAAGTTCTGGATTTCGCGCCTAACGATAACGGCGCGTGGGCTCGCCTGGCCCAGGCGCAGTACGGCACCCGCGATCTCACCGGCCTCGGCCACACTCTGGGCGAATGGCGCGGCCGGGTAAAAAAGATTTCCGCCAAATATGATGAGTTCCGAGGGGATCTCGCCCTGGCCCAGCGACGACCGGTCGACGCCCTCGCCGCCTGGACCGAATCGGTCAGGCAGAAGGATCGCAAGCCCCGGGTTTTCCTCAAAATTGCCCGCCTCGAGCAGGTTAATGCCCGTTGGCCGGAGGCGGCTGCGGCCTGGACCCGCGGGATGAAAGATCATCCGACCGCACCGGCCCTGCTCAAGCGCGCGATCTGTTATCGGCACCTGCACAGCTGGGAGGCCGCCCTCGCCGATGTGCAGCAGGCCGCGCAGCTCGCACCCGGAAATGCGTCGGTGAGGCGGGAGGTCGTGCTTCTCGAGCGACTGAGCAAATTCCTGGCCGAGGTCCGCGATCTCGATCGCGAGGTAGCGGCCCTGCCCCGGGACGCCGCTCTCCTCGCCGATCGCGCTCTCCTCTTCCTGCGAGCCGGCGACGCGACCCTGGCCTTGGACGACGCGAAGCAGGCGACACAACTCTCGCCGGCCGCCGTTCGGCCGAAATTGTTTCGCGCCGTTGCCGCTCATCAGCTCGGTCGCTCTGCAAAAGAAGCGGCCGCCGCGGGACCGTTGCGGCTGGAATCGCTTTCCCCGGACTTTCTACAAACGATCGGCCGGCTCGATGCCCAGATTGAAGCCGAGCCGCAAAACGCCGATCTGCTGACAAATCGCGCCTGGCAGTTGAATGAGATCGGACAACCGCAGATGGCGTTGACCGATGCCGAAGAGGCGCTTCGGGCCGATCCCAAGTCCGCCGGCGCCGGGGCTGAAGCGAGTTACGCGCTGGCCAAGCTGAGGCGCCTATCCGAAGCCTACGAGCGGATCAAACAGGCTACCGAATCGGATCCGAATTTTTCCACCGCCTGGCAATACCGCGGTGAGCTGGAAATGAAACAACTCGATTACCAGGCTGCGATCGATTCGCTTAGCCGGGCGCTCGCGATCAACCAAACGGCCAGCGCGCTCGGCAAACGGGAGGAGTGTTACCGCAAGCTTGGCCTGCTGGTGCAAGCCGAGGACGATCACAAAACGCTCGAACAGCTCAGCGCAAAAAGGTGAACTCCCAGAGCCATCCCGGCGATCACTGCGCCAGTCACGTTTTCGTCCTAACGAATAACCTCGAGGCCGATATTACCGCTGTCAGTCCTCAAGTTTAACGAGAGCGTCGGAGCGGGCCGTGTGCTGGCTTTGAGGACCTGACCGGCACCAGCGTCACGGGCTTTCGGAAACCGAAATCCCTGGTGAATCCGCCCATCGTCCGTTTCCGCATCGACCCGAAAACGCGCTTCCGCCGGCAGCCGCACACCGATCCGCCCGTGCTGCAGGATATAATCGAAGTTCGCGGGAAGGCTTTCCCACCACTCGAAAAAGGCTTCCAGCACGCCATTCTTTGCCCGCGCTCGCACCTGCGCGTAGCAGTTCAGCGCGATGATTCGGCCGTTGATCAACTCGAGGTCCACCTTTGCCCCGCGCAAGCCCTGCAAAGTGATCTCGCCGTTGGCCAGCTTCAGTTTCAGGTTGGCGGGCTCGGGCACGTTCAGGCTGTAATCGACCGTGCCAGAGCGATCCATGAAGAGGCTGTCGGCTTCCGGGATCACCGTCTGCACGTTAAGGGTGGCCGGCCCGGCTCTGGCCTGTACCCGGATCTGTCGCAGACGCGACTGGGTATAGGCTTTGCGTAACGCGACCAACCGCACCCGCGGCTCGTACCAGCCATAGATGTGGATCGAGCCATCGCTGTTCTCGAGCGAGATCGTGCCGTCGAGGGGAAGCGGGAAAAGCTGCTCGGTCTGCGCCTGCAAGGGCGCTTCCGCCCGGACGATCGCGCTCGAGGCGAAGAGATAGCACAGACAAATAGTGAAGGCGGTCGGACGCAACGGAGGCAACAGAGTCCAGCGCAAGAGATGAGGCAAGCCGGCCATCCTCGCAAAATCGCCGCCCTAACGAAACATTCACTGTGGCCGCGACCTAACCGCTTGACGATTTCCCGGCACGGTGTTGCATAGTGAAGTCGCCGGCACGTCGTCGCTCGACCGCCAGCCGCTACATGACCAGCTCTACGCCCGCCAACTCCACTTTACCCAGCAAACCGCCCGCCATCCTCTCGCTCATCGGCCACACGCCGTTGGTCGAAATCACCCGCATGGATACCGGGCCCTGCCAGCTTTTCGTCAAACTGGAGAATCAAAACCCGACCGGTTCGATCAAGGACCGCGTCGCGCTTGCCATGATCGACGCCGCCGAACGCGAGGGAAAATTGCAGCCGGGCGGGACCATCATCGAAGCGACCGCGGGCAACACCGGGCTCGGCCTGGCCCTCATCGCGGGAGCCAAGGGCTACCGCCTCATCCTCGTCATCCCGGATAAGATGTCGCAGGAGAAGATCGCCCACGTCCGCGCTCTCGGGGCGGAAGTTCGCCTAACGAGAAGCGACGTGACCCGCGGCCACGCCGAGTATTACCAGGACGTGGCGGCCCGCCTAACCGAGGAAATCCCGGGTGCTTTTTACGTCAACCAGTTTGGCAACCCGGCCAACCCGCTCGCCCACGAGACGACCACCGGACCGGAAATCTGGGAACAAATGAACCACGATGTCGACGCCGTCGTGATCGGGGTCGGCTCCGGCGGCACCCTCACCGGGCTTGGCCGTTTCTTCAAAAAGGTACAGCCCGATCTCGAGATGGTCCTGGCCGATCCGACCGGCTCGATTCTCTACGAATGGGTCAAGACCGGCAAACTCGAGAAGGCCGGGAGCTGGGCGGTGGAAGGGATCGGCGAGGACTTCATTCCCGACATCGCCGAGATGAAATATGTCACCGAGGCCTACGAGATCGACGACACCGAGAGCTTCGCGGTCGTGCGCGAGCTGCTCGCGAAGGAGGGTATCCTGGCCGGCTCCTCCACTGGCACGCTGCTGGCCGGCGCGCTCCGTTATTGCCGGGAACAGAAGGAGAAGAAACGCGTCGTCACCTTCATCTGCGACACCGGCAATAAATATCTCTCCAAGATGTTCAACGATTTCTGGATGGCCGAACAGGGCTTCGTCGAGCGGCGCGCTCAGGGGGATCTCTCCGATCTCATCTCGCGCCGGGCGGAAAAGGGCGAAGTCATCGCGGTCGGGCCTAACGACACCATCCTGACTGCCTTCAAGCGCATGCGGACGGGCGACGTCTCGCAATTACCGGTCCTGAACGGCGAGAACCGGGCTGTCGGAATCATCGACGAATCCGATCTCCTCCTGAAGGTGCACCGCGATCCGGCCAAATTTAACGACCTGGTGCAATCGGCCATGACCGACCGGCTCGAAACCCTCTCGCCCGCGGCCAAGATCGACGACTTGTTAGGGGTTTTTGATCGCGGCCGGGTCGCGATCGTGATGGAAGGCGACAAATTCCTCGGCCTCATCACGCGAACCGACCTGCTTTCCTATCTGCGGCTGCAGATGCCGTAGTGAGGCTCCGTCCCGCCCGTTCGCCCGCCTAACGAATCCGATTTTACCATGAAGAAAAAGCAGCATCTCGCCACGCGCGTCATCCACGCCGGACAATCGCCCGATCCCAGCACCGGCGCGGTCATGACTCCGATCTACGCCACTTCCACCTACGCGCAGGAAAGCCCGGGCCGGCACAAAGGCTACGATTACGCGCGCTCGATCAACCCGACCCGCTGCGCCTACGAACGTTGCGTGGCCGATCTGGAAAGCGGCACGCGCGGCTGGGCTTTCGCTTCCGGTCTGGCCGCGATGTCGACCGCGCTGGAGACGATCGACAGCGGCTCCCACGTGGTGGTGAGCGACGATCTTTACGGCGGCACCTATCGGCTGTTCGAGAAGGTGCGGCGGCGTTCGGCCAATCTCGATTTCACTTTCATCGACATGAGCGACGTCTCGAAAATCGAAAGCGCGTTCAAACCCAATACGCGAATGGTCTGGGTCGAAACGCCGAGCAACCCGCTCCTCAAACTGATCGATCTGGAAGCGGTCGCGAAGCTTTCACGCAAGCACAACGCGATTTCGGTTTCCGATAACACTTTCGCCAGCCCGTGGATTCAGCGGCCGCTCGAGGTCGGCTTCGATCTGGTGATTCATTCTGCGACCAAATATCTCAACGGCCACTCCGACATGGTGGGCGGCGTCGCGGTGACCGGCGAAAACAAGGAACTGGGCGATCAAATGCAATTCCTGCAAAACTCGGTCGGGGCGATTGCCGGGCCGTTCGACAGCTTTCTCGCCATGCGCGGGTTGAAGACGCTCGCCCTGCGGATGGAGCGGCATTGCCAGAACGCGGCCGAGTTGGCCGGCTGGCTGGAGAAGGAACCGAAGGTGAGGAAAGTGAGTTACCCTGGCCTAACGAGTCATCCGCAGCACGATCTGGCCAAACGCCAGATGGGCGATCGCTTTGGTGGCATGGTGACCGTTATTCTCGAGACCGACCTGGCCGGGACCCGGCGCTTTCTCGAGAACACCCACCTTTTTTCCCTCGCCGAAAGCCTGGGCGGAGTGGAGAGCCTGGTGAATTATCCGCCGATCATGACCCACGGCGCGATTCCGGAGGAGACCCGCATCGCGCTGGGGATCACCGAGTCACTCGTTAGGCTATCGGTTGGGGTGGAAGACGTGGAAGACTTGCGGGACGATATTCAGACCGCGCTGGCAGCGATCTGAGGCGGGAGGTTTTTCGGCCGCTGCGCAAACGAGTTTGAAGCGACGCGCGCGCGCCCTGGCTGAATCTGGGGAACGCCGCCGAGCGTTGTGATTCCTGCGCAGCGTCGTTAAGCTGCGCGCCAATGGGCAACAGCTTCGGGCGACTTTTTCGCATCACCACCTTCGGCGAATCGCACGGCGGCGGAGTTGGGGTGGTGGTCGACGGTTGTCCTCCCCGAATTCCGTTAGATGAAGCCGATATCCAGCGCGAACTCGACCGCCGGCGGCCGGGCCAGAGCAAGGTCGTCTCGCAGCGCAAGGAGGCCGATCGCTGCGAAATTCTTTCCGGCATTTTCGAAGGTCAAACATTAGGCACGCCGATCGCCATTCTCGTCCGCAACCAGGATGCGCGGCCGGAAGCGTACCAGGAGATCGCGACTACTTTTCGCCCGTCGCATGCCGATTTTACCTACCAGGCCAAATATGGAATTCGCGACTGGCAGGGCGGCGGGCGCGCTTCGGCCCGTGAAACGATCGGTCGCGTCGCCGCCGGAGCCATCGCGCGCAAGGTGCTGGGGGAGCTTTTTCCCAGCCTGCAAATCGTTGCCTATGTCGCCCGGGTTCACGATCTGATCGCACAAATCGATGCCGCTTCGGTCACCTCGGAGGAGGTGGAAGTAAACTCTGTCCGCTGCCCGGATACTGAGACCGCCGAGAGGATGATTGCCCGGATCGAAGAAGTACGCTCGGAGGGCGATTCGTTAGGTGGAACGATTGAATGTGTCATCCGGCAGGCGCCGCCCGGGCTTGGCGAACCGGTTTTCGACAAACTGGAGGCGGATCTGGCCAAGGCCATGCTGAGCCTGCCGGCCAGCAAAGGCTTCGAGATTGGTTCCGGGTTTGCCGCGGCCGGTATGAAAGGATCGGAGCATAACGATCCGTTCGAAATGCGGGCGGGAAAGGTCCGGACGACGAGTAATCATTCCGGCGGTGTTCAGGGAGGAATCAGCAATGGTGAGAACATCCTCTTCCGGGTCGCCTTCAAACCAACCGCCACCATTGCGCACGAACAAAGAACGGTCACGACGGCGAACGAGGAGACGACGCTGGCCGTGCGCGGACGTCATGATCCCTGTGTTCTGCCGCGCGCGGTACCGATCGTCGAAGCGATGGCCGCGTTAGTTCTGTGCGATCATGCCTTGGGCCAGAGAAGCATCGCCGATTTTGGGATGGCTGGACCCGAGGGAGTTTCGCAAACACCTGCATGACGGCCGGCTCATCGCTCTGGCAAATCGTCTTCCTTTCCTTCGCGCTCATTCTGATCGCGTTTGAAATTGTGCGCGGCTGGCGTCTCGGGCTCGTTAGGCAGTTGGTTCGATTGCTCGCGCTGGGCGCGGCTTACGCCATCGGGCTCTTTGGCGGCCGTCTCCTGCTCCCGGTCGTGCGCTCGTTTGTGAAAGCGCCCGATCTCTTCATCTCGATTGTCGCGGGCGCGATCCTCGCCCTCATCGTTTTCGCGGTGATCAACACCCTCGGGGCGGTCCTTTTTAAACGGACCGGACAGCAAAGCGCTGGCCTGGTGCGGTTGGTTTACGGCGTCTCGGGTGGTTTGCTCGGGATTTTTTTCGGTTTCTTCAGCGTCTGGTTGATCGTGGTGGCGATTCGCTCGGTCGGCTCGATTGCCAGCGCCGAATTGCACCCGCAGCAAACCGCCGGGCCGCCGACCACCCGCCGGAATTCTCTCCCTAACGAATCGCCTCCGCCCATGATTCAATCATTGGCCAAACTAAAGAATTCGATCGAGCTGGGCCCGCTCGGCGCAACCGTCAAGGCGATGGATGTCGTGCCCGCCCAGGCCTACCAGACACTCGGCAAGGTCGGGACGGTGGTATCGAATCCACAATCCGCGGAGCGTTTCCTCACTTTTCCCGGCGCGAAGGAATTGACCGAGAATCCGAAAATCGTCGCCCTGCGCGACGACCCGGAGATCATTGCATTGATCCGGCAGCAACGTTACCTCGAACTCTTGCGGAATCCGCGCCTGATCGAGGCGATGAACGATCCGGCCCTGGCGGCGAAGGTAAAGGGTTTCGATTTCCAGAAAGCGCTCGACTACGCGCTGCAGAAATGAGCTTGCACGGGGGCGAAATCAGCCGCGGCCGGGAAACGACGTTTTCAACGGGATGCTCGATTCATAACCGCTTCGGGCTTGCGCGAAGACGACGGGGAAGCGCACCATACAAACATGTTCAAGAAACGTCGCGTCGTGCCGGGCGAAGCCCCGGGGGTGCTCAAGCTGTCCTCGGATGCTTCGTCCGAGCGGCCCATCATAACCCTCATTGAGTATGGCCCGGATTGTCTCGAGGAACGAAAGGATGTTGCCTGTGACGAACTTCTCCCCCATCTGAGCAACGAGCTGGTGACCTGGATCAACATCGACGGCCTGGGCGACCTGAGCGTCCTCCGAATCCTGGGAGAGCGTTTCAATCTTCATCCACTGGCTCTGGAAGATGTCGTCGACACGAGTCAACGGCCCAAAGTGGAACAGTATGATGACTATCTCTTCATCATCGCGAAAATGATCTACCTCGATAAAGACAACGAAATCGACGGCGAGCAGGTAAGTATGTTTCTCGGCAAGACTTTCCTGATCACCTTGCAGGAGGAAGCGGAGCGCGACGTTTTCGAACCGGTCAGGGCGCGCATCCGGAGCGGTAAAGGCCGGATTAGGCAAGCCGGGCCCGATTACCTGGCTTATGCTTTGCTCGATTCCATCATCGACTATTACTTCCCCGTCCTGGAATCGATCGGAACGGAGATTGACGCCATCGAGGACGAGTTGGTCGATAACCCACTGGTCAGACCAGTGGGCAGCCTGCATGAACACAAGCGGACGTTAACTCAGATTCGGAGGATGGTGTGGCCGCTACGCGATGTAACGAATCTCCTCCTACACGAAGACCCGGGTTTGATTCGCCCGGAAACCAAGGTTTATCTAAGAGACTGCTATGACCATAGCGTGCAACTGATGGATGTCGTGGAGAGCTACCGGGATGTTTTGTCGGGCCTGACCGAAATTCACATCTCCAGCATCGGAATGCGCACGAATGAGATTATGCGGACCCTGACAGTCATTTCGGCGATCTTTATTCCACTTACTTTCATTGCCGGAGTTTACGGCATGAATTTTCAGCACATGCCTGAGTTAGCGAAGCCGTGGGGTTACTACATATGCCTGGCGTCCATGATCTTGATCGCCATTGGCCAGCTCATCTACTTCAAGAAGCGACGCTGGTTGTAGGGCACCGCTTGACCGGCGAGACGAGCGATTCTATGAGCAGGAATGCCAAAACATTTGGTTATCAGCACGAGCGGCAATCCTTCCAGCAACAGCCGCAAGATGGGTCGGATAGCTTTTTCGTATCTCGAGAAGGTGAAGGTCGATTGCCAATGGCTCGACCTGGCAGAAATGGATTTGCCTCTTTGCGATGCCAACGCCTGCTACGCCCACCCGGCCGCCCAGAAACTAAGCGCGGCGATTAACGAAGCCGACGGCGTAATCGTGGCGGCGCCGGTCTATAACTACGATGTCAGCGCCTCGGCCAAGAACATGATCGAACTGACTGGCAGCGCCTGGAAAGATAAGATCGTGGGTTTCCTCTGCGCCGCCGGCGGCATGGGAAGTTACATGTCGGTGATGGCCTACGCGAACAGTCTCATGCTTGATTTTCGCTCCGTGATTATCCCGCGCTTCGTTTACGCGACCGGCGACGTTTTCGACGATGACAAGCTCTCCGATGGGAAGATCGTCTCCCGGATCGAGCAGGTGGCAGCAGAGTTAGTCCGCTTTACCGCTGCCTTGCGCGGCTAAGCTCCCGCTAGGAGGGCTTGGTCGCCCTCGCACCCAGCCAAACCTCGGATCCTTCACGCGCCGCTTCCACCTCCACTGGCTTCCCGCTTTCGAGGACGAGCATGCGCGCGGCTTCGACGATTTCGTCGACCGCCTTGTCGTCATGATTTGGGTCATGATGGAAAAGGAAGAGCTTGCGCACCTCCGCATCGATGGCGAGCGAGACGACACTGCTGATCGAACCATGCCCCCAACCGACCTTCTGGGCGTATTCCTCATCAGTGTATTGCGCATCGATAATGAGGATGTCGGTGCCGTGAAGATATTTGACCAAATGGGCCCGCGCCTCAGCGGCGTAGGCGCGGGCCTCGGCAAAGTCAGATTTGCCCGGTCCAGCCTGGCTCAGTTTCAGGAGATCATAAGGCTCGTTATCGGGCAGGAAGGCGATCGTGCCGTTGCTGGTCGCGAGCCGGTAGCCCACGCAAATGCCCGGATGATTCAGGAACCGTGCCTGAACCTTCACCTTGCCGATGTTGAACTCCATGTCCTTCAACTCCTCGATCGCGATCGCGCTCGGCATATCGCGCAGGCTGACCGGGAAAAAGGAGGTTTCCATCTGGCCGGCCAAGGCGGTGGCCAGACCGGCGCGCGCCCCTTCATAGCCGAGAACGCGAAGCGAATTCTTCTGGTTATAAACCGGCAGGAAGAACGGGAGCCCCTGGATGTGATCCCAATGAGTATGAGAGATGAGCAAAGTCGGGCGGATCGGCCGGTCACCAAACTCCGCCTCCAGTGCGATGCCTAACTCCCGCATCCCGGAGCCGGCATCGAGGATGATGATCTCGCCGTCGGCGCGGACTTCCACACAACTGGTATTGCCACCATAGCCGACAGTCGATGAACCAGGAACCGGAATGGAGCCGCGCACGCCCCAAAATTTCACCCGCGTGGAAGGCAGTGCGAAATCGGGCAGCGGCCCGTCATGCGCGGTGGTACTCCCGGCAGCCGGCAAGACTCGTTCAATGACCTCGCGCAGGTTCTCCCAACGGATCGGCTTGACCAGATATTCGTCGGCGCCGGCTTCGATTGCGCTGGTGCGATCGATCCCGTAGTCACGCCCGGAGACGATGATGATCTTGGTGCGCTGCAGAAGCTGCCGAATGCTGCGACAGACCTGGAAGCCGTTGGCCTTCGGCATAAGGAGATCGCAGAGGATTAGTTCGGGGTGATGTTCCAGCGCCAGCCGAATCCCGGCCTCGCCATCACCGGCCTCGATGACCTTCCAATCTTCCCGTGAGAAAAGCTCGCCGGTCGCCCGGCGGCTTTCGGCGTCGTCTTCGATCAACAATACAGTGGCCATCGTTAGCGGGCCGATTCTTCGCCGAGCATCCGGCAGGAGACAAGCGTTTTATCGATACGGACGCCGTCGCCGGATAATTCCGGAGTGGTTAGTCCCGCGGAGGGGCCTTCCAGCGCAACTCCGGGCGGAGGTTGACCTTTTCCGGCGCAACGTCGAAGCCAACTGCGCGCAGCAAATAGGAAACGCCTTCGCGGCTTTCCATCGTCTCCTTCAGGCTGCGCGCAAAGACCTCGATGTATTCCTTGTAGGATTCGAGGGCCAGTTTGCCATCGGAATAATGGGCAGCGAGCGATTCGTCGTGATTGTCGATCAATTCGATGAGCGCGCGGCGCAGTTGCAGGCGCATCTGCGGATCGACCACCGTCTTGAACGGGTTGGCGCCGGGGTCCGAGACCGCCGGGACCCCACGTTCCGGAGCGGGAACCAATTGAAAGTCCGGAGCATCCATTGTCTCTACCTTCGTTAGGGAGCCTAAAAGAAAATCGGAATGATGAGGATGGCAACGATGTTGACCACTTTAATCATTGGGTTGATCGCCGGGCCGGCCGTGTCTTTGTAGGGATCGCCGACCGTGTCGCCCGTGACCGCCGCGGCGTGGGCGAAGGAACCTTTGCCGCCGAGATTGCCTTCCTCGATAAATTTCTTGGCATTATCCCAGGCTCCGCCGCTCGATGTCATGGCGATAGCCACGAAAAGACCGGTGACAATGGTGCCGACGAGCAGGCCGCCGAGAACAACGGGACCGAGTTGAGGAATGACTGCCACCGCGACTACAAACGCGACTGGCAGAAGCGCCGGGATGATCATCTCGCGCAGAGCCGCCTTGGTCACGATGTCGACGCAAACGCCGTAATCCGGTTTGTCTTCGCCGCGCAGAATCCCAGGTTTCGCGGTCAACTGCCGCCGCACTTCGCGCACCACCGCGCCGGCGGCTTTCCCGACCGCATCCATGCTGAAGGCGGTGAAGATAAAGGGCAGCAACCCCCCAATGAAGAGGCCGATGATCACCTTCGGTTCAGTGAGCGAGAACTGGAAATTAAAGGCATGTCCCGACGCAGTCAGGTGCGCGCGCAATTCCTCCACATAGGAGCCGAACAAGACCAGCGCCGCCAGACCGGCGGACGCAATCGCGTAACCCTTGGTGACCGCTTTCATGGTGTTGCCGACAGCGTCGAGATCGTCGGTCACCGCCCGCACTTCCTTGGGCAGATTGCTCATGACCGCGATGCCGCCGGCGTTATCGGTGATCGGACCGAAGGCATCGAGCGAGATAATGATGCCCGCCATTGAAAGCATGGCCATGACCGCGATCGCAATGCCGTAGAGACCCGCGAAATGGAAGCTGAACAAAATCGCGAGGCCAATGAAGCCGACCGGCAGTGCGGTCGCGTGCTGGCCGATGGCGAGGCCGGCGATAATATTAGTCGCGTGCCCGGTCTCCGACGCCTTGGCGATCTTGCGCACCGGGCCGTAACTCATGGAGGTGTAGTAGTTCGTGATCACGACCACGATGCCGGTCATGAGCAGACCGACGAGGGAGGCGCAATAGAGGTCGTTAGGCGTGCGCAGCGCGTCGGCGATGACGACACCTTCAGGGAAAAGATAGTGCGTGGCGGGCCAGAAGAGAACGGCCGAAACGATGCCGCTCGTCATGACTCCGCCCATCAGCGCGTTGCCCGGCTTGATCCCGACCAGGTTAACGAAAAGGATACCGAAGATCGCGCCCAGGACCGAAATGCCGCCGAGCACAAAGGGATAAATCACCGCGGCCGGTGTATTGGCCAGGGTTAGCGCGCCCACCAAAATCGCACCGATCAGGCTGACTGCGTAAGTCTCAAAAACGTCCGCTGCCATGCCGGCGCAATCGCCCACGTTGTCGCCCACGTTATCCGCGATCGTCGCCGGGTTGCGCGGATCGTCCTCATCAAGGGTGTTTTCGATTTTGCCGACCAGATCGGCGCCCACGTCCGCAGCCTTGGTGTAAATGCCGCCGCCCAGTCGCGCGAAGACACTGATCAGGCTCGCCCCCAACGCCAGGCCGATGAGGCTGCGCACCGCGGGCTCGTGACCGATCATTCGGCCGGCCACGATATAAAAGATCCCGACCGAAAGGAGTGCCAGCCCGACCACCAGCAGACCCGTTACCGCGCCACCGTTGAAGGCCACTCGCATCGCCGCGGTCCGCGACCGGGTCGCCGCCTCAGTCGTGCGGCTGTTGGCCAAAACCGCGATCCGCATGCCGATAAAACCGGCCGAGAGCGAACAGACCGCGCCGACCAGGAAGCCAATCGCCGTAGGGTGGTCCTTGAAAATGAAGAGGAGGATGAAAATGACAACGGCAATGGCGCTGATCGTAATGACCTGCCGATTGAGATAGGCCTTCGCTCCTTCCTGGATGGCGCCCGCGATTTCCTGCATGCGAGCATTGCCCGGTGAAGACTTGATCACCGCAAAGATGAGGAAGAAGGCAAAGACTAGTCCCGCCACGGCGCAAAGCATCGAAAGCTCGACGCCGGAGGTGAGGATGGATAAGGCAAAAAACGTCATAGGTTAGGTCCGGTAAAAAGAGTGCTGGACTCTAGAGGGATTTCCCCCTCTGGCAACGCATAAATCGGCTGCTCAGACTCATGTTCGTGATCGAAGCCCTGGAGTAGAAGACTGACTACGAGCCGAGCACAGGGACAGACCGTTAAAGCTCGAAGACCGCCCGCACCCGGCGCAGGAACGTGGCCCGATATTCGCGCTCTTTCGTTTCCTCCGCCTCGCTCTTGCGTGCGTCCTTGAGCAGACCCTCAGTTTCCATTTTCCGCGAAGCGAGCAGATCGCTCAGGAGAGTGACACAATCCGGCGCCTCCCGGAGCACCGCTGCCATCGCCGGCTGGCTGATCTCGAGCACTTCGCAATCATCCTCCGCCCGCACTGTGGCGGTCCGCTTCTCGCCGGTGAGGAGGGACATCTCGCCGAAGGAATCTCCCATCCGCAGCTCCGCCACCCGGATCATCGCCCCGTTTTGCGAGACTGAGACGTTCGCCGCACCGTGCAGGAGCACGAACATGGACGAACCATCGCTCCCCTGCTCGATCACCTTTTCGCCCCGGCCAAAGCGCAAGGTCCGCGAGCCATCGATCAGGTGATCGATCTGCGCCGGCTCGAGGCAATCGAAGAGCGGCTCCGATTCGAGGATCGTCCGGGCCTGGCTCTGCTCCTCCAGCGCTCTGGCCGGCGGGCGCCGATTTATCTCCAGGGTCCGGATGGGGAATGGAATCTTGATTCCCTGGCGCTTGAACTCATACCAAACATTGGTCCGGATCGCGTCGCAGACATTGTTGTATTCCTGGTGATTGAGCATCCAGAACTTGATCTCGTAGGTGATCGCGAAATCACCGAAGTCCTTCAGGTAAATCTTCGGTTCGGGGTCCTTTTGCACTCCCTCGGCGTGCAAGGAGGCATGGAGGAGAGCGTCCTTCACCTTGTTTGGCGGGGTGGCTGTAATCGACCCCGAGCGCGATCCGCATGGCATGGAGCTGGTGCGGATAATGCAGGTTGACGATTGTTTGCCTAACGATCTCGTTGTTTGGGATATCGAGATAAATGGCGTCATTGGTGCGCAGCCGGGTGGAGCGCCAGTTGATCTCCATCACTTCCGCGAAACGATCAGACACCTGCAACCAGTCGCCGACCTTGTAGGGCCGGCTGATCTGGAGCGACATCCCGGCGATGACGCCGCCGAGCAGGTTTTGCGTGGCGAAAGCGAGGATGATGGCGGCCACCCCCGAGGTAGCGAGCAGCCCGCGCAGCTCCCGCTCCGCGTGATACCCGATACTCAGGACAAGGAGGAGCGCGATCAGGAAAATGACCAGCGCCACCACTTCGCGGAGGAATTTCGGGATCACCGTCTGGCGGCGTTGTTCGAAATAGAGATCCCAGAGATAGCGATCGACCAGCGCGATGACCACCGCTGTGCTAAGGAGAACGAGCGCGGCGCCGGCATGGTTGCGCCAGAGGATATCGAGCCCATAAACCCAGGCCGCCGCGTAGAAAGAGAGCGCCAGGGTGAAAAGCTGGAAGAAAATGCCGAAGCGCACCCCCGCCCGGCGCTTGAGCAGGCGCCCGAGCGCGAGGGTGATGAGGAAAGTCGCGATGAAAACCGCAATCGTCGCGACCGAGCGTTGCGCATCAGCCAGAGCCAGCATTCGTTAGGGAGGAGAATAGCAGAGCGGGCTGGAGGAGGAAATAACCAATTCGACGACCCTTGGCTTGACCCTCCGTGATCTGAACCGTACCCTCGGGTGTCCCCCCGCCAAGCTCGTGAGAAAGCCAACCCTTTTCCTTGCCCTTCTGCTCGCCGCTACCCTTGCCCCCACGCCTGCCCCAGCGCTCCTCCTCAATCTCTCCACCCGCCTTGAAATCCCTCAGCCCGCCCTCGGCCAGGATGTTACTTCGGTCATCGGCGGATTTATTATCGGCGGTAACGTGGGACGGAAAATCGTCATTCGCGCCCTTGGTCCGTCGCTGGCGGTTTTCGGCCTGACTCCGCTGCCTAATCCGACCTTGGAGCTGCATGACGCCACCGGCGCGATCATCGCCAGCAACGACAATTGGATGGACACTCAAGAGGGAGAAATTACGGAGTCCGGCCTCGCGCCGGGCAACGAATTGGAATCCACCATCCTGATAGTGCTCCCGCCCGGCAGTTACACCGCCGTGGTCCGCGGAATTCCCGACGCCGGGCTGCCCGCCACCGCCACCGGCACGGCTCTGGTCGAGATCTACGATATCAGCCTCACGCTCGGGAAGGGAATCGATAACATGAGCACGCGCGGTCCCGTCCAGCGCACGGCTGATCCCATGATCACCGGCTTTATCATCGCCACCGGTCCGGAAGATACGCTCGTCCTCCGCGCTCTCGGACCATCACTGGTCGCTGCCGGCCTGTTCGGTCTGGAAGATCCACGACTCGAGCTTTTCGACGGCGACGGGAACCTGCTCGCGAGCAACGACAACTGGCAGGAAAGCCAGGCCGCCGAGATTGAGGCTACCGGCCTCGCGCCTGCCGATCCCCTGGAAGCGGCGATCCTGATCACCTTGCCCCGGGGCGCCTACACCGCGATCCTTTCACCGGTCGATGGCGTGGCGCACGGAGTGGCCCTGGCCGAGCTCTACAAGCTCTAAAGCGGCGAACGCGAGACCGTCGGCGAGACCGCGTTCCTGAGCAGCGGCTTGCGATTCTTTTCAGCCAGCGTCATCTCGCTTAGAACCGGGGACTTTTCCCTCGCCGTCTGGCTCACGTAGAGGATTTTCTCATTATTCTGCCAGCACCCTTCCGTCGCCAGCAGCCCCTTTGGCGTGAGCCGGGTCGTCTTGCCCGTGGCCATCTCCCAAAGCCAAAGCGCGGGCGGCGGACCATCCCAACCCGGATTGGTCACGTCCTCCTCATCCATCTCCACCTCCATCAGCATTCGTTTGCCGTCCGGCGACATGGTGAAGCGCGAGCCGCTGCTGAACGCCCCTTCGGGAAATAGCTTCTTGACCTCCCAGCGCGCCAGTTCCTTACCCTCCACCGAAAAGTGGTAGATCCGATCCAGATCCTGCCCGTAGAACGAGGCCCCATCTGCCGCCCAGCAGATCGACCAGAGTGAGTCGCTCATCCCGGTCGATTTCTTCAGGTAGCGAAAGCCAGAGCCATCCGGCCGGATCGACCCGAGGTGCCATTTTTCCTCGCTGTAGATGTTAAAAATAATCTGCAGTCCATCTGGCGACCAGATCGCACCAAAGCAATTGTCGCTCGGGATTTCATCGCGAAACATCTTCACCTTCTTCGACGCCACCTCGACCAGCGCGATCCGGCGCTTTTCGCCGCCGGTGTTGAAAACGATCCGGGTTCCATCGGGCGAAATCGCGGGGTAAGATCCGGTTGCGATTTTTTTCGGATGCGAACCATCGACCTCCGCCACCCAGATATCGGCGTCGCGCTGAAAAGCGATCACCGGCGCCGCCGTCGCGACCGCCGAGCAGAGGGAGAGAAAGAGAGCCGCTACCCAAAATCCGGTTCGTTTCATGCGCGGATTTTAGGGAACAAACAGCCGCTTCGGCAAGACGAACCGGCGAGGTTGGTGATCAGCGCGGCGGCCAGATGAGCAGAGCCAGCCAGCCGGCCAGAAAACAAAGGCCGCCCAGTGGAGTGATGGCGCCGAGCCATTTGATGTTCGTCATGGCAAGGAGATAGAGGCTGCCGCTGAAGATCACGATCCCTGCGATGAATAAACTGGGAGCCGCCCGGTTGGCGATCGGCAGAGTCGCGAGCACGAGCAGGGCAAGGGCGTGGACGAAGTGGTAAAGAACGGCAGTTTTCCAGACCTCGGCGGTGTCGTTAGTCTGAAGCGTCGCCTTGAGCGCATGCGCGCCAAACGCGCCTAATCCCACGCCCAGAAAGCAAAGCGCCGCGGCCGTGCGGAAGAGAATCGAGTTCATGAGCGAGAATCTTCTCTCCCATCCCGCTCCGCAAGTCCTCCGAAACGCTGAAGGCCACACCGCTCTCCGAAAAAACGAGCGCTCGTGGCGGGTTTTCAGTCGGTTCTCCGCTTTAGGAAGTGAGCACATGAAACACCTGCAAACTACCTTTAGCCTTCTTGCCGCGCTCTTTTTGGGCTCGTTCGGCGCCACTGCGGCCACCTACGAAGTCAACAACTCCTTCGATCCCGGCAACGGAATTTGCGATGCCGCCGGCTGTACCTTGCGCGAAGCGATCAACACCGCCAACGCCAACCCCGGAGCGGATACGATCGAATTCAATATCCCTGGGGCCGGCCTCCATACCATCACTCCAACCAGCGCACTGCCGACCATCACCGAGGCGGTCACGATCGATGGCTATACCCAGCCGGGAGCGTTGGAAAACACTCTCGCCGTCGGAAACGATGCAGTCCTCATGATCGAGCTCAATGGGGCGTCGGCCGGATTGGCCACCATCGGCCTGGATATCACCGGAGACGACTGCGTGATTCGGGGTTTGGTCATCAATCGCTTCGATACTTCCGGGATCAACATCAATTCCGAGAGCAACATTATCGAGGGAAACTTCGTTGGCACGGACGCCGCCGGGATGGCCGATCTGGGCAACGGTTACCGCGGTATCTCGATCACCGACGGCGACCAAAACCTCATTGGCGGTCCGCTCCCGGCCGCGCGCAACCTGATCTCCGGCAACGGCTCCTCCGGGGTGGTGATCTTCTGTTGCGGCGACAATAGCAACCTAATCGAGGGAAACTATATTGGCACCGATCGGAACGGGACGACGGCTATCCCTAACGATGAAGATGGTGTCACCATTTCGGGCGATTCCTACTTCAATACCGTCGGCGGGGCCGAGGCCGGCGCGGGGAATCTGCTCTCCGGTAACATCGGCAACGGAGTGCTGATCAGCTCCACCAACAGTAGTAACAGCGTTTATGGGAATTTGATCGGAACCAACGCCAGCGGCACGGACGCCGTGCCTAACGGCGGCAATGGAGTCGTCGTGGCCGGCCCAATCAACGCAGAGATCGGCGGAATCGACCCCGGCACCCGCAACGTGATCTCGGGAAATTTGTTGGGCGGCGTGCTGATCGACAACCCCTCCACAAATGTCCTGGTGCGCGGTAACTACATCGGCACCGATATCACTGGCACGGTCAGCCTGGGCAACCAGTTGAGCGGGGCTGCGATCAACAACACCTCGGGCAATACCATTGGCGGTGTCACCGCGGCCGCGCGGAACATCATCGCCGGCAATTTCGGCGGCAACGGGGTCGCTCTGCAAGACGGCGCCTCCGGCAACTTTGTCCAGGGCAACTACATCGGCACCGACGTGACGGGAAATGTCGCTCTCGGGGTCCTGACTAACGGCGTTCTGGTGAACGATGCCCCCTCCAACACCATCGGCGGCAGCTTGGCTGGAGCGGGCAATGTGCTTTCCGGCTGCGGCATCGGAGTGCAACTCTTCGACACCGGCACGACCGGTAATTCGATTCAGGGTAATCGAATCGGCACCAACGCCGCTGGCACCGGGTCCATTCCAAATTCGACCGGCATACTCCTTTTCCAGGACAGTGCCGCGACCACCATCGGCGGAACAGGAAGCGCCGGGAACCTCATCGCGTTCAACACCGCTACCGGCGTCTCCGTAAATCCCG
The DNA here is from genome assembly GCA_963749935.1 of uncultured Verrucomicrobiae bacterium. Classification (GTDB taxonomy): domain Bacteria; phylum Verrucomicrobiota; class Verrucomicrobiia; order Chthoniobacterales; family UBA10450; genus Palsa-1392. The sequence continues at coordinate 581,873 of CAVVOH010000004.1, forward strand.
CCAGCTCGGACAATACGATTGTTGGCAATTCGATTTTTTCCAATGGCGCGCTGGGAATCGACCTCAGCGGCGGCGCTGAGGATGCCAATCAGGTCACAGCCAATGATTTTCCCGATGCCGACGTGGGCGCAAACAACCTGCAAAATTATCCCCTCCTCAACAGCATCACCGTCGCTGGCGCGGAACGGACGTTGGAGGGCGAGTTGGCCAGCAATGCCAACACCGATTACACCCTCGACTTCTACAGCAACAGCGCGGTCGATCCATCCGGTTATGGCGAAGGCGAAACCTATCTCGGTTTCCTCGACGTGCACACCAACGCGTTGGGGAGAGTCGAGTTTAGTTTTCCGCTCGACCCGAGTGCGCTCGGAAAGTTCATCACCGCGACCGCGACCGATCCCAACGGGAACACCTCGGAGTTCTCAATGGCGAGCGAGATCGTGCCCTCGATCAGCCGGTTCCAAAACATCTCGACCCGCCTCCGAGTACAGACGGGTGACAACGTGCTCATCGGCGGGTTCATCATCACGGGCAACGAACCCAAAAAGGTCATCATCCGCGCCGTTGGCCCCTCGTTAGGCGGGCAAGGAGTGGCCGGGCCTCTGGCCGATCCCCTTCTCGAATTGAACCTTCCGGACGGCACTGCCGTGACCAACGATAACTGGCGCGACGATCAGGAAGCCGAAATCATCGCCACCGGTATCCCGCCCGCTAAGGACAAGGAATCGGCCATCGTCGCTACTCTTGATCCGGGTTCCTATACTGCCGTCGTTCGTGGCGCGACAGGCGGCTCGGGTGTGGGCCTGGTCGAAATTTACGACCTCAGCGGCGCGACCGACTCCGATGTGGCCAACATCAGCACCCGCGGTTTCGTCGAGACCGGCGACAACGTCATGATCGGCGGCATCATCGTTGGCCCAGATGACGCGGCCGACGGCTCCATCCTCTTGCGTGCGATCGGGCCCTCCCTGGCCGGGCAGAACGTCCCTAATGCTCTCGCCGATCCGATGCTCGAGCTGCGCGATAACAACGCCAATCTGGTCGCTTCCAACAACGATTGGAAATCGACCCAGCAAGACGACATCGAAGACACCGGCGCGCCGCCGACCGATGACAAGGAGTCAGCCATCCTGGCCACGCTCCCCGCCGGCAGTTACACCGCCATTGTCTCCGGCGTCGGCGGCACTACCGGTGTCGGTTTGGTCGAGGCTTACCACTTGAATTAGACCAAGGAGATCAACCCCATAAAAGTCTCGCTCGCCACTCTGCTTCTGATCGTCTCGTTCGCGGCCGACGCCGATGCCGACACTTTCCCGGTGAATAGCGTCGTCGATCCGGGCGACGGGGTTTGCACCGCAGGCGAATGCACATTGCGGGAGGCGATTGTCTTTGCCAATGCCAATCCCGGACCTGATTTCATCACCTTTAATATCCCAGGAGCCGGCGTGCATACGATCACTCCCGCCACGCCGCTCCCCACGATCAGCGACACGGTCTCGATCGACGGTTACACCCAGCCCGGCGCCTCGGAGAATACGCTTGCCGGCGGCGACGACGCCGTGGTCCTGATCGAGTTGGACGGCTCCACCTCCGGCGGCTCGGGACTCACCATTAGCGCGAACGACGGCAGCATCCGCGGTCTCATCGTCAATCGCTTTTCCACCGGGATCAACCTGGCCGGTTCGAACAACGTGATCGAAGGAAACTTCATCGGGACCGATGCCGCCGGCAGCAGCGCTCTCGCGAACGGCACAGGTGTGAGCTTAGCCAGCGCCGACAATAATACGATCGGAGGCACGGTCCCGGGCGCGCGCAATCTCATCGCCGGAAATGGGGGCGCCGGTCTGCTCATCAACAGCGCCAGTGACGACAATCTGGTCCAGGGGAATCTCATCGGCACTGATCTGAGCGGAACGATCGCCTTGGAAAATTCCAGCGGAGTGGTCGTGATGGGCGACCGCAACATCGTGGGCGGGACAGCTCCGGCTGCGGGCAATCTCGTTTCGGGCAATGATTTGGCAGGAGTTCTCTTGAGCGTCGGCGCGACCGAGAACCTTGTGCAGGGCAATTTCATCGGCACCGACGTGACCGGGACGGCCCCCCTGCGCAATGGCGAAACGGGAGTAACGATCGACGCTTCCTCCTCTAACACTATCGGTGGTCTCACGGCCGCGGCCCGCAACATTATTTCAGTGAATCCGACCGGCGTGCTTATCACCAATGGGGCGACGGACAATGTGGTCCAGGGCAACTACCTCGGCACCGATGTGACCGGATTCGTCGATATCGGGTCGGACGACATCGAAGGAGTATTGATCGAGGATTCGCCGGCAAATTTGATTGGCGGTGCGGAGGCGGGCGCGGGCAATCTCATCTCGACGAACTTTACCAACATCGAGGTTCAAGGCGCGGCTTCGATTGGCAATCTCATTCAGGGCAATCTGATTGGCACCGATGCCACCGGAACCGCTGGGCTCGACTTTTTTGGAAGCGGAATTCTTCTTTCCGACAGCTCCACGGGAACAACGATTGGTGGTCCAGCGGGCGCCGGCAACGTCATTGCCTTCAATGGAAGAGGCGTCACGGTCTCTTCCGGCAGCACGGGAAACAACATTTTCGGCAACGCCATTTTCGCCAACGAAGGAATCGGGATTAACCTGGTCGGCGGCAGCGAAGACCCCACCATCGGAGTGACCGCGAATGATTTCCCCGATAGCGATGCCGGGCCGAACAACCTGCAAAATTATCCGGTGATCAGCGGGATTGCGGTCGAAGGAGAAAACCGCTCGGTCGAAGGCAGCTTGACGAGCAATCCGAGCGCCGCATATGTGATCGACTTCTATAGTAATGCCGAAGTCGATCCCTCCGGTTTCGGCGAAGGAGAAGTTTGGCTCGGCTCGCTCGACGTGCAGACTAACGCGCAAAGCACGGTCGATTTCGCCTTCCCGCTGGAAGCGGGCGCGCGGGGCCGCTACATCACCGCCACAGCCACGGACGCGAATGGAAACACGTCCGAATTCTCGCTCGCGAGCGAGGTGGTGCCGTCGCTCAGCCAATTCCTCAACATCGCGACCCGGCTCCGAGTGCAATCGGGCGAGAACGTGCTCATCGGCGGTTTCATTGTTACTGGAAACGATCCGAAACAGGTCATCATCCGCGCCATTGGGCCATCGTTAGGGGTAGCCGGGCCGCTGGCCGATCCGTTGCTCGAATTGCATCCGCTTAACGGCCCGACCGTGATCAATGACGACTGGCGGGAGGACCAGGAAGATGAAATTATCGCGACCGGCATTCCCCCGACTAACGACAAGGAATCGGCCATCGTCGCTACTCTTGATCCGGGTTCCTACACTGCCGTCGTTCGTGGCGCGACAGGCGAGACCGGCGTTGGCCTGGTCGAAATCTACGACCTCAGCGGCCCAACTGATTCCGACGTCGCCAATATCAGCACGCGTGGCTTCGTCGACACGGGCGACAACGTCATGATCGGCGGTCTTATCATCGGACCCGACGATGCGGCCGACAGTTCCATTCTCTTGCGTGCGATCGGTCCCTCGCTCATCGATCAGGGCGTGCTCAACGCGTTGGCCGATCCGATGCTCGAGCTGCGCGATAACAACGCCAATCTGGTCGCTTCCAACGACGACTGGAAATCGACCCAGCAAGATGATATCGAAGACACTGGCGCTCCGCCGACCGATGACAAGGAGTCAGCCATCCTCGCCACTCTCCCCGCCGGCAGTTATACCGCCATTGTCTCCGGCGTCGGCGGCACCACCGGAGTCGGTTTGGTCGAGGCTTACCACCTGGAATAAGCACCGGACCTGCCCAACGAAACGCCGGCAGCCATCAGTCACCACCTTATTGCCTACGGCTGGTTTTCTCCGCGTGACTGATGCACTTGCTCCGCCACTTCATGGGCGCGGTCGAGGGAATGCTTGGCCCAGTTGTGCTCTGAAATGGTGCGCGCCGGGGCAACCACGGCGGTCACTTCTTCGCTCTGTTTTGTCTCCGCGGTGGGGTGGCCGCTCTTCCTTTGCCAGATAAAGAGCGCTGCAACCGTCAGAACCACGAGCAGAAACGTTTTCATGCTTATTATTAGTAGCACTGATCGGGCCATGAACCCCAACCAGTGCCGCCTCATTTTGGGGCGTCCATCCCTTCGCCCGGACCCGAAGTATATTTAACGCCAATCCCATCAGAATCGGGAAACGCAATCCAACCAATATCCATTCAGCACTATGAAAAAAATCGCCTGTTCGCTTCTCGCCGCCACCGCGGCGCTTCTCTCACTGGCCAGCCCGGCAAGGGCTGGAATTCTCACGCTCGATGACGGCAGCCCTACCTTCACGCCGCCGGATAACTTTTCCGGAAACACCATCGTGGCCGATACGATCGTCGTTGGGGGACTGATTCATCTCGAAGGAACAACGACCGTGATGCCGGAGAATGGCGATTCGGCCACCATCATGGTGAGTGGCACCTACTCCGCCACCGCGGGAGAAATGTTCTCCGTCGCGTTCAAGTTTGCGGGGGATCTCAATGCGGGGGCGGCCGCCACCTACACGCTGGAAGGGAGCGTTTCCGGTATCCCAATCACGCCGATTACAGGCACAGTCGAACCGGGCCTGCACCTTTATGAGGGCGAGGTCCAGGCGCCCCAGTTCCCGCTCGACAGCGCGGGAACTTTCGAGGGATCGTTGACCATCACGTTTGCCCCGACCGCGGCCCCGCTGGCCGCCCTGCCGAACTCACTCGATCTCACCGTGCAGCAGATCGATTTCAAACTCGATCCGCTTCCCGCCACCGTGCAGGAGCCGGCCCAGGCGCTCAACATCGCCACCCGCGTGAATGTCGGCACGGGCGAGAACGTGCTCATTGGTGGCTTCATCATCACCGGGAATGATCCCAAGCTGGTCGTCCTTCGCGGGATCGGGCCGTCGTTAGGCGTGTCCAACGTAAGCGGCGTGCTGGCTGACCCGATCCTGACTTTGATTGATGAAAACGGTGCCGTGGTGGCGACAAATGACAACTGGATGGACAACAGTAGCGAAGACCAGATGACGCTGGCTGATGCCGGCCTCGAGCCGACCGAAGATGCCGAGTCGGCCATTGTCACGACTCTCGACCCCGGTTCTTACACCGCGATCCTGAATGGCGCCGGTGATACTGCGGGCGTGGCCCTGGTCGAAGCTTACGACCTCGATAACGGCACGACCGATTCCAAGCTGGCCAACATCAGCACCCGCGGTTTCGTTGAGACTGGCGACAACGTGATGATCGCCGGCCTCACCCTGGGCGGCGGCGGTGGTGGACTCTCCACCGTGGTGGTGCGCGGCATTGGGCCGTCGCTGACAGGTCAAAACATTAGCGGCGCGCTGGCCGATCCGACTCTGGAGTTGTTCAACGACCAGGGCGACATGATCGACTCGAACGATAATTGGATGGACGACCCGAACCAGCAACAGGTGAGTGACGCCGACCTCGCCCCGAGTGATCCGAACGAAGCGGCGCTTTACAAGATCCTGCCGGCAGGGCAATACACCGCGATCGTAGCGGGCGCGGGCGACACTACTGGCGTCGCCTTGGTCGAGACCTACGAACTCAGCGACCCGGTCCCGGCGTCCGCCAGATAAACGACCGGCTCCTCAAGAATTATGCCCGGCTGGGTCTTCCCCAGCCGGGCGTTTTCTTTTCCAGCAAACAGCTCAGTGACTCGCTACAAACGGCCAGAAAATCGGGATAAGGACGCTGGCTGCTAACCAGAGAATGAGATTGAGCGGCACGCCGATGCGCGGGAAATCCATGAAGCGATAGCCGCCCGCACCGAACACGTAGGTATTGGTTTGATATCCGATCGGCGTTGCGAAGCTGGCACTGCAACCAAACATGACCGCGACAATAAAGGGCCGCGCGTCCACGCCCATAGCCGCCGCGATCTCAAAGGCGATCGGCGTCAGTAGGACGGCGACCGCGTTGTTGCTGATCAACTCCGTCAGCACCATTGCGACGAAATACATCACCGAAAGAGTGACGGCGGGTCCAAAGCGACCGAAGGCGCCAGTGACACCTTCCGCCAGGAGATGAGCCGCACCCGTCGTTTCCATCGCCTGGCCGAGCGCCAGCATGCCGAAGATGATGAACAAGAGCGGCCATTCGATCGCCTCATAGGCCTCCTCGACATCGAGACACTTAGTGAGGATGACGAGGATTGAAGCGACCAGAGCGAGGACCGTGATCGAAAACACGTTGAAGGCCGCCAGCACCATTACTGCAGCGATGGCGACGATCGCCAGCGGCGCCTTGTGCCGGCGAAAGGCGCGCTGCTTCGGCTCGGTCAGGCTCAGGAAGTCGCGCTCCTGCATCAGGCGATGAATCCCTTCCGCCGGACCCTGCACGAGGAGAGTATCGCCAAAGGCCAGTCGCACATCCTCGAACTTTTCGCGCAGGTTTTCCCCCTGCCGATGGACAGCCAGAATCAAGACTCCGTAACGCTGCCGAAAATTCAGTTCCCGCAGCGTTTTGCCGACGAAACCAGAGCGGCTCCCGATGATGCCTTCCATCAGGACCGCTTCCCGCGGGGCGGTGGCTTCGTCCTCCAGGTCCACTTCGGATCGGAAGACGACTCCGGGCATTTCCTTGATTCCTTTTACGCCGGCCACTGGCGATTCCAGGAGCAAGGTATCGCCGACGGCGAAGCGCAATTGATCCAGCGGCGTCTCGAGCCGCTGGCCGTCGCGCATCACATCGATAATGCGCGCTTCGCGCAAACGCACCAGCGGCGTCTCCGGCAACGTCTTCCCCACTAGTGGCGACTCACGGCTGATCACCGCCTGCAGGAGGAATTGTTTGGCCATTCCACTCCCGATGAGGGCGGCCAGGGTCTCGCGCCGGGGGAGCAATTTGCGGCCCGCTACCAGGATGTAAGCGATGCCAATTACCGCATAGATGATTCCCAGCGGTGTGATCTCAAAAATCCGAAAAGGAACCTGGCCGTGGTGGCGCGTCACCCCGTCGACCAAAAGGTTGGTCGAGGTGCCGAGCAGAGTGCAGGTGCCGCCGAGGATCGAAAAATAAGAAAGCGGGATGAGCAGCCGCGAGGCTTTGAGTTCAGTGCTGCGCGCGAGCGCGAGCACCACTGGCATGAAAACCACCACCACCGGCGTGTTATTGACGAAGGCCGAGAGCGGCACCGTAAATAAGGCCAGCGCGGCCAACGCTCTCAACTCACTCTTCCCCGCCATCCGCAGAAAGAGGCGGGCCAGCGCGTCGATCGCACCCGTCCGCTCCAGCGCGGCACTCAAGACGAACATGCAACCGATCACGATTGGGGCACTGTTGCTGAAGACCGCCAGGGTTTCCTCAGTCTTGAGAATCCCGGTCACGAGCAGAACTCCCATCGCGCTCACCGCGACCAGATCGGGTGAAAGCCATTCGCGCAGGAAGGCCACGAAAACGAGCACGACCAGCGCAAAAACAATGAAAAGGTGGATGGTGTGCACGTCCATTTTCGTCGCAACAATTGGGCCGGGGCCATCTTTTCGCTGACATCACGCCAGTGCGCCAGCGAAATCGCGCTCCCGCCTTTCATTTGCAGGGGTTGCGTAATTCACCAGGCCGTGGCTAACCTGTAGGGTCAACCAGAGAGAGGCAGTCACGTGAAGGCACCACGAAATCCCGCGGCCCGCGCCCGGAGTTCGGCATCGCTCGGAATCTCCGGCTTACTCCTCGTTATTGTCGCTGGCTGCACCGGCATCAATTACCAGGACCGCGCCCGCACTCCGCTCAAGCCGATGGTTTCCGTCGTCCACTCCAGATCGAAGGATTTCGATATCCCACCCAAAGTGCTGGAGGGAACACGCCCCGAATATCCGGCGCTGGAGGCCGATCGCCGCGAGAAAGGGTTCGTCAGCATTATCTGCACAATTGGGGCCGACGGCAGCCTGCGCGAATTCGCGATCGAGCAAATGACCAGCCCGGTCTTCGCCGTGGCAGCGCTCGACGCGATTCAAAAATGGCGCTTTTCCCCTGCCCTCAAGGACGGCCATCCGGTCGAAGGGAAGGTCCGCGTCCCGATGCACTTCAATACCATTTAGCAGTCCAGGCCCGGTCCCGCTCCGCGCGGCGCAAACCCGCCTAACGACCGCGCACGCCTGCCTCGCGGAATTGACGCCGCCCTCGAAATGCGGTTCATCGTTATTCCGTGACTCGCATTCTCATCGCTGACGACCAGCCCGATGTGCTGGAAGCATTGCGCATCCTGCTCAAGGGCGAAGGCTACCAGACGGATGCCGTAACTTCGTTAGGCGCGGTCATGAATTCGCTTGAGAAGCGCACCTACGCGCTCCTCATGATGGATCTCAATTACACCCGTGACACCACCTCTGGCCAGGAAGGACTCGAGATCATCCCGCGCATCCAGGCAATCGACGAAACGCTGCCGATCGTCGTCATGACGGCCTGGGCGACGGTCGATCTCGCGGTCGAGGCGATGAAACTCGGCGCCCGCGATTTCGTGCACCAAGCCCTGGGATAACGATCGCTTGCTCGCCATCGTCCGCACCCAGATCGCGCTCGGCAGCGCGCTTCGCAAAAGCCAGCAACTCGAAGCCAAGAACGAGCTGCTCCGCGGCAACGATGCCCGAACATCATTTCCGACTCGCCGCGCATGCGGCCGGTCATCGAACTCGTCACCCGCGTCGCGCCTTCCGACGCGAATGTTTTGATCACGGGCGAAAACGGCACCGGCAAAGGCTTGATTGCCCAGGCGCTCCACTCGCTCTCAACCCGCGCGAGCAAAATCATGATTACGGTCAACATGGGCGGGTTGTCCGAGGGCGTTTTCGAAAGCGAACTCTTCGGGCACGTGAAAGGCGCCTTTACCGATGCCAAGACTGATCGCGCCGGACGCTTCGAGTTGGCCGACGAAAGCACGCTTTTCCTCGACGAGATCGCGAACCTGCCTCTCACTCAGCAGGCCAAGCTCCTGCGCGTGATCGAGACCGGGCGAATTCGAGCGGGTCGGTTCTTCGCGCACTCTGCACGCCAATGTGCGCATCGTTTCCGCGACTAATTCCAACCTGACGGACGAAGTGGCTGCCGGACGCTTCCGGCAGGATCTGCTCTTCCGCCTCAACACCATCGAGGTCCCGCTCCCGCCCCTGCGGGAACGCCGCGAAGACATCGCGCCCCTCGCCGCTCATTTCCTCCGGCAGCACGCCGAACGTTACCGCAAAAAGCTGACCGCCTTCGAGGCGGCCGCGCACGAGGCGCTGATGCGCCATGAATTTCCCGGCAACGTGCGCGAGCTCGATCACATCATCGAACGCGCCGTCCTCATGTCGCAGGGGACACAGATAAAGCGGAACGATCTCGGCCTAACGAGCACAGCGGACGGCTCGCCCCGGCTCGAGGAAATGAGCCTCGAAGAAGTGGAAGCGTTCCTGATCAAAAAAGCACTGGCCCGCCACGAGGGCAATGCGCGCAAGGCCGCCGAGTCGTTAGGCCTGAGCCGGAGCGCCTTTTACCGGCGACTCCAGCATTATGGGCTGTAGCACAGGCATCTTGTCCGCCACTTGGACGGACTCGTCCCTTGGCAGAGCCTGCGAGGCGACCAGGCAGCTCGCCCGGCCTTTGCCATGCGGTCTCATGAAGGAGCAATTCCGCGGACCCAAACCGCGTCGTCGTCTTTCCCATGAATCCCGGCTCACCTGGCTGACACTGGGCGCGGCCGCGCCCGCCATGGCCATCGCGCTGGCCATTCTCTGGTTCGGCGATTACAGCGCTAAAGTCGGTTGGACCCTCACCCTCGTCATTGGTGGCAGCGCTCTCATATTCCTCGCCAGCCGCGCGCGAAAACATTGTCCGTCCTCTGCAAACCATGAGCAACCTGCTCGCCGCCCTGCGCGAGGGCGATTACTCCATTCGCGCGCGGGGCGCGCGCGCCGACGATGCGCTCGGCGAAGTCCTGCTCGAGATCAATCAGCTCGGCGAAACCTTGCGCGTGCAGCGCCTCGGCGCCTTTGAAGCAACCGCACTCCTCCGCACCATCATGGCGGAAATCGACGTCGCCGTCTTTACTTTCGATCCCGATCGCCGGCTTCGCCTGGTCAATCGCGCCGGCGAGAATCTGCTTCGCCAACCGATCGACAAATTGCTCGGACGCCGGGCCAGCGATCTCGGGCTCGCCGTCTGCCTCGATGCCAATGAAGACGCGCCACTCACGCTCAGTTTTCCCGGCGCCACCGGTCGCTGGGGAGTGCGCAAAAGCAACTTCCGCGAGCGCGGGCTGCCCCACGAACTGCTCGTCATGACCGATCTCAGCCGCACCCTGCGCGAGGAGGAACGAACCGCCTGGCAGCGACTCGTTAGGGTGCTCGGCCATGAAATGAACAACTCGCTCGCGCCGATCAAATCGATCGCGGGCAGCCTGGAACATCTGCTCCGGCGCGACCCGCCCCCGGCCGACTGGCGCGACGATGCCCGCAGCGGCTTGAACGTGATCGCGGCCCGGGCCGAATCGCTCAGCCGTTTCATGCAGGCCTACGCCCGCCTGGCCCGGCTCCCGCCGCCGCAAAAGGAAGAGATCAATCTCGGCGAACTCGTTAGGCGCGCGGTCAGTCTCGAAACGCGGTGGCCCGTCCGGCTGGCTGAGGGCGGGATCATTATCGTCCCGGCCGATGCCGCGCAAATCGAGCAGTTGCTGATCAACATCCTGCACAACGCCGTTGACGCCTCGCTCGAAACCGAAGGGAAAGTGACTGCCGGTTGGCGCGAACGCGGCGATTGTGCGGAGGTTTTCGTGCGCGACGAAGGGCCCGGGGATCATGAACCCGACCAATCTTTTCGTCCCGTTTTTCACGACCAAACCGGGCGGGTCCGGCATCGGCCTCGCGCTCAGCCGGCAGATCGCAGAGGCCCACAACGGCTCGCTCACCCTCGCCAACCGGGGCGATCGGACCGGTTGTGAGGCGCTCTTCCGTCTGCCTCGTTAGGGCCTAACGACACCGAGCTGAGCGCCACCCCTCGTCATCCCGAGCCGGCGAAGCACGGCGAGGGACCTCCCAATGGCGATCGATTCTCTCGCCGCCTAACGACCCGTTCAGGACGTGGCTTTTGCCCGTGGCGCCAGCCGTTCGAGATGACACGAAGCGGAGCGAACGCGCGTCCCGCTATCGGGACGGCCCAATCCCAACGGTGAGGCAAAAGAAGAAGCCACTCAAATTTAGCACCATCCACATCCATCTGATTTACAGTGGTTTATAAACTAAGATTTTGCATGGCACGGCCATTGCAATAGGGGCGGCAGCACAAGAAAAAATCTGAATCCAAACCCGAGATCGAACGCATCTCAAAGGAGACAGAAGTAAAAAGAATATGAAAATCACACACTCACATCCATACCACCCATCCGCGGATTGATTCCGACCCGCGCACCGCCAGTCGCGACCGGAGCTTCCCGCAAACCGACCAAAACTATCAGAGCTGCCAGCCTGCTCGGCAGCTGCGGGACCCCGGCCAAGTTCAACCGAGCAGAGCCCTTCTTCGAAATCAGCCGCGACTATTTCGCCGACGAAGCGCCGCGCGGTTTTGCTCTCGATGCTGCTCGTTTTCGCCGCGCTCATCCTGACCGCTGTCCTGCCGATCGTGAACGGCGTCCAAGCCGTCGCCACCCTCATCCAAAGCGTGGGCGTGCTTTAAGCGCGACCATCCGCCATCATGCAAAGAAGCTTTGAAGTGATTGCCGGTGCACCAGCCAGCGCGCGCTCCAGGGCTTCACACCTGTCACTTCTTCCATGGATGTCCCGCGCCCGGATGTCGCCCGCAAGAAAAAGAGAACGCGGCTTGATCATCGCCGGCGGCTCCGTCCTGGGCGTGATCCTGATCACGGTCGTCGTCTCGCGCTTGAAACCGGCGGCGGTCAGCGTCGATCGCGCCGCGGTCTGGGTCGACACGGTGAAGCGCGGCCCGATGCTGCGCCAGGTGCGTGGCCTCGGCACGCTGGTGCCGGAAGACATTCGCTGGATCGCCACGAGCAAGGAGGGTCGGGTCGAAAAAATTATCGTTAGGCCGGGCGCGAAGGTCGAACCCGATACCGTTATCCTCGAACTTTCCAGCCCTGAACTCGAACAAACAGCGCTCGATGCCGCAGTCGCAGGCGACCGCCGCCGAAGCCGAACTCACCACCCTGCGCGCCACCTTGCAGCGCGAGCTGCTCAACCAGGAATCGAGCACCGCCCAGGTGCATTCCGAATATCAACAGGCGAAAATGGAAGCCGAGACGAACGACAACCTGAAGAAGAACGGCCTCATCGCCGATTTGGAATACAAGACCTCGATCATCAAACGCGACGAACTCGCAAACCGCGACAAGATCGAGCTGAAGCGGCTCGAATTCGCCCGCGACTCGATCGAGCCGCAGCTCGCCGCCAAGCAGGCGACCGTCGATCAAGCTCATAGCCGCCGCCAAGCTAAAGGCGACGCGAGGTCGAAGACCTCCATGTCAAAGCCGGCATGACCGGTGTGCTGCAGCAATTGCCCGTCGAAGTGGGGCAGCGGGTGACGCCGGGCACCAACCTCGCGCGCGTGGCCGATCCGACCAAACTCAAGGCGCAAATCAAAATCGCCGAGACCCAGGCGAAAGACATTCAGATCAACCAGACCGGCCTCGATCGACACCCGCAACGGCGTCGTCGCCGGCCACGTCATGCGAGTCGATCCGGCGGTCGAACAGGGCACCGTCACGGTGGACGTCGCCCTCGATGGCGAGCTTCCCAAGGGCGCGCGCCCTGACCTGAGCGTGGACGGCACGATCGAGCTCGAACGGCTCGACAACGTCCTCTTCGTCGGCCGCCCGGCCTTCGCCCAGGACGGCGCCACCGTCGGCGTTTTCAAACTCAACCGCCAGCGGCGAAGCGGTCCGCACGCCGGTCCATTTCGGCCGCAGCTCGGTCAACACCATCGAAATCCTGGAAGGCCTCAAAGCCGGCGACCAGGTGATCCTTTCCGACACCAGCGCCTACGATTCGCACGATCGCATCGGCTCAACTAACAATGAATGCTACCATTGCCAGCTCCCAAGAACCACCACCACCCGCACCTAACCACACCCATGACAACGGAACCACACCCTCATTCACCTCGACGGCGTCACCAAAGTCTTTCTCACCGACGAAGTCGAAACGCACGCGCTCTCGGGCATTCACCTCGACATTCGCAGCGGCGAATATGTCTCCATCGCCGGCCCCTCCGGCTGCGGCAAATCGACGCTGCTCTCGATTCTCGGGCTGCTCGACACGCCGTCGGACGGCAGCTATTCGCTCAAGGGCGGCGAGGTCGCGAACCTCTCGTTCCCCGAGCGCGCGCGGATCCGCAATCGCGAGATCGGTTTCATCTTCCAGAGCTTCAACCTCATCGGCGACCTGACCGTCTACGAGAACGTCGAGCTGCCGCTGACCTATCGCGGGATGGGCGCGAGCGAGCGCAAGACATGCGTGACCGAGGCGCTCGAGCGCGTCGGCATGGCCCATCGCGCCAAGCATCTGCCCGAGCCAGCTTTCCGGCGGCCAGCAACAGCGCGTCGCGGTGGCCCGCGCCCTCGCCGGCAAGCCGGCCATCCTCCTGGCCGACGAACCGACCGGCAACCTCGACTCGCGCAACGGCGAAGCGGTCATGGATCTGCTCGAACGAGCTGCACGCCGGCGGCGCGACCATCTGCATGGTCACGCACGATCCGCGCTTTGCGCAGCACGCCGACCGCACGATCCATCTGTTCGACGGCCGCGTCGTCGAGGACAAAATCGCAGCCTAACGGGAGCCGGAAAAGATGCGGTTGAACGATCCAATGACGGATCGATCAAGATGCTCCTCATCCTCGGGCTCGTCGCAGCCAACATCGCGCTCCTTATCCCAAGCCATCGGGAACCACCTCTCCTGCCGGGGAGCGCGGGCGCCTCGCCTGCTCTTTTTGCGCCTCGCCGAAAGGCCCGTCCTACGAAGAAGAAGCGTCCCGCGAGGCGCGTGACACAGCGGGTCCGGCCCGCGCTCCCCGGCTTCCATTCTCCCTAACGAATCTCTGATCATGCTCCAGGAAATCCGCCACGCCCTCCGGCTGCTGGTCAAGAATCCGCTCTTCGCCCTCGTTGGCATTCTCACGCTCGCCCTCGGGATCGGCGCGACCACCGCGGTCTTCACCCTCGTCAACGCCCTTCTCATCCGGCCGCTCCCTTATGAAGATCCGGCCCGGCTCGTCCTCCTCTTCGAGCATTTCAAGGACCAGCACCTCGACGCCATTCCCGGTCTCGCCGCCGGAGTTTCTCGAATACAAATCGCAGGTCAAAGAGCTTCGACCAGCTGGCCGCTTTCAACACCGCAACTTACAACCTCGTCGAGGGCGAGGTACCCGAACGCATTTCCGGCGCAATCGTTTCCGCCGATCTATTTCCATTGTTAGGCGTGCAGCCGATCCGCGGCCGCACCTTTCGCGCGGAAGAATGCGCGGTCGGCCGTGATGACGTCGTGGTCATCAGCGAGCGGCTCTGGCGGAGAAAATTCGATCGCGATCCGCGCATCCTCGGCAGCAAGCTCTAAGCCGACGGCAAGACCTTTACCGTCGTCGGCATCATGCCGGCGAGCTTCGAGTTTCCGCTGCCGCTCTTTAACGTGACCGGCGCCCAGTTCGGCGAGCAGGCAGATATCTGGCAGCCGCTTGGCTTTACCGAACCCGAGATGAAGCGGCGCGGCTCGCGCAGCTACGGCGTTATCGGTCACCTCGCGCCCAACGTCTCCCCAGAACAGGCGCAGGCAGAACTCGAGACCGTCGCGCGAGCGATGCGCACTCGGTTTCCTGGCGACTACGCGCAGAATGACAGCTTCGGCGCCACCATTTATCCGCTCAAGGAACAGGTCGTCGGCTGGATGAAACCGCTCTTGCTGATCCTGCTCGGAGCCGTCGCGCTCGTGCTCCTCATCGCCTGCGCCAATCTCGCCACCATGCTCCTGGCCCGGGCCAGCGCGCGGGAACGTGAGATGGCCATCCGCGTCGCGGTCGGTGCGAGCCGGATGCGCTTACTTCGCCAGAGCCTGACGGAAAGTGTTTTGCTTTCACTTTTTGGCGCGGCGCTGGGCGTCTTGCTCGCCATCTGGGCGGTCGACCTGGTGAAATCGATCGGCGCTCAAACCATCCCGCGCCTGCGCGAAGTTCACGTCGACGGCACCGTGCTCCTTGTGACCCTCGCGATCGGGATTGGGACCGGCCTGATTTTCGGACTGGTCCCCGGTCTCGCCAGCGGCAAGCCCGACCTGACCGAATCACTCAAAGAAGGCGGCCGCGGTTCTACCTCGGGGCGACGCCATAACCGGCTGCGCAATACGCTCGTCATCGCGGAAGTCGCGCTCGCGCTGGTTCTTCTGACCGGTGCCGGCTTGCTCCTTAAGAGTTTCGTTAGGCTGCAGAACGTCAATCCTGGCTTTAATCCGCAGAACGTCCTCACCGCCGAGATCTCCCTGCCTGACTTGCGTTATCCCGATAAAGCGGCGCAGGCTAACTTTTTTGCCGAGCTCGAGCGCCGCGTCGCCGGCCTACCCGGAGTCAGCCACGCTGGCCTGACGATCATCCTGCCGATGAGCGGCGTGAACAGCGACTCCTCTTTCGATATCGAGGGCCGGCCGACCGACGACGCTCATCCTGGGCCGGACGAGGAAATCCGTCTTATTTCGCCCGAATATTTCAAGACGCTCGAAATGCCCCTGATCAAAGGCCGTTCTTTTACCAGCGCCGACAAACTCGACGCGCCACCGGTCGTCATTATCAATCGCGCCCTGGCGCAGCGTTACTGGCCTAACGGAGAAGCGCTCGGCAAACGCATGCAACTTCCGACCCGGGAAGGCCCGGTTTGGGCCACTATCGTCGGAATCGTGGGCGATCTCCATCATCGCGGACTCGATCAGCTTGTAAAACCGGAGTTCTACGTGCCGCTCGCGCAAGCGCCCTACCCCGCCGTTATCCTCGCCGTCCGCAGTACCCAGGATCCCGCCAGCCTAACGAATGCACTGCGCAATACCGTCCAGGCGATCGATCCCACCCTCCCGATCGCCCACGTCCGCACGCTCGCACAGGTCATCGCGGATTCGGTCGCGCCGCGGCGGTTATCGGTCGTTCTGCTGGCGGTCTTTGCCGGTGTCGCCCTCATCCTCGCTTCGGTTGGCATCTACGGGGTGATGTCGTTTCTCGTCGTGCAACGAACGCACGAAATCGGAGTCCGGATGGCACTCGGCGCGCAGCGCTCCGATGTCCTGCGTCTCGTCATCGCCCATGCCGGCGCCCTAATCGGCACGGGAACGATCCTTGGTTTGATCGTCGCCCTCTTCAGTCACCTCGGCCCTGCGCTCGGTTCTCTACGAAGTGAGTGCGCTCGACCTGCCGATATTCCTTTCTGTGACTCTCACTCTTGCGGTGGTCGCACTGCTCGCGAGTTACATCCCGGCCCGCCGCGCCACCCGCGCCGACCCGATGATCGCTCTGGGACGAGGTTGATGATGAACACCGGACCACTCATTCGCCTCAACCACGTCGAACGCTGCTATCCGTTAGGCAAACAGCAGTTCTTTTACGTCTTGCGCGACATCAACCTCGAGGTCGAGGAAGGCGATTTCGTTTCCGTGATGGGGCCTTCGGGCGCGGGCAAATCCACCCTGCTCCATCTCATCGGGATGCACGACTTCGGCTGGACCGGGGAGTATTACCTCGACGAAACCGCCGTCCACCGCCTTAAGCCGAAAGAGCGGACCACCCTGCGAAACGAGCAGATCGGGTTCGTCTTCCAGAATTACAACCTGCTCGATGACCTGACGGTTTACGAAAATCTCGATATCCCGCTCAGCTACCGACGCTACAGCAAATCGGAGCGAACCGCGCTCGTGGCCGACACCCTCGATCGCTTCTCGATCGTCGGGAAAAAAGATCTTTACCCGCGCCAACTCTCCGGCGGACAGCAACAACTTGTCAGCATCGCGCGCGCCATCATCGCCAAGCCAAAACTCATCCTGGCCGACGAACCGACCGGTAATCTCCATTCCAGCCAGGCCGACGACATCATGCAGCTCTTCAAAAAGCTCAATGCCGAAGGCACGACCATCATCCAGGTCACTCATTCGGAAACCAACGCCACCCACGGCAATCGCATCATCCAGCTGCGCGACGGCTGGATCGTCAACTGACCTCAACCACAACTATGAAAAACCTACTTACCATCTCAGCCCTTCTCGTTGCCGGCGCGCTCAGCGCGTCGGCTGCCACGGAAGAAAACATTCACGAAACGCGCGCCGCCCAATCGGGCGGTAAACTGGTCGTCGACGTCGATTTCGGTTCGATCGAAGTCGCGCCCGGCGACAACGACAAGGTCGTAATCGACGCGCATCGCAAAATCGACAGCAGCTCCAAGACAAAGGAGGAGGATTATTTCAAGGCGGTCCCAATCACGATTACGACGGAAGGCGACAAGATCATCGTCCGGGCCGTCCACAAAACCGAGTCGTTAGGGTCGCAGTTCTGGCACCTGCTCGGGCGCACCCGGACGGAAGGGCACTACAAGTTCAAGGTCCCGGCCAGCTTCAATATCAACCTCGACACGTCCGGCGGTGACATTTCCGCCAATGGCCTGACCGGTACCGTCAAGGTCGACACCAGCGGCGGCGATCTCACCTTCGGCCAAATCCACGGAGACGTTCATGCCGACACGAGCGGCGGCGACATCACGGCGAAGGATTGTGACGGCGCGACCAATCTCGACACCAGCGGTGGCAAGATCGAAGTCGTGGGCGGTCGCGGTAAACTGAACGCCGATACTTCGGGCGGAAACGTCACGGTGCTGAACCGCGTCGGCGACACAAAGGTCGAAAGCAGCGGCGGCAAACTGCGGCTCGGCAATATTAGCGGAAAATTAAGCGCCGAAACTTCCGGCGGCTCTGTCTCCGCCATTCTGCCTTCACCGGTGGCCGGCGACGTCCGCCTCGAGACCTCCGGTGGCACGATCACCGTCGTCACACCGTCGAATGCCGCCCTAACGATCGACGCCGAAACCAGCGCCGGCAGTGTGCGAAGCGACTTACCCATCTCGCGCACCAGCTCCGACGACGATTCGCTCAAGGGGACGATCAACGGCGGCGGAACCAAGCTCGTCCTGCGCAGCAGTGCCGGCTCGATCGAGATCGTCTCCGCCGACAAAGCGACCGCGCAGCAGTAGAACTCGCCTAACGAGATGTTCGCTGATCTTCGTTACGCGCTGCGGCAACTGCTCAAGAATCCAGGCTTTGCCGTCGTCGCCATCCTGACCCTCGCGCTCGGGATCGGCGCCTGCACCGCCATCTTCTCGGTCGTAAACGGTGTCCTCCTCCGGCCGCTCGATTACCCGCAACCCGACCGCATCGTCACTCTTCGCGAGACGAACCTGCCCCAGTTTCCCGAGTTTGCCGTTGCTCCGCCGAATTACCTCGATTGGGTCAAACAGACGAAGTCATGGCAATGCCTCGCCGCCTACAGCGGAGATCAGGTTAACCTCACCGGGGAAGGTGAACCGCAGCGCCTCATCGGCGTCCGGGCGACCGCGCATTATTTCGACGTCTATGGGATCAAGCCGGTGCTCGGGCGGATGTTCGTGCCGGAGGAAGATGCTCTGGGCAAGGAACACGTCGTGGTCTTGAGCCATGCCTTTTGGCAGCGCGTCTTCGGCGGAAAGCCCGACGTCATTGGGCGCTCGATTCAGCTGAACGGTGAGCCCTACGCGGTCATCGGCGTCGCCCCGCCTCACTTTGGCGAGGCGAGTAAAGTCGACACTTGGGTTCCGATGGCCTTCAAGCCCGACGAGATCAATGCCGATGCTCGTGGTGGCCATTACCTGGCCGCGATCGGCCGGCTGCGTCCTGAGACCACGCTCGCCCAGGCGAAAGCCGAGTTGGAACTGCTGGCCGCCCAACTCGCCCGCCAGTATCCGGACTCCAATAAGGGCTGGGGCGTCACCATCGCGCCGCTACTCGACTATTCAGTGCGCGATGTGCGGACCATCCTTTACACCTTGCTCGGCGCGGTCGGCTGCGTGCTTCTCATCGCCTGCGCCAATATCGCTAACCTCCTTTTGGCCCGAGCCACCGCGCGACAACGCGAACTCGCTATTCGCACCGCGCTGGGAGCCAGCCGCCGACGACTCGTTAGGCAACTGCTGACCGAAAGCGTTCTCCTCGGATTGGCCGGCGGTGCGGCCGGGATCATGGTCGCGCGCTGGGGACTCGATCTCCTCCTCGCTCTCGCTCCCTCCACTCTCCCCCGCACCAGCAACATTCACCTCGATGCCAGCGTCCTCATCTTTTCCCTCGCCCTCAGCCTCCTTACCGGGGTGGTCTTCGGCATCGCGCCCGCCTTGCTCGCGGCCCAGACCGATGTGCAGGAAGGCTTGAAACAAGGCTCACGGGGTTCGACCGATGCGCGGGGTCGCTTGCGCGGTGCGCTCGTCGTTCTCGAAGTGGCGTTTGCCCTTGTCCTCCTCGGCGGTGCCGGATTGCTCGCTCGCAGCTTCATGCAACTGACTCACGTCGATCCCGGTTTCGTGTCCGCTAACGCAACCGTCATGCGTCTCGCTTTACCCGAGAAAAAATACGAGAAACCCGAGCCGCAACTCGCTTTCGCAAACGACCTGCTCGCCCGTCTGGGCGCGTTGCCCGGGGTGCAGTCGGTCGGATTAACCCAGTCGTTGCCGCTTCTCAGCGAATGGGTTCTCGGCTTCAAAATCGAAGGACGCCCCGAGGTTCTACCCGCTGATATGCCGAGCACCAATTACTACTCGGTCTCGCCTGAGTATTTCCGCGCCATGGGCATCCGGCTTATTCGCGGCCGGACCTTCAACCCGCATGACGACGCCCACGCGCCGCGTGTCGCGGTCATCAATGAGACGCTCGCCCGCCAATTTTTCCCTAACGAAGACCCGATTGGCAAACGCATTTTGGTAACCCAGGGGCCCGATGCTTGGCGCCAGATCGTCGGCATCGTGGCCGACATCAAGCAGTACGGCGTCGATAAAGAAACCAGCAGCCAGGCCTACGAACCGTTTGCCCAGGCCCCCTTTCGCTCCCTCAATATCGTGCTGCGGACGACAGGTTCCCCCGCCGCTCTGGCCGGGGCGCTGCGACCGGCTGTCTATGCCATCGACAAGGATCAACCCGTTGGCACGATCCAACCTCTGGAAGAAATTCTCGGCGAGACGATCGCAAAACAACGCTTCGCCATGTTGCTCCTGATTGTCTTTTCCGCGGTCGCGCTCGTCACCGCCGCCGTCGGTATCTATGGCGTAATGGCTTACAGCGTCGTGCAACGGACGGGCGAGTTCGGGATCCGGATGGCGCTGGGCGCGCAACGCAGCGACGTCTTACGGCTCGTCCTTTCCCAGGCCGGCAAACTGGTTGGGATCGGCCTCCTCCTTGGGCTTGGCGCCACCTTCCTTACCTCGCGCGTCATGGGCTCGATGCTTTTCCAGACCAACGCACACGACCCGGTGACTTTTGCCCTAACGACACTGCTGCTGACCGCGGTTGCGTTGCTCGCCTGTTTCCTGCCCGCTCGTCGCGCCACCCGGGTCAATCCCATCGAAGCCTTGCGCACTGAATGAACGACCTCCGTTTCGCCTTCCGCCAGCTCGGCAAGGATCCGCGCTTCACCATCATCGCCGTCCTCGCCCTCGCCATCGGAATCGGGGCGAACACCGCGATCTTCAGCGTGGTCAACGCGGTTCTCTTGAAGCCGCTCCCGTTTCCCCAGCCGGAGCAACTGGCCGCAGTCGGCTCGATCGATAACCGCGCCTCGCGCACCGGCGACGGGGATTTGAACTCGATGAGTTATCCGGATTTCTTCGACTTCCGCGCCCAGAACAAGAGCTTCGAAAATCTTGCCCTTTATCGCCAGGAAAGTCTGACGCTGACGAATGAAGGCGAGGCGGAAAGTCTCCGCATCCAAAAAGTCACCGGAAACTTCTTCGACGTCCTGGGCATTCCTCCTTTGCTTGGCCGCACCTTCGATCGCGATGAAGAAAAATCTGGCGGCGGTCCGCACGGTTACACGGCGGTCCTTAGTCACTCCTTCTGGCAGGGGCGTTTCAAAGGCGATGCCCATGTCATCGGACGAGCGATCACGCTCGACGGCCGGCCCTACACCGTCGTGGGAGTGATGCCAGCGCGGTTTCGTTTCCCCATCGAATCGGACGCGGTCGATCTCTTCGTCACCATCGCACGAGACGCGAACTCGATCGACGGATCGAAACCGGAAACGGAACAGCGCGGCAGTCACAGCCTGCAGGGCGTGGGCCGCTTGAAACCCGGCGTCACGATCGCACAGGCGAGCGCAGAGCTGACCGCACTCGCCAACGCCCTCGCGGAGAAATATCCGGAGAGCAATACTCATTTCGGCGCGCGCACAATTTCGTTGCGCGAGCATCTGGTCGGCGATGTCGCGCGCGGTCTTTACGTCCTTTTCGGCGCCGTTGCCTGCGTCTTGCTCATCGCAAGCGCGAACGTGGCCAACCTCCTCCTCGCCCGCGCCACCGTGCGGCAGAAGGAAATCGCCCTACGCGCCGCGCTCGGCGCGAGTCGCCGACGCATCGTTAGGCAATTACTCACCGAGAGCCTGCTCCTCGCCGGTCTCGGTGGCCTGGGCGGATTGATTTTAGCCGCCTGGGGCACCGACTGGCTGGTCTCGCTCGTGCCGGACAACATTCCGCGCGCCGAGACGATTCACCTCGATGGCTGGGTCCTGGCCTTCACCATCCTGGCGTCGTTAGGCACGGGCATTCTTTTCGGGCTCGCGCCCGCCTGGCAGACTTCGCGGCTCGATCTGCGCTCGGCCTTGAATGAAAGCGCCCGCGGCACCACCGGCCGCCATCGCTTGCGCAGCACGCTCGTCGTCATCGAGGTGGCGCTCGCGCTCCTCCTCCTCGCCGGCGCGGGTCTCTTACTCCAGAGTTTTTCCCGGCTCAGCCAGGTCAATCCCGGCCTGCAACCGGACCGTTTGCTCACCGCCGCCATCTCGCTCTCCGACGCGTCGTATCCGAAGCCGGAAAATTCCGCCCGCTTCCAGGAGCAAATGCTCGCCCGCATCCGCGCACTCCCGGGAGTGCGCGCCGCCAGCACCGTCCTGCCGCTGCCGTTGAGCGGAAGCAATATGACCACTTCGTTCGATTTGGAGGAACACCCGAAGCCGGAAGGCCAGCAGGACGCGGCCCCGATTCGCATCGCCGGCGACGATTATTTCCAAACCATGGGCGTGCCCCTGTTACGCGGCCGGCTTTTCGATCCGAACACCGATCGTTTCGACGCGCGACAGGTCATGATCATCAACGAACGTTTCGCGCAAAAATATTTCCCGAGCGAGGATCCGTTAGGCAAACGGATGCGCCCGGGCTTTTCGCTGACTGAGGAGGACGGCCCGATGCGCGAGATTGTCGGGATCGTCGGAAACGTGAAACACCAGTCGCTCCGGACCGATTTCACGCCGGAGATGTATGTCCCGGCGGAGCAATTCCCGATGAACAGCTTCTCGGTCGTCGTGCGCACCGCCACTTCGCAGCCGGAATCGACTACCGCCGCCCTGCGCGACGCGGTCGCGAAGATCGATCCCGGCGTCCCCTTGCGACGGGTGCGGCCTTATGAGGAATACCTCTCCGTCGCGCTCGCCCGGCCGCGCTTTAACGCGCTTCTCCTCGCCCTCTTCGCCGGCATCGCTCTCCTCCTGACCGCGATCGGCATCTACGGCGTGATGGCTTACTCCGTCGCCCAGCGCCGCCAGGAGATCGGCGTGCGCATGGCCCTCGGTGCGCAGCGCGGCGACGTTTTGCGGCTGATCGTCGGTGGCGGCATGAAACTGACCGCGTTTGGTGTCCTGTTCGGAATAGCAGGGGCGTTTGCCCTAACGAGAGTGCTCGGAAACCTGCTTTACGGGGTTGGCTCTTTCGACGGTGTCACCTTCGGCGGGGTGGTCCTTCTCCTCGCGCTCATCGCGCTCCTCGCCTGCTGGTTTCCGGCCCAACGCGCGGCCGGAGTAAATCCCCTCACCGCCCTTCGAGACGAATGAAAAACCAAGGCTAGATTCAGATGAACGACTTCCGCTTCGCCTTTCGCCAACTTTGGAAGTCGCCTGGTTTCACTGCCGTCGCGGTGTTCACGCTCGCCCTCGGCATCGGTGCTTGCACCGCCATCTTTTCCCTCGTCGATACCGTGCTTTTGCGGCCGCTGCCTTATCCCGATCCCGACCGTGTCATGGTCGTGCGCCAGAATTTCAAAGGCGCCCAGGAGATTCCCTTTTCGTGGCCGAATTTTCAAGACGTCCGGCGCGACAACCACAGCTTCGAGGCGCTCGCCGTCTCGCAGCGCAATCAATACACCCTCTCCGGG
Organism: uncultured Verrucomicrobiae bacterium; assembly: GCA_963749935.1. Taxonomy (GTDB): domain Bacteria; phylum Verrucomicrobiota; class Verrucomicrobiia; order Chthoniobacterales; family UBA10450; genus Palsa-1392. The sequence goes on from CAVVOH010000004.1 coordinate 605,300, forward strand.
ATGGGGCCGGCGGAAAAGCTGATGGGCGCAGTCGTTTCGAGCGAATTCTTTCGCGTCCTCGGCGTCCAGATGGTTCTCGGCCGGCCTTTCAACACGGAAGAGGATCGCATCGGCGGTCCCAAAGTTGTGGTAATTCGCGCTTCACTGTGGCAGCGAAAATTTCGAGGCGACCAGAACGTGCTCGGCCGCCCCATGACGATCGACGGCCAGGCCTACACCATCGTGGGCGTGCTGCCGGATGACGTGATCACCCCGAGCCAATGCGAATTCTGGGCGCCGATCGCGCCGTTCTCACCCGAACCAAGCTGGCAGAAGCGTGGTAACCAGCCCGGCCTCTTTGGTTACGGACGTCTCCAAAAGGGCGTGACCGTCGAACAGGCCCGGGCCGATCTCCGCTCCATCGGTCAACGCTTGCAGGAACAATATCCGGCGGAGAACGCGGAGACTTTGCCTTCGGTCGCACCGCTCCTGGAAGTCATGATCGCGGATTATCGCGAGGCGCTCTGGATGTTAATGGGCGCGGTCGGCCTTCTCCTCACCATCGCCTGCGCCAATGTCGGCAGCCTGCAATTAGCGCGCACCCTCGGGCGGACCCAGGAATTTTCCATTCGCGCCGCGCTCGGTTCCTCCCGCGCGCGTCTCATCCGGCAGGTGCTGGTCGAGAATCTCGTGCTCTTCGTCATCGGAGGCGGTCTCGGGACATTGCTCGCCTACTGGTCGCTCGATACGATCAAAGCCTTCAGCCCGCCGAGCGCGCGCTTCCAGAATCTCTCGGTGGACGGCTCCGTCCTTCTCTTTTCGTTAGGCGCTTCCGTCGTCACGGCCCTCTTTTTCGGACTTTGGCCCGCTCTCCGCGCGGCGCAGACCGATCTGCGCGAGGCCCTGCAGGGCGCGGGTCGGGGAACGATCGGCGGATCGTCGCAATGGACCCGGCAGATCCTGGTCGCCAGCCAGGTCGCGCTGACTGTTCTCCTCGTGGCGGGTGCGGGCCTCTTCGCGCGCAGTCTGGCGCAGATCCAGCGGTTCTCCTTCGGGTTTGATCCGCATAACCTGCTCGTCTTTGCGGTCAGCGTCCCCGAGAAGGGCGGCGCCTACGAGTCGCCGGAGAAACGCATCGCGCTTTTCAATGCCATCCGGAGCCGGCTGGAAACGCTGCCGGGCGTCCGCTCCGTCGGGATGAATTACAGCCTCCCACTGCGCACTCAGTGGTCGACCTATTTCGACGTCGCGGGACGCGCGCCTTTCAACCCCGGGAGCGAGCCGGCGATGGAGATGGGCATCGTCGATGAGAATTACTTCTCCACCCTCGGCTTGCCTGTTTTGCGCGGGCGCAATTTCAACCCCGCCGACCAGCCGGAGAGCGGGCCGAAAATTATTATCGACGAGCGGATGGCGAAGACGATCTGGCCTAACGAGGACCCGATCGGCAAGGTCATCTACCGCGGCCGCGCCGCCAACCGTTCAGTGGGAGACAGAAAAGGCAGCGAAGTGGTTGGAGTCGTGCCGACGGTTGCGCTCAACGGAATCGACGATGGCCCGGAGAATTATTTCCAGGGTTACCTCGCGCAATCGCAGGAAGCCTCGAACGAATTGAACTTCGTCCTCCGGACCGACGTCGCCCCGCTCAGCCTCGAGAAAACCGTGCGCGAGGTTGTCGCCGGGGTCGATCCGGACGTGCCGATTTACGCGCTCAAAACGATGGAGCAGATGATCGCGGCCAATCACGTCACGCAGGCACTTTACTCGCGCCTCGTCGGATTTTTCGCCGCGGTCGCGCTCCTGCTCGCCTGCCTCGGATTGCACGGCGTCGTCGCGCACGCCGTGGCCGCGCGCCGGCGCGAACTCGGCATCCGCATGGCGCTCGGCGCGCTCCAGCGGCAGCTCGTTTTGCTTGTGCTTCGGCAGGGCGCGGGGCCTTTGCTGATCGGCGCCCTCTGCGGGATCCTCGGCGCTGTCGCGATCGGCCGGGTGATCACCGGCCTTCTCTACCACGTCTCGCCGTATGATCCGCTTACGCTCAGCCTGAGTATCGGCGCATTACTCGGCATTGGCCTTCTCACCCTCTGGCTGCCCGCCCGCCGCGCCGCCAACATCGATCCCATGAGCGCCCTCCGCGCCGAATGAAAACCCGACCAAATTCGCCATGAACAACCTGCGCTACGCCCTTCGCCAGCTGCGCAAATCGCCTGGTTTCACTTTTGTTGCCGTCGTCACTCTTGCCCTCGGCATCGGCGCGAATACCGCGATCTTCAGTGTGATCAACGCCGTCCTCCTCCGCCCGTTGCCATATCCGGAGGCGGAACGAATCGTTTACCTGAACGAGTCCGATCCGATCCAATCCAACATCTCGATCAACTGGCTCGATTTCCTCGATTGGAAACGCGACAACACCGTTTTCGAAGAGCTGGCCGTCGCGCGCCGCGAATCCTTCAACCTCAGCGGCGTCACCGGCCGTGAAGCCGAAAGAATTTCCGGCGCGGTCGTTTCGGCCAACTTCTTCAAGGTCATCGGCCTCGCCCCGAAGGTCGGGCGCTTTTTTAGCGAGGCGGAAGACAAGGCGGGCGGTCCGGCCCTGGCGGTGATCAGCGACGGATTGTGGCAGCACGCCTTTCACCGCGATCCCGGCGTGCTCGGTCGTTCCATCAACCTCCACAATCAGCTCTATGACGTGGTCGGCGTCCTCCCGCCGGGGATGTCGTCGCCGAGTGGCGTCGATGTCTGGGTGCCGATCATGCGCCGCGCGGCCGGCGCCTGGGAGAATCGCGAAAACCATCCCGGGCTTTTCGCCTGGGGACGGCTGAAGCAAGGCGTCAGCGTCGCGCAGGCGCAGGGACAAATGCGGGCGATCGCGGCCGGTCTGGAAGAAAAATTTCCCGCCACCAACACCGGCGTGGGGGCGACAGTGACCCCCTTGCTTGAGAATCAGGTCGGTTCCTACCGCAAGAATCTCACTTTTTTGTTAGGCGCGGTCGCCTTGGTCTTGCTCATCGCCTGCGCGAACCTGGCCAACCTCCTCGCCGTCCGCGGTGCGGCCCGGGGGCGGGAGTTTGCCGTCCGGACTGCGCTCGGCGCGAGCCGGGGTCAAATCGTTAGGCAACTCCTGACCGAGAGCTTTCTCCTCGCGCTGCTCGGCGGTCTCGGCGGATTCCTGATCGCGTTTTGGGGACGTGACGCGATCATCGCGCTCAGTCCGCCGGGCATCCCGCGACTGGAAAGCGTCACCCTCGATGGCTGGGTGCTTGTCTTTTCGTTAGGCTTGGCCCTTTGCACCAATTTCATTTTTGGCCTCTGGCCGGCGCGCATGGCCGCGGAGACCGACATGCAACTGGCGCTCAACGCCGGGGCCCGCGGCAGTTCCGATTCGCTCGCGGCGCAGCGGACGCGGAACTGGCTCGTCGTCGCGGAGATCGCGCTCACCCTCATGCTTCTGACCGCTGCCGGTCTCGTTCTCAAAAGTTTCGCTCACGCCCAGGCGCTCTCCCTCGGTTTCGAGCCGCGTAATCTGCTCACGGCGCGCCTCGATCTCCCCTTCCGGGTTTACTCGAGCAAGGAGAAGGTGGTGCAGTTTTCCGACCAATTACTGGAGCGCGTCCGGGCGCTGTCGGGCGTGATCGATGCCACTCTCAGCTCGAATCCGCCGATGCTGGCGGGCTGGCAGACCGATATCCTGCGCGAGGGTGCTCCCGAGCCGATGCCCGGTCAGTCGATCTCGGCCGACACCGAGATCCTTAGGGGAAATTATTTCGCCACCCTCAAGGGGACGCTGCTAAAAGGCCGGGTTTTCGATCGGCGCGATACCGGCACCTCGCCGCCGGTCACGATCATCGATCAATCGCTGGCCGACCGAATTTTTCCGGGCGAAAACCCGGTCGGCCAGCGCCTGCGGCTTGATCCCGACGACAGCGGCGAGAATCGCTTCTTTGAGATCATCGGCGTCGTCGCGCGGATGAAGATGCGCGGCTTCGATCAAATCTCGTCGCTCCCGCTCGTCTATTTTTCGCAATCACAGGTGGAGCGAACCAATTACGTCCTGCTGGTGCGCACGCGAGGCGCGCCCGCCGCCTTGGAAAAATCCGTCCGCGACGTCGTCGCCGCGGTTGATCCGACGCAGCCGGTTTTCGAAATCCGTCCGATGCTCGATCGCGTCCAGGACACCTGGGCGGCGCCCCGCTTCATCAGTTTCCTGCTTCTCGTTTTCGCCGGGCTGGCCCTGCTCCTTTCGAGTGTCGGCTTAAACGGCGTGCTTTCTTACAGCGCCTTGCGCCGACTGCGCGAAATTGGCATCCGGCTCGCGCTTGGCGCGCAACGCTCCGATATCCGCGCCCTCATTCTCGGGCAGGGCCTTCGCCTGCTGGCCATCGGCCTAACGATTGGCCTGGCCGGGGTGATCGCTTTCTCGCGCGTCTTGCGCAGTTTCCTTTTCGAGGTCAACGCGCTCGATCCCGCGATCTATCTCGGGGTCAGTCTCCTCCTCGCGCTCGCCGCGCTCCTTGCCTGCTGGATCCCGGCCCGACGGGCCGCCAGTGTCGACCCGATCGTCACTCTCCGGGCGGAATGAAAATGGCCTAACGAATTATTAAATATAATGCTGACCGATCTCCGCTACGCCTTCCGCCAACTGCGGAAAGCTCCGGCTTTTACCCTGACCGCGCTGGCCACCGTTGCGATTTGTCTCGGCGCGAATCTGGCCATCTTTGCGGTCATCGATTCGGTTTTGCTGCGGCCGTTGCCCTTTCCGCAATCCGACCGGCTGGTCACGATCTACAACACTTATCCGAAGGCCGGAGTCGAGAACGACGGTTCTTCCCTAACGAATTACTACGAACGTCGCGACCAGATCGCGGCCTTCTCGAGCCTCTCCATTTATCGTTACGGCAGCGAAGTCGTGGGCGAAACCGGATCGACCGATCAGGAAGAGCTGATGCGGGTGTCGCCCGATTTTTTCCGGACGCTGGGCGTCAACCTGGCGATGGGCCGCACCTTCACCGAGCCGGAAACGATCACTCCAGTGGAGGACCGCGGAGTCGCCATCCTAACGAACGAATACTGGCGCCAGCGCTATGACTCCGATCCCAAGATCCTCGGCCGGGAACTGCGCGTAAACGGTGTGCCGAGGAAAATCATCGGCGTCTTGCCTCCGGGTTTTCATTTCCTCTCTTCGGAGGCGCGATTTTTTCTGCCCCTGACATCGCGCGCGGACCTGCGCACGCCGAAGCAGCGCCATTCGGGCGGCGGCGGCACACACATGATCGCGCGCCTGAAGCCGGGGGCCACCATCGCCCAAGCCCAGGCGCAGATCGACGCGCACAATGCCGCGGTCGAGCGCGATGATCCCGAGACGAAAGCGATGGCCGAGGCCGGTTTCCGCTCGCCGGTGGTTTCACTGCAGGCGGATCATGTCCGTTCGATTCGCCCCACGCTGTTGCTGATGCAGGGCGGGGTGTTTGTCCTTCTCCTCATTGGCGCGGTCAATCTCGTGAATCTCCTCCTCATCCGGGCGAGTAGCCGCGCCAAAGAAATGGCGATCCGTCAATCGATGGGCGCGAGCCGCCGGCAGGTGGTGAAGCAGGTGATGGTGGAAACCGTCGTGCTCACTTTCGCCGGCGGATTGCTCGGACTCGTTGTGGGCGCGTGGGGAATTCGCCTTTTCGAAATCCTTGGCGCGGATCGGCTGCCGTTAGGCGCGCGGATCGCGTTCGACGGCTGGCTGGCGGTGATCGGCTTGGTCGGCGCTGTCATTTTGGGGGTCGTGATCGCGGTGCCGATCGCCTGGTTCAACCTGAGCAATCACCTGGCCCATGCGCTCCAATCGGAATCGCGCTGCGGCACGACCAGCCTCGCCGCGCAACGCTTGCGCCACGGATTCATCGTGGCACAAATCGCACTCGCTTTTGTTTTGCTCGCGGGTGCGGGACTGCTCGGGCTGAGCTTGAAGAAAGTCATGGCTGTTTCTCCGGGCTTCCGTGCCGATCACGTTCTCACCGGCCAGTTCACTCTGCCGTGGGGAAAATACGAGAGCGCCGCGGACCGCGTGACCGTCCCCGAGCGTTTGCTGGAAGCGATCGAGCGGCAACCGGGAGTCGCGGCCGCCGGCACAATCACGAATTTGCCGTTGAGCGGAGACAACGGGAAAACCGCGGTCATACCGAAGGGCTATGTGCCTCCGCCTGGTCAATCGCTCCACGGTCATTATTCCTATGGCGTGAGCGGCGATTACTTCGCGGCGCTCGCAATTCCGCTGCGTGCCGGGCGCTACCTGACTTCAGCAGATTCTCACCGCGCGGAACGGGTCTGTGTCGTGGATGAAGAGTTTGCGCGGCGTTACTGGCCTCAAGGCGGCGCGCTCGGCCAACAAGTGTTTCACGGCAATGTTGTCTTCACCGGCAAAGGGAGCGAGGCGGACAACAGCAATCTGTTCACGATTGTCGGCGTCGTCGGCTCCGTAAAACAAGCGGAGCTGACCGAATCGCAGGGGCAGGGCGCGATTTATCTGCCTTTCGCCGATCGAGACAGCGCCAGTATTTTCGTCGTCACCCGCACGAGCCAGCGTCCGGAAGCATTTGCCGCGACGCTGCGCAAACTGGTGCGCGCGACCGATCCGGACCTGGCGATCGCTGATCTCCGCTCGATGGATACGCGCATCGCGGACAGCCTCATCGCCCGCCGTTCTCCGGCGATGCTTACGGGAATTTTCGCCGCCGTCGCACTCCTTCTGGCGGCGCTTGGAACTTATGGCGTCCTCAGTTACGCAGTCGCGCAACGCCGGCGCGAGATCGGTATTCGGATGGCGCTGGGCGCGCAGCGAAAACAGATCGGCGCGCAATTCCTTTCGTTAGGCCTGCGCCTGCTCTGCGCTGGAACGGTTCTCGGTTTGCTCGGCGCCTGGCTGGCCGGCAGGGCAATGCAAAGCGTTCTCTTCGGTGTGCCGGCGCTGCCCGTCGCCACTCTGCTTGGCACCGCGGTGCTCATGAGCGCGGTTTCACTCGTGGCCTGCCTGATCCCCGCCCGCCGCGCCACCAGAGTCGACCCCATGATCGCGCTCCGCGCGGAATAGAAATGACAAGGCCATGAAAGACCTCCGCTTCGCTCTCCGCCAATTGCGCAAATCGCCCGGGTTCACCTTTGTCGCGGTCCTGACTCTGGCGCTCGGGATCGGTGCCAACACCGCCATCTTCAGCGTGATCTACGCGGTCCTCCTCCGGCCCTTACCCTACCCGGAAGCGGACAAGATCACGATCCTGACCGAGTCCGACGCGAACCAGCCGCAAATTTCCGTTTCGTTCCCGGATTACGTCGATTGGAAACGCGACAACACTTCCTTCGAGGAGATTGCGATCTCGCGGCGGGAATCATTTAACCTGAGCGGACTTGCCGGACGCGCCCCGGAACAAATCAGCGGCGCGATTGTAACCGCTAATTTTTTCAAGGTCATCGGGCTGAAGCCGCAGCGCGGCCGGGTCTTCACCGCTGAGGAAGATCGGGTCGGTGGTCCGCTCCTGGCCGTGATCAGCGATCGGTTGTGGCAGAGGATTTTTGCGCGCGATCCAGATGTTCTGGGGCGCGTCGTGAATTTTGGCAATCAGCCCTACACCGTGATCGGCGTGATGCCGCCGGAAATGTTTTCACCGCGGACGGCGGAGGTTTGGTTTCCTATCATGCGCCGGACGGACGATATCGCCTGGCAGACGCGCGACAATCACCCGGGACTGTTCGGATGGGGCCGGCTCAAGCAAGGTGTGACCCTCGAAACGGCACAGGCCGAGTTGAAGCAGATCGCGGCGCGTCTCTCCAAACAATATCCGGATTCCAACGCCGGCGTCGGCGTGACCGCAACTCCGCTGCTCGAAAACCAGGTTGGCGATTATCGCGCCAGTCTCGGCTTATTGTTAGGGGCGGTCGCGCTCGTGCTCCTCATCGCGTGCGCGAATCTGGCCAACCTGCTCGCCGCGCGGGGTGCGGCCCGGGCGCGGGAGTTTGCCATCCGTGCCGCGGTCGGCGCCTCGCGCTGGCAGATTATTCGCCAGCTTCTACTTGAGAGCATGGTCCTCGCGCTCCTCGGTGGAGCACTCGGACTTTGTTTTGCAGCCTGGGGTCGTGATCTGCTCGTCGCGCTTTCGCCACCGGGTGTTCAGCGCTTCGAGGGTTTGGCATTGAATGGATGGGTCCTCGCCTTCACCCTCGGGCTTTCTTTCGCGAGCAGTCTTCTCTTCGGGCTTTGGCCGGCCTGGCAGACCTCGCGCGCCGACATCCAGCTCGCGTTGAAATCGGGCGGGTATGGCAGTTCCGAAGCGGCCGGCGCGCGCCGTTCCCGCGATCTGCTCGTGATAGGGGAGGTGGCGATTACGCTCATGCTTTTGAGCGCGGCCGGCCTGGTCTTGAAAAGTTTCGCCAACGCCCGCGGGCTCGGCCTCGGGTTCGATCCGCATCTCTTGTTCTCGGCGCGGGTTGATCTGCCGGAGCCGACCTATTCCGATCCGAACAAGCTCCTGAATTTCTCCGCCGCCTTGCAGGAAAAATTGTCGGCCTTGCCCGGTGTGGAAAAGGCCGCGATCGCCGCCAATCCGCCTCTCATGACGGGATGGCAGACTTCATTCCTCCCGGAAGGCGCGCCGGAACCGAAGCCGGGGCAAATACCCTCGGCGGAAATAGCGGTCATCACCGCGAATTATTTTCAGGCCCTCAAGACCCCGCTCCTACAGGGCCGGATGTTCGACACACACGACACGAAAGAAGCGGCACCCGTTTTAATCATCGATCAGCTCATGGCGGATCGTTATTTCCCCAGAGAATCCGCAGTCGGGAAACGCCTCCGCATGTCCACCGGAGAACAGGGCGCGCGCGAGTATCGGACCATCGTCGGCGTCGTGCCGCACCTGAAAGTTTACGGCTTCGAGGAAGTCACGACGCTGCCGCAGGCGTATCTCCCCATGACCCAGCAACCGCAGACCGGACTGGTGGTGCTGCTCCGCACCTCGCTCCCGCCGAAATCGTTTGAGAAACCCGTGCGCGATATCGTGGCGGCGCTCGATCCGGCCCAGCCCGCGTTCGAGTTCAAGACCATGCAGGAACGGGTCGAGGAGACCTGGGCGACCCCGCGTCTGATGAGCTTCCTCCTGGTTTGTTTCGCCGTCCTCGCTCTCACCCTCGCGGTCGTTGGTCTCTACGGAGTGATGGCGTTTCATGGCCTGCATCGGATGCGCGAAATCGGCGTCCGTCTCGCGCTCGGCGCGATGCCCTCGCAGATCCGCGCGTTGATGCTGCGGCAGGGAATGCGCCTGCTCGGCGGCGGCTTGATCCTCGGTTTCGCCGGGGCATTCCTGGCGGCGCGTGTCATCCAAAGCCTGCTCTTCAGCGTGAGCGCGAGCGATCCGTTGATTTACGCCGTGGTCACGCTCGTCCTGGCCTGCGCCGCCCTGCTCGCCTGCTGGATTCCGGCGCGCCGCGCCTCGCGCGTCGACCCGATCATCACTTTACGATCCGAATGAAATGAAAGAAGGCGGAACCGTCATCGTGCGAACCTACCGGCAGGGTAGGGCAAGCTTCCAGCCCGCCACGCGGACGGGCTCGTCCTCTGGCGAGCTTGCGGATTTCTCCCTGCGTCCAATTTCTCCCCTCGCGAGCCGGCCTCTCCGATCCCGCAAGCTGGAAGCTTGCGCTACCTTATGAACGACCTCCGCTACGCCATCCGCATGCTGATCAAGTCGCCGGCTTTCAGCATCATTGCGATTGTCGCGCTGGCCCTCGGCATCGGGGCCAATACCGCCATCTTCAGCGTCCTCGACGCCGTCTTGATGCGGCCGCTCCCTTACCCGGAGTCCGACCAGCTCATCCTCCTGCGGGAAAAGATGCCGCTCCTCGATACCGGCTCGGTCAGCTACCTGAATTACCTCGATTGGCGGACGCAGAATCGCAGCTTCACCGACCTCGCGCTTTTCCGGCGCGACGCGATGAACTTGTCAAACCGGGATGGAGCGACGCCGCCGGAACGCGTCGCGGGCGCGGTCATGACCTGGAACCTGCTTCGCATCGTCGGACTGAAGCCGATCCTGGGGCGCGATTTTGAGGAAACGGAGGATGTGCCCGGCGGACCAAAGGTCGCGCTGATTAGCGAAGCGGTCTGGAAAAGCCGCTTCGGCGGTTCATCCAAAGTGATCGGTCAACAGCTCATCGTCGATGCGGTCCCGCGCGAAATCATCGGAATTGTGCCTAACGAAATGCAAATCATGCGCAAGGCGCAGGTTTACCTGCCGTTAGGCGATCTGCGCGCGGACAAGAATGTCCTCCAGCGCGATAATCATCCCGGTTTTTCCGGGCTCGGCCGGCTCAAGGATGGGGTGAACTTGAAACAAGCGCGGGCCGATCTCGATAACATCGCACATCAGTTGATCCGAGAATATCCGGGGTCGAACACAGGCCGCACCGTCACCGCGCTCGAGCTGCTCGATTCGGCGGTGCGCGACTACCGGCAGAATCTGCACCTTCTCTTCGTCGCGGTCGGCTGTGTGCTCCTCATCGCCTGCGCCAACGTCACAAACCTGCAACTGGCGCGCGCGCTCGCCCGCGGCAAAGAGCTCGCGGTCCGGGCCGCGATGGGCGCCAGTCGCTGGCGGTTGATGCGGCTGATGCTGATGGAAAGCGCCATCCTCGGGATGGTCGGCGGCATCGCCGGGTTGCTCATCGCGGTTTGGAGTCTCGATGCAATTCACGCGCTCAGTCCGCCTCACGCCGTCCGATTTCAGGAGACGCGGCTCGATTTTGTCACCCTCGGCTTCGCCGCGGCGATCGCCTTGTTCTGCGGAATTCTCGTCGGGATCTGGCCGGCCTGGCGCGTCTCGCGGCTCGCGTCGCTCAGCCTCGTCCTGCACGAAGCCGGCTCGCGCGGCGGCAGTGACAGTGGCGACCGGCAGCGCGCGCGCGGGATTCTCGTCGTCGCGCAGGTGGCGCTCGCGCTCATTCTTCTCGCCGGCGCCGGCCTCACCTTGCGCAGCTTTTGGAATTCCCAGAACGCGCCGCTCGGTTTTGAGCCTAACGACGTCCTGACGATGACCCTGGCGCTGCCCCAGGCGCGCTATGATTCGAACGAAAAAGTGACCAGTTTTTACAATCAACTGATCGAGCGCGTGGAAGCCCTGCCCGGCGTGGCCGCGGCCGCCATCGGGCAGAACGTGCCTTTCGACAACACGGAATGGGACAGTTCTTTTCACATCACGGGAACGCCACCCGCCATTCCTGGTCACGAGCCGTCGGCCGAAGTGAACGTGATCTCGTTCGACTACTTCAAAGTGCTGCGTATGCCGATCCTGCGCGGGCGCAATTTCGGACCCGAGGATCGACCCGATAACACCATTGGGGTTAACAACTTCAAGGTCACGCAAACGCCCAAGCCGGACTCCACCACGGAAAATCAGCCGAAGCGGTCGCGCGCGGTCATCATCGATGACGTCTTCGCGCAGAAGTTTTTCCCGGGTCAAAACCCGGTCGGCCTGCACCTCGATGACAACCAATCGAACGACAAGAACTTGCCGCCGTTGACGATTGTCGGCGTGGTGCCGCACGTCCGGCCGGATGCGCCGGGTGAAGAATTCGACCGCCTCAACCTGGCGCAGATGTACTTCTGCGCGGCCCAGATGGCGACGCATGAAAACAGCCTGCTCGTGCGGGTAAAAGCGGGCGATCCCGCCGCGCTCGCGCCGGCTGTCGTGCGCGAAGTGCAAAACATCGATCCCGAGCAGCCGGTGGCGGAGATCTCAACGATGGAAAACAATATCTCGGAAAGTCTGGCGACCCGCCGCCTAACGATGACTTTGCTCGGTTCCTTCGCGGCGCTCGCCCTGGTATTGGCCAGCGTCGGACTCTACGGCGTGATGGCCCTGAGTGTGACGCAGCGAACACGCGAGTTTGGGATCCGGCTCGCCCTCGGCGCGGCACGGCGGGATGTCTTCCGCCTCGCGCTGGGGCGCGGCTTGTTCCTGGTCGGAATCGGGCTCGCCCTCGGTTTGTTAGGCGCGCTCGGCGCGGGCCGCGCCCTCACGAGTTTGCTCTACAACGTTGGAAGCCTCGATCCGCTCGCATTGCTCATTGCGATCCTCGCGCTGGCGGGCGTGGCGCTAATTGCCTGCTGGTTTCCGGCGCGCCGTGCCACCCGGGTCGATCCAATCGTAGCCCTGCGTTACGAGTGAAAGCAGCCTAACGAATATGCTGACCGATCTCCGCTTTGCCTGTCGGATGCTCTTAAAATCTCCGGCATTCACCCTCCTCGCAGTGCTTACTCTTGCTCTCGGGATCGGGGCGAACAGCGCGATCTTCACTTTGATCGACGGCCTCTTCCTGCGCGGTCTTCCTTTCGCCGAGCCGAACCGGATCGTTCGCATCTACGGCGAGGCCAAGGAGCGCGACATGCAGCAAATGCCCTTTTCCGTGCCGCGTTTCTGGCATTATCGCGACGGGCAGAAGGTCTTTTCGAGTCTGGCGGCGGACAGCGGGATGGGGTTCATTCTGACCGGCCTGGGCGACCCGGTGCAACTGAACGGCGGGATCGTAACCGCGAATTATTTCGACCTCCTCGGAGTGAAGCCGCTCCGCGGCCGGCTCTTTTTGCCTAACGAAGAAGAACAAGCCGACGTCGCGCTGATCAGCGAACATTTTTGGAGAAAGCAGCTCGGCTCAGATCCCCAGGTGCTCGGCCGCAACCTCACCCTCAACGGCGTCCCGACCACGATCGTCGGAGTCATCCCGGCGATGCCGATCTCCTGGTTCGGTCCCGATTGCGAGGTCTGGACGACGAAGCCTTTCGAACTCCCGGGCGTGACGCGCGCAATGCTGATGCGCGGCGTCGGTTATTTGCGCGTCATTGGCCGGTTGAAGCCGGGCCTGACTAACGAACAGGCCGAAGCGGCTCTCGGCGCCGTGCAAAAAAGCTACGCAGCACAACATCCAGGGATTTTCGACGGCAGTTGGTCGCCGGCGCTGGTCAGCGCGACGGAAGATGTGACCGGCAATCTTCGACCCGCTTTTCTCACCCTCCTCGCGGCGGTTGCTGCAGTCTTGCTCATTGCCTCGAGCAACGTGGCGAACTTGCTTCTCGTCCGGTTCACGGCCCGCCGGCGCGAGATCGCACTCCGCGCTGCGCTCGGCGCCTCGCGCCCGGGACTGGTGCGACTCTTCATTTTCGAAAGCACCTTGCTCAGCCTCCTCGGAGGCGCAGCGGGTCTGATCCTCGCCGCGTGGCTGATCGAGTCGGCGCCGAAATTGGCCGGCAACAATGTCCCACTGGAACCAAATCTCACTCTCCACTGGCCGGTCTTCCTTTTCACTTTTGCCCTGTCGTTAGGCATAGGCGTCGCGATGGGCTTGTATCCGGCCTGGCAAAGCTCGCGCACCGAGCTGGCCAACGCCTTGAAAGATGGCGGCCGCTCGATGAGCGGAAGCCGCGGGCAGCAACGCGTCCGGCGCGGATTGGTCGCGGCCCAGGTCGCGCTTTCTGTCCTCCTGCTCGCGGGCGCGGCTCTTCTGCTCGTCAGTTTCAACCGGCTGAGCCACGAGAAGATCGGTTTCCGCCCGGATGGAATCTGGGTCGGCGGGATCGGCCTGCCCGCCGCGCACTACGGAGATGAGCGCTCGCAAGGCAGGTTCGTTGAGCGGCTGCGGACCGAACTCCAAGCGATGCCGGGCGTCGAATCGGCGGCGATTTCGGACCTGGTTCCGCTCATTGGCGGTGTTTCGCACACTCCATACGCGCGTCCCGACAACGCGCCTCCGCCGCTGGCGCAGCGTCCGATCGCGATCACGAGCGGAGTCTCGACCGGTTACCTTCGCACCTTTGGCATCCCGCTCCTGGCGGGGCGCGATATCCAACCGACCGACGACCTCGATCATCCGCAGGTGGTTTTGATCAGCCAATCAGGGGCGCGCGCGCTTTTCCCCGGGCTCGATCCGATCGGAAGGCAATTACTCCTCGGCGGAATCAACGGCATTGGCACGCCGACCGAGATTGTCGGGATTGTCGGCGATGTGCGCTCGGAACGGGTGGCGAAGAAAAACGAAGTCGAATTTTATCGGCCCTTCGCGCAGCGAGCGAACTCTTTTCTCACCGTCGCGCTGCGTGGCCCGGGCCGGCCGGAAATGCTCCTCGGCGTGGCCCGCGCCGCTCTCGACCGGGTCGATCGCCAGCTGCCTTTTATTCAACCCAAAACCATGGAACAGGTGATCCGAGATTCGTTAGGCCAACAGCGTCTCACGATGAGTTTGCTCGCCGCCTTCGCCCTCCTCGCTCTGCTGCTCGCCCTCATCGGGATCTACGGCGCGGTCGCCTACACGGTCGAGCAACGAACCGGCGAGATCGGGTTGCGGATGGCGTTAGGCGCGCAGGCCCGCGATGTCCTGCGCCTCATCGTTGCGCAAGGTATGCGGCCGGTCGCGATCGGGTTGCTGGTTGGCCTCGGAGCCGTCCTCGTGCTCGGGAGATTGCTGGCCTCGCAGCTCTACCAGGTCTCGGCTCAAAGCCCCGCCCTGCTTGCCGGGACCACTTTCCTCCTTGGCTTGATCGCAGTCGCCGCCTGCCTCATTCCGGCCCGCCGCGCCATGCGGGTCAATCCGATTGTTGCCCTTCGTTATGAGTGAAATTCGCTTCGCCTTTCGACAGCTCCTCAAGTCGCCTGCCTTCACCCTGGTCGCGATCGCCACCCTCGCGCTCGGGATTGGAGCGAACACCGCCATCTTTACAGTGATCAACGGCGTCCTCTTGCGGCCGCTTCCGTATCCGCAGCCAGAGCAGCTCGTGACGCTGACGTCGCAACAGTCGGTTCCCGAACTGGCGGATATTCGCGAGCAATCGCACGCCTTCGCCAGCCTCGGCGGAGTCAGTGGACAGGCGGCGGATTACACCGGCGGGGCGGAGCCGGTGCAGATCGAGTTGGGGCTGGTCGCGGGTGATTTCTTACAGGTGTTTACGACGCGCACTGCGCTGGGGCGCACGCTGGTCGCGAGTGACGACCGCTTCGGCGGCGCACACGTCCTCGTCCTAACGCACGCGCTTTGGCAACGGCAGTTCGGGCGCGATCCGGGCATTCTCGGGAAAAGCATCACGATCGCCGGACAGAATTACACAGTGGTCGGCGTAACCGCGTCCGATTTCCGGGCGCCCCGCGCGAGCCTGGAGGCGTTCGTCCCGATTCACGTTTTTTATCCGGCGGCCGCAAAGTCGCGCGGCGCGCATGTGCTCCGCGTCTATGGCCGATTGCAGCAAGGCACTTCACTGCCCGCGGCGCAAAGCGAGCTGCGGCTGCTCGATCGGCGGATGGCGCAGGCGAACCCGGACGAAAACAAGAATCGCGAGAGCACGCTCGTTTCGCTCCAGGAAAAAATGGTCGGAGATATTCGTCCCGCCTTGCTCGTCCTGAGCGGCGCGGTCGGGCTCGTCCTGCTCATCGCCTGCTCGAATTTTGCCAACCTTCTGCTCGTCCGCGGTGCGCAACGCCGGCCGGAGCTGGCTATTCGCAGCGCCCTCGGGGCCGGCCGCTGGCGGCTCGTTAGGCAAGTTTTGCTTGAAAGCGTCCTGCTCGCGGTGCTCGGCGGAGGTCTCGGCTTGCTCATCGGCGGTTGGGGGGTCGATGCCTTGCTCGCCTTCAAACCGGAGGAGCTGCCGCGGGTGGAAAGCATTCGACTCGATGGCGAAGTCCTCGCCTTCACCTTTGCTCTTTCTCTCCTCACCGGGTTGCTCTTCGGGCTTGTCCCTGCCTGGCAGGCAACGCGGGTGGAAGCAAACAGCGTTCTCTCATCCACCAGCCGTTCGGTTACGCCCACGCGTTCGTTAGGCCGAAGCCTCTTTGTCACGGCTCAGCTCGCGCTCGCTCTGGTCCTGCTGATTGGCGCCGGGCTGCTCGGAAAGACATTTTATCGCCTAACGAGTATGGCGCCGGGTTTCGATCCGCAGAACGTCCTCGAGGTTCGAGTCGAGTTGCCGGAAGCGCGCTATCGGGAAGTGCCGGCCCAGACTCGTTTTCGCGATCAGGTTCTCGACAACCTGAACGCCCTTCCCCAAACCGCAAGCAGCCATGATCAGCGAGTTGCCGTTGGGCGGGAACGCGATCAGCCACAATTTCATTATCGAAGGCCGCGCGCCGGTCAGCATCGGTGACGAACCGGAGCTCGGTTCGCGCGCGATCGAAGGCGACTACTTCAAGGTCATGCACATTCCCCTCCTCCGCGGTCGATCCTTGAGCCGTGACGATCGGGCCGAGACGCCAGCTGTCGGGGTGATCAACGATGCCATGTCGAGAAAATACTTCCCCGGCCAGGATCCGTTAGGCAAAAGGATTCGCTGGGCGCGCGACGAAGGTGTGAGCTGGATCACGATCGTCGGCGTGGTCGGCGACGTGCGCCATTTCGGGCTCGGCCAGGCGGAAGAGCCGGCCATCTACACGCCCTACGCGCAGAGCGGCCAGTCCTGGAAACGCTGGAGCGAGATCGTGCTGCGGGTTCCAGCAACCACTCCGACCGAGACCGTGACGCGCCAGATCAAGGAAGCAATCTGGCAAGTGGATCCGCTGCTTGCGATCACGCCAACGCGCAACATGAGCGAAGTGGTGTCGGTCTCGCTCGCCGCCCAACGCTTCAACGCATTTTTGGTCGCGGCCTTTGCCGCCACCGCGCTCTTGCTCGCCAGCGTCGGGCTCTACGGCGTGCTCGCCTTCGGCGTCGCGCTCCGAACGCGTGAGATCGGCATCCGAATCGCGGTCGGGGCACAGGCGGGCGATGTGCTGAAACTGGTTCTCGGCCAGGGAATCACCCTCGCGCTCCTCGGTGTTACTGCCGGTGTGGTCGTTTCTCTTCTCGGGACGCGAGGGCTGGCCGGGTTGCTTTATGACGTGACCCCAACCGATCCGGCCACCTTCGCCACCCTTTCGCTTCTCCTTCTGCTCGTCGCGGGCCTGGCCGGGTATCTGCCTGCCCGGCGCGCGCTCAAGATCGATCCCACCATTACCCTGCGTCACGAATGAAAATCGCCTAACGATATGCTACACGATCTCCGCTTCGCTTTCCGCCAATTGCTCAAGTCCCCGGGCTTTACATTGGTCGCGATCCTCACTCTCGCCCTCGGGATTGCGGCCAGCACCGCCATCTTCAGCGTCATCAACGCCGTCCTGCTTCACCCGTTGCCCTATCCGGATTCGGAGCGCATCGTGACCGTAGCGCAAACGGCGCGGAGCACGGGCGTTTCGTACGGCGATAGCTCGCCGGCAAATTTCATCGACTGGACGGCGCAGAACAAAGTTTTCTCGGCGATGGCCGCGGCCCGCGGCTGGCAGGCCAATCTCGCCGGCAGTGCGGAGCCGGAGCGGATCCCCACCACGATGGCATCGTCCGGGTTCTTCACACTCTTCGGAGTGAACCCGATCCTCGGCCGGACCTTCGGCGCCGAAGACGCGAAGCCGGGGAATTGGCACGTCGTCGTCTTGAGTTACCAACTCTGGTCGCGACGATACGGCGCCGATCGCACCATCATCGGACGTGATTTGATTCTCGATGGAGAGAAATTCATCGTCATCGGGGTCATGCCGGCCACATTCTCGCCCGACGACTACGGCGAAATGTGGGTGCCGTCGCCCTGGGACGTGCCGCGGCATCCGCTTGCGCCTAACGATAACCCGCGCGAAATGCGGGATCGCAGTTTTCTCGATGTCTGGGGGCGGTTAAAGCCGGGAGTGAATTTGGCGCAGGCCCGGGCCGAGATGGCCACGATCGCGCTGCGCCTCGAGCAACAATACCCGAAGGCTAACGAAGATACCGGGGTCGCCCTCGTCCCGATGCACGAAGGAGCGGTCGGCGGGTTGCGGCCGATGCTCCTGATGTTGTCAGGCGCGGTCTCCTTCGTCCTCCTCATCGCCTGCGCCAACGTGGCCAATCTTCTCCTGGCGCGCGCCGCGGGACGCTCACGTGAAATGGCGATTCGGACGGCGCTGGGCGCCTCGCGACTGCGTTTGCTTCGCCAGTTGCTGACCGAAAGTGCGCTCCTTGCCCTCGCCGGCGGAGCGCTCGGCCTCCTCCTCGCGAGCTGGGCTTTGCCGCTCCTCCTCTCGCTCGGCCCGCCGCAGATCGGCGAACTTCATGCGATCGGACTGAGCCGCGAGGTGCTCGGCTTCAGCCTCCTCGCCTCGCTTCTTACCGGAACGCTTTTCGGTCTCGCGCCCGCATTTTTCGCTTCCCGTTCCAATCCGAACGACTCGCTCCGGGAGGGCGAGCGCGGCAGCTCGTTAGGCCGGAGTCCGACTCGCTCCGCCCTGATCGCGGCGGAAATCGCGCTGTCGTTAGTCCTGCTCGTCGGCGCCGGCTTGATGATGAAAAGTTTCGTCAGGCTGACTTCAGTCGACCCGGGGTTCAATCCCGAGCGGCTGCTCGTCTTCAACATCGGCCTGCCCGCGCGGACCGATCCGGCCCGACAGGCGAGCTTCTATCAACAGGTCGTCGAGCGAGTGGGCGCGGTGCCCGGTGTGACCTCGGTCGGCGCGGTGAGCCAACTGCCGCTGGCGGGCGGAACAGCTCGCGCTCCTACAACGTTCTCGGGAGCAGCCAGAGCTATGAATCGGATCTCCGGGTGAGTACGCCGGAATATTTTCGCACGATGGGCATCCCTTTGTTGCAGGGGCGCACCTTCGACGAGCACGACACCGCCGCATCACCTCCGGTCGCGATCGTCAACGAGGCGATGGCCGCGAGTGTGTTTCCCGGGCAAAATCCGCTCGGCAAATACATCACGAATTTCGGACCGGCGTCTCAGAAGCTGCAAATTGTCGGCGTGGTCGGCAACGTCCGGCACGTGAACCTGGAAGCAGCGCCGCGGCCGGAAATCTACCAACCGCTCGCGCAGACACAGTGGCCCTCGGTCTTCGTGACGGTGCGGAGCGCGCTGCGGAATCCGCTCACTCTCCTCCCAGCGGTGCAAAGCGCGGTCTGGACCATCGATCGCAACGTTCCTCTGGCCAACGCGCGAACGATGGAGGACGTGATTCGCCCGTTCCGTTCTCCGGCAAAAATTCGCGATGCTCCTGCTCTCGATTTTCGCCGGTCTCGCCACCCTCCTCGCAGCGGTCGGCCTTTACGGCGTGATCTCCTACTCCGTCGCGCAACGGACGCGGGAGATCGGGATCCGGATGGCGCTGGGCGGCCAGCGCGCCGACATGCTGCGGTTAGTCCTGCGCCAAAGCGGTGCCCTGGTCCTGATCGGAATGCTGGTCGGCCTGCCGGCTGCGTTCGCTGCCACGCGATTGATAGGCACGATGCTCTACGGCGTCGGCGCCACCGATATTCTGACTTATCTCCTCGTCATCGCCCTCCTCGGCGGGGCTGCTTTTTTCGCCAGCATCATCCCGGCTTTTCGGGCCACTAAAGTCGATCCCATGGTCGCACTCCGTTACGAATAAATCCGCCTAACAATATGATAAACGACTTCCGCTATGCCATCCGGCAACTCATCAAATCACCCGGCTTCACCTTCGTCGCCGTCCTCACGCTCGCCCTCGGGATCGGCGCAAACAGCGCCATCTTCAGCGTCATCGATACCGTCCTGTTGCGCTCTCTGCCGTTTCCAAATCCGGATCGCCTAACGATGATCTGGGCGACCGCGCCGCAGCGCCCGGGCGAGGATCGCCAGGTCCATTCTTATCCGGACTACCTGGACCTGCGGGCGCAAAACCACAGCTTCGCGGCCATGGCAGCATACGCCCACGCCTCCACGATCTGGGGCGCGGGCGAAAACGCTGAGGACGTGCCAGGGATCGCGGCCACCTCCGACCTGTTTGCCGTGCTCGGGACGCCGCCCCTTCTCGGTCGCGGTTTTTCGCCGGAGGACGAAAAGCCGGAGGCGGCCCGGGTGGTGGTCATCGGATACTCCTTTTGGCAGCGGCGTTTCGCGGGCGATCCGAAGATCATTGGCAAGCAGGTCACGATCGCGGATAAGCCCTATACCATCACCGGAGTGATGCCGCGGGGATGGAAGTTCCCGATCCAGAGCGAAAACGTCGATTATGTCGCGCCACTCCTCCCGATGTTCTCCGGCTCGACCCCAGACTACCTGATGCGGCGCGGGGCGCATTTTCTGCCCGTCGTCGGTCGGCTCAAACCGGGCGTCGATCTGCGGACCGCGACCGCGGACTTACAAACGATCGCAGCGCAATTGGCCAGGCAGTATCCCGATACCGATGCCGGCCGAACCGAGCGCGCAGTTCCGCTGCAGTCGGATCTGGTCGGTGACGTGCGGCCAGCGTTGCTCGTGCTGGTCGCGGCGGTGGCGCTCGTCCTCCTGATCGCGTGCGCCAACGTCGCAAATCTGTTTCTGGCGCGGGCCGCGACGCGCGAACGCGAGATCGCGATTCGGACCGCGCTGGGGGCGAGCCGTCTTCAAATCGTACGCCAACTCCTGATCGAGACCTCGCTCCTCGCGCTCCTCGGCGGCGCCGCCGGACTGTTGTTGGCCTGGTGGAGTACCGACGCGCTCGTCGCCATGGGGCCGGTCGATCTGCCACGGCTGAGCGAGATTCGGGTCAACGGCGGAGTGATCGCGTTCACTTTCGGGATCGCGTTCTTCACCAGTCTGATTTTCGGATTGATTCCCGCGCTCCAGGCCTCACGTCCGCAGGTTGAGCAAGCGCTTCGGGACACTTCCCGCGGTTCGACCGGCAGCGCGCGCAGCCACCGCTTGCGCTTTGCCTTTGTCGTCTCGCAATTCGCCTTGTCGTTAGTCCTGCTCGTCGGTGCGGGACTGCTCATCCGCAGCTTCGCCGGGCTGCGCGCGGTCGAACCGGGATTCGAGGCGCGCGGTGTAGTCACGTTTTGGCAGGCGCTTCCCAAGGCGCGCTATGGCGAAGGCGATCAAGCAATGCAGTTCTTCGACAAGCTCCGCGGAAAGCTGACTTCGCTCCCGGGAATTGAGAACACAGGTCTGGTGGACCCGCTACCCTTTAGCGGTAACGACCAGAGTCGCACTTTCACGATCGTCGGCCGGCCCGCTCCGGCGCAGGGTATGGAACCGTCCGCTTCCCTGCTCACGACCGACGCCGCCTATTTTCGAACGATGCGCATTCCGCTGAAACGTGGCCGCGCCTTCGACGCCCGCGACCGGAAGGATTCGACCCCGGTGGTGATGATCAACCAGACGTTCGCAGAAAAATATTTCCCTAACGAGAATCCGATCGGACAGCGCCTCGATATCGGAGGCCGCGTCGCCGAGGGGAAACTACCCTGCGAGATTATCGGCGTCGTCGGCCCGGTTAAGCACCGGAGCCTCGCGGAACCAGACGCGCCGGAGTACTACCTTTCCTTTGGCCAGAATCCCGACCGCTTCATGTACCTCGTGGTCCGCACGAGTCAGCCAGCGCCGACCGGTCTCGAGACGATGATTCGCCGCGCGGTGCACGAAGCTCGATCCGCAGCTCTTTGTTCCCGTCGTTACGCCGCTCTCGCAGCTCGTGAGCCAGACTCTTTCGCAATCGCGCTTCAACACCGGGCTGCTCGCGGTCTTTGCCGCGGTCGCGATTATTCTCGCCGCGGTCGGCATCTATGGCGTGATCGCCTACAACGTGGCACAGCGGACGAGGGAGATTGGAATCCGGATGGCGCTCGGCGCGCAACGCAAGCAGATGCTAACAATGATTCTGCGCCAAAGCCTAACGATGGCCGCAATCGGCATCGTAGTGGGACTTTTCGGAGCTTTCGCCGCGACACGGTTGTTGAGCGCACTGCTCTTCGGGGTTGGAACAACCGACTTGATCACCTACGGCGCCGTCATTCTCCTTCTCGGCACTGCGGCTCTCCTCGCCGGTTTCGTCCCGGCACGTCGTGCCATGAAAGTCGATCCGGTGATTGCGCTCCGCTATGAATGAGCGCACCCCGGAGGCAGCGCGAGCTTCCAGCCGGCCCCGTTGGGCTACCCGACCTCGCATTTTTGACTGCCTGACAAACCCAAATTCACGGATCCGCGCGCTCGGAGCTTGCGCTGCCCTATGAATGACTTCCGCTACGCCTTTCGCATCCTCCTGAAATCGCCCGGCTTCAGCCTCATCGCCGTCCTCACCCTCGCGCTCGGGATCGGGGCCAACAGTGCCATCTTTAGCGTGATCGACAGCGTTCTCCTCAAGCCGCTGCCATTTCCCAAACCTAACGAACTGGCCATGCTATGGAGCGCGCCGGACAAGGGTGCCGGACGCGAAACGAGTTCCTTTCCCGATTACCTGGATTTTCGCGAGCAGGCAAAATCGTTCACGACGATCGCAGCCTGTACCGGAGCCAGCACAGTTTTAAGCACGAATGCCAATTCGGTCGAACTGCGTGGTTTGGCCGCGACGTCGGACATTTTCCAGGTGCTCGGAGTCTCGCCGTTCCTCGGGCGTGCCTACACGCGAGCCGAAGACACTCCCGACGCACGCGTGGTCGTCTTCACCTACGAGGCCTGGCAGCGCTATTTCAATGGCGATCCAAACATCATCGGCCGCCAGGTGCGTCTCGCGCTCCGGCCCTATATCGTGCTCGGGATAATGCCCCGCGGCTTCCGTTATCCGGTCGATGCGGAGGGAGAATTTTTCACGCCCGTGCATCCGCTCGTCGCCACCGCGGTGCGCGATCGCGGTTCGCATTTCTTTCGCGCCGTCGGGCGCCTTGGACCGGGAATCACCCCGGCGCAAGCCAGCACGGAGGTCGCGACCATCGCCGCCCACCTGGAGAAGCAATATCCCAACACCAACACCGGCCGTAGCGCGAATGTCATTTCGTTGTACACGGATTTGACCGGCGACGTGCGTCCCGCGCTTCTCGTCGTCCTGGCCGCGGTCGTGTTCGTTCTGCTCATTGCCTGCGCAAACGTCGCCAACCTTCTCCTCGCCCGCGCCACCGCACGCCAGCGCGAGATTGCCATCCGCACCGCGCTCGGGGCAGGCCGCGCCCGTCTCGTTAGGCAGTTGCTCGCGGAGGGCGTGCTCCTCGCGCTCCTGGGCGCAGCGGGCGGGTTGTTCCTGGCATGGTGGAGCGTCGATCTCCTCCGGAATTTCGGCCCGCAGGATGTGCCGCGCCTGAGCGAGCTGCAGATCAATCTGACGTTGGTTTTCTTCGCGCTCGCGGTGGCGCTGGTGAGCACGCTCTTCTTCGCGCTCGTGCCGGCCTTGCAGGTGACCCGCCCGAACGTGAGCGCGTTGTTGCAGGAGGGAAGCCGCGCCGGCACCGGGGCGGAATCACATCGGCTGCGCGGCCTTCTCGTTATCGCGCAGGTAGCGCTCTCGCTCCTTCTTCTCGCGGGCGCGGGATTGCTGATCAAAAGTTTCGCCAACCTGCGAGCGACCGACCCGGGGTTTGATCCGAGCCGGGTGCTGACGATGGAGTTCGTCCTTCCCCGCGCGAAATACCCGGAACCGGAGCAGCAACGGCAGTTCTTCGAACGTTTCCTGCCGCAACTCGCCGCGCTGCCGGGCGTGGAATCAATCGGCGGCGCATCGCCGTTGCCGTTCTCCGACAGCGACAGTGCGAACTCTTTCTGGATCGCAGGCCGGCCCAATCCTGGCCCGGGCAATCATCCCGACGCTTCGAACTTGACGGTGGCAGGCGATTATTTTCGCACGATGCGAATCCCGCTGCTCGCCGGGCGGTTCTTCGACCGGCGTGACACGAAGGACGCGCTGAGGGTGGTGATCGTGAACGAAGCGCTCGTCCAGAAATTTTTCCGGGGCATGAATCCGTTAGGCCAGCATCTCCTGATCGATCAGGATAACAGCTCGCTTTCGGTCGAGATCGTGGGGGTGGTGGGGAGCACGCGGCACGACTCGCTCGCGGTTGCGCCCAAGCCGGAATATTACCTGCCGCTCGAGCAGAACCTGAATCGGGTCCTGCCGCTCGTCTTTCGCACCTCGGTGCAAAATCTCGCCGGGATGCAGGCCTCGTTGCGGCGTCTGATTCAAGGGATGGATCGCGATATTTTCGTGCCGGAGCTGGACGTCTTTGCCGCTGGGAAAGTTAATCGACGGGACGCTCGCCCAGCCGCGCTTCAATACAGTGTTGTTAGGCAGTTTCGCCGCCGTTGCGCTCGTCCTGGCAGCGATCGGGATTTACGGCGTGATCGCCTACAGGGTGGCGCAACGGACGCGCGAGATCGGCATCCGGATGGCGCTCGGCGCGCAGCGCGGCGATGTCCTGGGGATGATCCTGCGCCAGAGCATGCTGATCATCGCGGTCGGTTTCGTGCTCGGATTGTTCGGGGCCTTTGCCCTAACGAGATGGATGAGCAGTCTGCTCTACGGAGTGAGCGCGCATGACCTTTCGATCCACGGTTTCGTGCTCATCGTGCTGGCGGCGGCCGGTTTGATTTCAAGCTACATCCCGGCGCGCCGCGCGATGCGGGTCGATCCGATGGTCGCGCTCCGCTACGAATGATCCGGGTGGCTTACCCATCTTGGGTTGGTGTGGTGTCCCATCGCGACGGACTTTCCATTTTGCGTTGCGGCTCGAAAAGTTCGTGACGGTGGGACACCGTCACCAGCACCAGGGACGGGTGCGCTACCCCGGGCAAAGACATCCCCGTTCGAGAGCGATTATGCTCCTCGAATTCTGGGAAGCGACTAGGCTCGCCCGCATGAAATGCGCGGCCGTTTTGGTTCTTTCGCTACTTCTTGTCGTCCGAGGTCAGGGTCAATCGCAGGGCGTGGCCGGCTTCAAAAACTGGCGGAGGATTTTTGGAGGTGGCGCGCGCAAACCGCTCCCTTCACCGGCGACGACGTGAATCGGATCGAGCGGCCGGGCGGCGTGCGCGAATGGTCGGCCGCGGCGATGACAAAGCGACGTGCAGGGCTTGCGGAATTTGAAGCGCGCTGGAAACAGATCGACCCCGCGAAGTGGCCGATACCGCAGCAGGTCGATTATCGCCTGATCGGTTCCGCGCTGGCGCGGGTGCGCTGGGAACTGGACCTCAACCCGCGCTGAAACGCGATCCGATTTTCTATCTCGATCAGACCCTGACTGCGCTCGCGGAAGCACTCACGGTCCCGGCGCCCTACGATGGGGCGCGCAGCCGGGAGATCCTCAACCGGATCGAAAACATTCCGTCGATCCTGCAGCAGGGGGCGGAGAACCTTTCGAAACCGCCCAGGCCGTTTGCCACGGTCGCGATTCACTCGCTCGACGGAATCGATCAAAGTCTGCTGCGAATGGCGGCGGCGCTCGCGCCCGCGACCACCCTTTCCAAGGAAGAATTGGACCGGGCCGTCGCCGGCGCACTGGCCTCGCTCGCGGAGTACCGGGCTCACCTCCAGCGGCTCGTGCCTTCTTTGCCTAACGAGACCGCGCTCGGTCGCGAGGCTTATCTCTTTTTTCTCAAAAACGTCGCGCTCGTTCCTTACACCCCGGAGGAGTTGCTCGCGATGGGCCAACAGGAATGGAATCGCGCAGTGGCCTTTGAGGCCTACGAGAAAGAGCCGAAACATGGACGTGCCGCCGCTTAAAACGGCGGAGAACACCGATGCCTGGATCGCCGATGCAGCGGCGAAGGAATTGCAGGTCCGCAAATTTCTGAAAGAGAAATCGCTCATGACCGTGCCGGATTGGGTGCAGCACTACACCTTACGAGCCGTCCCCGAATACCTGCACGCGCTTGGGTTTACCGAACAAGACGACTTTACTTCGCCCACACGGTTGACCGAAAACTGCATCCGTTACGTTGACGCGCCGTCGCCGAAGCTCGGGTATTTCTGGCGCGCCGCGGCCCAGGATCCGCGACCGATCATCGTCCATGAAGGAATTCCCGGGCACTATTTTCAGCTCTGCCTTTCCTGGAAACATGAGGACCCTATCCGCCGGCATTATTACGATTCCGGTTCGAACGAGGGCATCGGTTTCTACGCCGAGGAAATGATGCTACAGGCCGGGCTCGTCGACGACAGCCCGCACAGCCGCGAGATCATTTACAATTTCATGCGCCTGCGCGCGCTTCGGGTCGAGGTGGATGTCAAACTCGCGCTGGGCCAGTTCACCCTCGAGCAGGCGGCGACATACCTCGAAGAAAAAGTGCCGATGGATTCCGCGACCGCGCGACAGGAGGCGATCGCGTTCTCGGTCGGTCCGGGCCAGGCGCTCACCTACCAAATCGGCAAACTTCAGATCACCAAGTTGCTCGCGGAAGCGCGGATGAAGCAGACCGAGAAGTTCAACCTGCGCGCGTTTCTCGATTTCGTCTGGAAAAACGGCAACGTGCCGATCTCGCTTCTGCGCTGGGAATATCTCGGCAACGCGGACGACGTGCCGAAGTAGAGTAAGTCCGAGCGGGCTTTCGGGGAGTGCACGCGCCTCGCGTGCCGGTTGGGGCGCCCGCCGCAACCTTCTTCTCTTTAGCGCGCAGATCGGAAAAAGTTCGCGATGGCGGGGCGCCATCGCCAGCACGCGAGGCGCGTGCGCTCCCCAGAGCAGACGCGACGCGCTAGGAGTGTGCAGTGCCGTCCTTCTCGACGAAACGTGCGAGGAGCCAGCAGAGATCGGAGAGGCGGTTTAAATAGCGGAGGATTTCCGACTGCGCGTGTTCGCTTACCTCGAGCGCGGCGACACGACGCTCAGCCCTTCGGCAGACGGTTCGCGCGAGATCGAGCGCGGCGCCGATCGGACTGTCGCCCGGCATGGCCCAGCCTTTGCCGTAGAGCGTCTTGTCTTTTTCCAGTTTGTCGATCGACGCGGTCAAGCGATCGACCATTGCGGCGGTCGTTAGGGCGTAGCCATCTTTTTGATAGCGCGCGAGGTCCGGCGGCGCGGTCGCGAGCTCGCCCATTACGGTGACGAGTTCTTTTTGGATGGAGAGAATCTGTTCGGCGAGCGGCGCGGCTCCAGCGGTCGCCCGCACGAGCCCGAGAGCGGAGTTTAGTTCGTCCACGCAGCCGTAGGCGTCGACCCGCGCGTCGGTCTTGGCCACACGCCGGCCATACATGAGGGAAGTCTCGCCAGCGTCTCCGGTTTTAGTTGCGATCGACATCTTGAAACAACGAGGGCCACACTCGCGTGCGGCCCTCATCTTTACAGCATTGAATTTAGTTTAGCCAAGCGCCGGTTGCGGCTCGGGCTCTTCCATGAGCGGAGCACCGACCTGTTCGCCGAGCTCGACGAGTTTGATCTCGCGCACCGCCGGGAAGCCGGTGCCGGCCGGGATGAGGTGACCCATGATCACGTTTTCCTTGAAGCCGCGCAGGCGATCGACCTTGCCCAGGGTGGCCGCCTCGGTCAGAACGCGGGTGGTGTCCTGGAACGAAGCCGCCGAGATGAAGCTGTCGGTCTCGAGCGAAGCCTTGGTGATGCCGAGCAAGCACCGGGGTCGCTTCGGCGGGCTTGCCACCCTGCTTCGACGACTTTCTTGTTTTCGGCCTCGAAATCGAGCCTGTCGATCTGGTCGCCCCAGAGGAGCGAGGTGTCGCCCGGTTCGGTGATCTTCACCTTGCGCAGCATCTGCCTAACGATGATCTCGATGTGCTTGTCGTTAATTTCCACGCCTTGGAGGCGGTAAACTTCCTGCACTTCGTTGACGAGGTGCTCCTGCAAATCCTGCGGTCCGCAGACCTCGAGGATTTCGTGCGGCACAACCGGACCTTCGGTCAGCTGCGAGCCCTTCTTCACGAAGTCGCCCTTGAACACGATCATGTGCTTGTCCATCGGGATGAGATGCTCTTCCTCGGCCCCGGTTTCGGTGTCCTTGAGGATGAGCTTGCGCTTGCCGCGCACGGTCCCGCCGATTTCGACGATGCCGTCGATCTTGGCGATCTCGGCCGCGTCTTTCGGACGGCGCGCTTCGAAGAGTTCCGCCACCCGCGGCAGACCGCCGGTGATGTCCTTTGTCTTCGCGACTTTACGCGGGGTCTTGGCGAGCAGGGCGCCGGCGCGAACTTTGTGATTCGCCTCGACGATGACGTGCGCGCCGGCCGGAATCGAGTAGCTCGCGGCCACTTCGCCCTCGTCGCCCACGATCACGATCTGCGGATGCAGATCTTCCTTGTGCTCGATGATGACCGTGCCCATGAGGCCGGTCGCTTCGTCGATCTTCCCGTTTCATCGTCACGCCCGCGATCATGTCGCGGAATTCGATCTTGCCGCTCTTGTCGGTCAAAATCGGGACGTTGTACGGATCCCATTGCACGAAGGTCTCGCCCTTCTTCACCTTGCCGCCGTCGGCGACGGAAATGACGGAGCCGATGACGATGTTGTAGCGTTCGATTTCGCGGCCTTCTTCGTTATGCAGGCTGATCGATGCCGTTTTTATTCAGCGCGATCCAGTTGCCGTCGAGTGACTGGACGGTGCGCAGATCGTTGAACTGCACGACCGCCGTCGTTCTTCGCCTTGATGATCGGTTGCTTGAAGGTCTGGCTCGCCGTTCCGCCGATGTGGAACGTACGCATGGTCAACTGCGTGCCGGGTTCGCCGATCGACTGCGCGGCGATGATGCCGACCGCTTCGCCGAGCTTGACGAACTGGCCGGTGGCGAGGTTGCGTCCGTAGCAATGCGCGCAAACGCCGCGGCCGCTTTCGCAGGTGAGCACCGAGCGAATCTTGAGCTGCTCGACGCCGATCTTTTCGATCGCGGCGGCGATTGGCTCATCGATCAACTGATTGGCTTTGATGACCTTCTTCTTCGTCACCGGATCGACGACCGTCTCGCAAGAGACGCGGCCAACGATGCGGGTCGCGAGATCGACCACTTCTTCGTCGCCTTCGTAGATGGCGCTGAACCGTGATGCCGTTCACAGTGCCGCAATCGATCTCGTTGATGATCACGTCCTGCGAAGCGTCAACCAGCTTTCTCGTTAGGTAACCGGAGTCCGCGGTCTTGAGCGCGGTGTCGGCCAGACCCTTGCGAGCGCCGTGAGTGGAGATGAAATACTCGAGCACGGTCAGACCTTCACGGAAGTTCGAGGTGATCGGCCGCTCGATGATTTCGCCGGAGGGCTTGGCCATCAAACCGCGCATGCCGGCGAGCTGTTTGACCTGCTGGCGGTTACCACGCGCGCCGGAATCGACCATCAGGAAGACCGGGTTCAATTCCTTGCGTCCCTCGTTATGCTCGAGGGTGCGGAACATGACGTTGGAGATTTCGTCGCCCGCGTGAGTCCAGATATCGATGATCTTGTTGTAGCGCTCGCCATCGGTGATGATGCCTTTGCGATACTGTTGCTCGACGTGCTTGATCTGCTTGTAGGCGTTCGAGAGCTGCAGCTCTTTCTCCTTCGGAATGATCATGTCGGAGATCCCGATCGAGACGCCGGCCTTGGTCGCTTCGCGGAACCCGAGTTCCTTCAGCTTGTCGAGCGTCTCGACGGTGCCGTCCTGGCCGGCGACCTGATAGCAGCGCCAGATAATGTCGCTGAGCTGCTTCTTGCCAGCGGCTTTGTTGAAGAAGCCGAGACCATCGGGCCAGATCTCGTTGAAGATGACGCGACCCGCGGTCGTTTCGATGACGTGGGTTTCCTTGTCGCCGTAAATCGTGTCCTTGCCGAGATCCGGATTCTCAACCGGATGCGGTCGTGGGTTTTGACCGCGCCATCGGCCATCGCAAACTCGACTTCGGTCGCGTTGTCGAAAAGCGGCAAGCGCATTTCCGCTGCCACGCCGGCGGCGCGACGCGGATTCTGGGTCAGGTAATAGCAGCCTAAGCGTGATGTCCTGTGACGGCGTCGTGATCGGCTTGCCGCTCGAAGGCGAGAAGATGTTGTTCGGCGCGAGCATGAGCATGCGCGCTTCCATCTGCGCTTCGACCGAGAGCGGGCACGTGAACGGCCATCTGGTCACCATCGAAGTCCGCGTTGTAAGCGGTGCAAACGAGCGGGTGAATGCGGATCGCTTCGCCTTCGATCAGGAGCGGCTCGAAAGCCTGGATCGAAAGACGGTGCAGTGTCGGCGCGCGGTTGAGCAGGACCGGGTGACCCTTGGTCACTTCTTCGAGGATGTCCCACACTTCCGGCGTCTGGCGCTCAATCATTTTCTTTGCGCTGCGCACGGTGTGGACGTAGCCCAAATCCTTCAGGCGGCGAATGATGAAGGGCTCGAACAAGACGAGTGCCATCTTCTTCGGCAGACCGCACTGGTTGAGCTTGAGCTCAGGACCAATAACGATGACGGAACGGCCCGAGTAATCAACGCGTTTGCCTAACAAGTTCTGACGGAAACGTCCGCCTTTGCCCTTGAGCATGTCGCTGAGCGACTTGAGCGGGCGATTGCCGGCGCCGGTGACGGCGCGGCCGTGACGGCCGTTGTCGAAGAGCGCGTCGACCGCTTCCTGCAACATGCGCTTTTCGTTGCGGATGATAACGTCCGGCGTTTTCAGCTGGAGCAGATTCTTGAGTCGGTTGTTGCGATTGATGACGCGACGATAGAGGTCGTTCAAATCCGAAGTGGCAAAGCGGCCGCCTTCAAGCGGCACAAGCGGGCGCAGATCCGGCGGAATGACAGGAAGCACTTCGAGCACCATCCATTCGGGGCGCGAATGGGAGGAGGCAAAGCCCTGCACGAGCTTCAAGCGCTTCGCCAGTTTCTTGCGAATCTGTTTGCTCTTGGTGTTGCCCATCGCTTCCTCGAGCTCCTTGTTTAGCTTCGAGAGTTCGATTTCGCTGAGCAGCACCTTGACCGCGTCGGCGCCCATGCCGGCTTTGAATTCTTCGCCGTACTGGTCCTGCGCTTCGCGATATTCAATCTCGGTCAGGAGCTGAGTCTTGGTGAGGGGCGTGTTGCCCGGGTCGATCACGATGTAGTCCTCGTAATAGATGACCCGCTCGAGCTGGCGCGCACTCATGTCGAGCATGAGGCCGAGCCGCGAGGGCATGCACTTATAGAACCAGATGTGGGAGACCGGGACGGCCAGTTCGATATGGCCCATGCGTTCACGGCGCACCCGCGCCAGCGTCACTTCCACACCGCAACGATCGCAGATCACACCCTTGTGCTTGATCCGCTTGTATTTTCCGCAGGAGCATTCCCAGTCGCGCGTCGGACCGAAAATGCGTTCGCAGAACAAGCCGCCTTTTTCCGGCTTGAAAGTCCGGTAATTGATCGTTTCCGGATTCTTGACTTCGCCCTTGCTCCAGGAGCGCATCGTGTCGCTGGAAGCGACGCCGATAGCGACCTGATCGAAACCCACGGTGCGTTCTTCACCCACCAATTCCCGCCAGGAATGTTCGTTCATAAAATGTTTTTAAACTAAGGTTGGACTGCAAAAAAGCTGTCATCCCGAGCCGCGCAGACGGCGAGGGACCTCGCAAGCGTCTGGTCGGCACAGGCTGAGCAAAAGATCGTCACAAATTGCTTGTGAGGTCCTTCGCTGCGCTCAGGATGACAATGCATTATTTAATTGTTAGGCAACGTTTTCGAGAAAGCTGGGCGCCTGGCCGCCGACTTTAACGTCGAGGCCTAACGACTGCATTTCCTTGATTAACACGTTGAAAGATTCCGGTGTGCCGGCTTCGAGGGAGTTGTCGCCCTTGACGATCGACTCGTAGATCCGGGTCCGTCCCTGGACGTCGTCCGACTTCACGGTCAGGAGTTCCTGCAGGGTGTAAGCCGCGCCGTAGGCCTCCAGCGCCCACACTTCCATCTCGCCGAAACGCTGCCCGCCGTACTGCGCCTTGCCGCCGAGCGGTTGCTGGGTGACGAGCGAGTACGGGCCGACCGCGCGGGCGTGGATCTTGTCCGCGACCAAGTGACCGAGCTTGAGCATGTAGATGTAACCGACCACGACTTCCTGATCGAAGGCGTCGCCCGTGCGACCGTCGAAGAGGCGAGCCTTGCCGTTTTCCTGCACCCAGGTAAACCCGTCGACTTTCTTGGCGTCGTTGAGGTATTCGCGGATCTTCGCTTCGGAAATACCGTCGAAAACCGGGGTCGCGACTTTGAAACCGAGGGCCTTGGCGGCCACGCCGAGGTGCGTTTCCAAAACCTGGCCAACGTTCATACGGCTGGGCACGCCTAGCGGATTGAGCACGATCTCAACCGGCGTGCCATCCGGTAGGTAAGGCATGTCTTCTTCCGGCACGATGCGCGCGACAACACCCTTGTTGCCGTGACGTCCGGCCATCTTGTCGCCCACGCTCAGCTTGCGCTTGCTCGCGACGAAGACTTTGACCTGCTTGATAATGCCGGGATCGATGTCGTCACCGCTTTCGACGCGATCCATCGAGCGTTCCCGCTCCAATTCGAGTTCGGCAAACTTATGCTCGTACTGCGCGATGATCTCCCGGATCTTGTTCCGAATCGGGCTCGGATCGATCTCGATGTGATCGTAAGCCACCGCCAGTTTCCGGAGGAGCGTTTTGGTAATTTTGCGGTTGGCCGGGATGATGATTTCGCCGGTTTGGGCGTTGACCACGTCGAGCGGAATCTTTTCGCCTAACAAGACGTTGGAGAGCGCGTCGGTCAGTTGTTCGGTCAGCTCTTCCTTCTTCTTGCGATTGTCTTCCGTGATTGCCTTAAGCTGGCGTTTCGTTTCGGCAGGCGTCAGTTTTTCGCGTGCGATTTCGCGGCGCGAAGAGACTTTCACATCCATCACGATGCCGTAGGTGCCCGACGGGACGGTCAGCGAGGTGTCTTTCACATCGGCCGCTTTTTCACCGAAGATGGCGCGCAAGAGGCGCTCTTCGGGGGCCAGTTCCGTCTCGCTTTTCGGAGTAATTTTTCCAACCAGGATGTCGCCCGGCTTCACTTCCGCGCCGACCCGAATAACGCCGTCGGAACCGAGGTTGCGGAGCGCTTCTTCGCTGACATTGGGGATGTCCCGCGTGATTTCTTCGGGACCGAGTTTGGTGTCGCGGGCGCCGATCTCAAATTCGTCGATGTGAATGGAAGTGTAGATGTCTTCCTTCACCACCTTCTCCGAGATCATGATGGCGTCCTCGAAGTTGTATCCGTTCCAAGGCATGAAGGCGACGAGGACGTTGCGACCGAGGGCGAGCTCGCCGTGCTCGGTGTTCGGGCCGTCAGCGATGACCTGACCGCGCTTCACGTGCTGACCTTTCTTCACGATCGGCTTCTGGTTCACACAGGTGCCGGCGTTCGAGCGCATGAATTTGCGCAGCTCGTAAACGTGCACGCCCGCTTCGGCGTCGGTCTTCAATTTCTTGCGGCTTTCCGGCATTTCGCCGTCTTTCGTCACGATAATCTGGTCGGCGGTCGCGGAAGCGACGCGGCCTGCTTCGGTAGCGACCACGACCGCGCGTGAGTCACGCGCCACCTTGCCTTCGAGACCGGTGCCGACGAGCGGCGACTCGGAAACGATCAGCGGCACGCCCTGGCGTTGCATGTTCGAACCCATCAAGGCGCGGTTGGCGTCATCGTGCTCGAGGAACGGGATGAGGCCCGCCGCCACTGAAACCAGCTGCTTGGGCGAGACATCCATGTAGTGGACCTTGTTCGGCTCCACTTCCAGGAAGTCGCCCCGGTAACGAACCGAAACTTTTTCGCCGGTGAAATGACCTTTGGCGTCCATCGGCGCGTTGGCCTGGGCAACAATGTAGGCTTCTTCGCGATCGCCAGTCAGATAATCAACCTGGTCGGTGACCCGGCCGTTCTCGACTTTGCGGTAAGGCGTTTCGATAAATCCGAATTCGTTAATCCGGGCGAAGGTCGACATCGAGCTGATCAGACCGATGTTCGGACCTTCTGGCGTCTCGATCGGGCAGATTCGTCCGTAGTGGGAAGGATGCACGTCGCGCACTTCGAATCCGGCGCGATCGCGGCTCAGACCGCCAGGTCCGAGAGCGGAGAGACGACGTTTGTGGGTCAGCTCCGCCAGCGGGTTGGTCTGATCCATGAACTGCGAGAGCTGCGAGCGACCGAAGAAGTCACGGACGACTGCGCTGAGCGCCTTTGGATTGATCAACTTCTGCGGCGTCATGCCGTCGATGTTCACGTCGAACAACGTCATGCGCTCCTTCACCAAACGTTCGGTACGGGCGAGCCCGACCCGGCACTGATTGGCGAGGAGTTCGCCCACGGTACGGACGCGGCGGCTACCCAGATGATCGATATCATCGAGGGTGCCTTCGCCGCGGCGCAGACTGATCAGATACTTGATCGCGGCGATGAAGTCCTTGTCGGTCAGGATGCGCTCGCCTAGATCGACATCGATTCCGAGCTTCTGGTTGAGCTTGTAACGCCCGACGCGACCGAGATCGTACTTTTTCGGGTCGAAGAAAAGGCGCTTCAAGAGAGCGCGGGCATTGGCCACCGTCGGCGGATCGCCAGGACGCAGCTTGCGGTAAATGTCCTTAAGAGCTTCCTCCTGATCGTGAGCCGGATCCTTTTTCAATGCCTTTACGACCGTGTCGTCGTTGGTGATGTCGATCACCTTCACGCTCTTCTGACCGAGCGCCATGATCTGGCGAACCGCGGCCAGCGTCAGCGGTTCAAAAGCGCGGGCCACGGTCACTTCCCCGTCCAGCACATCGGCCGTCAGGACCTTGGTAGCGAGACTCTCTTCGTCGAGCTTCTCGCTCAACTTGAGGTCTTCGATGTTATAAAAAAGGTTGATCACTTCCTCATCGGTTCCGTAACCGAGCGCCCGGAGAAAAGTGGTGGCGAGGAATTTGCGACGGCGTTTCCGGCGATCGAGATAGATGTAAAGCAGGTCGCTGGTGTCGAACTGCACCTCGATCCACGACCCGCGATCCGGAATGATCCGGAAGCTGTAGAGCACCTTGCCGTTGAGGTGAATGCTCGACTCAAAAGCGATGCCGGGAGAGCGATGAAGCTGGCTGACGACGACACGCTCGGCGCCGTTGATGACGAACGTGCCCGACGGCGTCATGAGCGGGATCTCGCCCATGTAAACTTTTTCTTCCTTGGTCCCCTTCTCCTCCTTCAATTGAAAAGTGACATGGAGGGGCGCGCTGTAGGTCTGGCTTTCACGTTGCGCTTCGAGCGCGCTCAGCTTCGGTTCGCCGATTTCATAATGACTGAAATCGAGCGTCGCCTTCTCATCGTAGCTTTCGATCGGGAACACTTCCTTGAACACAGTTTGCAGACCCGTGTTCTTGCGCTTGTTCGCGGGCACGTCCTTCTGGAGGAAATCGACGTAGGAATTGAGTTGGACTTCAATCAGGTTCGGCGGCTCAATCGCCTCTTTGATCGACCCGAAGTGGATACGCTCTACTGCAGTACGGTCTGGCATAACTGGTGCACCAATCTCCAATGGTTAATAAGCCTGCAACGACCCTGGATGAGAGGTCGTGAGGAGTTCGAGGGTTACGGACTCGGCCGGAAATAGCGGACAGAAAAAGTGGCAGCGAAACGGCGGTCTGTCAATCTGACCTCCACCGTTTCGTTGCCAATCTTAAATGTTACCGTCGAGAGCGGATTAAAAATACTTCGGGCGACTCCTGAGTCAGGAAAAAGGGGGCCGTAAATATCCACATCCCGCCGGAGGGCGCAAGCGCTTTTTCCGCGCCGCGCCCGCCGACGAGTGCGAAATTATTTGATTTCGACCTTGGCGCCAGCCGCTTCGACCTTTTTCTTGATCTCTTCGGCTTCTTCCTTGGTCACGCCCTCCTTCATCGTCTTGGGCGCGCCCTCGACCAAAGCCTTGGCTTCCGCCAGGCCGAGTCCGGGCACGGCGGCGCGCACTTCCTTGATCACGCCGATTTTGTTTGCGCCCATTTCCTTCAGGATAACGTCGAAAGTGGTCTTCTCTTCAGCTGCCGGAGCCGCGGCGCCGCCAGCGCCACCGCCGGCAGGTGCCGCCATGGCCACGGGAGCCGCTGCGCTGACGCCCCATTTTTCTTCGAGTTGCTTCACCAGTCCAGCAACCTCGAGAACGGTCAGGCCGCTGAGTTGCTCCACAATTGCGTTTGTATCTGCCATTTTAGTTTCCTCCAATTGCCGCTCCCGGAAGCCCCCGGAAAATTACAGCCGATAGCCATCGGCTCGGACAGTGTGTTGTTGTTGTTTCGTTGCTCGGCCCGCGCTTAACGGGACGAAATTTGTTTCTTGTCAGGCCGCTGCTTCCGCGGGTTGGCCTTCCTTGTCGGCCTTGGCCTGTAAAATTCTGCGCCAGCGAAGCGGCCGGCTCGTTTAACGTGCGAACCAGCTTGGTCGCCGGCGCCAGCAGCACACCGAGGAACTGACCCAGCAGCACTTCGCGCGGCGGCAGATCGGCCAGCGATTCCACTTCGGCGGTCGAAAGCACATTCCTGTCCACCACCCCGATCTTGAGCGCGGCGATCTTGAACTCCGCCGCAAAAGCCTTCAATACCTTCGCCACCGGCGCGACATCCTTGTCGCCCGTCACGACCGCGGTTTGCCCGGTCAATTGCTCGGCGACATCCGGCCATCCGCTCTCGGTCATGGCCCGCTTCAGGAAGCTGTTCTTGACCACGTGCACTTCGGCGCCAGTCGGTGCCAGCCGGGTCCGCAGTTCGCCGAAATGATCGACCTTCATCCGCTGGTAGTCAGTCACCAATAGGAAGGGCGAGCGGTTTAGTTTCTCGGAAAGATCGGAAACGATATTGGCTTTTTCAGGTCTCATGGTGTGAAGAAAGTTGAGCGTTGTTGGTTGAGAGTGAGAGAGACCGGAAATTTAGATGCTGAGATAGGGTGAAGGATCGACGTGCAAACCCGGCGACATCGTGGCGGCCAGCGTCATCCCCTCGACGAAACGCCCTTTCGCGGTGGCCGGGCGCGCCTTGACCACGGCATCGATGATGGCCGTCCCGTTTTCGAGTAACTGGTTTTCATCGAAAGAAAATTTGCCCAGCGGCACCGCGATGTTGCCATTCTTGTCGAGCTTGAACTCGACCCGGCCGGCCTTCACTTCGCCCACCGCCTTGGCGGTATCCTCGGTCACCGTGCCCGTCTTCGGGTTCGGCATCAGCCCACGCGGACCAAGCACCTTGCCGAGTTTTCGCACTTCCGACATCGCAGCCGGAGTCGCGATCGCGACATCGAAATCCTGAAAACCTTCCTGGCATTTCTTGATCATGTCTTCGAAACCAACGAACTCCGCCCCAGCATTCTTGGCCGCGGTCGCCGCCGCGCCCTGCGCGAAAACGAGCACCCGCACCTGCTTGCCGCTGCCATGCGGAAGCGGGCAAGTGCCGCGCACCATTTGATCGGATTGCTTCGGATCAACCCCGAGCCGGAACGACATCGTCACCGTTTGGTCGAACTTCGGCGCCGGAAGTCTCTTCAGCGTGCTGACGGCTTCCTGGAAGCTGTAAGACTTGTTGCGATCCACCAGCTCGGCGGCCGCGCGATAACGTTTGGAGCGATTTTTTTGCATGATAATTTCAGTGCCAGCGAGCCGGGTGGCTCTCCTGATTTGGTCTCGCCTGTGGGAACGGAGGGACGGGAAAGTAGAAGCATTTTCTCGATTGTCAAAATCCAAAACTCCCCGGTAAGATCGCTGATTCGCCAATCAGGAACACGGCCTATCCCGGGGCGGCGTCCTGCAACTTTCTCCACCACCCACACGCCATGAAGCGCCCGCCCAAGAGATTCTTCCGCGAGTAAGCCGCCTTCCGCGAACGTTTCGACGGGGCGTCACGCCATCGAAAACGACGACCTGCCGCAAAGCCAGCTCGCCCATGCCGACCTGCTTGGTTTCCTCGATCGCTGGCAAGGCAAGATCCGCATTCCCGGTCGCGAAGACGCCTTCGCCGAGCTCCGGCCCAGCGTCGACCAGATCGGACGCCTGCTCGAAGCCAAATACCTCGAAGCCCTCGCCGATCTCTTGGAGAAACGCCACCGCGTGCTGATCGAGCCGCTCATCTTTCAGCTCGATCTCAACCAGATCAAACTCATGCAAGCGGTGCCGCCGAAGTTCTTGCCTGAAATGAAAAGAATCTTCCGCGAGAAGATGGGCTACGAGTACGACGCCGAACGTTTTTACCGCGATGCCGAAGCCGCGGGAGGAGAATACGAATACGAATACAGCGCGCCTTCGCCACCATGGAAGGGAACTGGCCCGATCGCTTCGATCCCGAGACCCGCGCCCGCCTCGGCCGCGCCCCGATCGAAGAGATCAACCAATGGAAAGCCGACACGGCCGCCGAGTTAGCAGCGGTCGAGGAGAGGATCGCCGCGAAGCATTCATAAGCGCTAAATCAATGCTGCCCGGCGATGTCTTCCGGCGGTCTCCGATTACAATCATCGACCCCGTTCGCTTTTCTAACAACGCCCCGTGTTTGGCTGGTTTGATCATCTCATCCCGATCAACGAGAGAAACGCAACTCCCGATGGTCGCGATTGGCAGCAGCGCCATCAGGGCGACGCCCGCAACCATACGACCTTTAGTGAGAAGGAGAATTGCAATGACCAGTGCGGCCGATAACAAGCCGAACGAGATGAAAATCATCATCGGCGAAACCAACGGAAGGAACATCGCCGCGATCGCGAATCCAAAGCCTGCCAGAGGATTCAACACAAGCGCGTGTTTGTCCTCCCTAGCTGTCAGAGGTTCGATCGCCTGCGGAGCCGCGAAGAGGTGGGTTTGAGGCGGTGTTATCCGCTGCCACTCGCTTAGCGGCTTCCAGTCGCTCATTCCCTCTCTCCAAAAATAATCGGATGGTAGAAGAGCGCGGTTGCGCCGCTGTAAAGCAAACTCGTCGGCCGTGAATTGACCGATTACCACACCGTCCCGGGAAACATGGTAGATCATGGTTTTCTTTTCCAGAGTAACGGCCTCATCTCGTCGATCAAATTGCCGGCATCGATAAGCCGCCTAAGAATCCGTAGCTAGTTCGAGCAGCATCAGGCAAAGAGACGCGACGTGATCTCTTCCAGCGGTCTCCAATCATTCTTTGTCACGTCGAAGTAAGAGTCCTGCGGCGAAAGCTGATCCACCGACAACATCTCCCGCACGATACCTATGGACAACTCGCCGAGGTCCTCGCCGTTTCGGCCGATCCGCAATGTCTCTTCGCCAAACTTCTGCAAGGCAGCAACACGACGCGCGCCGGCCTCATCGATCTGACAACGCAGCCGTGCCACGGCAAGCTTGAAGTCGTCCGCCACCCCGCAACGCGAAAGCTGGATGATCTCATTTAAACCCGTGGGACTCGTGAAATGAACTTCGTCGTAGAGGCAGATCGGCAGCTCCCGATTATTGGAAAAGCGGCGATCGGGCCCGCCCTTCTTATTCACGTACCGCCAGGTCCGATCCACGATGCGCGCATCCGCAGGCGCTGTTTCTTCGATAAAGCGTGTGGGCATAACGGTCAGCGCGAGGTGACCGTATCCCACCGCGCCGACTTTTCCTGATTCATAAACCAGCAGCCGGTCCGGAAACAAGAACAGCGTCTGCCGACCCACGCCGATACTGACCGTCTCGATATTCGTCTTTAGGAAAGGCGGAGAGGCGCGGCGAATTTGGGTCTCCTTTCTCTCCACTATGGCCGACGCGCCAGCATGATACTTTTGTTGGTAGACGTGAGCCGATGCAGCGATATGCCAAGAGCCTGAACAGGCGGCCATCAGCTTAGCGCTCTCGTGCAACGCTTCATAGGCTCGTTCGAGCGGTTCATCGAACGCATAGAAAAGCACAACCGTCTTGGCGACCGCATCACGGCGAAATCCCAAATAGGCAGCCACGCCAAAGGCGATCCCTATCGTAGCCACTAACGCAACATGAAGTTGAGCGACGGCGGCGGCGCCCGAACAAAGAAGGCCGAGAAAGAGGATAGGCCGCCCGATCCGTGACTTTCGCTGCTTCTCGTCAAGCTCCCGCAAAAGATCTTCGGACGATGAATCCGTCATCGCCGTGATATCCCGGATTCAATCTCTAACATCGGCCCGATCCCAGGTCCGGCGTCCGGATTCGGCAAGTGGGGACGATCGCTACCCCACTCGAGCGAAGCCGCGGGAAAGCGTCGCGAAGGCGACAAGGTCTTTCGGTAATAAATCCCACTACGGCCCATGTGGACATAATTGCCGCGAGGACCGCTCCCCACCCTGAAACCTTTGACACCAGCCGAGATTCCAATCCCGGACTTGGACAGATTGAATCGAACCGGGCCGACTCGAATGCTCTTTCGTAGATAAAAACTCACGTCTGCTCTGTTGCGGGCAGCGAGAAATCACTTCCCTCGCTGCTTGTCTCTTTTGTTATTTTTCTCAGCCTTAGGAATCTTAGTGATCGCCTCCCCGAATTCTTCATCAGTCAATCCCAGCGCGGACTTTAGGTTTTTCAGGAATCGTCTTCCCCGCGGTCGATCTGGTCGTCGTGAAAGAGGAGCTGCTTATATGCGTGTTGCCACAGCTCGGCTAGAACCGCGCGTGCCCGCTCGTCCCAGCGAAGGGGAGGCGAGTTCCAGCCCCGCTCCGGGACGTTCCAGCGCGGGGGTGGGCCGTGGTCCCGCGTTCGTCCCGCTCGTTCCAGACGGCAGCGGTCGCGTGCTCCGGGTTTGGCGGTCGGAGTCGGTTGGGAACCGGGTGGCGCTAACATGTCACAGGAGGTGGTCCCGAGATGAAACCGCTTTGCCCGTTAGTGTGACAAGACTTTTTTCAGGGGGCGGAATTTTTTGCGGGCCGGGGCGGGCCGGCGCGGTGACCTTAGATCCGAAAGACGGTCAGCTCGGGGCGGCAGTTAAAGCGGACGGGATACATGTAGGTGCCGATGCCGACGTTGACATAGAGCGGGCCCCCTAACGATTCAAACATCCCCGTCTCATAACGCCCGACGCCGTAGGGCAGGATGGGCGCGCCGTAGAACGGGATACGCACCTGGCCGCCATGGGAATGACCCGCGATGATAAGGTCGTAGCGGCGCCCCTCGAGCCGGTCGGCCTGGATGGGATAATGAATGAGAAGGAGCTGCCGCCGGGCTCGCGGCGCGGCCAGAGCATGGACGCCGCGCAGGCCCATTCCAACCAACTCCAGGTTGTGCTGCGGGAGGACGACGCTGCGATCTTCCAGCCACTCGCCGCCAGTGGCGCGAAAGGCTTTCTCGTACTCCCGGAAGTCGGCCCGGCTGCCGTAATCCCAGTTGCCCGGGCAACCGTAGACGGGTCGCTCGATCTGTTGGATGAAATCAAGCGCGCCCGAGGCGTAGCGCGCATCTTCGATCAGGTCGCCGGTGAAGCAGACGAAATCCCCGTCGAGCCGGTTGATCTCATCGACCACGTTGGCGGCATATTCGTCGTCGCCTTTGTAATGTAGATCGCTGAACTGGATGAAGCGGCTGTTGGGTTCGGGATGAAGTTCGAGCCGGGTGATGCGTAGCCAGGTCGGCTCGACGAAGCGCCCGTCGATCCCCGCCGCGGCCGGCAGGGCGACGAGGCCGAGCCCGAGGAATTGCCGCCGGCTGAGCTTCCGCATCTTCGTTAGTCGGGAAAAGTGAGGAGCCGCATGATCGATCTGCCGCTCTCGGTCAGGTGCGCGCTGCTCCCGCGGCCGGCCACGTTCCCGCGGGTCAGATTACGGCAATCGATCGCGGTCGGTTTGACGTAGGATATCTCGGCGGCGCTGACCGCTCGATCGCTCGGGGTCATCCGCAAGGGCAGCCCGGAACCGGTGAAAGAAACTTCCCATGAGACCGGCTTTTCGTTAGGGACGCGCTCCAT
The DNA here is from genome assembly GCA_963749935.1 of uncultured Verrucomicrobiae bacterium. GTDB lineage: Bacteria > Verrucomicrobiota > Verrucomicrobiia > Chthoniobacterales > UBA10450 > Palsa-1392. The sequence continues at coordinate 646,838 of CAVVOH010000004.1, forward strand.
CATCCAGGGATAGCGCCGCGGCAGTTGAAAGTTAGGCGAATTCGGTACGGTTACTTTGTAGAAGGCTTCTTCCCGGCTAAGGAAGGCCGGGAGAGTGAGCGAAGAATTGCTGCGCAAGGCGAGGATGAGCCGCGGCAGATCGAGCCCGGTAAGGTTGAGGCCGTTGTAGATCCCGTGGCGGTTTGGGTTGTTCTTGAAAGTGGCGTCGTGCCAGGCCTCGAAGTGGTCGTTGAGCAACAGGTTCAACTCGACGTGCACATGAGATCGCTCGCGATTGATGCCGCTCCCGGTGTGGCCCATCAGGCCGAGCTTTTCGCCCTGCCGCACCGTTTGCCCGGCCTCGACTGCGATGGTGTTGAGATGCGCGTAGAGGCTGTAATAAGGAGAGCCGCCCCAGCGATGCTCCACCACCACGTAGCGCCCGTAGTTCGACGCACCCGCCGCGCGACTGGCGTGCACCGACTTTGCCGCTCGCCATCGCGCGCACTTCATCCAGCGGCTCGCCCTGCGCATCACGACGCAGCGGCCGGATGTCCATCCCTTCGTGAAAACGGGTGTAGATCGTGCCGCTCCCGCGCTCGATCGGGTCGCGCACGAAACCATACTGCCCGCCCTGCCAGGGATGGGAAATAACGCCGTGCACGTTCCGTTCGATGACCTGATAAAACTCCGCTTTATCGCCCCGGAGCAAAGCAGTGTTGTCGGTTGGCAGGACAAGGTTGAGCGGGGCTTCGTCCGCGCGCGCCACATTCATGGCCAGTAACAAGAGCGCGACCCGCCAGATCCAACGCCTCATTTCTTCTTCTTTTTCCCGCCGATCAGCTTCCAATCCTTGTTCATCAACTTGATGTCCTGCTCAGTCAGCCCCGAGCCGAGGTAGAGCTTGCCGTCGGAGACGCGGCGATCCACCTGCAGCTCGGTGATGGGGCGGCCGTTGAGGAAAACAAAGAGGTACGATCCGCGCCGTTCCACGCTCAGAGTATCGAGGACCACTCGCCCGTGATCGTCCAACTCAAGCAGCGCGGCGTAGCTGCCGTCGGCCGCGCGATACGGGTAGAACGCTTTCACATCGCGCTCGCTCAGCCAGGCGGTTTTTTCGATGAAGACATCGCGCCCACTAAGCGACCGCAGCGGTTGCGCGAAGACCTCCCCGTCCTTTTCATTCGCGGCGATGTGGACCCGGAAGATGCAATGCCGCGGCCCGGCCTCCGCTCCCGCCGCCAGAACGAAAGCGAGCGCGGCGATGAGCAAACTCCTCATGGCGGATTGATAAAGGGTTTGACAGCTTTTGCAACGTCGGCCTCTTAGGGGCGAATGAGACGGACCTCAATTTTGACTGCGCTGCTTCTGCTCGCGGCCATCTGCGTTTTGCCCGCGCAAGAGAAGCGCAGCTTCCTCAGCCGGCTTTTTCATCCCTTTGGTTCGTCCGACAAAGTTCCCGAGTACCGCAACCCGAAGCTGCGCGGCCTCATCCTGGCGGTAGAGCTGCCGGCGGGACCGGTCAGACTTTCCGAGATGCGCCAGCTGCCCGTCCACATCACCCTCACCAATCGCGGCGACAAAGTGGTGGAACTGAATTTTCCCAGCGAGCAGCGGATCGAGATCCTGCTCCACGACGCCGCCGGCCAGGTCGTGACCCGGTGGTCCGATAACCGCGCCTTCGAAGACGTGCCGGGCCACCTCCTCATCAATCCCAACGAATTCGTCGATTACTCCGAGACGATCGCGACTCGCGAACTCGCGCCGGGGCGCGTCTTCACCGTCGAGGTCAACGTTCCCGCCTACCCGGAGCTGGACGCGCAGCGTAAATCGCTCACCGCGCCCTGATCTCCGGTGCGCCTTTTTTCCGATTATCATCTCCATCCGCAGGGCCATCGGCTCCAGCCTTACACCCAGGAATTGCTCCAGCCGTGGGCCGACTATGCGCGCCAGATCGGGCTGCGCGAAATCGCCCTCACCGATCACGATCGCTATCATGGCGGGGTCGATCTGGATGAACTGGATCGGTTCCGCGCGGCCAATCCCGACCTGAAAATCCGCGCGGGGATCGAGCTGGATAACGATCCGGTCCATTCGGCCGAGGGCAGGCGCTGGGTCGAGGCCAACTGGGACCGGCTCGATTTCGTCCTCGGCTCGGTGCATTTCCTGCGCGGCGACTGGGCTTTCGATCATGCCGGGCAGGAGGCCGAGTTCGAACGCCGCGATATCGACGAGGTCTACGCCGATTACTACGAACGCATCCGCGCGATGACGGCGAGCGGGCTGGTCGACTGCATGTCGCACCTCGACCTGGTGAAGATTTTTGGCTTTCGCCCGACTAAGGACCTCGATGACTTGCTCGAGGCCGTTCTTTCCGAAATCCGCGCGGCCGACCTGGCGATGGAACTGTCGACCGCGGGCTGGCGCAAACCGGTGGACGAGCTTTATCCGAGCGACGAAATCATTCGCCGTGCGCTGGCCAGGGGGATTCCGTTCACCACCGCCTCCGACGGGCATTCCCATGTCCAGCAGGGCGAAAACTTCGAGCGCCTCGCGGCGAAAATGGCGGAAATGGGGATCGATGACGTTTGCATCTTCGAGCGGCACGAGCGGACGGTCTGCCTGCTGTAGCCTGCTCTTCGTCCTGCTGGTGCTGGGCGGCACCGGCCGGGCCGCGTCGCCTGACGAACAGGTTGTTGCCGAGGTGGTCAGCCGCGCCCGGGCGGCAGCGGCGGCGCCCTTCCAGCCTAGCGAGATGGCGCTCCCGGAGGTCCTGGCGAAACTCAATTACGACACCTACCGCGATATTACTTTCCGGCGCGAGCGCGCTCTCTGGCACGACGACCGGTCGGCCTTTGAGGTGCAATTTTTTCATCCCGGCTACCTGTTCAAACAACCGGTCGCGGTGAACACGGTGCGAGACGGCGAAGTCCGGCCCGTTCCCTTCGCGCACAAATACTTTCGGTATCCGGATTTCCCCGTGGCCAAACTGGGCGACGAAACGAAGCTCAGTTTCGCCGGGCTCCGGGTCCTCTACCCGCTCAATCACCCGGACCGGCTCGACGAGGTCATCTCCTTCCTGGGCTCGAGCTACTTCCGCGCATTGGGGGCTGGGCAAACCTACGGCATTTCGGCGCGCGGCCTCGCCATCGACACCACGGAAAATCTTCCCGAGGAGTTTCCCGTCTTCAAAGAATTTTGGCTCTGCCAGCCCAGATCTGGAGCGCGTAAAATGGAAATCTTCGCGCTGCTCGATGGATCGAGCGTCACCGGCGCCTACCGATTTGTGATCTCCCCGGGCGTCGACACGACCGTGGAAGTCGAGGCTCATCTTTTCTTCCGCAAAGCGGTCGAGGTGCTCGGCCTCGCTCCACTCACCAGCATGTTCTGGCGAGGGCGAGAATCAGCCTGTGACGAAGCGCGATCGGCGACCGGAAGTGCACGACTCCGATGGCTTGATCATCACGACCGACGCCGGAAATGAGGAGTGGCATCCGCTCGCGCCGGTCGAGAAGGTAACTACCCGGCTTTTTCCGCTGAACAACCCACGAAGCTTCGGCCTTCTGCAACGCGATCGGGAGCCCCAACATTACCGCGACCGCGAGGCGAAGTACACGAGCGCCGACCGAGCGTGCGGGTGGAATCGTTAGGCGAATGGGGCCGGGGAGAAGTGCGGCTGATGCAACTGCCCGCCAGCAATGAATACAACGACAACGTGGTCGCTTTCTGGCAACCGGAAAAGGCGCCCGCTGCCGGCGCCTCACTCGAGTTCAAATACCGGCTGCATTGGTTTACGCGAGAATCGAATAAACCGGCTCCGGTCGCGTCGGAAGAAACTCACCGATGAACCAGGGAAATTCACGACCTCGCGAATGGAACGAAGCACAGCGGCGCGCCGAAACCTACCTCCGCGCCCGGCAGGGAGCGCTTGGATCGGCCGAACGCCATCTGCTCGAACAGGCAACCAAGTCCGCCCGCGCGCAACAGCGCGAGGCGCCCGCCGCTCATCCCGTCACGCTCGTCATGGAATCGTTGTTTGCCCTGCTGCCCCCGGCGGAAGCGGTCGCGATGACACCGCCGATCCAACGCGTCAGCATGCTCCCGGAAGAGACGGAGTTCCCCCTCCACGATGGGTTGCGAACCTTGTTTCGCACCGGCTTTTCACCTTTCGCGGGAGCCCGCTAATTTCCGGCGATGGATCCGTTTCCCACGGCTGAGCAAACGCTCAGCATCCCTGATGTCAGCGGTTGGACGCGCCCTTTCCCGCAGACGCGCAGCCAGCATCGCCTCGCTTTCGTCATCCTGATTGGTCTGCTCACATTGCTCGCGGGAACTTTCGAATGGAGCCTGCTCGCGGCCGAAGGTTGGACGCCGCTTAACCTGCTGCTTTTCGCGCTTTTCACTCTCCTTTTTAGCCACGTTGCGATTGGATTTTCGCAGGCCTTCTTCGGATTTCTGATCCTGAGCGACCGACGGTCCCCGAACCCATCGGCTCTGCCCGGCAGCGCCGAAGGTATCGCTGCCCTACCGGTCAGCGCGATTGTCGTGCCGGTCTATAACGAAGAGGTCGGCGCAGTTTTCGCGCGCCTTCAGGTCATGCACGACGCTTTGCGGTCGTTAGGCGCGCTCGAGCGTTTCCAGTTCTTCGTCCTGAGCGATTCGACCGACGAGGAAAAAGCGCTCGAGGAGCAAATGGCCTGGGCCCGAATGGTGGCCAGGAGCGGCGCGGCCGACCGCGTCTTTTACCGGCGGCGCAAATCACCGATCAACCGCAAGAGCGGCAACATCGCTGACTTCTGCCGACGCTGGGGCAGCCAGTATCGCTACATGATTTGTCTCGATGCCGACAGCCTGATGAGCGCGGCGACCCTCGTCGAGCTCGTTAGGCGGATGGAAGAGAATCACCGCATCGGCATTCTCCAAACCGTCCCGCAGGCGATCAACGGCCAGACCGTCTGGAGCCGGCTGCAGCAATTCTCAATGTCGCTTTACGGTCCGATCTTCGCGGCCGGGGCGAATTTCTGGCAACAGGAAGAGAGCAACTTCTGGGGGCACAACGCGATCATCCGGCTGGCCCCTTTTATCCAGCATTGCGCGCTCCCGGAGTTGCCCGGCAAAAGCGCGATCGGCCGTCGCCCGATGAGCCACGATTTTGTCGAGGCCGCGCTGATGCGCCGTGCCGGCTGGGAAGTGCACCTCGCGGACGATCTCGGCGGTAGCTACGAAGAGACGCCGCCTACCGTGGTCGAGCATCTGAAACGCGACCGCCGCTGGTGCCAGGGCAATCTGCAACATTGGCCCCTCGCCCTGGCGCGCGGCTTCAGGCCGGTCACGCGCTTCCATTTCCTGCACGGCATTTTTTCCTTCTTCGCCTCGCCCCTGCTCGTCCTCGTTCTCGTCCTCGGATTTTTAAAAAATCTCGGCGCCGCTCCGCTCAGCGACGGCTTCTTTGCCGATGCCGCTCGTGCCCAGATCGCACTCCTCCTTTTTTCCTTCACCATGCTCCTCCTCGTGCTCCCGAAATTCCTCGCCATCTCGCTCGCCCTCCAGCGCAGCCGCGCGGCCGAATTTGGCGGCGCCTGGAAGATGACCGCCAGTGCGTTTCTCGAGATGACAGTCTCGGTTTTGGTTGCGCCGGTTTTCCTTTTCTTCCACGCCAAGTTCGTCCTCTTCAGCCTGCTCGGGAAAAAAGTGGAATGGCACACCCAGCAACGCGCCTGCGGGGAAGGCATCGGCTGGCGCGAAGCCGGCGAGGTTTTTGGCCTCACGACCGTGCTCGGCCTAGCGTTCGGCGCGTTGTCCTGGTGGTTGACTCCGGGATATTTCCTCTGGCTGCTTCCGATCGTGCTCGGGTGGCTGGTGGCCATCCCGCTCACCGCCATGATCGGCGATCTGCGCATCGGATTGCGGCTGCTCGAGGTCGGCGCATTCCTCGTCCCGAGCGAAGTCGCCCCGGCCAACGAAGTGCATGCCCTGCGCCTGGCACTCGTCCGCGGCAACCGCGCGCTCCATCCGGAATCCTCTGCCGCAGCCGTGGTCGATCCGTTGCTCCAACATTTGCTCCCCGCTCTCACGCCTAACGGATCGATCTTGCACCGTCAGATCTGGACGACGCCGGTCGCCGAACTCAGCCCCGACTGGCGCCGCGAGCTTGCCCGTTTGGAATTACAAACTCGCTGACCTCGCCCGCCGATCCGCTCGCCGGGCTCCCACAACTCCAGCCGGTTCCCTCGCAATCCATCACCCAGCCGAATTTTCCAAACTCCGATTCTTCGCTTTTCTCATCGACCTCGCACCCCTCGGAGCGAAGTTGGGCCAGCAGGGAAGTCAGGTTTCGGGCCGATAGTTGACCATGAACTGCGCCTTGCTCGGGGCGAAGTAGTCGGATGAGTCCGGGAAGATATTCCAGATCGTGTCCCCATCCGGGGTGGGCTTTTCCGGCGTGTGCCAGGGGAAAGCGACTCCGCCCCACTCCTGTATTTCAAGGCCGAGATGCTTTCGATACCACTCGCGCGCCTCCGGATCTTTCGCCTTGATGAAAATACCTCTGATTCCAGTGACTCGATTCATGCCGAAACCTAGGCTGGCGGGACCTCGACCTTCAAGCCGTGGAACGCTCTCGCGGTTGCGCTCCATCTGAGGCACGAATTACGCTTGCTCGCCAAGAGTCTGTTGCGCCCAATCCCGGACAACTCTTTTTCAAATGCAAACCATCATCATCGAATCCGGACATGGATTCGATCTGCTCCGCCCTCGCCTACGCGCATCTCAAACGCGTCACCGGCACGCCTAACGTCGTCGCCGGGCGGGCCGGCAGCACCAACGAGCGGATCGATTTCGTTCTGGAAAAATTCGGAGTCGAGGCGCCCATCTTCATCAGCGATCTCTCCGACCGCGTCAGCGACGTGATGACCCGCGATGTCATCAGCGTGCACGCTAACTCGACCGCTTACGACGCCATCCATTTGCTGGAAAAAGGTCGCCTGCGCGGCCTGCCCTGATCGATGACGAGCGACGTTTTCTCGGGCTGCTTCCGCCTTCAGGATCGGCCATCACCTCTTTCCGCCTCGCGAAGAAGCAGAGAGGGCGCGTCTCATCACCGCCCCCCCCTCGCCAACATCGTGCAGACCTTTCGGCGGCAAACTCCTACTCGGGAAACTGCCTAACGAAACGGCCGAATACTCCTCGTCATCGGGGCGATGAGTCCCGAGACCTTCCCACGCGGTTGAAGAAGCATCGGCCGAAAAGCCTCGTGCTTTTCGTCGGGGATCGGGACGACATCCAATGGCGGCCATCACCGCCGGGGTGCGGGTCATCGTCGTCGCGGGCGGGCTCCCGGTTTCGCCGGCGATCGAGCAAGCCGCCCGCGCGCAGGGAGTCACCCTCGTCAGCTCGCCCCACGACATCGCCGTCAGCGTCGACCTGGCGCGCGGTGCGTTCCAGTTCGGGCGCATGTTGGAACCGGAAAATCTCAGCTTCACCCCCTACACCCTGCTCGAGGAAGTGCGCGTCTCCCGCAAAAAGCAGTTGCTGCCGTATCTCCTGCAACTCCTCGCGCATCTTCCCAGCGCATGATTCCTTCCCGTTTCGAAGGCCCGCTTGGGAAGTCAGCGATTGCCTTCCCTTGAACCCATGGTCACGGCAACTGATACGCTTCCACTAAAGCCACTCCAGTCGTATCGTTAACCCCTCGCACCACCGCGGTGTAGGCACCGGGCACCAGCGTGGCGAGGATCGCAGACTCGGCATCGTTAGGCGGCGGGATCGTCGTGGCCTCAATGTCTGCTTCCTGATCACTGCGCCAGTTATCGTTCATCCCGATGCTCGCGCCCTCGCTGTTATGTAACTCCAGGACCGGATCAGAAAGCGCGCCCGGCACGGGAAGCGAGGGCCCGAGGGCACGAACCAGGATGCTGGGAGCGCTCGGGCCAATGATGATCAGTCCCCCGATCATGACGTTATCGCCGGCCTGGACGATGCCGCGGGTCGAGATGTTGGCTAGCGTCCCGATCGGGGAAGAGTCGACGTCATAAATCTCGACCAGGCCCACCCCGGTCCCGCCATTCTGACCATGCACGATGGCGGTGTAGGAACCGGGCGAGAGAGAGATGAGCAGGGCCGACTCGGCATCGGCGGTGGGAGCGATGCCGCTATCGATCAGATCCTGCTTCTCCGGGGCGTCCATCCAATTGTCATTGGTCGCGATGAGATCGCCAGTGGAATCATGCAACTCCAGCATGGGATCCGTTAGCTTGCCGGCGATGGAAAGAGAAGGTCCTATTGCGCGCACAATCACGCTCTTGTTTTCCAACCCGCCGACAATAAAGCCGCCGATCAAGACCTCATCTCGCACCCCGACATTGGCCCTCGTCGAGATGTTGGCGAATCGGGAGGCGCCCGGCGCCCCGGGCAGGGCGAGCACCTGGACGTCATCGATCCAGGCCGTGCTGGCACCCCCCACCATGGCTTCGAGGCGCACGGTCTTAAGGCCGGAAATCGTCAGGTCCGGGACACTCACATCCCTCCGCGGCGTGACCGAGCCAACTTCTTTGGTTCCAGTGAAGACGATTCTTCCATCGAGGAAAAGAATGTCGAATGTATAAACCCCGTAATCGAGCGTGAATATGTCGTCATCCAAGGCAGGAGAGTCCTTGTTTCCAATCACGATCTCCAGGCGATGGAAGAAGGCGTCCTTGGTCACACTGACGACAAAGTCTCGTCCGTCCTCCATCAGGAGATGAGTGGCGTAACCGATCCCCTCAGCTGCATCATCCAGGTTACATCGCAGAGTGATCTCCACACCGGTGGCACCGAAGGGCAGCGGCATCTCCCGGTCGAGCGCCCCATCGGTGCCGGAGGTAACTTCGAACCTCATGTCAGCTACCTGCGCACCCATCGGATCGCCGCTCAGAGTCTCGAGGGTCCATCCCGGCGGCACTTGGTTATTGTTGAAATCGAGAGTCTCATCAAAGTCAGCGCCCGGGGCGAGCGATGCGGTGCCCAGCAAACCCAGGGTGCAGGCCAGGCGAGCTATGAATCGCGTCAGAGCGCGGGGTAGGGACGGGATGAGGTGGCGGCTGACCGGACAGTCGGATGGGAACAGTAGGCTTGGGTGGAGCATGAGGAGCAGGTTTCGGCCGAGATTAATGGATAGCCGCCCGGGTGGGAAGTCTTTTCTAAGACCTTTTACCGTGGCGGGCTGCAACCGGAGACAGAATGGGCGCGCAGAAGCGGGCGGGCTTGGCCGTTTCCCTCTGGATTCGGTCCGTTGGGACGATTCCTTCCCGGCGCGCTTTTGGCGAGGGCAGGAAGGGTTGGGCTGACCTGCCTCCCCGCCTACATCCCCAGTCCGCCGAGGCCGCCGAGGTTTATGCCGCCGGTGATCTTGGACATTCGCCGCTGGCCAGCTCCTTGCCGGCCTTGGTCGCCTGTTGCACGCCGCTCAGGATGAGGTCTTCGAGGATTTCGATGTCTTCCGGATCGACGATCTCTTTCGCGATCTTGATTGAGAGGACGTCGCCGGCGCCATTGGCCACCACCGTCACTTTGCCGCCGCCGGCCGTGACTTCGAGCGTCTTTTCCTCGAGCTCGGCCTGGGTTTTGGCCATCTGCTCCTGCAATCTTCTGTGCTTGCTTCATCAATTTGTTGAGGGTCATGGAGCCGGTTCTTTCAGCTGGTGACGGATTTGATTTCGCCCTTAAAAATTTCGAGGGCTTCCGGGATAATGGATCGTTTTTGAAGGCGTCCAACGAGTCGTCGGCCTTCGGTTTGGTGGCAGTTTCTGTTTTGGGGATTTCGGGACTCGGGGTGCTGGGTGCGGCCTACGTCGCCGCCGCCGCCGCCTACGCCACCGTCCACGGGGGTGAACTCATGGAGCAAGGCCCGCCCGAGACTCCGATGACGACATCGACCCATCCGAATTCCTGGTCCTCCCGCTGACTGCCCTCCAGGATGAAAACGCTGACGGTACCTACGATCGGCTGGATCCCGCGCTCGGCTTCGTTGTTTAGAATTGCCCGCACCGATGGAGTGACCACAGTCACTTGGGCCGCCGAGGCCGGTCACGCCTACCAGGTCGAGAAGACCGATGACCTCGCCAGAGAATGGATCCAACTCGGCTCTCCGATTGCTGCCGGTCCCGGCGACCTGATTCTTACTGTTACCGACACGATCGAGTTATCGGCTCGATGTTATCGAGTGCCGTTAGTGAATCCTTATTACCTTTGCGATACCCGAAGTCTGCGGATAATTGTAGGGCGGGCGCTCCGACTGCCGTGTTTCAGTTCTCCCTGGCCCGATCTCGGCGCCCTCCAGGCCGAAAAAAGCCGTCAACCCGAATCAACAACGGTACGGAACGACCGCCATAGGATTTGGATTCTTGATCCGCAGATCCCTAGGCGGTTCGCCGCCAACCGAGCAGCCGCGCCGGCAGAAAAAGCACCGCAGTTACGAATGCGATAAGAGCTTGAAAAGTCAGACCGATCAAGCGAAACGGCAGCGCCACCAGCCAGACAAACGGAAAGAGCACAAGCGCGAGCAGTGCGAGCGGCCAGGAGAGCACGAGGAGGATGCACCAACCGACAAAAAGGATCAGCGTTTTCACGTGGTAAACCTTTCACTCTCTCGCCAGACGTCAACCTGCCAGCCCGCACTATCTAAGCGATGCCCCATCTCTCTATTCCCTGGTAGGTTTGCCGCATCACGCGCCCCATCCAGACCTTAAGTTTCGAGTTCCGTTCAGGCTCAAGCTCGCACACACTTTTTCATCGTCTCCCAGGTGCGGGTGGTTACCTCCAATCCAAAGGTCGCTTTGATAAGCTCCATGAAAACGGGTCCGCGAGGACCCGGCACATAGGCACTAAAACCTTCCTGATCCCCCGCGAAGAGGACGACGGCGCCATCGCGCTCCACCGGAAGGCTCTGAGTCAATTTCGGTAGTTTGCGCGCCAAAGTCACGACACACTTAGCCCCGGGTGGCATCTCGAAGGCCGCAAATGGATCCCTATCGATCATCTTCTGCAGTGCATCCTGCGACCGGACGATAGTATAGAAAGTGCGACCGAGTTGCTTCTTCATCGCAGCCTCAATCCGCCTTTCAATCACGCCAAGCGATCTACTCGGAGAATCGAAGACCGCATTCCCACTGGATAATACAGTTTTGACGTTCGTGAAACCCGCTGACTCCAGGCACCTTCTCAGGTCCGACATCTTCAGATTCATCGGACTTACGCCACGAAGGAAGGCAATGTATCTCGCCATGATGACACTCAGGACGATCCAAGGCTGTCAGCCGTGCCGCTGGCTCCTGTATGTTGTTGGGACTTCGCGGTCATTGAATCCCGCTGCCCTTCCTGGAAAGCACATAAATCATCGATCCTGAGAGGATGCAGAACAGCAATGATCCCATCGCCAGCCCAATATCCTTCTGCACCAGTCCAATAGCAATATCCTGCAAGGTCATCAAACAGTAGGCGGTGAGGGAGATTTTCAACATCGGGATCGATTGTTTGATGGTCGAATAGCCGATAATGAGTGCTATCGCTATTTGTCTGGCCGCCCACATCCTGGGCAAGATCAGGACTTGGGGAGAAAACTCGATGTCCGGGACAAACGCCCCGGGCGAATAGTAAAGGGAGCCCCCCACGAAAAGACCTAATAAACTGATCAGGACAGATACAATCGTTATCCATTTTGGAATCGCGCTATTCATTCGTGTCGCCCAGTCTCAGCGACCGCGGCTCCCGACGTCAAGCGTGGGAGAGCGGCGGCAGCTCACTCGCGAGCGAGCACGGACGCCGTCATCATGGCCGTGGCCGCCATCAGTGCCGCGCTTCGGAAATTTAGGGCTGAGACGGGCAGGCGGAACGCCCGCCCTACAATTTTGTGGGGCCGGTGGCTACATCCCCAGGCCACCGAGGCCGCCCAAGTTCATGCCGCCGGTGATTTTCGACATCTCGCCGCTGGCCATCTCTTTGCCTTGCGCGATGGCCTGCTGCACGCCGCTCAGGATGAGGTCTTCCAGAATTTCGACGTCTTCCGGGTCGACGATCTCTTTCGCAATCTTGATCGAGACGACATCGCCGGCGCCGTTGGCCACCACCGTCACTTTGCCGCCCGCGGCCGTGACCTCGACGGTTTTTTCCTCGAGCTCGGCCTGGGTTTTGGCCATCTGCTCCTGCATCTTCTGCGCTTGCTTCATCAATTTGTTGATATTCATCGGGTCGGCCTCAGCTGGTGACGGATTTGATTTCGCCCTTGAAGATCTCGAGGGCTTCCTGAATTAACGGATCGTTTTTGAAGGCATCGACGGAGTCGTCGGCCTTCGGTTTGGTGGCGGTTTCTGTTTTGGGGATTTCGGGACTCGGGGTGCTGGGTGCGGCCGGGGTGAGATCGCTGGAAACACTCATTTTAACGGCCCAATCGCGGCCGGTGATTTCCTTCAGGATGGCGTCGAGAAAACTGCGGTTGTTTGGCCGGGAAAGGCCTTCCATGATGGTCTTCTCGGTCGGGGCGAAGCCGAGGAGGAGATGACGACCCTCGGTGCCTAGGTAATGGGCAGTGTCGATCCAGGTGCGGATCAAGGGCCGGCGGGTATGGGAAAGCTGAACGGCTTTCCGCCAGACGGCGGCCATGTCTTGCGGGGCATCGCTGGCCGGTTCTGCCGGCGCAGGAGGTGTTTCCGGCGCGGGCGCAGCGGTTTTCTTTTCCGCGACGGACGCCGGCTTGGTCTTGCTGGCCGAAGCCGGCGCGGCCGGGCTCTTTGGCGGTGACGCAGGAGTTTTGTCGGACGACGAGATCGATGCAGCTGAGCTGCCGCTGCGGAGGGCGGCGAGGTTATCGATTACTTCGCTGAGAGTGACCTGGCTGAGGGTCTGGATCGCCTTGATGACGGCGACCTCGAAATGCAGTTTCTTGTTAGGCGCCCATTTCATTCGGCCCTCGGCGTCGGCGAATTGCTCGATCAGCTCGAGCAGCCGGTCGGTCTCGATGAGGGCGGCTTCTTCGCCTAACGACGACTGGATATCGGGCGCGGCTTCCTCGGCAAGGGAGTCGGGTTTCACCTTGTAGACGAGGAGATCGCGCAAATGGGCGATGAGGTCGCTCATCAGTTTCATCATTTCTTTGCCGGCGGCGGTCTGTTCGTCGAGCAGGCCGAGGGCTGCGGCCGTTTCACCACGCAGGATCTTTTCGGTAAAGCCGGCGACCGTCTGCTCACTGGTGAAGCCAAAGATGTTGAGGACGTCGCTCTCCGCGATCGTCTCCCCGCAGAAGGCGACCAACTGGTCGAGCATCGACTCGGCGTCGCGCAGCCCTCCATCGGCCCCGCGCGCGATGGCGTGAGCGGCCGCCGGTTCCAGTGTCACTTTTTCTTCCCCGGCGATGTATTGCAGATGTTGCGCAATCAGGTTGGCCGGGATGCGATGCAGATCGAAGCGCTGGCAGCGGCTCAGGATGGTCGGGAGCACTTTCTGCGGCTCGGTCGTGGCGAAGATGAATTTTACGTGCTCGGGCGGTTCTTCGAGGGTTTTGAGGAGGGCGTTAAAGGCCTGCGAGGTGAGCATGTGCACTTCGTCGATGATGTAGATCTTGAATTTCCCCTTCACCGGCGCGTAGCGGACGTTGTCCCGTAGCTCGCGCACCTGCTCGACGCCGTTGTTGCTCGCGCCGTCGATCTCGAGGACGTCGAGGCTGTTGCCGCCGGTGATTTCCTTGCAGGTATCGCACACGCCGCAGGGGGTGACGGTGGGGCCGTGGATGCAGTTGAGCGCCTTGGCCAAAATGCGCGCGGTCGAGGTCTTCCCAATCCCGCGCGGCCCGACGAAAAGATAAGCGTGGGCGAGGCGGTTCTGCTCGACCGCGTTCTTGAGGGTGCGGGTGACGTGCTCCTGCCCGACCAGGTCGTCGAAGGTCTGCGGCCGGTATTTTCGGGCAAAAACCTGGTAGCTCACGCGTGCAATCTAGTGCGTCGAGGGTTGGGCGAAAATGGAAATTCGGAAAGCGGGACAGGATTTCTGGATTTTTTCAGGATGGGTCGCGGTGCATGCTTCTTTCAATCGGGCATAATCCTGTTAATCCTGTCCGAAACATGATCGAGAAAATCTTCGCGACCGGCCTGGCCCTGCTTCTTCTTTCGCCCGCGCTCCTCGGCCGCGAGCCGCAAACGGCACCGCCGGAAACCACGTCGGTTCGCGCGCGCGCGCTTGGAATTCCCTTCGACGGCACGCCCGGAAATTTGAACGCGATCACGGACGTGGCCGGGGTGGAAATCGGGTTCACCACCTTGACCAAGGGCGAAGGAAAGCTCGAGGTCGGCAAGGGTCCGGTGCGGACCGGGGTGACGGCCATTATACCGCGCGGTCACGACTCGCTCAACGATCCGGTCTACGCGGGAACATTCAGCCTCAACGGCAACGGTGAAATGACCGGGACGGCCTGGGTGGAAGAAAGCGGGTTTCTGGAGGGACCGGTTGTCATCACCAACACGCACAGCGTCGGGGTGGCGCGCGATGCGGTCATCAAATGGCGACTGGAGCACGGCGCGGCGGACAAGACTGGTTATTGGTGGAGCCTCCCGGTGGTCGCGGAAACGTGGGACGGCTGGTTGAATGATATCAACGGCTTTCATGTCAAAGCGGAGGATGTGGCGCACGCGCTCGACAGCGCGAAGGGCGGTCCGGTCGCAGAAGGCAGCGTCGGCGGCGGCACCGGGATGATTTGTTACGAGTTCAAGGGCGGCACCGGGACGGCGTCGCGAAAGATCGAGCAGAAAAACGGCGCCTACACCATCGGGGCGCTGGTCCAGGCGAACTGCGGTCGACGTGCGCAGCTCACCATTGCCGGCATGCCCGTCGGGAAGGAAATCCCAGGCTCGGTTTACCCGAGAGAGACCGGCTCGATCATCATCGTGGTCGCGACTGACGCGCCCCTCTTGCCCGGCCAATTGAAGCGCCTCGCTCGCCGCGCCAGTCTCGGTCTCGCTCGCACCGGGGCGACCTCGGGTAATGGTTCCGGCGATTTATTCCTCGCTTTTTCCACCGCCAATCCCGGCGCGAATGATCCTGAGCAACCACTCCAGAAAGTACAAACCGTGCCTAACGATCGGCTGGACCCGATCTTCGAGGCCACCGTCCAGGCTGTCGAAGAAGCGATCGTCAACGCCCTGGTCGATAATCACGACATGATCGGTCGCGATGGTCACGTGGTGAAAGCGTTACCGCACGATCAGTTGCGAGAAATCTTGAAGAAATTCAATCGTCTATAGCGGCTCTCTTTGACCGGCGAAAACCCCTAAACCTCGTTCGGCGATCAGGACCGCCGCTCCCATCAGGGTGCGATCCGGAACACTGCGACATTTCCGGCGCTTAGCGCCACCTCTTCCAGCCTCTTGCCATCGAAAGCCCTATAAGGCTCGAAGGTTCCGTCGAGATTGTAACGATAAGCCTTCTTACCCTTGCGCTTGAGCTGCACTTGGACCGTCGGACTGGCCTTCTTGTCATAGACAAACAAAATTTGGCTGCCATCGGGCCGCTTGAAAAGGTGACTGTAGAGCTCCCTGGCTCGTCCCCGGGTCACCGTGACCTGGGCATCCCCGTCCGCCACCGTGAGCGTGCCGACATTCAAGAGGGACGAGATCATCTGCACGGTCGAGAAAGCGAGCTTCCTTGAGCGATCGACGTAAGTAAGGCCAAGGTGATAGTTAGGCTCGCCACCGATCACCGGGTCGTCGGGAGGCAGGTCTTTGATCTCATAGAAACCGAGCTCCTGGATGTGAGCGTCAGCCAGGAAGGTGCTGGTGGCGCGCAGGAACCAGTTGGCCTGTTGCTCTTCGCTTTTCCCTTCGGTGGTCGCGAAGCCGAACTCATTAATCCAGATCGGCTTGTTACCGCCGACTCGATTCTCGGGAACGAAGTAATCGTAATACTGTTCGTCGAGATATTCTTCCACCGCGCTCTTCTCAAAGGTCTCCGGATAAGCGTGGAAAGGAAGGATGTCATAATACTCAGGTAGCCCGGCATCGACCAGCGGGAAGAGATAATCGAAATCGGGAAAGACGAACCCGCCCACAATAACCTGCGCATCGGAATCAGCCGCGCGGATGGCGAGCGCAGCTTGACGCAGAGTGTCACCATACTTATAAATCCCGCCTTCCCACCAAAAGGAATCGTTTTCCTCATTGTAAATCTCGTAGGAGAGAACGTTGGGATAGACGCTCAGAGTAGAGGCCAGTTGGTAGACAAAGTCATACCAGTCCTGGAGGTTGGCTGGAGGGTCGTTCCAGTAGATGTCATCGCTTCCACCCCCTCCCGCCCACGGCGCGGTGTAAGCCAGATAAGGTCGCAGCTTAATCCCATACTGGTTCGCCAAGGCGACAAACTGCTTTAGCCAGGCAAAGTCATAACGTCCTCGCTGTGGTTCATAGTCATCCCAGCCAAAGCTGCAACGCATCTGATCGATACCCAGCTCGTTCATGAGTTGAAAATCCAGCGCGACATCGTTTAGATCGGCCCCTTTGTCGTAATCCTCCAGGACGGCGAACGAGACCGGCTTGGTTACGCTGGCCTTGTCTGGAACGGTAGCGCAGAGCCCGACTTGAAATGCGAGGAGCGAGGCGGCGAGAAAGAAGAGTGTTTTGTTCATCGACAAGAGAATGTTCGAAGTGAAGTTCTTCTCTAGAAAAGCCGATTGCTTTTTCCGAAGCAACCGGTTTTTGTTGAATGACGCGGACCGCTCCCGTGTCGCTTCGTCGAACCTGAGGATGAATCGCCCTAACGACCTTGTTCTTCCCACGCTCGGTCTGCTGGCCTGCGTGCTTGGCCTGGCGCTCATGGTGTGGAACGGAAAGGTCTTTACTGAGACGAAACCGACGAGCCCAGTCGTCCAGCGCGAGCCAGCCCGCAGCGGCCTAACGACGGAGCAGGAAGATGAACGCCTGCTGCGTGATCCCGCGTTTCCGTTTCGCGAAGTTTATCGCGCGCTGGCACATCGCCAACCGGATGAGATCACCGCGCTCGCGCACAAGCTGAAGGATCTCCCGAGGGGCCCCGCGACCGATGCGAAAGTGGCCGCTTTCTTCAAGGCCTGGGCCACCCTGGACGCCGCCGGCGCTTTTGCCGAAGCAAAATCGCTCCCCGCCCACCTGCGCATGGCGGCTCTCGAAGCGGTGCTGGACGGCACCGACGCGAGCATGGCCGGTGCGTTGGTTCCTTGGATTAAACAACTGCCCGAAGACGTCTTCTCTGGGAATGAAAAGACCGGTCTGCTTTCGCAGGGAGTGAGCAAATGGAGCCGGATCGACCCGCTGGCGGCGGCCCGCTTTCTGGAGGCGGACGGCTCAACCGGGATGAGCTTCTTCACGGTCTGGAGTGACGTGGCCTCGAACTGGGCCGCCCTCGACCCGGCCGCGGCGATCGCCTGGGCGAAGGAGAAAAAGCGACCCGGCCCAAACTTCGCTCTTTCCGGCGCGGTGGCCGGATGGTGGGAGAACGATCCATCGGCGGCAGAGGCCTACGTCCAATCCCACCTCACCACCTTGCAGGATTGGCAACTGGCCGGCACCCTGGCCTCGAACATATTTCGAGACGATCCGGCGCGCGCGCGGCGATGGGTGAGTCAATTGCCTAACGACGACGCGCGCCGGCAAGCGAACTCTTCGCTCGCCATTTCCTGGGCATTCGACGATCCGGCAGCCGCCGTTAAATGGGCCAGCTCGTTGCCCGTCGGGGACGGTGGGACCGCGCTGGCCGAGGCGGTGGGCCTCTGGGCGGGCGAGGACGCGTCTGCGGCCGGGGAGTGGCTCGGCCAGTACGACGGCGCGGGTCGGGACCAGGCGGTGCAAAATTTCAGTCTCAATGTCGCCACCAAAGATCCGGCCGCGGCCATGACTTGGGCGGGTGCCATTTCCGATCCCAGATTGAGAACAAGCGCTCAGGAGCAGTTGGCGCGTGATTGGTTAAGGCGCGATCCGTCGGCGGCCACAAACTGGATTCAAAACAGCTCTCTTTCAGCCGAAGACAAGACGCGCCTGCTATCTGCGCCGCCCGGCCCATGAAAAGAGAATGGATCTTGGCTGCGGCCCTCCTCGCCATCGTGACGGTGGAAGTGGGTTTGCTCTGGCGCCGACCGAAACCTGCGGACCCAACGACTGCCGAAACCTTCGAGCGCCCGGCCGCGAATTCCGCGCGACAAACTTCTCCCCTAACGAAAGAAGAAGAGAGCCGCGTCTTGCTGGCCGATATCGCCAAGGTGCCTTTTCAGGAGTTGTTTGGCCTGCTTGCGCAGCGAACGCCAGCCGAGATCGCGGCTCTGGCCCGGCAACTGGAAGCGCTGCCGCGCGGCACGAATTCGCAACTCCGGATCAGCGCTTTTTACAAAGTCTGGGCGGTGCTCGATCCGCCCGCCGCCTTCGCTTCGGCGCTGGCCATGAAGCGGGCGCACTTGCGCGACCGGGCGCTCCTCACGGTGGTCAATAGTGCCGATCCCAAGGCGGCTGGAGAACTGGCGCGCGCGCTCAATCAGCTCGGCCCCGAGCGCCTGGATCGGAAATCAAAAAGGGAAATGATCAGCGTGGCGGCGGCGCGTTGGGCCCAGGCCGAACCGGCCGCCACGGCTCATTTCCTCGACGAGATCGGCGCCAGTGGGATGGACTTCTTTAGTGCCTTCAACGCCACGACCTACAACTGGGCGGCCCACGACCCGGTGGCGGCCCTGGCCTGGGCGCAGGAACATGGCGACGCCTACGGCAACCAAGCCCAGCAGGGCGCGCTCAATGGTTGGTGGCAGACCGATCCGCGCGCGGCGGAGGCCTATGTGGCGGCGCATCCGCTCGTCGGTCGCGGGGAAATGTTCGCCTCTTTTGCCGGCATGCTTTTCAATCAGGATCCCGCCCACGCCCGCGAATGGGTCAGCCAATTGCCTAACGCCGAAGGGCGACGTACCGCCATCGGCATCGTGGCGCAGCAATTGGCCATGCAAGATCCGCGCGCGGCTGCGCAATGGGTGGCCAGCCTGCCCGCCGCCGACGGCGGTGGCACGCTCGGGTCGATCGCCCGGATTTGGGCCCGGCAGGATTCGGCCGCCGCCGAAAACTTTCTGAATTCGTTAGGCGGTTCGGTGCGGGATGAGGCGGTCGGTGTTTACAGCGCCGTCCTCGCCTACGAAGAGCCGACCGAGGCGATGACGTGGGCTGCGACCATCGCCGATCCCAAGCGACGCCAGAAATTGCAGGCCGACCTGGCCACGGAATGGCTCAAACAGGATCCGACCGCCGCCCGCGCCTGGATCGCGAACAGCACGCTCTCGGAAGAGACGAAGGCGAGTCTGCTCGGGCCGCCTTCGCCCTAACGACCGATATCTTCGTTCCAGAGCTCGGGATTTTCGGCGATGAACTTCTGCATCATCTCGACGCATTCCGGCAGATCGAGGTCGATCACTTCCACGCCGTGGCTGCGCATGAACTCGGGCCCGCCCGGAAAAGTGCGACTCTCACCCACGATCACTTTCGGGATGCCAAACTGCACTACCGCACCGCTGCAGAGGTAGCAGGGCATGAGGGTGGAATAGAGAACAGTGTCGCGAAAGCTGCCGATGCGCCCGGCGTTGCGGAGACAATCGATCTCGGCGTGCGTGATCGGATCGCCCTCCTGCACGCGCTTGTTGTGCCCGACCGCGAGGAGCTCGCCGTTGCGGGCCAGGGCCGATCCGATCGGGATGCCACCTTCGCCGAGGCTCTTGCGTGCCTGGGTCACAGCTTCGTCCATCAATTCCGTTTCACTCATTGGGATGTCGTTAGGCGGAGCTTACACCTTGCATCCGACCGGGCAATGCTGTGATGCTGCCGCCATGGGTCGCGCCTTTGAAGATTTTCCGATCGGAAGCCGGTTTGTTTCCCCCACCCGCACGCTCTCGGCGGAGGAGATCGTCCAATTCGCGCGGGAGTACGACCCACAACCATTCCATCTCGAGTCCAATCCAGACAAAAATCTGCTCGGCGGTCTGGCCGCCAGCGGGTGGCACACGGCCGCCATCTCGATGCGGCTCTTCGTCGATCTCATGCAGGTGGAAGGTGGCATCGTCGGCCGGGCGATCGACGAACTGCGCTGGCCGGTGGCGGTGCGCCCGGGCGATACGATTCACGTTGAGATCGAAATCCTGGAAGCGCGTCTCTCCCAATCCAAGCCCGGTTACGGGCTCATTCGTTATCGCAGCCTGACGAAGAACCAGGAAGACAAGGTCGTGCAAAGCTTCGTCGCCCTGGCCATTCTCCCGGTCCGCTAGCCGCGTGGCCGAACCACGGTCGCGACTTTTGCGATCGCGTTTGCCCCGATCGCGATTGAGTTTGCGACGGACGCGGTCGCATTTGGGGCAAACTCGGTTGCGTTTGTCGCGTTCGCGGTCGCGGATGGGGTAAACTCGGTTGCGTTTGTCGCGTCTGCGGTCGCGTTTGAGGCAAACTCGATTGCGTTTGTGACAGTCGCGGCCGCGTTCGTGAGGAACTCGATTGCGTTTGCGACGAACTCAACCGCGTTTACGGCAAACTCAACCGCGTTTACGACAAACTCGACCGCGTTTGCCACGATCGCGGTTGCGAAAATGGGACGCTCCGACGCGTCGTCTTGATATAAAATCTTGTTGGCAGCCAACTTGCGTCTATTTACGCTAGATTGGTCGGAATTAAACCCCTCGGCGCCGTCTGGCGTCTGATCGCCGGCGCGATGGGCAGTGAGGGGATCGAACCCCCGACCAACACGGTGTAAACGTGCCGCTCTACCGCTGAGCTAACTGCCCTCTGGATGCCGGACTTCTAGACCAGCCAGCGTTAAATGTCGAGCGAACCGCGGCTTTACCTCGCGGACCGCGCACGCTAAAAGCTCCCCACATCGAATGAGAGTGTCGCCCGTGGAGGAAAAAGAGACTCGGGGCCCGACTGCCGCGGTCATCCTCTGCTTCAAGCCAGGCGAACCGCCCCGCGACCGCGCTCAATTCGGCCGATGACTTTGGCCCGCAGTTGCTTGGCGACCATTGCGGAGTCGTTAGGCGAGACGATCGCTGCCATGCCGATTCCCATGTTGAAAACCTGATACATCTCGGCCCGCGGAACCCGGCCGCGCTCCTGCATGAGCTGAAAAATCGTCGGCACCTTCCAACTCGCCAGGTCGATGATCGCATCGCAATCGACAGGCAAAACCCGCGGCAGATTATCGACCAGACCACCGCCGGTGATGTGGGCGAGGCCTTTCAGCTTCCCGGCGCCACCTGGGCGAGAAGTGGCTGGTAGTTCTTATGGGTGCGGAGCAGTTCTTCGCCCAACGACAAGCGCAATCCCGGAATTTTCGCGGTCGGCTTGAGCCGCATCTGCTCGAAGAAAATTTTCCGGGCCAGGGAATAACCGTTGGTGTGCAATCCATTCGAGGGCAAACCGAGAATCACGTCACCCGGTTTGATCCGTGAACCGTCGATCATCCGGGCGCGGTCAACCACGCCGACGATGCAGCCGGCGAGATCATATTCTCCTTTGCGATACATCCCAGGCATCTGTGCGGTCTCCCCACCGATCAAGGCGCAACCGCCCGCGCGACAGGCTTTGCTGAACCCGCTCAGGATCTGGCTAAAGACCTTCGGCTCCAATTTCTCCGCCCCGATGTAATCGAGAAAAAAAAGCGGGCGCGCGCCGAGGACGGCGATGTCGTTGATGCAGTGGTTGACCAAATCGGCGCCGACTGTGTCGTGACGATTGAGCGCGAAAGCGATCTTCAGTTTGGTGCCGACGCCGTCGACGCTCGCCACCAGCACCGGCTCCCGCATCCCGGAAAAATTCGGCGCGAAGAGACCGCCAAAGCCACCAATCTTACTGAGCACTTCGGGACCATGAGTGCTGCGAACGCGCCCCTGGATCTGACGCTTGACGAGATTGCCAAGGTCAACGTCAACGCCCGCGCGGGCGTAGGCTTTTTTCGCGCTCCACGCTACTTGAGCCCAGCGAAAAGCGTCGGCTGCTTTTCTTCCGCGAGCGCCTTGGCGCGGTTTTCGCGCTTTTCCATGATGAATTTATCGAGCGCCGGATCGACCGGCAGTGGATAATTGCCGGTGAAACAGGCCAGGCAAAAACTGCTCGGATCTTTCCCGGTGGCGCGGATCATTCCCTCAAGATCGAGATAGCCGAGGCTGTCGACTCCGAGATAATCACAGATTTCCGGCATCGTTTTCTGATTCGCGATCAACTTCTCCGGATCGGGAAAATCGATCCCGTAATGACAGGCGAAGCGATGCGGCGGGCAGCTGACCCGCATGTGGACTTCTTTCGCGCCGGCCTCGCGCAGATTGACGACGCGTGCCCGCGCGGTCGTTCCCCTAACGATCGAGTCATCCACCACCACGACGCGTTTTCCTTCGACCGCTTCCTTGATCAAATTCAGCTTCACCCGGACATCGAAATCGCGAATGAGCTGGCTCGGCTGGAGGAAGGTGCGCCCGATGTAGTGGTTGCGCACAAAGGCGTGTTCGTAGGGAATGTTCAATTCATGCGCAAACCCAAGCGCGGCGTAATTCCCCGAGTCCGGCACCGGCACCACGATATCGGCTTCGACCGGAAATCGTGCTGGCCAACTCGCGGCCCATTTCGGTGCGGACCTTGGCGACGTTGACCCCGCCGATGATGCTGTCGGGCCGGGAGAAATAGACGTACTCAAACATGCAAAAAGCCGGCTTTTCGTCGCGGAATGGCCATTCCGAGCGCAGGCCGTCTTCGTTAATGATCAGGACTTCGCCCGGTTCGATCTCGCGGATGAATTCGGCATGGATGAGATCGAAAGCACAACTTTCCGAAGCGAGGACATAGGCGCCGTCGAGCTTGCCTAACGACAGCGGCCGAAAGCCAAACGGATCGCGCACCGCGATGATTTCGCGCTCGCTCATGATGACGAGCGAGAAGGCGCCCTCGATCCGCCGCAGTGCGGTCAGGATGCTGCCGCCGTTGCCCGACGGCTGGGCCAGGAGATGCAGGATGATTTCGCTGTCGGCCGTGGTTTGGAAAATGGAACCTTTGCGTTCCAGTTCATCGCGCAGGACGTCGGCATTGATCAGGTTACCGTTGTGCGCGATCGCGATCTGGCCGCGGAAGCAATCGACCACGAAGGGCTGCGCATTCTTCACTGTGCTCGAGCCGGTGGTGGAATAGCGGGTATGGCCGACGGCGCGCGTCCCTCTAAGGCGAGCCAGCTCCTCCTGCCCGAAAACCTGCGAGACGAGGCCCATGTCGCGATGCAGATGGAAGGTCGAGCCCGGGCCATTGGTTGTGACAATGCCGGCGCTTTCCTGCCCGCGATGTTGCAGGGCAAAGAGGCCGTAATAGGTCAAGACCGCCGCGTTCGGATGCCCGAAGACGGCAAAAATGCCGCACTCGTGCATCGGATAGGGCGGCTGCGGCGGCGGAAGAAATTCGTCCTGTACCATCGAGGCGGCAAAGATACTCATCTGGCGTCGGCCTGCATCTCACGAGAATGAAAACAAATCGGGGTCACCGTGGTTCGGCAGTCTTTCCGCCAACCATATGGTCCAAACAAATTCAACTTCTGAGGAAAATCCACCGGCAATAGATTCTTGCCT
This sequence comes from uncultured Verrucomicrobiae bacterium, assembly GCA_963749935.1. Taxonomy (GTDB): domain Bacteria; phylum Verrucomicrobiota; class Verrucomicrobiia; order Chthoniobacterales; family UBA10450; genus Palsa-1392. The sequence goes on from CAVVOH010000004.1 coordinate 670,419, forward strand.
GCCACCTTCCTGGCAGGCACGGTCGCTACCCCGCTTCGGCCGTTTGGGTTGGCGCCCTCGGTGCGCTGGCTGCGGCGCGACACTCCGGGCAAATCCCGTGAGTCGACTGCACGTCGTGCTCCCGTTTCAGATATTGCTCAAAACTGAGCCATTCCTGCTGCACATTGACCTTTCGGCACCAGGCGCACACCTGAATAACGCTTTCCAAAAAGCGCAACCGCCGAAAAACCCAAAGTGTGGCCATGACGACGACCGTGGCTACGATCAGGACGGTCACCGCTTCGAACCAAAATTCAGAAGGCCGCAAAGGAGTCTTCAACGCTCCAAAAAAGCGGAAGGGAACGTCGGCGTATTCGTCCAGCCAGAGGACTGACAGGATCGCGCCAAAACCGAGCAGTTCCAGACCCAGAATCACCTTCTCGTAGATATGCTGTTGCTTGATTTTCATGAGTTCGTCGCCGCTTCATTCTGTACCGCACCGGCGATGGCGTCGAACCAATCGCGGTGAATTTCCTCGACCGACCATCGCAGCGTTTCGCCCGCCACCGTGAGGCTGAGTTGCTCCCCGCCGGCCGTGCCCAAGCCATGCGCAGGCACTCCTCGCGCTTGGCAAAACGTCAAAACGGAAGAGGAGTGTTCAGGCACGCTGGAAATGACAATTCTCGACTGCGTTTCGTTGAAGAGGATTTGATCCAGCCGTCGCTCGGCGCTTGCCAGATCGAGATTTGCGCCTAACGAACCCTGCGGATTGAAGCAGCATTCGGCCAGCGCCACCGCCAGCTCCTCCTGCCGAAAACCTGCGAGACGAGGCCCATGTCGCGATGCAATTGGAAGGTCGATCCCGGGCCGTTCGTGGTCACGATTCCTGCGCTCTCCTGCCCGCGATGCTGCAGGGCAAAGGGCCATAATAAGTCAGCACCGGTGGATGGAAGTGGTTCTGAGCCATCGGAAGGCCACGATGCGCATAGCCTCGTCGAGCGCATCTGGAGGATGAACCAACAGAGCCGGCGTGACGTCTGCCACTCGAACTTCGGCTGGACTCCGCCGCCGTCGGCGAACAACTTCCGGCGATTTCAACGTGGCCGCCCGAACGGCCACTGCCGCAAAGCGGCCCCTAAAACGGGGAGCGTCTACGATCATGATCGCTTCAACGGAAGGTCACGGCAGACGGCTCGTTCGAATACTCCGAATCGGTCGTTCCATTCGTCGCCCGAACTCGATAATAATACCTCGTGTTAGAATCGAGCCCGGTTATGTCACTATGGCTTCGAACGTTCGAACCGACCTGCGCGATCTGCGTGTAGGTGCCAGCTGACGTCGTTTTCCGCTCGATCTTATAGCCGCTCTCAGAGGATGAATTATCTGTCCAGGACAGGTCAATCCGCCCCGAAGACACAGCGACTGCGGTCGCCGAAGTTGGCTTTGCCAGGAGCGTAGTGCCGTTCACTTCACCCGAGTAGACAGAGTCTCCCACCGAATTGGTGGCACAGACCCGGTAGAAGTAGGAAGTGCCATCTGTGAGAGCCTCGTCGCGGTCGGTATAGGAAGTAATATTGGCCGCCGTTGTTTTGATATCGGAGAACGTTCCTGTCGGGCCCCGTTTGCGCTGGATCTTAATGCCGGATTCGTTGTCAGAGTTGTCACTCCAAGAGAAGCCGACAGAGTTTGATTGAAGTGAGGTAATCATGAGCGCGGAGGGCGCTGCCGGCACCTCCTGGAGCGTTGTAACCTGCTTCTCATTTGAATAGTCGGAGGTCGTGCCAGAATTGAAAGCACGGACCCTGTACCAATATTTGGTGGAACGGTCGAGACCGACATCGGTGAACGAAGTAGTGTTTGCGCCCACTGTGGCAATAATCTTAAAGCTCGTGTTAGTGACTGGGCTTCTCTCGACTGTGAACCCCGTTTCAGTCGCAGAGCGATCGGACCAAGTGAGAAGAATCTCAGATGACGAGGAAGCCTGAGCCTCGAGAGCGGAAGGAGATGTGAGGATGGTTGTGCCCGACGCTTCATTGGAAAAGACAGAATCTCCGGCCGCGTTGGTGGCATACACCCGATAGAAGTATGGGGTGCCATCTTGCAGGCCGCCATCCTGATCCGTGTAGGAGGTAATGCTGGCCGCGGTCGTTTTTATATCGGTGAACGTTCCCGCAGCGCCTGCTTTCCGCTGAACTCTGAAACCGGACTCATTGGAAGAGTTGTCGCTCCAGGAGAGGCTGACTTTATTGGATAGGAGAGAGGTAATTTTGAGCGCAGATGGCGCGGCCGGAAGATCGTTCAGTGTCGTAGCTTGCTTCTGATTCGAATAAGCAGAAGCGGTATTGGCATTGGAAGCGCGCACTCGATACCAATACTTGGTGGCTCCGCTCAGCCCCGTGTCAATGAATGACGTAACGTTGGCGCTGACGGTGGCGACCTCCTTGTAATTGGTACTCGTGAGCGGGCTTCGCTCGATTTTGAAGCCATCCTCAGTCGCGGAGTGATCCGACCAGGCCAGGGTGACCGTAGATGAGGATGTGGCCTGGGCGGTCAGGGCGTTCGGAGAGCTTAGAGGGGTGGTGGCAGTGACTTCAGCGGAAAAGGCAGAGTCCCCCGCGGAGTTCGTCGCACAAACCCGGTAAGTGTATAAAGCGCCATCCAAAAGACTGCTGCGATCGGTGTAGGAGGTGACGTTGGCGGCCGTGGTTTTGATGTCGGCGAACGTTCCAGTCGCGCCCATTTTGCGTTGGAGTCTAAAGCCTGTTTCATCGTCAGTGTTGTCGACCCAGACGAGGCTGACTCTGTTCGAGAAGACAGAAGTAATCGCAAGCGTGGACGGCGCTCCTGGAAGATCGTTGAGCGTAGTCGCCTTCTTGTTCCCCGTGTAGGTCGAGACCGCTTCAGAAGTATACGCACGTGCCCTGTACCAATAGTCGGTGCCGTCGCTTAAACCTGAGTCAGTGAAACCCGCGGCGTTCGCGCTCACGTTTGCTATGACTGCGAAGTCGGTGTCCGTGACGGCGCTTCGCTCGATTGTGAAGCCATCTTCTGTGGTAGAGTTATCCGACCAGGTCAGATTGACCTTAGATGAGGAAGAGGCTTGCGCGGTCAAGCCTCCGGGAGCCTTGAGAACGGTAGCGGCCGAGGTTTCGTTTGAGTATCCAGAAACTCCCGCCCCGTTAACCGCCTGGACCCGGAAATAATATTGTGCCCCCTCAGAGAGGTTGGTCAGTGTAACGCTGGTTATATTGGGTCCGAATGTGCTTACGACCTGGTAAGTTCCCTGCACTCCGAGCTTTGATTCGACTCTGTAACCGAGTTCGTTTATCGCATTGTCTCGCCAGGTGAGGTTGACTTGTGAGACGGAGTCTGAGGTGGCGCTTGCGCTATCTGGCGGAGCCGGAAGCGAAAGATTGGCGTCGGTGAGAAGAGCGCTCGCCGCATCGATGACGGGGCTCAGCGCCGGATTCTTCAGGTCTGATTCATAGATCTCCTGATATTGAGTTCCGTAATGAATGCCGATTGTCACCGCATTAAGCAGAACATCCGCCTCAGCGCCGCTGGTGCCGCCGTTCATGCGGTAAGTCGTATCACCAGTTACGAACCACAACATCTGTCCGGCCACATTGGGAGTCTGATCGAAGAGTACCTGCCATGAGAAGAGAGGAGAAGAACCAGCGGGATCGCGGGTGGTGGCGGAAAGTGAGTTCTTTTCAGTGATAAAGCGCCCGTAGGTCTTCGTTGCGTAATCAACGACCATTTCGGCCAGATAATCCGGCGTGGGATCGAGACCGGAGGGGTCGCGGCCGATCGAGAGAGCTACATTCTGGTTCGGAAAGGCAGCCATCGTGGCGTCAACGGTCATCTTGCCCACGTTGACCATTGTTTCGGTGTCGTATCCTGCCGCCTGCCAATTCGCGATATCTTCCGGGGTGCCCGGAACGTTCCAATCACCGGTCGTCGCGTTGGCAAACGAGCAACTCACTACTTCGATGCAGGAATGACCCGACAAGTGAGCGCCGGCAGCCGCGATTAGCGCCATTTTTTTTTCCAGGAAAATAGGATCCCAGAAGACAGGTATTGTCAGGACCTGCCCGTAAGTGGAATGATAGAGGTTCTGGTCGACGAAGGAGAAGGTCTGGACGTTGGGATTCGCCATAACCCAAGCCGGAACGTTGATGCCGCCGGCGACGATTCGAAGAAGAACTTTTTTTCCATGGCTTTCTGCCTTGGCGATTTCGCTGTCCACAAAGGACCAGTCATAGACGCCCTCGGTCGTCTCAAGATCGGTTCCCCAGGCGCCTCCGAGGTCGATTCCGACGACTCTCGGATCGTTCAGGATTTGATCTGGGAAGCCCGATTTTTCGACGGCCGGCATGGAGAAGATACCTTTTGGAATCGGGGGAACCGCCGCTTCTACGGCAGAGACTAGGGTGATCATCAGGAGGCACGCGGTTCTCCGGAGACTGCGCTGGTAAGTTGATTTGTGCTGTTGGCCCATATATCCACAGCAGCAGATGTGATACCAGAAATTATGGTAATTATAACAGTTGTAAGCCCCGTCTCGGTTTCATTGCGCGGTGCCGCAGTGCGTATGGCGACCGCTTCATCGCCTTCCCACGGCATCGGGGCAGGTACCGTGGGTAGAGCGCACCTCGTGCGCACGTTTCAGATACTGCTCAAACCAAGCCACTCGCCGTCCACTCTCACGTTCCAGCACCCACGCACAAGACCTGGTTGAACCGTTCCAAGAGCCAGGTCCGGCGAAAAACCCGTGGCGTCGCTATCCCGAGTCCAATCGCACGAGTTACAGGCCCAGAGTCACCTTCTCGTCGTCTGTGGCTCTTAGATTTTCACGCCGTCGTCAGTTTGCCTTCGACCGCGCGGGCGATTGAGTTAAACCAGCCGTCGTGAATTGCCGGCAGAGGCCAGGTAAGCGTCTCGCCGGCCGCAGTGAGCCGAAGCGCGTCTCCTCCCACCGTGCCAAGACGGTGGGCCGGGACTTGGCGCTCGCGCACCAGTTGGAGGACGGCTTCGGCATTTTCCGGCATGGTAGAAATGACAATGCGCGACTGCGTTTCGTTGAAGAGGATCTGATCAAGCCGTCCCTCGGCGCCTGCCAGATCGAGGTTTGCGCCTAACGAACCGGCAGGATTGAAGCAGCATTCCGCCAGCGCCACCGCGAGTCCGCCGTCGCTGCAATCGTGTGCGCTCCGGACCTGGCCGGCCCGGATCAATTCCCGAAGTGTATTCTGCGCCGCCAACTCGCGCTCGTAGTCGAGCCGCGGCGGTAGTCCGATTTTCACGCCGTGGATCGTTTTGACGAAACGTGATCCACCCATTTCAAAGCCGAAGTCACCCAAGAGAATCACGACATCGCCGGCTGCTTTGAAGAACTGGGTCGTGATCCACTCCTCGCGCTCGATCAGGCCGACCATGGCCACCGTCGGCGTGGGATCGACCACCCCGGCCGGACTCTCATTGTAGAGGGAGACGTTGCCGCCGATGACGGGCGTGGAAAAAGCGCGGCAGGCTTCGGAGACACCCTCCACCGCTTCGCGCAACTGCCAGAAGTTCTCCGGCTTGTAAGGATTACCGAAATTGAGATTATCGGTCACAGCGAGCGGGACCGCGCCCGAGCAAGCCAGGTTTCGGGCCGCTTCCGCGACGGCGATGCGCCCTCCTTCGCGGGGGTCGAGCCGGCAATAGAGTGAATTGCAATCGGTCGTGGCGGCGAGAAATTTGTTGGCCTCGCGCAGATGGAAGACGGCCGCATCCGAGCCGGGCCTAACGACAGTGCCGGTGCGCACCATATGGTCGTATTGCCGGTAAACCCAGTTCTTTGACGCAATCGACGGGTCACTCAATAGTCTCCGCAAAGCGTCCGTCAGGAAGGACCCGGAGCTCTCGAAGCCGGGAGGCGGAAAAGGAATACCATCCAGGAAATCCTTCGTGGTCTTGGTGCCATTCGCGGTCGCACCCGGCGGTTTCGCCTCGCGCGAATAAAGCGGCGCTTCATCGGCCAGCGGTTTGGCCGGAATTTCCGCCGCCGTCGCGCCGCCATCGAGCACGCGCATCATGCCGTCGCCCGTCACCCGCCCGATTTCGGCACAGGGGACGTCCCATTTCTCGAAAATGCGCCTAACGACATCTTCCTTGCCCTTGTGCGCGATGATCAACATCCGCTCCTGCGATTCGCTCAAGAGCGTTTCGTACGGCGTCATTCCACTCTCGCGCTTCGGCACTTTTGCGAGATCGATCTCGACCCCGGTTCCACCGCGGCTGGCCGTCTCGCAGGTCGAACAAGTAAGCCCCGCCGCGCCCATATCCTGGATGCCGGCCACGGCATCGGTCGCGAGCAACTCAAGGCACGCTTCGAGGAGCAGTTTTTCTTTAAAGGGATCGCCCACCTGAACCGCTGGTCGATCCTCGCGCGATTCCTCCGTCAGCTCGCGCGAGGCAAAGGCCGCCCCGGCCAATCCGTCGCGCCCCGTTTCTGCGCCGACATAGAAAACGGGATTCCCGACGCCGCTGGCGGCACCGCGCGCCAGTTGTTCATGCCGCAGGACGCCGAGGCAAAAAACATTGACCAGCGGATTCCCCTCAAAACTTTCGTCGAAGTAAATCTCGCCGCCGATCGTCGGCACGCCGATGCAGTTGCCATAATGCGCGATCCCGGCGATCACGCCGGTGAAAAGACGGCGGTTGGTCGCGACATTTCTCGAGTCGCCCGTGATCGGGCCGAAGCGCAACGAGTTCAGCAGGAACTCCGGCCGTGCCCCCATCGTGAAGATGTCGCGAATGATTCCCCCAACTCCGGTCGCCGCGCCCTGGAATGGCTCGATCGCGCTTGGATGATTATGGCTTTCAATCTTGAAGGCCACCGCCCAGCCGTCACCGATATCAACCACCCCGGCGTTTTCCTCCCCGGCCTTGACCAGGATACCGGGTCCGGTAGTGGGAAACTTTTTCAGTTCGTGCTTCGAGTTCTTGTAGGAACAATGCTCGCTCCACATCACCGAAAAGATCCCCAGTTCCGTGAAATTCGGATCGCGTCCGAGAATCTGACGAATTCGCTCAAACTCTTCCAGGGTGAGTCCGTGTTTGGCGATTTCGGCCGGCGTGATGACAGGGTTTGGAGCGACAACCATTTGTGAGGGGACGTTAGTCGATGTCGTGCCTCCCTCAAATCACCGATCACGAAGAAGGTGGAAAATAGGCGGCCCTTTTTCCGTGACAGATACGCTACTTCCTCTGTAGAAGGTCTTTTTGAACAAAGAGGCAATGAAATCCGCACGCAGATGAAAATACTTCTCCGACTTGGCGCCCTGATTTTGGCATTGGCTGGCTTTGCCTGCCTCGGCCTCTTCTTTTTCAGAGGAGGCGGCTCCGGCAAACTGGTCTGGGACGATCCGCTGGTGCGCAAATCCATCATGACCTTCGCCTACAAAATCTATGGGGATGCCTCAGCCCAGAACGGCCGTTACTTTTTGAGTAAGATCATTTTCAAAAACTCCGGCACCGGGGTGGTGCGCGATCTTTCCGTCAGTTACCAGATTCCGGATTACATCTCCTGGACAACCCCCACGACCTACCCGGAAGTGCCGGCCGGGCAGACGGTGGTGGAGACTTATTACCCGCAGCTCCCGGCCAAGGTGACACAGCTGAATACCGAGACCAATGCGACCCTCGAGACGAAAGTGCGCTGGGCTGATGAGGAGGGGAAAATGAAGGAGCAGATCCTGCGCTCCAACGTCATCCTGCGCGCGGTTAATGAGATCGAATACACCGACCTGCCGCAGAACGAAGTGTTGACCTGGTACGACGTGTATATCAACTCGCCCTTTGCCGCGGCCATGGTCACCCCTAACGACCCGGTGGTGAAGGAATTCGTCGCTGAGGTGACGAAGCGAGCCGGCGGGACGATGGCCGGGGCGACGAAAGACCCGCAGGAAGTCGCCCGCACTATGAAAGCGGTCTACGACTACATGTGCGAAACCGGTATGCGCTACACCAGCTCTTCGGGGGTGCCCGAGCGGATCGGGGATATTAAAACTCTCATCCAGACAGTCCGGCTGCCGCGCGATGTCATCATCACGAACCAGGGCCTGTGCATCGAGCTGGCTATTCTCTGGGCCTCGGTCATGGAACATTTGGGGTTACAAAGCAATGTCGTCTTCCTCCCCGGGCACGCCCTGACCGTGGTTCGCTACGGCCAAAATCCGACCGATGTCATTCCGATCGAATGCACCGCCATCACGCCCATGGCAGTGCAGCAAAAGGAACCTGTCTCTTTTGAAAATGCGGTCAAAATGGCCACCGGCGAACTGATCACGCAAGATGGCCGGCTGATCACCCCGCAGATCTGGGTCAACGTTCAGGAATATCAGAAAGAGGGGTTCCACGCCCCTGAGTTGCCGAATGTCGAGATCGACAAGATAAAAAACATTCTCAGCGAACGCTCCCAGCACACCGCCGCCGCCTATGCGCAGAACGCTGGCACCGGCAACAGCGGGAATAGCGGCAACACCGCGGAAAGCAACGAGCCCGCAGCCGATGCTCAGGTCCGGCCGGGCTACTCTCGCTGGGTCGGTGCCGACAACACGGTTTCGGTCGACGTGCCGGAAGGATGGACGCGGGTCGAGAACGGGCCAATCCCCGGCATGGTCTTCTCCGCCCAGGACAGGCAGACCTCAGTCGAGATCAACGTCTTTCATTATGCAGATCTCTCATCAGCCAGCGCCGCCATGAAAAGAGCGCGTCAAGGGGTCGCAAAATTGGGCGGCCGGGTCAAAGTGGTAGGTGAGCAGCCGAAAGGGAATGCGATCGTCTATACCGGGACGACATCCTACTCGAACGGTGCCTACCAGTGGGTGGGAATGTTCGGACCGACCTCGAGCGGAGTTGTCGGCCTGTTTGTGGGCGCGGCCAAAGGGCAGTTCGAGCGTAATCAACCAATCATTCAGGATCTTATTAGTTCAGCGCGAATTGGCTTTAACAACGCGGGTGGAGACGAATGATGATGACTAGGACAAACTTCATGAATCAGGTCGGAACGGTCTTCGCGATCGCTATCATCCTCGCGGGTGGGGCAGTCAAAGTCAGGGCCCAGGAAGCGAGTCGCACCGTGGAGCGAATCTATCACCTCGACGAAGAGGGCGACGCTGAGATCGAATTTAAGTTTCAGCTCGGGGCCCAGCAATGGCAGCTCTGGAAAGATCAGTATGGCGACCATCCAGACATGATGCTGCGCAACGTCAAGCATCAGTTGGCTGCGGCTGTGATCGACGACTTCTCTCTCGAGCGAGACGATGTACACCGGAGGGCGACGGCCAAGATCAAAGCCCGCGCCATGGCCAAGTACAGCGGGAACGGCCAGTTTCAACTGCAGGTGCCCAAGGACATGAAACTGGTGGCCGGCTCCGGCACGGAATGGGTCTTTACCAGCACCGAGATGGAAGACAGCGGCATCGTTAACCTCACCGATCGGGCCCAACTTCCAGCCGGCGCCCAAAACGTGCACCTCACAACGGGCAATGACTTCAATCAACTCGTCTACTCGTTGGATGTCGCTCCTTCGAGGCCAAAACTATCTCTCTATCTTGGCATCCTGCTTCTTTTTGGAGCGATCGTCCTCGCGGCTCTTTCCTTCATTGGCAAGAGTGGTAGTACCCCGCCGCCTCTCTCTGCCTGAGCGGGTGCGTCCGAGTTTCCGGACAAGCGCCACTTGTAAATCGTCGATTGTTTTAGACGTTAGGGGAGTAGTTAGCTCTAAACCGCTCGGCATGCTGACTTTCTCTTCTTCGACACCCTCTTCGGCCGCCGTGGGACGCGCTCGCCCCGGCTCAGCGTCGGGTTGCGCCAGCTCGCTATTCGAGCTGCCCTGGGCCGCTCCGATCGTCGCGATGATGACTCTATCGTTTTCATCGAACTGAATGACGACTGCGTTGATGCCGTCATTGTAGACACGCTGCGTTCGCCTCACCGGATGCTCTCCTCCCACGCTTTGCGTGGCAGTCACAGTGGGCTCGCCTAAAATTCCTTCGACTTCTGCCGCGGACATCCCCGGACGAATTTTATCCAGGCTGAACCTGCTGCCCGCTTTTTGCTTACAATCCGCGAGACTGAGGATCGCAGCGGCAAGCAGAAAAAATCTGATGCATAGGTGCGGCGAGGGCATAAAAGTATCTGAGAGACCGTCAAGAAAATCGTCAAGCAAATTTGTTCTGGAAGGTCATGCGCTTGGCAAGCGTGGAGGAGCGACCTCCGGTCGAGCTTTGCATCGAATTAACGAGTGATTAAGAATGAGCCATCCTTCACTGGCTCCAGACCAGATCATTCGAATACAGCTACGATGATTTCAGCGTTGTAATGAAAGGGCCCGGCCGATAGACTTCTTCGTGCGACGGACGCCCAGGACATCTTATCCCACGCCGGACTCCCGGTGCTCATCGATGCAATCTCCGGAAGATCTCTTATCAGGCACGGTTGGACCGGTAACCATATATCACTATGGGATGATGTCCTGGTTCTGGCGCACACTTATCGCGGGTACTTTCCTCGGCGGTCTCGTTCTTCTGTCTGGTCTCAGACAGGCCTCTCCCGCGCTCCTCCTCATATCATTGGTTCTTTGCGCTCCGAGCCTCTTTTTCGGATTCGTGGTGGCGGTCCGGGTAGACTTAGTTGGGGACGAATTGTGGATCTGGACCCTTTTGTTTTGGCGACGTCGCCTTGCTTACCGCGAGCTCGGCGCTGCTCGCCTGCGAACAAATTATGAAAGTGAGACTGGATCTCTCTACGCTCCCCGCGCCTGGATTCCGGTGCGGAGAGGCTGGCCGGTTTACCTTGATCTGCTCGCTACGATTCCCGATCGGCGCCTCTTCGCCAAAGCTTTTCGAATCTCTCCCAGCCGGCTTCCCCACGGCTCCAACGATGCGGATTCAAGCAAGAATGGTTAAACGAGTCGCGAGGCGGCCGGCTCCGCCAGAGACACCCAAGGGATCGCGTCCGTCGATTGCATTTGATATGATGACACCATGACCGATTCCCTGTCAGAGCCGTCTCCCCCGCGTCCGACCACGCCAAAGGAGCCGGTCCGCGTTCTTGGCGGCTATGAGATCGAGGGGGAACTAGGTCGAGGAGGAATGGGAGTGGTTTATCTGGCCCGCCAAATCAAGTTGAACCGACGGGTCGCGTTTAAAATGCTTACCGGCCACTACGGGAAAGACGAACTGGAACGATTTCTCGATGAGGCGGAAACGGCCGCCGGACTCCAGCATAACAATATTGCTCACATCTATGAAGTGGGAGAGCACGAAGGTGCACCCTTCTACTCCCTCGAGTATGTCGAAGCCGGTTCCTTGGCCGATTGGTTGCGCAAAGGATCCTTTGAGCCACAGGAGGCCGCGCAGTTATTGATTCAGGTCGCCCGCGCGCTGCATTTCGCTCATCAAAATGGCGTCGTCCACCGCGACATGAAACCGGGCAATGTGCTGCTCGATGCCGAAGGTACCCCAAAGGTGGCGGATTTTGGGATCGCTAAGAGACTCAAGGAAGATACCCATTTGACTGTCTCCGGCGCCGTTATCGGAACGCCGACTTACATGGCGCCGGAACAGGCCAAAGGCTCGAGCCGCCATGTCGGTCCGGCCGCGGACATTTATTCGTTAGGGGCGATTCTCTATGAAATGCTGGCGGGCCGGCCGCCCTTCCTGCCGGAGGAGAGCGAGACGGCCGTGACCGTCCGGGTCCTGACCGAAGATCCGGTTTCGCCGGCCTGGCATCGACCGGAAATCCCGCGCGATCTCGAGGTTATCTGTCTGAAATGCCTGGAGAAGAATCCACGCGACCGCTACCAGAGCGCGGCCGCTTTCGCCGAAGACCTCCGCCGTTTTCTGGAGGACGAGACGATTATCGCCCGGCCACCGACGACGGCAGTCCGCACGTTAAAGTGGGTGCGGCGGCACCCTTGGAAATTTGTCGGCGTAGCCGCCACGCTTCTCCTCCTGGTCGCGGGCCTGGCCCGCCTTGCCGAATGGGAGTTATATCAACGGCCGCACCTGGAGTACGCCACCGAGGTGGACTGGGTCAACGGTGGTCTCGAGCCGATCGCGCAGATCAGCCGGAAGAACGCTTCGCATTGCGCCGCTTATCTGCGCTTGACCCGGCGCGGCCGGCGCGGCCCGGTAATCAAAGCCGAAACTCTCAACTCCCGCGCTTATCCCGCGGTGCTCCGCCGCATTCAGCATCCGGAGATGATCCCCTTTTACATGGAGGGTCTGGCCGGTGCTCAGCCGTATTCGGAAAAGCCGCCCGAAACCACCACTCTCGATTTTTTCTTTGACGGGCGCGACGCGCTGGAAGCAATCAGTCGCGATCGGAACGGGACCGTGAACTGGCGCATCCTCTACGATCACCAGACCGCGGGGGACCATTCCAGCCACACCGCCCGAGCTCGCTTCCTCAACGTCCGCGGCTTTGACGCCGTTACTCGCGACGGCGCCTCCCATATGGAGTTCGAGCGGGACGCCCAAGGTCGTGATGTCAAAATTACTTTCTTCAATGCGAGCGGGCAGCCATCTGCGAACGGAGAAGGTGTTTTCGGCTACCAGCTCACTCGCGACGAGCTGGGCCGCATCATTCATCTCGTTAACCTCGGGCGTGACGGCCAGCCGATCGCGAATCGCGCGGGTCAGGTCGCCTTTGCCATCAAATGGGGAAAGCAGAATCGAATCGAGCCGCGCGATGGGCGAGACCAGCCGGTCAGCTCGAATGGCATCGCCGCGATCGTGACCGAGCTCGATCATGCAGGCAACCCGACCGCTGTTTCCAATCTCGCCGCCGACGGAAAACCGGTGCAAAACGCGACGACGGAATGGTCGGTGCAGGAGATGAAACGAAACGACGCGGGCGAGCTCATCGAGCGCACGTATTTCAAGGCTGACCCGAAAGGGGCGCTCCGAAAGATCAGCCAGTTCACGGTTCGGTACGACCAATTTGGTCATCCGGCCGATCTTCAGTTTACGGGTGCGGCTTCATGGCGGAGCGCCCTGGTTTACGACGCCAAGGGCAACCTGACGGAGGAGAAGTTTCTCGATGCCAAAGGCCAACCGACCGTTGGGGAGAGAGGTTACGCGATCACTCGCTACAGTTACACGCCGAGCTCGCACGGTATGCGGATCGAGCAGACTTACTTCGATCCACTGGAGAAAAAGACTTATAACGTCGCCGGCTACCATCGTCTGATTTCAGAGTATAACCCGACCGGATTGCTCTATCGGCAAACGATGGATGAGCACGACCCAACCCGATTCCAATACTATCGGTATGTGACCGACATAGAGATCGATCCCCAAGGACGGACCCGGCATACCACCTCCCGCTTTGAAGATGAAGCAGGCCGACTTGTCACGACCGACAGTCTCGTCAATAACGCCAGTGAAGACTCTTACGACGAGAATGGTAGCCTCACGACCGAATGGAAAATGGGTTGTGATCCTAAGGAATTTGGGGGGCCGGTCCTGCATGTCGAAACGGAATGGCATTCCACCGGGGCGATGAAGCGCTGGGTGCGGCAGGTCTGTGATGCGAATCGCAAGCCGCTCGCCTTTATCTCCAACGGGAATGCTGCGCGTTACGAAGAGGAGTCCAACTCGATCGGGCAACGGGAACGCATTTTTGAGACAGGATTCGACGAACGGGTCGTCGGCTTTAGTTCCCGCGAAGTGAAGTTTGCCGGTGGCAATTTTCAGAGCGTCACTCACAAGCGCACAGATGGGACGGTCCTCGAGTCCGTCCGCGTCATGATCACGGCGGTGAATCCTGAAGAGGGGCAGCCGAGAGCCGCGGAGCTAAAACCGGGCGACCAGTTTCTCACCGCCAACGGGCAGCCCATAATCAGCGCCTATGAATGGGCTACCACTGGAAACTTCCAGGGGGGCCCCATCGAAGTGCTGCGCGACGGCCGCCAACTTCGGGTCGACGGCTTCAACGCCGGGCCGATTGGGGTCGTGCTGCAGGATCGCGGACCCGTCCCTGAAAAGTAAGGTGCGTGCACGGCGCTTGACGCTGCCGCTTCTATTTGCGCAAGATCACTATCGCGATGGAGGAACCAAGCGAGAAACAGCCTGAATCGAACAACTCAATGAAAGACGAGGTCGATCTGCTCGAAGTCCTGCGCGTCTTGCTTGAGACAGAAAAAGCGCGCACCACTTCCGAGTTGCTAAAGTATGCGACGCAATACAAGGCTCCTGAAGCGGAAGAGCGATTGCGGGTGCTGGAAGCGGAGCAGATCCCGGTCGATCTCGCCTTCGATGCACTCAGCGTCCACCTGCGTTTGCTTGCTTATAAAAAGAACAGCGTGCTTCTGGCCGGCTGTCGCGGCCAAAAAATCGGGATGATCCTGCCCCTGCCACCGCACGTCCCGGAGCTTTTTCTTCCCATCGCCGAGGTCACTTTTCTCCAACCGACAGCAGAGAGCGTGCACGGTGTCCTGCACGACTTTGCAGAGAGCGCTGTGAAAGGGGTGCGCGCCTGCCGTGCCCAGGCGCAGGGCATGCAGGCGCTGGTCTTCGAGGCCTTTCGCGACAGCAGCGGCTTGCTGGTCGACACCTCAACCGCCGATGTCCTCGAGCCGAAGATGCTCCCGGCCGACCTTAAGTTGATCGCCCATCTCCGGCCGCATCGGAACCCGCAGGATGTCTCCATCCAGCCCGGCGAGGTCGCATACATATGAGTTATCGATGGGCCACCAGCCGGTTTCTGATTTCGTGCGGGCTCTTCCTCGCGCTTTGTTCCCCAGCCCTTGCGGCGGTCGTTGCACCGGAAGCGAATACCGCCACCCTTTCCAACTCCTGGCAGATGACACCGGCGGCCGGCATCCTCATGCTGGTGCTTCTTTTTGCGGCCTTTTACGCGATGACTCGCTACGACGTGCCGCTGCCCCTGGCGATGAGTCTGGTCAGCCTCTCTTTCCTTGTCATCCAATGGAAAAGCGCGCCGGTCGTGCTGCGCACCGGCTTCGAGCATTATGCCGATATCACGGTGCTCTTCACGGCGGTCGCCATCCCCGCCCACATGATCGAGCGTTCCCAAGGCTTCAAGTGGGTTGCGGCCTGGCTCGGACACCAGCTCGGCAAGGTGCGCCTGCGCCATCCTCGCCTAACGATTCCGCTTCTGGTCGTGATCTTGCTTCTCTCGACCTATGTGACGGCCGGCTTGATGCACAACGTTACCTCCATCCTTATCATGACGCCGGTCATCATTCGGCTTTGTGCCTCCTACCAGGTCCCTTCCCGCTGGATTCTAAGTGCGGCCCTGGTCGCAAGTAACCTGGGTGGCTTTTCCACCCGCTGGGGCGACACGCCCAATATCATCGAATCAGCGACCTGGGGACTGCAAGCCGGTGACTTTATGCGCGAGGTCTTGCCGGCCAACCTGATCGTAGTCGCGGTGCTCATTCTGGTCGCGACCATCCTCACTCAGCGGAGCATGAGCCAGCGCAGTCGGCTCGCTGGTTTGACCCAAATGCCTTTCTACACTTTGCAGGTCGCCCAGACGGCAGCCGACTGGAAGAAGGCCAAGGCAGACCTGGCGATCGACCGGCGCTTGCTTTCCACCGGTCTTACCCTGCTCGCCTTCTTTATCATCTTACACGTTACCTTCACCAAGCTCGCCATTGCCATAGGTGCCATTACGATTGTAACCGCCGTTTTGCTCGAACGAAAGAGTCAGCGCTATCACACCCTGACCTCGCTCGGCTTCAATGTTTATCTGGCTTTTGCAGCCATCTTTGTCCTGGCCGGGTGCGTTTCCCATTCCTGGATCGGCAATACCTTGTATCACCAACTCATCGCCGCTCAGGCTGCCCCCTGGGTGATCGCGGTGACCGGCTATTTCGGCACCACCTTTACCGAGGCCGCCTCCTGGGCAACCGCGGTTTCGCAACCCATTCAGCATCTCGACCCCTCCCACGCCGCCGCCTGGGCGCTGGGCGGTGGCATCTGCGCCGGCAGCAGCTCTCTCGTCACGGCCGCCTCCGCCGGAATCATTCTGGCCGAGGAGAGTCAGCGCTTCAACGATCCAGAGCACGCCATTACGTTTCGACGCTATCTGGCCTTCGGACTCCCTTTTTCGCTCTTCATGCTTGCCTTCTATAGTCTCTATTTCACCTTCGTTCGCTAGGTCGGAGCCGTATGGCTGAAGAAGAGCGATCTTTGCTCGGCGAGACCGGCAGCCTCTGGACTCATCGCGGCCAAATATGGCGTCTGGTTCCCCGTTCAGACCGGCGCGGCTTCTTCTCCGGGGTCCTGCTCATGGCGGTGGTGGCCGCAGTGGAAACCGGCATCGCCATTCTCATCGGCTGGTTCTTTAACCGAGTCGCCAGTTTCGTCGGCCGGCCGGTCGCAGAGTGGCAATCCGTCGTCGTTTGGTCCCTCGCCCTCCTCGCCGGGGCGTACATCTTCAAGGAGTCGCTCAACTTCCTCCGGCGCTGGATCGTGAACCGCACCACAGCCCGGATCGAGCGCAACATGACTGTCAAATTGGTTAGTCATCTCTTGAAAGTCGATCTCGGCGCGCTCGCCCGGGAACGCATCGGTGCCCTGCATGGTCGCATTTCCCGCAGTGTCGAGGGATTCGTGAAATTCCTGCGCGTCAGCTTCAGTGATTTCGTTCCAGCCGTTCTGACCGCCCTCTTCGCTCTCGGTGCCGCCCTCCAGCAGGAATGGCGGGTCGGCCTCGTAATGCTCTGCGTCGTGCCGACCTCGCTTCTCATCACCATCTGGCAGGTCATTTCACAGAAAGGAATCCGCGCTTCACTTTTGCAAGCCAAAGAAGGCCTCGATGGCACAGTCGTCGAGCAGCTCGGAGGGTTGGAATACATCCGCGCCGCGAACACTTATCCTTTGGAAGTCTCCCGCGTGGAGAGCGCCGCCGCTTCACGGCAGGAGCGCGAAACCAAACATACCGTGGCGATGGCGAAGTTCGACTGGATGAAAGCAGTCAACGAAGGACTCTTTCATGTCGCGATCATTGGCTACGCGATCCTTCTCGCCGCCCACGGAGAAATTGAATTTGGCAAGGTCCTCACCTTTTCGGTTCTCTTCATCAATGTCATGCGCCCGCTCAAGGATGTGCATCGAATTCTCGATGAGACCTATGACAGCAGTATCCAGGTAAGTGTGCTGCTGCAGATGTTGAATCAACCGCTCGATCAATCCTATGGCGTCGTCACCCTCCGGCCTCCGCGGCTCGATGGCAGCATTCCGCTGCTGGAGTGTCAGGATTTGGTCGTGACCTATGCCACGCCCGATGGCCCGGCCCGTCGTATCCTCGATGGGCTTACCCTCGAGATTCGCCCGGGCCAGACGATCGGAATTGCCGGACGCTCCGGCTCCGGAAAATCGACCTGGCTTCGTTGCGTCCTTCGGCTGATCCACCCTACTTCCGGAGAGGTGCTGGTGGGCGGAGTCCCTATCGGAGTGCTTTCTCGCGAAGACATCGGTAAGAGCATCGGATACGTCAGCCAGATTCCGTTCGTTTTCTCCGGCACAGTCGCGGAGAACATTAGCTATGGCTGTGGTCCGGTCACCCTCGATCAAGTTCACGCGGCCGCCCGCCAGGCTCATATCCACGAGGAAATCCTGCAGATGTCCCAAGGCTATGAGACTCACTTGACGGAGCGAGGCGGTAACTTATCAGGAGGGCAAAGACAGCGGATGGCGCTGGCCCGGATGTTTCTGAAGAATCCCCCCATTCTTATTCTCGATGAGGGGACATCGGCCCTCGATAACATCAGCGAACGCCGCGTGCGCGCCGCGATCGATCACGCGCGCGCGTCGCACACCGTCATTATGGTAGCTCATCGCCTCACCACCCTGAACCAGACCGATTGTATTTTCGTCTTCGACCAAGGTAGAATCGCCGAGCAGGGTGCATTCGAGCAACTGGTGGAGAAGAACGGTGTCTTTGCGGAATTGGTGCGCAGCGCCGATGCTACCTGAAATTATGATCTCCACCTTCTTAGGCATCACTCTTTTCCTGGCCCAGTTCGCCCCGCCGGGAGCGGGTTCGTCATGGAAGCAGTACACTAATGCCCGATTCGGTTTCGTTCTCACTTATCCAGCGGAGCTGGTTGCCGGAGAAGAAGCGATGAATGGCGACGGTCGCGAGTTTCACACCAAGGACGGCGAGTTCAGCCTCGCAGCCATGGCCCACTTCTTCGTCCCCGAGAGCGGCGATTCCTACGAGAAGCGCTGGCAGGAAGAGCTCGAAGCACCTGACGTCAACATCACCTACAAAAAGAAAACTCCCAATTGGTACGTCGTCTCCGGTATCACCAAAGAGGGTACGGAGGACCTATCACAAGCTGTATCGCAAAGGGGCTAACTGGGTCGCATTCCATATCACCTATCCGCACTCCCGGAATAAGAAATTCGATCCCTGGGTCGCCCGGATCGAAAAGAGTTTTGTCTCCTTTCGGGAGGGAGATTTCGATCGGCTCGAATAGCCGAGGCCAGCAGCTCGATTTCTCTGGTGGATCTCTCAACCATCGCCAACGTCGCGACCGCCCTGACTGTCCTCACCGGTGTCGCCTTCGGCTTGATCGAGATGCGCCGCGCGCGCCAGGACCGGGAAGAGCGGGCGGCCTTCGCGGCAGTGCAGGCTCTCATGACGCCTGAGTGGATGAGTTCGTCGATGATCGTGGCCTCGATCCTGGAAGGAACGACCGCGGAACAACTCGCGAACGACCAGCGCACGCTTGAGGCGATGCTCAAGATCGCCACCATCATGGAAGGGATCGGTTACTCCGTTTACGCGCGCATCGTCCCCTTGACCGTGGCCGACGATTTGATCGGCGGTATGGCCCGGGTGGCGTGGCGGAAGTTTCAGCCCTTTGTTCTCGAGGAACGTGAGCGGACCGGGACCCAAAAAAGTTGGGAGTGGTTCCAATGGCTGGCGGAGCAGCTCGATCGCCATGGCGCCAGCCGCACTAATCTCCGAACCGGCGCTTTCGTCGCCCATCGCGACTGGAAACCATAGCTTCGCGCGTCCGCGGAAAACCGAACGGTTGAGACAGTTCGGACACTTGGAAAAACGACTGGCCTTAAAAGTCTTCCGGCAGTAGAACAGCGCACACCCCGATGGATAGAAACGCCGCACTCTTCGTCTGGCCGGGAGATCTTCATCTCGAAGCGGCGGATCGTCCCAATTACCAGACCGCCTTGTGGATGGCGGACGAAGTGAGCGAACTTATCTGTCCCGACTTCGTCCAGTTTGCGGGCGATAACGTGCAGCACGCGCGGGCTAACGAATGGAAACTCTTCAGCAACATAACGAGCAAATTTAAGGTGCCGTTCCACGCCCTTGTCGGCGACCACGACGCGCATCATGATCCCGGTTGCCGCGCCTATCAAACGCGGCTCGGCCCCACTTACCACGCCTTCACGGTCAGCGGTTATCGTTTCATCTGTCTGAATACCATGCAGTATCGCCCCCTTGGTTTGAGCGATGAACAGGTCATCTGGTTTCGCTACGAGGTGGATACCGCGCTCGCCCGTCAAGAACGGGTCGTCGTTTTCCAGCATCATTATCCTTTTCAAGTCTGGGAAGACTTCGCCGGACCGGGAGTCGAAGAGTGGCGTCAGATCGTGCAAACGCGGCCGATCGCCGCGCTCTTCGCCGGTCACACTCACTACGGGCAAATGGCCAATGACGGTCGGAATGTCTACGTCGCGACGCGCTCAATCGGCGACCCCGAAGGGGGATCGGCAGGTTACGCCATCGTCCATCTTGCCGATGAGGAATTGGCCATGACATATCGCACTGTGGACGATCAGGGGCCGATCGCGCTTATCACTCATCCGCGCAGGGTGATTCTCGCGACGAAGCCGGCCCACATTGTCACAGGCCCGGCAGAATGCCGGGTCCGCGGATGGTCGAAAGCGGCCATTAGCTCGGCCCAGGGACGCATCGACGAAGAGCCCTGGAGCGACCTGCGGCCGGCGGGTGAGGCAAAATGGAGCTTTCCTATTCCCGGTGACACACTGGCCAAAGGCGAACATACCTTGGAAGTACGTCTGACAGACGATCAAAAATCCGTAGGGATGGACCGAATCACTTTTGCCTGCGACTTGTCGGGTCGATACAACCCCTACCCAGCAGTCGAGCCGGTCGTCAAAGAGACTAAGTTCTGTTGATAGCATGCGCCGATCTGGAGTACCGAGAAGTAGTATCTTCCAGCCGCCCTCTTACTGCCCTATGGTCAGATCGTTCCTGGCCAATGCCTGCCAATGAATTCACAACCACCACCCCTTAGACCGGCGGCGCCTAAAGTCTGGCCAACTCTCCTTCTCGGGATCGTTGTAGCGAACCTTGTCGGCGGTCTCCTCTACATCGGTGTCCTAAGACTCATGGTCGTTTACAAGGATTCTCCGGCCAGTGTCCTCGCCGTACCCAATCTTTTTCTTGTGCCTTTCATTGGTGGACTGGTGGCGGCCTGGTTCTGGCGCAACCTTAATCGCAGCGTCGCGGTTAGCCTCCTCGATGCTCTTTGGACGTCGCTTTTTGGACTGCTGGCGGCCGCTGTCGTCCTACGGGAAGGCGCGGTCTGTCTCGTCATGGCTTTTCCCGCTCTCTATGGGATGATCTACGGCGGAATCCTGGTCGGTCACTGGTTGTTCAGGTGGCGCAAAGGAGCCAGGCTGCAACTGAGCATAATTCCGCTGCTGGTCTTGCTCGCCGTGGCAGAATCCTTTTACGCCTCCCACAGCCCGACCGTCGTGACCGATGAGCTGCTCGTCCACGCGCCCCCGGATAAGGTCTGGCCGCACGTGCTCGCCTTTCCCGAGATCCCAGACCCTCCAGGCTACTGGATCTTTCGCGTCGGTCTCCCTTACCCGAAGAGCACGACCAACGGCGGTAATTTTGTCGGAGCCGAGCGCAACTGCAATTTCAGCGATGGCATTGTGATCAAGGAACGGGTCTCTGAATTCGAGACGGCCCGGAAGCTGACCTTCGATATCGTAGAACAACCTACCCATCCGGAAGTCTACGGACATATCACACTGCATCGCGGCCAGTTCATCCTGCGTGATAATCACGACGGCACCACAACCCTTATCGGTTCGAGCTGGTATACTCTGCACACCCGGCCCGGCTGGTACTTCAACCTTTGGGCGCGCGATATGTCACACGCCGTTCATCTTCGGGTCATGCGCCACGTGCGAAGGCTGGCTGAAGAAGGTGCTTAGCGCCGGTTAACGAGCATCGGCTGGTAAAGGGCGCAGACAAATCCGCTTTAGCCGTTCCTTAATCTGAGTCGCTTTTGCGACTCCTGTTTCTTTCCCCTTCCGATCGAGGAAAGTCGTCTCGGCCTCGATCACGAGCAAAAGGTTGAAATCACCGGTCGCGCCTTTCGCTTTGGCCTCGAACTCGTACGGTGCGATCCGGCTTCCGCCTAACTCTTCGCTGACTTTCCCTCCGATGCGGCCGCCGTTTCCGATTTTCGCCACGTCGAGATGCTCGGAAATGAAACGAGCCAGGATCGGCTGCTGTTCGAGCAAGTCCTTCAGGTCGGAAAAATCGAGGCTACCGCCAGCAGAAGCTGCCCCGACCGCAAAGAGCAGGATGGCCGCGCCAAGGAGAGTCTTAATTCTCATTCCCTGCCCGGAGCACTGACTCGATGGGCTCTGCGGTTTTCGATCCGATAGCGAATTGTGGCGGATTCGCGCCGCTCGATCCGGTAGGTAATCGCTACCTGGCGTGAATCGGACGACCATTCCGCGATAAAGGCATCCGCCGCGGTATCAAGCATGTCTTGCACTTCTTCGAGCGGTCCGATCTTTTTCCCGGTCTTAACATCCATCAGATAGAGATGGAAATTATCCGTGCCCAATTCGCCCTCGCCGTGGGCCGCGATGGCATATTTGCCGTCTGGCGATTTTCCATCCGCGATGACGACATATTCATCGGGCTTGTACTCATAATTTGCCGTAGCGCTGGCGGATGGCCCCAGAGCCAGGCCGAATAGAAGCGCGACAGCTAATGGGTCAAACCTCATCAGGCGATGTTAGCACTCCTCAGGGACGGAAGGCAAGCGTTCCTCCTGCCCGGCGGCTTGGCGAACCAGGTATGTCCCCGGGCCGCCGCAGGTCGGCAGTTGCGTTTCATCTCCGATTGCAGAGCGTTCTCCCATGCCATTGGATTTGAAGGAGCTGATTTCCACCCGCCTGGGTGAAAATTACGAACTGCACGAGCGGCATCTGAATCGTACCCTAGTCGCAGCCCAGCGGGTGATCGGCTTCGACAAGGTCTATGCGCGGGCGGAGGGCGCTTATCTCTACGATATGGATAACGCCGCCTACCTCGATTTCCTCAGCGGCTACAGCGTCTTCAATCTCGG
This sequence comes from uncultured Verrucomicrobiae bacterium, assembly GCA_963749935.1. Classification (GTDB taxonomy): domain Bacteria; phylum Verrucomicrobiota; class Verrucomicrobiia; order Chthoniobacterales; family UBA10450; genus Palsa-1392. The sequence goes on from CAVVOH010000004.1 coordinate 692,800, forward strand.
GCGCAACCATCCCGCCGTGCAAAAGGCGATCCGCGACGTCCTCGACCTTGATTTGCCCAACATGGTGCAAATGGATTGTTCGCTTCTCAGCGGCCTCCTCGCCGAGGCTCTGACCAAACGAACGCCCAAACATCTGGACGCTGTTTTTTTCTGTAACTCCGGGACCGAAGCGATGGAAGGCGCGCTCAAATTTGCCCGTGCCGCCACGCAGCGGCCTCGCGTTTTCTCGTTAGGCGGAGCCTTTCACGGTTTGAGCATGGGCTCGCTCTCGCTCATGGGCTGCGAAAGCTTTACCGAAGGCTTCGGTCCCCTCATGGAAGGATTCGACGGCCGGATCGCGCTCGACGATCTCGACACCCTGGAGCGCGAGTTATTCAAGAGAAATGTCGCCGCCTTCGTCATCGAGCCGGTCCAAGGCAAGGGAGTAAACTATCCACGCGGCGACTTCTTTTTGAAGGCGCAGGAGCTTTGCCGCCAATACGGCACCCTCCTCATCTGCGACGAAATCCAGACCGGCCTTGGCCGGACGGGCAAGATGTTCGGCTTCGAGCATTGGAGTCTCGAGCCCGACATTATCACCCTGGCCAAGACCCTGAGCGGCGGCTACGTCCCCTGCGGCGCGATCGTCGCCCGGCGCGAGATTTACCAGAAGACCTTCAGCCGCATGGATCGCTGCGTGGTTCATTCGACTACCTTCGGGCGCAACAACCTGGCCATGGCCTGCGGCCTCGCCGCCCTCGAAGTGCTCGACGACGAGAGATTGATCGAGAACGCCGCCCGGATGGGCCAGCTCCTGATCGAGCGGATCGATGCGTTGCGCGCGAAGCATTCCTTCATCAAGGAAGTGCGTGGCAAAGGACTCATGATCGCGATCGAGTTTCACGAACCTAACGAGTTTAAGCTCAAGATGGCGTGGAAGCTCTTGCACAAGGTCGACAAGGTCCTCTTCGCGCAGATGGTCGTGACCCAGATGCTGGCCCAGCATCGCATCCTCACCCAGGTCGCCGGCCACGCCATGGATGTGGTCAAGATTCTCCCGCCTCTCATGATCGGCGAAAAAGAGGTCGACCTCTTCGTTAACGCACTCGACGCCACCTTAACCGAATGCCGCAAATTCCCCGGCCCGATGTGGGAGATCGGCAACAACTTCGTCCGCCACGCGCTCAAGTCGAAACGCTCACAGCCGGTCTCGGCCAACCTGTAGTTGTCGCTTACCTCGGCCGCCCACGCAGCTTTCCAGCACTACAGTCCTAGCCCCTGGCCTTCGCCACCTCCTAGAGTTCCCGCCGCTCCCGCACCCGGCAAGGGACACCGCCCTACGTGGGTCTAGCGTCGCGCCGCCAGTCGGCGAGTCACCGAGTCGCTGCTCAGTTCGCGCAGTGCGTCTTTTCCCACCCATCGGGCGGTTGCGTCCGATGACTCTGCCAGCCGTCGCGCCACTTTGATGGCCGAATTGTTGAGAGCCGGGTTGCGTTTACCGATCGCGCGTAGAGCCATGTTGACCGCTTTTTTTACGAAGTTGCGTTCATCGTTCGCGGCCTCCACGACAAACCCAAGGCCTTCCCGAAATTGGACATCACCAGCATCCTTGTCGTGTACGGTGAGCGCCCAGAGCAAGGCAAAGGCCGCCCGCTTCTGAAATTCTCCCGGGCGCTTGCGCCATTGCGCCACCTTCGGCCAGGCGTGCGCGGTGCGATCGAAGAGGTGAAAACAAAGCGTATCGCAGATCGCCCAGTTATCGAAGTCGGCGCACCAACGCTCCATCTGGGCGGAGGTGACTCGCGCCGGCTCATCGATGAAAGCCGAGAGCATGCGCGCCTCATAGATGCCGCTCCGCCAAAGAGTCGCGGCGAGAACATGGTTTCGGCCGAGGCTTTTGCCCAACGTCCGAATGTCCTTCACTGAGACGCCAAGAGCGTGCTCCGAAGGAATTGCGTAGCGCGCCATGCCATCGCGGTTGCGTTTGCTGCTATGACGCCGCAACCACGTCAGGGCCGACTCGACCTCCACCTCAACGGAGCGCTGTGCTCCTGCCGGAGTCGGCGTTGTCGGACGCTTCACCGGCCGGCCTCGCTTGCAAGGGTAAGTTCGATCATTCGTCTGCCCCCAGCTGCAATGGGAATAACTCGTCAGGTCGCCTTGAACTCGGCCACCAGCGCCTGCAGGCTGGCTTTGGCGTCGCCGAAGAGCATGCGCGTGTTTGGCTTGAAGAAGAGCGGGTTCTCGATCCCGGCGAAGCCTGAGGCCATCGAACGCTTCAAGACGAAGACGGTACGCGCTTCATCGACGTTGATGATCGGCATCCCATAAATCGGGCTGGAGGGTGTCTCGCGCGCAGCCGGGTTAACGACGTCGTTGGCGCCGATGACGATCGCGACGTCCATGGTGGCGATGGTGGGGTTGATCGCGTCCATTTCGACTAACTGTTCATAAGGCACGTCGGCTTCGGCGAGCAGGACGTTCATATGACCGGGCATGCGTCCGGCGACCGGGTGAATAGCGTAGCGGACTTCGGCGCCGTTGGCTTCCAGGAGGTCGGCCAGCTCTCTCAAGACATGCTGCGCCTGCGCCACGGCCATGCCATAGCCAGGGACAAGGACGACCTGCGCAGCCGCCTCCAGGACGAAGTAGGCTGACTCCGCGGTAATGGCTTTGACCTCGCCCGTGACTGACTCGGTCCCGGCGGTCGAGGCGGAGCCGAAGCCGGCGAGGAAAACGTTGGCGATGGAGCGGTTCATCGCCTTGCACATGATCTGGGTGAGGATGATGCCGCTCGCGCCAACCAGACAGCCCGCCACGATGAGGACGGTGTTCTGGATGATAAAGCCGGCCGCGGCCGCGGCCAGACCAGAGTAACTGTTGAGCAAGGCAATAACGACCGGCATATCCGCGCCGCCGATCGGGATGACAGCCAGGATCCCAAGGACGAGCGAGGCGACGATGATGAGGATAAAAACAAGATAGTTACTGGCGGGATGGCTGCAAAAGATCGCGCCGAGCAAAAGAACAAGAATGAGAAGACCAGCGTTGATGACTTGCTGGAAGGAGAAAAGAATGGGCCGGGATTGAATCTTCTCCGCCAGCTTGGCATAGGCCAGCACGCTGCCGGTAAGAGTGACTCCGCCGATCAGGACGGCGAGAAAAATAGGCACGGTCGTGGCGACCGGGACGTCTGGATGATTGTGATACTCCACCCAGCCGACGAGCAGACTGGAGAGACCGCCCGCGCCGTTGAAGAGCGCGACCATTTCCGGCATGGCAGTCATCTGCACGCGCTGGGCCGAAACCGCCCCGACGGCAGAGCCAATAATCAGCCCGACAACGATCCATTGATAATGCAACCCACTGACCAGGAGCGTAGCGACGATGGCGATCAGCATCCCGACCGCGGAAAGAAGGTTACCCTTCCGGGCGGTTGCCTGTTTCCCAAGCAGCTTGAGGCCGAGGATGAAAAGAATCGCCGCCGCGATGTAAGACCAGTCGATGAGCAGAGTCATGGCTTCTGCGCCGGCTTCTTCGACTTGAACATGGCAAGCATGCGGTCGGTGACGAGATAGCCGCCGACGACGTTAATGGTGGCAAAGATGACGGCGAGCACGCCCAGCGTGGTCGCGATGAAGCCACCTTCCGTTCCGGCTGCGATCAAAGCGCCGACGATGGTAATGCCGGAGATCGCATTCGAGCCGGACATGAGCGGGGTGTGCAATTGCGAAGGGACCTTGGCGATCAACTCGAATCCAAGGAAGACGCAGAGGACGAAAATGAAGAGTAAGAGGGTCATAGGCGCATGTTCGTTAGGCCGAATAAAGTTTGGCGATCGTGTCGTTCACAACCTTTCCGTCGTGCGTCAGGACGCAGGCTTTCAAAATTTCATCCGTCAAATCAATCCGGAAGGTCCTGCTCTCCTTGTCCCAGAAATGCTCGAGCAGGCTGGCTAAATTATTGGAATACATCTCGCTGGCGTGCCGGGCCACCCGTCCAGGCAGATTGCGCAGGCCAAGCACGCGGACGCCGTTGCGATCCACCGTTTCATCCGGCGCCGAGCATTCCACATTGCCGCCGCTCTCGACGGCCATGTCCACGATGATGCTGCCCGGTTGCATCTGGTCGACCATCGCGTTGGTCACGATGAGGGGGGCCTTTCTTCCGAAGACCTGCGCGGTGGTGATGACGATGTCGGACTTGGCGCAATGTTGCGCCATCACCTCGCGCTGTTTATCCAGTTGCTCGGGAGTGAGCTCCCGCGCATAACCCTGCGCGGTCTGGCCCGTTTCGCCGAGGTCGACTTTGACAAACTTCGCTCCCAACGAATGCACCTGTTCTTCGACCGCGGGCCGGGTATCGAACGCCTCGACCCGCGCGCCAAGGCGTTTTGCGGTCGCGATGACCTGCAAGCCGGCCACGCCCACTCCGATGACGAAGACGCGCAGCGGCTTAAGTGTTCCGGCCGGCGTCATCATCATGGGAAAAATGCGATCGATGGTGGAGGCAGCCGCGATCACGGCGGCGTAGCCGGCCAGGCTGGCCTGCGAGCTGAGCACGTCCATTTTCTGCGCGATCGTAATCCGGGGCAACATTTCCAGCCCGATCGCAGTGATGCCGGCGGCGGCCAGGGCCTGAACCAGTTCGCGCTCGTTAAAGGCGTCGAGCAAGCTCACGTGGATGGTGCCGGCCTTGAGCATCCCAACCTCATCTGCCGGCGGCTTACGCACTCGCAGGACAACTTCAGAAGCACGAAGCGCCTCCTGCCGGTCGCTCACGATGGCAGCGCCGGCGGCTCGATATTCCTGGTCGGAAATGGAAACCGACTTACCCAGATCGGCTTCGACCACGACCTCCACCCCGAGCCCGACCAGCCGTTTGATCGCGTCGGGGACGAGAGCGACGCGGGTTTCTCCGGATTGAACTTCTCGTGGGACGAAAACGCGCATGATTCGCGCCACGCTAACAACTCAGGCCCGCGCGGCAACCAAAAGTGCTCGACAGCCTGCTCGTTAGGCAAGACCGGGCCGGGCGAGCCGGCCGGCGGCGGCGATCGCTTCCTGTTCCAGCGGCCCGGCGGGGTAGCCCATGGTGAGGCATTCGGTAAGATATTGGCGCAGGAACGGCTCAATGCCGCCAAGGCGTTCATATTGCTCGGTGTGAGCCAGCTCGTGCGCGATCAAGCCGCGATTCCGCCAGCAATCGGCGCGGATGAAAACCCCGTGGCGCAAAGCGAGGCCGCGCGTGGTGGGGGTAAGAAACTGCACCGCCGCGGCCGCGGTCCGCAAGGCAAAGTCGTCCGGGGTCGGGACGCTGGCCAGGCAGAGCAGACGGACTCGATCGGGATGGCGCAAGCCGAGTGCCCTGGCGTCGGCGAGTTCCTCATCGTTGAGCGCCACGCCTTCGCGCAGGATCCTTCGTTCGAGCGCCTCCCCCCACCGGGCCGCCAGCGGAAGCAACTTCGGAAACTGTGCAAGCAAGACCCCTCGATTCATGGACTGGCGTGATTCTGCTGCCAGAGCGCGCCGCCGTCGAGTCGGGTCCGAATGCTGTTTCCGCTTGTCTGCGACTCCGGCTTCGTTCATTCATCCGCCATGGCCGAAGCGAAGCGCGCCCTCATTACCGGCATCACCGGACAGGATGGTTCGTATTTGACCGAGCTGCTGCTGGAAAAAGGCTATGCCGTCCACGGGGTCGTTAGGCGGACGAGTAATTTGCTCCGCTCGCGCATCGAACACTTGCGCGCCGACGAGTCGATCTACGGGAGCAAATTGTTTCTCCACTACAGCGATCTCTCCGATGGCACGACGCTGCGGCGTATTTTTGCCCAGGTGCAACCGGCGGAAGTTTATCATCTCGCCGGTCAAAGCCACGTCGGCCTCAGTTTCGAAATCCCGGAATCGACCTCGGAGGAAGTCGCGATGGCTACCTTGCGGCTGCTCGAGATTTGCCGGGATCAGCCGCAGCCGGTGCGATTTTATCACGCCTCGAGTTCGGAAATTTTTGGGGCAGCGGCGGAGTCGCCGCAGACGGAAGAGACGCCTTTTCGCCCGGCCAGCCCATATGGTTGCGCGAAGGCCTTCGCGACCCAGCTGGCGCGAGTCTATCGGCAGGCCTACGGCCTTTTTGTTTGCAACGGCATTCTTTACAACCACGAATCCCCCCGGCGCGGCGAGAACTTCGTGACGCGCAAGATTGCGCGGGCCGCGGCCCGCATCAGTCGCGGCCTCGATCAGGAACTCGTGCTCGGGAACGTCTCCGCGCGCCGCGATTGGGGCCACGCGCAGGATTACGTGGAAGCGATGTGGCGCATGCTGCAACACGGCGAGCCGGACGATTACGTAGTGGCGACGGGCGCCGCGCATTCGGTGCGCGATTTTGTGGAGGCCGCCTTCGCCGTCGTCGATTTGGCGCCCGACAAACATCTCAAGTTGGATGCCGCTTTTGAGCGCCCGACCGAGCCGGTCAAGTTGGTCGGTTCGCCGGAAAAAATCCAGCGTGTGCTCGGCTGGAAACCGCGCGCGACCTTCGAAGATCTGGTCCGGCAAATGGTAGAGTCCGAACTGGCAGCGATCGCGGAGGTGTAGTGGCGGTCGATGACCGTCGTTCCCCCGCCGCTACAATGCTTGCGCTTTGATTCCCCGGTTCTAGTATCACCGCGTGAAAAAAATCGAGGCGATCATCAAGCCCTTCAAGATGGAGGACGTGAAGGAAGCGCTCGCAGAAATTGGCGTGGAAGGTATGACGGTGAGCGAAGTGAAAGGCTTCGGCCGGCAGAAGGGTCACACTGAAATCTATCGCGGGAGCGAATACACGGTCGATTTTCTGCCCAAGGTGAAGATTGAGATCGTGCTGACCGAAGAGTTGGCCGCGCGCGCGGTCGAAGTGATCACCCAGGCCGCCAAGACCGGCAAGATCGGCGATGGCAAGGTCTTCGTCTGCGAAGTCGAGCAGATCATCCGCATCCGGACGGACGAGCGCGGAGCCGAGGCGATCTAGCCCAGGTTTCCGTCATCTGCACGCCGCATGAACGATTATCTCCTCTCGATCCTGCTCGGTGTGATCGAGGGGGTGACCGAGTTTCTCCCGGTCAGCTCGACCGCCCACTTCCGCATCGCCGAGGCGCTGCTTCAGATCGACCTCAAGGATGGTTTCTGGAAAATGTACAGCATCGTGATTCAACTGGGAGCCATCCTGGCGCTGACCGTTTTCTTCTGGCGGCGGATCCTGAATTTTCTCCGCACCTTCCCGCGCGGCGAACGCGGTGACCGGACGGTGCTGACTCATCCGCTCAGCCTGGTTGCGATCGCTTTCGTCGTGACAGCGATTCCCGCGTTCCTCCTCAGCAAGCTGATCGGCAAGAACCTGGAGAACCTCTACGTCATGGCCTGGGCGCTGCTTATCGGCGGCATCGTGATGTGGGCGGTGGACGCCCTTTTCGTTAGGCCGAGAATTCAGCACATGGAGGAGACGAATTTGCCAACCGCCATCTGGATCGGCGCTGTCCAGGTTCTTTCGGCCGTTTTTCCCGGCACCTCCCGTTCGATGTGCACGATCGCGGCCGGCCAAGTCGCCGGGCATGTCGCGCCAGGCCGCCCTCGAGTTTTCGTTTTTTCTCTCCATGCCGACGATGGTCGTCGCGACCGGCTACGATCTGCTCAAGACGATCGCGCCGCACGCCGCAACCGAGGCGCTCGTGCCGCTCGCCATGACGCCCCATCTCTGGATCGTGCTGGCGCTCGGTTTCGTCTCGGCCTTTGTCGTCGCGCTGGCCGTCGTCGCCTGGTTTATGCACTGGGTGCGGCGGCAGGGTTCGTCCCGTTCGCCATTTACCGCATCGTGCTCGGAGTCGTCCTCCTCTTGGCGCTCAGCCGCGGGCTGCTTGGCCGCTGAGGCGAAACGGCGTAAGCTAGCCGCATCTTGCAAACCGAGATCATTTTGCCGGATCTGCAGAGCTGCGTGCTCTGCGAGGATGTCCGCTGCGAATTCAATGGCATGCAGACACTGGTGGGCGTCCTCAATGTCATTCCGACGCCACAACTGCCGGTCAATTACATGCGGCTCTGCATCTGGTCGCGCTGGTGTAGCGGCGCCGGCAAAATTCCATCAGCGCTCAAAAATCGTCGGGCCAGACGAGCAGCAGACGATCGCGCAGGCGGAAGTCGAATTCGACCTAAAGGAAATGGAAGGCCACGCGACCAACGTGCATTACTTCGGCGGGGTGCAGTTCCAGCAGTTCGGCCTCCACCACGTGGAGATATATCTCGGCGATGAACTGCGGCTGCGCTTCCCGCTCCCGGTGGTGCAGGTTAAGCGCGGGGTAAACCGGGCCGGGACCTGGCGCCGGGCCAGATCTGGCCTAACCATTTCCGAGACGGGCCTTAGATTCGCCCGACCACCGCGAGGAGATCAAGATCAGCAGAACGAGGCCATCCGCCCCCGGGAAGTAACCCCAGCCGCTGCTGTAACCCCAGGTCGGCAAACGCGCCGATCAGGAGCAGAATCAGGATGATGAGCAGGATGGTGCGCATGGCTGCAGACTAACGAACGGTTACGGTTTTGTTTGACGATCGCTTCTCGAAAACGAATTGCGATCTCTCTTTCTGCCCAACAAAACCGCTTGCGACTGGCCATCGTCATCCTATCTTCGGGCGCGAAGTCCCGCATGCGCTCCGGTGAAGCCGATTTGCAGTCTGTTTCAACCGGCAACTCCATGGCAAACACAATCCTGATCGGCGCGCAATGGGGCGACGAAGGCAAAGGCAAGATCATCGACGTCCTGACGGCGAAGTCGGACATCGTCGTGCGCAGCCAGGGCGGGAACAACGCCGGCCACACCGTCATTCACGACGGGAAAAAATACATCCTGCATTTGATTCCCTCCGGCATTCTGCGCCGCGGTAAGGTTTGCGTCATCGGCAACGGCGTCGTCATCGATCCGCTCGCGCTTCGTGGGCGAAATCGAAGGCCTGCGGAAAGTGGGCGTTCACGATCGGCAAGAATTTGCTCATCAGCGATTGCGCGCATCTCGTCCTGCCGTACCACCGCGCGCTCGACGAACAGCGCGAGAATGCGCAAAGGCCGGGCCAAAATCGGCACGACCAAGCGTGGCATCGGTCCCGCCTACGGCGACAAAGCGGCCCGCACCGGGCTGCGCATCTCCGATCTGATGCAGCCGGAGCTATTCTACGGAAAAACTGCGGGCCAAGATGCGCGAAAACAACAGCATCCTCAAAGCCTACGGCGCCAAGCCGATTGCATTTGCCAAGGTGAACGCCGAAATATCTCGCGGCCGGCGAGAAGCTGCGGCCCTTCGTCACGAACACGGTCGTTTGGCTGCATCGCGCCCTGCAGCGCGGGAAAGAACATTTTGTTCGAAGGCGCGCAGGGCACTTTCCTCGATATCGATCACGGCACCTATCCCTACGTGACCTCCTCGAACACCACCGCCGGCGGCGCCTGCACCGGCATCCGGCGTGCCGCCGCATCGGATGGATCGTGTTCTCGGAGTGGTGAAAGCCTACACGACGCGGGTTGGCGAAGGCGCGCTCCCGACCGAGGATCCAGCCATCGCCGGTATGCTGCACGCGATGGGGCGCGAATTTGGCGCCGCCACCGGGCGTCCGCGGCGTTGCGGTTGGTTCGACGCCGTCGCGGCGCGTTACGCGACGATGATCAATGGGATCGATGAGCTGGCGATTACCAACCTGGACGGACTCGACGCGGTCGATCCGATCAAGTGTTTGCGTCGGCTACCGGCTGAACGGCAAACGACTCGAAGTCCCGCCCTGCGACGCCGCGCAGCTGGAGAATTGCCAGCCCATTTACGAAGAGATGAAGGGCTGGAAGAAGCCGACCCACACCGCGAAGAAGTTGACCGATCTGCCCGGCGGCCGCGAGGGCCTATGTCCAGCGCCTCGCCGAGCTGACCGGCGCGAAACTAACGATCGTCAGTGTCGGCCCGGCGCGCGGGCAGACGATGATCCTCTGAGCCGTCATGGCCGCCTCGCCGAAATCGATTCCCCGCCACGTCGCGATCATCATGGACGGCAATGGGCGCTGGGCGAAAGAGCGCGGGCTGCCACGAATCAAAGGCCACGAGCAAGGCGCCGAAGCGGTCCGCGAATGCGTGGAAGGATGCGGCGATCTGCAAGATCGAGTTTCTCACGCTCTATGCCTTCTCGGCTGAAAATTGGCAGCGACCAAAAAGCGAAGTCTTCGCCCTGATGCATCTGCTCGAGCGATTCTTGAAAGAGAAAACGCCCGAGCTGCTCGAGAAAAACGTCCGCCTCCAGGCGATCGGCCGCCTGACGGATTTGCCCGATGCCTGCCAAAGACAGCTGCACAAATCGATCGAGCAACACCGCGCCTAACAACGGGCTCACCCTGATCCTCGCGCTCAGTTACGGCGGCCGACTCGAGATCATCGACGGCATCAAGAGCCTGCTCCGCGCAGATCGATGTGGGCCACATCGACAGCGCGATGATCGACGTCGAGATGTTCAGCAAACATCTCTACACGCGCTATTATCCCGATCCGGATTTGCTCATCCGCACTTCCGGCGAGATGCGGATTTCGAATTTCCTCCTCTGGCAGCTCTCCTACACCGAGATGTACGTCACGCCGAAGCTCTGGCCGGATTTCACAAAGCAGGATCTTTTCGCCGCGGTGGAGGAGTTCGGCCAACGGCAGCGGCGCTACGGCAAAGTTTAACCACCGTGAGCGGGACTCTGTTTCTCACGCCCGTTAAACAAACGCCTCCGCGACAGAATCAGCCAAGAAGCGTCCGGCGTGGGTCAAGACATAGCGCTCCGCCTTGGCCTGCATCAAACCCAGCCTGACGAATTCCTCGACCTCGTTAGGCCGATCCTCCATCCATTCGGCGGGAACGCCCCAGTTGGTGCGGAGCGAGAGGGCGATCGCTTCCGACCGCTTCATTTGCGGAGTGAGCACTTCGTCGCCGGTCGAAGCCGATTCTCCTCCCAGGAGGCGGTCGGCGTAGATCCGATAATCCGAAACATTTTGCCAGCGGCGCAACCCGATCGTCGAGACCGCGCTCGGCCCGATCCCGAGATAATCATGCCCGCTCCAATAGGCCCGATTATGGACCGACTGAAAACCGCTCCGCGCATAATTCGAAACCTCGTACTGCTCGAAGTCCGCCGCGCCTAACAACTCCCCGGCGAGCAGAAAAAAATCCGCGTCGGCTTCCGCGTCAACCCGAAATTCCCCGCGCGCGTGGCGCAGGAAGAACTCCGTGTCCTCTTCGTAAGTCAGGCAATAAGCCGAGATGTGATCGGGTCTGAGCGCCAGCGCGCGGCGCAACGTTGTCTCCCACTGCGCGAGGGTCTGGCCGGGCAGACCAAACATCAGATCAATACTTAGATTTTTGAATCCATTTTGGCGCAAAAGATCGAACGAGGCCTCCGCCTGTACGGCCGAATGCTCGCGACCCAGAAGCTGCAATAACCCGTCATCGAACGACTGCACGCCAAGACTGATGCGACTTACACCCGACTCGCGCAGTAACCGTGCCTTTCGCTGCCGAGACGCTGCCGGGATTCGCTTCGACCGTCCATTCCCGCAGCTCGGACAAATCCAGTTTTGCCCGAAATCCGCCGAGCAGCATCTCCAATTGCGCCGTCGTTAGGGCGGTCGGCGTCCCTCCGCCGAAAAAGATCGTTTCGGGCCGCAGCCCGCTCGGCAGCTCGGCCAGGATCGCCGCGCAAAAACGCGCCGCCTGCGCCGGGTCGGCCCGCTCCTTGTAAAAAGCGCAGTAAGGACAAATCCGCGCGCAGAACGGGATGTGCACATAGATGTGCCGCACCGCGCCCGCCCCTGAGTTGTCAACCGCCGCCTCGCCCATAAGCTCCACCATCGACGCGCGCCTCCTTCGCTCAATCGCTTTTCTGCTCGCCGGCGTCGGCTTGGTCACAACCGCTCGCGCGCAGGCGCCTCCGCCACCCCAACCCACTCCATCGGTCGTTTACCGGGCTCAGAACGCGAACGCCATCCATGAATTCAAGGCTAATCCCGAGCTCGTAAGGCGAATGACCAATGCCCTCGTCCTCGCCGTCACCCGCCAGCCAGACGTGGCCAGTGCCTGGCGTTCACTGGTCAAGCCAAACGACCGCATCGGGATCAAAATCTCAGCCGCAGGCGGCGAACTTTTCACCACCCACCGCGAGATCGTGAACACGATCGTCGATGGCCTGGTCGCCGCCGGCCATGCCCGCCGCGACATTATCGTGTGGGATAAATCGCTCGGCGGAATCAAGGAAGCCGGCTACGGCGCCAACGAAGGTTATCAGCTCAAGTCGATTCCGCCACGCGAGGGCTACGATCCGAAGGCGACCATCTCTGCGCCCTTCCTCGGCAATTTGATCTGGGGTGATTTTGAATATCTCGGCAGCCGCGGCCAGTTGCCCATCCTGAGTGAAACCGAGAACACCAGCAGCGTCAGTCATCTTTCCAGGATCGTGGCTAACGAAGTGACCAAGATCATCAACCTGCCGGTCCTGAGCGACAGCGTCCGCAACGGCGTCGCCGGCTGCCTTTACAACCTGACCATCCCGAATATCGACAACTGGCGCCGCTTCGGCATGCCGCCCGACTTCGGCGCCTTCAGCATTCCCGAGATCTACACCGACCCGCACATCGGGCAGAAAGTTATCTTCAACCTGATGGACGGATTACAGGCGCAATACGCTGGTGGCCCGGAATCGCAGCCTGGCTACTCCTTCCCGTTCGCCACCCTTTACGCGAGCAAGGATCCGGTCGCGATCGACGCGATCGCCCTTCGCCAACTGGAGGAATGGCGCAAGAAGCGCAGGGTGCCGCCGATCAAACGCCTCGGCGCGCACATCCAAGTGGCTGAGCAATTCGGCCTCGGCAACGCCGATCTAAAACGTATCGAAATCCGCGACGCGGGCCCGTGAACGCGATCCTCAAATCGGTCTCGCGATCGTTTTATCTCACCATCCGCTTTCTGCCGCGGCCGTTGCGCGAGCCGGTCAGCCTCGCCTATCTGCTCGCGCGCGCGACCGATACGATCGCCGATACTGCGACGATCCCGGCGGCCGTCCGCCTAACCACTCTGCGCGGCTTCGCGCGCGTCATCGCGGGGGAGCTTGAGTTTGCCGCCCTCGCCGATTCACTGCGCAATTTTGCGGCGCTGCAAAGCGATCCGCACGAGCGGACGCTGATTGAGAAGTTGCACGAGTGCATCGACTGGCTGGCCAGACTGGGGCCCGCGGATCGCGACGAGATCCGCGGAGTTCTGCGGACGATCGTTAGGGGCCAGGAGCTGGATCTGGAACGCTTCGCTGATCCGGTCTCTCCCTCTTCGCCTGGGACGGCGGCGGACCTGCACGAATACACCCATCTCGTGGCCGGTTGTGTCGGCGAATTCTGGACCAAGCTCGGGTTTCGCCATCTCCGCTCATTCGCCGAGCGTTCGTCTGACGAGATGACCAAACTCGGGATCGAGTACGGCAAAGGTTTGCAGTTGATCAATGTCCTCCGCGACCGCGACACGGATCTACAAAACGGTCGCGACTACTTGCCGGCCGAGGAACTGGCGGAGGCGTCGTTGGAGGAAGTCTTCTTGCGCTGGTTGGAGCATGCGGAGAAAGGACTCGAAGCTGGAATCGAGTACAGCACTGCCCTCACGAACTGGCGGATTCGTTTCGCGACCGCGCTGCCCGCCCTCATCGGCGCACGCACGATTGCCCTGCTGCGCGCGGCCGGTCCAGTTGCGCCTAAAATCAAGGTCTCGCGCAAGGAAGTGCGGCGCATGCTTCTCGCTGGCGCGCTCGCCACAACTAATCCGCTCGCTTTGCGCGCACTCTTCGATCGGCTGCTCGCTCCCTCCGCGTAAAGCCCACATTCTGTGGGTTGCTGGCAGGCCGTCCTTCCCTCCGCTACACTCGCAAACATGAGACGCTTGTTTTTTCTGCTCGGCCTCCTCGCACTTCCGTTTTCCCATAGCTTTGGCCTAACGGCGCTGGTCGGCGGCCGTCTGATCGATGGCTTTGGCGGACCGCCCCTCGCCAATAGCGTCATTCTGATCGACGGCGAACGCATCACGCAGATCGGCCAAGTCGGAAAACTCGAAGTCCCAAAAGATGCCGAAGTAATCTCCACCGAAGGGATGGATCTGCTCCCCGGCCTCTGGGATTCGCATGTCCATACCATGCTTCTCGGGCATAGCGATTACGCGCATTGGGATAAAACTTATCCGGCCCGCTTCGGCAGCGAGATCATGCCAGCCGCCGCTCATCAACTCCTCATGGCCGGTGTGACCAGCGCGCGCGACCTCGGCGCACCGCTCAAAGAAAGCATCGAAGTGCGCGACCGGATCAATCGCGGCGAAATTCCTGGCCCGACGCTTTACGTCGCCGGTCCTTTTATTCAGCACGAGCCTTATCCCGGCACGGAAGCATTTCGCTGGGGAGTCAAAGGAGCAGCCGATGGGCGCGCCAAGGTGAAGAAGCTGGCCGAGGCCGGGGTCAACATCATCAAGCTAATCGACCAAGACGAGATGACGCTGGAGGAAGTAAAGGCCGTCGTGGATGAAGCACACGCGCACAAACTCCCGGTCGTCGCTCACGCCCATCGCCCCGAAGAGATTCGTCGCGGACTCGCCGCCGGGGTGGACGATTTCGAGCACACCGGGCTATCGACCGCGCCCGGTTATCCCGAGGATGTTCTCAAAGGCCTCGCGGAACGGACCGCGAAGATGAACATCGGCCCGCTTTTTTGGTGCCCGACGATTGAGGGCTTCCTCAACTACCAGTCGCTCATCGACAACCCCGAGCAGCTCGACGATCCCGCCTGGCAGCTCGATGTGCCTAACGATATCGTGCAGGACATCAAATCATCCATCCAGCATCCCGGCCAGCTCAGTTACTACCAGATCACGCCCCTGCGCTCCACGACGGTGAAGAAGAAGTTCCGACAATTGCAGGACGCGGGCGTCGTCCTGCTCATCGGCACCGACAGCGGCATCCCGATGAAATTCCACAGCAACTCGACCTGGCACGAAATGGATGCCTGGGTCAATAAACTCGGGGTCGACCCAATGACCACGATTCGCGCTGCGACCTACTGGCCGGCGGTGATGATGAAAGTCGATAAGGACTACGGCTCGATCAGCGCCGGGAAATTCGCCGACATCATTGCAGTGAAAGGAGACGTCCTGCGCTACATCGATCTCCTGCAACGGGTTGACCTGGTGATGAAACACGGCCACCGCTACAAGTAATGGATACTCGACTCCTGCTCGTGCCCTACGATTCCGGTCAGCGCGGGGTGCGGATGGGCGCCGGTCCGGAGCACCTCTGCGAGATCGGATTGCAGCAACACCTGGTGGAACAGGGCAACGCCGTCGACACAAAAACGATCGAGGCGGGTGCGCTCAACTGGCGGGCGGAGGTGCAAACCAGTTTCGAATTGATGCGCCTCGTGGCCGAACAGGTAGGCGAAGCGCGGGCGGCGGGGCGCTTCCCGCTCGTCTTATCCGGCAACTGTCTCTCCGCCGTTGGCGTAATCGCCGGGTTGGGCGAAGAGACCGGTGCGATCTGGATCGATGCGCATGGGGATTTCAACACCCCGCAAACCACCACCAGTGGCTTCCTCGACGGCATGACCCTCGCGACCGCGACCGGGCGCTGCTGGGTCGAATTGGCCAACAGCATTCCGGGGTTCGCCCCCGTGCCGGAGAGCGCAGTCGTCCTGCTCGGCGCACGCGACCTCGACCCCGGGGAACGCGCGGCTCTGGCTCGTTCGCAAATCGTTCGCTTAAGCGCGGACGCGACGCTCGAAGCAATTGAGCCGGTGCTAACGACCGTCGGCGAAAAGATGAAGAAATTTTATGTCCATCTCGACCTTGACTCGCTCGACCCGACCGAGGGTCGCGCCAACGGCTACGCTGCCCGTGGCGGTTACACGCGGGCGAACTTACAGAGACTGCTCACTGCCATCGTGTCGATCCTGCCGGTGCACGCGCTCACCCTCGCGAGTTACGATCCTTCCTACGATCACAACGGCGCAGTCGCCGCGACGGCATTCAAGGCCGCGGCCACAGTGCTCGGCGGAATACACTCATCGCAAGGGCTGAGCGCCCGCTAGCGACGCTTCATGAGCGTCGAAAGCTCGTTCATCAGCTGCGGAAGACGACGGTCGGAAAAAGCTCCCCAAAACTAACTCCGCGATCTAGGATCAGGAGTTCCCCGAAATGCCAAATCGCTGACGACAATCGTCCACCGCACTTGTTTATGGAAAAGGAAACGAAAGACATCATCATCAAGAAGGCCACTAGGCTACGCCCCTTTGCTTTTCGCCCGTTGCCGCTGACTGCTGCGCTTCTTATCCTCGGCGTTGCAGCTACCTATGCCGGAAGCGCCATGTGGAATTTGAACGCTAGCACTGGCGACTGGAATACGGCCGCAAATTGGACACCGGCGACAGTCCCGATGAATGCAGGTGACGTTGCTACCTTCGGGATCTCCACTACCTCCAATCTCTCAACTTCCGCTTATACGCTGGTTAGCAGTGTCGTCTTCGAGGCGGGTGCGAGCGCCTTTACCGTGATCGCTACGCCGCAAAACAGTCTGGAGATCAGTGGAGGAATTGTGAACGGCTCTGGCGTGACCCAAAACTTCCGGTCGGCGGTCGACGAGGAGGGAAATTCGGGGGCAATAATTTTCGCGAGCTTTTTCCCGGGCAATGCAACGGCAGGAAGCAACACATCCTTCACTACAAGCGCCCGGAGGGCGAGCAGCGGCGACCCGGGCGAAGTGGCATTCGTCTACTTCGCGTCCGCAGACGGGGGGATCTTCCTCAACGAAGGTGGCGAAGTTGACGGAGCAGTCGGCGGCCAGACCAGATTTTTCGGCCACGCCAATGGGGGCAACGCGGAAATCACAAACAACGGCGGGATAGTTGAAGGAGCGGCAGGCGGAGCGACGTACTTCTTGAATCTGTCAGACGCACGAAATGCGACCCTGATTGCGAACGGCGGGGTTAACGGTGGTGGCGGTGGTCAAATCATCTTTTCCAACAGTGCGAAGGCAGGGAGCGCGCGAATAAAGCTTTTTGGGAATGGGCAACTGATTCTTGACGGTTTCCGCAATGCTGGGTTGACCGTCGGTTCGCTCGAGGGAGATGGGCTGGTGGAACTTGGCGGCTTCACCCTTGCCGTAGGCAGCCTCAACCTGAGTATTACCTTCTCCGGAACGATCGCTGATGGGGTTTATGGTCCGGGCTCGTTCACAAAGGTCGGCACCGGCACTCTCACCTTGAGCGGCGCCAGCCTCTACTCCCGTGGAACAACCGTGACTGCGGGAACGCTGAAGGTCGCAAATCATTCCGGATCGGCGACGGGGACAGGGACAGTCATGATTGACGCCGGGACGTTGGGCGGGCCGGGTATCATCTCGGGCGCGGTCAGGGTCGGCACAGGCAGCGGAGGGGGCGCTTTTCTTACTCCAGGAGTGGCCACGAACGAACCGGTCCAGCTGACGATTCGGCGGGCGCTGACTTTCAAGGCCGACGGCGTCTGCACCTACAAGCTCAACACCAGGAACGCCGCCGCCGACCAGGTCGTTGCCCGGGGTGTCACGATCGAGAGTGGCGCGCAGTTCGATTTCGTCGCGTTGGCGAACAAGAAGCTGAGCGCGGGCACCGTCTTTACCGCAATCAGTAACACCGCCACCACTCCTATAGCCGGCACCTTTGCCAACCTGGCCGACGGTTCCATTCTTGCCCTCGGGCGCAATAGCTATCTGGTGAGCTACTCCGGGGGCGATGGCAACGACCTCACTTTCACGGTCGCACCATGACTCTTCACGGATAACCGCAGGCCGGCGCCGCCAGTCCTATTCGCGTCTTACTTCGCCCGGGGCCTTGTCTTCGCGCAGACCGAGAAAGACCGGGGCGCGCAGCTTCCCGTCGCGGGTCCACTCGGCAAATTTGACCTGGCAGATGAGGGCTGGATTGACCCAGCTGATCTTGCGCATCATGCCCGGCGTGATGCCCTGCGACCATTGACCCGCGTGTTTTGATGGAAGATCGGCAAATGGACAATCGTCGCGCGCTTCCGCTTTCAGTTTCTTGTGCAGGAAGGCGAGCATTTTCGTGTCGAAGCCAGTCCCGACTTTGCCCGCGAAGAGCAGCTTCTTCTTTTCGTAGTAGCCCACCAGCAGGGCGCCGAAATGTTGGCGCGCGCCGGCCGGTGGGGTGTAGCCGCCAATGACGAATTCCTGTTCGTTGACGCACTTTAGCTTGATCCAGGCGCCGCTGCGGCGGCCAGACTCGTAGATGGAATCGGATCGCTTGCCGATAAGCCCTTCCAGGCCGCGCTTTTTCACCTCGCGCAGCAGCGCCTCGGGATCGGGCCCCAGATTTCCGGAATAACGAATCGGTTCGCCGAGATTGGCGACAAGCGCGGCAAGCAATTCTTTGCGAATCGTTAGGGCAAGCCCGCTCAAACTGCGTCCATCAAGCTGCAGAAGGTCGAAGACGTAATAGCAAAGCGGGGCGGGCTCCTTGTCGATCTCGCGGGCCTGGAGCAATTGAAAAGAAGAGCGCCCTTCGGGATCGAGCGCGACCACTTCGCCATCGATCACGCATTCGTCGCACGGCAGGTTGGCGAGCGGCTCGGCCATCTCGGCAAAGGTGTCGGTCAGATCCTTTTCGTTGCGCGAAACGAGCTGAATTTTCCCGCCCTGTTTGATGGCCAGGACGCGGAACCCGTCGAATTTCAACTCATACTCCCAGTCGCCACCGGTCGGTGGTGTGTCGACCAGTTTCGGTTTCATCGGATCGATGAACCGCGCTTTAGCGACCGGCAAAACGTCAGGAAGTGCGAGCCCGCCGCTTTTTACTTTGACCGCGCGCGACGCTTTTTTTTTAGGCGCGCTGGCCTTGCGGGCGACCGCTTTGCGGACCCGATCGCGCAAACCGCCGGTGGCAGAATCGTCGGTGCGGTTGGTTTCCCATTCCGCGTCGCGATCCTTTGCGATTTGCTTCATGGTGCGGCCGGTCTTGGCCGATTCATCATCGCGCTTTTTCGAAATGGGCTTGACGTCCGCATCGCTCTTGAGCAGCAGCCATTGGTTTTTGCCCCCTTCCTTGCGGGTGCGGATGAGCGTCCAATCGCCTTTTATCTTTTTGCCCTCCAGGACCATGTGGAGACGGCCTTCCTTGAGCGCTTCGAGCGGCTTTTCGCCATGCACAAAGTAATTTCCCAGATCCCACACCATTACGGTGCCACCGCCGTAGCTGCCGGCCGGGATCACGCCCTCGAAGTCTTCGTAATCGATCGGGTGATCCTCGACTTCGACCGCGAGATGTTTTTCGCCGCGCTTCCAGGGCAGACCTTTCGGGACGGCCCAGGACTTCAGAACGCCCTCCATTTCCAGCCGGAAATCGTAGTGCAACCGACTGGCGTCGTGTTTTTGAATGACGAAGCGAGACGCGCCCTTCACCCTTTTCGGACGCGGTTTTTTCTTCGCGCCGCTCGGCTCAGAGGTGACGGCAAAATTCCGTTTTCGGTGGTACTCAGTCAGGCCCATCGCAAAAGGACGCTTCCACCAATAAACGAAAACGCCACCGCGATCGCGCGGATCGCGGTGGCGCAAATTTTGGATCCGCTCTAGCCTAACGACGGCTGCGGGTCGTCTTCTTTTTCGCGCCCGGTTTCGCCCCGCCTTGCTGATCGGCCTCGTCGTTGACAAAGCCCTCGGCAATCTTGGTCAGCTTCTTATCGGCAGCGCCTTCTTCGTCGAGGGTGGTCTGCAGAATCTTCTGCGCTTCGGTTTCGCCAAGCACGCCGGCAAAGGTGCGCACGACACCGTAACCCGCGATCTCGTAATGCTCCACCCGCTGCGCGGCGCCGATCAGGCCGGCATCAATTACTACTTCGGAGCCATCCTCCTTCATCATTTCGGAGCCTTCTTCGACCAGGCCCTTCATGGCCTTGCAGGTCTTGCCCCCCGGCTTCTGGCCGAGCTTCTGGAAGATTTTCTCCAGGCGCTCGACGTGCTTCCTGGTTTCGGCAAGATGACTTTCGAACGCCTTCTTCAGTTGCGGAGTGGCCGCGCTTTTCGCCATTTTGGGCAACGCTTTGACGAGTTGATTTTCGGCGTTGTAGAGGTCGCGCATTTCCTCAATCCAAAGGGTTCGGAGTGAATCTAATTTCATAATAACTTTCTATAATTTGTTGTTTTGCTTTCCGGACTCGGCAGCCCGACGAGAGGGAAACGAAGTGATCTTCCAATTCGAGCGTATTATTTTTTTGCGGATGACCCGATTTTTTGGGGCAGGCAGCTAATCCGATTGACCGGAATGAGCATTTTCGCATAGACCGAGAACATGAAACTTCTGGTCCCGCTGACCAGCCTCGCCGTCCTATTGCTCGCCCCGACTCTCGTCGCCGTTCCCAGCTACCAGGTGGAGGTGAAGTTCGAGCAGAAGCGGCTCGACGTGAAGCGCACCGCCTCGTCGAGCACTGAGATATCCGAGGAAAACTGGGGCTACGTCGTCACTATCGGCAATCACTCCTTCAAGGAAATTCCCGATCTGCGGGTCGAATACGTGCTTTTCTCGAAGCACCAGCGTTTCGGGTCCGCGGTCGACGAACCCAAGCCGCAGCGCACCTCCGGCAGCAAGAGCCTCGGTAATCTCCAGAATACCGGCAAGGTTAGCTTCGAGACCGACGCGGTGACATTGAAGAAAGCGCGATTAAAGGCAGACTGGTATTACACCAACGGGGCCAAGGGCAAGGCTAAGGACGAGCTCGATGGGATCTGGGTGCGAGTCTATTCTGGTAACGATCTGATCAACGAATTTTCGCGGCCGCCGTCGCTCAAGTCCCATGAAAAATGGGAAGGCTGAAATCCGATTCGCCTAACGATGCTGGCGGCTTAGTCCCAGAGTTCCACCGGCACGACCTCGTTCGCGGATAGTTTTTGGCCGGGGGCGAGGCGGAGGAGCGCGTTCGAACGGCTCAGGCCAAAGAGCGCGTGCGATTCCTGGCGCCCAACCGGTTGAAAGGCGCCATCGCGCAGCATGCCGCGCAGGTAGTGCGGCCGGTCGCCATCGTTTGCTGCTCCCGTGGCGAGTCGCGCCGGCAGCTTGCGCAGGCCAAAGTAAGCTTCCTCAGCACCCATCATTTTGCGAAGAGCCGGCCTGACAAATTTCAGGAAAGTGACGAAAGCGGAGACCGGGTTGCCCGGCAAGCCGAAGACCCGGCAACCCGCGGCCTGGCCAAACAAAAATGGTTTTCCGGGCTTAATTGCCACGCGCCAGAGATCGATCTCCACCTCGAGTGCGCGCAGCGCCGGTTTCACCAGGTCACGATCGCCAACGGAAACTCCACCGCTGATCAACAAGGCATCACATTCCAATCCGCGACGAAGGATTTCGCTCAGCAGATCGAGTTCATCCGGCGCGTGCTCGAGCAAGGTGACCTGCGCGCCGACTGCGAGCGCGAGTGCTCGAAGCATGATTAAATTGCTCTCGAAAATTTGTCCCGGCTGGGGGATTTCTCCGAGGCGAGCGAGTTCATCGCCGGTGGCGACGATCGCGACCCGAGGCATCCCACCAACTTTCAGCGTCGCCAAGCCCTGCGAAGCGAGGACGCCCAGAGTTTGCGCCGCAATCGGCTCGCCCCGGCCGAGAATTTTCTGGCCCAGCGCGAGATCGGCGCCTTGCCGCCGGATAAATTCCCCAGCCTCGGCGGCACACTGCGCGACAATCGTGTCACCCTCGCGCTGCACGTCCTCCTGCATAATGACAGCGTCTGCCCCCGCCGGCAGCGGTGCGCCGGTGAAAATGCGAATCGCTTCTCCGGCGTCGAGCGTCAGGCCGCGGTCCGCCCCGGCCGGTTGTTCGCCTACGACTGGCAACCTCGCGCCGACCCGGCACGAAGCCGCCTGGACGGCGTAACCATCCATGGCCGAATTATCAAAGGCCGGCAGCGGGCGCTGAGCCACGACGTCCGCGGCAGAAAACCGCCCTAACGAATCAAAAAGCGGCACCTCGCTGGCAGGCAACGGTTCCACTTGGGCCAGAACGGCCGCCAATGCCTCCGCTTCGCTCGTCATCGCAGTACCTGATCGCCCACGGCCGGATCGCCGTCCACGATATCCGCCGCGATGAACGGTCTTTTTTGTTCCGGCGACGCCTTCAGATGCGCGGTCTCGCCGGTCGCGTTGATCGAGCGCAGGGGCGTTCCCGGCGTCGGCACGTAGAGATTGGATTCCAGATCGACCAGGACGAATTGCTTTTCCTCATCCACAATCGCGATTTCCCCAACGACAATCGAGGTCGCCGGCTTGGCGACCGCCGGCGCGGGACGCGGAGTCGAGCGACAACCGGTCCAAAGCAAGAGAAGCATCAGCCACCGCCCGCGGCGGCGGTAAAAATGGAAATAAGAAGAGAGCCGCATGGAGCGCGAGGCAACTGGTTGACGAGCATGGAACGACCTCGATATTCTGGCAACTTCGACGGCGCAGTAGGTGAGGTGGCTGAGTGGTCGAAAGCAGCGCTTTGCTAAAGCGCCGTACCCCAAAAGGGTACCGAGGGTTCGAATCCCTCCCTCACCGCGCCCCTTCCTGGCAACCCCACACCCCCATTATGCTGGCCAGCCTGGCCGCGCGCTGCCAGATTCGGCGATTCGATGTCACCGTGGAAAATCGTTCTGCTCGTCGTCGGGCTGGCTGGTCTCATCTGGTACCTCAATCCGCAGCGTGCGATCGAGCCTAACGAAGCGGGCGTGGTCGAAATCAATTACACCGGCGACGCGGGAGCGAACAAGGCCGCGATGGACGAAGCCTTCCTCGCTTTCGAGGCTGAGAGCCGGGCGTTGCACGCGAAGGACCCGCGGCAACCACTCTACCGTGTCATCAATGGCCAGAGCGCCTCGCGCGACCAGACGGCCGACCCAACCCGGTTTCTGGTCAGCGTGGCGGGCGGGCAGCCGCCCGACCTTATTTTGTTCGATCGTTATGCGGTGAGCGAATGGGCCGCGCGGGGCGCGTTCACAAAACTCGAGCCGTTTCTCGCGCGGGAGGCAACGAGCACCGAGTCGGACGCGATTCGACCGGAAAATTATTACCGCTCCTGCTGGCAGGAAGTAATTTACACCGACCCGATGACGGGCGAGCGCGGAACCTACGGAGTGCCGGAGCGAGTCGACGATCGCGCCCTTTTCTATAACAAGGACCTGCTCAAGCGCGGCGGGTTTGTCGACGCCCAGGGCGAAGCGCGCCCGCCGCAAACCCGGGAAGAGCTGACCGAGATGGCGTTGAAGCTGACCGAGCGCGATACCCGCGGCGCGATCAGCCGGCTGGGCTTTGCGCCTAACTATGGCAACGCCTGGCTCTATCTCTACGCCTGGATGAATGGCGGCCGCTTCATGACCCCGGACCGGCGCGAGGTGACGCTGAACGAGCCACCGGTGGTGGAAGCGCTGCAATGGATGACGCGGGTTTACGATTCGTTAGGCGGAGCGGCCGCGGTCTATGGCTTTCAAAGCAGCGCACAGTACGGACAGCTCGATCCGTTTGTGCAGGGAAGGGTAGCGCTGAAGATCGACGGCTATTGGACTTTTCCCGAAGCGCTCGCCCAATTCGGCGGCAACCTCAATTACGGCGTCGCCCCCCCGCCCCTGCCCGCCAAGGCCATCGCCGCCGGCCATCCTCCCATGAGCTGGGTCAGCGGCTGGTGCTTCGCGATTCCCTCCACCGCGCGGAACAAGGAGGGCGGCTGGGCGTTGCTGAAATATCTTTGCAGCCAGCGCGCCGCAGTCGTGATCGGGGAAGCGAACCGGTTGCAACTCGGGAGTCAGGGATTGGTTTATGTCCCAACGCAAAATGCGAATCGCAAAATCAACCAGTGGCTCTACGAGAAATATGTCGCCGGCAACCCGGCCATTCCGGCCAAGCTGCGCGACGGCGTGCGGCTCCTGAACGACCTGATCGACAGTTCTCCCATCCGGCCAGTCACGCCGGTCGGGCAGTTGCTCTTCAACGAACAAAAGCGCGCAACGGAAAACGCCATCTTCCACAAGCTCTCGCCCCAGGCCGCGCTGGATGACGCGGACCAGACCGTCCAGCGGCAACTCGATCGCGTGCTCGCTCCGCCGCGCGGCGCACTCGTGCCGTGGCGTTATTTCATCGCGGTCTATCTCGCGCTCGTCGCGCTCGGCGCTGGATTTATTTACTGGTGGGAAACGAAAGCGCCGCGCGGCGGGGCGACAATCGAGGGAACGCGCAGCCGCTATTTCCGTTCACAATGGCGTGGCGGGTGGCTTTGCGCTTCGCCCTGGATCATAGGCTTCATCGTTCTGACCGGCGGGCCGATTCTTTTTTCGGTCGTGATCAGTTTTTGCGACTACGACATTTTGAATCCGGCGCGCTTTGTCGGCTTTGCCAACTACCAATGGATGTTCAACGGAGATCCGCTCTTCTGGAAAGCGGTCGGCAACACCGTTTATATGATCGTAGGGATTCCGTTAGGCATGGCCCTCAGCCTCGGGATCGCGCTTCTCCTCAATCTCGAGATCAAGGGCATCGCGGTCTGGCGCACGTTTTTCTATCTGCCGTCGATCGTGCCGGTGGTGGCGTCGAGCATTCTCTGGTTCTGGATTTTTAATCCCCACGCCGGAATGCTAAACGCGTTTCTGGCCAGCTTCGGGATGCAGGGGCCGAATTGGCTGCAGGATGAAAACACGAGCAAACCCGCGCTCATCCTGATGGGACTCTGGGCGGCGGGCGGCGGGATGATCATCTGGCTGGCCGGGCTGAAGGGAATCAGCGACACCTATTACGAGGCGGCCGAGCTCGACGGCGCGAATGCCTGGCAGCGTTTTCGCCACATCACCCTCCCGCTCCTTTCGCCCTACATTTTTTTCAACCTCATCATGGGGCTGATCGCGACCCTGCAGATTTTCACCCAGGCCTTTATCATGACGAAGGGCGGGCCGGTCGATTCGACCCTCTTTTACGCCTACCACCTCTTTAACCAGGCCTTTCGTTTCCTTCAGATGGGCTACGCTTCCGCGCTGGGATGGTTTCTCTTCCTCGTCGTCTTTGGCCTAACGATGCTGCAGCTCAAGCTCTCAAAACGCTGGGTGCACTATGAAGGGGAGTGACTTCACTCAAATGAAAACGCTCCGCACTCTTCTCATTTATTTCCTCCTCATCGGGGGATCGCTTCTTTTTGTCTGGCCGTTTCTGTGGATGGCGGCGACTTCGGCCAAACTCGATCGGGAACTGTTCGGCGAAACCCTTCAGCTTTGGCCGCAGCGCCCGATACCGCGCCTGCAATCGCCTTATGTAGATGACCGCCTGTTTGCTGACCTGCGCGGTCCGCGGCTGGAGGAAACGCTCGCAATGATCGAAGCGGATTTAGCAGCGGTCGATTATTCCTGGCCCAACGATCTCGATCGCGCCGCATTGCAGCGGCAAACCGCGCGGGCCGTCTATGCCCGGCTGCTCTCGATTTTGCCCGGGGAAGACTGGGAGCTGCCGGCGGCGCAACTGCACGCTCAGGTTACGCCACAGATATCCCCGGGCTTGATCGCGGAGTTGGTGGCGCAACTGCGACGCGGGCTTCTGTCTCGGCGCGTTTCGGGCGCAATCGTATGCACAGGAGGAAGACGTCCTCGTCCCGGCGGAGGGGGCCGCGAGTGCCTGGGAGGTGGGCGGGAGTGCGGGTGCGGAGCTGGTGCAGGCAGGCACGCCTAACGAACCCTACGCGCAGTTGAAGTATGATTTTTCCCGGGGCGACACGCTCACCCTGAGCCAGACGTTTCACACCACATTCCCGCTGTCCCGCCTCCATCGGTTGCAGCTCTCCGTGCGTCACGACAACACCTGGCATGGGCTCAAACTGATCGTGGAAAAAGAAGGGCGGCGATATGAAGCGACCCGAACCCTGCCGCTGGCCGACTACGATTGGGTGCTCGATACCTGGCAGGAAAAAGGGCCGGAGGATCGACCGACGAAGGTGAAGACCTGGACGTTGCTCGCCCCGGTGGGGCAGCCGGAGTCAGCGTCCTCAGCGAAAACTTCGCCTAACGAGATCAAAGTCACGCTCGAGTTGCACCGGACCAATCAGTTCGGGGCGTGGCTGGCCAAGATGACACGTAACTATCGCCTCACTTTCGACACGATCCCGTTCTGCCGTTACGTCGGGACGAGTCTGTTCCTCGTCATTCTCAATCTTGTCGGGACGCTCTTCAGTTGTTCGCTCGTCGCCTACGCTTTCGCGCGGCTGCAATGGCCCGGACGCACCCTCTCTTTCGGGCTCCTCCTCGCCACCATGATGATTCCGCCGCAGGCGACGATGATCCCACAATTTCTCATCATGCAGAAGCTCGGCTGGTACAACACCCTCCAGCCTCTTTGGATCGCGAGCTTCTTCGCCCCGGCCTTCTACGTCTTTCTCCTCCGCCAATTTCTCAAGGGCGTCCCGCGCGACCTGGAGGACGCGGCCCGGCTCGATGGCTGCGGTTTCTTCCGCATCTACTGGCACATTATGCTTCCGCTCGTTAGGCCAACCCTGGCTGCGATTGCCATCTTCACTTTTCTGGCTACCTGGAACGAATTCATGCTGCCGTTGATCTACCTCGCAGATCAGCGCCTTTACCCGCTTTCCTTCGGACTTTACGCCTTCCAGGTGCAGGTCTCGTATCCCGACACAGCCCGAGGGATGGGGATGGTGATGGCGGCCTCTTTCCTCATGATGCTGCCGGTAATCGCGATCTTCCTTTTCGCCCAGCGCTACTTCCTGCGCGGGGTCACACTCACCGGGCTAAAGGGCTGAGTGTAGTTGGCATGGCTCCAGGCAATTCGCCCGCCACGATCGCAGACCCCATTTCGTATCCCGAATCCTAAAAGGAAATCCGGGCAGCGACTGTGATACTCGGAGAGAGGACGTTGTAGGACTGCCCGCCGGTGTTTGAGTAGTTCCCGACGAAGGCGAGCGAGGCGCCGACGCTGACATACTGATTCGGCACCCAAGCCACCGCGCTGCCGAGACTGATGTTGAAATCCGTGCGGGAATCCTTAAGCGGGTCGTTAGTGTAGAAACTGGTACTTCTGGGCGGAGAAAGGCCGAGACCTGAAGGTGTTCAATCGGTTGGTAAAGGGCAGCGACGCTCAGGTAGGGCGCGATACGGTCGAAAGTGGAAGGCTCGCCGTTACGAGCATAAGCGCCGGCCGAGCAGAGCAGATAGATCGGCAGCGAACCGAGCGGCCGATAATGATTGAGGCTTAGGTTGGCGAGACCGTAGCGATAGAACTCGCCCGCCGATCCGCGGGGAGAGTAGAGGCGGCTGACCGCGTAGGAGCCATCGATGAACCAGGTGTCACTCTTATTGAGATCATACTTGAGATCCAACTGGAGTATCTGCGAATCGAAGTCGAGCCGCGAGAAGCGGGTATAACGAAAGAAGTCCTGCTCGAAGGTCAAGCGAGGGGTAAAATCGCGCGTGGCGTAGGGAACGAAGGAAGCATTAAGTCTTCCGTTCCAGAAAAACGCGTCGCGCTCACCGCTCTGGGTGAGGAACGCGTTTGAAGTGTAGTTGAAAGTCTGGGCGGTCGAGAAGGTAAACATCTTCGGCCGGGGCGCGCGCGCGACCAGATCGATCTCTCCCAGCTCGGGATCGACAATGCGATAAGGGATCTGTTGCTCAAGGGCCTGGTTGTCCTGGCGATTGATCAAGTCCTGCTGGGTATCGATCTGGGCAGATTGGTCATCCTGTGCCGCCAAGGGCAAGATCAACGACACACTTAGCACGGAGCAAGCCAACCAGAGGTGGCACCGTCCGCGGGAGAAAGAAGAATAAGACATAGAAAAGAATGGTTGGGTTGACGAAATCCTAGCCGCCGGGCGGAATTTGAACGATGATCGACTGACTGTCCTGCCGGCTGGCGAGCGTCCCATTGATCGTCTGGGTGCGCCCATTTCCGTTGACGGTGAGGGTAAAACTATCCGAGCCATTCGGCGTGCTGAAGCTGCGGCCGAAAAAGGTGTAGGCACCCGGGCTCAAATTGCCGTTCACGGCGATGTTTTCCACCCGCAGGTTGGGTGAGGCATCGATCGTGTTGCCGAGATTGTCATGATCGAGAACGGCTGTGGCTGCGCCGTCATTGAAGGTTATGCTTGGATTTGCGAAGAAGACTTCCTGCTGATTCGGCAGAATCAGGTGCAAATCCAGATCGGCCGTGCTCGTCCAGACCAGTTGTCCGCGGAGGACGCCCTCGCCTCCGACATCCACGAAACCGCCGCCGCCGCCGTCAGTCGCCTGGTTACGACCAAGCTCATCGACGCTGGCATCGAAAGAGCTGTGGTTGGTCGAATAACCAAGCCAGGCGACATTGGTCGGTCGATTGGTTGAGATGTTATTGGCGGTGATAAATCCGCGCCGCTCGTCGGTCTGATAATCGGCCACCGCTCTTTGCAGATCGCCCTGGTTTAACAAGTCACCCTTGAAGCCGTTGATGAGCGGCGAAGTTTTCAGAAAGCGCGGCAGATCAAATTGCACGACGGCCGGAGGACGACCGGGCTGGGCGACCAGCATCTCGCCTGCGCCTAACGAAAATTGAAAACTGCGGACATGACCGCGCCCATCTTGCCAGGTCGAGCTGCCGCTGACTCTTCCCTCGATCATCCCGAGCACCGTGGTCGCCTCCTCAGCTTTGAACTGCGTCCGTTTCTTCCCTTTCGCCTGCATCGAGGTGGAAACAAACCCAGTCGATCCTGTGATCGCTGCCGTCACCGCCCCGGAGCGAATCTCGACCCGGCCGGACTTGGTCGGTTTGGAGAAAAGAACGGCGCCGCGGTCGCACTGCATGGCGCGCGTTTGCGCGTCGAAGGTGAAGATAGCGTTGGCGCCGAGGCGGGCCAGGGTCAGATCGGTGAATTCCAATTCGGCGCGCGATTCCGTGCCGGTGCGGACGACATTTTCATCCTGAACGACCGCACCCTGGGCGACTGGCCGCGCGTTCGCATTCAGATTCGGAGCGAGGGTGACGACGTTAAATTTTTGCCTAACGGTCGCCTGCGACAGATCCGCTCCCCAGCAGAGGGACGGACCGAGCAGAAGCGCAGAGATCACCGCCAGGCCAAACCAGGAACGAGCAGGAGAGGAAGGTTTCGAATTCATAGGATATTGCGCGAATCAGGCGGGAAATGGATGAGAGTGTCAAGCATGAAAGCTTTGCGCAACGCCAATCTGGTTTGCTAGGAAGATCCGGTGCATTTCCGTTTTTCGCCACGAGTGGTCCACGGACTGATCAGTATCGTGGTTTTCCTTCTGCTCGCCGGCATTTTCCGTCTGGAGCAAAGCGATTACGGCGATCGCCTAACCAGTTGGGAGTACCGCTTCCGCGACGCCATCACCTCCTCGGGCCGATTCGAACCGCCGGACCCACGACTCATTTTTCTCGGGATTGATAATACCTCGGTCAGTTTTTCCAAGGTCGATCTCGAGGGCCTCTACCAAAACCTGGCGGCAGGGAGCCCGGAGCGGCATGCACTCGATCTGATCGCAGCGGGCTGGCCGTGGTCGCGCGAAGTGTACGCCCTGCTCGCCGAACGGCTCCTCGCGGCGGGCGCCCGCGGAGTGGTTTTCGATATCCTGCTCCCGAAACCCGGGAACGGCGACGACCTGCTCCGGGCTACCCTCGCGCGCCACCGCGATCGCATCGTGATCGGGGCAAATTTCACCACCGACTTGGGCGGGCCGGGTGCGGAATCACCGAGTTTTAATCTGCCAACAGAATCGATCGCGCCCAATTATTCGCCGGGAAATCCGGCGATCGGTTACGTGAATTTCTGGCCGGGCTTTCGCGGCGTCGTTCGCGCTGCCAACTACTGGACGACCCTCGAGCAACTGGAGGCGGAACGGCGCGGAATCATCCTGTCCCGACCGCCAGAACTGACTGCGGAGGCGCCGGCTTCCCTCGCGGCGCGGGCGGGACGCTGGTTCGACGCACCGATTCCCAAGCGGCCCTTCGACCTGCACCTGATCCGCTTCAGCGGCCCGCCCGGCACTTATGTGGCCATCCCGCTCTACCAAGTTTTCGTGCTGGATTACTGGCAACGGAATTTCGGCAATGGCTCGCTCATTCGCGACAAAATCGTGCTCATCGGTCCGGCTGGGAATTGGGCCCACGACGAACATCCGACCGCCTTCGGCATGATGCCCGGGCCGGAACTGCACCTGCAATCGCTCAATGCCCTGATCCATCACGCCTTCCTCCGGGAATGGCCCGGTTGGGCAATGTATGTCCTGATCGCTCTGGGCTGCCTGACGGCCTGGCTTTTGACCGCGCTGGTCACGAGGATCTGGCTGCGGTTGGCTGCTTTCATCATTGTCGCAACGACGTTTCTCTTCGCGATCAAGCTCGCCTACGACTACGCCTCGACCGTGGTGCCGGGCATCCCACCGGTGTTGGCCTTTGCTATCGCCGGGCTGGCTTCCTTCATCTTCGATTACACGCGCGAGACGCTGGAGAAGCTGCGCGTCCGCCGCACCCTCGAGTCCTATGTTTCGAAAGAAGTCGTGCGCGATATCCTCGATAACCCCGCCAGCTACCTCAACAAGCTCGGCGGTCAGCGGGTCAAATGCGCGCTCATCATGACCGACCTGCGCGGCTTCACGACCATGTCCGAGGAGATGGAATCCCATCAGCTGGTCAGGCAACTCAACGAATACCTTTCGGTCATGGTCGAGGATATTTTCGCCTCCCGCGGTTCAATCGATAAATTCATCGGCGACGCGATCCTGGCCGTCTGGGGGCATCTGAACAGCAGCGGGCCGGCCGAGGATGTACGGCTCGCGGTCCAGGCGGCGCTACGTATGCAGGAGAGCCTGCAGCGGCTCAACGCCGACTGGAAGAAACGCGGGCTGCGCACCTTCGAGATGGGCGTGGGGCTGAATTACGGCGAAGTGGTTTTCGGCAACGTTGGCTCGGCAAAAAAGATGGAGCCGACTGTCATCGGCGACGCCGTCAACGTGACGGCGCGGTTGGAAGGCCTAACGAAGGACTACGGCCGCAGTATGCTCATCGGCGAGGAAGCGGCCGAGCTGCTCCAGGAACAGTATAAACTCCAATTCGTCGATCGCGTCGCCGTAAAAGGAAAGACGAAGCCGCTCGATCTCTATGCCGTGGTTGGCCGGGCCGGCGGCAAGCTCGATGCCATCATGGAGGAATATCTCGAACTCTACGCGGGAGCGCGTGAGGCTTACCGTTCGCGCAGTTTCGCCGAGGCCAACCTCCGATTTCAACGCTGCCTCGAGCTCTGCCCGGGGGACACCCTGCCATCGCTTTATCTCGAACGCTGCGAGACTTTCCTGCGCAAGCCGCCGGAGGAAGATTGGGAGGGCGTTTGGATCGCCGAGCACAAGTGAGACTTTTGCGGCAGAGTCACCGCTCCGGAATCCGAAGATCGCCAAACCTAACGGCGTCGAACAACGTTCCGGGGAGAAAGACGTGGCGCAGTCTGATTCGTTAGGGCGCCTTATCCGCCTCGATGTCGATCGAGATGGTGACTTCCTCGCCCACCACCGCGGTGCCCTCGACCGCCTTGCTCCAGGTGAGTCCATATTCACTGCGCTTGATCGGGTCGAGGGTGACCTGCCAGCCGCTGATCGGCTTGCCCTGGGAGCCGGTCCCTTTGCCGAGGAACTTGGCGTGCAAGGTAATCTCCTTGGTCACACCGTGCATCGTCAGATCGCCGACGATGTCACCGCTATCAGCGCCGGTTTGCTTCACGCTTTTACTCTTGAAAGTGATGGCCGGGTATTTCGCAACGTCGAAAAAGTCCTCGCTCTGCAGGTGCTGGTCGCGTTTCTCGTTCTGCGTATTGATGCTGGTCGCATCGATGGTTGCCGTGACGGAGGATTTTTCTGGATGATCGGGATCGACCTGGATCGTGCCCTCAAACTTCTTGAAGCTGCCGTTCACGTAACTGAAAAAGTGACGCACCTTGAAACCGATCGAGGAATGCACTGGGTCGAGTTTGTAAGTCTCGTCGGCGCGAACAGTCAGGACGGAACCGCCAAGAGCGGCCACCATGAGGAAAGGCAGGAATTTTTTCATCGCCCTCGACGGTAACGACCTCGTCAAGACTCGCTACCGATTTCGTCCGCGAAAAAGTTACGCCAGGGCCTTGAGCAGGGCCAAACGACCGCGCGGCAATCGACCGAAGAGCGCGCCCAGCGCGTTGGCCGGGTCACTCTTCAGCATGGCCGCGTCGTGCACGCCGGCGAGCCGGGCCAGTTCCGTCTCGAAATGTTGCACCGCCCGGCGGGTGGCATCATGCGAATCGAGGAAGCCGAAAGCGCGTTGCAACAACTGGAAAAGTTCCGGCGCAGGATGCTCCGGCTCGGTGGTCAATTCGATCAGCTCAACAAAATAAGAGGCCGCCTGAGTGCGCAGGTAATTCCCCCGAATTCCGCCAAACGGGTTGCGCAGCACGACCTCAGTGAGGGTGTGCAAATTGGATTTGCGGCTGCGCTTGAGTTGGATCTCCACCTCGAAGAAAAGATCGAGTTTCCCGGCAAAAACACTCTTCGGCCGGCGCGCGCCTTTCGCCACCGTATCGATCCTGCCTAACGAATCCGCGCACCAGGAAATGATGAGACTTGTGTCGCTCAGCTTGCGTTTGCGCAGGAGAATTGCCTTCGAGGTTTCCATGGCTCCTCCCGGAAGCTCCTTCCATCCGGCGCGCGCTGGAAGGAAAATTATCGAGACGCAACCTCAGGTTCCGCTGCACCGAGATCGTTCCCTGAAAAGCAGAGGGCAAGCAGGCTGAGCAAGGCGGCAGGTACAGATGTCCCAAAAACGCGCTGCGATACTTTCGTTTCATTGCCTCGGTCATCTTCATAAATCGAGATTGGCAGCGGCCGAAGCGTGCACCAGCACCATCGACAATACCCTCCACGCCGCAGGGTATCATCCGGAGTCTACGGGGCTCGAACCCGCAACCTCCGCCGTGACAGGGCGGCGCTCTAACCAATTGAGCTAAGACTCCTCGAAAGAGGATGGCACCGTAGGATGCCGGGCCGCTCGCGGCAACCGATTTTTGCCCGGCACACTCGGCACGAAGTTTGCGGCCTGAAACCGGCGCGCGTATTATTTTTGGTGTACCTCAGCACCAGGAACGACACGGAATGAGCGACGAATCCAATCAAAACCCGGAATACGGCGATCCGATCGACGACGCGCGCCAAATGAGCCTGCTCGAGGCGTTCGATCGCGCGGTCGCAGAGCTCCCTCCCGATAATTTTGCCCGGGATCGTTTGCTCGCCCTCCGCGCCGAGATTGAGGCCCAGGAAGAAATGGTCGGCGACGCGCGCGACATGATCGAAAAACTTGAGCAGGTCATCAAGAAAGTGACCTCGCCCGCGAATCGGATCGGGACTTTTCTCGGCAGCCCGGCACGCGACACGGCGCAGATCGTAGTCGGCGGGGCAGATTATTATTGCAACGTCGATCCGCGGATCAGCCTCGCGAAGTTGCAAAAAGGCACACGCGTCCTGGTCAATGAAGCGTACGTCATCGTGGGCGACCTCGGGTTTGAAACGGCCGGACCGGTAACAAAAGTGGCCGAAGTGCTGGGCGAAGATCGGATCCGGGTGGGCGCGGAACATGGCACGCAGTCGTTAGTCCTGCAGCGCTCCGCCCAACTGGCGAAAGCGCCACTCAAAACCGGTGACGACGTGCGGGTCGATGCCAATTACCGGGTCGCGCTCGAACTCCTCGCCAGCCCCCAGTCGCGCGATCATTATCTCGACGCAGTCCCCGAGCTCCCGTGGGAAAAAGTCGGCGGCCAGGAGGAAGCGCTGGAGGCGATTCGGGACGCGATCGAGCTGCCGCTCTTGCATGAGGAATTGTTTCAGAAGTTCCAGCACGCCACCCCGAAGGGTTTCCTCCTTTATGGCCCGCCCGGCTGTGGCAAGACACTCATCGGCAAGGCGACCGCCTACAACCTGACGAAACAGCTTCGCGGCAAGTCGGGCGCTGACATGCGCGAGTATTTTATGCACATCAAGGGTCCCGAGATTCTTAACATGTGGGTTGGCGAATCGGAAAGGATGGTGCGAGAAATCTTTGCCACCGCGCGCGAGAAACGGCGCGAAGGGTACATGCCGTTTCTCTTTATCGACGAAGCGGAAAGCATTCTCGGCACCCGGCGCGCTTCCCGTTACTCGAGCATTCTCTCCACCCTCGTGCCGATGTTTTGCACGGAAATGGACGGGATCGATTCGCTCAACGAAGTGGTCATCATCCTCGCTTCGAACCGCGCTGACTTGATCGACCCCGCCATCCTGCGGCCAGGCCGGATCGACCGCAAAATCAAGGTGGCGCGCCCGAACAGGGAAGGCGCACGTGAAATTTATCGCATCTACCTGACCGACGAACTGCCTTACGATACCGCGCTGCTCGAGGGGGCGGAATCAAAAGCGGGTGCGATCGACCGCCTCATCGGCCGATTGCTCGAAGCGCAGTTTTCCAAAAGGGAAGAGAATCGCCTCCTCGAAGTCACCCTGCGCAGTGGACGCAAGGAAGCGCTTTTCCGGAGCGATGTGATCAGCGGCGCGATCATCGCCTCGATCGTCGAGCGGGCCAAAGGAATGGCAATCAAACGCTCGATCGCGAGCGGGAAGGATGAGGGGATCAGCGAAGCGGACCTTCGGGTTGCCTATAACACCGAGTATCTGGAGAACGAAATCCTACCGGCAACCGATATCACTGAGGATTGGCTCAAGCTGATCGATTACGATCCGGACAACGTGGTCAAGATTTCTCCGGTGCGGCTGCTCGATCGCGCGAAGGCGAAAGCACCTTCCGGAGTTATCTAACACAAGGCGGCGGATATCCGGGGAGCGCACGCGCCTCGCGTGCTGGCAATGGCGCCTCGCCGTTGCGAACTTTGCTAGGTGGACGGCACAGGCGGAAAAGCCTGTTTCGGCGGCGCGCCGAAACCGGCACGCGAGGGCGCGTGCGCTCGCCAGAATCGCTTCGGCGGTGGGCTTGCATTGCGCGTGGCTTTTCGTTCGTATCAAAGGCCATGAAATCTTCACTCTGCACCTGCGTATTATTGATCGGGCTCGGTGTCCTCGCGATTGCGCAAGCGCCTGCTGCCCCTTCCGGAACCGGGCAAGAGTTCTCGCCCGCGGCGAGTAAGCCGATTCTTCCGCCGCTCACACCTTGGAATGGAAAAAGCCGCGAACTTATCGCACTGAAAAACGATCCTTGGATCACGCCCGCAGAAAAAACCGATTTCCGCCTCACCCCGCCCTATGACGAAACCGTCGCCTGGCTGGGCAAGCTCGTGGCCGCCGCACCTGAGCTAAAGATGATTTCCCTCGGGAAATCTCCCGAAGGCCGCGACATCTGGATGGTCGTCGCGTCGCGCGAAAACGAAGCCACGCCGGATGCGCTGCGAAAAAACGGCAAACCGACCGTGTTTGCGCAGGCCGGCATTCATTCGGGCGAGATCGACGGGAAAGACGCCGGCCTGATGCTCCTGCGCGACATGACCGTGCGCGGGAAAAAAGGCGATCTGCTGGAACAGGCGAACTTCCTTTTTGTCCCGATCTTCAACGTCGACGGCCATGAGCGCGCCTCGAAGTTCGGACGAGTGAATCAGCGCGGCCCTGAGATCATGGGCTGGCGGAGTAACGCTAAGAACCTCAATTTGAATCGCGATTACGCGAAGGCGGACACGCCGGAGATGGCAGCGATGCTTGGCGCCCTCAACCGATGGCAGCCGGACCTCTACCTCGATCTCCATGTGACGGACGGCGCCGATTACCAATACGACATCACCTTCGGTTTTAACGGGACCGGCGGTCATTCCCCTGCAATCGCCAGCTGGCTCGAAAAGAGATTCACTCCGGCGGTGACGAACGACCTCGCGGCGATGGGTCATGTCCCTGGCTCGACCGACACCGCGAACTGGATCGATCCCAAAGATCTGTCGAAGGGAATTCGAACCTGGATGTCCGATCCGCGCTATTCCAATGGTTACGGCGATGTGCGTCACCTTCCCACGGTGCTGCTCGAAAATCACTCGTTGAAACCGTATCAGCGCCGCGTCCTCGGGACGTACGTCTATCTCGAAAGTGCTCTCCGGACGACGGGGAAGAACAGCGCTTCGCTCCGGCAGGCGATTGCGGCAGATCAGGCTGCGAATGCACCGACCATTCCGCTGGCCTGGGAGATCGATCCGAAGGCGCCTAACGAAACGATCGATTACAAGGCAATCGAATCGCGCCCGGTTCTTTCCGCTGTTTCGGGCACAGTGCGCCTCGAGTTTAACGGGAAACCGCTCACGCAGAAGATCCCGCTGTGTCGCGCCAATCGGGTCAGCGCCTCGGTCAAGCGGCCGAAAGCGTATTGGATTCCGCCAGCCTGGAACGACGTCGTGCAACGTCTCGAGCTGCATGGGATTAAAGTTGAGCGGATCACCGAGGCACGGGAACTGGAGGTCACCTCCTACCGCTTGGAGGGGATGAAATTTCAAGGCATCAATCCGACCGACGAAGCGCAACCGTTCGAGGGACACGTGCAAGTGACGGCCGAACCGGTCGCGGTAAAACGAACCGAGCGCTTTGTCGCGGGCTCGGTTCGGGTGCCTACGAAGCAACCGTTAGGCGATCTCGCGGCGGTTTTACTCGAACCTTCCTCACCGGACTCTTTTTTTCAGTGGGGCTTCTTCGATCAAGTGCTGCAGCCGACGGAATATGTCGAGGGCTATATCATGGAACCAATGGCAGAGAAGATGATGGCGAGCGACCCGAAGCTCGCGGCCGAGTTCCGCGACAAACTGGAGAGCGACGAAACCTTTCGCGCCTCGCCGAAAGATCGGCTGCGCTGGTTTTACGCCCGCACCCCCTTCATCGACGAACGCTGGAAAATCTATCCGGTGGCGCGGGAAGAGTGATTCGGGGGCGCGCTCGCCGCGGGGGCGATGAGAAGAAAAAAGTTCGCCATCGGGGCAAATCCAAGGTGCGCTGCGCGCTGGATTTTCTCTCGCGCCGCGCTCCGTTTGCGCGGATAGAAAAGCCAACACCGATGAAGACACTTCCATTCATGCTCGCCTTTCTCACCGCCACCTCGTTCGCCGCTGCTCCGGAAAGCAAACTGCCTGACCAGGCAAAGCTCGAGGCCATGGCCGCCCGCTTCGCCCCAACCGAGATCACCGCCGATCTCTCGAAACTTTCGCCTAACGACCGCAAGGTCCTCGCCAAACTGGTCGAGGCCTCGCAGATCATCGACGGCATCTTTCTGCGCCAGGTCTGGCCAGGAAATCCCTCCATGCTCCTCGAGCTCGCCGGCGACCAGAGCCCGGAAGGCCGCGCCCGGCTCCATTATTTCATGATCAACAAAGGGCCTTGGTCGAGTCTGGACGACGATGCGCCCTTCGTCCTCGGCGCCCCGCCCAAGCCGGAACAGGCCGGCTTCTACCCACTCGACGCGACCAGGCAACAGATCGAAGCATGGATCAAATCGCTCCCGGCAAGAGAACAGGGAAGCGCGAAGGGCTTCTTTACTGTCGTCCGCAAGAAACCGTACAACAATTTCATCACGGTCCCTTACCGCACCGAGTACGAAGGGGAGCTAACCCGCGCCGCGCAGCTCCTGCGCGAGGCCGCGGCCGTGGCAAGCGAGCCGACCCTGAAGAAATTTCTCACCACCAGGGCTGACGCTTTCCTGAGCGATAACTATTATCCGAGCGACGTCGCTTGGATGGAGCTGAGCGGCGCAATCGAACCGACGATCGGACCTTATGAGGTCTACGAAGACGGGTTCTTCAATTACAAAGCGGCCTTCGAGGCTTTCATTACCGTGCGGGACGAGGGTGAATCGGCCAAGCTGCAGAAGTTCTCGGGCGAATTGCAGGACATCGAAAACCATCTTCCGATCGATCCGAAGTATCGCAACCCGAAGCTGGGTGCGCTCTCCCCGATTGTGGTGGTGAACGAAATCTTCTGCGCGGGCGACGCCAACCACGGCGTCCAGACCGCGGCCTATAACTTACCTAACGATGAAAAGGTGACAGAAGAGAAAGGCTCAAAGCGCGTCATGCTAAAAAACGTGCAGGACGCCAAGTTCGCCAAGACCCTTATCCCGATCTCTAAAATCGTCCTCTCTCCTAGCAACCAAAAGGACCTTTCCTTCGACGCCTTCTTCACTCACATCGTAGTGCACGAATTGATGCACGGCCTCGGTCCGCACAACGTGACGGTCGACGGCCGCGCCTCGACCGTGCGCCAGGAAATGAAAGAAGCGGGCAGTGCACTCGAGGAAGCCAAAGCCGATATCTCTGGGCTCTTTGCTCTGCAACACATGATCGACAAGGGTGTGGTCGATAAAGCGATGGAGCGCTCACTCTACACCACATATCTCGCTTCCAGTTTCCGCACCTTGCGTTTCGGAACGAGTGAAGCGCACGGCCTTGGGATGGCATTACAGTTGAACTATCTGCTGGAGGCCGGGGCGTTCGCTGCCAACCAGGACGGCACGTTTTCGGTCAACGCCGACAAGGTAAAAGCCGGTGTCGAAGGCCTGACTCGTGAGATCATGACCATCCAGGCGGAAGGCAATTACGCGAAAGCGAACGAATTGCTGGCGAAATTCGGAGTGATTAAACCCGAAGTGCAGAAGGCGCTCGACAAGATGGTCAGCATCCCGGTCGACATCGAACCGAAGTTCACCACCGCAGAGCAGCTCATGCGTGAGTATCCATAGCGAGACTCAGGAAAATAGTGGGACGAGGCGCCTCCTAGGACGCAAACGCTTTATCACGTTAAAGCGAGGGGGCGCGAGCGAAAAGCCCCTCTAGGGGGTTTCCGTGATCGTAATTTCCTGGTCCACCGCTACCCGGCGCACCTGCTGAACTCTCCCACTCGGCCATTCTACCATGATTCTGCTTATCATGGTTACCGGGCCGACTCCGAAATGGAGCGGCGCCGCGCCCTGGCCATAGAAATGCCCGTCGGCGCCATTCAGCTCACGAAACTGGGTGAGACGACGCGCGCGAAACGTTACCTTCGCTCCCAATCCCTGTCGGTTACTGGTCGTGCCGACCAGCTTGATCTTAAGCCAGTGGTTTCCGTTGCCTGAGTTATGGTAGAGGAACTGCGGCCCAGTGTTAAAATCCGTGTTATCTTCACCGTTGGTCACGAACAGATCGAGGAAACCATCGTTGTCGTAATCCCCCCAGGCACTCCCCCTCCCCCGGCTCACGGCCCGCGCCTCAACGCCGGTCGCTGCCGCAACGTTGGTAAAGGTCCCATTGCCATTGTTCCGATAAAGAGAGTTAGGGCCTTTCCCGACCGGATCAAGGCCTGAGTCAACCTCATATAAGTCAAGATAGCCATCGTTATCAAAGTCACCCCAGGCCGCGGCCCGGTTGTTAGTCATGGCGCCAAGACCCGCAGCATCGGAGACGTCGGTAAAGGTGCCGTTGCCATTATTTCGATAGAGAATTTGATGAAAGAGTTCGTCCGTTCCGCGCGAGAGGAAGAGATCGAGATCGCCATCGTTATCGTAGTCTCCCCAGGCCAGCGCCCGGCCGCCTGTAACCGGGAGGATCCCAGCCTGAGTTGTGACATTTGTAAAAGTCCCATTGCCATTGTTCCGCAAAAGCAAGTCGTTGGGCGCATCGCGCAAAACCGAAGACGTACAAAAGATATCGGGAAACCCGTCGTTATCGTAATCGGCAAAGGCGCCCTCCACGTATTGCAGACCGACGAGGCCGGCTTGCGCCGTGATGTCGGTAAAGGTGCCGTCGCCGTTGTTGCGGTAAAGAACCAGGTCCGTCTTTAAGTTGACGTCCAGTAAATCGAGATTGCCGTCATGATCGATATCCGCCCAGGCCATGCTGCGTCCTCGCCCCCAGGCATTAGTCACTCCGGCGGCTTCCCCGTGATCGGCAAATTGACCGCCACCCAGGTTTTCGTAAAGGAGATCCATCTTCATACCGAGGCCCGATCCGCCCCTGGCTCCTTTGGTAATACTGAGGTCGAGCTTCCCGTCGTTATTGTAATCAATCCAAGCTGATCCGTGCTTATCGCCCCCTCCCATAATCCCGGAGGTGCTCTGGATGTCCGTGAAACTTCCGTTGCCATTATTGCGGTAAAGATATGGCGCAGCGTTGAAATGATTATCGGCGAAGAGATCGAGATTGCCGTCGCCATCGAAGTCGCCCCAGATTGGATTACCGTAAGTGAAGCCCGTCGTTTTCATCCCGACCGCAGCCGCCACATCGGTGAAAACAGGCAAATCCCCCGGTCCCTTGCCGTTGGTTCCGCCCTTCAAATGGGACGGATCGGCCATCAAGTCACCCCTACCCAGCACTAGAACTGCTAGGGTTGGAAGCAACAACATTCTCAGCATGGCTGCACTCCGTTCGAGCGGAGCGGAGGTGGTATCAAATATGGAAAGCATTGCCTCGAAGATGCTGGCCTTCTACGGTGCTGGTCAAGCTTAAACTCGGAAATTACCTTTCGTTGAGCTGACCCGGCTGAGCTCTGGCAGGCGTAATCTACACGCGTTCAACATCGCGCGGAAAATGCGGAAAGGCTACCTTGACGCAGACCCATCTCGCTGCGCATCATTATACGGTTATGATACAACGCATCCGTTTCCTCGCGATTTTCGTTCTGCTCCAAGCAATTACCTTCAGCCTCGCCACCAGCCAGACGTTGAGCCACGGCCCAGTGGTCGGTGGTGTTACCGCATCGAGCGCCAGGGTTTTTGCCCGCACCGACCAGGCCGCCAGCGTCGTTCTGCAATACGGCACCGACCCCAATCTCTCCACTTACCTCGTTACGACCGGCGTGCAGACGGCCGAGGCGAGCGATTACACAACAATCATTGCCCTCAGCGGTCTGCAGGCAGAAACGACCTATTACCTGAACCTCGTCGTCAACGGCGTTCCTCATCTTGCGCGTCCGCCGTTTCCCTCCTTCAAGAGCTTCGCAGCCCCGACCGTGTCGCGAGATTTCAAGTTTGTCGTGATGTCGGACTTCTCCTCCGTCAACAAGCTCGAAATGACCAGCCCCGCCTTTGCCAGTGCCTCGGCGGAGGTGCCGGATTTTGTGTTTATCGGCGGCGACTTTGACCACCGCGGTCCGAGCGGGCTGGAAAAAAAACGAGGCATGTTCAAGGATCTTTACGACCGGACGACGCGCTACATGAGCAACTTCGTCCCGCTCATTCTGGAGAAATACCCCATCATCCACCAATGGGATGACCACGATGCTGGATTGAATAATGTTGACCGCACTTATTCGGACTGGGCGCTGACTCAACAGGCCTTCCAGGAATATGTTCCCACCTATCCACTACCGGCAGTTTCGCCCGGGATCTGGCAAAAATTCTCATATGCCCAGGCTGAAGGTTTCGTGCTCGACTGTCGCAGCCATAGAGACCCGGACACGGATCCCGATGGGAGTGACAAGAGCATGCTGGATGGCGATAATCTCGGAGCGAGCGGCGAATTGCAATGGCTCAAGGACGGCCTTCTCGCCTCGACCGCCCGCTGGAAGATCATCTTCACTTCTGTCGTCACCAATCCGAGCACGAAATTATATGAAGGTTGGGGCGGCTACCAAAGGGAATGGAACGAACTGAAAGACTTCATTGCCAGCAACCACATCACAGGCGTCGTCTTCATTTCTGGTGATCTCCATCTTGGCGCGATCGATAACGGAATCGCCTCCGGCTTTCCGGAGATGTGCGTGGCGGCAGTCAATTCGGAGAAAGTTACAGGCTCCAGATGTTCGACTGCGTCCGAAGGCGATTGGAGCGAAGGTTATATCGACGATCCGTGTGCGGGCTTCGGATTGGTCAGTGTCCTGACCAACCCCGATCGGCTCATCTTGCAGGCGGTCGACGACACCGGAGCGACCCGGATTTCTTACACCGTGTCGGACGCGGGGCCCACCCCAACGCCAACGCCAACACCGACCCCGGCTCCTCCCTCCATAGTGACACAACCCAAGAATCGAAATGTCCAGGTGGGAATGCGGGCCAAATTTCGAGTTACGGCGACAGGCTCTCCGCCGCTGGCCTATCAATGGCGAATGAATGGGACCGCCATCCCGGGAGCGACTGGCGCCGTCTACAACACGCCACCCACATCGGAGGCTGATAATGGCGAGCGCTTTGACGTCCAAGTGAGCAACGATGCCGGGAGCGTGACCAGCAAGGCGGCAAAATTGATCGTCAGACGCGTTCCAAGACCTTAAAAACGACGGCATCCAACAAAGCAGCCCTCCCTCTCCAAAGGACAGCCCTGAGCTGATTGCGCGGTTTGCGCTTTCCGGGCGCGGCGCGGTCCCTTAGCGTCAGCGCTGTGAAGAATTATTTTGTCACCGTGACGGCACTGCTGCTTGCGGGCTCGTTGACCGCGACCGCTCAAACTTCCCCCAACTCTACGCCAAATGTCTCGAACAAGGCCCTGATCACGCACGCGCCCCCCCCACACCTGGCCGCTGCGAAAACGGCTGGGGCAGCGGCCCTCCACCAGCTGGCTTCGGAATTTTACGATTGGCGCAACCAGCAATACCCAGTGCGGAGCAGCGAGGCCGGGCTGCACACTTGGGATGATCGCCTGACAGATTATTCGGCCGGGAAAATTGCCGAGCGCGCCGAACACATTGCGGCGCTCCTGGGGAAAGTGAACGCGATGCAAACCGCCAGCTGGTCGAAAGAGGAACGAATCGATTGGCTTCTTTTCAGTTCGCAGCTGGAAACTTTTGCTTTCGACGATCGCGTCTGGCATTCCACCGCGCGCGACCCCCAGACCTATGTCGGCGAATGCAGCAATGGCATCTTTTCCCTCCTTAAAAAAGAGTACGACACGCCGCAAAATCGCGCCCACGCGGCGACCCAGCGGTTGCGGGCCATGCCCGCCATGCTGGTGCAGGGCGAGAAGAATCTGCGCGAACCGGTCAAGCTCTTCGCCCAGCTGGCGATCGACTCCGCGCGAGCGATCGATCCTCTTTTCAATGACAGCTTGATGACGCTGGCAAAAGATCTGCCGCCTAACGAAAAAGAAGAGCTGGTCAAGGCACGTGACGCCGCCCTGAGCGCGATCCATCAATTCGCCGATCACCTGGAAAAGCGCCTGCCGCGGCTGGTCGCCTTCGCCCCGATGGGCGAGAAAAATTACAACGACTATCTCAAGCGCATCCTCCTTCTGCCGCTCGACGCCAGCGAGGTAGAGATGATCGGACGGGTCGAACTGGCCCACTATCGCGCACTGGAGGCCTGGCTGTCCGATCCTTCACTGGCCGATCCTGATCCGAAGCGGAGCAAGGATATTCCGCCCGACCAAGCGTCTTTCCTCAAAGCCTACGAAAGCCGGCAGGCCGGGATGATTCAGTTCCTCAAAGATCGCAATCTGGTGACGTTGCCCGATTACCTGGGCAAGTTTGAAATTCGCCAGTTGCCCGAAGCGTTCAAGCCGACCAGCCCAGGCGGGTTCATGAATCCGCCGGGGGTTTACGACAAGGATCCCGCCGGCTTTTACTTCATCCCGACCTACAACCCGGACTCGAAGAACTTTTACATCCGGGCGGCGATTGAGGATCCGCGGCCGATCCTTGGGCATGAGGGGATCCCCGGGCATTTCATGCAGTTGTCGATCGCGAATCATCTGCAGAACGAGATTCGCCGGCAACACCAGGACGGGCTATTCGTGGAAGGCTGGGCGCTATACGGCGAGGAAATGCTGATGCGGAGCGGGCTTTATCCTGTCGATTCAGCGTCGCAAGGCCAGGTGCTGCGGCTGGCCCGTTACCGCTCCGCGCGCATCGGGGTGGACGTGAATTTACACACCGGTAAATGGACTTTTGAGGAAGCGGTCGAATACTTCATGGAAGCTGGCGGTCTCGATCGCGAGTCCGCCGAAGGCGAAGCAGCCGGGGCGGCCTCCAGCCCGACGCAGAAGATCAGCTACATCATCGGGAAGTGGCAGATCATGCAGTTGCTGGGCCGCTATCGCGATCTGAAGGGCAAGGATTTCCGGCTTGGCGAGTTCCACGACGAACTACTCCTGAACGGCAGCCTGCCGCTTTCCATCGTCGAGTGGATCATGCTCGATG
This sequence comes from uncultured Verrucomicrobiae bacterium, assembly GCA_963749935.1. Classification (GTDB taxonomy): domain Bacteria; phylum Verrucomicrobiota; class Verrucomicrobiia; order Chthoniobacterales; family UBA10450; genus Palsa-1392. The sequence goes on from CAVVOH010000004.1 coordinate 736,929, forward strand.
ATCCCGCCGCGGTGGAGAGAGCGCTGAAATAAACGGAGCCAGGCTCGTCCGCAGTCTCGCGGCTCGTTTAGGCTCGGATGGACGTCGAGTCTTGCGCTGAAGAGAGAGCGCACCTACAGGATTTCACCCCGGAAACCGCCACCAACGCAGACCAGAGCGTCCCGTGGTTACGGTTTCTTCTGCTTTTTCGGCGTATCTTCCGGCTCGGACGGCAGGTAACGGCGTGGGCGTGGCGTCGGAGTGGGGGTGGCGTTAGCCTTTTTGAGATGATACTCAAGCCGCGCCTTGCGCGTCTTGGCATCATCGTTCTTCGGATCCATCTTGAGGACCACGTCGGAATCGGCGATGCCCTTCTCGTAATCGCCCTTCAACTCGTAAACATAGCTGCGGTCGAGATAGCCTTCTTTGTCCTTCGGCTTGTGTTTGATGATTTGCGAAAAGTCCGCAATGGCCTTGTCGTATTCCTTCAGGTTCCAGAGCGCGAAGGCGCGACGGTCGAGGATGGCGTCATCGTCTTCCTTCTCTTTCAGGACCACGTTGTAATCTTCCACCGCTTTGGCGTATCCTTCTTTTGCAGGTAGGCAAAAGCGCGGTAGCGATAGGCAGGAATACTGTCTGACTTGATTTTGATCGCCTTGTCGAAATCCTCAATCGCCTTTTCGTAATTCTTTTCCGCAGTGTAGACGACGCCGCGATTAATGTAGCTCGTAGAATTGTCCGGCTCAGCTTCAATCGCATCGCTGAAAGCTTTGATCGCTTCTTTCGGCTTGCCGGCGCCTTTATAAGCCAGCCCAAGGTTGTTGTGATTATTGGCTTCTTTCGGATCGGCTTTGACCGCTTTTTGGAAAAGATCGATCGCCTTGTCCCATTGTTTGTTCTTGGCGGCCTCGATCCCATCCTTGCCGAATTGGTAGGCATCCGACTTGTCATCCGCTAAGACGACGGCAGGTAGAATCAAGGCGACAGAAAAAGCAGCCAGAGCGGCGAGAGGTCGGTTCAGGATTTTCATAAAAGTCGGTTCTACTTAATTCGGACGAGCGGGCAGTTTGGCCGCAACAAATTGTTCCCGCAAGCGGAAGCTCTCTTCGCAATCATTTAAGCCGGAGTCGTTTCCATGGAAGCGCCCGGTTCGTCCACCCGCACGATTCGACGGGCCCAGCCGGTCGTTTCTTCAATCTGGAGCAAAACACCGCGCAACCGCGCCTCGCCCTGCGCAACCGGAAAAGCCGCTGGCAGATTGGAAACGAAACGGTCCGATTACTGGCTCGATCTCGCGACCAAGAATGGAGCGGATTGGCCCGCACATCCCGGCGTCGCAGATGAAAGCGGTCCCGTTTTCAAAAATCTGTTCGTCCGCCGTCTGCACGTGGGTGTGCGTCCCGAGGACGGCTGAGACGCGGCCATCGAGGTAACGGCCCGAGCGCGATCTTCTCGCTCGTCGTTTCGCCGTGCGCATCGACGATGATAATGGGCGTTTCGCGGCGCATTTCGTCGACCGCGGCGTCGAGCATCGGGAACGGATTTTCCAGGATCGGCTGCATGAAAGTGCGCGCCTGCACATTGATCACGCCCACTTTTCCCTTCGGCGTCTCGAGCACGATGGTGCCCGCGCCCGGGCGCGCCCGGGGGATAATTGAGCGGGCGCAGGAGGCGCGGCTCGGTGTCGATGTAGGCCATGATCTCCTTGCGATCCCAGATGTGGTCGCCGCTGGTGATGACGGAAACACCGGCGCGCAGAAGGTCGATCGTGATTTTCGGCGTGATGCCGCGTCCGGCGGCAGCGTTCTCGCCATTCACGATGATGAAATCAATGGCATGCTCGCGCTTCAACTCCGGCAGCCGGGCGATGACTGCGTTGCGGCCCGATTCACCGACGACGTCGCCGAGGAAAAGAAGCGTGAGCATCGCGCCGATCATCGTATTAAACTCGAAAATCCCAAGCTGATGTTTCGGTCTCTCGTTACGCGCGGCCTCGCGCTCCTCCTCCTCGGCGCGCACCGGCGCCAGCGCGATCGACGAGGAAATGCCTAACGAATCGGCCGCCAATTTGAGCACGCTCGGTCGCGCGCCTGACTGGAGCGACCTGGAGAAATATCAATCCACCATCACCCACGACGAATTCGTCTCCTTGCTCGAAAACGTCTACGGACGCCACGGCTACGATCCGGAACTGATCAAGGTGGAGCCGGACCTTGCCCGCATCGTGACGACCGCGGCCGGCCAAACCATTTCGTGCTGCACTTCGCCAAAAGCGAGGCAGGTCGGTTACCGGTCACACACTGGTGGAGAAAGCCGAGCGCATTGCCCCCGGCCTCCGCCAGCGCGCCGCTGGCGGGTTTCCATATTGCGCTCGATCCCGGCCATCTCGGCGGAGCATGGGCAGAAATGGAGGAACGCTGGTTCAAGCTCGGCGACGCACCGCCGGTCATGGAAGGTGAGATGACCCTGCAGGTGGCGCGACTGCTCGCCGCCCGGCTCGAATCGTTAGGCGCGCGAGTCTCGCTCGTGCGCGAAAAGGCCGAGCCAATCACTCCCTACCGCCCGTCGGATTTCGAGGAAATCGCCCGCGCAATTCCTGCTCCGGGCCGGGGTGGCAGATGTGCGGACGAATTTCGACGGCCCGGCCGACCCGGAGAAAGGAACAGACCATCGGCTGGCAGCGCGAGCTGCTTTTTTATCGTAACAGCGAAATCCGGCGCCGGGCCAGTCTGGTCAACTACCGGTTGCAGCCCGACCTAGTGCTCGCCTGCATTTCAACGCCGAACCCTGGGGCGACCCGGCGCAGCCGGCACTCGTGCCTAACAATCATCTGCACATCCTGGTCAACGGCGCCTATCTGCCGCCCGAACTGGAGCTCGACGATGAACGCTGCGAGATGCTGCGAAAGCTCTTGAGCGGCGCCTTCCCGTAGAATTGGAGCTGGCCGAGGAATCTGGCTAGCGCAATGGCGAAGGCGACCGGGCTGCCCGCCTTATCACTACAAGACCGGAGAATGTGACCCCGGTCGGGGCGAGCGGCTACGTCTATGCCCGCAATCTGATGGCGACGCGGCTTTACCGCTGCCCGACGGTCTATCTCGAGCCCTACGTCATGAACAGCCGGGAGGTTTTCGAGCGGGTGCAAGGCGGGCGACTACGAGGGAACGCGCGGGTTGCGGGCAAACAGCGACCCAGCATTTACCGCGAATATGTCGATGGCGTGGTCGAGGGAATATTGGAATATTTCAAGAAAGCGCGGCCGAAGCTCTAGCGCGGCTACGATTTCCCCACCGCGGCGCGCAGATCCTCGATGCGTGACATCGTCAGCGATGCTGGCCCGGCCGATTTCATGCGCGACGACAAAGCGGATGCGGCCTTGCTCGAATTTTTTGTCGCGGGCCAGGGCCGCGAAGATTTTCTCGCGCGGAAAGATCGGCCGGCAGACCGGACCGGAAGGTGATGCGCCTGCAGCGCGCTGACGAATTGTTCGCCTTCGCCTAAGGACAAGCCGGCTCGACGCACCGAAACGTGTGCGGCCGCGATCATCCCTAGGCTGATTGCTTCGCCGTGCAAGATTTGCCCATAGCCGGCGGCGTGCTCGATCGCGTGGCCAATGGTGTGACCAAAATTCAGGAGCGAACGCTGGCCGATCCGTTCCTTTTCGTCTGCCGCCACGATCTCCGCCTTGAAGCGCGAGATTGCGGGCGATGAACTCTGCCGCACAGTTGGTGGGACGTCACCGCCGGCAGCGAGGCCAGCGTCCGGCGTCTCGAATGATGCCGTGTTTGATCGCCTCGGCAAAACCCTCGTGCCAGATGCGATCGGGCAGAGTTCGCAGCGTATCGGTATCGGCCAGGACCAGCGCCGGATGATGAAAGCGCCGATCGAATTTTTGCCTGCACCGGAGTTGACCCCTGTCTTGCCTCCGATGCAGCTATCGACCTGCGCCAGCAGCGTGGTGGGAAGCGAGACGAAGGGGATCCCGCGCAGATAAATCGAAGCAACGAAGCCAACCAGATCGCCGACCACGCCACCGCCTAACGAAATCAGAAATGAGTCGACGATCGAGGCCGGCCGCGCTCAGTCGCTCGCAAAGAGTCGCCGCTTGAGCCATCGATTTTGACGTCTCGCCGGCAGCGACCTCAATCAATTCGGGCTGGAATGCGGCTAAGCGCAAACTGTCGCAAATCGCTCTCGCAAAGAGCGGCGCGACGGTCGCGTCGGCGAGCACCGCGCAACGTCCTTCCTTGAAATAGCGTCTAACGAATTCACCGATCTCGCGCGACAACCCCGAGCCGATCAGCACCTCGTGGCGCTGCTGTCCGCTTCGGACCTGGACTGATCTTCACGGCTCCCAACGGAAATTGGAAGGGTTGTCGTCGGGGCCAGCGCGCGGCCTCCTTGAACGTCGTCCAAGATGATGCTCTCCACATGGAGGTCGGCAAAGAGAGCGTTGATGGCCTTGCGCTTCTGATGCGTCCCGCCCGTCGCCGTGTACCGGGAGGTGGCTCAAATCTCTTAAGATTGTGACAGTGCCGCCTGAAACTCCCGCGAAGGTCACCTGCGCATCGCGGGTTTGCGCTGGCGCCAGGAGAATAAAGAGCGGTGGGCTTACGAATCTTGTCGGTTGTTTGCGTGACTGCATTGGAATTGATCCCATAGCTGACTGGCGATTCGGTCTCGCTTTCCAGCATTGGAGCGTCGATCAAAAGGAGACTGAAAGATCTTCCAGTTGGGGAGATATTTCGGATGCAAACTTTTCATCCAAGCTGTCGTGCCCTGATGACAAAAATAACGCCATCATTGTCGTTCAGATAGGTCTGAGTCGCGATCCCGAGCTGGCGAAGGTTGTTCATATCCTGGGTGGCCCGCGCCTTTTCCTGGATGCTGCTGAAGACGGGCAACGCGATGCTGGCCAGGATCGCAATGATCGTGATAACGACCAGCAGTTCGATCAAGGTGAAGGCGCGCGGCGAATTTTTCATACGTGGGAATATCAACCGCCTCGGACCGTATCATCCTCGGCCCGTCTTGGGTAAGCGAAATCGCCGCTTAAGCAAAGCTTGCTCATCCGACCCGGCTTTTGTAAATAGAGACATGCCTGATCCAGTCGATCCGATCGATCCCGTCGCGCCAGCTCCGCCCCCGCTAGGCGAGACCGGGGCCAATGCCCGCCCACTTCCACCGGATTGCCGTCCAACGTGGCGGCGGCGCTCGCCTGTTTTCCGCTCATCGGCGGGATCATTTTTTACATCCTGGAGAAGCGCGACGGATTTGTGCGCTTCTACGCGATGCAGTCGATCATCTTCGGCGCGGCCTGGATTATCTTCAGCATTCGTCTGGAACATTGTCTACGGGATCCTCGTGCATATACCCGCGCTCGGGGTCTCTTCGCCGTTCTTGGCTATGGCTCATTTGGACTGGTGGCAAATATTGCCTTTCTCATTGTGCTCATCATCGCCATCGTGAAAGCCTTCAGTGGCGTGCGCTGGGACATTCCCTGGGTCGGTCCGATGGCGCGCAAGCAGACCAGCGAACCGCTCTAGCCGCGGGTTAGACGAGCAAGCTTCACCACGACCTGGTTCAGGATCAGCTCGTGATCGAGCTGGCTGGTTACGATCTGCAGGTTGGCAGCCAGGCAGGCCTCCAGGCCGACGCACAACTTTTCCAGCCTCGAAGCGATGCGCCTGCATCGCGGCGATGCCCAGGGCGTAGCCGTTGATCGATCCGTCCTTCTTGCGCGGCAGATGCGCGGTCGCTTCGACCGGGAGGCGGTTCAGGGTCGAGGTGAAAGTGAAAGGGGCGCTGGGCCGCGGCAGCCGGTGGCGCTGCATGAGATCCTTGGCCAGAAGGAGATTACGCACCGTCGGGATAATCGCGACCAGCAGGATGCCGATGGCCGATTCGCCCTGATCGAGAAGCCGCCTAACGAGCGCAAGCGCGCCTTCCAGATTGCGCGCGGCCAGTGCGTTCGCAAGCTCGAAGATGACTCCGGCACGCGAGAGCGGCACAAGCGCCCGGACGCTTTCCCAAGTCACGCATCGCTCCTTTTCGCCGAGGAAAAGATCGAGCTTCTCCAGTTCGTTCTCGATCGTGCGGCGGTCGCCGCCGGTCAGGAGGACGAAAAGGTCGAGCGCTTCGGGATCGAACCGCAAGCGGCGCTCCCGGCCTAACGATTGCACGAGATCGAGCGCCGCTTCCTCCCAGCCGCTCCGGCTGGAGTCGAGTTTATCGAAGACCTGCAGCTCGGCCTTTTTGGCGAGCGCCTTGTAAAAAGAGCGGCGCTTGTCCACTTCCGGCGCGCTGAGAAGGAACTTTACCTCGCCGGCTCCGAGATCGCCCGCGAGCGCGCCGCCCAGCTCTTCGAGCGCCTCCTGGACGGCGGCCGAAGCGCCGATTTTGTTGTCGGCCAGAAAGTTGGCGTTCTTCAGCCAGACCAGTTTGCCGCCGCCGAAAAAGGGTAGGGTTTGCAGCGCCTCAATTGCGGAACGAATCCGCGCCGCAGCCTGGTCGGCGTTGTCGGCGCAACCATCGATCACCTCGAGTCCGAAATCGCCTGCATCCGGCGGCGTCAATTTGGCCGCCAACTCGGCCGCGGCGGATTTCACCGCGCTTTCATCTGAGCCCACGACGGCGTGGAGATGGGCGGTTTTGCGCGCGGCTTTGGCATTCATCGACGAGACGACAACGTGTCGTCAATTTGGCGCGGAGTCATCCATGATGTTGAGGCAACGGTGCCGGCCAAAAATCGGACGAACGGAAGCTCGCTTCTCCGAAGGGCACGCCTCCGCCTGACTAGTCGGGCCGAACTTGAGCCCGACCTTTGGACGCTCACCGACTGAAGCGCCGAAACCGTTTCTCAAACTCCGCCAGATCGGAGAACTCCGACCCGTAAACCTCCACGAGCGCCTCGGTCGCGGAGGTGCCGTCGAGAATGCGCCCGACAAGCTTTGGGAATAGCTCTTCCGGGTCCCTATTGAAGAGATAGCGCACGAGTTTGGCGCTCGTCTCGTAGAGGCGCGCTATCTCCATGGGCGATTCCGGATAGCCCGCAGCGCCGAGCAATTCCGCCACCGGCATCTCGGCGAATTGAAATTTACGCTGGCTGGAGCGCGGCGAGCGCGAGTGGCGGGCGGCAACGCTGGCATCGCCCATATATTCGGCGAAACCTTCGCTCAGCCAGAGCGGCCACCGCCGCTCGCCGTAGATGCGGGCGACAACCGCATGAGTGGTTTCGTGCGCCAGCGTATGAGAATCGAAGCCACCCTCGGCCGCCTCCAGGTCGAGGAAAAGATCATCGCGCAAGGCAAAGCTATGCGCCCACTCGGGCGCGCCGGTTTCGGCCAGAAACTTGAGCCACTCCTTTTCATCCTGGAAAACATAATGAAATTCTCGGTTTCGCCATGTCGCCATTGCCTTGGTCGCAGCGCGAAGGCTTTCTCGCCGGCGCTGCTGATTTCGCGGTTGGGCAGTTGCTCCCAACGTTCCTGCCGCAGCGGGACGTCATAGGGAGGCGGAGTGGAGCGTGCCGGCGCGGGGGAGGCAGTCACGGCTGCAGTCGTCGTCGACCGGCTGGGAAAGGGCCAGGTCGATGCTGGCGATTGAGCCCAAACCCCTGGGAGCGAAATAAAGAATGCTGTAACCGCAAGCAAAGCTCCTCGCCGAGCAGCCAGCGGTGTCTTGTCGCCAAGCTGTCATCCCGCGTCGCATCGCACAATCGCGCAGCGTAGGGGTAGACGCGCGAAGTGTCGAACGACGGCTCCCGATCCGGGCCGCCAGGGATAAGGCAGAATCTACTCCCGCACTCCCACACCGGTGGGCGCTTTGGGCGGCGGGGGAAGCGGCGGCGGGGTGGCAGAAGGCGGCTGCAGGCCGAGCAACACGTTGTGCGCGTAGATGATTTCAGAGGGAAGGTTAAGCACATCGAGTTGATAGATCTCGATGAACTTCACCTCGTAGCCGGCGCCAGTATTGACGCTCTGGTGCAGGATGGTTGCGGGATCTCCTGCCACGCCCCGGTTAACGCGATAAGTGCTGTCGTCATAACAATTGTCCAGCATTTGCGCGCCAATATCCGGGCGCGAATCCCACAAAAGTTGATAATAGGTGCCAGTTCCCGGAGCCGGAGGATTGTAGGTCGCCAGGCTATTTTTCTGCACAATCAACCGCCCTGGCCAGGTTTGGCGCGCGGCAAGCACGGCGTTACGCGCCACGTAATCTGAGTCTGGATCGAGGTTACCGGTTTTGCCAGCGTGACCATTTGCTCCGACTGCGATGGTGACAAGCTGATTTGGGAAGGCGGTCATGGTCGCGTCGATGATCTGTTTGCCCGCGTCGATCATTTTTTCGCTTGTGTAGCCAACCGCGAACCAGTTTGCCACGTCGGCGCTTTCATGGGGCACACTCCAGTCCTCACTACTGGCATTGGCAAAGCTGGCCCAGACGACTTTGATCGCGGATTTCCCGGCCAAGTGCGCGCCCAAGGCGGCGATCATCGCTTTCTTCTTGGCCAGGAACGTCGGATCCCAGAAGACCGGAATCCTGGTCGTGACCCCATCTTTATCGAAGGCGAAAAATGAGCCGCCCGCGGCGGTCACGGCGTTGGTTACCCAGGCCGGCTTGGAAGATTGAGTGTTGATCCGAAGGAGGATCATCTTGCCCGCGGCGGAGATGCGCGCCACTTCCGAATCGAGGAACGTCCAATTGTAAACGCCTTCGGAGGGCTGGAGATCTTTCCAATCCTGTCGGATGCTAATGCCGTCCACGTTCGGGTTGGATAGGATCGATTCCTTGCAGGCCCCTCCCGCACCGGAGAGCGAAAAGACCCCGCGCGGGACTTCCGCCTGGGCGGAAAGAGCGAGCGCGATGAGCCCGGCCGCCCACAAGAAGCTTGGTCGTCGCTTTAATGCTCCATCGCCTGAAAACGTTCCGGTACCGGAGGCAATCCTGATTCCCATACCTCGAATTCAGCTTTTTTTATGCCAAAGGCGGAGCCTCCGCCGGGTTGGGCAAGATCGAGTGCATCCCACCGCGAATTGCATCCGTAGTGTCCGGCGATGGGCTCAATACCCGTTGACGATTTCCATGATAACGGTCAGAACTATATTTCTCGATAGATCCCCCAAAGTTCAAACGCACCATGGACAAGCTTTCTCTTTTTCCGGTCCAAGCCACGCCCATTGCCGACTACTTCCCCTCTACTTTTTTCGGCAAATGCTTTCCAAGCTTGGTTGCAACGGCAGGACTTCTTCTTTGCCTAAATGCTTCTGGCCAACAATTTACGGACGTGTCGGTGGCGGCGGGGCTTCATCGGGAGCCAATCCGCTCGTGGGGCAATCCACTTTGGGGCGAGCTGAACAACGATGGTTTGCTCGACTTGCTGGTGCTAACCACGAAGCGCCCGGTGGAGCCGAAGGAGGTGTTCTTCCCTACATTTACATCAACAACGGCGACGGCACTTTTTCCGACGTGATCGGATGTAACTATTTCGGGCGGTCTAAAGGCCGAGGCGCTATACCACAACAACCGCAACGGCACTTTTAGAAATGTCACCTCGACTGCCGGGCTTCAATAACGACGGCCTTCTCGATCTCTACGTCTCGCGAGGCAAGAGTAGCGAATCGGGCCCTTGGGCAACATCCTTTATCAGAACAACGGTAACGGTACCTTTACCAACGTCACTGATAAGTCGCGAGCGAATGACAGCACGAGCACATGGGCGGCGGTTTGGGGCGATAGAACTCCGCGATTCAAATGGCGCGATCATCGCCTCGAATAATGATTGGCAGGATGACCCGGCCCAGGCAACCTTAATCGACAGCGCGGGTATCGCACCGGGTGACCCGCGCGAAAGTGCGATCTACAGGATTCTGGTCGCCGGGAGTTACACCGCGATTGTCAGCGGGATTAATGGCACGAACTGGTGTCGGCCTGGTTGAAGTTTACAACATAAAATAGTAATTTAGGTATAGTATCCGAAGGTTCTCCCTTCCCTTGGAGCGCCTCCCGAGCGAGTTTGGAGAGCCGGCGGCAACTCTGGACCGCAATGACTTTAATTCAAACGGGGCTTCGTCAAGGCGGGCCGCAAGCAAGAACTCGATCATGAAGAAAACCAATCGTTATATTGATATCCAAGTATGCGGGAGAACAATCCGGGGCTGGGCACGGGTTCCCGCTACTCATTTGGGTATCTGCTTTTTTCTCGTCCTGACATGGGTTTGGTGCGGGCTGGGCGCGTCGCAATCGAGTGCCCAGCAATTTCGCGACGTTTCGGGAGCGGCTGGACTCCATCGTGACTTGACTCGGTCATGGGGCAATCCGGTATGGGGTGACTTCAATAACGATGGCTTTCTCGATCTGCTAGTTCCAAACCATGAGGCTCCGAGCGGCGTTTTGGAAGGAGGTATTTACCCGTATATTTATCTTAATAATGAGGACGGTACTTTCACCGATGTGATCGCAACATCAGGAATCACAGAAAAGGAACCAGATACCGGAGCCTGGCAGGGAATCTCCCTCGGCGACTATGACGGAGACGGAAACCTGGACATTTTTATCTCCGAACCACCGTTCCAGGGCGGCGAGTTCAATGTAACTCGAAACCTTCTCTTCAAGGGTCATGGCGACGCGACTTGGGAATATGTCAGTGACTCAACCGGTATCATTACCGCCCGACATTATGGCGAATGCTCTTTTTTCGTCGATTACGACAATGACGGTCGGCTCGATATCTTCGTGAAGAATATCCCGAACCGAGTTGGCCAGGAAGCGGAGAACGTTCTTTATCATAACAATGGCGATGGCACTTTTAGCGTTGTGCCCGGAGCAGGAGGCTTGGCTGACGCGACCCGGGGTCGGAATGACGGCAGCATTTGCTCCTTCGCCGATTATGATAACGACGGCTTCATGGATGTCGCCTTCTCCGGTAACAGCAGCCCGGAAGCGCTCTATCACAATAACCGCGACGGAACATTTAGCGAAGTCACAAACAGCGCGGGGCTCACTCCGCTCTCCAACTCCCAAGGCCTTGCCTGGGGCGACTACGACAACGATGGCTTGCTCGATCTCTATGTTTCGCGAGGCACCACTGGCCGGGGACGAAACAATAACACCCTTTTCCGCAACAACGGCGACGGCACTTTTGCTGATGTGACGGCCGCGACTGGAACCAACGATAATACGAGTACTTGGGCCGCGGTCTGGGGCGATTACGATAACGACGGCTTCCTTGATCTATTTGTCGCCCGCTCTGGCACACAGGAGGTCGGGCCGGGTAATGCCAATCTTCTGTACCACAATAATGGCGACGGCACTTTTACCGATGTTGCAGCACGGGAAGGTGTCGCACTACAGGATAATTTGATAACTTCGGCCCACAAGCTGGCGGCTTGGGGTGACTACAACAACGACGGCTTTCTCGACCTGGTAATCAAGGACGGCATCGGCCCAAACCTCACCACCAAAGAATCCTTTAAAGGTTTGCATTATATCTTTAAAAACAACGGCAACGGAAATCATTCCGTAAAACTCAATCTCAGAGGCGTGCAATCGAACCGCAATGGGATCGGTGCGCGGGTGACTGTGACCCATGACGGAACCGTGGCCTATCGTCAGAATAACGGGGGAGGCGGTGGCGAATGGGGATCGCAAGGCGCCGGGCCACTCCATTTCGGTATCGGCTCCTCGACCACGGCCTCGGCCAGGGTGGATTGGCCGAGCGGTCAGACTGACCTCCTTCCATCGGTGCCGATCGATACCACACTGACGGTGGTCGAAGGTGTCGGGTCTCCCAGTCCTACCCCGACGCCGACGCCGGCCCCACCGATCATTACTAAACAGCCCGCTGATCGAGTGGTAAGCGAGGGACAGAAAGCAACCTTTCGGGTCATCGCGACGGGAACTCCGCCCTTGACCTATCAGTGGCGCAGGAACTCAGCAAACATTCCCGGAGCAACCGCGGCTGTTTACAAAACACCACCGAACACGTCGGGCGACAATGGCGTTCGGTTCTCGGTCTCGGTGAGTAACAGCGCCGGACAGGTCCGCAGCCGGAAGGCTTCCCTCACCGTCACCCCAGTTTCACCGTAAATCACCGGGCTTAGCGGCCAGAAGGCCGCTCTCAAATTCGGAGCCGCTAACGCCAGATTACGGGAGATAGTAGACTTCAACCAAACCTACGCCAGTCGATCCATTTTTTCCCACCACGATGGCGGTGTAGGAGCCGGGCGGGAGGCTGCTCAAAATAGCAGACTCATGCGGGTCGGGCGGAGCAAGGCCGATGTCGCTAATGCCGCCGCCCCCGTTCGGATCCATCCAATCGTCGTTCTGCGCGATAGGAACACCCTGGGCGTCGTATAAAGTGAGGATCGGATCCTGTAAGGCATCGGGAATACTCGTCAGGCTGGGACCAATCGCCCGCACCACCACCTGCCCGGTTGTTCCGCCCGAGCCTATAATGAATCCACCAATCATGGCATCAGCACCGTTTTGGACCGAGCCGCGGGTGCTGATGTTGGCCAGGAAAGCCGTCGCACCAGGTCCGTCGAGGTCGTAAACCTCCACCAGCGCTATGCCCGTGCCGCCATCTTTGCCGCGGACAATGGCGGTGTAGTTTCCGCTCCCACTGACCCCGGGCACAACCGGCGGGAGAGTCGCTACGATGGCGGATTCCAAGTCGCTGGTAGGAGGAATATCACTCTCCTCAATCTGCGTCTCCTGATCCGAACGCCAGTCGTCGTTGGTAATGACGCTGCCATCTGGCAAATGTAACTCCAGAATAGGATCGACCAGCGCGCCGGGCACGGGAGGATCCAAGTCAGCCAGGGAAGGCCCGATCGCTCGAATAAGGACCTTTTTGGGAGTGTCACCTCCGGTGACAATAAAGCCACCAATTAGGACCTCAGTGCCGGTTTTAGTTTCTGCCCGAGTGGAAATATTCAGCGGCTTGCTCTCGACGGGCGTCGGGCTCGGGCTCGCCGACGGGCTCGGGCTGGCCGAGGGACTCGGGCTTACCGAAGGGGATGGTGAGGGGCTCGCGGTCGGACTCGGCGAAGGCGTCGCCGACGGGCTGGGAGAAGGCGTCGGGGTAGGCGGCGGTGTTGGGCTAGGAGAAGGTCCCGTCAGGATTTCGGCCGTCGCGGTGATAAAAGGAGGACCAACTCCACCGGCGATCAGGATTCGGCCATCACTCAACTCCGTCGCGGTGTGATTCTGACGCGCCTCAGTCATCGTGCCGAAAAGACTGAACTGACCGGTTACGGCGTCGTAAAGTTCCACTGAATCCTGGGCCTGCTGACCGCCGCCAAAGACTTCGCCGCCGATCGCCGCGCCACCGATCGCCAAAACATCTCCGACCAACGAACCCCAGGCCGGATTGGTAAGAAGTAGCGCGACATGTCGCCCCCGCGCTTGAACCATCTGGCCGACGGTTGAAAAGATGCCAAGCGAGGTATCGTACAGATCTCCCGGAAATGCCCCCTGGGTTCCGCCGCTCACCAGCACCGTGCCATCGAGTAGCAAGGTGGATTCATGCTCCGCCCGGGCAATACTCATATCGCCGACCGACGAGAAAGTCCCGCTGACCGGGTCGTAAAGCTCTGCCGTCTCCGTTTCCCGTTCGCCACCTCCCATGGCATTGGGCAGATAGTTGCCGCCCATCACTAACACTGTGCCGTCGTTCAGGAGGGAAGCCCGGTGTCGCTTACGCCCCAGGGTCAGCGACCCGGTCAAGGTAAACGTATCAGCGCCTGGATCGAAAAGCTCAGATGTATCTGTGGTCACGCCCCCGGTCTGAACCCCGCCCACCACCAAAACCTGGCCCGAATTCAACAAGGTCGCGCTATGCAGGGCGCGGAGTTCATGCATTCCGCTGATTTCAGCAAACAACCCCGTAGCAGGATCATAGATCTCTGCCGAACGCTGGTAACCGGTGGTATCCCCCTTGCCGCCGGTGATCAGAACACGGCCATCCTGAAGGGTGGTAGCGGTATGGCTCTTTCGATTGACAACGAGCGAGCCAGTGGGGGCAAAGGTGTCGTCGGCCGGATTGAAAAGCTCGGCCGCGAAGAGGGTCTCGGCATCGGTGCTGCCCGCGCTCAGAAGGACTTTGCCGCCCGGGAGAAGATTGGCCCGGTGCTGGTTGCGGGCGACCCGCATATTGCCTAACGAAGTAAACAGGTGCGTGACCGGGTCCAGGACTTCGGCGGTTTGCAAAGTCAGGTTACCGGAACCTCCGCCCGCCACCAGGATACTACCATTCTGTAACTGCGTCGCAGTCGGACCGCCTCGATTCACGAGTAAGGGGGCGTAACTCGAAAAGACGTGGGTACTGGGATTGTAAACCTCATTGGCAGCCAGAAATCCGCTTTCCAGCGTGATCCCACCGATAATTACCACCCGGCCGTCACCCTGCAGGATGGCCTGGTGATTGGATCGATGTTCAAGCATCGGCGTCTCGGCCGTGAAGGTTTGTGTCACCGGATCATAGAGTTCCGTCTCGTCATGCGGGCTGGTGCCAGAGAAACCGCCCGTGATCAGCACCATGCCGTTTGGCATCAGGGTCGTGGTAAAGGTCGTCCGTGCGACCCGCATGTCGTTCGCCAGGCGGGTGAAAAGCTGAGTCGCGGGGTCGTATATTTCCGCGACTTTACTGGCGATGTTGGCGACATAGCCACCCGCGATCAGGACCTTGCCGTCAGGCAGCAACACGGCGGAGTGATTCTTGCGCGCGATCGGTGTGCCGGTCGTGGCGGTGAACGTTTGCAAGGCGGGATCGTAAAGATCCGCCCCGCTTCCTCCGACAACCAGCACTTTGCCGTCCGGCAGTAAAGTCGCGGTGTGCTTGGAACGGGCGCTGGTCATTGGTTGAAGAGTCAGGGCAAACAGCCCGGTCGCCGGATCGTAGAGCTCAGCGGTGTCGAAATTCGTCCCACCCGCTTCGCCTCCAACAATGAGGATGCGTCCATCGGCCAAGGGCGTCGAAGTATGTTCCGATCGTGCCGACACCATGTTGCCCGTGGCGGTGAAAGCGCCGCCCGCCGGGTCGTAGAGAAGAGCCGAGTTCAAGGTGGCCATCTCGTTGACACCTCCCGTGATCAAGACTTTGCCATTTTGCAGAAGCGAGGCGGCGTGACCGGCGCGCTCGGGGACGAGCGGAATTGTCTGTGCTCCTGCTGGGATAATGGCGATGATGCCGAGAGCGATAGCGAGGCGGACGAGGCGGAGTGTTTTCACGGTGATCTCTTGTGGCAAGCGGGAAAGAGAGGGGGCGAATGCCTGCGCACTCTGCCATCTCCCCCCGCCAATTGTCCAGTAATTTCCGAAAAAGTGCCCCTCAGCCAGCCATTCTTCGCCTCGAGGATCCGTCGGACAGGCACAGCGTCCATGGCGCACGTCAAAAATTTTCGAGGAAATCCGTCATTGCAGTTGACAATTTCCTGCAAATTGGATGCAATGTGAACCTAACAAACTTCCGCCCGCTCTCAATGCTCCCTTTTGGCACCTCCTCCGTCCCTGATGTAATATGAAAATTCACTGTTCAGTTCTGTCCCGGCACTGGCTCGCGGGTATCGCGGCTGGTTGGCTCCTTCTCGCCGCTGTGGCCTCCGCGCAGTTTGTCGACGTTAGCTCGCAAGTTGGCTTGTCTGACGAGAGAAAAAAATCATGGGGTAACCCGGTCTGGGGTGACTTCAACAATGACGGCTTTCTTGACTTGATGGTGCCGACCCACGGCCTCTCTGTATCGCACGGCCCTTTCGTTTATCTCAACAATGGAGGGACAAGTTTCACCGACATCCGCTCCACCTCGAATATCAAGAAAGGACTCACTTTCGATAGCACGGATTGGCACGGCTATGCGTTCGGCGATTACGATGGGGATGGGAACATTGACGTCTATGTTAGCGAGGGAGCAAAGGGCAACGTGGGCGGCACAGACAAACGCGACCAGCTCTTCCACAGCAACGGTGATGGGACCTTCACGAACGCCAGTGCGTCCGCCGGCCTGCTCGTGAACAGGCATCGCGGTCGTTGCGCGCTCTGGTTTGATTTCGATAACGACGGAAAACTCGACTTATTCGCCAAGAATTACGGCGACGCGAACGACCTCTATAAGAATAATGGGAATGGAACATTCACTCCAGTTCCTGACGCCGCGGGCTTGGCCTACGCGACTTCTGGCATCGACTTCGGCAGTATCATGGCGATGGCGGATTACGATAACGACGGTTTCATGGATATCGCCTTTACCGGTGACGGTAACGCCATGGCCTTATATCGGCACATGAGTGATGGCAACTACGTCGATGCGACGAGTGCGTCTGGATTATCTTATTCTCGCGATTGCAAAGGGATGGCGTGGGGTGACTACAATAACGATGGGCTGGTCGACCTCTACATTGCCCACGGACAAACGAGAAAAGCGAGCACCGCTGGCACTCTTTACCGTAACAACGGCAACGGCACTTTTACCAATGCCACGATCGTGGCTGGCTTACCGACTTCCGGAAATTTTTGGAGCCCGCTTTGGGGTGACTATGATAACGATGGCTATCTGGATCTTTTCGTCACTAGTCCCGGCACCACCGGGAACGGCATCAACAACGCCAATCGGCTCTATCATAACAACGGTAATGGCACCTTCAGTGACGTGGGCGCCGCGCAGGGAGTCGCCCTTCAGGATAACGTCGCTCTTCACAAAACTGCCGCCTGGGGTGATTTCAACAACGATGGTTTTCTCGACTTGGTAGTTAAGAATGGCATCGGGGCAGAGACATCCAACGGACCCGAGGCTTCGGGAACGCACGTGCTGCTCAGGAATACTCCGAATACCAATCACTTCATTAAGATCAACCTACAGGGCGTCCAATCCAATTTTCATGGCATTGGCGCCCGTTTGACCCTAACGACTCCGACCGGGCTTACCTGCTTCCGGCAAGCCACCGGCGACGGCGGCGGAAATCACTCTTCGCAAAGCAGCGAACCTGTGCATTTCGGAATTGGCGCGGCCAGCACGGCGACAGTCACGATCGCCTGGCCAAGCGGGAGCGTCGGAACCTTGGCCGATATCCCGGCCAACTCGACCATTACAGTGGTCGAAGGTGGTCTGCCGACACCGACGCCCACGCCAGCCGCTCCTGTCATCACCAAGCAACCTTCCAACCGGCGAGTCAAAGTGGGTGATTCAGCGAAATTCGTTGTCGAGGCCGCGGGGGACTCCCTTCTCTACAAATGGCAAAAGAACGGCGCCGAAATTCTTGAAGCGACTGCGGCAACCTATCTGACACCCCCAGCGACACTCGCTGACGACGGCTCCATCTTTGCCGTTGTGGTCAGCAATCCCGGCGGCAGCGTCACCAGCAGGGACGTGCAATTGGGCGTCAGCGCGGCTGGCGCTTCTGCGTCGGTCGCCCCGTCGCCCTGAAGGTATTACTGCAGTAGCCGCCTCCAGTGGACAGGAGGCGATTCCTCCCTACAATGTCCGCTCCGCGCTTCCGACTGGACCGGCAAGCGACGCAGCTGCGCCCGCGCGGAGATCACTCAGCAAACCACAAAATACTAATACGCATCACATTTTGAACACATCGACTAAAACCAGCCATCTCGTCGCTCCTCACGGCGGGGAACTCATCAACCTCATCCTCGGCCGCGAAGAGGCCGCCGACACCAAAGCCGCCTCGCGCGATTTTCCCTCCTGGGATCTGACCCCGCGCCAGATTTGCGACCTCGAGATGCTGCTCAACGGTGGCTTCTCTCCGCTCACCGGCTTCATGAACAAGGCCGATTACGAGGGCGTCTGCAGCGACATGCACCTGAAAAGTGGCGTGCTCTGGCCGATGCCGATCACCCTGGACGTGACTGAGGCTTTCGCAAAGGACCTTAAACCGGGCAGCACCAGAATAGCCCTGCGCGATGCCGAGGGTGTCATGATCGCCATTCTTCACGTCGAAGACGTGTGGCAACCGGACCGGGCCGCGGAAGGCAAGGCCGTCTTTAATAGCACCAGCGCCGCACACCCCGGCGTCGCCTACCTGATGAACCGGAGCAATCCCTGGTACGTCGGTGGTCGGCTCGAAGGCCTCCAACTCCCGAGCCACTACGATTTCAAAACCCTGCGCCAAACCCCGGCCGAGCTGCGCGCCATCTTTGCCGATGCCGGCTGGCGGCGCATCGTCGCCTTCCAGACCCGCAACCCGATGCATCGCGCTCACGTCGAGCTGACTTTCCGTGCCGCCAAGCAGGTCGAAGCCAGCCTCCTCATTCACCCGGTGGTCGGGATGACAAAACCGGGCGACGTCGACTATTTCACTCGCGTCCGTTGCTACCAGCTTCTGGTTGGCAAATACCCGGCCGGCACAGCCAAGCTCGCCCTCGTCCCCTTCGCCATGCGCATGGGCGGCCCGCGCGAAGCCGTCTGGCATGCGTTGATCCGCAAAAATTACGGCTGCACCCACCTCATCGTCGGCCGCGACCATGCCGGCCCCGGCAAGGACACCGACGGCAAACCTTTCTACGGCCCTTACGATGCCCAGGAACTCTTCGCCAAGCACGAAGCCGAGATCGGCGTCAAACAGGTCCCGTTTCAGATGATGGTCTATCTCGAGGACAAAGATAAATATATTCCGGACAACGAAGTTCCCGAGGGCTCCCGCGTTCTTAATATCTCCGGCACGGAACTGCGAACTCGACTCAACGAAGGCCGCGACCTGCCCACCTGGTTCACCTATCCCGAAGTGGCCGTCGAACTGCGCAAAAGCTTCCCACCCCGCGCGAAACAAGGCGTTACCATCTTCTTCAGCGGGCTTTCCGGTGCCGGTAAATCCACCATCGCCAACGTGCTCATGACCAAGTTCCTTGAAGTGGGCGGCCGTCCGGTCACCCTCCTTGACGGAGATTTGGTGCGAAAGCACCTCAGCTCCGAGCTCGGTTTTTCGAAGGAGCATCGCGATATCAACATCCGCCGCATTGGCTACGTAGCGTCTGAGATCACGAAGAACGGCGGCATCGCCATCTGCGCTCCGATTGCTCCTTACGAGGCGACGCGGAAAGACGTCCGCGCTTTAATCGAACCCGTCGGCGGCTTTATTCTCGTTCATCTCTCGACCTCCGTGGATGTGTGCGAAGAACGCGATCGCAAAGGCCTCTACGCCAAGGCTCGCGCCGGTATTCTGAAGGAATTCACCGGTATCAGTGACCCATACGAGGAACCGGTCGATCCCGAGGTGCGAATCAATACTGCCGAGCTTTCACCGGAAGAAGCAGCCCAGGAGATCATCCTGCATCTGGAGCGCGAGGGCTTCATTGGGATGAACCGGAGCGTCGCTTAACCAACCAATTCAACTGCAAACGCCGCTGCCGAGCCTGTCTCGCCAGCGGCGTTTTGCTTGGCTCGAAACTCCGGGCCATTTGCGGATGGTGACCGAGATGCCTCACTCTGAGTCCACCCAGAATGCGTCGCGCGGATGGTTCGCGCATCTTTGGCACGAATGGGTGGTGGCCGGCTGGCGCACGATCCCACCGGCCTTTGCCAAGCCGACTCCCGGCGAGTGGCGTGACGATCGATTGACCGCGACCTGGCTCGGACACTCGACCGTCCTGCTCAATTTCTTCGGCATTACGATCCTGACTGACCCCGTGCTTTTCTCCCGTGTCGGAATTCGGCTGCCGTTTTTCACCGTCGGTCCCAAACGCCTAACGAAGCCCGCACTGACTATCGATGAACTGCCCCCGATCGATCTCATCCTGCTTTCCCACGCGCACTTTGATCACCTCGATTGGCGCACCTTGCGACGGTTCGATTCCTCGACCCAGGTGATTACCGCTCCGCGTACCCGCGACCTGCTGCGCGGAACAAAGCTGCACCAGGTCACCGAGCTCTCCTGGAACGAGCAGCACGAGATCCAGGCCCGGGCCGGCTCGTTGTTCGTTAGGGCATTTCCCGTTCGCCACTGGGGCGCGCGGCTGCGCACCGATGATTACCGCGGCTACAATGGCTATGTCCTGGAGGCCGGGGGCCACCGCGTCCTTTTCTCCGGGGACACTGCCCTAACGAAAACCTTCGCAGACCTGCGCGATGGCCGCCCCTACGACCTCGCCATTATCGGGATCGGCGCTTATCAACCCTGGATTCGCTCCCATTGCACTCCCGAACAGGCCATCACGATGGCCAACGCAGCCGGAGCCCGTCATATCGCCCCGGTCCATCACCAGACGTTCAAGCTAAGCTTCGAACCTTTCCGCGAGCCGATCGAGCGGTTCGGCGCGGCACTGGCCGGCGAACCGGAGCGGATCGCCTGGCGCGAAATAGGCCAGACATTTGTCCTGCCATAAGGAAATGCGTCGAATTACGGCGCGAATGTCCGTTGCAGAAACTCCCTGAACTCGGCCGGATCATGCAGCCGGTATTTTGCTCGGCTGGGGTGGGAGCCTACCTTGATTGAGACCAGATTCGGAACATTAAGCTCGAACATGCTTTCGTCAGTCTGGTCGTCCCCGGCGCAGAGCGTCAGGTCGTAGCTCTTTTCCCGCAGCAGCCGGCGGACCGCCGCGCCCTTCGAAATGGTGGCCGCGCTTGCTTCAATAATCTTGCGGCCGTGCCTGATCTCAACCGGTTCATTTGCCATCAACGCCTCCAGTTCGACCGCCAACTGATGCGCTTTCCAGGCTCCGAATTCCGGATCCGTGTTTCGGTAATGCCAGACCAGCGACGTTTTCTTTTCCTCCACAAAACTCCCGGGAGTCGTTTGCTCATAGAGCCGCAGAATGCCCAGCATTTCGTCTTTCCACCCGTAATCGACGCCGGCATCGAGCTGTTCCCAGGCGCCGGTCTCGGCTCGCCGCAGCGACGAACCATGTTCCGCTATCAAGGTGAACGGATACTCGCCTAACCACGCTTCCAAATCGGCGCTGGAACGGCCGCTGATCAAGGCCACATCAAGGTTCGGTCGGTCGCGTAAAGTATCGAGCAAGGCTCGGACACCCTCGTTAGGCTTAGCCGCGCTCGGGTCGCGCACGATCTCGCGCAGCGTGCCGTCATAATCCAGGAAAAGGGCGATCCGCTTATCCGAGTTCAGCACAGCCCTCAACTCCTCGCTCAATTCTCCGATCCGGCTGGTGTCCATAGTCGCCGCCTCTTCGCGTCCCTCCCGCAGCTGATCGATAAAAGAGCGAGCCCAATGGCGGGCATCATACTTCATGATCCGTTCCCGCATCGGTCGGTTGCGAGCCAGTTTCTCCTCCGGCGATAAGGCGAGCGCATCGCGCAGCGCGCCCGCCACGCCTTGCGCGTCGTAAGGATTGACCAGCATGGCATTGAATAATTCTCCGGCCGCTCCGGCAAATTCGCTCAGGATCAAAACGCCGGCGTGCTCGCGCTGGCAGGCGATATATTCCTTGGCGACGAGATTCATACCGTCGATCAGCGGCGTGACCAACCCCACATCCGAGCAGGCATAGAGGGCGCAAAGATCGATGAAATCAACCGAGCCGTGAATGAAACGGATCGGGCTGCTCCGCAAGGTCGCATAGGTGCCGTTGATCCGACCGATCCGCGCCTCGACTTCCGCGCGCAGTTCCTGGTATTCCTCCACTCCTTCCCGCGACGGTACGCTGACGAAGATGAACTTGACCGCATCGCGGTTTTCCAGTTCCTCCAGAAAACGCTCGATCGCTTCGATGCGATGCAGAATTCCCTTGGTATAATCCATTCGCTCGACCGAAAGGATGATCCGCTTATCGCCGTCCGCGGCGCGCATCTCGGCCACGCGCTGCCGGAACTCCGGCGAGCCCAAAGTAGCCTCGAATTTCGGACCGTTGATCCCGATCGGGAAAACGCCCAACGCCACCGCGTGACCGGTCTGCGTCCGGATCTGGGCGATCTCTGATTCGATCCCGAGGAGGCGCAGGACCGTGCTCCGAAAATGACGCAGATAGCCGAAAGTGTGAAAACCGATCAGGTCCGCACCAAGCATGCCAGCGACCAGTTCGTTGCGTTTCGGATGACAACGGAAAGTCTCGAATGACGGAAAGGGCGTGTGCAGGAAATACCCGATCTTCAGTTCCGGCATGGCCCGGTTGAGCATCTCCGGGACAAGCATGAGCTGGTAATCATGCACCCAGACGAGATCGCCCGGCCTGGCCAGTTCGAGCACCTTATCGGCGAACCGCTGGTTGGCATCGCGGTAATACTCCCACCATGCCGGATCGTAGCGCATGTAGTTCGGCATGTAATGGAGGATGGGCCAGACGCTGGAATTGGAAAAACCTTCGTAATGGCCGGTCGCCTCCGCTTCCGAGAGAAAAATCGGAATGCAGCCTTGCTCATCGATCAGCAGACGCTCCACTCTCGCCATGTCCTCCTCGGGGATCACGCTTCCCGGCCAGCCGATCCATTTTAGATCAAACTGCTCGCTTGAGAGCCCTTCGAGCGCCGCCACCAGCCCGCCGGAGGATTTTGTGATCGTCTCGGCCACCGTCACCGGCAACCGGTTGGAGAGGATGATCAGCTTGGTACGGGATTGGGACATGGGAGCCTTGCAGGCTAATCGCTTTCGCACGTCGGCGCTGGTTTGATCGTGGGAAATGAAGACAAAGCGATCGGTAGCTGCGGCAAAGTCGCCCCGACTTTCCCGTGGGTGGCGGGCACTACGGCCGCAAATCGGCCCCAAGGGAGACGGGCGCTGTTCGTCCTCATTCCAAATTCGAATAGCTGAGTTGCCTGCCAAAGGCCCCCATGCGGCCGACGCGGCCAGCCCCTACACCGACCCAACAGTGGCACCCTAGCTGCTTTCTAGAAATTATGGCGAAGTTCCTAAACACCAGCGCAGCCAACTATTATCTCGAGGAGATTATTCGGCTCGCCCGCGACCGGCTTATCCTGATCAGCCCGGTCTTGAAGTTGAACGATCGCGTCAAGGAACTGCTCGAAGACAAGAACCAGCGCAAAATCGAAGTCCACCTCGCCTACGAGAAAAATGACCTCGAACCCGAGGAGATCAACTGGCTCCGGCGCCTCTCCTACATCCGCACCAGTTTCTGCCGTAACCTCCACGCCAAGTGTTATCTCAACGAACAATTCGGCCTCGTCAGCAGCCTTAATCTGCACGAGCTCAGCCACGCCAAGAGCAACGAAATCGGCGTCCTAATTTCCAAGGACGACGACGAAGATCTCTTTCAGAATCTTTCCGACGAAGCCGACCGCATCATCCGAATCAGCGACGAAGTGCGGATGAGCTCTGAAAAAGTGCGTCGGATCAGCGAAGAGAACGCTCCGGAAAGCGCCGACGAACAGGAAGGTGTCGGAAAACTGAGCACCTCGCGCCTGGCCAAAAAGCTCGGACTCAAGACCCAGGAGTTAACCAATCACCTCGTCCATCTCGGTGCGATCGAGATCAACGAAGGACGCAAACAGATCACCCCCCTTGGCCGTCGCCTCGGCGGCGAGCTACGGGTCAGCGCCCGTTTCGGCCCCTATTTCCTTTGGCCGGAGGCTCTGCCGCTGAGCAAGGCCTGACCAAGTTCCTACTGCGGACCGTTCTTTTCCATCCGCTGAAACCTCGGGCCCATGCGGTCGCCGACATAGCGCACGGACTTGAAGAGCAGTCCGTAAAACCCGATCACCGCCAACAGCATGGCGGCGGCGGTCGCCCAATGATAGGACCGCATCCTGGCGAGGGTCGGGGCAAAAGAGACTACCCCGAAGAAGCCGAGCAGCACGATCACTGCATCAAAACTGGCGCGCTGCCAATACCCGCCGCCGAGATGCAACCACATTCCAAACTCATCGAAAGTCAGCGCCATCCCAAAACCGTAGAGCAGCGCACAGATCTTTCGCAGCCGGTCGCTCGGATGCTCGATGAAGACCAGGAGTGCTCCGACCGCGGCGAGAAGAAAAATGCCGTAGTTGAGATGATGCACATGGGTTTGGCCGACATGCAGGAACAGGTCCGGCATCCGCCGCGTCATGATCAGGATCACGAGCACCCGAGCCGCGATGAAAGTGAGCAGGAAAGTCGTGAAAGTGATCCGCGCCAGCCGCCGGAGCGATACTCCACGCGGTCCCCGCGCACCCGTCTCCTCGCTCCGTTGCTCTTCGCCTTCTGCCGGCATCTCGCTGGCCCCGGGTAGAGCGGTTACTTCTCCTCCGCCGATTCCGGAACCGCCTGTTCCGCAGCCTGAAAACCGACCTTCGAATGGGTACCGTCACAGAACGGCTTCTCCGTCGAAGCGCCGCAACGGCAAAGCGCCATCCGCTTCTCGGCCGGATAACTATTGCCCACCGCGTCCTTCATTTCCACCTCGCCCTTCACGATGTAAGGGCCGTTCTTAATGATATCGATCGTCACGTCAGCCATAATCTGCCAAGGTCGCATCCGCCGCGGAAAATGAAATGCGGAAAATAGAACGACACCCGCGGTCAGCTAACCGCGGGTGTCGCCGGGGGCACTTCATCGAGCTAGCCTCAGTGGCCCGCCCGGACTCTGCCGAGATAGCTGTGAAAGATGCCGTCCCCGGTCTGGTAGCGGCCCGTCACATACCCCTGGTTGTTGATCCCGCTGATCGAGGTAAAGGTCGCGCCGGGATAATCGAAGGAGAAAAAGAAGTGGGATAGCTTGAAGACAAGGCCGTGCTGGATGCCGGCGGAATCTCCATAACGTCCCACGATCACGCCCTTTTCGTTAATGCCGGAAAGAAAGGTGGTGGAGGCTCCCGACGCGTCGATTGGAGCGGTCAGAGTGCCGTCGGGAGCGCGGTAGAACCCGTGGTAGTTGAAGTTTCCACGCTCGTAGTAAAGACCCACCACCTCCTGAGCGTTGTTAATTCCGTAGGCGAAGCTCTGCTTGACATTGGGCAAATCGATTCTTGTCGTCACTCCACCGATTCGGGCGTAGGCCTTGCCAAAGCTATTGTCAGTCGCGTAGGAGACGCCGACCAAGTCGTCGGCATCGTTCGACCCGTAGATGTAGGTAGATACAGAGTTCGGTGCGTCGAACTCGGTATAACTATCTCCGGCAAGGAGAAAACCGTGAGTCTCACCATCAGCCGTGCCGTAGGAACCCGCGACCGTGCCCAGGTTATTAATATCGCGCGCAAACGTGAAACCGTCGGCATCGTTCGGCTCGACGATCGGGTCGCTAAAAGTCCCATTGCGGTAGCGGATGAAACTGCGAGTCACGCCGCTGGAATCGTCGTAGGAACCGGTGATATCGCCCTGGTCATTGATCCCCTGGGCCGAAGTTGAGTTGCCTTCGCCGGGGTAATCAAAGGTGGCTAACACCTCAACCGAAATGGCATCGGGTTGGGCAAAAGCCCCGGTCAATGGGGCAAGGAAGAGGGTCGCGATAAGGATAAGTGTTTTCATCTGGATTTGCTTTCTATGGTTAGTTTTTGGAGATCGTTCTTTTAAACGAATTGTCTTCACCTCCTTCCTTCGACAAAAAAGGCGCGCCATTGCAGGAAAATTCGCCCCTAACGCAGAACGCTCTCGCTACCCAGCGTCCACGACGCCATTTTTTCTTCCTGCCTCCGAGTCGAGGGAGGCGGCAACGGGCTCGCCTCGGGAACCGTTGCCGACGCCATTTAGCCTGCGCCGGGGGGGATCGCAAAGAAGGCGCCGCCCTCATCGGCAAGATGATCGGCGCCCGCTCTCCGACTTCCGTTACTCTCCCGGCTTAACGGCCGGGCGCCGTAATCTGTCCGCAGTGACCCAGGTAGGATCCCGGATGCCTGTCCAGATACTGATACACCCGGAAGCCAGGGATGATGCGTTCTCGGCCATTATCACAAACCAGAACCGAGGAATCTTTCGCGTCCGCACTTTCGCCACCCGGAAGGGCCGCGACTTCCTCGCCGTTTCCCGGCGCGCTCGCAATGTAATAACCTCTAAACGAGCCGTAGGTCTCCGTTTGGACGGCATAGTCCGCCGTGATAATATTCTGACTGCGTTGCACGATGAGGCTACCAATACCTCGGGCGAACCGTCCACTGCCGCTGGTGAAGTGCAGAATTTCAGTCATCGAGGCGAGGACGCCGCCGTCCTTGCTCAGGCCTGAATTTTCCGCGATTGCGAAACCTTCCATCTCCACCGTATCTCCGTTGGCAAAGGTCAGCTTCCCGGTCTTGGCTCCGATCAAACGAACCGGATCGAGCTCCTCGTGGTAAGCATAAGTGAAGTCTCCCATACTGGAGCTCCCGCTTACTGACCCATCGATAATGATTTTTCCGCCTTCGAATTGCGAAGCCTCAGTCCCAGCCAGGAAACCACTGCAGGGTTGAATTCTGCTAACTGTTGGCGGAGAGCCAGCCCCCGCCGGATCGGCAAAAGCCGCTATTATTGAGATTGTGACGCCAAGGAAGAGTCTTTTCATTTGGAATTGCTTTCTAGTGTTTGGTTGTCTAATTGGCTCGTTGGTTCGAGCGGTTTGTCTTCAACCCATTCCTTCGAGAAAAGACGGCCGGCATTGCAGGAAAGAGGCGCGCGGCGCAAACTCTTTCCGCGGCCAGCGGCTAAGACTTACCTAGCCGCGTCGGGCGCGAGCGACGCGACGAGTTTTTCGAAGCGCGGATTGCCGCGTAACTCATCCCAGAGCGGGGAGAGCCGCAACTGGCCGTAACTCAAGTTACCCGGGATCTTGGTAATGCTCTCGAGTTGCTCACAGGCGAGGTCAGCTTCGCCGACCCAGGCATAGATCCCGGCAAGGAACTCCAGGATGTGCACGCCATTGATGGGATCGCGACTTATCGGGAGCAATTCCGCGGCGCGTCGACCTTCACGGATCGCGTCTGCTTTTCGCCCAAGTCCAGCATCGATTAGACCGAGAATACAGATCGCGGGCGCGAAATTTTCCTGGTCCGCGACAATGCGTTCCTGCTCGGTGCGGGCGCGCGAGAAGGCTTCCTCCGCTTCTACCGTTTCGCCTCGGACGCGTGCGGCGAGCCCTTCCCAAAAGGCGCGGCGAAATTGCACGGCGCCCGGCCCGAAGGTTCCGTTGCCGAGGGCAGCGACGGCGCGCGCCGTGGCCTCGCGATCGTGCTCGCAAAAAGCCAGAAAGATCCAAACTCCGGCCAGATCGGGGGCGGCGCTGGGTTTTTTCGCCAGGATGGCCGCAATGATGCCATGGAGCGGTCGCGTATCGGCCCGCCAGTTCAAATCGACGGCCGCCCGGCTGAGCAGAGTGTCGACATCCTGGGGCACGATGGTGAGAGCGCGATCGAGCACCTTGGCGGCATCGGGATAGCGCCGAAGCAGATTATAGGAAATGGAAAGCTGCTGGAGCGTGTAAAAATTTCTCGGATCGAGCGAGAGGGCGTTCTCAAACTGGCGCGCCGACTCGTCCCATTTGCCTTGGCGGCGGTAAATGTAACCCGCCAGACTAAAGACGGAAGATTGGTTAGGCAGGGCGCGCCGGGCCGTCTCCAATTCCGCGAGGGCGGGTTCGTAGGCGAGATAGCCTTGGTAGAGATGGCGCGCCCGCGCCAGATGGGCTTCTCCGGTGGATGGTCCCAGCTCATTCGCG
The DNA here is from genome assembly GCA_963749935.1 of uncultured Verrucomicrobiae bacterium. Classification (GTDB taxonomy): domain Bacteria; phylum Verrucomicrobiota; class Verrucomicrobiia; order Chthoniobacterales; family UBA10450; genus Palsa-1392. The sequence continues at coordinate 764,416 of CAVVOH010000004.1, forward strand.
GCCTTGACCGCGGCTTCAGCTAACGTCAGCCGGGTCGGAGTATGATCGAAGCCGAGAAAGTAGAGAACGTCGTGTGCGGTGGCGAGCTGGCAGTAAGCCAGCAGGAATTTCGAGTCGCGTGCCACCGCCTCCTCCAGAAGTTTTGCGGCCTCGAAGAGATTATCCTTCCCGCGAGGACTGAAGGAGGTTTTTTCCAGGAGCGACTTGGCCCGGGTGTAAAGGCCCAAGGCAACCAAGTCATGAGTAGGCTGTTGCTTAATCTTCGCCTTTTCGCTCGGCGAGATGACGGCGCCGAGCTGGGACGCGATGGTCTGCGCTATCTCGCTTTGAATGGCAAAGACGTCGTCGAGCGGTCGCTCGTAGCTTTGGGCCCACTGATGGAGATCGCTCCGGGCATCGATCAACTGCGCACTCACGCGCACCTTGTCGCCCAGCCGGTGCACTGTTCCCTCCACGATGTAGGCGACGCCCAGTTGTTGACCGATTTCGCGCAGACTTTTGTGCTGGCCGCGAGCATATTGCATGACGCTCGTTCGGCTAACGACTTTAAGGTCGGCGATGCGCGCCAAGTCGGTGAGTAACTCGTCTTGCACACTATCGGCGAAATTGGAATGTTCCTTTTGCTCGCTCAGATCGTCGAAGGGAAGGACGGCAACACTCTTGCTGAAGGAGACCGCGTCACGTTTGGGCGGATCGGGAGAAGAATAGAAGTAGTAGCCAAGAGCGAGCGCGCCCATCACCAGGCCAGCCAGGCCGACGAGAATGGGTTGCGCCTTCGATTTCTCGATGGTCTGCAACATCGTGGCGAGTTCTTCCACGCTCGGGCGCGCTGCCGGTTCGGTCATGAGCATGGCGCGCAAGACCATGATAAAGCGAGCCGGGACATGAGCCGACTTCAATTGTTCAAGGCGCAGAGCGGGGGGCGGGTCGGCTCCGGCGTCGCCGTGCGGACGATGGGCTCCAAAGGGCATCGAACCAGTGAGCGCATACCAAAGCGTCGCGCCTAGCGAATAAATGTCGGAACGGACGTCCACCGTGGTCCCCTCGAGTTGTTCCGGGCTGGCGAAGGCCGGTGTTCCAATAAAGTTGCCTTGGGTGAGATGGCGTCTATCCGGCGCTTCTTGCAAAGCCTTGGCGACGCCGAAGTCGATCACCTTGACCACGGTCTCATCGCGCTTGTCCGGCCTTTCGATCATGATGTTGGCCGGCTTTAAGTCGCGATGGACGAGACCACAGCTCTCCGCCACAAAGAGCGCCGCCGTCACCTGCCGGGCGATCTGGAGAGTCGCGCGCGCGTCGAGCGGACCAGTGCGCCGCACGCGTTCCTCGAGGGTTTCGCCCTCCACCAGTTCCATCGCGCAAAAATACTGGCCGGTCTCCTCCTCGGCGCCGAATTGATAGACGGTGGCGACATTTGGATGACGCAGCGCCGCGGCCGCCCGGGCTTCGCGTGTGAAGCGCTCACGGGCGTCGGGGCTGCTGCTCGCAAATTCGGCTTTAATAATTTTGAGCGCGACCTTGCGTTGTAAGGATGTGTCTTCAGCGAGAAAGGTGACGCCCATCGCACCCCTTCCTAACTCATGCAGGGTCCCGTCCTCCCGATGGGCGATGACATAGGTCCCGAACGCTTCCGGAAGGGTAGAGCCGGCCGACTCCAGGTAGGATGGCTCTTCTTCCAGACCCGTCCGGAGAAGGCAGGAGATGCAACCGAGGTCCCCCGCATCGGTAACCTCCCGCCGACTTCCGCAGATCGTGCAGATCGCGGAAAAGGCAGGAGAAGGCATAAATGCGTTAGGCTTGCGCGAGAACGCGGCAGAGGTGGCGCAATTCTTCCCCCACCCCTTCCGGATCGGTCAGCGTCCCGCGCACCTCTTCGCGGAGCACGGCGCGAAAGCGCGCCCGCAGGCGGGCGACGTCACTGCGCAAAGTCAGAATGCCGCGGTTGAGTTTTTGCGCGAGTTGCTCGTAAGGAATGGATTCGTCGCCACCCGTTGGAAGATAGGCGCGCAAGGCCTCGAAAAGTGTGGATTTCCCTTTCAGGGCAGATTCCTGGGCGAGGCGGTCGAAAGTCTGGCGAAGGAGCGATGCCGCCCATTCGCGTTCGTAGGCCAGGTCTGGGTTACCGCCTTGCGCGGAGTCGATCTGCGTTTCGATCTCGCGCATCGTTTCCTCGTCGAAAGGTTCAAAAGAATGTCCGCCGCCGCGTTTCTGTCGTCCCTCTCGAGCACGGGTATTGGCTACGAAATGCTTCAGGGCGCCGAGGAGAAAGGAGCGGAACCGCCCTTTGTTCTGATCCGCTCGCTCGTAGAAGCGTGTCTCGATCAGGTCGGCGAAAAAGCCCTGGGTCAGGTCCTGGGCATCGGCCACGCCATAGCCGCTTCGGCGCAGGAAAAGATAGAGCGGGCGCCAGTAGATGCGACAAAGCTGGGAAAGCGCGTCGAGTGATTGACTGGGCGTGGCCTCCGTCGCGTGGGCGGCGCGCACCAGGGTCCAGCGGGTCGCGTGGAAGGAGTCGGCCCGGGTGGTCTTATCTGCCAGGGAACATGCCATCTTGCCTTCCTAAGCAGTCCGATAACCGCCCGAGATTCAAATCGGAGTCCATCGCTTGACATCGTTTCAAGCCCCCGAGGTTTTGGCAATGTGCCATTCGGCACATTTTATCCTTGTCGAACGTAATCCTTCTCCCCACCCTCACCCCAACGGCGGTTGCCGCCCCAGGAATGAGACTGAGCCACGCGGATTACCGAAAATTCAACGAAGCGGTCGCGGCCATGTATCGTCTCGCCTTCGCCCTCGGACCCTGCGCCGCCGTCACCGCCGTTCTAGAGAGAACGATCGGCGGCCTCACTCAGGCAGCGACGGTCCGCGGCGGCCAGGTGGTGGACTGCGCGCTATCGGAAGGGGAACTGGAGGCGCCGATGCGGGACATGACACCTGCGATGATGCGTTATCATCCGCGCTTCCAAACGGAGGAACTGCTCGGGCTCGTTCTCCGCATCTCCGACTTTCTCAGCCGGCCGGCCTGGCACGACAACGAACTGCGACAGGTGGCGCGTCCTTATTTGCGGGTCGAGGACGATTTGGGGGTGCGGATTCCCTTAACGAACGGTGGATTTTTTGGCGCCTGCGTCTTGCGCGAGTCACGCACCTTTCGGGAAGAGGACCGCTTGATTTTTTCGCTCCTCCTCCCGCATATCCGGACTCTGCTCGAACCGCCGCCGGCCCCGCCTAACGAGCCCGCTCGTCTCCAGGCCCTGGGCCTGACGGCCCGCGAACAGGAAGTGCTCTTCTGGATTTCCGAGGGAAAGCGCAACGCGGAAATAGCCACGATCCTCGGTATTTCGCCCGGGACGGTGAAGCGGCACCTCGAGAACATCTACCGCAAGCTCGGCGTGGAAAACCGTCACGGCGCGGCCCGTCGAGCGCTTGAGGAACTTCAATCGTTTCGCTTCACCAAAGGCAGTTGGGCAAACGGCCGCCAACTTTACCCAGTGGGACATGCGCTTAAGCCACTCTGATTTCCGGCGTCTGAATGACGCGATTGCCGCGATGTATCGCCGCGCCTTTACCGTCGGACCGGCCGCGGCGATTACGGAAACACTCGTCAGTTCGTTAGGTGGAATCAACGCCGTCGCCGGTTGCCTGCGCGGGACCGAAGTGGTGGCTTTTCATGCCACCGAGCCGGTCTTTGCCGCCATGCTCATCGCCACCACTCCCGAGGTTGTTCGATATCATCCGCGCTTTCAACGTCTCGACCTGGCCGGAAACGCACTCCTTCTCTCGGATTTCGTCAGCCGCAAGGAGTGGTCGGAAACGGATCTCTACCAATCCGGCTGGGGCGCACTCGATTACGAAGACGATCTTGGAATGAACCTTTGCCCTAACGAATGGAAGATCTGATGTCGGTGGCCTTGATGCGCGAGTCGCGCACTTTTCGGGAAGAGGATCGGGAAATCTTTTCCCTGCTCTCTCCGCACATGCAAACGCTCTTCTCGCCACCGGCCCACCCCGATGCTTCCGCCCTCGGAGGTCTTGGCCTGACCCGGCGCGAGCAGGAAGTTCTCTTTTGGGTTTCGGAAGGGAAAAGAAACTCAGAGATTGGACAGATCCTCAGGATTTCTCCCGGCACGGTGAAGCGGCATCTGGAGAATCTCTATCGCAAACTCGGGGTGGAAAATCGTCACGGCGCCGCCCGCCGCGCACTCGAGGAACTTCATCCCTTTGGCTAGCGATGCTAGTTATCCGCCGAATTAAGAATCGCCCGTTGATTCCTGCTTCAGGGTGCAGGTTACATTCGTTCTATTCCAGCGGCTCACGCACCGCTGCTTCGGCGTTGATAAAGCCGTAGCCATCCAAGGTCGAGTAACCTTTCCCGATCTGGTTTACGAAGATGCCTGAGAACGGGCCGTTGCTCGTCGCGCCGCCAAAGGTCATCCCGCCCGACGCCAACTTGCCTTCGGGGATAAGGACATTTGCGCCGAGGAGGTCGGCGGAGTTGCCGCCGACAGTGCCGCTCGGTCCATAGGCGTCAGCTTCGTCGCGATCGATCCCGAAGTCGAAGCCCTCTCTGGTCGTGAGCGCGCCGGGGTTGATCTCGATTGACAGAGTGTAGAAGTGATTTCCGACAAGGGCCGGCGGCGGCGCCTGATTCGAGAGAGTCGCAGTGATATCGCTCGCTTGCACGCCCTTCAGTTCCCCCAAAGTAAAGGGAAGACCCACCTCCGGCGACCGGTTATCGAAGACGAGGCCAGGACGTGAGGTGAATCCAACCATGTCGCTGAACGGTTCGGTGGTGTTTCCCCCGGTCGCATCTGTCCCCTGCGGATTCAGGATAAGTTGGGTGAGACTGCCCGATCCCGTGAAGCGAACGTGAAAGGCATTGGAGCTCGCCAACACACTGAGCAGGCTACGCGCGTCGGACATTATTTGCAGACTTATCGTAGAGTCACCCGAGCGCGCTCTGGCGGTCGCGCGATAGGGGTCCAGGTCGTGCCTAAATGTGCTGCGTTGAAGGACGGACCGCATTTGCGTGGGCGTGACGGAGCCGGGACCGCCATGGGCTTGCAGCACAAGAGCGGCAATGGCCGCGGCATGCGGAGCTGCTGCGGAGGTGCCGAAGAAATTCGGAAAGAAGTCTCTATCCTGGGCTGCGTCGGAGACGAAGAATGTAGTATTGGCGCCGTCCATGGCCGAGATATCGGGTTTCTTGCGAACTTCCGGTTGTGGTAGCCGATTATTGTCGTGGTCAAAAGCAATGATCGATGGTCCCGGTGAGGTGAAACCTTCCGGGATATAAGGCGGATAGAAGGCATAAGCGCCGACTCCCATCGCGCCAGCGGCAGCGCTATGGCCGAAGGTGATAGGTGTCCGGTTGTAGCTGAAATATTCCTGCGGCTCACCCGAGGTAAAGCAGACGTATTTCAACTTACTCGCCGGTTGAGGAGTGGGCGGCGGCGTATTGGATCGGGCGATGACGACCTGGACGATATTGCCGGCGGTCGTCTGGCTCGGGAAAATCTGCGCGATCTCGATCGGACGATTAGCGGTGATATTATCGAGTCCCAGGGCGCCGATGAATGCTCCGTCTCCGTTGAAGAACAACATGTTGAAATCGGTGCTGACCAATTGTGGCCCAACGGCTTCGTCGACCGAGTAGTCGTAAGTTCCGCCTTCGGTAAGAAAGCTTGTGACCCGCACGATATAGGTGCCGCTTTGGGGAAGCGTGATCAGGAGGATTTCATCTGTTCCAGTATCCTGGGTGATAAGAGAAGTCCCGTCCGGGGCAATGATTTCGACGACCGCATCGAAATCCGGTGTCGCCGGATTTGCCGAAACCGAGATTTGGACGCGTTCTCCTTCCGTGCCCGGAAAGGTGAAGTCATCGGAGCCGCCGGGCGGCACGTTCCCCGTCCCCCTGACGATGTTATCTCCCACGATCAGATTCACATCATAGGGATCGTCCCATTGAAAATCGAAAATGGCAGGATCTGTTCCGGCACTGCTGTTCCCAATCAGAACGCTTTGCGCGATGTCCTGCTGGCTCGGCTCGGGATTGAAGTCATGAAACCCGCCCGCATATAACTCCGGCGGGACGCCGGCCAGGTTGATATTCGTCCCGTTGGTCGCGTTACCATTATTCGGGACGAGACGAAAATCCGAGTAATAACCCTGAGTCGCCGGAGTATTACCTGCGGCCGAAAAATAGGAGATGCCGCTTTGAGCCAGTTCATCCACCACCCGGGCGGATAAGGTGTCCTGGAACATTCCTTCCTCGAAGTAATAGACATCGTCGACCATCACATTGGCGCCAGCCGCGGCTACTGCGCGGAGGTTCTCGGCGAACCCGACATCGTTCTCCGTCGTGGTGGAAAAGATCAGCTTTGCCGCCGGGGCCATATCGAAAACGATCTGGCACATGGCGCGTCCTTCGTCCGCGTGTTCCGGTAGTTCCTCCAGCACTAGCACGGGGTCGGGGTTGTTCGGGTTGCCCGGCCCCGGGAGGTCGCCGGAAGCGATATCCTGCGCCTCTTTGATCGGGCCGCTGCTGGTGTTAAAGGAATCAGACATGACTCCAACGGTGATCCCGGCTCCGGTAAAACCTGTGACGGGACTCACTTTTTGATTGGTAATCTGATCGACGCGATGCTGGTGGACGCCTTGCGTGGTCACTCTTCCCACGTTGAAGATAGGCTTGAGGGCTAAAAAGACGCTGGATACACCTTTGGCGGTCGCGAGGTCGGCCACCCGTTCCGCAGGCACATAGGCACTCAGGGCACCACCCTGATAAGTCATCTCTTCAGCATCGATCTTCACATCCTTAAGCTTGGCGACGGAATCGCGGCCGGCCGGATTGCGCAGATACACCGTGACCAGAATACGGCCGTCGGCATCGTGGATGGCGCGGTCGCCAGCGTCCACCGCCGAGCCGACCCCGGGAGCGCCGAGCGTTTGACCGGCCTTAGCCGCCAGCTCCCGCGCGACCACTTGATCGAGCCCGTTGCCCAAATTCTTCGGATGCTGGGTGCTGGCGAAAAGGGTAGCCGGCAGCGCTAAAGAGGCGACACAGAGAGTATTCCGGACAAAGGAAATTTTCATTTGCAGATGCTTTCTAAGGTTGGTGGATGGCTGTTTCGTTCTTACGAACGTTTGTCTTCACCCCTTCCTTCGAGGAAATGCGAAGCGCATTGCAAGAAAAGTGCGGACCACCGCAAATTTTGATCGCGGACCTTTCGTTCGGGGTGGGTTATTTGACTGGGCTTGGCGCGAGCGAGGCGACGATCTTCTCGAAACGCGGATTACCCCGGAGCGGGTCGAAGAGAGGATTTAGTCTCAAATCGCCGTAGCTCATCTCCCCGGGGAGTTTACTGGCGATTTCGATTTGATCGCAGGCCAGAGATGGTTCGCCCACCCAGGCGTAAATAACCCCGAGGAACTGGATCATTCTTTGACCGTTGAATGGATCGAGTGTCACGGGTAGGAGTTGCACGGCCTGGCGTCCCTCTTGGATTGCTTCTTCCTTGTTCCCCAGAAATGCATCGATCAACCCGAGGACGCACAGAGCAGGCGCGACCTCGACTCTGCCAGCGGCGATAATGTCTTCCTGTTCTTTGCGGGCGATGCGGAACGCGCGCTCGGCGGTCGTCTTCTGACCGCAGGCAAGGGCCATGAGCCCTTTGGACGCCGACCGGCTGAAGACGACGCTACTACCTCCGCGGAGCGTAACATCGGATACGGCGAGCGTGCGGTCGAATGCCAGGTTGTCGCGCTCTAACCAAGCAAGGAAGAGCTCATTTAGGGCGAAATCGGGTGACTGAGCCCCACCCTTGGCCCGGATGTTGGCCAGCTGGTCGTGCAGCGGGCGGGTATCCGCCCGCCAATCGACGTCGACGAAGGCCCTTCGGAGGCGCATCACGAGATCGTCCGGCACAATCGTGAGGATGCGATCCAGCATGTCTATCTTCTCAGGATAACGGTTAAGCGAATCATAGTTGATCGCGAGGGTGTTGAGGAAGCCAAAATTGAGCGGGTCGACCGCGAGGGCTTTCTCCAATTGTTTGGTTGATTCGACCCATTTACTCTGGCGCCGGTAAATCACTCCGAGTGAGTTCGGAGACCTCAGGATCGTTAGGCAAAGCGACTCCGGGCTATGGCCAACTCGGCGAGAGCGGGCCCGTAGGCTCGATAGCCCCGGTAAAGGTGCCCCGCCCGCGCCAGATGCACTTCGCCGGCCTCAGGTTTTAACCGGAAGGCGGCCTCAACGGCGGCGTCGCCTAGCCATAAACGCTGGGGGGTGCGATCGATATCTAGAAGGTAGAAAGCATCATGTGCGGCGGCGAGATGGCAGTAGGCGAGGACGAAATGGGGATCGCGGGCAACCGCATCCTGGAGAAGCTGGACCGCCTCAGGCAAAAACTCTCTTGAGCGATGGCTCCTCCACGACTCGCCAATCAGCGATTTGGCTCGGGTGTAATTGTGAAACGCCACCAGGTCGCGGGTGGCAGGCTCGTTAATCTGCGCCTTTTCTGCCGCAGCAATCTTGGCGTGAAGCTGTCCAGCGATGCTTTGGGCGATCTCGCTTTGGAGGGCGAAGATGTCGTCCAAGGGCCGATCATAGTTTTCCGCCCATTGATGCAGATCCGTGCGCGCATCGATCAACTGCGCGCTGACCCGCACCTGCCGTCCGACCCGGCGCACCGTTCCCTCGACCACGAAAGCGACGCCGAGCTGCCGGCCGATCTCGCGGAGATTACGCGGTTCGCCTCTGCGGTATTGCATCACGCTTGTTCGGCTGACCACTTTTAAATCAGCGATGCGTGCCAGATCGGTTAAGAGCTCATCCTGGACCCCGTCAGCGAAATTCGCACTGTCCTCTTCCTTACTTAGATCATCGAAGGGCAGAACGGCGACGCTTTTGCTATAAGTAGCTGCGTCGCGCGTCGGCAAGGGAGAAGCGAGATGAAAATAGTAGCCCGCTGCCGCCACGGCAATGACCAGTCCGGCCAAGGCGAAGAGAATTGGGCGCGTCCAAGCCTGATTCATCGCGGCCAGGCGCGCAGCGAGTTCCGTGACGCTCGGGCGCGCCGCCGGGGCAGGCGCCCGCATCGCCGTCAGCAGGGAGACGAGCTTGGACGGGACTCGCGCAGCCTTCAATTGTCCGATGCCAGCGTCGGGTGACGGCGTCTCGCTCGTCAGCAAAAACCAGAGAGTCGAGCCTAACGAGTAAATGTCGGAGCGCGCATCGACCGCTCTGCCTTCCAATTGCTCCGGGCTGGCGAAGGCGGGCGTTCCGACAAAGCCGCCCTGGGTTAAGCGGCGCGCGTCGGGCGCTTCACCCAAAACCTTGGCCACTCCAAAGTCGATCACCTTAATCGCCACTGCATCCTCAGCGACTCCCTTCACGATCATGATGTTGCCAGGTTTCAAATCGCGGTGGACCAAGCCGCGTTCTTCGGCTGCGCAGAGCGCCAAGGTGACTTGTTGGGCGATCTCGAGCGTCGTCCGCAGATCGAGCGGGCCCGTCCGCCGCACGCGTTCTTCCAGCGTTTCGCCCTCAATTAACTCCATCGCGTAGAAGTACCTGTCCGGTCTCGTCCTCCAGGCCGAATTGGTAAACGGTCGCGACATTCGGATGGCGCAAGGCCGCGGCCGCGCGCGCTTCGCGCATGAAACGCTCGCGCGCGTCCGAGCCATGGCGCGCGAAATCCGCCTCGATGATTTTCAGCGCGACCTGTCGTTGCAAGGCGACATCCTCAGCAAAAAAAGTGACCCCCATCGCCCCGCGACCGAGCTCGTGCAGCGATCCATCTTCGCGGCGAGCGATGACGTAGGCGCCAAAAGTGTCGGGCGCCGTCTGCTCCGCGACGTTCGCGTCCTCCAATCCCATGCGCAGAAGGCACGGCAGACAACTGACCACGCCCGAGGAAGTGGTTTCTTTACGGTTCCCGCAAATCGCGCAAACTTCATTCTCCCGATCAAGGAAAGACTCAGGGGCGTTCGGCATGGGTGAGAACTTGGCAAAGGTAACGCAGTTCATCCGCCACTTCTCCCCCGTCGGTCAGGGTCTCGCGCACTTCTTCGCGGAGGAGGATACGAAAGCGCGCGCGCAGGCGGGAGACGTCGCTGCGTAAGGTAAGGAGGCCGCGATTGAGCCTCCGGGCTATTTGTTCGTAGGGGACGACCTCCTCTCCGCCGCTCGGAAGGTAGGGACGTAAGGCAGCGAAAAGCGCAGACCTTCCTTTAAGGGCAGATTCCTGGGCGAGGCGGTCGAAGGTTTGGCGAAGGAGCGATGCCGCCCATTCGCGTTCGTAGGCCAGGTCCGGGCTGCTGCCTGGCGATGCGTCGATTTGCGTCTCGATCTCACGCATCGTTTCTTCGTCGAACGGTTCCAGAAATTGCCCGCCGCCGCGCTTCTGTCGCCCTTCCCGGGCGCGCGCGTCGGCTACGAAATGTTTCAGGGCGCCGAGGAGGAAGGACCGGAAACGCCCTTTGCTCTCGTCCGCTCGCTCGTAGAAGCGGGTCTCGATCAGGTCGGCAAAAAATCCCTGGGTCAGATCCTGGGCATCAGCCACGCCGTAGCCGCTTCGGCGCAGGAAAAGGTAGAGCGGGCGCCAGTAGATGCGACAAAGCTGGGAAAGCGCGTCGAGTGATTGGCTGGGCGTGGCTTGTGTCGCGTGGGCTGCGCGCACCAGTGTCCAGCGGGTCGCATGGAAGGAGTCGGCGCCGCCGCTGACGTCGCTTTTCGCGAGAGACATGCGGCGTTTTACTCATCTCGTTTCGGAATGGCAAGAGCTTAAAAGAGAGGTCCAGTCGGCATCTCGTCCCTAACGTCAGGACTCCGGCGGCTGCTAATTCAGCTTGTAGAACTCCACCAGCGCAACGCCTGTGACATCGTCCTCTTTGCTGCGCACAATCGCGGTATAATTGCCGGGCTCGAGGACCACGCTAAGCGCGCTCTCCTGAGGAGCGGTGGGAGCAAGGCCTTCCGCCTCGATTTGGGCGGCCTGGCCTGCATCGTCAGCCCAATCGTCGTTCGCCGCGAGCTGGACGCCGGAGCTGTCGTAGAGCTCAAGAGTGGGATTAAGCAGACCGGTCGTGACCCCTTGATCCACCAAGGAAGGACCAAGGGCGCGCACGATAAGATGACCGGCCTCGCCCTCCTCGATAATAATGCCGCCAATCAGCACATTCTTAGCAGCTTCAACCTGGCCCCGGGTGGAGATATTCGTCAGTTCTCCAAAGGCGGGCTGCTGATCCAGGTCGTAGAGTTCGACCAACCCAACGCCTTCGGTTTCCCCTGCGCCGCGCAGAATTACGGTGTAACTACCGGGGTCGAGCGTGGCAATGAGCGCGCTTTCCTTCGGGTCGGTCGGCGCAATCTCCGTAGCTTCGATTTCCGCCGGCTGATCCTGCTGCCAATCATCATTGGTCAGAAGACTTACCCCGGCCGCGTCGAACAGTTCCAGGCTCGGGTTAGCCAGGACGCTGGCAATTCCCTTCTCTGCCAGGGAGGGACCGATCCCGCGCACCAGGATCTGTTTGGCATCGCTCCCGCCGATGATGAAGCCCGCGATGGTCACATTATCTCCCGTGCGCACGAGCGCGCGGCTGGAGAGGTTGAGCAGCGGCATGGGGGAGGAACTCGGAAAGGATGAGCTTATTGTCGTCATAAGTGGCGCGGAATGAACCGGCGGGTGTGAAATCAGAGTCCTTGACCGCGAATACGCGACGGCCGCTGGCCACATTGGTGAAAGTTCCGTTAATCCTGGCGGCGGTAAGAACAGTAAGGCTATCGGTCAGAGTCACCGTCGCACCCAAATCGTCGAGCACCGTGACCGAAAGTGTGCCATCGAATGTTGCCGTTCCCGTCACGTTGATTACAGCCTGCGGCGAATTGCCAAACACATCGAAGGTTAAGGTGCTCGACGGCTCCAAGATGAGCTTCCCGGCGATATTCAATTCGGTATCCTGCGCGGGGGGATCGATCGGCAGTGGGAAGTTGACATCGGAAAACAACAAATAGGGATTGAGCGTCGAGACATTGAGGAACCCGCTGTTTGAAAGGTCGCCTGAAACTGTAAAATTCGAAGCTCCCAGAATGACGAGGCTATCTATGTTACTGAAATCACCGGCTGTCGTAAGGTTCCTCGCCCCCATTTGAATGACACGGCTATTGATCGCCAGATTCCGAAAGGCATCGTCTCCGTTCTTGTCGATGAAGCCGGTACTCTGTCCTTCCAGGACGACGGCTGCATTGTTATTCACAATATCGAGAAGCGGTCCGCCCAGGACCTGTAAAGTGTTAGGCGCGCCATCGATTGAGCCAAAAAAGTAGCGACCCTTGTTCAGAGTCTTTGTCGCGGCGTCGTAGTTCGGCAGGACTCCGTTGACCACGATCAAGGAATTTTCGCCGGCGCGTGAGAGACCATCGAGATATCCGACCGTCCCGGGGTCACGGCGGTCCCCGAGGTTTATCAGGTCACCATTCACAGTCAGGGTTGTCCCGGCGTAGTATAGAAAGTAGCCGTCGTTCACGAAGTCGCCGGGCGTAGTAATGTTCTGTCCATTCTGCAGCTCGATGTCGCCCTCCACTGTATTGAGCGCGAGGTTCCGGAATGCGTCGTTCCCGCTTTGGTCCTCGGCTCGGGCGCCCGCCCCCTTGAGATAAATGGCGGCGCTGTTCGTCCGGATGTCCGCGCCATTGAAGCTCAAAGTCGCCGTATGACCCTCCCCAGCGAGGAACTGGTAGAAACCGCCGGTCAATGTGGTCCCGGCGAAATCGGCCATGTCTCCCGCATCCATCAGGACGTTGGTAGCTTCCGCGGTGAAATCGAGTGCACCCGCCGGCGTCACGCTCGTCGCCACAGAAATCAAACTATGATCGATCGAGAGAACGGCCGCCGAGTCGCCTCCAAAGGATATGCTTGTGATCGTGGGATCGATATTGAGCGTCACGGAAAGATCCGCCACCGTGACGTCAAAGGTCATCCCTCCGCCGTTATCGGGAACAATCGCAGGGGACCAGTTGGCGGCGTTTCCCCAGTTGCCCAGGTCAGGCCCGGAATAAGTCGAGTCGATAGCCTGAGCGTCCAAGCACGCCACGGGGAGGGCGCAGGCCACAAGCAGTTTAAGGAAGCGGAATGTGTTCATAGGATTGGTTGTTACTCATTCCTTCGCGAAAGCAGGTCCGGCATTGCAAAAAACTTAGCAGATTCGCCGAAACTGCGGTTTGGGGTGTTGGCATTCTCTGCTTGGGCGAATCGCTCTTTGTGAAACAGCAACGGCAGGCCCACGAGCGGACCTTCCGTCTGTTGGGCCGCTATCGCCCCGTCCGCGCCTTTGCTCGGCCGCGGATAACCGCATTAGTCTCGGGAGGAAGAGGTGCGGTCGCGGGTCCGGGCGGGACGTGACTGCAAGCTGTTCGAGCCAGCAGGAAGAAAATCAGACACAATCACCCTTCTTCCCTGATAAGTAACGAGGAAGGAGCCGGCTGGCGCTCCGTCCAAGTCACGGGCCTCCACGCGCTCACCGCTGGCTGCGTTCGCAAAACTTCCGCTGAGGCTGGCGGCAACCAAAACAACAAACCTATCGCTGTTTGTCACTGTGGCCCCATCGAGCACGAGCAGGTCAAGCGTCCCGTTGAGGATCGCCTCTCCTGTGACTCTGATCACTCCTTTGGCGCTGTCGCCGAAGATTTCCGGGTTGAAAGTGCTTTCCGGCCCGAAGATGAGGTTTTTTGCGATATTCAACTCTGTGTTCAACGCCATCGGATCGGTCGGAACGCCGGGAAAACCGACCAAGTTCAAGGCGTAGGCATTGAACGGAGAAAGAAGCAGAAACCCGTTCATCGTGAGATCGCCTGAAACGGTAAAGTTACTGTGTCCAAAGATGACGAGGCTATCGTTGACAAGCAGATCTCCTGCGGTGGTGAAGTCTCGGTTGCCAATCTCTAAGTCGCGGTTGACGACCGCCAGGTGGCGTAAAGCATCGTTGCCATCTCGATCGAGAATGCCAGTATTCGGCCCGTAAAGAATGACAGCTCCATCATTCACCACAATATCGAGCGATTCCCCGCCCATCACTTGAAGGGTATTGGAGGCATTACCGACGGCGTTGAAGAAAAAGCGTCCGCTATTCAGGGTATGACTGGCGGCGTCGTAGTTCGTCAGCGAGCCGGTGACCACATAGGGCGCATCCTGGCCCTGGCGCCCAAGCCCAAATAGGTAGCCGAGGGTGCCGGGGTTCCGGCGGTCGCCGATGGATGTGAAGTCGCCATCGATCGTCCAGCCAGACTTATCGGAAAACATGAACCCCTCGTTGACCAGAGAGCCCGTGGTTATGAGGTCATGATTTTGCAGGTCCGTCTCGCCGTCGAGAGTAATATGACCGAGTTGGGCGAGAGCATTCTGATTGTTCTCATCCAGAACCTGCGATTGCGGCCCGACAAGCCAGACAAACGCCTCGAGAGTTCGAATATCTGCACCGCCAAAGCGGAACGTCGCCGCGTGACCCTGGAACGACGCCATAACATAACTGCCCCCGGTAAGTATCGTGCCGGCAAAGTTGTCCAGTTGGCCTACATCGATCAGGGCGTCGGCGGTCTTGGCCACGACATTAAAGGCGGTCGGAGGGTCCAGACTCATCGTGCCGCAAGCGAGACTGTGATCTCGTGCAATCAAACCCATCAGGGAATCGCCGCGGAGGGCCAAGCCGTTAATCGTGACATCGATGTCGAGCGTCGCCGTGTTGTTGTCGATTGAGACGTCGAAGGTATGGCCCGAACGATTATCGGGCACCCTGTTGGGGGACCAGTTGGCAGCTTTGCTCCAGCGACCATCCTCCGCCCCGATATAACTGGAGTCGATGGCCTGAGCATTGGTCGCGAGGATTGCGAGCGAGCTGAGCAGGAGAAGTTTCTGTAGGAGTGTTTTCATAAGTTTGTCGTTTCCCATTCCTTCGCGAAATGGCCGGCCGCATTGCAAAATATTTGCGGCCGCCTCAGATTTCTTGTGATCTGGATTTGCGCCAGCGAGTCCGTCCCGAACCGCGACGCGACAAGTTCGAGAGCACAGAGCGCGTCCCATTTCGCAAGCGCGAAGGTGACAAACGCGGTCGTGCGGTCGCGAAAGCCGTCACGAACTCTGCCGTTTCTGCGTCCTCTCGCCGAATCGCCCGCCCTGATTTAACTTCCGACTTCATGTCCGCCAAATCCGAACCGCCGATCGTCCGATTACGCGATGTCGAAGCGAGCGACCTGGAGCTCTTCTTCGAACATCAGCGCGATCCCGTGGCGGTGGCCATGGTCGTCTTCCATTCGCGCGACCGGGCCGAGTTCGCCCAACATTGGGCGAAGCTCCTGGCCGACGAAACGAGTCTAAAAAAAACTATCGTGGTCGCCTCCGCAGCCTCAGAGGATTCGTCCACGCAGGATCAAGTCGCCGGGAACATCGGCAGTTGGACCTCGGACGGAAAACGAGAAGTCGGCTACTGGATCGATCGCGCCTACTGGGGCCGCGGCATCGCCACCGCCGCTCTCACCGCTTTCCTCCGCTTGGAACCAATCCGCCCACTCCATGCCGGAGTGGCCAAACATAACGCCGGCTCCCTCCGCGTCCTGCAAAAATGCGGTTTCACCATCGCAGGCGTCGAGGAGGAGTCAGCCGACGGCGTAAACATTCCGTTCGTGCTGCTGACACTTTTCTGAGCCTTCGATGCTTGCGCGGGACGCGGGTGGGGCAAATCGATGGCCGGCGCAAGATCATGCGCGAACCAAAGCGCCTCTAGCGCGGGCAAAGTTCGTTTTGGCGAGGCGCCAAAACCAGCACGCGAGGGCGCGTGCGCTCCCCGGAAGGATCCGGCCGCGCGTCCGCCTAGACGGGCAAGCTGCCTAACGATTTGAAAAGCTGAAGCGTAGCGCCTGGTGCAGGCGCGACGGCAGGGTGGGCAGGTGGCGGCGTTCGATGAGGAAAGTAATAATGCCGGCCAGCTCTTTGTAGATGTAGTTGCGGTTGACCGCCCCCTGCAGGTATTGCTCGCCGCTGCTCCCGCCGGTGCCGACCCGGCTGCCGATCATCCGGCGCACCATCTGGAGGTGGCGGTAGCGGAAGTTGCCGAGTTGTTCGTCGATCTCGATGAGGGAATTGAGGAGGGCGAAGGGGAGACGGAACATCGGTTCGTCGCGGTAGAGCATGATGAAGAGCGCAGCGCGCAGTGCGGTCGGCCGGAAGGCGCCCCAGCCTGTCTTGAAAAAGATGTCGTCGAACTTGCCGAGCAGGTCCGGCTTGTCGTCGCGCTCGGAGAGGCTTTGCTCGTAAAGGAGGCGATACCGGTTCCAAAAAGGAGCGTGACCAGTGGGCGGCACCTGCTCGTTGGGCGAGTCTCCCCAGTCGCGCCAGAATTCCTCCTCGAAGAAGGGCATCCGCTCGAGCCAGTGCTCGACCATCTCGAGGATGCTGGGCTTTTGTTCGAACTCGGTGATCTCCTTAAAGTCCTGCTGGTTGAAGCCGCCCAGCTCGGTGTGCTTGTAGTAGTCGGGCCGGAAACGGTTTTCCATTTTCAGGCCTAACGACGCCTCGATCTCGCGGAATTGTTTGCTCTGGAAACCGGAGGCGCCATGAAGCAGGTCGCGGAACTCGAGGAAATCGAGCGGGGTCATCGTCTCGAGGACGTCGACCTGATGGTTGAGCAGCTTCCAGATCTCGACCACTCGCTTGAGCCGATGCACGACCACGTTCATGTCGGGGCCGTCATCGTCGGCGGCCGGCTTGCTCAGGACTTCGCCGCAGGCCGTGATTTCGTGCAGGATTTGCTTAAACCAGAGCTCATAGGCCTGGTGGATGATGATGAAGAGCATCTCATCGTGCGCGATGAGTTTGCCCTCCTTCAGGCTGAGTGGTTTTTGCAGCTCCAGCAATTGATCGATCGCGAGATAGCCGCCGTAGTACTGCGGCTCCCTCCCGTGATTTATTGGACATTCCATCGAGCTAAGTCTCGCGCAGGGCGGCGGCTGGCGTCAATCCGCGCGGTAGGTAGGTCGGTTGCGCGGGCGACCGCTTGTTGGCTCGCTTCCTGACTGGGCAGGCGGAGCGCCCGCCCTTCAAAAATCGACTCGCCCTAACGCCGCCGCCGACCGAAGGAATAGCCCCGATGGGTGCGCCCGCCGCCGATGGCGCGCTTGCCGCCGGCAGATTCGGGTTCGAAGAGGACGGTGTAGATGTAGGGGAAATTCTCGATCTTGAGCCGCGGGATTTTTTGCCCGATGAAACGCTCAATCGCCTGCAACGCGGGCAGTTCCTCGCCGTTCATCAGGGTGAAGGCGTCGCCCACTTTTTGGGCGCGGCCGGTGCGGCCGATACGGTGGACGTAATCTTCCGGATGCTCCGGTACGTCGTAATTGATGACGTGGCTGACGCCCGCAATGTCGATTCCGCGCGCGGCGATGTCGGTCGCGACCATCACTTCGTATTTCCCCGATTTGAAGCCCTCCAGTGCCTCCACCCGTTCCCGCTGAGTGCGGTTGGAATGCAGGACGGCAACCGAATGTTTCTCCTGTTTCAGCTGCGAGGCGATGCGATCGGCGCCGTGCTTGGTCCGAGAAAAAATGAGGGCGCTGTCAAAATTCGTGCGCTCGAGCAGCGCCATGAGGAGATCGTATTTCTGCTCGGCCGCGACCGGGTAGACGGCGTGGGTGACGGTTTCGGCCGGGGAACGGCGGGCGCCAATCTCGATCACTTCGGGTTCGCGCAGAACCCAGGCGGCGAGCCGCTCGATTTCCGGCGGCAAGGTGGCGGAGAAAAGCAGGGTCTGCCGATCGGTCGAGATCTGGTCAACGATTCGCCTTACGTCGGGCAGGAAGCCCATGTCGAGCATGCGATCGACTTCGTCGAGAACCAGGATGTTGACGTCGCGGAAATTCATTGCCCGTTGCTCCAGAAGGTCAAGCAAACGACCAGGTGTGGCGCAGACGATATCAGTGCCGGCGGCGGCTTCCTCCTTCTGTTTCCCGTAGCCGACCCCGCCATGCACGACCGAGACCCGCAAATCGGTGAAGCGCCCGTAATCGCGGAAGGCGGTTTCGACCTGAGCCGCGAGCTCACGCGTCGGTTCGAGCACGAGGCAGCGGAAGGCACCGTGCGCCGCCAGCAGGGTCATGATCGGGAGGGCAAAAGCAGCCGTCTTACCGGTGCCGGTTTGGGCGGTGCCGATTAAATCTTTACCGGATAAAATGATTGGAAATGCGCGGAGCTGGATCGGCGTGGGCTCGGAAAAGCCCATCGCCTGTGTTCCCCGCACGACTTCCGGGGAAAGCCCGAAGTTGTTGAAAGACACAGGGCTCAACAGTAAATCGGTTAGGCGCGGAAGCAACGTCAGTTCTGACTTGCACGGCCTTTCTCTTCGTTGAAGATGGACGCAAAATGGGCCCCAAAACGCTGCGTATTTTTGTTCTCGCCGATACTCACAACCATCTTCCCGAGAACCTCGAGGCGCTGGCCGAAGGCGCCGACGAGATCTGGCATCTCGGCGATGTTTGCGCCCCAAGTTTGTTCCACACCCTGGCCATTATCGGGCCGCCGGTGACGCTGGTGCGCGGCAACTGCGACAGCAATTTCGAATGGCCGCTGGTGACCAACCTGAAACGCAATGGGGTGCGCTTCAGGCTGGTGCATATCCCGCCTTCGAGTCCGCCGAAGGATGTCGATGTGCTCCTGCACGCTCATACTCACGTGCCATGCCATGAGCGCAAAGGCGGCGTCCTCTTCCTTAATCCCGGCTGCGTGACACGGCCCAACCGCGGCGCACCGCCCAGTGTCGCGAACCTCGAAATCGCGCCCGACGGCGAGCTGAGCTGGCGCCTAACGATGCTGCGCCAGCCTTAGCTCTGCAAGATGGCGGCGATCTTCTGCGCGTGCGAGACGCCAATCTCGGCAATGGTCACCGGTTGGTGCCCGAACTGCCAAATGGCTGCTGCGGTCGCCAGCGCGAGCGAGAGGTAAACGAATCCTTCAATCAGTCCGCGTCCTTTCTCCTCCGATTCAACCAGCAGTTGATAGGTGCTTTCTTCGTGAATGGGCTTGGCTTGTGTTGGGTTTTTCATGGTGATCCTTTCGTTGAACACCAGAGACCTATGCAGAGGCCATGCCATCTTTCTCGTACAGTCGTAAAACTGCGAAAGACAGAAGTTTAGCAATGAAACAAATCTCGCAACCTGAGTGCGATTGTAGCGCTGCCGGGAATTGGCGGTGCCGAAAACGGGACGAGCAAAGGGCTTGAGTGAACTTACTCTTCGCTCTCTTTTTTCTTCTCGTTAGGCGCGCTCTTCTTTGCCTTGGCCGGCTTGGTTTCGCTCGCGGGAGCGGCCTCGCCAGATTTGCGCTTTTTACCCTTTTCGGTCGCGGGAGTTTCCTCCACTACCACTTCTGCCGCGTCCACCCATTCGAGAAAGGCAACTGCCGCCGAGTCGCTCTTCCGCTGGCCGAGCTTGATGATGCGGGTGTAACCGCCTTTGCGATCCGCGCTCCGCGGAGCAATGTCGTCGAACAATTTCTTGACCGCGTCCTTTTGCCGCAGCACCGCCAGCGCTGTTCGGCGCGCGTGAAGCGAGCCGTTTTTGCCTAACGTCACCATCTTTTCCGCGAGCGGCCGGACCGCTTTCGCCTTGGCGAGAGTCGTCTTGATCCGCTGATGCTCGATCAAACTGCAAACCTGGTTGGCGAGGAGCGCTTTGCGATGTTCCGCGGTGCGCCCCAGTTTGACGGTTTTCTTTTGGTGCCTCATAGCTGCTTCTCTCCCGCGAAATTATTCTTCGTCCGCGCCATTGGCGCCATCGACGCTGAGCGGAATGTCGACCAGACCGGGATCAAATTTCTGACCCAAGCCAAGACCGAGCTGCTGCAGCTTGTCCTTGATCTCGTTAAGCGATTTCTTGCCGAAGTTGCGATACTTGAGCATCTCCGCCTCGGTCTTCTGCGCCAACTGACCGACGGTGGTGATGTTGGCATTGTTCAGGCAATTGGCCGCGCGCACGCTGAGCTCGATTTCGTTTACGCTCATGTTGAGCAGTTTCTTCAGCTTGACGTTTTCCTCAGAAACCCCGGCCGGCGTTTCGTCGAACTCGATCACGTCTTCATTAAAGTTGACGAAGACATCGAGGTGGTGGCGCAGAATGGCGGAAGCCTGGAGGAGAGCGTCGTCCGGGGTCAGGCGACCGTCGGTCCAGACTTCGAGGATGAGCTTGTCGTAATCGGTGCGCTGACCGACGCGGGTATTTTCCACCGCGTATTTTACCCGGGTGACCGGCGAAAAGATGGAGTCGATCGGGATGAGGCCAATCGGCTGATCAGGGCGCTTGTTTTCGTCGCCAGTAGCGAAACCGCGGCCGACGCGCACGTCGAGCTCAGCTTCAAATTTGTGCTTCTTATCGAGGGTGCAGATGACCTGTTTGGGGTTCAGCACCTCGTAGCCTTGCACGAGCGAGATGTCGTGCGCGGTCACTTCGCCTTCTTTGTTCACGGTCAGCGCCAGCTTGCGCGCTTCGTGATCGGAGGCCTTGAATTTGATCCGCTTGAGGTTGAGCACGATGTCGGTCACGTCTTCGACCACGCCGGGCAGGGTGCCGAATTCGTGCTGCGCGCCGTTGATTTTCACCGCGGTGATGGCGGCGCCTTCGAGCGACGAGAGAAGCACGCGGCGGAGCGAATTTCCGACCGTGTGTCCGTAGCCGGCCTCGAAGGGCTCGGCGACAAATTTTGCGTAAGTATCAGTAGAAGAAGCCTCGTCCTTGACGAGGGTCTTAGGCATTTCAAAACGACCGTAACGAACAGGCATATGGATTTAAGGATGAAGGAAGAGTGAAGAAGTAAGAAAAAAAGTTAGCGCCTAACGACACCTCATCCTTCTGCCTTCCAACTTCTTCCTTTCAGAAAGCGCCGGGTTCCCCCTGGCGAGCGCGGTCTCCGCCAAGCGACGGAAAAACCCAGGGACCAACGGCGCAACGTGTTAAAAACTCGCAGCGGAGCGGGGAATGAACACCATCCGGCGTGGTTTGCAAGTGACGAGAAATGGACCCGAGCGAGGTGGCCCCAAAGCGCGCCCGCAATGGCGACCGACGGGGGCGCTTGAGCGAGCCCACCTAACGAATCTGGCAAAGGCTTCCTTTTACGGAAGCGTAGTGCCCCGCTCCCGTAAAACCAGTCGGACGTCGGAGTCGTCGATGAAGCCGTCGTTGCTCACATCCGAGCGGAAGTTTGTCTCGTCGATCGGCTGACCGCGGTTGCTTTTCACAACCATGAAATCGGTCCGGTCGACAACGCGGTCGCCATTCACATCGCCTAGGAGCAGACCCATCGCGACGGAGGCCGAGGTGAGGGTTTTGCCCATGTCGTCGGTCACGTTGTTTGCGGTGATCGTGATGTCGGACTGATTACAGCCAGGCGCAACTCCAACCAGCTTGAAGGTCACAGTGTTTCCTCTGATCGACCAGGTCGAAACCCCGCCGCAGTTGGCGGTCGCACTTCCGAGCGAGCTGATGTTGTTATTGAAGGTCATCTTAACGAGGAAGTCCTTGTGCGATCTCCCGGAACGATCTTCCACGCCCGACGGGCCGCTGATGGGCAGGTCAATGGCAAACCCGCGCTGGATGGATGTCGCGCGCTCCAGCGTAAGGCTGCCGCCCCCGTCGCTTGCGTAGAGCTCCGCGCCGCTCACGGCAGCCCCATTGGATCCCCCCGCCACCAGCACCGTCCCACTGGGCAACAACGTCGCCGTGTGCTCGGCGCGTGCCGCAACCATGCTGCCGGTCGTAGTCCAGGCTCCACTCGCCGGATCATACAGCTCCGCGCTGCTCAGGTAACCATCGTTGAAATTGTATCCTCCCGCCACCAGCGCCTCATCACTGGGCAGCAAGGTCACCGTGTGATCGAAGCGCGCGGTGCTCATGCTGCCGGTCGGGCTCCAAGTTCCACTGGCTGGCTTATACAGCTCTGCACTGCTCAAGCCATTGAACCCACCCGCCACCAGGACATCACCACTCGGGAGCAAGGTCGCAGTATGGCGGCCGCGTGCGACGACCAGGCTGCCGGTCGATGTCCAGGTTCCACTGGCCGGCTCATACAGCTCCGCACTGCGCAGAGGACGGAAGTCACTGTCGGTTCCCGATGCGACGAGCACCTGGCCGTTGGGTAGCAACGTCGCCGTGTGGTCGTAACGCCCGGCAATCAGGCTGCCGGTCCAAGTCCAGGTTCCGCTCGCCGGATCGTATAACTCGACGCCTCGGAAGGCACTACTGAGATCGACGAATCCCCCTGCCACCAGCACCTTGCCATTGGCCAGCAACGTCGCCGAATGCTCCCCGCGTTCGGAGCCCATGCTGCCGGTCGCGGTCCAGGTCCCAGTTGCCGGATCATACAGTTCCGCGCTGCTCAAAGCAGGACCATCGTATCCTCCCGCCACCAGCACCTTGCCACTAGCCAGCAACGTCGCCGTGTGGTTGTAACGTCCGGCGATCAGGCTGCCGGTCGCACTCCAGGTTCCAGTCGCCGGGTCATACAGTTCCGCGCTGCTCAAAGCAGGACCGCCGTATCCTCCCGCCACCAGTACCTTACCGCTGGGCAGCAACGTCGCGGTGTGAGAAAGCCGCGCCCCGTGGAGGCTGCCGGTCGCGGTCCAGCTCCCGGTCGCCGAAATGTCAGGGCCCAGGAGGGCGTGCTCACCTCTGGCGGTATTGCCGTTGGGATGACTGCGGTCTGGCAGCGGGCTCGCGGCCAGCGCCGCCAGCGCCAGGCCGCCGGACACGACGGCGACTGCCAGGAAGAGTAAGCGTCGAAAGAAAAGCCCTATCAGGATGCTCGAAGCTATCTCCGGATTTTGCTTTTTCATAATCTCACCCGGCTTATTGATCAATTTCACCCTCGGCCCTCCGCCGTCGCTGAACGCCCGACTACCCTTGCCCGGGAAACTGGCGCGTTTGGCACTTGTCTCATCAGTTGCTTCGCGCATAACGCTCCTTTGTTCAGTCGATCCCGGTTCGGTTTCTCTCGTGAAGATTTTCATAAGCTGGTCAATTGGTTTTGAAGTTACTTTTGTCGGCAAATTTAGACACCCCAAGCTGCGATCGTCATTCCGGGTCTGTTGGGTCGTTGAACAGCGTTGTCAGCTTGATGCTGCCGTGTCCAAACTGCGGGAAATCGGGCACAGTGCGATCCCCGGGATCGAGGTTGGAGGCGGTGTCATCGGGCGGAAACAGCACCAGCGATCTGAGGAAGGCCTGGAGCGCATCAGCCTCCTGCTCTGGTAAACTCGCATAAGCATCGCGGGATGACTGCGCCTCGCCGCCGTGCCGCAGAATGACCTCATCGACCGAGATGCTGCGCCCGTCGTGTCCAAAAATGCTCTTTGAGCCTGCGCCCCAGAGGGCACGGGTCAGGAAGGTCTTTTGCAGGCCGCCATCGTAGTTCCGCTCGTAGAAGTTCGGCCCCAGATCGTGGCGCTTGAAATCGGTGAATATATTTTCCACCAAAAACGCACCGCCCAACGGCTGTTTGAGAGGCGGAAGCCCTTTGCCGTCGTCGATCACGCTAATGAGCGTGCCGGCAGTGGCAAAGAGGTTATTGAAAATCCCCTGCGCCGGATTGTAAACCGTCGTGACATCGCCGACCCGGCGATCGTGGTTGATCTGGAGATTGGCCACATGACAGGAAACGCACCCAAGGTTGTTGAAAACGCGGCGCCCGTGGTCGGTGATCGCATTCTGCCGGCCCAAGCCCGGCTTGAAATAGTTCAGCAGATAGAACTCCAGGTGATCGACAAGGGCAGGGTCGACCTCATACTGGCCGGTAAAGGCGTCGGGCGGTGGGGGCGGATCGATCCTGTCCTGCGCCCCGTCCAGCACCATCCCAGAAGGGGTGACGACCGTCTGTCCTGCATTCGCCTGGGCCAGGTCGTCATCGTTGCATTCCAAGCCCATCTCTTTGTGGAATGCTCCGACCACAAATTCCCGGATGGAAATTGTGCTGCCTTCGGCAAAGAAAGGTCTTACTCTAAGGTCGGAATCAATTCCCTCGATTGCTGAAGTGTCCACACTGCCGGAAGGCAGAGCCGTGATCTTCCCGTAGCGAATGCCCTTACTGCGCAGCGGCGCGGTCACTGAATGGCCAATCTGCTCCGCCCGGCTGATGGCCCGGTCGCGAATTCCGCGCAGATCGGCCGTGATTTCATCGGCCAGCATTTCTTTTAGCCCGAGCCCGAACAGGTGCGGCGCATCGCGGCTGTCCGGCCTTGTGACCACGCTGCCTCCGAGCCCTCCCGAGCCGCGCGGGCGTCCATGACAGGCCGCACAACTATCGGCCAGGCCCGCGCCAATGGCGCCGTTGAGATTGATATCGCCCGCGCCGTCGCCTTCCCCCGCGCCCTGCCCGTTCGCACGCCGAAATTTGCGCTGGAAAAGCTGCCGTCCTCGACGAACCGAGCGAAACGGGTCGCGTTGAATAATAAAGAGAGACGAGTCGAGCGTGTCAGGATCGCCGCGTCCGGCGCCAACTTCCTGCTCGAGGGACTTCGCGATCCCGGCCTGCGCATTATTCGGTGCCAGGGTGCGATCGGTTAACTGCGCCCAGGAGCTTCCCAGACCGGCAACCAGCAGAAGCAAATTCCAAAGGAGAAGAGCGGCGCCTAAACGCACGGTTGGTCGCATAAACCTTTTCCCCTTTGAAGCGCCGAGGCGCGTCCCGATTTTTTTATGCTCTTGGTCGCTGGTTCTCATGGCTTTTTTTCCTCAGTCGCAGTTGCACTGTCACGACCTTCATAAGGGTAAGGCGAGATTCCGGCCGAAAACGTGCAACGAAATTTTGCGATGTTTGGATGATCCATCGTGGCGAGCGCCTGCCGCTCGGCTTCGAACCGCGCAATCACTTGCCGCGTGTCCATGCCGAGATTGACAAATTTGAGCGCGCGATGCGGAACGGACTGGCTCCCCTGTTTGGCCATATAAACCGCCCCAGACCCGCTTCGCCGATGCTGAAGAAGTTTGTAGCGAATAAAGTGATCGCCGCACCTTCTCCCGGTGGTCCTAACTCGCTTGCCTCCCCGTTTGATCTTTTGGAAACAGACGCGCCCGAGCAGGTGATGGACTAGTCGAGCGGGGCCCCCGGTGAACGGCGCCCGATGCGTCGTGCGCCCGAAGTCACGCGGGTACAGTTCGGCATCGCCGAGACAAGTTTCCGCTCAAGTAGCCGGCGCGCTCATCCTCAAGCAGCTGCAACGCCGCATTAAACACCAGCGCTTCCCGACTCGGGGCTCAGCATCGAACGACATTATCCTTACCTCTGATGCGCACTACGGGCCAAAGAGGGAAAGGCAAAACGCGTTCGCTGGAATGATTCCTGCCCTAGTGTGTGAGATCTTCCGCCTGGAAATCAATCCGTTTTCGTGATTTACCAGGGCCCCTAACTTCCCAGGACCGTATCGGGCAGTTCGTTGCGATCGTCGGGTCGCCGCGGGAAATTTTCCGACAGTAGCTCTCCGATGCGGGCGATTCCCTGCACTAGCGCGTCGGTGAAATGCTCGGAACGGAATTCCTCCCGCATCATCTCGACCACCGCCTGCCAAAATTCAGGTCCGCACCGCTGGTGAATTCCCTCGTCGCCAAGCACAGCAAATTTCTGGGAGCGCGGCCCGACAAAGATGAGCACGCCGTTGCGTTCCCGAGTGGCGGTCATGCCGAGCCTTTCGAATTGCACTTTCGCGGCAGCGACTGCGTCGTTGATCGTGCCGTGCTGGATAAAAACGCGGATCTCACCCGAGGTCTGCCTTTCCGCCGCGGCGATAGCCTCGACGATGCGCTGATGCTCGAGCTTTTCGAGAAAGGAACTCGTTTCCATGGCCTTACCAGCTCGATCCGGCGCCGCCGCCGCCGAAACTTCCTCCCCCTCCGCTGAAGCCACCGCTGGAACCGCCGCCGCTGGACCAACCTCCACCGCCCCCGCCGCCTCCAAATCCGCCGAAAAACGGACCCCCGCCCCGATTATATCCGTAGCCGCGCCGGACTTTTCGTTTCGAAGAGCGGCTCGACAAGATGATGATCGCCACCAGAACGAAAAAGATGATCAAACCCACCGGCAAACCTTGAGGCGCGCCGGCCTCTTCCCTGGTGGTTTTGCCGGTTCCTTTGTACTCGCCACGGACCGCCTGCATCATCGCCGTCACACCCGCCTGCAAGCCGCCGGTGTAATCATTCTTCTTAAAGAATGGCGCGATAATGTTATGCGTGATGTCGAAACAGGTCGCATCCGGAAGCGCACCTTCCAGGCCGTAGCCGGTCTGAATAAACATCTTGTGATCAGCCACGAAGACGAAGAGAACGGCGCCATTATTTTTCTCCTTCCGCCCGATCCCCCACGTTTGCGCGATGCGCTGGGTGTAATCGTCGACCGAAGACTCGCTCTGCATCGAGGGGTAAACCGCGACGACTAATTGGGTCGAGGTATCGCGTTCGAATTGCGCCAGTTGTTCGTTCAATTCCGCGGCGGCTGATTTGTCCACCACTTCGGCGTAGTCATTGAAATAACGCTCCGGTTTCGAGGGCATGGTCTCGGCCGCAAGTGGGCCGAGCAGCCCGAGAAAGAGTGCCAACACGACGAGCGGAAGGCGGCCCTTCGAGGCTCCTCGCGAAGTCGCGGAGCCGAGCAGCGGAATTTCAGCTTTCACGAATGGCTGAAGTTGCCCCTCTCGCGAAAGAGGGCGGCGCTAGGGCGTGGCTGCTGCGGTGGCGGCCGGAGCGGATGCCGGGCTTCCGAAGTTGAAATTCACCGCCGGCGCCTTCTCGCTGCCGGGTTGGGCGGCAAAGAAGGGACGCTCTTTAAAGCCAAACATCTTGTTCAACATGTTGGTCGGGAACCTTTGCATGTAGGTGTTGTACTCCTGGACCGCAGCGTTGAAGTTGTTCCGCTCCACTGAAATTCGATTCTCCGTTCCTTCGAGCTGCGCTTGCAACTGCTGGAAGCCTTCCGTCGCGCGAAGTTGCGGATAATTTTCACTCACCACCAGCAAGCGGGAGAGCGCATTGCTCAGTTGCCCCTGCGCGGCCTGGAATTGTTCCAACTGGGCGGCATCCGTCGGCGCCTTGTTCGGATCGAGTTTCACCTGCCCGACACTGGCGCGCGCATTAGTTACTTCAGTGAGGGTCGACTTCTCGAAATTGGCCGCGCCTTGCACGGTGCTGACCAGGTTCGGGATGAGGTCGGCCCGCCGTTGATAGACCGACTGCACGTCGGCCCATTTCTTGTTCACGTTGTTCTCCAGCGTGACGAGCTTGTTGTAGCTACCACAACCGGTGAGGCTGAAAAGGGCCGTGACCGCCGCCAGCAAGAGAGCGCTTCGGAGAGTAAGTTTGTTCATCATGGAATTCCTCGGCGGTAGGATCGCCGCATCGAAAGGAATGTCACGCATGAATCGGTCGAACCAAGACGAGCCTGGACAAGCGGAAGCTCGTCCCTCCGGAGGGTCTGCTTCCGCATGGCCAGGTCCTACGACGGCGACTCGATCGGTGCGTGGGTTTCGTTAGGCCCAATTTCGGGAGCCGGCACCGTAGCGACCGGCGCCTTCGGCAGTTCGCGCCGCTTCAGTTCCTCCGAATTCGGCAACTCGTCGAGGTTGCGCAAGCCGAAGTGCTCGAGGAAAAATTGAGTCGTTTCGTAGAGCAGGGGCCGACCCGGCACCTCGGCCCGGCCGGCGATTTTCACCAGCCCGCGTTCCATCACGGTTTGCAGCACGCTGTCGATCGCCACGCCACGCACCGCCTCGACATCCGCCCGGGTGATTGGCTGGCGATAAGCGATGATCGCGAGCGTCTCGAGGGCGGGCGGGGTGAGCCGGGCGGGCTTCGCGGCCGGGAATAACTGCCGCACCCAACGGGCATACTGCGGGTCGCTCGCCAGTTGCCAGCCTTCCGCTTTTTCCAGCAACTGAAAAGCGCGCTGCTGCTCGAGGTATTCGATCTTCAACTGCTCCAGCGCGGCGCAGACCTCAGTTTCGTTCGTCTTCGCAAATTCGTTAGGCGTAAGCTCGTCCTCTGCTCCCGCGCCCTTGACCGCCGCGACCAATTCGCGCGCGGTCAGCGGCTTTTGCGCGCTGATCAGCAGCGCTTCTACAACTTGAGAGAGATTCATGCGGTCGAATCAGGAAAGCAGGAAAGCAGGAAAAGGAAAATCAGAAGAACCCGCTCCCTCATGCCGAATCTTTTCCTGCTTTTCTGTTTTCCTCATTCATTCCGATTGCCCCTCCGATCGCGGCCGCGATCTGGTCTGCCTGCCGGTCGATCTGCGCCCGGTCGCGTCCTTCGATCAGGAGCCGGATCTTTGGTTCGGTCCCGGAATAACGCAGGAGGACCCGGCCTTTCCCTTGCAACTCTTTTTCCACAGCCTGCACCATCTTCGTGATCTCAGGCAATTCTTCGAGCGGTGGTTTTTCTTTCACGCGCAGGTTGCGTTGCGCTTGCGGATATTTCGCCAGGCATTTCTTCAGCTCACTCAATGGTTTCCCCGTGGCCTGCATGATGCGCAGAATTTGCAGCGCGCTGATAATCCCGTCCCCCGTGGTGGTGAAGTCGCGAAAAATCATGTGCCCGCTTTGTTCGCCGCCGAGATTAAGGTTTTGCCGCACCATTTCCTCGATCACATAACGGTCGCCAACATTGGTTCGGATGACTTTGCCGCCGTGGGCGGCGAGCGCTTCGTCGAGGCCGAAATTGCTCATCACGGTGGCGACCAGGGTCCGCTGCGAAAGCTGGCCGCTGCCTAACAAATCCACCGAGGCAATGGCGAGGATCTCGTCGCCATCCACGATCTCGCCCATTTCATCACAGAGCAGGACCCGATCGGCGTCGCCGTCGTTGGCAATGCCGACATGGGCGCCGCTCTCCCGGACAAGCCGCTGGATTTCCTCCGGATGGGTGCTGCCACAATTGGCGTTGATGTTGGTCCCGTTAGGCTGGTTGTGCGCGACCGTCAGCTCCGCTCCGAGCTCGCGCAAAATGCAGGGGGTCGACTTATAGCCGGCGCCGTTTGCGACATCGACCGCGACTCGCAATTTCTCTAGGGTGAGGCCGCGCGGAAAGCTGGCCTTGGCAAACTCCACGTAGCGCCCGAGCGCATCGTCGATGCGCGTGGCACGACCGATCTTTCCCGCGGTCGGTCGGATGGCGTCGATCTCCCCGGTAAAGACGAGCTGTTCGATTTTCTTCTCGATTCCATCGTCCAGTTTGTAGCCGTCGTGCCGGAAAAATTTGATCCCGTTATCCTCGTACGGGTTATGCGAGGCGGAGAGGACGATGCCGGCATCAGCCCGGAGCGACCGGGTGATGTAGGCCACCCCGGGGGTCGGGAGCGGGCCGATCAAAAGGACGTCCACGCCTAACGAAGTGATCCCGGCGACGAGCGCGTTCTCCAGCATGTAGCCGGAAAGCCGGGTGTCTTTCCCAAGCACGATTTTCGGTCGTAAGCCGGCCGGGTGCGCCTGTGGATTGAGAGCGGTAAAGACATGCGCCGCCGCCCTCCCGAGCTTAAGCGCGGTCTCAGCGGTGACCGGTTCGACGTTCGCTACTCCGCGCACCCCGTCAGTCCCGAAAATTTTCTTCGGCTGGGTCATTTTAAAGAACTCTCCCGGGAGCGGTCGTGGTCGCTGAAAAAGATGCAATCGTTTTCCAGCCCCAGCAGCGTGCCCCACTTCAGCGGGAACTTCCGCAGGTCGACGCTGCGCAGGATGAGCGGCGCCCAGTCCCTGTATTCACCGCGTTGAATATCTTTCAAAGTATTTTGACTGCCGCTGATCGGCGTGAGGTAAATCGCGTCAATCTCCGCTCCGAGCACCTTATAATCGCTCAACTCGGTATAGCGGCTGATCGATTCCGGCAGCCAGACGGACTGTCGGTCCGCATACCAGGCCACCGCCCACGGCATGTCGCTCGCGGTGATTTCCCCGGGTTTCATCTATTGATTGATCACGCTGATAAAAGGCGGCACATAGGGCGGCCAATGGAAGCGCCCCTTGCCGCCCGCGAGGAACAGGTTGAAAACCATCGGCCAGCTGCACAAGAGAAAAAGCAGGCCCACAAATCCGACGCGGGCCAGTCGACGCTCAAAGCCGAGGCGGTTCCATTGCACGAGAAGGAAAGCGAGGCCAAAACAGGACAATTGGCACGAAGAGCAGATAGAGCGGATTTGCCGCCACCCCTTGCTCCTCGGGAATACCGTGGACCGACATCCCGACCAAAGCCCCGGCCCAAAGCGCAGCACCAACCAGCGCGCCATGCCGCCCGCCGCCCGCCGGAAGGGATGGAGAAGAGCGGCGAAAAAGAAGTGCACCAACATCATTCGCGCCCGAGCTGCGCCTGATCCATGGCCTGCGAAGTGGCGAGCCCGCGAAACTCGTCAGGGGGTCCAGGCATAACGAAAGACACGTTCACAGCTCGGACTTCTCTTCATCCATCGCGTTGATCTTACGGTGCAATGTCCGGCGGCTTATCCCCAATTTCTTCGCTGCTGCCGTGATGTTCCCCTTGGTCGCGGTGAGCGCCTGCGTGATCAATCGCCGCTCGGTGGCGTGCAAATCAAGCGGACTGGCGCTCTCGTCGAACGACCGGGCGCGCGTGCCCGGCGCCGGCGCGGCTTTCCGCACTGCCATCGGCAGGTCGCGCAAAGTGACTTTGGGGCCGGACGCCATCACCACTCCATGCTCGATCGCGGTCCGCAGCTCGCGCACATTGCCGGGCCAATCGTAGGCCAGCAGCGTGTTCATCGTCTCGTTCGTTAGGTCAAGCAGCGGTTTGTCGTTCACCTTGCAGAAGTGGCGCAGGAAGGCGCGCACCAGGAGTGGAATGTCCTCCTTTCGCTCGCGCAACGGCGGCATCGTGATCTTGACCACGTTGAGGCGGAAGTAGAGATCGTCGCGAAATTTCCCTTCGCTGACCAAGGTCTCGAGATTCTTGTTCGTCGCCGCAATCAGGCGCACATCGGCGTGCAAGGTTTGCGAACCCCCGACCCGCTCGAAGGCGCGCTCCTCGCTGATCACCCGGAGCAATTTGATTTGCGTGGTGGCATCGATCTCGCCGATCTCATCGAGGAAAATCGTGCCGCCATTGGCCTGTTCGAACCGCCCGATGCGGCGCTCGTGCGCCCCGGTAAAGGCGCCGCGCTCGTGCCCGAAGAGTTCGCTCTCGAGCAGCTGCGGCGAGAGCGCGGCGCAATGCACCGTGACGAATTTGCCCTTGTGCCGCCGGCTCAGGTTATGGATCGCGTGCGCGGCCAATTCCTTGCCCGTCCCGCTTTCGCCCTCGATCAAAATGTTCGCGGAGGAGGGCGCGACCTGGCGAATAGTATCAAGCACTTCGCGCAGCGCGGCCGATTCGCCGAGCATGCTTTCCAGCGCAAAGCGGTCGTCGACCTGCTGGCGCAAAACCCGATTTTCCTGCTCCAGCCGCCGGCTGCCCAGGGCTCGCGCGATCAACATCTCCACCTTGTCGAGATTGAGCGGTTTGGTCACGAAATCGTAGGCGCCCCGCTTCATCGCCTCGACCGCGGTGTCGACCGAACCGTAGGCCGTCATCATGATGCAAACCGGCGGATGCGGCAGCTTGAGGGCGCGCTCGATCAGATTCATCCCGTCCTCGCCCCCGAGACGCAGATCGGTCAGGAGCACATCGATCTGGTCGCGCTGCAAGACATCGAGCGCGCTCGTCACGTCGGCCGCGACATAAGTGTCGTAATTATCGCCTAACAAAGTCCGCAACCCGTCGCGGGTATGCTTCTCGTCGTCGACAATTAGAACCGTCGGTTGCATCCGAACGGAACAGTGGAGGATGTCGGCGTCCGAGGAAAAAGAAAAGTTCGGAGTGTGAACTCAGCTGCCGGATAAATTGCGGCGCACACTCTATAATTGTCATCCCGATCCGGCGCAGCGCGGAGAGGGACCTCGCAGCTGCAATCGCGATTCCCCTTTTCACTCCGGGTCGTTGACAGCTGTAGAGAGGTCCCTCCCCGTCCTGCGGCAGGTCAGGATGGCAGCAAAGAGGACGCGATCATTCCTCTGCCTTCTCCGGCAGCATCCGGACCCTTCGATCGATGAAGGGCAATCGAATCGTCAAAGTGAGGCCTTTGCCTTCGCTGCTCTCGATCGCAATTTCGCCGCCGTGCTCGCGCACGATTCGCCTAACGATAAGCAGACCAAGCCCGGACCCGCCGTTCTTGGTTGTAAAGTAAGGCTCAAAAATGCGGCTCAAGTTCTCCGCCGAAATTCCCCCGCCCGTATCGGTAAAGCTGATCTTCACATGGGTGTCGTCGCGATCCGTTCGGATGCGCAGGATCCCGCGGCGCTTCATCGCCTCGAAGCTGTTCTTGATCGCATTATAAAAGACCTGCTTCATCTGGTCGCGGTCGAGCTCGAGCACGGGGCAGATCGGAGCGCAATTCGGTCTCGACCACGATGTCGCGATCCTTGATTTCCGGCCGGAAGAAGCGCACCGCCTCCTGCACGATCGCGTTCACGTCCTCGGGCTGCAGGTGCGGCTTGGAAGGCCGAATGGCACGGAGGAATTGCGTCACGATCGAATCAAGCCGGCTGATCTCGGCCCGCGCCACGTCGATCGACTCCTGCAATTCGCGCTTGTCCTCCGCGGCCTGAAGCTTTTTCACTTTCCGCTCCATCAACTGCAGATGGATGTGGAGGGAGTTGAGCGGGTTGCCGATTTCATGAGCGACACCGGCGGCGAGCAGGGTCAGGGCCGAGAGTCGCTCGGATTCGATCGTTTGCTGGGTCGAGCGCCGGTCTTCCGTAATGTCGCGCAGAATCATGGCGTGGCCGGCTGCCTCCGCGATGGATTCGTTAGGCGCATTTTCCGTCACCCGGCGCTCGATGATCAGGGGCACGACATAGAAATTGATGAAGCGGTTGGCCGGATAAAAAATCTCCATGTCGCGACTAAGCGCGGCGTCGGATTGCGAGAGCGCCTTCCAATCGAGTCCGCGCACCTGCTCGTCGAGCGGTTTACCAATCGAACTCTCGCCCTCCAGGCCGAAGATCTC
This sequence comes from uncultured Verrucomicrobiae bacterium, assembly GCA_963749935.1. Lineage (GTDB taxonomy): Bacteria > Verrucomicrobiota > Verrucomicrobiia > Chthoniobacterales > UBA10450 > Palsa-1392. Next base: position 797,478 of record CAVVOH010000004.1, read on the forward strand.
GCAGGCCGCATCGTTCAGGTAGGTGATGCGACCATTGGAATCGGTCACGATGATTCCTTCCTGGATGGCATTGAAAATCGTCTCGAGAAACCCCTTCTCCTGCGCCAGCCGGAGGAGATAGTTCTGCACATCCTCCGGCCCGATCCGGCCCAGGCGGCCGATCAGTTTTTCGAGAAATCCAGGTTTCATCGTTCGTCGCGCAAGCTTCCAGCTTGCTGCCTAACGAAAATCTCGCAAGCTGGAAGCTTGCCCTACCTTCTGCCAATGACGCGCACTTTTCTTCTCTCGCCCGCCTATGCCGGTGGGCGTCGCGCCCAGATGCTCTTGAGCGATCGCGCGCAATTCGACCTGGCCCGCCGCCTGCGGCAGAACGAAACGACTTCGTTAGGCGAAGTCTTTACTTTTTTGAGTGGTTTATATTTCCGCGGCAAACTCGCCTACGCCAATGCCTTCGCCCAGCCCGATCTCTCGCGCGTCCTGGTCATCACCCCGACGCGTGGACTGGTCGCGGCGGCCACGCCCATCACCCTGACGGATCTGCGCGAGTTCGCCGAGGTCGACATCGAGGCCAATGACCCGCGTTATCGCAAGCCACTCGAACGCGATCTGCGCCGACTGGTGAAGCGCCTGACACCGAGCTGTGAAGTGGTCCTGCTCGGCAGCATCGCGACCGGCAAATACGTCGACGCTATGCGGGAGGTGCTGGCCGAGCGCTTGCTTTTCCCAAGCGATTTCGTCGGGCGCGGCGACATGAGCCGGGGCGGTTTACTCCTGCGCTGCGCGGTCGATCGCACCGAACTTCCCTACATCCCGATCGAAGGTGCGCTGCGAAAAGGGAAGCGGCCGCCGAAACTGACGCCGCGCCGCTACACCTAGATGGCTCTTTCACTCCAACCGCCGATCCCGCCGATGGAAGCGCGCTCGGTCGACGAAATCCCCAGCGACGACGACTGGCAATACGAGCCGAAATGGGACGGGTTTCGCTGCCTCGCCTTCCGCAATGGTCGCGACGTCTTTTTGCAATCGAAGGCCGGCCAGCCCCTCGCCCGTTACTTTCCCGATGTGGCCGGCGCGCTCGGGAAATTGAAGGCGAAACAGTTCGTGCTCGACGGCGAATTGGTTATCCCGATCGGCGGCCTTCTTTCCTTCGACGAACTTCAGCTTCGCCTTCATCCCGCCGCCAGCCGGGTTCAAAAACTGGCCGCGGCGCATCCGGCGCTCTTCATCGTCTTCGATCTTCTCGCCGGCACAAACGGCAAATCGCTGCTCCAGGAGCCGTTGCCCAAGCGGCGCGCCCAGCTCGAGAAGTTCGCGGCGAAATTCTTCCCTAACGACAAACAAATTCGCCTCTCACCCGCCACCACTCGATCTGCACGCAGGCCAGGAAATGGTTCGAGAAAGTCGGCGGCAATCTCGACGGGATCATCGCGAAGCGGATCGGTTGCCCCTACGCCTCAGGCGAGCGGACGGCGATGGTCAAGATCAAGCAGATCCGCACGGTCGATTGCGTGGTCGGCGGCTTTCGTTATGCCAGCGGCGCGCGCGTCATCGGTTCGCTCTTGCTCGGGCTCTACGACGAGGAAGGTCTGCTCCATCACGTCGGTTTCACCTCCGCCTTCAAAGCGGAGGAAAAGGCCGCCCTGACAAAAAAGTTCGAAGCCTTGAAGAAACCGCCCGGTTTTACCGGCAACGCTCCCGGCGGGCCAAGCCGCTGGAGCACTGAGCGGAGTGCGCAATGGGAGCCGGTCGCACCGAAAGTGGTGGTGGAAGTGACCTACGATCATTTCACCGGCGAGCGTTTCCGGCACGGAACCAAAATCATGCGGTGGCGCAAAGACAAGGCGCCGCAGCAATGCACCCTCGACCAAGTCGCGCACCGCGAGGGCAAATCGCTCGCCTTGTTGTAATTTGCCTGGGTAAAGCGCCCTACCGCGACCAGCTCGGCTCGGTGATCTTACCCACCCCGTCGACGATCTTGTTCTTCCGGCTGCTGACTGTGTCGAGCATATAGAGCGCACCGCCCTGCGTGAAAATAATGTGCCGCGAATCGACGCCCCAGGCCGGATCCTGCCCCGAACTCAGGAGGCGCGTGCCGCCGCCATCCAGATCGAGCACTGCAATCTGAAATTCGCCGCCGCTCCGGACGTTAAAGGCTATCTTCTTTCCATCGGGCGACCAGTTGGGCTCAGTGCAATATCCGTGACCGGTGGAAATCTGCCGTCCCGTTCCGCCCGACGACGAGATGCGATAGAGCTGCGGCGAACCGCCCTGGTCGGACGAATAGATTATCTCGCTCCCGTCGGGCGACCAAGTCGGCCCCGATTCGACGCCGCGGGTACGGGTGAGGCGTCGCGCGCCCCCGCCGCTCGCGCCCACCGTGTAAAGCTCGGGGTTGCCATCTTTGCTGATCGTTAGGGCAAGACGGCCGCCGTCCGGCGAAAAAGTCGCGCCACTGTTGGTCCCAGGAAAATTGACGATCCGGTTGCGCGACCCGCTCGCGATGTCGATCACGTAAACGTCGGCGTAACCGCTTTGGTAGCCGGTGTAAGCGATGCGCCGGGCATCGGGGCTGAGGGAAGGATGCACGCTGATCGTGTTGTCGTGCGTTAATTGCCTGACGTTGCCACCGTCGAAATCAGCCAGGTAAACTTCCTTTTTCCCGCTGCGCGTGCCGATGAAAGTGATCTTCGTCCCGGCAATCCCCTTGTGCCCAGTCAGGGTCTCGATGATGTCATTGGCGAACTGATGCGCATTTTCGCGCGTGTTCGCGCTGTAGCTTTTGGAAAGGACGGTGCCTCCGCTGTGATCGACCACCTGACCTTGCAGGCTGCCGCCGCTGGCCGTGCCGCGCACGGTGTAGGAACTATCCGCGCCGCCAAATTTGAAATAGCCGGAGAGGGCGAGGTCGCTCTGCACGATCTTCGTCGCGCTCGCGCCATCGCCGCCTTCGAGTGTGGAAACGGAAAGATTGATCTGGTCGCCCTTGCTCACCGTGATCGTCGGCACATCCTCGGCCGCACGCGCCAGCAACGTCGTTAGGCTCAGAAGGGCGGCTAGCGCCAGGCATCGCGCCGTCGGCATTCGGATAAAGGAGATTCTCGTCATCGTTTAGTTTAATTCGAAGTTGATGTTCACATCATAATAATCGTCGCCCAGGCCCGAAGGCAAAGGGTCGACTTGTTTGACCCGCGCGGCCGCCGCTGTCACAGAGTCGTCCACCACCGGATTGCCAGAGGATTTCGCGATCGAGTAATCGGAGATGCGACCGTCCTTGTTAATCCGAATGCGCAGGAGCACAGAGATTTTCGCGCTGTGCACGACTGAGGTCGGCTGGACCCATTCGCTGTAGAAACGGTCGTGCAGCATGTTGCCGTACCAACCGAATTCGGAAGCTCCCCCTTCGCCCTTTCCTTTGCCTCCCGAGCCGCCGCTGCCCTTGCTTTTCGTCTCTTCGCCATCACCTGCGGCGATCGCCTTCTTTACCGGCGTTTCTGATGTTTCTTCGCTACTCTCTTCCTTGGCCAGAGCGGCTTTGGCGATCGCCTTTTTCTTCTCCAACTCCTTTTCCGCTTCCTCGTCGGGCGTTGGTTTTGCTTTCGGCGTCGCTTTCTTTTTCGGAGTCGGGCTCGGCGTCGCTTTCGGCTTTTTCTTCGGCGTCGGTTTGGGGGTTGGACTCGGGGTAGGCTTGGGACTGGGTTTCGGAGTCGGCGTTGGCAGTGGGCTTCGGGGTGGGCGTTGGAGTCGGCTTGGGGTCGGCGTGGGGGTCGGCGTCGCTGAAATGGTTGGCGTCGGAATCTCGATCTCGCTCTTGGCCGTGGGCGCGACCTCCGGGGTCGGCTCCTCCTTTATCACTTCCGGAGTTTCCACTGGCGTTGCCTCCGGCGGGGCGACGGGCGGTGGCGGGGTCGCCGCCGGTGCGCTCGCGCCGGCCCCGCCTTCCATCCAGACGATGTCCTTCGGCACTGGGCGCGGGCGAGCGGCTCCACCAGAGCAGCCCGAGCAACACCGCCACGTGGATCAGCCCGACGATGGTGACATTGCGCCAGAAACGCGCGTCCCGGGTCATCGCTAGGGAGTTTCTTCCTGCGTCGCGATGCCCACCTTGGTGATTTCCGCGCGCTGCAGCGCGTCCATCAGACTAACGAGTTTCTGCACCGGCAGGGTGCGCTCGGGCCGAATCACCACCGCGACATTCGGGTCGGCCTGCTTTGAGCGCGGCCAGCCGACTCTCCAAGCGCCGCCAGTTCGATCACTTCTTCGTTCAGCCTAACGACTTCGTTGCGATCCATCGAGAGAATCTGCACGGTGGCCGGATTGATCGGCGCATTGGTCGTCGCGCTGGAGGGAATGATGAGCGTTTTGCTGTTCTCAAGCAGCGGGGTCGTGATCATGAAAATGATCAGGAGCACGAAAGCGAGATCGAGCAGCGGCGTGACGTTGATCTCCGAGAGGGTCGAAAGCGAAGTGCGGTTGGAGTAGCGGCGCATCAGTTCGATGAGGGATGAATCGAGGAAAGCAGGAACGCAGGAAAAAATCTGATTTCGCGTCACCTTTCCTGCTTTCCTGCTTTCCTGATTCATCACTCCCTTAACGTCTAAAATCGGAGACGCGGCTACCGTGTTCGACGTATTTGTGCTCAAACTCGGAGGCCAGTTCGGCCGCGAAATTATCCATCTCGACCATCATTGCGCGGATGCTGGTGACGAGAAAATTGTAGCCAAACATGGCCGGGATCGCGACACAGAGCGCGGTCACGGTGGTGATGAGCGCGCCGGAAACGCCCGGCGCCATCGCGGCCAGATTGGCCGAGCCCGCTTCGGCCACGCCGGTGAAAGTATCCATCACGCCCCAGACCGTGCCTAACAATCCCAGAAAGGGCGCGCCGCTCACCGCCGTTGCCAGCAGGATCATCTGCGATTCGAGCTTGAGCGCGGTTTCGCCGACCGCCCGCTCCATCGCCGCGTTGACCGCGTGCATTTGCGCGGGCGTGATCTTGTCCGCGATCTCGAGCCGGGCTCGAAAGGTTTCGTCGATTTCCGCTGAACCAAGGAGATGAAAGGTCAGCTCCTCGCAACCAGCGCGATAAACCTGGAAGACGGGCGAACCCGGAAAACGGGCGTTCGACTCAAACAACCGCAGCGGTTGCCGATCCTGCCGGAAAGCGGCCAGAAACCGGTCGGTTTGTTTCCGCGCGAACTGCACCACCCGCATCTTCGTCACCATGACCGACCAGCTGAAGATGGAGCCGATGGCGAGGAAAAAGAGGACCGCCTTCCCCGCCACGGTCGAGTGCTCGAAGGAAAAGACGAGCCCGCCGGCCGCGAGAAAATCCTGGGAGAAATCAGCTCCGTCATCCTGCGTAAGTAATAGCGGAACTCGCGTGAAACGAAAGCCAGCAAATGGGCCCACCGTCAGCTCTGACGGAAGCGGGGCGAGACTGTTCATTCCGAATGCGGCCGACGATGGCGAAGGCCAGCCCTATGGCGAGGAGAAAGAAAGAGAAGAACTGCCCGCGAGTGAAGCCCCCGATGAGCGACGCGTCCGGCTCGCGAAAGTATTCCACCACGATGCGAAAGATCGCGTAGCAGATGAAAAACAGCCCCGTCAGGACGCCGTCAGGCTGGCGCGTCCGCGTGCGCACCAGCCAGAGGATGGTAAAGAGCAAAACGCCCTCGAGCAGCGCCTCGTAAATCTGCGAAGGATGGCGCGGGGTCAGGATGGGCCGGAGCACTTCGCGCCAGTGCGGGTGGGAATGCAGCCCGCTGCACAATCGTCCTGCGGAGTCGTCAGGCTGGGGTCGACCTGCCGGAGAGCAAAGAGGGCGCGATCGGCTTCGGCGGCATTCTCCGGCTCGACCAGCTCTTTCGGAAAAAGCATGGCCCACCGGACATTCGTTAGGCGCCCGAAGAGTTCGCCGTTGATGAAATTCGCGCAACGCCCGAAGAACAAACCGATCGGCGCCACCACCACGAGATTGTCGCCGAGATTGGTCCAGGAAATTTTATGCCGCCAGGCGTACCAAAAAGTGAAAGCGATGAGCGCCGAGCATCCCGCCGTGGCTCGACATTCCGCCTTCCCAGACCCGCAGGATGGAGAGCGGATCGCGCAACATTTCCGGCCGATAAAAGAGGACGTAACCGAGCCGGCCGCCGAGCATGACGCCGAAAAGCGCGGCCCAGGTGATGAAGTCGCCGACCTGTCCGGGGCGCAGCTGGGTGTAGCCGCGTCTCGCCAGCAGGCTGCAGCAGCCAGTAACCGCCGGCAAACGCGAGCACGTAGGCCATGCCATACCAGCGCAGTCCGAAGTCTCCCCAGAGCCGGAAAATGAACGGATCGAAATCGTGCAGGTAATAGGCAAACATCTGGGCGCGCGAGTTTCCGCGATAACCAGGCACGCGGCAACCGGAAGACAGTCGACTCTCCCCGTCACGCAAGCTTCCCAGCTTGCTGCGACGCGACCTCGCAAGCTCGAATCTCGCGCTACGGCCAGGATTTCGCCTTCACTTGTCGGGCAGTCTCCCGGCCCTGCGCCAGCACTTCGCGCAGGAACGGCGCGGTTCGGCTCAGGCTGATTCTTCGCCACTTCTTCCGGCGTTCCAGTCGCGACGATTTCACCGCCTAACGAACCGGCTTCCGGTCCGATATCGACCACATAATCGGCTTCCGCGATCACGCTCAGGTTGTGTTCGATCACGATGACGGTGTTGCCGTCATCGACCAGGCGATGAATGACGTTGAGGAGCAATTCCACATCCGCCATGTGCAGGCCGATGGTCGGCTCCTCGAGCAAGTAGAGCGTCGACTTCGGTGTCCGCATTTTGCGCAAGCGTTCGTTCGTGGCGTGGCTCACTCCGCGAGTCAGTTTCGTCGCCAGCTTGAGCCGCTGCGCTTCGCCGCCGCTCAGGGTGGGGCTGGGTTGGCCAAGCTGCAGATAGCCCAGCCCGGTCTCGACCAGCAGGGAAAGGGGCCGCGCGATTTTTTGATTGGCGGCAAAGAATTCCGCGGCCTGCGCAATCGTCATTTTCATCACGTCACCAATGCTGCGCTCGTGATAAAGCACCTCGAGGGTTTGCGCGTTGTAACGCTGCCCGCCGCAGTCCTCGCACGGCACGTAACTGCTCGGGAGAAAGCTCATCTCCAGCTTGAGCACGCCCTGGCCACTGCAGGTTTCACAGCGGCCGCCTTCGGTGTTGAATGAAAAGCGGCTCGCGCTATAGCCGCGCACCCGCGAGACGGGCAATTGCGCAAAGAGATTTCGAATCTCGTCGAAAACTTTGATGTAAGTCGCGGGCGTCGAGCGGGAGGTTTTACCGATCGGCGATTGATCAACTTCGTAGATCGCTTCGATGAAATCGGCGCCGGCAACCCGGGGAGCGCGCGCGCCCCGGGTGCTATTTTCGGCGCCTCGATGAGAACTCTTCGAGGAGGAAAATTTCGCGGCACGCGAGGCGCGTGCGCTTCCCAGCGCTTCCTGCACCGCTGGCAATAAGACCGAGCGCATCAGGGTCGATTTGCCGGAACCGGAAATGCCGGTGATCACAGATAGCCGGCCGATCGGAAATTTGACCTCGATTGCTTCAGATTATTCGCGTTCGCATCCTTGGATCTCGAGCCATTGCGAATACTTCGCCTAACGATCGCCGCGATCTGCCGGACCGGATGACAGAGCGGCGTGCGCAAACAGCGCCCCGTTTGCGAGGCGGCCACTTCCTTGATGTCGCGCAGCGTGCCCTGCCGCGACCACTTCGCCGCCATGCACGCCCGCGCCCGGCCCGAGATCGATAATGTGATCGGCTCGCCGCATCGTTTCCTCATCGTGCTCGACGATGACTAGCGAATTCCCTTTTTCGCGCAGCGCGCTCAGCGTTTCGAGCAGCCGCACGTTGTCGCGTGAATGCAGCCCGATGGTCGGCTCGTCGAGCACGTATAGCACCCCGCGCAAATTGGAGCCGAGTTGGGCCGCCAGCCGAATGCGTTGCGACTCGCCGCCACTCAGGGTTTTCGCAGAGCGCCCGAGCGCGAGGTAACCGAGCCCGACATTATCCATGAAACGAAGCCGCTGCTCGATCTCGGGCACCAGATCGGCCGCGATCACTTTTTGCGTCCCGCGAAAACGCACCTTGCCGATCAAGGTGAGGGCTTCGCTCGGCGGAGCGGGCGGCAAAGTCGTCGATCGTTTTTCCCTGCAGTCGCACGTGACGCGCCACCGAGTTGAGGCGGGAGCCGTGGCAATCCGGGCAGGGCAACGCTTCGCCTTCATCGACCGACTCGAATTGACGCTCGGCGTTCAGCTCGTTCTCCAGCTTCGACTCGCCGGTTTCCTCTTCGTTCTGCTGCAGTTTTTCGTTCCAGATTTCGCCGAAAGCCGGCACACGCCCCGCACCAGCCATGGGGCGAGTTGAAGGAGAAGAGACGAGGATCAAGTTCCTCGAAAGCACGCCCGCAACCTGGGCAGCTCATCTCCGTGCTCATGACGGTGAGGCGGTTTTTGGCGTCGAGCAGATGCGCCGTCCCGCGACCGATGGCCAGCGCCCGCTGGACCAGGTTGCGCGCCTTCAGAATGCGCTTCGCGTCGATCATTCCAACGACCGCGTCGATGGTGTGTTCCTTGAAGCGCTCCAGTTTGCGGAATTGCGCGACCGGGATGAGCTGGCGATCGACATAGAGAGTATCGAAGCCCTGGCGCTCGGCCCAGCGAGCCACTTCGGTGTGAAAGCCTTTGCGCGCCTTGACGAGCGGCGCGAGCACCTTGAGCGGACCGCGCCGCGCCGCCGTTTCCACTTGCCTAACGATGGCGGCAACACTCTGTTTTTCGACCGGCAGATCGCAGTCCGGGCAGTATTGGGTGCCGGTCTTGGCAAAGAGGAGCCGGAGAAAATGATAAACTTCCGTGACGGTGGCGACGGTCGATTTACCGCCGCCGCGCGTGACGCGCTGCTCGATCGCGACGGTCGGCGGCAGGCCTTCGATTAGATCGACATCCGGCTTTTCCAGCTGCTCAACGAACTGCCGCGCATAAGGCGACATGCTGTCGAGAAAACGACGCTGTCCTTCGGCAAAAAGGAGATCGAAGGCGACGGTCGATTTGCCCGAGCCGCTCAGGCCGGTGATGACGACCATTTTGTCGCGCGGAATGGCAAGCGAGATGTTCTTGAGGTTGTGCTCGCGCGCGCCGTGGATGGCGATGGCGCGTTGCGGGCCGCGGCAATTCCGGCGAGCACACGCGGCTCGCGTGTTCCGTTTGGCGCCTCGCCAAACGGCTCTTCGGCGGCTCGCAAAGCTGGCTCTTCGTTGTCTGGAAAAGAGTAGCGCTGGGAAGTTTTCGACGGGGCGCCGAAAACAGCACGCGAGGCGCGTGCGCTCCCCGGGAAAGCAGCTCGCGCAGATAGCGGCCGGTGTGGGAATCGGCCGCCTTCGCTACCTCTTCCGGCGTGCCGCTCGCCACCACCTGCCCGCCTTCTTCGCCGCCTTCCGGACCGAGATCGATGATCCAATCGGCGCACTTCATCACTTCGAGGTTGTGCTCGATGACGACGATCGAATTACCCGCCTCGACCAGGCGTTGGAAGAGCCTGACGAGCAGCGCGACATCGTCGAAATGCAAGCCCGATGGTCGGTTCGTCGAAGATGAAAAGATCGCCGTTCTTTGGCGGCCGATTACCGCGTCGTCGGTCAGATGCCTAACGAGCTTGAGGCGCTGCGATTCGCCGCCGGAAAGGGTGTTCAGCGGCTGGCCGAGACGGAGATAGCCGAGGCCGACTTCCTCCAGGATCGCGGAGCGGCTGGGCGAGCGTTCGGCCTCTCCGAGCGCGGTGAAAAATTGATCGCCTCGCTCACCGTGAGCTCGAGAACTTCGTGGATCGAGCGACCTTCCAGTTTCACTTTCAGAACGTGCGGCTGAAAGCGGCGGCCTTCGCATTCCGCGCAGCGCACGTAGAGGTCGCTCAGGAACTGCATCTCGATCTTCTCGAAACCGGTCCCGCCGCAGCGTTCGCAGCGGCCGCTTCCGGAGTTGAAGGAGAAGGCGCTGGCCGTCAGCCCTTGGGCCATCGCTTCCGTTTGGGCGGCGAAGAGTTCGCGCACCCGATCGTAGACTGCCGAGGTAAAGAATCGGGGTGGAACGTGGAGTGCGCGAGAGCTGCGCCTGGTCGACCATCACGATCTCGCCGACCCGATGCGCGCCGGTCACGCTTTTGCAGGCGCCCGCTTCTTCGCTGCCCGAACCGCGAGCGCGGAGCAGATTTTGATAGAGCACTTCGTGGATGAGGGTCGATTTGCCCGAGCCGGAAACGCCGGTCACGCAGGTGAAAACGCCTAACGGAATCTCAACGTCGATGTTCTTGAGATTGTGCTCGGTCGCGCCTTTGATCTTGAGCGCGGTCGATGAGGTGCGGCGCTTTTTCGGGAGCGGAATGATTTTTCGGCCGGACGAAATAATCGCGCGTGAGAGACTGGGGAACGGTCGCGCCCTGCGCTCCCCAGCATTTGCTGAAGCGAGCCCTGAAAAACCAATTCGCCGCCGGTTTCGCCGCGACCGGGACCGATGTCGAGGAGATGATCGGCCGCGCGGATGATCGCCTCCTCGTGTTCGACCACCAGCAGCGTGTTGCCCTTGTCGCGCAGGTCATGCATCACCCTAACGAGCCGGCCAACATCGCGCGGATGGAGACCGACGCTCGGCTCGTCCATGACGAAGAGCGTGTTAACGAGCGAGGCGCCGAGGCAGGTGGTGAGATTGACCCGCTGGACTTCGCCGCCGCTCAGCGTGCGGGTGGAGCGATCGAGAGTGAGATAACCAACCCCGACCTCGCAGAGGTAACGCAGCCGGGCCACGATTTCGCCACGGAGCATAAGCGCGGCGGAGTCGTGCGGCGGAAGAGCCAGGCTGATGAGAAATTCACGCGCCTGCGTGATCGGGCAAGGCGGCCAACTCGGGCAGGGTAAAGGCAACGTTGTCGGCAGTGGCCAGCCGGTAATTGAGCGTCTCCGGCTGGAAGCGTCCGCCGTGGCAACTGGGACAACTGGTGTAGGCGCGGTATCGGCTGAGCAACACGCGCACGTGCATTTTGTAGGTCTTGCTCTCGAGCCATTTGAAAAATCCCCGGACGCCGTACCAACGATCGCTCTCGTAATCCTCCTCGGTGTATTCGCCCGCGCCTTTCTCGCCATTGATGACGAAGTCCTGGTCGTACTTGGGCAATTCCTCGAACGGGCAGATGAACGTCGATCTCCTCCCGCGCGCAGGCGCGGAGGAGATCCTTCTGCGATTCGCCCATTTCCTCGCCGCGAAAAACGCGGACCGCTCCCTGGGCAATGGAAAGCGCGCGATCGGGAATGGCGCGATTGAAATCGACCGCAATGGTGCGGCCAAAGCCGCGGCATTCCGGACATGCGCCTAACGGATTATTGAAACTGAAGAGGCCGGGCGTGGGCGGGCGAATATCGAGATCGCAATGCGCGCAATGCCAGCCGGTGGAAAAGGGATACTCCTCCTTCGTCTCGAGATCGACGAAGTTGATCTGGTCCTTGCCGAAGCGGAGCGCGGTCTCGATCGACTCGACCAGCCGGGCGCGGTTTTCGCTCGCTGAATCGTGAGACGATCCTGGATGACCTGCACCCGCGCACCAAGCCGGATATTTTTGTTGTCGCTGTCCGCCCTAACGACCGCGCCATTCAGCCAGACCCGCAGGTATCCCTGCTGCTGGAGAAAGGCGAAGAAGTCCGTCCGGTCGGTTTTGGGTGGGACGGCACCCAAAAGGTAAGCAGGACGCTGGGTCCCTCCGGAGGGACGAGCTTCCGCTTATCCGGTTTCGACTCCGCGGTGGTCGAGCGCTCTCCAAACTGCCGAAAAACATCATCGGCGATCGACTTCGCTGTTTCCGGCCGGATCTCGCGCGCGCAGCTCGGGCAAAAAGCCCGCGCCACTCGCGGCATGAGCAGCTTCAGGTAGTCGTTGATCTCCGTCATCGTCCCGACCGTGGAGCGCGAACTTTTGACCGGGTTCGATTGCTCGATCGCGATCGCGGGCGGAATCCCGCGAATCTCGTCCACCCGCGGCTTGTCCATCCGGTCGAGAAACTGCCGGGTATAAGGACTGAAGGTCTCGACGTAACGGCGCTGGCCTTCGGCGTAGATCGTGTCGAAGGCGAGGCTCGATTTGCCGCTCCCGCTCGGGCCGGTGACGACGGTCAATTGGCCCAGCGGCAGGTCGAGATCGAAGCCCTTGAGGTTGTTCTGGCGCGCCCCGCGGATCTCGATGCAGCCCGCCGGAATCGGGCGATCGGAGCAATGAGGCAGGGTTTTTTGCCGTTGGTGGAGGCCACCGACGACAATCGTTTCAGCGGCCCGAAAGCGCAAACTATATGTTCAAATGAGCGTGCATTAAGGGGTCTGCTAACCGCAAGCGGCGCACCCCGGCCGGACGAGCGGAAGCTCGTCCCTCCGGAGGGTCATACTTCCGCATGACCAGGGTCGGCGTCTCCAGAAAGAAAAGCCATCATAACGGCCTAACGACTTGGCGGAGCTCGCGCTCGAGCGCGACCGTGCGCTGCTTCATCGTTTTCATGCCCCCAGACCGCCAACTCGAGCATGCGCGCGCCGCAGCTCGCGTTTCCCCTGCCAGGCGGCGCTGCAGTCGACCCCGCGCGGTCCAATCTTCCGCCGCCGCGGCGGCGTCGCTCGACATAGGAGGAACGCCCATCCCAGTAGCAGTAGAAAATATGGAGCGGACCGGCCGTTGTCGTCGAAGCGATAGGAGCGAATCGGCAGGTTCACGCCGTTAATCGCAACCAGATGGACGCCGCTCTGCTGCTTCCATCGTTAGGCCACTGGCCGGCAGGCAAATATCGGGCCGATGATTCTTGACGAAGAGCGCGGCGGTCCGGCCCGGCAGCCAGTGGAAGGAATACATCATCCAGCGCCGATCATCGGCCGAGCGCCAGGTCGCGGCGCCGCCTTCGTTGTAACGCAGGAGCGTCTCGACCGCGTCGGGGATCGGCTGCGCGTCGGTAATCCGGTTGGCCCGCCGGCCAGCTCACGGTCCACGGTTGCTGACTCACCGCCTCGGTTTTGCCCGGCTCGATACCAGGCGGCGGTGGCGATTTCGGCGAGGGCAATCCAAAGCAGCAAGGCGCTCGCCCAGCCAAATCCCCCCGAAGCTCGAACAGGCCACGGGAGCTGGATCGCCCGGTTCGATTGCGGTGGTTGGTTTCAGCCACATGCTCATTCCCCACAAACCGAAAAGGCAGACGACCAAAATGGTGAACCCGGCCGGATCGTGCCAGCGATGAATCGCCGGGATGCCGGAGGTCGCCGCTATTTCACAAAGAATAAAGGTGCGCCCGATGTTGCAGACAAAGGCGAGGGTCGCGCCAGCCAGCACGAGCAAGAGGCGGCGCGACCACCGCATCCGGTAAAACTCGCCGAGGAAAAGAGCGATCATGAAGGTCGCCTGCGAGCGAACGAACGCCGGTGCAGGCATCGTCGATCCCGACCTGGCCGGTACTTAACTCAATGACGTTGCCGTGTTGCACCGCGAGCGTGCCGGTGAGGTTCAAAATCTCAATCGTAATCGCGGTGTCGGCACGCATGAGCGATTGCACGACCAGCTGCTCGAGTTGCACCGGCCAGGGCACGGCAACGAGAAAAAACAAAACCGGAAAGGCAAAATGGCGGCGCCAGGGCCGGCCGCCGGCGAGGGAGATAGCGGCGAGCGAAAGAACGACGGCCGCGAGCGCCATCGTCCAGCTAAGGAGGCGCCAATCGGGATTGGCCACCGCCACGACCCGCGCGGGCAACAGGATCGCGGCGGCGAGGACCGCAACCGCGATCGTCAGGCCAGGGATGCGCCCCGAAAGCGGTGTGGGTCGCGTGACCCAGCGCTGATAAAACAGCCAGGCGGCCAGGAACGGCACCGCCCAGCCATAACCATATTGCGGATTGAGCGACCACTCGCTCTGGAATTGGTTAATGATCTCCAGCCAGAGGAAAAGGAAAGCGACTAGCGCGAAGGCAAAGGGCCACCGAAAGGCCATCCCAGCCGCCGGTCGACGCGCCGCCTGGGCCGGCGCTACCGCGGTGGAATGGGACATGCTAACTTCCTAGCAGTTTACGAGCCTCGACGCCACCTCCCGCGGCTGGGCGCGCTCACTAAAGGCATGGCCCAGACTTCCGATTCACCGCGCGAAATATCCCTCCAGCGGACCGAGCATACCTACGTCAAGCTTTCGTTAGGCATCCTCGGTGCTCTCTGCCTGCTGGTGGCCTTGAGTTGGGGCGGACATCGCGCCTACGTTCGCTGGCAGGAACACAAGCTGATGCGACAGGCCCACGTCGCCTTTGATAAGAATGATCTGCGCTGGGCTTCGCTGGCCGCGCAACGTGCCTTCGCAGTTGACCCGAACAGCGCCGATGCCTGTCGCACCCTGGCCGCGATCGCCGAAAAACAGAACAGCGTCGAAGCGCTCGATTGGCGGCGGCGCACGGTTGCCCTCCTGCCGGACTCATTGCCCGATCGCATCGCGCTGGTCGAAACCGCGCTCCGTCTGCAACAGCCCGGGATCGCGACCGAAGCTTTGGCGAAGGTCCCGCTGGCGCAGGAAAATGACCTCGTTATCACGCCGCCGTGGCGCATCTTGCGCTCACCCAGAACGATCTGCCCAAGGCGGAGAAGCATCTCGAAGCAGCGGTCCGGCTCGCGCCTAACGACGTTCACCAGCAACTGGAGCTGGCGGAATTTCAGCTTCGCTCGGACGATCGCGCGCAGCGCGAGGCGGGCCGCGCTTTGGCGACGCGTCTTAAGAGCGATCCCAAGGTGCAACTCGATGCCTTGCACGTTTTGATCACGGATGCGGTCCGCGAGCGCGATCACTCTACCAGCGCCGCCCTCGCGAAGGAACTCGAAGCCCTACCCGCCGCCACCTTCGCCGATCGCCTGCTCGCGCTCGGCATCCTGCGCGGCGTCAACGATCCGGCTTTCACCGCCGCGCTCACCCGGGTGCAAAGCGAGGCTATTAAATCGGCCGAAAAGGCGGTCAAATTGGTCAATTGGATGAACAGCAACGGGCTGGCCCTGCTCGCCATCGATTGGAGCAAACGCTTCCCGACCGAGTTGCTCGACAGCATTCCACTGCGCTTCGCCATGGCGGACGCTTTCGTGCGCTTGCGCGATTGGCCGGCGCTCAAGGAGATGCTACAGCGCGGCTCTTGGGATCGGGGCGAGCCGATCCGGCGCGCCCTCCAGGCAAAGGTGGCGCGTGAAACCGGCGATGACATTGGGTTCGAGAAAAATTGGGTGGCCGCGGTGGCCAAAGCCGAGAACGACCCCGACCGGCTCAACCTGCTTCAAACCATCGCCTTTCAATGGAACTGGCCGGAGAAGGCGGCCGCCGTCCTCTGGATGCTGGCGGAAAATCGCGACGCGCAACGCAACGCCCTCCAGGAACTCTATCGCTACTACGCCGCGCAACGCGATACGACCGGCCTTTATCGCACCCTGTCGCGCCTCGTCGCGGTCCTGCCGGAGGATCCGGCGGTGCGAAATAATTTCGCCCAGATTTCGCTCCTCTTGAAAGCCGAGACCTTCCGTGCCCTCGGCCTCGCGCGCGATCTGCATGAGGCGCATCCGACCGACCCCGCTTACGCCTCCACTTATGCCTACGGGCTCTACCAATCCGGCGATGTGAAAGGCGCAGTCAAAGTCATGAGCCAGCTCACCGCCGACCAACTGCATGAGCCGGCGGTGGCGGCCTACTTCGGGATCTTTCTCGCCGCGGCCGGCCAAGCCGAGGTCGCGACCGAATTTCTCGACCTGGCCGGCAAGGCCAAACTGCTGCCCGAGGAAGACGAACTGGTCGCGCGAGCCCGCTCCTCCCTCGCCCGCCAGTGAGCGGGGCATATGACCTGCTTGTACGGCTGCGCGACCGATAGCGTGACTGCAGGACCATTTTTTGGACGGCAGTCAAGCTCCGGCTAACGAACGTGCAAATGCGAATTTATCTGACCCTTGCCTCCCTTGCCTTGTCGCTCAGCAGCGCCGGGGCAGGGATTGATTTTACCCCAACGGGAGGCGAGCGGGTGCTGGAGGGGATTGTGTTCAAACAGGTTGTCTTTCACCAGGACGGTCATGCGATTACTTACGAACCACCGCGCGGTTGGACTTACACGGGCGACGCCGCCGGCTTGAAACTAAGCCCGCCCAACGTCTCCCAGGCCCAGGCCGCGATCGAACAGTCGCCCCTCCCGGCACCGCAGGTATTCGACGAAGCGACCCGCAAGCAGCTGCAAGAGAAGGTCCTGGGTGCTCTGCCTAACGGATCGGAAAAGATTGCCTTTGTCTCGGAGGAAATAAATCCGATTCGGATCAAACAACATGACACTTACGTGGTGACGGTCTCCTACGACTATTACGGCGAGGCTTACGAAACGAGCGTGCTTTTCGCGAATTTGGATGACACCCAGTTGCGTTTCCGCACCGTGGCGCGAAAGGCCGACTTCGAAGAAGTGCGCCGCGCCTTTCGGGCGAGCCTGTTTAGCTTGGACTGGCAATAAGGCCGGGAGGACGGCTCGACAACTCTTCCGGGGAGCGCGCCCGCGCGAAGATGCGTCGTAGCAATCAGGCGACGGCGAGCTGGCGTAATTTGCGCACGATGCGGGGGAGGATCTCGAGGGCTTTGTCCAGTTCCGTCTCGGTGTTATAGCGGCCGAAGGAAAAACGAAGGCTGCTCCGCGCACGTTCGTTGCTCATGTGCATGGCGCGCAGGACGTGCGACGGCTGGACTGCACCGGTGGTGCAGGAGGAGCCTAACGAGCAGCAGATTCCCTCCTGGTCGAGCTTGAGCAGGATGGCCTGGGCGTCGGTCCCGAGAAAGGCGAGATTGGAGGTGTTGGGCAGGCGGCCGTCCGGGTCGCCGTTGATTTCCACCTCTTCGAGCTCGCTGCGCAGGGTGTTCTCGAAACGATCGCGCAGGGCGCGCACTCGCGTGTTTTCTTCCTCGATGGTGGCGTGGGCCAACTCAGCAGCTTTCCCGAGCCCGACGATGGAGGCGACGTTGTCGGTGCCAGCCCGGCGCCCGCCTTCCTGCGGGCCGCCGACGAGGAGGGGCTGGAAACGCGCCCTTTTGTTCACGTAAAGCGCACCGACGCCTTTGCAGGCGTGCAGCTTGTGGCCGGAGAGGGAGAGGAAATGGACCGGCATCTCGGCGAGATCGATCGGCATTTTCCCGACGGTCTGGACGGCGTCGGTGTGAAAGAAAACGCCTTTGGCGCGGCAGAGCTCAGCGATCTCAGCCAGCGGATTGAGAACGCCAGTCTCGTTATTAGCCCACATCACCGAGACGACGGCAGTATCGGGCCGGATGGCGCCTTCCAGCTCGGCGAGGTCGAGATGGCCCTGCGCGTCGACCGGCACGATAGTGGCCGCGCAACCGCGCCTCACGAGCGCTTCGCAGTAATTAAGGACGGCGTTATGCTCGACCGAAGTGGTGACGACATGCTGCCGCTCGGGCGACATTTGGAGAGCGGAATGGATGGCGGTGTTATCCGACTCGGTGCCGCCGCTGGTAAAGACGACTTCGTTAGGCTGACAACCGAGCAGGCCGGCGACGCGCTCGTGGGCGAGGTCGGTCGCAGCCTTGACCCGCGCGCCGAAGCGATGCGAGCCGGAGGGATTGCCGTAATCGGTGGTGAGGAACGGCATCATTTCTTCCAGAACCGCCGGGTCGATGCGGGTGCTGGAGTTGTTATCGAGATAAATGATTTCGGTCATGGCCGGCAGGTGAAATCAGAGCACAAAACTGCCGACCTCGCTATTCCGGCGGGCGCGGCTCGTTCCCGGGATGTTGCGCATGATGGTGCGTCCAACGGAAGTACAAATTGCGCAGGTAGATCGGGAGCGGGAGGGCGGTCTGCAAAATGCCGACCGAATCGTGCCGATAGATCGCGAAGTAACTCAGGGTCAGGATCGAGCCGAGCGCGCTGCATTCCCAAAATCCAATCGGGATGACGCTTTTCTTGGCCCGCTCGGAGGCGACCCATTGAATGATAAAACGGAGGCCGAAAATCAGGCTGCCGGCCAGGCCGACGAATTTCCAAGGCGTAAGGGTGATGTGATACCAGGGCGTCTCGGCCAGAACCGCTAGAGTGTGCATAAGGGAGGAGTAAGCACAGCAAGGAGGGTGCGCACGAATTTTTTCCCGATTCGGCGCAAATCTGTGGTTCAGTTCGCCATGGACTCCATTTGGGACCAGGCCAATCCACACCTGCGCGACCTCGCGCTCTACGAACCGGGCAAACCAATCGAGGAAACCGCGCGCGAGTCCGGCCTGCGCCCCGACCAGATCGTCAAACTCGCTTCCAACGAGAATCCCCTCGGCCCGTCGCCCACCGTCCGACAGGCGATGGAAGCGGCCCTCGGCCAGGTTAATCTTTATCCTGACGGCGGCGGCTTCCATCTCCGTGCCGCCCTGGCGGAGAAGTTTCAAATGGCCGGGGAGAATTTCGTCCTTGGCAACGGCTCGAACGAAATCATCGAATTCATCGGCCACGCTTTTCTGCGGCCGGGCGCGGCGATCGTGACCTCGGAAAATGCCTTCATCGCCTACCGGCTGGTCGCCTCACTTTTCGGCGCCACGACCATTGCCGTCCCCGACCGTAATTATTGCTTCGATCTCGAGGCGATCCTGGCGGCCATTACTCCGGCGACCCGCGTCGTCTTCATTGCCAACCCGAACAACCCCACTGGCACACTTGTCCGGCAGGAGGCGATCGATCGATTCATGGCCAAGGTGCCGGGCCACGTCGTGGTCGTTTTCGACGAAGCCTATCACGAATACCTGGAGGAGGCGCCGGATACGACCAAGTTCGTTAGGCAAGGCCGCGATGTGATCGTGCTGCGCACTTTTTCGAAGATCCACGCGCTCGCCAACCTCCGCATTGGCTACGGCATCGCGCGCCCGGAACTGATCCGGGTGGTGCAAAAAACGAGGGAACCTTTTAACACCAGCGGGCTGGCCCAGGCCGCTGCAGTGGCCGCTTTGGCCGATACGACGCACCAGGTCGAAACGAAACGGATGACCGACGAAGGTCGAAAATATCTGGAGGCGGAGTTGGCCGCGCTCGGCCGGCAATTCGTGCCGAGCGTGGCGAATTTCATTCTCGTCCGCGTGGGCGACGGCAAAGCCATCTTCAAGTCGCTGCTTGGCAAAGGGGTGATCGTCCGCGCTTTGAGCGGCTACAATTTTCCGGAATGGGTGCGGGTCTCCGTCGGCACAATGGAACAAAACCGACAGTGCATCGCCGCTCTCCGCGAGGTGCTGTTGTAGCCGCAATGCGGAAGCAGTCGGGCGCGGCTAGAATGACGCCGGTTTGAATATGGAAGGAGCACCCAGCACGACCATCGCCGCCGTCTCGACGCCACCCGGCGAAGGGGCCATTGCGCTCGTGCGGCTTTCCGGCCCGCAAGCCATCGCGATTGCTGACCGGATCTTTCGCGGGAAACAAAAACCGTCGGAGGCGGCCTCGCACTCGCAACAGTTCGGCGAAATCGTCGAGGGCGAGCGGGTTATCGACCAGGTAATGCTGACGGTGCATCGCGCCCCTTCCAGTTACACCGGCGAAGACGTGGTCGAGGTCAGTTGTCACGGCGGCGTGCTGGTGACAGCGCGGGTCTGGGAAGCTTGTTTGCAGGCCGGCGCGCACGCTGCGCGGCCCGGTGAATTTACCGAACGCGCTTTCCTGCATGGCAAACTCGATCTGACTCAGGCCGAAGCGGTCATCGATCTAATCCGCGCCCAAACCGATCTCGCACTCCGCTCCGCGGCCGAGCAATTGGCCGGAACGCTGGGCGAGAAAATCCACCAGCTACGAGAAGAGCTCATCTCGCTGGTCGCCAATCTCGAGGCCTACATCGACTTTCCCGACGAAGACATCGAACCGGATGTCGGCGCCGCCTTCCTTGCCCGGCTTGATTCCATTCGAGCAGAAATCGAAGCGCTGCTGGCGACGGCCGACCAGGGCCGAATTTTTCGCGAAGGGGTGCGCGTAGTGATTTACGGCGCGACCAATGCCGGCAAGTCGAGCCTGCTCAATCGCCTGCTTGGTTTCCCGCGCGCGATCGTGAGCGAGATAGCGGGGACGACTCGCGACACGATCGAAGAAGTGGTAAAGATGCGCGGCATTGCTCTCCGCCTCACCGACACTGCTGGCCTTCGCCCGGCCAGCGCGGACGCCATCGAAACTGAAGGCATCGTGCGCACCGAGCGCTCGCTGGCCAACGCCGATCTCATTCTGCATCTGGCCGACGCCAGTGCGCCGAAACCGGCCCACCTTGGAGCGCGATCGGTTGACGTGCCCGAGGTCCTCCTGCTCAACAAGAGCGATCTGCCCGAACATCGGGATTGGAAAAATTGCGATGCCCTGCGGATTTCCTGCACGACCGAGAAGGGATTGTCCGGCCTGGAAGAAGTGATTCTCGCCCAGGTGAGCGGTCAGCGCTGGGATGTCCCGAGTGCAGTTGCGATCAACACCCGGCACCGCGATTGCCTGCGCCGCGCATTGGCGGCCTGCGACCAGGCGCGCAGTGCTTTCCAAGAAAATCTCGCCCCGGAACTGGTGGCCGTCGATCTGCGCGGCGCGCTCCAAGCCGTCGGCGAAGTGGTTGGTCACGCCGACATGGAAAAAATTCTGGACGCGCTTTTTGCCACCTTTTGCATCGGAAAATGAAGAGCCCGGCAAGCAGCGGCTACGAACAGTTCGTCCGGCCACTCCTTTTCCAGCTCGATCCCGAGAGAGCGCATCACCTGGCGCTCCGAATGTTGCGGTCGGCTCCCAATATCCCGGGTGCCCTGGCCATGATGCGATCCTTCGCGCCCGCGGATAAGCCGCAAAATTTATTCGGCCTCCATTTTCGCAATCCAATCGGTCTTGCTGCGGGATTCGATAAGAACGGCGTCGCCATTCCCGCCTGGGAAGCGCTGGGGTTCGGGTTCGTCGAAATCGGGACGGTCACAGCCCATCCTCAGCCGGGCAATCCGCGTCCGCGTATCTTTCGCTATCCAAACCAGGAAGCGTTGGTCAACCGCCTCGGCTTTAACAACGACGGCGCCGCGATGGTCGCCGAGCGCCTGCGAAAACTGCGGCACGGCCGGCGGGCGCCCTCGATTCCGATCGGGGTGAACATCGGTAAATCGCGCGCTGCGCCCCTGCCCGAGGCGGCCGGTGATTACCTTGCGTCGTTTCGCCGACTCCAGCCGGTCGCGGATTATATCGTGCTGAATGTCAGCTCGCCCAACACGCCAGGCCTGCGCTCGCTCCAGGAAGAAGAAGCGTTGGGAAACCTACTCCAGGTCGTGACCGAGGAAAATCATCGCCTCCCGCAGGCCCGGCCTATCTTGCTTAAGATCGCGCCCGATCTTGCCGAGAGTGCGCTCGCAGCGGTCGTCGCCCTCGCCGAGAAATTTGGCCTGGCGGGCATCGTTGCCACTAACACCACCCTTGATCATTCAGCGATCGGAAGCAGCGCAGATGAAACTGGCGGCTTGAGCGGCGGGCCGTTACGGGAGAAGTCGACCACCTTGATCCGGGCGATTAGCAAGATGACGCAACTCCCGCTCATCGGCGTCGGCGGGATCATGGGCGCGGCGGATGCGGAAGAGAAATTCGAAGCGGGTGCGGCTCTCCTGCAGGTCTATACCGGATATATCTATCGCGGACCGCGCCTGCTTCGGGAAATCTCCGCCGGCGTCGAAATGTAATGTGCGGTGACGAGTCACGGGCGGGACGCCGCCCGCCCCTCTAGGTCGTCCAAAGCAGAAGGCCCTTCTAGTTAGGGGACCCTGCCGGTGAGGGGGCGGGGGAAATTTCTCTTTTCTCTGCGGGCCTTTCCCGCCCTCGGAGCTCGTTCTCGTCGTGACGCGATTGCCGGCGCCGGCGTCGCTCGGCCCGCCTCTCCCGGCGAGCTTGTCCTGTTTGGATTTGTGCGGCCGACTTGGGGCGCGCCTGATCGTCGGACCTGCGCGGCTGCGGTCTGCGTCGTGTGGGATTGGTCCCGAGTGGATCTGTGGACGGCTGCGCTGATTGCTGGCGCCGACTCTTCCTCTCGGCTCTGGCCGCCGCGCGGTCGGCACGGGCGGGCCGGAGCGCTGGACTGGCCGATGGCGCTGGGCTTGCCGGCTGACCCGAGACCGTCTGACCATCGACCGCGGCGATATCCGCCTCACGGCCAAAATGACCTCGGGTCTGTTCCGCCTCCTGGGGACACGCGCGACGGCGTCGGGCTGACCGCGGGAGTTGGCTCGGCCTGTCCCATTTTGCCCGCCCCGAGACACAGTCCGAGAGCGATTAAAATCCCGAGCGTCCGTTTAATTCTCATGATCGAAATCGAGGGTAGTGAGAGAACCGGGCGCCACGAAACAACGCTCGCCCCGTGGCTTAGGGCCGTCAATTCCACCGTCTGTAACAGGATCAAGCCGAGCCACCCCGGGAGAGTCGCAGGCGACACCCGGAAACGATTTTTTCTCCGCTGAACGGCACGAACACTGCTTATAATTTCCATAACCACTCGGTTTTACATAATGAGCTCATTCCGTTTCAAACTCCTTGCCTTCGCCCTTTTTCTAACCGTTGCCGCCAGCGCTTCTGCTGATTTAGGCAGCCTTTCGCTAGCTTGGAATGCCAACCAGGAATCTGACATTGCCGGTTACAAAGTTTACTCGGGCTTTTCCAGCGGAGTCTACAACCGCACGGTCGACGTTCACAACGTTACGACAACCATCGCGACCGGTCTGACGGTCGGGCAAAAATACTACCTTGTCGTGACAGCTTACAACACCACCGGCCAGGAGAGCCTCTACTCAGCGGAGATCTCAGCCATCGTCCCCGCTCCTCCCACCCCGACACCCACTCCGACACCGACCGCGAGCCCAACACCCACTGCCACTCCTACGCCAACCGCGTCCCCCACACCGACCGCCACTCCCACACCGACACCAAGCGCCACTCCCAAACCGAGTTCGACTCCAACCCCTACGCCCAGCTCCACCCCGACGCCTTCACCTACTGCAACTCCGACTCCAAGCGTCACACCCACACCTAGCCCAACGCCGCCGCCTCAATACCTGCTCAATATCTCCACCCGGGTTCATGTCGCGAGCGGCGATGGAGCCATGATTGGCGGTTTCATTATCTCTGGCACAGAGAACAAAAGCGTGATCCTCCGCGCTCTTGGACCCTCGTTGACCGGTCAAGGCGTGCGCTTTCCGCTGCTCGACCCAGTGCTCGCCCTTTACGACGCCACCGGCACGTTGGTTCAACAAAACAACAACTGGACCTCGCTTCCCGCCGGCACCGTGCCAGATGAGTTGAAGCCTGCGAAATCGAAGGAATCGGTCATAGTCGCCTCGCTTCCTCCGGGGAGCTACACCGCCGTCCTGCGCGGCATCAGCGGCGGCGGCGGCAATGCTCTTTGCGAACTCTACGATCTCACTCCGAGCAACTCCAGCGTGCGCAATATCTCGACCCGCGGTCAGGCTGGTGCCGGCGATAACGTCATGATCGGTGGGTTCATCGTTGGCGGCACTGATCCGGCTCGGGTCATCGTCCGTGCGATAGGGCCCTCCCTGGCCGCGGCCGGCGTTGACGGCGCGCTGCCGGACCCGATCCTCGAATTGCACAGTAGCGACGGCTCGCTCATCTACCAAAACGACAACTGGCGCGGCGACCAGGCACAACAGATCATCGACTCGACTGTCCCGCCGACCGATGAACGCGAAAGCGCCATCGTCGCGACGCTGCCACCCGGCGCTTACACCGCCGTCGTGCGCGACGCCGGCACAGCCACAGGTGTCGCCTTGGTGGAAGTCTACGTGCTCAACTAGAAGCAGCGGACCGCCCGGCGCATCGCCTGGGCGGTCTACGGCATCTGGTACACTTCGACCAACGCAATCCCAGTCGTATTGTTCTTGCCGCGGATGACCGCTGTATAGCTACCCGGATCGAGCGTGACGAGGATGGCGGCCTCATTGTCGTTACTCGGCGGGATGCCGGTAGCTTCAATTGCGTCCCGGTCGCTCGTCCAGTTGTCGTTGGAGAGGATCAACTGCGAGCCGCGATAGAAATCGATCGTCGGGTCGGCCAAGGCGCCGGAGATTCCATCATCGGCCAGACTCGGCCCGATGGCGCGAACCAAAACCTGATGGCCGACCAAACCGTCGATGATGAATCCTCCGATCAGCGCCGTGTTATCGTCAGGTCCAACCGCGGCGCGAGTGGAGATATTGATCAGGTGGGTTGCGCTGGTGGAGTCCAAGTCGTAAACCTCGATCTGACCCACCCCGTTAGTTCCCGCGCGCAGAATAGCGGTATAGTTACCGGGAATCAGAGTAGCAACAATCGCCGCCTCTCGATCATCGAGCGGCGCGAGACCGGTCGCATCAATCTCCGCCGCCTGGCTATCCGGGAAATTGTCGTTGAAGGCGAGCTGCGCTCCAGCGGCGTCCCGCAGATCGAGGTTGGGATCTTGCAACGCATTGATTACCCCGCGCTGAGTCAAGGAAGGCCCGAGACCACGAATAATCACCTGCTTCGGAGAGCTGCCCTGAATGATAAACCCGGCGATCATCACACCGTCGCCGGGCTGGACCAGGCCGCGCGTCGAAATGTTGATTGGCTTGGTCGACTGGTCCGGATTCGTAATGCTAACAACCGTCGACGAAGCCGTGCCAATAAAGGCGCCGTTCGTTGGGTTAGATAGCGTGATTTGGAACTGCCGTGTCGGTTCGCCCACCGGCTCGTCGATCAGCGTGACATTGATGACCCTGGAAGTGACTCCCGGACCAAAGGTCAACGTTCCGGAAGCAGCCACATAGTCCCTTCCCGCAACCGCCGACAAGTCGCTGGTCGCATAACTAACCGAGTAAGTCACATCCGGGTCGCCCAGCCGCGACAGCGTAACCGTGGCACTGGCGATACCCGCCTTATTATTCACCGTATAACTGGGCGAAGAAAACTGAAAGGTCGTCGCATCGTTATCGATAATCGAGATGGTCGCCGTGCTGGGCGTTCCGAGCCGTGGCGGCGCATTGGTGCCATCACCGAGCGGGTTCGAAAGAGTGACGATGAATGTCGTCGTGCCGTCGGTGCTGCCGTTATCGATGATAGGAACCGTAATCGTCTGCGAAAAGATGTTAGGTCCAAAAGTCAGGCGACCGGCCGTGCGGGTGTAATTGGAACCATCAATCGCCGTCCCATCGCTGGTCGAATAATCCACCGTGACCGTCTCATTGGGATTGCCAACGCGCAGAGCCTCCACCGTGAGAGTCACGTTGCTCGAACCCTCATCGATTGCATAAGCGGAAGGATTGAAGCGGAACGTCGTTGCGTCGTTATCGATGATATTGACCGTGGCCACGCTGCGCCCCCCGACGAAGCCGCCATTCGGCGCTGTCAGGGTAACAGTGAAGTTGAGGGTCGTGTTCGCGGCCGTGTCATCGATGATTGGGACGGTGATAATCTTCATCACTTCACCGGCGTTGAAAGTAATGCTTCCCGTCGAACTGACGTAATTCACGCCGGCTAGAGCGGTTCCATCACTCGTCGAGTAGTTGACGGTCGTCTGCACACCCAGGCCGCCGGAGCGGGTCACGGTGAGATTGGCAAAACCAGCCCCTTCGTCAACGTCATACGAATCCTGACTAAAGCCAATCGTCGCCTGTGACGAATCATCGTCCAGAATCGTTATTGTGGCGCTATCGTTAATGCCAATCAAGGTGCTGGAAGGGTTACCGTCCTGGGTTACCGAAGTCGCATCGGTTAAAGTAACAAAGAAATTTTCCTGACCCTCGATTAAGCTGTCGTTGATGATGGCGGCGGTAATCACTTTTTGCGTCTCGGTCGGGCCGAAGACAAGCGTACCCGCGGCGATGTTGGTGTAATCCACGCCCGAGGTCGCCGTATTGGCGATCGTCCGGTAGTGAACGCTAATGGTATCGTCGGGATTATTCGCACGATCGACGAATACAGTGAGGGTCGCCGTCCCGCCATTCTCCGCGACGGAATAGTCCGTCGGGCTGAATTGGACGATGTTAGCCAAGTCGTTATCCAAGATTGTGACGATCGAGGAGCTGGGACTGCCAATTAGTGTTCCTATGCCGGGGTTACTTAGGGTAACACGGAAAGTCTCCGAGGGCTCGGTAACGGAGTCCTCCAAGATCGGGATAAGGACTGTCTTCCTGAATTCGCCCGGCTGGAAAACGAGCGTGGTATTAATCGGCGCGAAATCGAAACCGGAGAAGGCAGTGATGGAAGTAGCTGAGAAATCGACGATTGAAGTCTTGGATGGATCACCGCTAGGAATCAGGTTTACGGTCACTGTCGCGAAAGGACCGGACTCGCTAACACTGTAAGACGGAGCACTGAACTGCACCACGTTCCCGAGGTCGTCGTCCCCCACAATGATCTGGGTTGTGCTCACGGGCCCCAGTTGAGCCACATCGCTGAAGGTCAGCGTAACGTGAAAGGTAACATCACCTTGGACCAGCTCGTTGTTCGGGATAAAGATCGTAATAAACTTGATATGTTCGTTATCACTGACTGGGTCGCCGATAGTACCGAAATTGATTGTGCCTTCAGCCTTCAGAAAGTTCACACCCTCCATCGCGGTGTCTCCCATTCGAATCTCAGTCGTATAACTGACATTCGTTCCGCCGTTGTCGAAGCTACCGGTTCGGAAGACAGGAATTGTAAAGCTGAACTGTGAATTCTCCTGAACTCGAAAGGTATCGCTTAAGAGTCGAACGGTATTCGGACCGGCATTGTCAAAAATCGTTCCTCGAGCGCTGGCAGGTTGTCCGATGGAAATGAAGGGGTCGGAGCTGGTCAGAACGGCAGTGAAGAAAGTATTGCCTTGTGCTATGCCAGGTCTATCAATGGCCTGGACAGGGATTACGATTTGATCGATACCCGGGGGAAATGTTTGGGTCGTAGTTGCGGGAGGCACATAGTCGATTCCTGCCACGGCCGTATCCCCAGGCTGGCCAACCGTCAGTTCAACAGTCAGCTGCTGATTCGGGTCGCCCCTGCGCTGAGCATTTAAGACCAGATTGATAACTCCTGGCCCGCGCCCTGGTCCGAGAGTTTCCACTGTGCCGTAGTCGGCCGAGGAGAAAGAGACGACGTTGATCCCGTCTGCGCTGCCGTCGTCATCGACAATCGTGATGGTGGCTTTGGCAGTCGTGATCGTCGCATTCGTCGCGCCGGATAAATTCAGAAAGAAGTTTTCCGAAGTCTCAGCGATGAAGTCGTTGATGATCGAGATCTGAACCAACTTGGCCGTCTCATTGGCCGCGAAGGTAAGCGTTCCGGAGGCACTGAAATAATCGGAACCGACCAGGGCCGTTCCATTTGACGTGGCAAAATTAACCGTCACCACCGGCGGTGGGTTGGTCGCATCTCGCGTCAGCTTGACGACAACACCGACCTGCCCCGCATTCTCATTAACCGAGTAAGTGGCCGGATTGATCGCGACGGTATTGACCGCCTCTGCATTGCGCGCGACTGCGGCCAGGAAAATGGGAAGGAGCGGGAGAAACAATTTCGCGAGCTTGTGCATAGTGATTCCCTGGCAGGAGTGGCCGATTATTGACCGCGTGTTCAGCGCAGACGGCGCGGAGAGTTCCAGATTAGCGCGAGGCTGACAAGCACAATTGCGCTTTTCTTACTTACTTCTTTTATCCTTTTCGCCGCGACTTTGGTTGCTTTCTATCCGGCGCCCTCCACGTCGCATTTTCGGTTCGGCTTTTCCCACCGAATAAAGTGCCCCGCCCAGCGTCCTACTGCGCGGCGGCCGACCTTGCTGGCACCGTCCAGATGTCTGCACAGATGCGATATTTTCTCGGACCGAGGGACCACCGCCTTGCCAAGACTGGCGAATTGGTATCACCTCGCGCCTTCTTTTTTATGTTTCGTCATCCTGCTCTCCGTTGCCTCGGGCTCGGGCTTCTACTCACGCTCGGGCAGGTCGCGCTGGCGGTCGGGTTTGCCCACCCGGAGGGGTCCTGGCGCGATCGCTATCTCACCCTCGTGCAACACGATAGCTATTGGTTCGCCAATATCATCGACCGCGGCTACGGCACCACCCTGCCCCCGATCGATCACAAGGAGATGGAGGTCTCCAACGTCGCTTTTTTCCCCGCTTATCCGCTCCTGACTAAGGGGGTGAAGCTGGTCACTGGGCTCGGGACTTATCCGGCTCTGCTCGTCACGGCGCAGGCGGCCACCTGGGGGTTTTGGACTTATTTCTTCCTCTTCGGCACGCGCTGGGGGTTGTCGATGACCTTGCAGGCTTTTGGTGCGCTCGCCATCGCGGCGCATCCGGCCGCATTTTACCTGGTGGCCGGTTATTCCGAGTCGCTTTTCTTGATGGCGCTGACCGGGTTCATCTACTGGAGCAGCAGTCCGGCGCGCGGGGCGCGGGCGCTGGCGGTGCTGCACGGGTTTGTGATGTCGGCGACCCGGATCGTGGGTCTGCCGCTGACGATTTTGCCGGTGGTGCAGCGGGCTTTGGCGCGTTGGCGACGACGCGATGACGGGGGAGTGCGGCTGGCACAGCCGCCTCTACATCGGGCCTTGGTGGTGACGTGTCTGTCGCTCCTCGGGGGATTGGCTTTTTTTGCCTACTGCCAGGTGCGCTGGGGTCGCTGGGATCTTTATCTGCTAACACAGCAAGCCGGTTGGGCGATCGCAGCCGATTATCTCGCAGTGTTCAAGATTACCAATTACCGCTTTGCGCTTCCCCCGGTTTACGACACTTCCCGGATGAGCCAACTGGCCAGCGCGCTCGCCGGGGCGGTTTTTGTCGCGATCGCGTTGCTGGAGCTGGTCGCGGCGCGGTGGCGCCGGAGCGATTGGCGTAATCGGCTCGGCCTTTATTTCGCGGCGGCGGTGATCTATTACATCTCGCTCGCCGGGGTGGCCTCGGTGCAGATGGAAAGCATGCTGCGCTACGACCTTTGCGTGCACGCCCTGATTGTCCTAGGGTTGCTCCACTTTCTGCGGGAATTCCGGATGCTTCCGGTCTTGCTGCGGGCGTCCGCGATGGGCGTGGCCGCGCTGGTCTTCGCCGGCGGGCTCTGGTTGCAGGTAATTTATGTCTGGAATTTTACACAGGGGAATTGGGTCGCTTGAGATGGAACTGAAAACCAATGTTGCAATCATCGGCGCCGGTCCGGCCGGGCTGACGGCCGCTTATCTCCTGGCCAAGAACGACGTCGACGTGACCGTGCTGGAGGCCGATCCGGCCTACGTCGGCGGCATCTCGCGAACGGCGACGCTACAAGGGTTACCGTTTCGACATCGGCGGCCATCGCTTTTTCTCGAAATCGAAAGCGGTCGAGGATCTCTGGAACGAGATCCTGCCTAACGACATGCTGGAACGGCCGCGTTCTTCGCGCATTTTCTACGGGCGAAAATTTTTCGCCTATCCGCTGAAACCGTTCGAGGCCCTGATGAAGCTGGGCGTTTTCCGCTCCATCGCCTGCGTTCTTTCCTGGCTGAAGGCGCGCCTCTTTCCGGTGCGCGATCCGCGCAATTTCGAGGATTGGGTGAGCGAACCAATTCGGCCGCCGGCTTTTCAATACTTTCTTCAAGAGCTATACCGAGAAGGTGTGGGGCATGCCCTGCCGCGAGATCTCGGCCGATTGGGCGGCGCAGCGGATCAAGGGACTGTCGTTAGGCAGCGCCATCCAGCAACGCCCTCCTCCCGCAGCGACAGCCGCGCGACAAGATCGAAGGTGATCAAGACGCTGATCAACTCCTTCCGTTATCCGCGCAAAGGCCCCGGCATGATGTGGGAAGCGGCGCGGAAAAGACGCAATGCCCTGGGCGGCGATCTGCGCATGGGCTGCAGGGTGGGCGGCTGCGAATACGACGATCTGACCGAGCGCTGGACGCTGCAGTTCATCGATCGACGACGGCAACGAGCACACGCCTCGAGGCCGAGCACGTGATTTCATCGGCTCCGATGCGGGAATTGATCCGCGGCCTCAGCCCGACGGTGCCGGCGCGGGTCCAACAGGCGGCCGAGAAGTTTGAAATATCGCGATTTCCTCACCGTGATGCTGATCGTGCAGCGCGGAGGACGCCTTCACCGATAACTGGATCTACATCCACGATCCGAGCGTGAAGGTAGGCCGCATCCAGAACTTCCGCTCCTGGTCGCCCGAGATGGTGCCGGATCCGGACAAGGCCTGCTACGGACTGGAGTATTTTTGTTTCGAGCACGACGGCCTCTGGGATTCGAGCGACGAAGAGCTGATCGAGCTGGCCAAGCGCGAGCTGGTCCAGATCGGTCTCGCCCAGGCAGGCGAGGTGGTGGACGGTTGCGTCGTTCGGCAGAAAAAGGCCTATCCGGTTTACGACGACGATTACGCCCGGCACGTCGCGACCATTCGCGACCGAGCTGGAGCAGCATTATCCGAACCTGCATCTGGTCGGCCGCAACGGGATGCATAAGTATAACAACCAGGATCACGCCATGATGACGGCCATGCTTTGCGTCGAGAACATCCTCGCCGAGCAGCCGCTCTACGATCTCTGGCAGGTCAACGGCGACGCCGAATATCACGAAAGCGGCGCAACCGGGCCTGAGCACGAACAAGGCACCGCCCTCCGCCTCGTTCCGATGCGCGCCGGCAGCGGAACCGAACTGGCTTCGGAGCAGACTGGTTAGGCAAACGCCGGCAATCAAGAGCGGCCCTCGCGAGGGTCGGGACTCAGCGTCATTTTCCCTGGCGCTAAACGAATTGCTCGCGCTCCGGCGCGGTGCTAATCTGTCGGCTCGCCGCCGCGAATAAGAAGTCAGTCATGAGAAATCAATATGAAAACAATCCTGCTTATTCTGGCGAGCGCGGCGCTCGCTTCCTCAGTTCCGGCGCAATCGCCGGCTCCGTCGGTTAGTTCTGCCACGCCATCTCCGACTCCCGCCTGCCAGGCGGCGGAGTTTCGCCAATTCGATTTTTGGCTGGGCAAATGGAAGGTGACCGACCCCAAAGGCGCCCAGGTCGGGACCAGCGAAATCACCCGCCAATCCGGAGGCTGCTCCATTCGCGAACAATGGACCGGAGCTTCGGGCAATGGCGGGATGAGCGTTAACTATTACGATCCCGACGAAAAGAAGTGGCACCAGGATTGGGTTGGCGGCGACGGCATCATCCTGCATTTGCAAGGCAGCCTCGAAGGTAAGGCGATGGTCTTGAGCAGCAGCACCAGAACGGAAAAAGGCACGCTGATGAATCGGATCATCTGGACTCCGCTGGCCGATGGCAAAGTCACCCAGGAATGGGCGACCTCCATCGACGACGGCAAGACCTGGCAAATCGGCTTTTTCGGCACCTACGCGAAACAGACTTGATTGGCTCCCGGCCGGCGCCCGCTGCCTTTCCCGCTTTCCTAAACGTCGCCCCCGGCGTTTCGTAGCGGCATGATCAAAGGCAGCGAGAAACGCACACCCGACCACTCGATTGAATCGCTCATCCTAGACCGCTGGTCGCAGCGCGCCATGTCCGGCGAGAGCATTCCGGATGACGAACTGCTGCGTCTCTTCGAAGCTGCCCGCTGGGCGCCATCCTCCTTTAATTCCCAGCAATGGCGCGCCCTCTATGCCCGGCGCGAGACAGAGCATTGGAACACCTTTTTCGGATTGCTCGTCGATGCCAACAAGACCTGGGCGGAGCAGGCTGCCGTCCTCGTGGTCTTCATCTCGCGCAGGAATTTTGACCACAACGACGAGCCTTCGATCACCCATTCCTACGATTGCGGCGCGGCCTGGCAGAACTTTGCCCTACAAGGATTTAGCCAGGGCCTTGTCGTTCACGGCATGCAGGGCTTCGATTACGATCGCGCCCGCCGGGAGCTCAAGATCCCGGACGATTTCCAGGTCGAAGCGATGGCCGCCATCGGCCGGCCTGGCAAAAAAGAAACACTCCCCGAAAAGCTCCAAAAAGCCGAGAGCCCAAACGACCGGCGCAAGGTGAGCGCGAGCGTCTGCGAAGGGCCTTTTGCGCTCTAGCGTTCGCTTTCCCGAGCGGAGTTTCCCCGCGCGCTGAGACAGCGCACACTGCGCTTTGAGACTTTTCGCGGTCGTTTTTCTCCGATTTTGAGCTATAGTCCGCGATGTCTAAGCCTTCCGGCGCTTCTTTTTCCCGTCGCGCGCCCGACATTATCACTGAAGAATTGGTGGCCCTGCTCTCCTCCAAGGCTTCCTTCGAATTCAAACCGCTCTTCGAGATTCTCATGCTCAATCTGCGCGAGCGTAAAGCTGCCAGCGGCGGCGAAGAAATGCTGCGCCTGCGCTCCTACGAGAAGCTACAGGGGCTGGTCAGCCAAGGCGCGGTTAACCGCAAAGTCGTGGGCACGACCAAGAAATACAAAGGGGTCGCCCCGCGCATGGCCGCTCTCGCCGCCGAGATGAAAGTCTTGCGTGCGGAGTGGAACGAACGCGCTCAGGCTAAAGCGGCCGCGGCCGCGGCGGCTTAACCGCTGCTCCCAGATTCGTTAGGCAAGCTCAGGCACTGAGCGAGTGCCCGCCTGCACTGTTGACGAGAATCACGCGGCGGAGGTCTCCGATCTCCGCCCGCATCCGGTCGAGCGCCGGCAGTTCGTCCGTCTCGTCGGGCGGCTCAAAGCCTTTCAGCACCACTGCAGCCGATCGCGAGCAGTCCTGCATCGCAGCGCTCGAGTTTGGACCGGCGACAATTTCGAGCGCCGCGGGCACCCGCGCGGCCGCCATCAGCCGGCCCAGCTTCTCCCGCGCCGTGGCCTCCTGCTCGGGATCCGAAACGGCAAAGACCAGGCGGATGGGATGGTTCCGCCATTCCGGGTTCTGTGCCAGCATGTGGGCCAGCAACAACATGAGCGCACCGTTGCGGCCGCCCTGCCACCAGACGTCGATTGAGCCGCCCGGCGCGGTCACCAGGCGTTTCTCGTCGTCCGGGCAATAGACGATCAATGCGCTCCGACCGAGCTCGTCGATTCGCCGCAGCACCCGGCAAAAACGCGCCCGCCGCTCCGGCCTCTCCGCCCAACCGAGCAGGACCGTATTCGGCCGGATGCCGCCAATTCCGCAACATTCCACCAGCGACTCGACGCCGCTCATCAGGTCGGGTTCGAGCACGACCGCTGGAAATGCCTGCAGTTCCTCCCCGGCGATGAATTTTCGCAGCCGCCCCTCCTCTTCGTCGCGCCGTTCCAGCGTCTCTTTGCCAGTGTCCTCCATCACGTGGGCGAGAATCAAAATCCCGCGGCCCGCGGTTAGCCACGAACCGTATTTCGCGAGGTGATTGCGCCGCCACGCACCCCCGCTCAACGCGAGCACGATCGGCCGCCAATTCTTCGGGTGATAGCGCGTCTCCTCCAGCTTAAGGAGCGCGCGCCGCGCCTGCTCGAAGGCCACGCCGCTCCGCACATTGCCCCAGGCCGCCCGGATTTCCTTGAGCGAGATCCACCATTTCAAAAGCGCCATCGCCCCAATCCCGATCACCGCCCAGATCGGGTCGAGCAACAGCATCGCTACCACGCAGCCGATCGCTCCGAGGAGCGCAGTCGACCAATGGCTAGGCTTGAAGGATGGGCGATAGCTCGGGTTGCGCGTGGCCGACTCGTAAAAGCAGGCCAGGTTGATCATTCCGTAGGTGACCATGAAAAACATCGTGATGATTGGCGCGATCGCATTCAGGTCGCCGAATACGATCGCCACCTGCGCGATGACGAGGGTGAGAATGGTGGCGCGCCGCGGTTCATTGAGCGACCCGCTCCCGCGGGCGAGCGGACGTAGCCGCGGGAAAATCTCATCCCGCGCCAGCGCCTGCAGGATGCGCGGCGCGCCCATCATGCTCCCGAGCGCGGAAGAAAGCGTGGCCGCGAAAATACCGGCGTTGATCAGCAGGGGCGACCAGGCGACCTCGAGAATCACGAGCGGCTTCTCCAGGAGTGCCGCGCGCGGAGTGGCGGCCGCGAAGAAGATCGCCATCGCGAGATAAACCAGCGATGTAAACCCGATCGCAGCCAGCGTCCCACGCGGAATCGACTTGGCAGGGTTCTGCAGATCGCCCGACATATTTACGCCCGCCATGATCCCGGTCACGGCCGGGAAAAAGAGCGCAAACATGACGAAGACGCTGTCGCCCGCGGGATAAGCGGAATGCAGGTTCGCGCGCAGGGTCGCCTCCGTGGCTGCCGGGATTGCGCCCACGAAAAAAGAACCGAGGGCCAGAAGAAGAATGGCGAGGATGCCGTACTGCACCTTGATCGCCCAGCTCGCGCCGACATACACGCAGGCGAAGACGAGCACATTGACGATCGTACCGATGACGCGCGCGGAAAGACCGAGGCCGGGAAACAAATTCTGGAACGCCTCCGTGAACCCGATCACGTAAAGCGCGACCGAGATGGCTTGCGCGAGAAAAAATACCACCCCAATCGCACCGCCAAACTCCACCCCGAGGCTGCGACTGATCAGGTAATAGGCGCCCCCACCCTGCACCCGTGTGTTCGTCGCCAGGCCGGAAACAGAGAGCGCGGTCAGGGTCGTGATCAGCTTCGCCGCGAAGACAATCATGACCGCCTGGATCAGACCCGCCTCGCCGACCACGAGGCCGAAGCGGAGGAACATGATGACGCCGAGAATCGTCAGGGTGCTCGGGGTGAAAACGCCGCCGAAGGTGCCGAACTTTGTCGGCGCAGCGGGAGAAGAAGAGGAGCTGTTTGCCACTGAGCTGAAGCTCTTACTTATTGGCGAGCCGGAAGTCGAGGGCTCTCTAAGCAACCCGCGCCAAAGCTATCGAACAGGAGGCCTTCTTGCGGATGAGAACCTCGTCCCGAGCGCGCCGAACCGCGCCTGAACGCCCCTCGTTTCACAGCACCCGAAATTTGCCATCGACAAAGCGCGCGTCGCCCGCGAATGCTCGTCACCATGTCCAAGACGCTTCTCTACACCCTGGCCACGATCGGCGACCTCGTGCTCGCTTACTTCTTCTACCGCAGCGGACGGACCATGGTTCCGCTGATTCTCGTTTTCGCCGCCCTTTGCTTTGCCGTGGCGGCGATCGGCAGCGCCCTCGGTAAGGGCGGCGGCCCCAAAGCCTGAGCCCCCAAGAGACTTCGCCATCCGCTCCTGAAATTTCGCGTCACGCCGAAAAAAAAGCGGGATCATTTCTGATCCCGCAAAAGCTAACCGGAGTGAACGTAAAGGTTAGTAGTTTAAGTGACTCCCGAGCTTTGCCTGGATTTAGCAGCCACTGTGCCAGTCCCGTTTGAGATAAGCGCCGCGTAAAAAAACTCGCGGCGCGGCGCCTAACTACCAGCGGCCGCGCGTTCCAGCTCCGCCAGCTCGAGCTTGCCCATCTGCCAAACCTTGCTGGTGACGCGTTTCACCCGCGCCGGATCGGTGTCCTGCAGCCAATCCCAGATCTGGGCGGGCACGATCTGCCAAGGAAACCCGAACTTATCCTTGAGCCAGCCGCATTCCAGGTGCTCGCCGCCGTCGGCCGCCAGCTTCTCCCAATATTCATCGATCTCCTCCTGCGATTCGCAGTTCACCACCAGCGAGACCGCGTTCGTAAACGGAAAGCCCGGCCCGCCGTTCAGAGCCACGAACCTTTCGCCCTTCAGCTCGAAAGCAATCGTCATCACAGAACCGCCCTCCCCCGGACCATCCTCCGGATAACGCGAGGTCGAGAGAATCTTCGCGTCCTTGAAGACCGACAGATAAAACTTCACAGCATCCTCTGCCTGCCCATCGAACCATAGAAACGGCGTAATCTTTTGCATCAGGAATCATGAACGTCCCGGCGCGGTGAAGCAACCGTGGGCGCCTCCGCTGCCCGCGCGGCTCCGCTCGACGCGCGCTGCAGTGAAAAAGCGGACGAAGCTTTCACCTCGCCCGCCGTTTCTCCCTGTCATCGAAATTCGTCTCTACCTCCGGCCAGTCGCCAGACTGCCAAATCCGCCTCCGTTCAATGCCCAATTCCGGCCGGCCGGACGCCGCTGGCTGAGCCGTTTCTCTTTGCGGTGGCGAATCTGCCGCGTCAGCTCCTGCACGAGTTTGCGCAGGGCGGCAGCGAAGGTGTGATCGACCCCTTCGGCATGGAAATCGGGACCCGGCACCGCGAGCAACGCGCGGAGTCGGAAGAACGGGCCGGATTCGCGCCGGCCCTCCAGCACTACGTCCGCGCTGCTCACCGCCGCGACTTTGCCGAGCGCATCGATTTCTTTTGCCACCTGCTTTTTCCATTGCTCACGGGGTTTGATTCCGAGAAAGCGAAGATTCATTTTCATAGGTCTGTCCTTTGCTTGAGATTTCGTTAGGCCGGGCGCCGTTCGGCGCCACGGCCGGGACACGAAAGTCCGCGCCATCCGACGCAAAAAGTCCGCGCGATCAGAGAGGCTCTCGCCGCCCTGCGCAGCCGGGATTGTTGGGTTGGTCGATGGCTTTGGTTTCATGATACGATCACCGTGGCTGCGGAAGCCGACCGCGACTAATATGAAGATTGGAATGGACTCTTCGCTTTTCTAGAAGAGTCTCATCGGGCCATGGAATGGCTGAATTACCATCACCTGCGCTACTTCTGGACGGTGGCAAATCTCGGCAGCCTGCGCAAAGCCTCCGAGAAGCTGCGCGTCTCCCAACCGTCCATCTCGGCCCAGCTCCAGCTCCTCCAGCAGGCGCTGGGCGAGAAGCTTTTCCAACGGCGGGGACGAAACCTCGTCCTGACCGAAATGGGCCAGCTCGTGCAAGGTTACGCCGAAGCCATCTTCTCGTTAGGGCAGGAAATGCTCAGCAGCGTCAAAGGCGTGCCGGTCACCCGTCCGATGCGGCTGAATGTCGGGATCACCGACGCCGTCCCGAAACTGGTCGCGCGCGAAATTCTGCGCCCCGCGCTCTATCACAACCCGCCGGTACAGGTCGTCTGTCACGAGGACAGTCTCGGCGACCTGATCGCTCGCCTCACGAACGCGAGACTCGATATCGTGCTGGCGGATGAACCGGCCGCGAGCCGGGTAAAGCTGCGCACCTATAATCATCTCCTCGGCACCTGCGGCGTCACCTTCTGCGCCGCCCCGGCGCTCGCGCGCAAACTTCGCCGCGGCTTTCCCAAGTCGCTCAACAGCGCGCCCGCCCTGCTCCCGACCCACAACACCAACTTGCGCGGTTCCCTCGAGAAATGGTTCCAGAAGCGCGGGCTGCGGCCGCTCGTCCTCGGTGAATTTGAAGACACCGCCCTCATGTCGGTCGTGGCCAGTGAAGGCCTCGGCTTTATCCCAATGGCCGAGGTGGTCGCGAAGGATCTGCGCCAGTTCAACCTCGAACCGATCGGCACCACCGCCAGCGTGACCGCGCAGTTCTACGCCATCACCGCCGAGCGCCGGCTGCACCATCCCGCCGTCGCGCTTCTGACCGAAAACGCCAAGAACCGCCTCTTTCCCTCCAAACGCCGGCGCAAATAAGACCTGGCCTAACGTCACTCCAATCAGGCGCGACGCTTGCGACCACGCAGCTGGATATTCAGCAGCTCGACCGCGAGCGAGAAGCCCATCGCAAAGTAAGTGTAACCCTTCGGGATATGGAACCCGAGCCCTTCTCCAATCAGGTTCACCCCGATCAGGATGAGAAAGCTCAAGGCCAGCATCTTCAAAGTCGGATGCCGCTCGATGAAACGGCTCACTGAGCCGGCAAAGATCATCATGATCCCGATTGCGATCATGACCGCAGCGATCATGACTCCGATTTGATCCACCATCCCGACCGCGGTGATGACCGAGTCGAGCGAGAAGACCATATCGAGCAGCGCGATTTGGAGCAGGACCGAGCTGAAGGACGGCGCCACCGCCATCCGCTGCGAGTGTGAGTCGCCTTCCAATTTGAAATGAATCTCCCGCGTGCTTTTCGCGATCAGGAAGAGACCACCGAGGATCAGGATCAAAGCCCGCCCCGTCACCTCATAGCCTGCCACCGTAAAGAGCGGCCGCGTCAATCCCATGATCCAGCTCAGCGACAGCAACAGGCCGATGCGCATCAGCAACGCCAGGGTCAATCCCAGGCGGCGCGCCTTATCCTGTGACTCGGCCGGGAGCTTGCCAGCCAGGATCGAGATGAAAACGATGTTATCGATGCCGAGGACGATCTCGAGCGCGGTCAGCGTGAGCAGTCCTATCCAGATCTGTGGGTCCGAGAGCCAGTCCATGATTTATCCGCCCACTTTCGCACTACACCGCACCGACGCCACCCGACCGCCGGGGCGATCGACAAAAGGACGCCGCTTAACCAGCCGCGGCGCTATTGATGGGGGCGAGATCCTACCTCGAGGCGCCCTACTCCACCGGTGGCAACCCGGCTGCCTGCAATCGCTCGACATGCTTGCACGCCGATCGCTTTCACCCGGAACCAGTAGGTCTTACCCGGGGTGAGACCGGTGCTCTTGATGAGTGTCGCAGAAGCCAGCGGCCAATCGATCCACGGGCCGTCCGCGCTCTCCGCGTACTGCACCGCGTAAGCGCGGTTGTTGCGGTTACCTTTGAAGTAAACGCGCAGCAAGCCGCTCGTTTCCATCCCGTAGCCTACTCCGAGGGCGAATGGCAATTCGTTAGGCGAAAAGGCTTTAGGACGGGCCTGGGCCTGATACCATTATTTGT
This sequence comes from uncultured Verrucomicrobiae bacterium, assembly GCA_963749935.1. Lineage (GTDB taxonomy): Bacteria > Verrucomicrobiota > Verrucomicrobiia > Chthoniobacterales > UBA10450 > Palsa-1392. Next base: position 836,154 of record CAVVOH010000004.1, read on the forward strand.
TAGGGATTTTTGGGCAGGAAAATATTCTTTAGGAAGCCTCCGTCCGGTGGGTTGAGGACGTAAGAATTTCAAATTTCCCGGAAGAAAAAAGAAAATCTTCCCGCAACCCAAAAATTTCTCCCGGCCTCACCGCCGAGCGGGGCGGAAAAAAGAAGAAGTCTGAGAGCATCCGAGCTGGTTCTCCTGGTCAAGAGCAACTGATTTTGCTTCACTCCGCGCCAGTGGACCTCGATGTCGTGACCACCAGAACCAAGACCGCTTCGATGCGCTATTGGTATGGCGCATCCATAGCGGACTTCATTGCTGCGGCTCCTGAGGCCGTAATCGGACACCTGTCCACGAATGGCACGTTCGCTTTGCTCCCGACCCAGCGCGATGCTTGGCTTGCCCAGATCGAATTACTGCGCGACCACCTCGTCGGTCTCACCGGCTCGATCTTCTTTGAGTTCAACATCCCGCGCATGGGGCGGCGAATTGATGTGGTGCTGGTGATTGGGACGGTTGTCTTCGCTGTCGAATTCAAAGTCGGCGAGAAGACGTTCGATCGTTCTGCGATTGATCAGGTTTGGGACTACGGACTCGATCTGAAGAACTTTCATGAGGCAAGTCATGACGCATCGATTGTTCCGCTTCTGATCGCGACTGAAGCAACTGAATGTCCTCTCGTCGAATTACAGGCTGACGCGGACAAGCTTTACCGACCAGTGGTTCTTGATCCCGCAAGCTTTCGCGCGATTCTCGACGCTGCCCTTGCGGAGATTGGCGGCGCTACAATGGATGCCGACGCTTGGTCGCTTGCCTCCTACCATCCGACACCCACGATCGTCGAAGCTGCGCGTTCGCTCTATGCTCAGCATTCTGTCGAAGCGATCGCGCGCTTCGATGCCGGAGCCCAGAATCTGAATGTGACTTCGCGGCGGATCGAGGAACTGGTCGACGAAGCACAAGCGAAAGGTCTAAAACGAATCTGCTTCGTAACAGGTGTGCCAGGGGCCGGGAAGACGCTCGTCGGACTAAACCTCGCGACACGCGCGGCGTGACGCTCACGAGCCGACGCACGCCGTCTTTCTCTCCGGGAACGGTCCGCTCGTGGCAGTTCTGCGTGAAGCGCTCACCCGCGACGAATTCGAACGAAGCAAGAAATCGCCGGAAAGAATTCGGAAAGGAGAGATTCGGACGAAGCGTGAAAGCCTTCATTCAGAACGTGCATCATTTCCGCGACGATGGGCTCATCGACTCGCGGACCGCCGATTGAGCACGTCGTGATCTTCGATGAAGCGCAGCGCGCGTGGAACCTGCGGCAGACGGCGAACTTCATGCAGCGGAAGAAGAACCGGCCCGGCTTCTCCCAGTCGGAACCGGAGTTCCTCATCTCTTACATGGACCGGCATAACGATTGGGCTGTGATCGTCTGCCTCGTCGGCGGCGGTCAGGAGATCAACACCGGCGAAGCTGGCATCGAGACGTGGCTGGAGGCCGTGCACCGAAGCTTTCCACATTGGGAGATGTATCATTTCCCCGCGCCTCACCGACAGCGAATACGCCGACGGGAAACGGTCAGCGTTGTGCAGGAGTGGTTCCACAAGGCGCACCTCGATGAGTCGCTGCATCTGGCGGTGTCCATGCGTTCATTCCGCGCTGAGAACGTGTCGGCATTCGTCAAGGCATTGCTCGATTGTGATCAGGCGCAGGCGAAAACGCGCGTTTGCGGAATTCGCTGACCAGATTCCCAATCGCAATCACGCGTGATATTGAAACTGCGCGAGGAATGGGTTCGCTCAAAGGCACGAGGAACCGAGCGCTTCGGGCTCGTCGCTTCATCGAAAGCGCATGCGACTGAAACCGCACGCGATCGATATCCGGGTGTATGTTGATCCCGTGCACTAGTTCCTCAACGAGCGCCACGACACCCGCTCCAGCTACTATCTAGAAGACGCCGCCACGGAGTTTCAGGTGCAGGGACTTGAGCTCGATTGGGCATGCGTCGCGTGGTGACGGCGACTTCCGCTTCAACGGCTCGGCGTGGAATTATCACGACTTCCGCGGGAGCCGCTGGTGCAATATTCGCGAACACGGAGAACCGCACATATCTACGAAACGCCTACCGCGTCCTACTTACACGTGCCAGACAGGGCATGGTCATTTTCGTGCCGTCTGGCGACTCGAACGATCCAACCCGACTGCCGGAGTTCTACCAGCCGACATTCGAATACCTCACCGGGCTCGGGATTCCAGAACTCATCCGAATATGACAGGACAGGGGAAGGGAACGGGGGGAACGGGGTCGGTCCGTGCATGTTGCCATGACCCTGCCTTTGGGAGCCGAGGCGGGGAGTCAGCTTCGGAATTTCTCTCCATCCATTGCCAACTCAGCGGGAGCGCCTCCAATCTTCACGGACTCACGCCCGACTGGACGGCCGTTCCTCTCTTAGCAGATCCTCCAGATCGAGTGCCGCAGTTCCCATGTTGAGTTCGCCTTTCGCGGTGCGCGGCCACTGTTCCTGCGGACGATCCCAGTAAAGCTCGACGCCGTTCCTATCGGGGTCGCGCAGATAGATGGCTTCGCTGACGCCATGGTCGGACGCGCCGTCCAGGGGAAGGCCGGCGCGCGAGACGCGTCGGAGCGCATCGGCCAGCTCGGCGCGCGTCGGATAAAGAATCGCGAGATGATACAGCCCGGTGGAACCGGGCGAGGGCGGGGTGCCGCCAGCACTCTCCCAGGTATTGAGCCCGATGTGATGATGATAGCCGCCGGCCGAAAGGAAGGCCGCTTGGCTGCCATAGCGCTGCGTCAGTTCGAAGCCGAGCACGTCGCGGTAGAACCGGAGGGCGCGGTCGAGATCGGCAACCTTCAGGTGCACGTGCCCAATGCGAACGTCAGGATGGATCTGTGTCAGGCATCGTATCTCGACTGCATCTGCGCTATGACGTTACTGGCGACAACGCCGGTGGCGAGGGGTTTATGATTCACCGCGCGCCGGGACAGTCCTCGGCGGCATTCTGTTATTCCGAGACGACAGGCCACTTCTTTCGCGATCTTTCAAGCTTGGCAGCAGGGGCGAGGTTCTGGCACGGATCTCGGCAATCATGAGTGCTGATAACCAGATCGATTACCTTGAGTTTCAGGCGGCGGACCTCGCGGCGACGCGCTTGTTCTTTGAGCAGTTGTTTGGCTGGAAGTTCACCGATTACGGGCCGGATTACACTTCGTTTGAAGATGGGCGGATCGCGGGCGGCTTCGCGCGGGCTGAGGCGCACTCAACAATTGCATCCGGTGGTGTGCTGGTCGTGTTCTATCATCCGCGGCTGGAGGAAGTGCGGCAGCGCGTCCTCGATCTCGGCGGCACGGATTACGAAAGACATTTTCTCGTTTCCCGGCGGGCGGCGCTTTCATTTCACCGAACCGAGCGGGAACGAGTGCGCGATCTGGTCGGAGGAAGTTTGATCGCGCTGTGCTGGTCGAAATCTGGGGCTTAAGGTAGAGCCCGGAGGTGGCGCGATTTTCCGGCCGCTCTGCCGACCTGATTGACCTTACTGTCGCAGCGTCGGACTGGGAGACACGGACACTGGGCTGCCGCTAGCCTCCGATGGTTACTGTCATTTACACATCGGCAAAACAGCCCGACGGCCGCGGCCGCGCCGCTTCTTTGCTGGGGCCGATCATCGTGCTGATGATCGCGATGGGGGAAATCAGGGGTCAGAGCGTGAATGTTGGCGGTTATGCTCGACCGACGGACCGCGGCCGTCCGAGAACAGCACAGTGATTTGCCAAGATTCACGCTCTGACCCCTATTCCTATTTCCGCTCTCTATATCAGCGCGACGCTTCTAAAATCGCAGAAGAGTGCTGGTCTGCCGCGAGAGGAGAGGAATAGATTATCGAGGCCGGTTGGATAGCTCAGCGCTGGATAGGATTCCGTTATCCCCATCTCCCCCTGCGACCAAGACTCGCCCGTCCAAGAGCAGAGTTGCGCTCTGAAGAATGCGCGCGTCGTTCAGATCTCCGGCAGGTGTCCAGGCTTTTCGCTTCGGAATGTATAATTCCGTGCTCTTCAGGATACTCACCTCGTCGTCACCACCGGTCACCAAGACCTGGCCATTTGGAAGGAGTGTGGCGGTATGATACTGACGGCCCCCATTGAGACTCCCTGTCTCGGACCACTGACGGGTTCTCGATCCGTAGAGTTCACAGCTGGCTAGTCCATTCACCGGATACTGATTTCCACCTGTGACCAAGACGGACTTGTCCGGGAGCAGGGTCATCGTGTGCAGGAAACGGGCTTGTAAAAGGCTGTCTGTAAGTGTCCATCTGCCGGTGGCAGGGTTGTAGACTTCGGCTTCTGCGATGTTGCCGCCGGTGATTCCGCCGACGCCGCCCGCGACCAAGATTTTTCCATTGCCAAGCAAGCTGGCGGCGTGGGAATTACGTGTGACGTGCAAATCGCCGGTTCGTGTCCAAACCCCAGTGGCTGGGTCATAAACTTCACATTCGGAGATCGGGCCATTACCGCCGTCTCCGCCAGATACGAGCACTTTCCCATCGGCTAAGAGCGTGGCGGTATGGACGAAGCGTGCCTGACGCATGCTCCCGGTGGGACTCCATATCCGGGTCGTCGGATCGTACAACTCGCAGCTTGCGTAAAGGACCGACGGGATAGCTTGATATCCGCCTGCCACCAGAACCTTGCCGTTCGGCAGGAGGGTAGCGGTGTGATAGTAACGCGGAAAAGCCAGGCTCCCAACGGTTCCCCAAAGTTCGCTGGCGGGGTCGTAAAGCTCGCAATCGACTAAAGCCACCCCGCCCTGCACGCCGCCACCACCCGCGACGAGCACTTTCCCATCTTGAAGTAACGTTGCGGTATGAATCCACCGCGCCGTTTGCATGTTTCCCGTGCTTGTCCATGACAAGGAATCGGCCGCTTTTGGCGAAAATTCGCCCTTGGAAGATTGCTCCGCAAAGGAGCTATGGAGTAAGACGACCGCCAGAGAAAAGACGATCGTCCTCGACAAGCGAAGGGAAAGAAAAGAGACGACGGATGAGTGAGGCATATTTGCAGTTATTAGGACCCGGGAGACGCGGAATGATTGAGAAGCTGGCCTTGAGGATATCTACATTGGTTCCGCCGCGTCAAAGGATTCTTTCCCGCGCGACATTCCGGCAGGCTGACGTGGGGTCAGCTTCATAATCTCGCTGTTCCCAGGACGAATCTCTCTTCTTCAGGGCACGGTGAAGTATCCGGCCACTGTCCGGAGAGCTACAATCACCGATTGACAGAATTGGACTATTTTGCATTAATTCCGCCCACTCAAGAGACTTCCGACAAACAATGAAACAGTTCCTCGCAGGCATCACCCTTCTGCTCATCATCACCGCGGCCGCCTTTGGCGATACGCTGACGGTGACCAATCATGACGACAGCGGCCCCGGCTCTTTGCGGGATACGATCGCGGCCGCGGCATCGGGCGACACGATCGTCTTTGATCTGCCGACGCCGGATGCGATCACCCTCACGACGGCTGCATTGGTGATCGATAAGAGCCTGACCATTATCGGGCCCGGGCCGGATGAACTGACGATCGCAAGAAGCAACGCGTCGGGTACGCCGGCATTTGTCGTGTTAGACGTTTATGCGGGCCTTACCATGAGTGGTCTGACGATCACCAATGGAGATGGCACAATGACGACTCCATACGGTGGCGGCATGCACACGTTTGTCTCCGCGGAGGCAACGATCTCCGACTGTCACTTCACGAATAATCGAGGAGTGATGGGCGGAGGATTCGGCAGCGAAGGCATGGGCACGGGTGGCGTCACTCGTCTCACCTCTTGCACCTTTACCGGCAATGTCGCGACCATAAGCGGCGGCGCCGTCTACGTGGGCGGCTATACCACTCTTACCCTTTGCACGATTTCTGAGAACGTTGCGACCTTCGGAGGCGGCGGAATCGCAGTCTACGATATTGTGTCGCTGCGTGACTGTACGATTTCCGATAACATCATCCCAGCGGAGCCGGATATGGGCCCGGGCGTTGGAGCCGGTATCTACAACTCAGGTTACGTGATCACTTTTCGCTGCACGATCGCGAACAACAGGAATGGGCGGGGCAATGGGGGCGGAATCAACAGCGTGGGGTCACAACTGGACCTAAGTGACAGCACTCTCTATGGCAACGTCGCCCAAGGTGATGGCGGAGCGATCTGGAGTGGTGGCCCCACTACCCTTACGGATTGCACCATAACCAACAACACCGCTTCCGGGGATTCTCCTTACGATAATGATCTAGGGGGCGGAGGCGTCGTCAACTTCACGGACCTCGGTGCGTCGGTGGCGCTCAAGAATACGATTCTCGCGGCGAACCACTCGTCGACCCATCCGGATATCGTCATGACAGGCACGATTCCCCTAACGCTATCCGAAGGTTACAATCTGATCGGCGATGGGACGGGTGGGGAGATAGCGCCTGCAACAGGCGATCAAATCGGGACGGAAGATGCCCCGATCGATCCGTTGCTGGAGACGCTGGCGAGCAATGGCGGTCCAACCCAAACCTGTGCCCTCCTTGCGGGCAGCCCGGCCATTGACGCGGGCGATCCAGCTGCACCGGCGATGGATCAACGTCGCTATAACCGCGTCGACGCGCCCGATATCGGCGCATACGAGCTGGGAGCTACCATCCCGCGAACCCTGGCCAACATCTCTACGCGTCTGCCGGTCGAGACCGGAGATAAGGTGTTGATCGGTGGGTTTATCGTCGCTGGCACCCATAGCAAGCCGGTCTTGCTGCGCGCGATCGGGCCGTCTCTCACGCTCGACGGAAAGCTGGCGGACCCGGTGCTGGAGGTACACGACAGCTCGGACACGGTCGTTGCGATGAACGACGACTGGGAAACAAACGCGAACAAACAGGAGATCATCGATACGGAAATTCCGCCGACTAATCCAAAGGAGTCGGCCCTGCTGGTGACTCTCGACCCGGGCGCCTACACGGCGATTATCCGGGGAGCCGATGGCGGCACCGGTATTGCCCTGGTCGAGGCTTACGATCTCGACCAGACGACGGACGCGAACCTGGCGAATATCTCGACCCGTGGCCTGGTCCAAACCGGCGACAATGTAATAATCGGCGGTTTCATTGTCTTGGGGACTCTTGACCAGACAGTGCTGATCAGGGCTATTGGGCCTTCCTTGCCGGTTGCCGGCAGCCTGGCCGACCCAATCCTCGAGTTACACGACGCCGATGGCGGCGTCATCGCTAGCAATGATAATTGGCGCGACAGCCAGGAAGCTGAGATCGAAGCCACCGGCGCCCCGCCGACCGACGATGCCGAGTCGGCCATTCTCTCAACTTTGGCGCCCGGATCATACACTGCGGTTGTGCGCGGCGTGGGTGATACGACCGGCGTGGCACTGGTCGAAGTGTACGGCTTAAACTAGAGAGCCGAAAAGCGGGCGCGAGTTTACTGCGACGGGCAGACCCGTCATTCCGGGACTGCGCCCTAACGACGCACAGGATCAACCCGCCGCGCGTTCCAGCTCGGCCAGGTCCAGCTTCTCCATTGCCCAAACCTTCGCCGTCACGCGCTGCACGCGCGCAGGATCTTCACCGCGCAGCCAATCCCAGATCTTGCCCGGAACGATCTGCCACGGCATGCCAAACTTGTCCCGGAGCCAGCCGCACACGATTGGGTTCGCCGCCATCCGCGCACAGCTTCTCCCAGTAAGTAATCGATCTCCTCCTGCGACTCGCAATTCACCACCAGCGAGACCGCATTGGTAAAGGGATAGCCCGGCCCGCCATTGAGCGCGACGAACTGCTTGCCCGTTGAGCTCGAACGCGATCGTCATCACCGTGCCCGTCTGGTTTTCCCCCGGCGACCCTTCCGGGTAATGCGTCGTCGAATGAATCTTCCCGTCCTTGAAGACCGAGAGATAAAAATTGACCGCTTCCTCCGCGTTACCGTCGAACCAAAGAAATGGCGTAATCTTTTGCATGGGGAAATCATGAACGCCCGGGAGGCGCGAAGCAACTCGCGCGCTTTTGCGCACGGCTGAAGCACCGGTCTTCGCCAGGGCGCTGATCACACCCGCGCTTCATCTACACCCTGGGGTGGATAGACGCTCCCGGCGCGTCCGCGCAAAACTGCGCGCCCATGGGTCACCCGCCGGATCAACCACCCAAAAAGAAAGTACTCTCCGCGCACCAGGCGGGGCAGTTCGCGCCGCGTGGCACACCGATCTACGACCCCGACGACGCCGCGCCGGAGCGCCCCGGCGGTCTCACCACCCGCGAGGAAGAAATCGTCCAACTGCTCGCCCAGGATCTGACTAACGAGGAGATCAGCAAAAAGACCGGGACAGCTATCGCGACGGTCAAGACGCACATCCACCACATCCTCGGCAAGATCCAAGGGAGGACCCGCGCCTCAGCCATCATCTGGGAGTTGCGGCGCCGCTTGGAGATGAAGGACCGCGAGATTCTTATCCTGAAGGAACTGCTGGCAAAAGAAGGTTCGAGCGCCGCCTCGGACAACAGGCGGCGGCCTAAGTGATGCGCCCGACCTCCGTCAGAACCGCTGAGTTGGCCAAACCGCCCGGCGCTTTGCCTTACTTGCGCGTTCCAGCAGCCGGGCGCGGCCCGCTTTTCCCAATCGCACCTTTGGCCGATCGCGGCCGTTCCTCGTCCACGAAAACCATAAACCGCACATAACCGCGCGCCGCCAGCGCGCCGTTCACAGAACAGAAAGGAAAATAGTATGTCAGACCAAAACCTAGTCTCAGCCACGCTGAGCGACACCGACCGCGACGCGGCCATCGCCGCGATTGCCACCGTTCAAACCAAACTCCCATTCCTCGTCGGCTTGAGCATAGCCGACCGGGTCAATCTCAATAAAATGGGCAACATCCGGCGCAGTTTCGTCGAGCAAACCGTGCCGGTCGCCAACTCCAACTCGCAAGTCTTCCCCGCCTCCTTCGACCTCGCCGAGTTCAACGCCGACATGGATCTCTACCACCAGCTGCTCCCGATCATGGACGCCTTGAAACCAGTCTTCGAGAAACTCGACGACACCATGATGGCGCTGGGGAGCGACCTCTACGCCGCCGGGCTGGAGGCCTACGGCTACATCAAGAGCGCGGGCAAGAGCCAGGGCCTCGACGCCCTGCGCCAGCAACTCAAAGCCAGCCGCCAACACGCTCCGAAACCTAAGACACCCCCGACCCCCTGATCAAAACCGGGCGCCGGGGCGACTTCAGAGGTGGCCCCGGCGACCCTAAAGGTTCAGTCCGCTCGACCTTTGAGGTCGGCGGGCCGACCTCTTAGGGTCAACGCCGCCACCGCAAGGCCTCGGCTTTCCACCCCGAAAGGTCGCCGCGGCCACCCTCGACGTCGCCACTCCGACCTCCACAGGTCACGCTGTCCGACCCTCAAGGTCGGCTCGTCCACCTTTGAGGTGCAGATTCCGACCTCAGCCCCCGCCGCGGCCACCTTGAAGGTCAAAAAACGTCATTTCAGCCCCGAAACGCCCCAACATTCCACTTCTAGGAGCCCGCTTGCCGAGATTCACGGACTGACCCCGAATCCGCCTCACCGCAATCACGCCAAACTCGACCGCGAAAGTCGCGATCTCGGTAGCAGAAATCCTGATCGAAGGTCGCGAGATCCAATCGGTGGCCGCTTGGTCATCTCCATTAAAAGTCGCCCGCAACCCAGTCGAGGAAAAGAGAGCTGCCGAGATTCACAGACTGACCCCGATTCCCGTTCCCATTCCTCCCGTCGTCTACGTCCGCTTGAAAGAATCCTATTCGAGTGCGGGCGATGCTTCGAATACAAGCGACTATTGATAGTAATCTCTGACTCCGAATCTCCGTGTGCCGCGCACGCCTCGACCAGGAAGTCGAGCTGCGATGCCTGGCTAACAGCGATTAAGATACGTCAAACCGTTAGTTTTGCGCGTGATGTGTAGTCAATAATGAATTTAGTGTCCGATTCGCGATTTATCCAAGAAGTCACGTTCTCAAACTCGCTGATGAGATAGGGCCAGCGAACGGGCGAGGTCCGACGCAGGTCCACAATCGCGGTAACACTTCGTTCCTGAGCATTTACGGTGAGTGCGTCAAGTAGGCCCCGCCTCGGGAACGCGCCCGCCGCGATGTCTCGGCGGTCGTCCTGAATAGCGTCGACGAACATGAGCATCGTAGCGTAAGGCAGCTCTTCGAAAGCAACCGGCAGCAGTCCAGAAGATCCAAGCGTCACCCGGCACCGTTGGTCGTGGAACAGCATACAAAGGCCGGCGATCTCGCATGCGCGCAATGCTACATCCCGGTCGTATGTTCCGCCCGTAACAGCCGAGTAGTTCCTACACCGTTGGATCAGGCCTAAAGCTGAGATGATGCTGTGATTGGGCCCAAATTCGTCGAAATATGCGCTCCGCAACGCGTCGTCAAAGCGATCGGCAACGTCTGGTCCGCAGCTGCCTGGCGTCCAGTAGCCACATGAAGTTCGAAACAAACCCAACAGGTCAGACCGAGCCACGCGATACTCATCCCATCCACGGGCGATCATCTCTTTTATTGCATCGGGAATCTCCGGCGCCTCGCGTGCGTTAAACGGCAGACCAAAAGCGGAGTGTAACATGCACCAGATATTCTGACCCATATAACCAGGATCGTGAAACAAACAGGTCAGGCTCCACAGCGTTTCCCAAGGCTTCATTTTTGCAGAGCCATGGGTGTCCCTTATGAATCGATCGGGGCGTTCCGCGGGTCTGCGGTTCCCAAACAGCTCACCTAATATCACCAATCCGGTAAACAGGTTGATGAACGTGTGGAAAAAGTGATCCCGTGCGCCGCCGTCCGCGCCACCTTGCTCATAACCCTCTAGCGTATGGAGTAGATGAGCCGGAAAAAATAGCCTTTCATCACCATCGGCGATTCCGCGAGCGAGCCTATGAAGCAGCCGACTTTCGTCGGTGTTGCTAGGTGCCGACTGAGCCGTGGCCTCGCGATAACGCTCAGTGAATCTTGCGAGTTGTGTCGATAAATGTTCGCTGAACGAGCCTGTCTGCTCCAGGCGGTCGAGCAGCCAAGAAGGGATATGTCCGAACTCCATGCTTCTCGGTCTTCGCGGACGTGGCAGAGCAAAGCCGGGCGGCAGCGCAACGGCGATACCACTCGTTAGCTCCAGCAAGAGCCCGATCTTCAGTTTCGCGCAGGTGGTCAGCACAGGCGACGCAAGTCGCGCAGGGTCGTCCTGTCCGGGCAGGTCCCGCACCAAAATACTGATGGTAATGTCTGGCGTAGCCTCCAGCAGCTTCGCAGCCACCGCGACATGCTTTGGAATCTCGGCGGAAGCAAGTTCGTGAATGAGATGCATTCGATCGCCTGCTGCAATCGTTAGCTGCGGACCGAACCTGAACCTACGGGGTAACCGGCTACGATCGATGGCCGCGTAGTCAACGAAGCGTGCAGCTTGCCTTCTACCAAGCACCGCAAGTAGACTATCGCGTCCCGCCTGTGGCAATTCCTCCCTAGGCATCCAAACGTTCCTGTAACTCTTCCACGGTCGCGCACAGTGCCTCCAACGCGTCGGAGAGGTCGTGCCGCAATTTCTTCCGAGACGCCTCCCGCTCAACATGATTATCAATAATCGTTGAGTCGTATTGCTGAAGTATTTGCTGAAGCGACCGTATCAAAGCAAGCAGTCGCTGCGGCTTCGGTGTCCTCTCCCTTGCGACGCTTGGCAATCGAGCATCAATTTCAGCACGCATGTCCTCGAACTGGATGTCTGAATCCTTGAGAAACGTTGTAAACAATGAGCGTGCAACCCGACGCTCGGGGCCCGGAAGGTCCGGAAGAAAAAGCGCTGAAACGCTCCGGATTTGTTCTCGACTACGAACCGCGCCTGTTTGAAAGCCGTCGATCGTTTTGCCTAACAACTTGCCGCGATACTCGTTTGCGTGATCAAAAGCTGACTGATGGTGGTTATACAAGTCGGGAAATGCTTTGAATGAGGGCTCTATCACACTGGCTTCAATCGCGAGCACGTATGAATAAATATCCTTTTTCGGCTGCTGTTCATCGAAGCGAAAAAATAGCTTTTTGAGATCTTTAGACCAGGCAAGCACGCGAACGCGATCCCGAGCAGTAACCGATGGCATTCCCGTTTCTTCAGCGAGTTTCTTCACCCATCTCGGTTTCTCCTCAAAGCGAAGGCCGCGTCGCAGCTGGGGGTACACTTCTACAAGCGATCTGCACTGCTCCATAGGCTCCCATTGCTGTCGGGTCATGTGCAGATGGAACATCAGCTTCCGGAAGCCACCTTCAGGCTCATCACCTTCAATGACGTGCGCCGGCACTGGCGACATCGACAGTTCTTTAGCTGCGCAAAACCGTCGTTCACCGTCAACCAACTCATACCGAATGCCGTTTATTGGTTGCGCTAGTTCGCGCACTACCAGCGGCACCAAGAGGCCGACCTCCGCTACCGAGGTAACCAGACGTTCGAAGCTCTCATTGTTGCGGATCACGCCGCGGGGGTTGTGGTGACTTGGACGTATGCTGTCCAATGGCAAATAGTGTACCTGCCCGGTAAACTGCGATGTGCTGAAGTTACTCATGCTGTTTTCGTAAACACCATTATCCATTCGGTTTTTGTTCCTCGACAACTACGGCGGCTGCGGCGAATGTCCGGCACGGGGTCATCGATCTCATCGACGAGCTTCCATGCACCTTCGTGTTCAAACACAGTCCGGACAATGTCGTTTGTCTTAGTGCGTTTAGTGCCGCGAATGACCTCGCCCACGATCAGAATCGCCTTACCCCGCGGTCCAAGACAGCTGCCTAGCTTTCGAGCGGTGTTTGCCATGAGCGTCGTGAAAGCTGCCTCGTTAGTCGGAAGGGCGACGTCTAGTTTGTCATGCGACCGCACGCCAAGAAACCATAGCCGCAGCCGATTATCGCGCCCATAATCCAGTGCATTCATGTAAGGCGGACTAGTTATCGCCACCGTCGCTTTTCGGCGGACCGGGAGGCGGCAAATATCACCGCTTACAAACGTAAGTCGTGGCCCGTCGATTTGCGTCACGTCCAGCCGGGAGTATGTGCGTAGCAGCTTTCGAATTAGTCTCGGCTCTGGATCTCGGTATCGGTAAAGCTCGGGATATTTTCTCTTGGGAAACTTTTGCAGTCGAAGGTACGGCACCAAATGGCTGGACGGGTAAGACAGGAACCCCGGCCGCTGATGGTGCAGGATTCCTAAAAGGTTCGCGAGTAGGAACCATTCGCAATTTCTGCGGAGCAAATCAGCGAGTGTCTTTACCTCAGCGAGCGTCTTCGGATGGAAGAATTCCCGAACCCACTGCGGCGCCGAAACGCGGTGTTGTCGCCTCGCCGCAAGCACCTTCGCTCGCTCGACGTATGCGGTTGCGGCCGCAAGTGCTTTCCAAACATCGCGAATCGGAAACAATTTTGCTTTGGTAAGGGTAGCGGCATACGGATTTAGATCGTTTGCGATTACTGATCGCTCGTTTAGCAAGGCTTCGAGTGGTACGACGCCGGAGCCGCAGAATGGGTCGATGATGACATCATCTTTGCGGGAGTAGGCTCGAATGAGGGTGCTCGCGACGCTGGTCTTCAGCTTACCAATGTATGGCGCGAGTTGATGAAGCGTGGACTCACTCCCGACCGTGCTCGATCGCCATTTCGGCGCTAGGTTCTTTAAACGCACCGCCATGCCGGGCATTGTAATTGATCAGGCCGCTTTGTCGACGCGTTAGTGGGAGCAATGGGGGTCAGCTTCAGAATCTCGCTGTAATCCGCCGGGTCCGGCAAGCCGCCGCCACCCGGTGGCTTTGCAAGAATTCGATCCCGCCATCGCACCGGCCAATTCGATGCCGTGCTGGCCGATCTCAATGGCGACACTCGTGTGAAGGCAACCCGGGGTCGGTTTTCGCGGGTTGCCATTATTCCTGACAAAGTCTCGGCCGAGAGCGCGAATGGGCGAGTCGCTCCTCCCTTAACAAATCCTCCAGATCGAGTGCCGCGGTTCCCATGTTGAGTTCGCCTTCTGCGGTGCTCGGCCATTGCTCCTGCGGGCGATCCCAGTAAAGCTCGACGCCGTTCCCATCGGGATCGCGCAGATAGATCGCTTCGCTGACGCCATGGTCGGAGGCGCCTTCCAAGGGAATGCCAGCGCGCAAGACGCGGCGGAGCGCATCAGCCAGCTCGGCCCGCGTCGGATAAACAATCGCGAGATGATACAGCCCGGTGGAACCGGGCGGGGGCGGGGTGCCGCCAGCACTCTCCCAGGTATTGAGCCCGATGTGATGATGATAGCCGCCGGCCGAAAGGAAGGCCGCTTGATCGCCGTAGCGCTGCGTCAGCTCGAAGCCGAGCACGTCGCGGTAGAACCGGAGGGCGCGGTCCAGATCGGAAACTTTCAGGTGCACGTGCCCGATGCGCACGTCAGGATGGATTGTATCAGGCATCGTATCTCGCCTGCGTCTGCACGGCTGTTACGTTACTGACGACAGCTGCGGTGGCGAGGGGTTTATGATTCATCGCGCGCCGAGAGAGTCCTCGCTGGCATTCTGTTTATTCCAACACGACAGGCCACTTCTTTCGCGACCTTTCGAGCTTTGCGGTGGTGGCAAAGTTCTGGCACGATTAGAGCCATCATGAGTGCTGATAACCAGATCGATTACCTTGAGTTTCAGGCGGCGGACCTCGCGGCGACGCGCTCGTTCTTTGAGCAGTTGTTTAGCTGGAAATTCACCGATTACGGGCCGGATTACACTTCGTTTGACGATGGACGGATCGCGGGCGGTTTCGCGCGGGCTGAGGCGCACTCCACAATTGCATCCGGTGGTGTGCTAGTCGTGTTCTATCATCCGCGGCTGGAGGAAGTGCGGCAGCGCGTCCTCGATCTCGGCGGCACGGTTACGAAAGACATTTTCTCGTTTCCCGGCGGGCGGCGCTTTCATTTCACCGAACCGAGCGGGAACGAGTGCGCGATCTGGTCGGAGGAAGTTTGATCGCGCTGTGCTGGTCGAAATCCAGGGCTTAAGGTAGAGCCAGGAGGGGGCGCATTTTTCCGGCAGCTCATGGCCGGTCGAACGGCCTGATTGACCATAACTGTCCTGCGTCGGGCTGGGAGACACGGACACTGGGCTGCTGCTACCCTCCGATGGTTACTGTCATTCACACATCGACATGAAACAGCCCGACGGCCGCGGCCGCACCGCTTCTTTGCTGGGGCCGATCATCGTGCTGATGATCGCGATGGCCTGTTTCCAGGTCGGCGCTACTCTCGCCAAAGGCCTCTTTCCGCTGGTCGGCGCCGCCGGAACCACGGCTCTGCGCACTGGGCTCGCCGCAGTCATGCTCTGCGCGGTCTGGCGGCCGTGGCGGATGCGCTTTGCCAGGCACGAAGCGCGCGCGGTGATCATTTACGGTCTGGCGCTGGGCTGCATGAATCTCTCGTTCTACGGCGCGCTCAAGACCATCCCGCTCGGGCTGGCGGTGGCGATCGAATTCACCGGGCCATTGGCCGTGGCGGTGTTCGCTTCCCGGCGAGCCATCGACTTTGTCTGGATCGCATTGGCCGTGTTGGGCCTGCTCGCCTTGCTGCCGCTCTCCCACAATAGCGAGCCCCTGGCGCTGGAGGGGGTGGCGCTGGCGTTGCTGGCCGGAATCTGCTGGGCGCTCTATATCATTTACGGGCGGCGCGCCGGGATCTCGCACGGCGGTCCATCGACCGCGCTCGGCATGCTGGTAAGTGCTCTTTTCATCGTGCCGATCGGCCTGGCGCAAAATGGGACCGCTCTCCTCGCGCCGCGCATTCTGCTCGCCGGCAGCGTCGTGGCATTGGTCTCGAGCGCATTGCCCTATTCGCTGGAAATGATCGCGATGCCGAAGATCCCGACCCGCACCCTGGGCGTGCTCCTGAGTCTCGATCCGGTGCTCGGCGCGGTGGCCGGAATGGCGTTTCTGCACGAACATCTGAGCTGGCTCCAATGGGGTGCGATCGCCTGCATTATGGTGGCCTCGGCCGGCAGCGCCTCGGCGCATCGGGTCGAGACGCTGCCGGATTAGCATGATCCATAATCTACTGGGAAACAGCAGGGGTAGCGCTGAAGATGAACCGCATGATTACTTCAATTCACACTTTGATTTACTCCGACGACGCGAAGGCAACGCGGGCGTTTCTGCGGGACGTGCTGGGCTGGAAGTATGTGGCCGAAGAGTGGGATGAGGACTGGCTCATCTTCAAATCGGGACCGAGCGAGATGGGAGTGCACCCGACCCATAGCGTGTGGGAAGGGAAGAGCTACGATCATCCGCGGCACCACGCCATCTCACTGATGTGCGACGACCTCGAGGCGACGGTAGAGGAGTTGCGGGCGAAAGGCGCGGAGTTTCGCGGGCCGATCGAGGAACAAATCTACGGCCGTATCGCCATGCTGATCGTGCCCGGCGCGGACGACATGCAGCTTTACCAGCCGACGCATAAGCTGGCTTACGACTTGTAAGTGCTTTTGTGGTGGGCCTGGCGTTTGGTACTCGGACTTAGCTTGACATTCACCCCGGCAGGGACCGACAACAGTGGCCTCGATGAATTCATCTAAACGCCTTTTCGCCAGGGCACCGGAGGGGACGGCGGCGTTGTTCTTCATTCAGATCTTCGCCACGCTCGGCTTCGCGGTGCTTTACTCGACGCTCGTCCTCTACGCGACGAAGCATCTCCAGCTCTCGGTCAAAATGGCCACGACGTTGATGGGCGTGTTTGGCGCTTTTAACTACGGGCTGCATCTCTTCGGCGGCTACCTCGGTGGGCGTTTTCTTTCCAACCGGAATCTCTTTGTCGGCGGGATGGCGGCGCAGGTCATCGGTTGTGCCTGTATTGCGACCGGCTCGCTCGCGATGTTTTACGTCGGCCTGGCTTTTTTTCTCACCGGCAGCGGGCTGAACGTCACCTGCATCAACATGATGCTGACGCAGCGCTTCACCTCGGAGGATCCGCGCCGCGAAGGGGCTTTCCTTTGGAATTACGCCGGCATGAATGTCGGCTTCTTCGTCGGGTTCACGGCCGCCGGTTATTTCCAAGGCACGGAGAGCTACGCCAGCCTCTTCATCTTCGCGACATTGGGCAATTTTATGGCCATCGTCCTCGCCTTGTTCAACTGGACGACGCTGACCGACCGCAACACGCCGCTGCTCGAAGTGACGTCGAAACAATTCCAAGTGCGCCTGCTGGCCGGCATCGGGATTGTCATCGGTGTCGTGCCCGTCGTGTGGTTCATGCTGCAGCGGCCCGACGGGACCGAGACGATTATCAAGGGCATCTGCGCCGCGGTCGCGGCCGCACTACTCTATATCACCGTCCGCCACCGGGATCGCCGCGAGCGGCGGAACATGACGGCCTATCTGATTCTCACCCTTGGCTCGCTGGCCTTCTGGTCGCTCTACCAGATGGCACCGAGCGGCCTGATGCTGTTCGCGGTTCACAATGTCGATCTGATGATCGGCAAGGTGGAGATTCAGCCACAATGGATTCAGAACATCAACACCGTCTGTATCGTGGTCGGCGGGCCGCTGCTGGCGGCGGCATTTACGCGGCTACGCGAGCGTGGATGGAGGATCGACATTCCAAAGCAGTTTGCGACTTCGCTCATCCTGATGGCGCTGGGCTTCCTCATCCTTCCAGTAGGAATCAAGCTGGCCGGCGTGGATGGCAAGAGTGCATTCATCTGGCTTTTCATGAGTTACGTTTTACAGAGCATCGGTGAACTGCTCATCATGCCGATCGGATACGCGATGATCGGCAAGATCGCGCCGAAGCAATATCAAGGAATCATGATGGGCAGCTGGATGCTCGTGACCGGCCTGGCGTCGCTTTTCGCGGGCGACTTCTCGGGGATGATTCCGGATCCGAAGGGTACCACCGCGCTCGCCACCAATCCCGAGTATGTGAAACTCTTCGGTGCGCTCGGTGCGGGTAGTCTGGTGGTCGGCATCGCGCTCGTCGTGCTCATTCCGTTCCTGCGCCGGTTGATCACCGACAAGGCGGAGGTTTCGCCCGAGGAAATGGAGATGACCACGGTCGTGCCGGTCGCCTGAAGAGAGACAGCCGTGATGCAGCCCACAGGGGAGGCCGGGCATTCCGAACCCGAAAAAGAAACGCGTCCGTGTTGTCGTGCGCCGTCCGTTAGGCAAGCTGCCTACGCTTTCGACCGGAGGAACTCGGACAACATTAAAGGCTGGCTGGCGTTCCCCGTGCAGGCTGGGTAAGCAGTCACGATAGTCGGTGCCATCGGAAGCCGCTGAAAGGCTTGGATTACTCTTCCTTCACGCTCATACCGCAGGCTATTTCATCCGATCGAAGGTCTTCTGCAGGAGCGCGAGATCGGTCGGCTGGCCTAGTTTTTCACGCGTCGTATCCACCCATCTTTTCTCGAGCGCGTTTTTGGTGGGGCGATCGTTTTGGTAGAAGACACCAAAGACGCCTGGGAATGGAATTTGCGCCAGTTTATAGGCGGCGAGTTCATCGGTCACATCGTGGCGGACTTCGTCTTCAGGAGTGTTGTCGTATTTCTTTTCGTCGATGAGCTCGAAGGCCCCGCCTTTGCGCGGGTTGGCCGGGTCGAAAGCGCCGGGGAAAAATTCGACGCACTCGCTCAGGCATTCGATCACGCTAAAGCCGGGGTGATCCATGGCGCGCTCGATCATCTGGATCATGTGGTTGACCTGCGAGGCGTGGGTGCGGGCGATGAAGGTGGCGCCGCTGGCGACCAGCTTTTTCATCGCGTTGACCGGTTGGTCGATCGCGCCCTGCGGATCGGTCTTGGATTTGAACCCGATCGGCGAGGTGGGCGAGGTCTGCTTCTTCGTCAGGCCATAAACGAAGTTGTCCATGATCACGTAGGTGAGGTCGATGTTCTTGCGCGCGCCATGCTCGAGGTGATTGCCGCCAATGGAGAAGCCGTCGCCGTCGCCTCCGAACAGGAAAACTTGCAGGTCGGGCCGGGCAAGGCTGACGCCGGCGGCGAGAGGAACGCCGCGACCATGGATGAAGTGGGCGCCGTGGCCGTTGACGAAATAAGGGAAGCGCGAGGAGCAGCCGATGCCGGCGAGGGTGACGATCTTCTCATGATCGATCTGGCGTTTCTCGAGGACTTTGTAATAGCAGGCGAGGACGGCGAAGTCGCCGCAACCGGGACACCACGTCGGGTGATCGGCGGTGATTGCTTTCTTGGTCAGTTTCTCGCGCTGCGGCGCAGCGGGCTCGGCGGTCAATGTGTCGTTGCTCATTTGGTGGAAATTCAGATGGGACGAATGAGGAAAGCAGGAAAGCAGGAAGTTAATGCGACGCTTTTAGGAAAGATCTGAAACCCAATAATCAATGAAACGAAGGTCAAACCCCGATAGATATCGGTCTTGGATTCCAAATCCTTTCCTGCGTTCCTGCTTTCCTGATTCATTTCAAAATTGGTTAGGCGGTTGAATCCTGGTCTTTGCTCGGCATGGCGGCTTCGTAGGTCTCAGGGCGCTGCGGGGTGTTGTCGCCGGCGTGGTCGGCCGCGGTGGAGACTTTGGCTTCGGCACGCTCGGTCGCGGCGCTGGTGGTGGCGTCGCGTGGGACGGAGACTGGTTCCGCGGCAGAATCGATTCCTGTCTGAGCGGCGCCGTTGCCATGATGCATGGCGGTTCGGCTGGGGAAAATCTTGCCCTCGAAAACCCGGCCCAGGATCTCTTTCACCCGATAGGTGAGGCCGTCGGTCTTGGTGACGCTGGTGATTTTGGGGTCGCAGAAACGAGCGCGCAGCAGAGTGGCGAGCTGTCCAAAGCCGTAGAGGCCCTGATCGTTCATCTCCACCACGACGACGCGCTTGAATTTCGCGAAGATTTTTTCGAGGTCGTTAGGCAAGGGATGGAGGTGGCGCAAATGGATGGCCCCGACCGTTTCGCCGGCGCGCTGGGCGCGTTTCACAGCGTCATGAATCGGGCCGTAGGTCGAGCCCCAGCCGACGAGCAGGACGTCGCCTTCCGGTTCGCCGAAAATTTCCGGCGGCGGAATCTCTTCGGCGAGCTTTTGCAGCTTGCTGCGCCGCTTGGCGGTCATCGCCATGTGCATTTTGGGGCTGCCGGTGGGATGCCCCATCTCGTCGTGCTCTAGGCCGGTGATGAGAGGATATTTGCCGTCCCTCATGCGCGTGCCCGGAGGCGCATGGCGGGTGATCTGATCGAGCGAGTAAGGTTTGTAACCGGTGGCGCGGGGGGTGAGATCGGGCCCAGGGTCGAGCATCAGGTTGGCGAGGTTGGGCTCGTCGAACGCTTCGATGCGGGTGGCAAGCGAAGTATCGCTGAGAATGAAAACCGGCGTGCTGTATTTGCGGGCGATGCGGGCCGCCTCGATCGCGATGTAAAAACAGTCTTCGACGGTCTGCGCGGCCAGGACGACGCGCGGGCTGTCGCCGTGGCCGCCGTAGATCGCCTGGAAAAGGTCGCTCTGCTCGACGTTGGTCGGCAGGCCAGTGCTGGGGCCGCCGCGCTGCACATTCACGATGAGGATCGGGATCTCGGCCATCGAAGCCCAGCCGATCGCCTCGGTCTTGAGCGAAATGCCCGGGCCGGCGCTGCCGGTGATGGCGAGATGTCCCGCGTAGGAAAACCCGAGCGTGATCGAGACGGCCGCGAGCTCGTCTTCCGCCTGGACGAAAAGTCCGCCATATTTCGGAAATTCGCGCCGGAGCGTTTCCATGACGGACGACCATGGCGTGATTGGATAACCCGCGCCGTAACGCACGCCGGCCGCGATGAGGCCGTAAGCCAGCGCCTGGTTGCCATCCATTGTGATCTGGTCGCGCGCGCCGGGCTTTTTCGGGACGGTCTCGAACTTGTAGCGCTTCGCGAGGACGTTGCCGACGGGATAGGCGTAGCCGGCCGTGAACGCCATGATCGCGGTGTTGGCAACGCTCTCGTCTTTGCCGGCAAACTTTTCCTTGATCAGCGTGGTCAGCTTCTCGACGTCGAGATGGAAGATCTTCGCGATCAAGCCGAGGACGAAAATATTCTTTCCCTTGTCCTTGGCGGTGCCGCCGAGCGCTTCGACCGTGAGGCCAGTGATCGGCACGCCGACGTAGACGAAACGTTTGTCGTCGAGGTCCGGCTCTACGTTATCGGAATCGTAGAGCAGGATGCCGCCCTCGCGCAGGAAATCGATGTGGTCCTGGTAGCTGTGCTGGTAAAACGCGACCAGGAAGTCGGCTTCGTCGCCGGCCGAGAGGACTTCGCCGGAACCGATGCGGACCTGGAAAATCGACGGCCCGCCCGAGATCGTGGCTGGGATCGTCATGTAGGTCATGACGTCCTGCTCGCTGCGTCCGGCCAGCCGGGCGAGAAACGCACCCGCGCTCTGGATACCGTCCTGCGAATTGCCGGCCAGGCGAATGACGGCGTCGTCGATACTTTCCGGGCGGAGATCGGCGCGTTCGCCGGGTGGATTGGTCTGTGGAGCGTCGGCCGGAGCGCTCGGATCAGGTGTAACAGGAGTGGAATTCACGCAGCGAAATAAGTGTCGGTTAAAAGAATGAGACTAGCCTAATACTCTTAGGCAATGATGCCCGAATTGCCAGCGCGAATCCCCGTCCCGACGACCGACGTTGAGCAAAAACGTTCGCGAAGCCAGAAATTGCATTCACAGCGAAGCAGAATTCGTTAGTGATTCCCCAGTTTTCGCGGGACGTAGGGTCGAAAACCAGGATATACCCAGGTAGAAGACGAGATGCGGAATCCAGTGCAAAGATCGGAGGTGCTGCGATCTCTCGTCTGCGCCCTTGTCGCCGCGGTCGTCTTCCTCGGCGTCTTGAAGGCAACCGGAGGCCTAACGCCGGGGCGCGTTTGGCTGGCACCGATCGTGGCGCTGGTCGGCGGGATCGGGTCGTTGCTCGGTTCGAGCGCCGGTTCGATTCCGCAGCAGCCGCGCGCAAAACTCACGCCGCCGAAGTCGGGAGAGTCCCTTTCCCCGCAGCCACCTTCGAGGCTTGACCTTTCCGATCCCCCGGACCCATAACAGCTCTCTCATGAGCGTTGGTCACACGGGGGCCGATGGGACGGGCTCGCGCCAAAGAGTCATCATCGGTGCATTTTTCGCCGTCGCCGCGGCCCTTTTGCTTTATCCTCGCGAAGCGGCCGGAGTTGAAGCGGCTGGCGACTCGGCTGCGGTCGCAAAGAAACAGCACGAAATTACCGTCGAAGCGCAGGGCTTGCAAAAGAAAGGCGACTTCCGCGCCGCCTTGGAAAAGGTCAACGAAGCAGCCGCTCTTTCTCCCGCTGGCCTGGAGCCGCGCATCACCCGCGCCGGCATTCTCATGGCGCTGGAACGATATCAAGACGCCCTCGAAGACTGGTCAGTTGTCGTGGCAAAGATGGAACCCGGCTCCACCCAAACTTACCGGCTTTTTCAATATCGGGGACTATGTCGTCTCAAGCTCGGCGATCTGCCAGGAGCGCGAGCAGACGCACTGGAAGCGAAACGGCTGGCTCCCAAGACGAGTGACCCCAAGGAACTGGAAGCGATCCACGAACTAGTTGACGCATCCACGATGGCTCAGGCTTCTGCGAGCCCGAATCCGGCGGATTCGCCCGCCAGCAGCAAAAACGACAAGAGCCCGTTTGCGACCAAAAAGCAGGAAGATCTCGCTCATGAAGCAATCACCTTGCAAGAGAAAGGAGATCTGCCCGCCGCCCTCAAGAAGGCCAACGAGGCCGTCGATTCGTTCCCCTCGGCCGCAGGTCCTCACTTGGCCCGCGCTCTCATTCTCATGACGCTCGAACGGTACGAAGACGCGCTCGACGATTGGTTAATTGTGAAAACGAAGATGGAGCCGGACGAACCGAATGCTTACCGGCTTTATTTAAATACCGCACAATGTCGCTGGCGGCTGGGCGACAACGCAGGCGCCGAAGCGGACGCTCTGGAGGCAAAACGGTTAGCTCCCAAGTCGGCTAACCTCAAGGAGCTGGAAGCGATCGAAGACCTGCTGGACGCGTCGGCGATGGCTCAGGTGTTTGGAGGGCCGGATCGTAAGCCGGACTCCGGGCCCGACCATCCAATCGACATCGATAGCCCGGAGGGGAAGACGATCTTGAAAAAGCAGAGTGAGTTGACCGCCGAAGCCACGACTCTGCGCGACAAAGGCGACTTTCCGACCGCGCTGAAAAAGGCCAATGACGCCGTCGCATTGTTCGGCCTGACTGCAAATTCACTCCTGGTTCGGGCCACCATTTTCATGCACCTCGGGCGCTACAAAGACGCTCTGGAGGATTGGGACTATGTCATCGATCCGCTGCTCGATTTGGGTGACGTCTCAAATGCAGACGCGGCCGATCATTTTCTCTATTACAATCGCGGGCTCTGTCGCCTGAAGCTGGGCGACAAGGTCGGGGCCAGAGCGGATGCTCTTAGGGCAAAGCTGGCGGCGCCTGAGTCGATCAAGCCAGATGAATGGAAAGACATGGCGATCATGCTCGGCTCTCCTACTCCGTTAGGGGCGCGTTGGTGGCGGACCAAGACCGAGAATGGCCACCAGGTTTTCTCGGTCTGGGAATTGCACGCCGATGGCAAGTGCGCGGTGCATTCGCAGCCTTACCGCGCAGACGGGAAATACAAGATGAATGATACGCCATCGAATCAGGCGTGGCCCGGCGACGAACGCACGCTCCTAGGCAAGGTCACGGTGCAAGGCAACCGCTGGCAGATGACTTTTGCCAAGCCCCAGATTAAGGCCGGAGGGACTTACAAGATAAGCGCCGATAACAAAACTCTCATCGGAACCGAGGACGGCATCGAGGGCAGCTTCACCCGTCAGCTGGTCGACGTTCTGGATGACGCTCCGGAGTCTAAAGCGCAGCCCCCGGCTCCGGGTCCGAGCCCTTCGCCGGTCGCGGCCCAACCGGATGGAAAATCTCCCGCCCGCGCAGGTGAAGCACCCCTTGATTATTTTGCCTGGGGCAAAGAGGTGTGTTCGTTAGGTCGATATTTCTTCTACCAACAGACGCTCTCGGAAAAAGAAGCCTCCTTCGCCCGGCAAAGTGCCCTGCTGGAGAAACTGCACCTCGGTGTTTCCTCGGAATTCGAGGCGCTCGCGAGGCTGAGTCGGAGGGAAAAATTACCGCTAGGAAGTTATGCGACCTGGACGAAACGCGATCAACGCCGCTGGGACAAGAATTTCGTTCCGGCGGTCGCTGCTCTGACGAAAACCAGCAACCGTCTGGCCGGCCAGACACCCGAGACGGACTTCTTTTATCTCCTGGGTTTCGAAACTTATGCCCTGGCCGTCGCTTTGCCGGAGAACGCCAGGAACCGTGGTCTGCGCAGCGCCACTACGCGCGCGGAATTGGGCAAGGGTCTTGGCGCCTTTGTCTGGCTCCGGGAAAACATGCCGGCCAACCGTCTCACCCCGGAAGTAGCCTCCTCCGTAAGCGGCCTCGCCGATTACAAGGCGGGGTCAGGCGAATCCTTGGCCCAAAGTAAGGTGGATAAGATCGCCGCGCTGGCGAACGCGATCTCCGACGCGGCCGCCGCCGGGAAATTGTTGCGTTGAGACGTGCTGCCTGCCCACACAGCGCCGCGATGCGCCCACGGCAATGAAGGCGGGTCGCAGCTGCTACTACGGATGAGGCAGGATTCTGCGCAAAATGCGCGCTGCTTCTTCTTCAGGACGCAATATTCTTCTCTTCGGTGTCGGGCGAGGACGAGAGGGAGAGTGCGACGGCGTTGCGCTGCTTTCCGTGCCGTCTCCTGCCTCCGGTTCCGGGACCGGTTTGGGAGCAACTCCCGCTCCGGAAGTTGGCGATGGGCTTGCGTCGGCAGCGGCCGTCGGTCCGGGCGAGGGCAGAGAAGTGTCGTTCTTAACGATCGCCCCGCGCTCCTTGTAGATGTTCTGCTTATCGGTTCCGTCAAAGCTGCAATTCGTTAGGCTTACCTGACTTTGGGTGCAGGCTCCGACCGCGAAGAAGCGGCTCCCGCCGAAACGACAATTCTCCAGCGCGAACGAGGCCCGTTCCGCCGGTTTCCCTCCAACCCCGGCGGTCGCGCCGCGGGCGTTGTTCATAAAATCGGAATCCGTCACGAACGCTTCGGCGTTCTGCCGAAGGAAGAGCCCACTATCGGTGTTGCCAGTAAATTTCAGCCTGGTGCCGCGCAAATTCGTTTTCCGATCGAGCGCGATGATTCCGTCCTGGTTCTCTCGGAATTCGGAATCCTCAATCGCGACCGTACTGCCGGCGACGAGCCCAACTCCGGTCAGGTTGTGCAAAAAGCGACAGCGTTTCACTTCGGCCCGGCCGGGTCCCTCGCCGCGATAGCCGACCACCAATCCGGGCCCGCGGCTGCCGGAAATCTCCGTGTCCTCGATAATGATCGTGCCACCGTCGAGCGCGTTTGCGGAGTACTGCGCGGAATCTGTCAGCACGCTGTTGCGCACGGTCACGACCGCATCCTTGCCATCGACCCCGATTGGCTGGCAAAAGAGAATTTCGGTTCCCTGGACGCCATTGCCGCTGAACTGGCATTTATCAACTTGTAGCTTGCTCCCGTTGATCGCCGCCACGCCCTGCTTGTTCGACTCGAAAGTGCTGTTCGCGATCGAACCTTTGGCGCCATTGAAGAGCACGACCAAACCAAGCATCGCGCCTTCCCGCGGAGTGATGCCGTTCTCCTTGAACGAACTCCCGGAGATCGTGAGCGTGGCGCCGTCCAGCGCGCGAATGCCCGCGGTGTTGTTGGTGAAATGACAATCCTCAGCAGTAAGACTGGCCGGGGCCGCGCTAAGGGAGGCGATCCCGCCCTTCCCCTCACCGCCGTTGCGATCGAAGGCGCAGGAATGCAGCTCCGCGGTCGCGCCTTTGGTCAGCCAAAGCCCGAAAATACTTTCGCCTAACGAACATTGAGTGAAGCTGCTACGAGATCCCGAGTTGAGGCGCACGGCGCTGCCATTGGCCGCGGTGAAGGAGGAGCCGAGTGCCTTGATCGCGCCGGTCGCGCTCACTCCGAGGGCCGTATTGGATTGCACTTTGCAGGCCTCGAGCGAGAGATCGGCGCCGGTCGCGACGGAGATAGCAGGCAGCTCGCCGATTCCGTTGCAGATGAATTGCACGTTCTGCACTGCGACTCCGGCCGCGCGCACACTGAGACATTCGCGGCCTTCGCTCTGAATGAAGACCTGGCCCAGAGTGCCGACCAGGCGGACGGCTTTGTTAACGATCAAACCTCCGGGATAAGAACCGGGCGGAACTTTAATGGTGGCTCCCGGAGCTGCGGCAGCGATGGCCGCGGTTAAGTCGAAGCTTTCCGGGATGCCGTAGGGCGTCGGAGCGATGCTCGGGGCGACCTCTATCCTGGGCGAGGAAGAAGCAGCGGGAGTCGCCGTAGGAAGCGGCGACGCCGAAGAAACCGGAGATGTGACCGGCGTCGCGGTCGGCGTGGGAGTTGACGCCGGCTTGGGCGAACCGCAGCGGCTCAGCGCAATTACCAGAACCAGAAGCACCACCGCGCCCGCCCCGATCGCGATCGTGCGCGGAGGGATGGGCAGCGGCCGAGGCGGCGGTAACGGCGGAATCGGATCGTCGACCGGCGCTCTTTTCTTCACCTGAGGCTCGGGTTCGGCCGGAGTCGTCGCGGCGGCGACGACCGCATTAACCGTCCCACAATCCGGGCAGGCCGGGCGCTTCACCGGATCGTAAACTCTGCCGCAACTGCAACGGATTCGTTTTGTCGTCATGGCGTGGGTGAGGAAGCCGGCGTGGCGGAAAATTGCGGGCGTGACGGCCGCGGCGGCGGTGTCGTTCCTTGCGAGCTCGATGGCCGTGGAGACTCGAGCCCTCGCCGCCTCTGCGATTGCAGCGCGTGCTCGCGCATGTCTTCCGCTTGGCGACGCATCATACTTCCCGGCGGCAACTCTTTGATCAGTTCGTCCGCGAGGCTCAGGACTTCCGCGTCGTTCTCGCCCGAATCGGAAGGGCGCAGATGCAAGAGTCGAGTGAATTTATCTCTGACCGCCTTATTCTTCGCACGCTCCTCAGCTGCGGCTTTGAGACTTGCCTCGGAGGACGGCGTCTTGGACGCCGGCGTCGGTCCTGGCGGTGGGCTCGGCTCGCCTGGTACCGGCGGGCCGAGCATGGGCCCGGGTTCGCTCCCGGCTTGGCTTAGCGATTCTGCGTCGCGCTCCGCCTCGGTCGCTACCATAAACGTCGGCGTGATATTTTCGTCGATCATGAGTGTCCCGAGGAACAGCCAGGAACGTTCCGGCGAAAGCATTACCTTCGGAAAGCGGAGCACATTCTCGAACTGACCAGCAATGAAAATAGCACCAGTCACTTCGACGTCGCCGCGTCGGCCGCTTGGGTTAACCATCTTCACGTAAACTTTCTGCCGGATTTCCGGATGCATCTCGGGCCTGAGTTCAACGGAGGTGCCGCTAACGGAAAGAAACGAATGTAGCGCAGAGGTCTGACGGTCGCCCTTCAGCCAGGCGGCAACGGCTTCCTTCACGCCTGGATGAGCCTTATCGTCGTTAGGCTCGTCAATCAGCGCCAGATCGAGAAAATCCGTGGAATGAACCGCCGCGACAAATGCCTGCCGTCTCTTGAGCAAGAGAGTGGCCCGTTGGTTCGCTATGGTCAGGGCGTCGTTCTTCGTCTTCAGCTCCTCGTTTGCCGCCGCCAGCGCTTTCTTCTCCGCGACCGTTTGCGCCACCGCCTTTTTTAGCAATTCGTTGTCCGCCGCCAACTGGTTTACCTGCGACTGGAACTGCTCATTTTCCTTCGCCAATTGATCGACTCGCCCTTGCAGTTCCTCCTTTTCCGCAGTCAGGATATTCACCCGACCCTGAAGAGTCTTTATTTGCGCCTCGAGTTCGCGCATCAGCTTCTCCATTTCCTCGATCGATTTCTGATCGGGCAATTTGTCTTTGAACTTCTCGATCAAGACGAGCAACCGGTCGGTCTCCTTTTGCGCTTTGCGCAGCTCCAGCCCCGAGCCCGGCGGGATGTAATAAGGGAGCGCGACCAGCATCATGAAACAGAAGGCGCCCAATGCTCCGCACAAAATGTCCAGCAAGGACATGTTGAAGATGTTGATCTCACGCCGGCGCGCTCTCATCGCAGGGAGATCTACTCCTCTTCGGTATAGAGCCGGTTAATCAAATTGCGCAGGGTGTAATCGCCCGCGTGGTTCAGGACCGACTCCTCCTTGTCCTGCACGAGATGAAGAATGAAAACCAAAATCGCGCTCTCGATCAGCGCGATCATGGTGCAATCGAAGCCGATCCCAAGCGTGCGCGCGACCACCTTCAAATCCAGGGTGTCCGTCGTGCCGGCACTGGCGAGCGACGCGCCTAACGAGTAAACCGTTCCGATAAACCCGAGCGTCGGCACTACCCAGGCGATGAAACGGACGAGGCCATAACGCAAATCGACCCGGTGGGTCATCAACTCGAGCTGCTGATTCATCACCCCGGCCGCCTGCTCGACCGAGGAGCTCGATTGAAATTGCAGGACCGCGATGTTGATCAACGACGGTAAAAAACCGTGCTCGTAATCGAATTCACCCGCCACCCGTTTGCGGATCGGCCCGAGATCCTGCGCCAGCGAGCACCGTTTGATCGTCTTCCGGCAGATATTTTAATCCGAGAAATTTCCTCTCCCGGGTCGCGATCCGCCAGCGGACGAATAGATCGCCCAGCCCCACGAAGAAGATGATGTGCATGAAATTCTGGATGGTGAAGGGATAAAGGAAATGCTGCGACGGCTTATCGAGAACGAGGATGGCCGTGCGGCCCGAGAGCATGAGCGAGAGCAGGACGATAAAGCCGATCCCGGCCAAGACCGAAAAGGTGAGCGTGCGTGCGCGCTTCGGTTTGGCCCAGAGAGAATTTAACTCCGCCACAGCGGCTCCCGACGCGGCATCAAAATCAAAACCACCCTTGGAACTCATGGCGAAATAAGCGGATTTTCCGAGCGCGGCGAGCCTAGAGGCCAGATAGTTGGGACCGCAAGCTTTATCGGCGATTATGGAGGCCGGGCGTCTCGGTCAGAAGGCTGGCGATTATCTTGAACGACTTGCTTTTTACGGACTGCTCGCACGGTAATCACAATCGCCCCGCCGCCCTCCGTCGTGGTCTGCTCAATCCGCAAACTACCTTCTGAGTGTGACCTCTTCGAATAGCTCCCGCCGACCGAGGTAAGCGAGAAAGCCGGCGCTCGGCTGGGGCGGTAGCTCGGGCTGGGAGGAGCGAGCTATCACGGAAAAGTCATGTCGCCATTCGATCTCATCCGCCAGGGCGGTGATTGAGCCGCCCGCGGTTTGCGGCAGCGCCGATCGAAGGAAGCTCTTCGAGATATCGCGCGCGAAGATGCCGTCCCGGTTGTGATCCACAAAGGACTTCAAGAGGCGCAAGCTGAGGCTGATGATGCGGTTTTTTTCGTCTAAAGCTGCCTCCAACTTTACCAGATCGTGAAACTTCTCGCCTTCGGGCCGGAAGCTAATGATGGTGTTCCCACCTTCGTCTTTGGCGGCTCCCACTTCGGCAAACGAGAACCAGCGAAAGAATTCCGATCTCCCGGCCTCTTCGAGCCGGCTCCCGAAGAAACCGCGGCGGCGTGCGCGACCAAACCCCAGCCTGCTCGTCAGTGCCTGCCAAAGCGCTTTCACCGCCTCATCTCCGCTTCGTCGCCCGCTGAAGGGTCATGGCAGTATCTTGCCGAGAGTCGCTCCCGGGGCGCAAGCGCAAACTGACCGGATCGCCAGGCCTCCTACAAAAGGAGTTGATCTTGAAGTGCTGAAAGGTAGCGCACATTCTCGGAAGACGGCCTCAACATCCCGAATACGTCGAAGGATAATCTTGCCGGCGATCGGCCTTTCTGCTCACACTTCCCACACCGTTATGCCGTCGCGCATCCTGAGATTGGTCCTCGTCGCCGTCGTCAACCTCATCTCGTTGATCGGAGCAGGCGCGGCGGTAGACCCAGGCATTATCGGCACCTGGGAAATCCGCGGCGAAACCGAGCACCAGCCTTGGAAACTAACCTGGGGCATCCGCTCCGATAACTCTTACTACTTCGAGGGCTTGTTCAGCGATGCGGGAACGATCACAGCGAGTGGTGGAAAATGGCACATCGTTTCCAGCGTCACCGGGCAGCGGTCGGAAGGGACTTATGCTTTGCCGGATCCAGATCACCTGCGCGGCACTGGTCCCCTCGGGCCGGGAATCTGGACCCGAGTGAGTCTGGCCCAGAAAGGCGCAAGCCAGTCCGGGACGACCCCGCGTCCACTGCCCCATGAAGAAGAAGCCGAGTTGATGTCCGACTTTATGAACGCGTCGCACATCCGAGACGCGCGCGCTCGACTCCAACAAAAGGCGCGCGATGGGATTCCTCAGGCGCAGGCACTTTTTGGGTTGGCGTTAGAGGCAGAAAAGAACTACGCCGAAGCGATTGCCTGGTATGGCAAGGCAGCGGCGCAAGGGGAAACGAACGCGATGCGCAATCTCGGGGTCTGTTACCTCGACGGCAAAGGTGTGACGAAGGAACCAGCCGAAGCGGCGAACTTGGTTTCGCAAAGCGGCGGATCTCGGAAGCCAGGATGCGCCGGAAGATCTCGGCGATCTCTACCAGGACGGCATCGGGGTGGCGAAGGACGAAGCTGCCGCCGCCGGCTGGTATCGCAAAGGAGCGGAGCGTGGAGATGGCAAGGCGATGAATTCTCTGGCGGCCTGTTACTGGAACGGCCAGGGGGTCTCGAAGAGCCCGCGCGACGCCATCAACTGGTGGAAAAAGGCGGTTGACGCCGGGAGCGACAACGCGAGAAAGAATTTGCAGATGGCTCTGGGGAAATTCGACGAAGCAGGCCGGCCGCGCACTGGGAACTAAGCTAGGAGACAGCCATCCTGCGGCGCAACTGCACCAGCTAGCAAAAATAGACTCAGCGACCGCCGCGGATCGATAGAATCTTATGAATCACCTAAAAGCTCTCGCCTTGTGTCTGGCTCTTTTTGTTCTTCTATCCTCAGCGCAGGCTCAGACGCAGTCGAGCGCTCCCGCTGATCAGGAAATTTCCAAAAAGATTACCCAGGCCCTGGCCGAGGCGGGCGTCGATTCGCGCACGACGTCGGTCAAAGTCATTACCACCTCGGATCAGATCGTCTATCTGACTGGGTTGATCAGCAGCAAGGACACGATCAAACTGGCTGGAGAGGTGGCCGCCAAAACGGCGCCCTCTTGCCGAATCGTCAACCAAATCCATTCGAGCTTCTTCGACGATCCAAATCACGTTACCGGCGATAAAACGAAATAATTCGGGACGCGGATACCACTCGGCATGGCTACCTCGACTTCGGCTCACTTTTTTCGAAGCCTGGTCAACCTCAATGCTGTGGTCTTTCAAGATGGTGGGAACACGTTTGCTCTACCCAAGTTCGCGCTTGCTCGTGAATTCGCTCTGCCCGTCAGTGGACCTCGATGGGCGGACTTGTCGTAAAACCTCGGGCACGGATTTTCCACGGCCACGATTGGGTCTTTAGCGGCGAAGTGCTGAAAGTCTTTGGCCAGCCCGAGGACGGCGCCGTCATCTCACTCAAGGACGGCCGGGATCACCTTATCGGCAGTGCGATTTACAATTCCAAATCGCAGATCGTGGCGCGACGTTTCTCGCGTCGGAAGCAGGATCTCGATCTCGATTTTTTCCGACGCCGCATCGCGCAGGCAATCGAATATCGGGTCCGGCGCGGAATCGATCCGCGACTTTGTCGGCTGGTCTGGAGCGAGAGCGACGGTCTGCCCGGTGTGATCGTCGATCGCTATGGCGACCATCTGGTGCTGCAAACACTCACACTCGCGATGGACCGTCGGAAGGATCTGATCGTGGAGGCATTGGAAGGCGACTCCATCATCGAGCGCAACGACGCGCCGGTCAGGCGGGCGGAGGGGATGGAGCTGCGGAGCGGAATGCTGCGCGGCGAAGCGCCCGGCGCGGTGGAGATCGAAGCGGCGGGCCTGAAGTTGGAGATTGACCTGCTCCGTTCGCAAAAGACCGGCTTCTATCTCGACCAAATGCCGAACTACGAACTCGTCGCACAGCACGCCGCCGGACGACGGGTGCTCGATTGCTTCGCCAGCCAGGGAGCTTTTACGTTGGCCTGCGCACGTGGCGGCGCGACCGAGGTTGTGGGCGTGGAAGTCGGCGCAGAAAGCATCCGGACCGCCCGGGCCAACGCAGTCCGCAATCAACTCGAAGTCCGCTGGATCGAACAGGATGTTTTCCAATACTTGCGCGGGGCGGAAAAGGCGGACGAGCGCTTCGATCTCATCATTCTCGACCCGCCGTCCTTTACCAAAACCAAAGGTGGCTTGCACGACGCGCTGCGCGGTTACAAGGAGCTGCACGTCCGCGCCTTCAAATTGCTTTCGCCCAATGGAATGCTCGCGACTTTCTCCTGTTCGCATCATGTCGGCGCAGATACTTTTGAGAAAATGATCGCGGATTCTTTGGTCGATGCGCGACGCTCCGCCCGGCGCCTCCGCCGCTTCGAGCAGGCGCTCGATCATCCGGTTCTCCCTACCCTGCCGGAGACGGAATACTTCCGCGGCCTGCTCCTCGAGATGATGCCCGGTCGTTAGGCAAAATCGCCTTTTGAATTTTTTCGCGCCGGGCGCCGTGAAAATTCTGGCAATCTCGGCGCGTCCATCTAATATCCCGGGCGTAGCGTCCGCCACACTTTACGCCATGCCAGAAAGCCTCCGCCCAATCGAACAAATGCTCGAGCTCAACGAAGACGATAATGTCAGCACGGAGCACCTCGATTCACAGGTGCAAAAAGCGCAGGAACAACTCCTGCAACTCAAGCGCCAGCAAGAGCAGATTGAAAAGCAAAAACGCGAACTGGAGGAGCTGAGCCGTCGCCAGGAGGAACTCGAGCGCGGCCGCGCCGAGATGACTGACAAGCTGACCCGTTCCCTCGTCGTGCTGGAACGCGAAGCCTACGACGCGCAGAAAAAAATGGAGCAACTTCGCGCCACCCGCGAAAGCTTCGGCCAGCATCTCGAGCTGCTGGAAACGATCGATCCGCGAACTTGGAACCCATCCGACTTGAACAAGGAATTGAGCCGCGCCCTGAGCACGGTGGACGACGCCCGGACCGAATATAGCCAGCAGCGCAGCCGTTTGCAGGCCACCGCCGACGAGCACGAAAGCGGCCCGTTACCCGAGACGAGCAGCGGCTTCGAAAGCAATGGCGGGATGTCGCACTCCTTCGGGCAGTGGCTCCAAATCGGCCTCGCTTTTACCCTGCCGCTGATCGTCTTCGCGGCCCTCGCACTTCTCATCTTCCTCTACCTGAACGGCGCAAGTCGTTAGGCCCGCATGGCACGACGACGCGCTCAATCCAACACCCCGCTCACCCAAAAGCAGCAGGAACTCGCCCAGCGCGAGAACGATCTGCGCCAGAAGATGGCAGACCTGCAGCGCATGATCGAGGAAGCGCCACGCGTCGCGCAGGAAAAGACACGGCGCGAACGTGAGGAATTGCTCGAGCGCGCCAGCGCCGGCGGACGGCGACTCGATGTCTCGATCGCACTAAATGACAAGCGCTACAGCGATTTTGGCCCCAGCCCGCGCCGGCCGCGTTCCCTGCGCAAGCAGCGCAGTGAAGGACGGCTCGTTTTTATCGTCTTGGTCATCGCGCTCTCGATCGCCATTCTCTGGATCGCGACGCATCTGCATTTCTAGTCTGGCATAGCCAGCGGAGATCAGCGCAGCTCCCACGCGCCCGATCTGAGGGTTGACTAGCTGGCGGGCGCTCGAAAATCGAGCCGCCTTGGGGTCGCGCCCGCGTTGGGCCCAACCTGTCGTTTCTAGGTCCTTCGGCATCTCCGCCCCCTGTTCTATAACTGTTCCCAAACCTAACCAAACCAATGGAGAACCTATGACTAGAAAGATTGTAACCAACCTGAGAGTTATGCGCGTCTTTGCGCTCGCAGTCGCGCTTCCGATCCTCGCTCTTTCCTCGGCGTCTGCCCAGGAAAGCGCGGCCGACAGTGCGGCACAACCGCTCAACGCGCCAGGCGCAACCGGCGCTGCACCCCAACCGGGCACTCAGCCGCCAACGGATGCCACCGGCGGTACCGCCGAAACGGAACGCATCATCGTAACTGGTTCGAATATCCCGACAGCACAGGAGGTCGGGCCGAACCCGGTCTTGAATATCAATCGGGACTTAATCAACAAATCCGGCGAACGTACCGCGGAAGAGTTGATCAAAAACCTTCCGGTGGCCAATGGCGGCGGTGTCCCGGTTTCAAACAATGGCACCGGCTTCACCCCGGGCGCCTCCGCGATTTCCCTGCGCGGCCTCGGTCCGGAAGCGACCCTTGTTCTAATCGATGGTCGCCGCGTGGCGCCTTTCCCGACCGGCAACGGCGGGACTGGCTCGTTTTTCGATCTGCGCTCGATCCCCGAGTCAGCCATCGAAAGCATCGAGATTCTGAAAGACGGTGCCTCCACCACCTACGGCGCAGACGCCATCGCTGGGGTGGTCAACATCAAGCTCCGCCGCAGTTATAAAGGCGCAGAAGCCAGCATAGAATATGGCAATACACTCGACAAGGACTCGGGCGAATATCGTGCCTCGGTCCTCTTCGGCGTGGGCGACGAGGATACCAATATCACGGGCACAATGAACTTCTTTCATCGTAACTCGATCTTTAACAAGGATCGCGGGTTCTCCTCCAAGCCGCCATTTCTGAGCTCAAACTCGACGCCGGAAAATCTCCAGCTTAGTTTTGACGCAGTTGTGGAAGCGGGCGGGACACCCCCCGCTGGATTCGGTCCCGGAGATGTCTTCTTTGGTCACTCTCCTTTCGGCTCTTCCGGAGGTAGCCCGGCCTCAGCTTATACTTATACCGGGAGTCGTTCGTCCTTTTTCAACTTCGATCAGTTTTCCAGCTCATTCCCGGAACTGGAGAACTACGGAGGTTTCGTTAATTTCACGCACAGGATCTTTGGCGATCAGATGGTTCTTTTCGGCGATATCTTCTACGAAAATTCCGTCTCGCATAATATCCTGGCGCCTACCGCGACCGGAGACTTTGATGCGCCCGGATCGGTCACAATCGCAATCCCGCCACGGACTAACTTAAACGGCGCCACACCCTTTGGCGGGCCGACTTTCGCCGAAACCGGCGTGCCGCCAGATGCCTTCAATCCGTTTAACCCATTTAATCAGATCATCTCCGGTAGCTCCAGGGCACGGCTCCTCGAGTTTGGAAACCGAATCATTGGTAACGAAACGGACGCCTTTCTGGCGACGATCGGGATCAAAGGTGACAGGTTGTTTGACGGCTCATGGGGCTACGACCTCGGATTCCGCTACAGTAAGATCAAGAACACTCTCTCCCAGACTCTGGTATCAGCTTCCCGTTTCGACCGCATCCTGAACCAAAACGATCCTATCTTTCAACCGGGCGGTATCCTGGCCGGTCAGAGTGCTTTTAATCCGTTCGGTGATGCGGTTGATGGAGCACCGATCGCGGCCAACGCAGCTACGACCGCTTTCGCGACCATTCATCCCACGAATGTGAATACCTCGGAGATCGCCACTCTTGATCTCAACGTCTTTACAACTGAACTCTTCAAGCTTCCGGCCGGCGGAGTCGGCTTCGCGTTCGGAGGCCAATTCCGACGTGAGCAACTGACTCAGGATAACGACCAGTTAGGCATAGACGGCGACATCATTGGCCAGTCGCCTCTCGCCACCACCGATGGTGGAAGGAAAGACTTTGCGTTCTATGCGGAAACTTCCATCCCGATCTTCAGTCCGACTTTCAACTTCCCGGCCTTCTATGCGCTGGAATTGACGGCTGCGGTGCGCTATGAAGAGTTTCGAAATAACGATACCAACGTGATGGTGCCGAAATTCGGCATTCGCTGGCAGCCGCTCGATGAGTCACTCACCCTGCGTGCGACGATTGGCGAAGGCTTTCGCGAGCCCTCCTTGTTTGAGCTTTTCGCCAGCCCCACATCCGCCCTCGCGACGGTGATCGACACCTTGCCTACCTCACTCGGCGGCCCCCCCGTCCCGGTGGGTGATCCGGCCCGTTTCGAGCCAGAGCAACCAATCGTCTTCACCAGCACGCCGACCTTGCAACCGGAAGACTCGCGATCCTTCACTGCCGGGCTGGTTTACACGCCCAAGTTCATTAACGGGCTGACTCTCTCCATCGACATCTTCGATATCGAGCGCACCGGTGTGGTGGTCGTTTCTAGCGTAAGCGATATCCTGCAGCGGGAAGAAGCGGGCGCGGCCGGGACGGGCCAGGGTCTCCTGCCGGGGGAGATCGTGGAGCGCGATTCGGCGGGATTCATTACCCGCGTTTTCGCTCCCTTCATTAACAGCGGCAGCCTTAAGTCAAGAGGCATCGACTTCGGCCTGCAATACGTCTACCAAACATCCTTCGGCACCTTTACCTCTTTGACCAACGCCACCTATCTGGACTCCTTCCAGTTCGCCGGCGCCCCGGGCGCGGCGGAGGTAGAGTTAGCCGGCGTCGCGACCGATCCGGGCGGCGCCGACGACGGATTCCTCAAATGGAGGGGCGTCTCTCGACTCGATTGGGCCTGGAATGGGATCGATATCATCGGAACCGTTCGTTACACCGACGGCTTCCATGACCGCAAACCAGACGGAAGGATCCATTATGTGAGTCAGACCTGGACGGTAGACGGCCAGGCATCTTACGACTTCACTTTCGTGCCACCGGTGGAAAGCCAACCGGTTGCCGGTTTTTCGAAGGACGCCAAAGACATATCGTTGGGCAAGGACGGCAAGCCGACCGAGTCAGCGACCGCGCAGAGCGCCAGCTACGGCCTCCCCGTCTGGAAACGGGTCCTGAACGGGACGACGATTACGGTCGGCTGCGATAACATCTTCGGCCAGGACCCGCCGAAAGCGTATGGCTTTGGCGGTAACTCTGTCGGCTATCCCGACTTCATCTACGACGCCACCGGGCGCTTTGTATTTGTGCAGTTGACCAAGAAGTTCTAGGCGCAAGGATCTTCCTTCCCGAAGAGGCGGCGGTTTTTTTACCGCCGCCTCTTTTCATTTTCGGGGCTGAGTCGGGCGCGCTGCATGGCTTGTGCGGTTGCCGATGGAACCGCCGTCGACTAGATTGCGGCGCACTTGCCCGAGCGAATGGGACCCCGAGCGGGCCGCGATCCCATGGTTAAAAACACGAGCGTAGCCATCACTCAGCCCGAAAAGGGCGAGGCGGCACGCGTCCGTGTTCCAAGAAACCGCCCGGTGGAACGGAAACGGCGCAAGTACTCAGTTATCGCTTTCGAGATGATCCGACTGGATCGCAACTCGCCTGCCCCCCTTCAAGAACAGCTCTATCGACAAATCCGTGACGAGATTGAATCGGGAAGCTTTCGCGAGGGATCGTGGCGGCTTCCATCTTCACGCGATCTCGCCGCTGATCTCGAGGTTTCGCGTTTCACGGTCAAACTGGTGCTCGAGAGATTGCGGGCCGAAGGATATCTCCGTTCGATCGTCGGTTCGGGAACTTTCATTGCCGATTTTCTTCCCGAGCATTTCCTAAAGGCGCGCAAAGCCGCGTCGGACCAGCATAGCCAGCCGACCGCCCACATCTCGAAGCGAATCGCGACGCTGCCCGACCTTCGGCACGGGAGTGATTTCAACTCGGGGATCGCGGGCCCGCCCGGCCGCCTGTTGGTCGCCGGCATCCCAGCCGTCGACGAATTTCCTCTCGCGACTTGGGAGAGGCTTCGCGGCGAAGTCTTGGCGCAACGGGGCGTCCACCTTCTCCGCTACGCTCCCAGTCGGGGGGAACTCGATCTGCGAAAGGCAATCGCCGCCTATGTTTGCGACTTCAGAGGTGTGCGTTGCAATCCCGATCAGGTCGTGATCGTCAGCGGAATGCAACAGGCGATGATGGTCGCCACCCTGGCTTTGGTCGATCCCGGTGAGCCAGTTTGGATTGAAGATCCCGGCTACAAGGAAGCCCGCCGCGTCTTTGAGTTCACAGGAGCCAGAGTCGTTCCGAGGCCAGTCGATGCCGAAGGGTTGGTCATCGCAGGATCATCCCGGAAAAACCGCCCCAGGATCATCTTCATCACTCCCTCGGCGCAGTTTCCCATGGGAGTGACGATGAGCGCCCAACGGAGATGTGACTTACTGGCCTTCGCACAAGAACACAGCACCTATGTTCTTGAGGACGACTACAATTCGGAGTTTTGGTTTTCCGGACCTCCAACGCCCTCCTTGCAGGGTTTAGACGAGGCCGGAGTGGTCATCTATGCCGGGACGATGAGCAAGATCCTCTATCCCTCCCTACGGCTGGGTTATCTCATCGTTCCGGATTCCCTGGTCGAGCCCATGATCAAAACCCGAAGCGTTCTCGACCAACATTCTTCGCCCATCGACCAGTCGACCCTCGCCCGATTTATTACCGAGGGATTTTTTCTCACTCACGTAAAGCGAATCCGGATGCTCTATTCGGAACGCCGCGCCTTCTTCGTCGAGGAATTTAATCGTCTCCTGAGTCGTTATTTTACCTTGGACGTTCCCGCCGCGGGTTTGCATCTGGTCGCCTGGCTGAAAGACCCGAAAGACTTCCCGGAGTTGCAGCAATTTTTTCTCGAGAGCCAGGTCCGGCCCGCGCCTTTAAATTATAATTGCATCGAGGCGAGGCTCGGGGCGGCGTTCATATTTGGCTTCGCCGCCTGGACCCCGGCGCAGATCCAGCGGGCTTTGCTGGAACTTGCCTCCTGGCTCGAGCAGCGGCGCAAGACGAAGAATCGTTAGGCTATCAGTCAAGGCGAGCGCGGTGGCCTCGGAGTGGGCCGGTCAAACCCCGCCAAGTGGGTCTGGTGAGGATTTCTTCTCCGCCGGATAACAGGAACCATGCAAAGGGTCCTACGGCGTCATGATTCTCCAAGCGAAATGGCCGAGCATGGCCCGCGTCCTGTCATCATCCTGGGTTTTGATGGAGTCGCGGCTCTCGACCTGACTGGGCCTCTCGAAGCCCTTGCCATTGCACGCCAGCCGGATGGTCCGCTCAAGGGTGCGCCCTGTTACGAGCCAATAATCCTGAGCCTATCACAAAAGACTTTCACCTCCGAGTCAGGCTTACTCTTCCATGCGGACACGACGACGGCCATTCCCGGTCCACTCGACACCATCCTGATCCCGGGTGGCAGAGGTTTGCGAGAAATAGAAACGAGGCGTAGAGCCGCGACCTGGCTGGCGGCTCACGCCCAAAGCGCCCGTCGCATCGTTTCCATTTCAACCGGCATTTACGCCCTGGCCCAAAGCGGATTGGTTGATGGCCGGCAGGTCACGACCCACTGGCGCTTTGCGCGCGACCTGGCACAGCGCTTTCCAAAAGTGCGAGTCAGTTCCAATGCGCTCTTTCTCAAGAGCGACAGATTCTATTCCTCTGCGGGCGGCGAAGCCGGGGTGGAACTGGCGATTTACCTGATCAAGGAAGACTTTGGGACCCAGGCGGCTCTCGCGGTCGCGCGTGAGCTGGCAGTTGACTTGCGGCTACCGGGCGATTCCGATACTTCGGTCAAACTCATGGACTACACACCCGGTCCCGCTGACCGCGTAGCCGCGCTTCCGGTCTGGATCACAGGGCATCTTACTCACGACCTATCAGTTGAGGTCCTGGCCGAAAGGACCGCTATGTGCCGGCGCCATTTCAGCCGACTTTTCAAACGTATCTTCAACCATTCCCCGGCTGACTTTGTCGAACAGATACGACTCAGCGAGGCTCGCCGGCGCCTGCTCATGCCACATCACAGTGTCGAAAGCGCGGGTCATTCAGTCGGTTATAAGAGTGCCGATGCTTTTCGAAGAGCCTTCGAACGCCGCTTTGGTCTCACTCCTAACTCTTATCGCAGCCGATTTCACTTTCGGGTCAGCAACGCGCCGGCGGTTCGCAGCGCCGCCCGGGCCAACCTTGTTTCGCAAAGATCAGTTCGTGCCGCGTAGGAGAAGCCGATGCGAGCCAACCTGCGAGACCTGGAGGTCGAGAACAGGATACTCGACGCGGTCGATCGTCTTCTGGCCCGTGACTCATATCACCGTCTGGCCTTGGAGGATGTCACCCACGAAGCCGGTCTAACGCAGGATAGATTGTTGCTTCATTTTCGGACGAAGGAAGATATGGTCCTGGCTCTGACCGATCGCCTTGCCGGCCGGATCGTCGCGATGGAAAGGAAAATCGCGGCGCGCCCGGAGCCGCCCGCGAGCAGGATCCGGCAAATTCTGCTCGGCAGAGTCCTGGCCTATTTTGATGGCGTTCAACACTTCGCTGACAGCCTGGACGAAGTCTTCCGGGATCTCCGCACAGAACTGATGGAACGACGGCAGTCCTATGCGGAATGGGAGGCTGACGTGGTGGGTTCGATCCTGCGAGAAACCCATATTGTGAACGAATTGACACCCAACGGCGTCATCGGAACTGCGCGCGCCTTGCTTTCAGCCACGGACTCCCTCCTGCCTTTTAATTGCATCAGTAGTGACCTTGGAACACGTCGACAGCTCGCGAAAAGAGCGGAGCGAGTGACCTCGCTCGTCGTGCGGGGGCTTTTTGGCGTCGTCAAGCCGCGTCAGCAGACTAACTCGCACCGCCCGAAAAAGGCGGTGACGAAGTTGCTGCCAGTTCTGCGTCGCGCCGGCGCACGATGAGCAACGTGACCAACGCGGCCAGTGCGCAGATCACCGCCCCGATCGCGAGCGTCGCGGAAGTCCCGACGTAGTGCGCGAGAGCGCCTGCTTCGAGGCTCCCGAAGGGGATCATCCCGCCGAAAATCAGCGCCCAGATTCCCATCACCCGCCCCCGCATTTCGTCGGGCACAATAGTCTGCACTGTCGTGTTGGAAGTAGAAAAGAAAAGCATCATCCCGAAGCCAGAGCCAGCCAGGCACAGCATCGCGATGACCAGGTTGCGGTTAAAGGAAAAGATGAGCAGCATGGTGGAGAAAAGCCAGACGCCGCCGAAGGCCAGCTTGCGCGGCGAGATGGAGGTGCCAAAGGTCGCGGTGGTAAAGGCGCCTATCAAAGCGCCCACCCCGCTCGCGCCTAACAAGAAGCCGTAGCCCTGCTCGCCGAGATGGAGGACGTCGCGCGCGAAAGCCGGCATCAGGACGGAGTAGGACCAGCCGAAAACCCCGACGACTGCGAAGAGAGCAAAAATGGTCCGAACGCGCACGTGATTCCAAACGTAACGAAACCCTTCCAGTGATTGGGCGAGCGGTCCGCCGGCCGCTGCATTTCTTACCGGCGGCGGCAAACGCATCATGAAAAGACCGGCCAGGACAGCGAGGAAACTTACTCCGTCGATGAAGAAACAGAGCGCGATGCCAACCTTTGCCATCAGGAATCCGGCGATCGCGGGCCCGATAATGCGCGCGCCGTTGAACATCGCACTGTTCAACGAGATCGCGTTCATCAGGTCCTCGCGGCTCGCGATTTCGACCACAAACGATTGCCGGGCGGGCATGTCGAAGGCCATCACCACGCCGCCACACAGGCCGAGCGCGATAATTTGCCAGGGTCGAATAAGGCCCGACCAGACCAGCCCGGCGAAGATGAAGGCGAGAACCATCATTGCGACCTGGGTCCAGATGAGGACGGATCTTTTCGGAAAGCGGTCAGCCGCCCATCCGCCCCAGGTCGAGAAGACGAGCATCGGCGCAGTTCCCGCGGCCGCCACCACGCCTAACAATGCCTTGGAGCCGGTCAGTTGATAAACCAGCCAGCCCTGCGCGGTGCTCGTCATCCAAGTGCCGATAAGCGAAACGAGCTGGCCGCAAAAGTAGAGCCGGTAGTTGCGATACTGGAAGGCGGAGAATGTCTTTCGCCAGGAGACGCCGCCGGTCGCCACTCGACGCGGACGGCCGGTCAGGTCTTCCGGGACCGAGGCGGTGTGTGGCAATTCGTTTTCTGGCATGGCGCTGCTTGGGCTAATTTCCTCGTCTCGTTCGACTGATAATCCAAGCGGAGATATCCTGCCTAACGAGCAATCGATGGCCCGCGCGGTAAAGCCGGATCGCCCTGCCCCTACGAACCATGGGATACCATGCACTTTCTCGACCGAGCCGATGCCGGCCGATGTCTCGCGCATGGGTTGGAACATTTGCGCGGGCGACGAGCTCCGATTGTGCTCGCCCTTCCGCGCGGCGGTCTGCCCGTCGGATTCGAAATCGCACGAGCGTTGCGGGCGCGCCTCGACGTTTTTGTGGTGCGAAAATTGGGCGTGCCGGGGCAGGAAGAGCTGGCCATGGGGGCAGTCGCCTCTGGCGGGATGCGCGTCTTGAACCCGGAGGTCATGGCCGCACTCGGTCGACAGGCTCACGAGGCCATGGAGCGGGTCACGATGCGGGAGCGTGAGGAAGTCAGGCGCCGCGAGCAACTGTATCGCGGGGAGCGGCCTTTTCCGAATCTGGAAGGAACAACCGTGATCCTGGTCGATGACGGCCTCGCCACCGGCGCGACAATGCGGGCAGCGGCGCGAGGGGTGCGCGCGTGGAAGCCCGCCCAGTTAATCATCGCCGTGCCGGTTGCCGCTGAATCAATCTGTCGGCAAATGCAGGCCGAAGCAGATGAAGTGATTTGCCTCTTGCGCCCGGAGCGGTTTTACGGCGTCGGGCAATTTTACGCCAATTTCAGCCAGGTGACGGATGATAGTGTGCGCAGCTTACTCGACCGAGCCGCGAAGGACGTGGGAAGCGAATCATCTGGATGAGACTTCTAATTTCTACGGCTCTTCTTTCTCTGTTCGCGGCCGCTTTGTCATCGGGCGGGACTGCGACCCTGGAACCGGTGGCTGCTTTTCCAATCCAGCAAGTAACCGGAGTAGCTGTCTCAAAAAGCGGTCGGATCTTTGTCAATTTCCCCAATTGGTCGGACGAACACAGCCTCTCGGTCGCGGAAATCGTGGACGGCCAGCCGCGCCCTTTCCCTAACGAAGAATGGAATCGAGCTGGTGCGCCCGGCGAACACTTTGTCTGTGTCCAGAGCGTTTATGTCGACGAGAGTGACAGCCTTTGGATTCTTGACCCGGCTGCACCCGGGATGAAAGAGATCGTCAAGGGCGGCCCGAAGCTGGTGAAAATCGATCTGGTTAAGAACGAGGTCGTGCAAACGATCCCCTTCGGCGAGGCAGTGGCGCCCCGGAAAAGCTACCTCAACGACATCCGGATTGACGTTAGGAGCCAAAACGCGTTTATCACTGACTCAGGCCTTGGCGCGATCATTGTCCTCGACCTGCACACTGGCAAAGCGCGCCGCCTCTTGGAGGACCATCGTTCCACCCGTGCGGAGGAGGATTTCAAGTTACAGATCAACGGCCGGGCTCTGCTGGCTGAGAACGGCAAACCGCCGCAAATCAACTCCGACGGGATCGCCCTCGATCGGTTGAACGGATATCTTTATTACCACGCCTTGAGCGGCCACACTCTTTACCGAATCAAGACGTCCGACCTGCAGAATACCCGCCTAACGAAAGACCAGCTCGCCGCCAAGGTGGAGACAGTCACCGAAACGCCCGCCCCGGATGGAATGACTTTTGGTCCAAACGGAAAGCTCTATCTCACGGATGTGGAACACGGAGCCGTCGTGCTTTTCGATCCCCAGGAGCAACAAATCGAACCGGTCCTGACTGACGGTCGCCTCAGCTGGCCGGACAGCCTGGCCTGGGCGCCGGACGGATCGCTTTACGTGACCGCTTCGCAGATTCAAAACATGCCACGCTTCAATGGAGGGAAGGACACGCGAACGACGCCCTACCACCTTTATAAGATCGTCGGCGCGCTGGCTGCGCCGTAAGCCGGCGTCCTGCCTTTGCCGCGGCAGCGGCAGCGCAGCAAGGCCACGTCCCGAATGGTCGGATGATTGTCCTATCGTTCGACGGAACGAAGCGGAAAAATAGTCGGCGCACTCATGACTTTGAAAACCAGGCCCAGCCCTACGCGTGCCATCCTCTACGGAGGCCTGATCGCCGGAGCTTGCGATCTGATCTTTGCGATCTTGTTTTATGGCTTGCGCGGAACGAAACCTATCCAGATCGCGCAATCGATCGCGAGCGGCTTGTTGGGGAGGGATGCGTTTCAGGGAGGATGGACGACCGCCGCGCTGGGAGTTGCCTTTCACTTTGCCATCGCCATAAGCGCGGCATCTCTCTACTACCTTGCCAGTCGTCGCCTGAAAATTCTGCTCCAGTGGGCCTCGCTCTGCGGGCCACTTTACGGCGCGGCCATCTTTTACTTCATGAGAAAGGTGGTCCTGCCTCTCTCAGCGGCCCCTCATTTCAAATCGGAACCGCTTTCTTATTGGA
The DNA here is from genome assembly GCA_963749935.1 of uncultured Verrucomicrobiae bacterium. GTDB lineage: Bacteria > Verrucomicrobiota > Verrucomicrobiia > Chthoniobacterales > UBA10450 > Palsa-1392. The sequence goes on from CAVVOH010000004.1 coordinate 880,564, forward strand.
GCGACCTGGCCGTTCACGTTTTCTTCATCGGACTCCCGATCGCCCTGCTGGCCCGACGCTACGGCACGATCACTTCCGATCAGCCTTTTCTCAGCGCGCAGCAACGGGATCTGTCGGTCAGCCAACGATGACTCCGAAGACAATCGGGATTGTAGGTTTTGCCGGAGTTACCTCGTCTCATCTATCTCTTCCGGCCGACGCTTTGCGCGCGGCCACTCTGCAGGATGGCTTCGGAGGTCGGATCTCCTGTTATACCGTCTGGACCATCGGTTTGACGGACGAACCCTTTGCCACCGAATCCGGGTCTTTCATTTATCCGCAGAGATCTCTCGAGAACGCGCCACCGCTCGACACCATCATCGTGGCGGGGGGCAGTGGCGCACGCCGGCCCGATTTGGCGCCCCAGCTGGGGGAATGGCTGCTGAGTCGAGTCCACGAAACCCGGCGCATCGCCTCGCTTTGCACCGGCCTCTATCTGCTGGCGCCGACCGGACTTCTCGACGGGCGCGATGTCACGACGCATTGGCGTTTCGCCAGCGATCTGCGGCGACGCTATCCGAGTTTGCGGATCGATCATAAGCGCCGCCTGGTGAAGGACGGCCCCTATTACACCGCCGCCGGCCTCACTGCGGGCGTCGATCTTGCTCTGGCCTTGATCGAGGAGGATTACGGTCAGCAGGTCGGCCTTACTGTTGGTCAGGAACTGATGACTTATCTCGCGCTGAAAGGCCCGCCTAACGAAGGCGTCAGCGCGCCGGAGCCGGAGAGACAGCCGATTGACCGCTTTGGCGAACTCGTCGCCTGGATCATGCGCAACCTGCAACAAGATTTGAGTGTGGAGGTGATGGCGAAACAGGCCTGCATGTGTCCTTCCCATTTCACCCGGGCGTTCAGCAGTGTCTTTGGCAATACTCCGGGCGACTTCGTCGAGAACCTGCGCCTGAACGAAGCTCGACGCCGTCTTTTATCGCGCGACAAGACGGTGCGCAGTGTGGCGACCTCGGTTGGTTTTCGTGATACAGCTTCCTTCCGGCGCGCCTTCGCCCGCCGCTTCGGCAGCGGGCCGGGCAGTTACGCCAATGGACAGGAAGTCTTGGGCTCGGCCGGGATGAAGCCGGAAGCGGTTGTCAAGGCGACCGGCCGCCCTACTTATCGCTAGGCCGGCTCGCGGACAGCGACGAAAGATTCGTGTTCAAACTTTCTCGCGCTTCTAACTCTTAGCTTCCTGAATTCGGCCTGGCCGAAACAGACCGGGAAAGCCCTCCCTCCATCGAGATTCCTTCCACCGGGCTGATCGGGAGAGTCTGGAATCGTCGGTTTTAAGTCCTAACGCTGCAATTTTTTCGCAGCGTATAAGTCGGGCACAAACCTAACCAAACACCAATGGAGAAACTAATGATCAGAACAGTAAAATCGAAGTTGGGATTTCTGCGCACGGCCCTGGCGGTCGGCGTGGCGATTCCACTTTTTGTCGGTTCCGCGTTCGCACAGGATCAGGCTGTTAACAGCCCGGCCCAGCCGCTGAACGCCCCTGGCGCCACCGGAGCTGCCCCGCAGCCCGGGAGCGAACCACCTACCAGCTCCACCGGCGCCGTCGCCGAAACCGAGCGCATCATCGTGACCGGTTCCAACATTCCGACTGCCCAAGAAGTCGGACCGAACCCGGTCTTGAACATCAACCGCGACCTGATCAACAAATCAGGCAAGCGCACCGCGGAAGATTTGATCAAAGACCTTCCCGTGGCCAACGCGGGCGGCGTTCCGATTTCCAACAACGCTACTGGCTTCACCCCGGGCGCGTCGGCCATCTCGCTGCGCGGCCTTGGACCTCAGGTACACCCTTGTCCTGATCGATGGACGGCGAGTCGCTCCATACCCGATCGGGGCCGGTGGCACCGCGTCGTTCTTCGATCTGCGCTCGATTCCGGAAGCGGCCATCGAGAGCATCGAAATTCTGAAAGACGGCGCCTCCACCACCTACGGTGCGGACGCAGTCGCGGGCGTGGTCAACATCAAGCTGCGTCATAACTATCATGGTGCCGAGGCAAGTGTCGGCTACGGGAATACGCTCGACAAGGACTCGGGCGAATACCGTGCCTCGATGATCTTCGGTGTCGGCGACGAGAATACTCAAATAACCGGGTCGATGAACTTCTATCATCGGAACTCGATCTTCAATCGCGATCGCGGCTTCTCATCCGTCCCGCCGTTTTTGAGCAGCAATGCCACTCCGGAAAATCTGCAACTGACGTTTGCCGCGGTAGCCGAGGCAGGTGGGGGCGCAGCAGCTGCGGCCGCAGGATTCGGCCCCGGCGACATCTTCTTTGGAGCAGCACCGACGGGATCGAATGGGAATTCTTCTCCTGCCGACTATCTCTACAGCAACGCGCGCATCCGGCAGCAGGGAGGCCTGCTTCCCGGATTCAATTTCAATCAGTTTTCGAGTTCTTTTCCGGAAATCGAATACTACGGGGGATTCACCAACTTCACCCATAAGCTCTTCGGCGACCAAATGATTTTGTTCGGAGACGTCTTCTATCAAAATGCTACTTCGCACGACGAATTGGCGGCGGCCGCGACCAACAACTTCGATACCCCGGGCAGTGTGGCGATCGCGATCCCCCCGCGCACGCCCGGTCCGGAACTGGGTGTCGCCGACGGAGCACCGAGTCGCGATCAGGTGGGTTTGCCTGCGGGATCATTCAACCCATTCAATCCATTCCAGCAGGTTATTTCGGGTGGATCTCGCGCTCGTCTGCTTGAGTTTGGCAATCGACTCTTCGACAACACCACCGACAGCTTTTTCGCGACCCTGGGGTTGAAAGGCGACAAGCTGTTCGATGGCTCCTGGGGTTATGATACCGCCTTCCGTTACAGTAAGATTAAGGCTACTGCGGAGGCAACCATCCCGTCCGCCTCGCGCTTAACGCGCGTTTTAAACCAGGCTGACCCGATTTTTCAACCAGGGGGCCTTCTGGCGGGTCAGCCTGCCTTTAATCCCTTCGGTGACGCGCTTAAGGGGGATCCGATCCCAGGCAACTCCGCAGTTGCAGACTTTGTCAATGTCACGACGCATGACGTTGATACTTCCGAGCTGGCGACTCTAGATTTGAACATCTATACGACCGAACTCTTCAAGCTGCCCGCGGGCGGCGTCGGGTTCGCCTTTGGAGGGCAGTTTCGGCGCGAACAGCTTACCCAGAACGTCGATGAGATTAACCTAGAGGGAGATACGATAGGTGGCTCTCCTTCCGCGCTTACCCAAGCGGGTCGCAAAGACTTCGCCCTTTATGCGGAAGCCAGCATCCCAATCTTTAGCCCGACATTCAGTTTCCCGGGCTTCTACTCGCTGGAGTTAAGCGCAGCCACGCGCTACGAAGAGTTTCGCAATAATGACACGAATGTAGCGGTGCCAAAGTTCGGCATTCGCTGGCAGCCTTTGGACGAGTCATTGACAGTGCGGGCCACGATCGGAAAGGGGTTCCGTGAACCATCCTTGCTTGAACTATTCGCCAGCCCCACGACTGCTCTCGCAGGTGTGACAGACATTCTGCCGACTTCCCTCGGTGGACCTCCGGTGCCGGTGGGTGACCAAGCCCGCTTCGAGCCGGAACAAACCATCGTAGTCACGAGCTCTCCGACCCTGCAGCCAGAGGACTCGGTCTCGTTCACGGCTGGCATTGTCTTCACGCCGAAGTTTGTGCCGGGTCTCACCATCTCCGTGGATGTTTGGGACACCGAACAGACCGGCCTCGTAATTCAGTCGAACATTCCCGACATCCAACAGCGCGAGATCGACGGAGCTCTCCTCCCCGGCGAGATCGTGCAACGCGATCCGGCGGGGTTTATCAGTCGAATCTTTGTGCCTTTCATCAATAGCGGTGGAGTGAAAGCGAACGGCATCGACTTTGGAGTGCAGTATGTCTATCCGACGAGTTTCGGAACCTTCACTTCACTCACCAATGCAAGCTGGTTGAACTCGTATCAATTCTCGCCGACTCCGGGCGCCCCCGAACAGGAGTTAGCCGGCTATACCACGGATCCCACCGCCTCGGACGACGCCTTCCTTAAGTGGCGCGCCATTCATCGCGTCGATTGGGCTTGGAATGGTCTCGATATTGTTGGAACACTCCGCTACACGGGGGGATTCGGCGATCGGACAAAGGCCTTTACCAAACACTATTCGAACGCCACTTGGATCATTGATGGACAGGCTTCCTACGACTTCACTTTTGTGGCGCCGGTGGAAGAGCAGCCTGTGGCCGGCTACTCGAAGGATGCAAAGGACCTGGGAGCTGGCAAGGATGGCAAACCGACTGAGACGGCCGCGGACCAGGCAGCTAATTACGGTCTGCCCATCTGGAAGCGGATCTTAAATGGCACCACCATCACAGTGGGTTGCGATAATATCTTTGGGACCGATCCTCCCGATGCAATCGGGGGCGGCGGTAACTCGGTGGGGGCTCCCGACTTCATCTACGATTCCACGGGACGCTTTGTCTATGTGCAACTGACGAAGAAGTTCTGACCGGTTAGCCGCGAAGAGTTCTGCAAGGGGAGGGGCAGCGGTTTCGACCGCTGCCTCTTTTGCTTTCTGCCGACTGATGAAAGGAACCCGATGGGCTCTGCGAAGGGAGAGATGCGCCCTCAGCAGTTGACCATTCGGAATACCAAAGATGCCAACCTCACCTGGCCACGAGGAAGCGCCGCCTTCCTCCGAGATCGTCAAGGCCCTGAAAGAGATGTTACCGCTTGTCTCCGACGAACTGCGTTTGCTGGCGAGGGACGGCCCGCGCAAAGACCGGCCGGAATACACCCTCCAGCGGACTGCCTTGATGCATCAAGCCTACCTCCGTCTCCTTGCCCGGCGCGGTGTTGCCTGGCAAAACCGTGGACATTTCCTCAATTTCTTCGCCGGTCTCATGCGTGAGACCCTAACGACTCGTGCCGTCGTTCGAAACCGCGCCCAAGGCGGTGAAAATGATCCGACGGAGCTTATCCTGGAATTTTACCGACGCCGCGAGATCGACGTGACCGCAATCGACCAAGCCTTAGACAGGCTTGAGGCTATAGACCCACGACAGGCACAAATCGTCGAGTTGCGCCTATTCGCGGGGCTGACCGTGGAGGAAATTGCCCGACTCCTGGAGATTTCGACGAGGACCGTGAAACGAGAATGGGCCGTAGCCAAGCTTTGGTTCCGGCAGGCTTTATCGCAAAAATGAATAGGGATTACAGACTTCTTCAATGTTGGGAACCAGCTAACTCTTCGTATCCTTGGCAAGGAGCATTTTAGAAATGAACCCGGAAACATGGCAGCGCTTGAAAACGATCGTCGCTGACGCGTTGGAGGAAGACTCTCCGGCAGCGCGGGCAGCGATCGTCGCGAACCAGTGCGCGGATGATGCAGCGCTGCTCCGCGTCGCTGAATCCCTGCTACGAGAGGCCGACACCATTCTACTGGATTCTGATGATGCGCTGGAAGATTGCGCCAGGACGGTGACTGACCTGATCGATCGCACACGTGTAGCACGAACGGGACAGCGAATGGGCGCATACGAAATCGGACGCGAACTCGGACACGGCGGCATGGGTAATGTCTATCTGGGACGGCGTGCGGATGGGCAATTCGAGCGTGAAGTTGCGATCAAAGTCCTTAAACGCGGCACCGATACCGACGACGTTCTCCGCCGTTTTGAGGCCGAGCGTCGGATCGTGGCGTCACTCGATCATCCCGGCATAGCGCGCCTTTGGGATTCCGGCACTACCACGGACGGATTGCCTTATTTCGTCATGGAGTATGTGGCCGGTGTGCCCATCAGTCGTTTTGTCAGGGACCGCAGCCTTACGCTACCGCAACGGTTGGAGCTATTCTTCAAAGTCTGCGCCGCGGTCGACTTTGCCCATCGTCGCTCCATTCTCCATCGCGATCTTAAGGCTAACAACATCCTGGTGACGGAAGACGGCGAACCAAAGCTACTCGATTTCGGGATTGCCAAGCTCATGAATGAAGTTGCCTCTACCGAACAGACCGCGGCCGGCGAAGAACGTTTCACGCCAAATTGTGCCTCGCCGGAACAGGCGGCTGGAGAAAAACTAACCGAGGCGAGCGATATCTATGCGCTCGGAGCACTGCTCTTTGAATTACTCACTGGTAAACCTGCGCATTGCTTTTCCAGCGCACGACCCTCGATTGCGGAGGTCAATCGTGTCTTGCGGGAAGAGCAGCCGACCCTGCCCAGCGAGGCGATGGACGATCCAGAACGCCAACGCCTGCTGCGTGGCAACCTTGACCGGATTGTGTCTCACGCCTTGCAGTTCGATCCATCAGCGCGCTACCCAACGGTTACGGCACTTGCCGATGACATCCGAAAGTTTTTGGACGAGCAACCTATCAAGGCGCCGCGGGCAAAAAGAAAGGTCGGCTTGAGAGTCTCGGCCATTGCTGGCGTCGTCCTCACAGGTCTCGGGACCATGCTTTTTATGATGGGCGATCACTCATCGTTCCCCGCACGCGCGCCCGCTTCGACTGCTTTCGCCTCCATTCATAGTCTCGCGGTGCTGCCCTTCGAACCCTTGGGAAGCGACCGCGGTAACGAGATCCTGGGACTTGGTATGGCTGATGCCATCATTGGCAGGCTAAGCGGGGTTAAGCTTGTTGTGCTACCGACAGCGGCGGTCTCCCGCTTCCAAGGTCCAGGCAACGATCCAATTTCCGCGGGAGAGAATCTCCAGGTTGACGCCATCGTTTGTGGAACGGTGCAACGCTCAGGAAAAGACGTACGGGTAACCGTTCAATTGATCAAAGTTGCGACTCGTCAAATACTGTGGGCGACAACCTTCGATCGCATTTTTACAGGTATTTTCGGGATCCAGGATTCCATCTCTGGGGACGTCGCACGATTCATCGCCACCAGTCTGTCACCCAGCGATCAAATGCGTCTGGTAAAGCACGACACGGGCAACACGGCGGCCTACGAATTCTATTTGCTCGGACTATCGTCTTATAGCGAACGAACAAAGGACGGAATGGCCAGAGCGGCCGAATACTTCGAGAAAGCAGTGGAGCAGGATCCAAACTATGCTCTGGCCTACGCCTTGATGGCCGACACATACTTTCTGCAGGGCTATTATGAGTACGAGCCTGCAGCCGAAAGCGTGGCCAAGGCAAGAGTCGCGGCCGAACGCAGTATCGCGATCGATAGCTCCTTGGCCGAGGGATACATGGTGCTTGGCTCCCTCCAGGACCGTGCCCGTGCCGATCAGCGTCCCCACTCCGGTCCCACCGGATCACAGGAGGATCTGCTTCGCCACGCCCTCGACCTCGAGCCTAACTTAGCCATCGCACACCAGCGTTATGCCTGGCGACTCTGCGCAATCGGCGACTTAGACCAATCCCTGAAGGAAATGCAGCGCGCACAGCAGTTGGATCCCTTGTCGTCGACCAACAATACCGCGTTGGGCCTGGTTCATTTGTTTGCGCGTCAATTCGAGCTTGGCCTGCATTATTCCGAAAGAGCTTCCGAAATAAATCCCGATGAGCCTTTTATCCAGGCCAACCTGGGAAGTGCCTATTTGCTCAATCATCAATATGCCGCCGCCATTGCTCGTTTTGAGAAATCAACCACTCTGAATCCTAACCTTCGGCCGGATAACCTGGCATTGATTGCATTGACCCTTTGGTCCGCCGGACAGGGGGAGGAGGCGAATCAAGTGTTATCCGAGGTCCTGAAGCTGGCCGCCGATAAGAGAGTGGATCCTTATAATCTTGCGATCACTTACGCGGCCAGAGGTGAAACGGACCTAGCCTTCGAGTGGCTGGCGCGCTACTTTGATCGCGGACATCCAGTTCCGGGCTACATTCGTTACGATATCCTGTTGGATCCATTGCGGTCCGATCGTCGTTTTGAAGAGATGCTGCGCCATTATGATCGAAGCGATCTTTTGCCTCAGAAAGACATCTAGCACAGCGGGAGGCAGGCATTCTTGTAAAAGTTTTTTGTGGGACGCGGCAAGCCGCGCGACTCGCGTCCATCAGGCTGAAGGTGGCTGCGCTGTTCGAGACGATTTCGACGAAGACGATGGGCGGGCGACCGAACACCATCTCCGCATTGATTCGTCCGCGAAATGGTCCCCCGCTTCGCTTCCCTCCGCAGATGGTGTAAAGTGACGATCGTACAGAAGCCGAGCCGGTTTTTCCAGTTGCGAAAACGAGATGGCCGTCCTTATGAAAGGGCGAAACGAACGGATGTCTGAGGACAAAGAACCACCTGGGGGCAGCATCTCACCGGCGCCGGCGGGGGGAGCAGGAAAGCGCGGCGAATCGCCGCCTGACGATACCAAGGCTCTCGATGAAATGATGCCTCTCGTTTACGAAGAGCTGCGGCTGCTTGCCGGTGGCTATCTGCGCCATGAGCGGCCAGAGCATACCCTGCAGCGAACCGCTCTTGTGCACGAAGCTTATCTCCGGCTGGCTGCTCAACACAAGGCCGCGTGGGAGAATCCAGCCCATTTTCTCGCCATCTTCGCGCGTCTAATGCGCCAGACGCTGACTAATCACGCCGTTGCCCGCACCCGGACAAAGCGCGGCGGGAGCGATCCCACCGACGTAATAATGGAATTCTATGAGCGCCATCGAATTGACGTGACCGCGGTGGATGAGGCACTGCAGGAATTGGAAGCCCTCGATCCCCGACAGGCCCAGATCGTGGAGCTAAGATTTTTTGGCGGACTGACGATCGAGGAGATTGCGACTCTCCTCCAGATCTCGGCCGCGACCGTGAAACGTGAATGGGCGGTGGCAAAGCTCTGGCTGAGACAAGCTTTATCCGACGAAAACTGATTTCTTCCTTCCACAAAGCAAGATGACACCTTATCCTAACTCCGGAGATAGGATGACCCGATGAATCAAGCACGCTGGCAACGCCTGAAGGGTATTGTGGCCGACGCCTTGGAAGAAGACACTCCCGCGGCTCGCACCGCCCTCCTCGCGCGCGAATGCGCGGATGACCCAGACCTGTTGCGCGAAGCTGAGTCTTTCCTGGTCGATTCCGACACGATTGCGGGCGAAGGAACTGATCGCCTCGAAGAATGCGCCGATATCGCCTCCGCGGTGGTGCGCCGGGAAAAAGTCTCGATGTCCGGTCGCCGCTTGGGCGCCTACGTCATTATCCGCGAGCTGGGCCATGGCGGTATGGCGACGGTTTACCTCGGAGCGCGGGCCGATGGCTATTTTGAAAAGGAGGTGGCAATAAAAATATTGAAGCCGGTTGGTGGCCGAACGGAGGAGTTGCTCGGCCGCTTCCGCGCCGAACGCGAAGTCCTGGCCTCACTCGACCATCCGAATATCGCCGGCCTTTTCGACGCTGGGACCACGGAAGACGGGCTACCCTACTTTGTCATGGAGTATGTCTCCGGAACTCCGATCACGACTTACGTCCGGGAGAACCAACTGACCATTAGCCAGCGTCTGGCTTTGTTTCTTAAAATTTGCGCGGCCGTCGAAGTGGCGCATCGCAAACGGATCGTCCACCGCGACCTAAAACGCACTAATATCCTCGTTAATGAGAAGGGCGAACCAAAGCTGCTCGATTTCGGCATTGCCAAAATGCTGGAGGAAAACCCTCTCGCCGTCACCGCCACCGGCCAGCAGCGCCTGACTCCCATCTCGGCGTCGCCTGAGCAGGCCCGGGGCGAGTCCGTAACCACGGCGAGTGATATTTACGCGCTGGGCGCTTTACTTTACGAACTCTTGACGGGTCAGACTCCGCATCGATTTCCTAGCCGGCACCCTGGGCTGGACGAAGTGGAGCGGATCGTCTGTGAACAGGAACCGTTACTTCCGAGCCTCGCTGCGACCGAGCCCGAGGCACGGCATGCTTTACGCGGCGACCTGGACGCAATCATCTTACGTGCCCTGCGCAAGGACCCGACCGAACGCTACGCGTCAGTGGCCGATTTTGAGGACGATGTTCGCCATTACCTGGCGGGGGAACCGGTGCGGGCCAGGCCAAACACCCTGCCTTACCGCCTCCTCCGCTTTGTAGGACGCCACCGTGCTTTGGCAGTTGGGCTAACGGCGCTGGTGTTGGCTATTGCTTTAGGGGGCGGCCTTCTCCTCGTGCGCCATCCTCCCAGCCCGGGGACCAATGAGTCTCGTCGCCCCATCGCAACAGAGATCCCAGAAAAGAGCATTGCCGTTCTTCCTTTCGATGACTTTGCGGCACCCGACGGAAGCAGTTATTTCGCGGACGGAGTGCAGGATGATGTTCTGACCGATCTTGCCAAAGCGGAAGACCTGAAGGTCATTAGTCGCTCGGGCGTTTCCCAGTACCGAAGAGGCGTGAGGGATGTACGTGCGATTCGGCAGGCACTTGGAGTCGCTTATGTGCTCGAGGGAAGCGTGCGCCGACTTGACGACCGCGTGCGGGTCAACGCGCAATTGATCGATACCCAGTCCGATATCCAAGTTTGGGCGGAACAATACGACCGACCTTTGGACGACCTCTTTGCCCTACAGAGCGACCTTTCGCAGGCAGTCATCGGTCAGCTTAAAGGCAAGCTATCCGCGCGTGAGAAGGCAGCGATCGAAAGCCGGCCGACAGCTGATGTCAAAGCTTATGATCTCTATCTGCAGGCGAAGGATTCTTTCGTGCAATACAAGTATCGAAAGGCCATAGAGCAGCTCAACCAGGCGGTGGCACGAGATCCGGAGTTTGCCCTGGCCTATTGCTTACTTACGAATGTTCATCTTTACATTTATCGCTTCGGGAATGACAACACGCCTGCCCGACTCGAAGCGGCGCGAGTCGCGGCCGAGACCGCGCGGCGGCTCGCTCCAAATCTGCCCGAGAGTCACCTCGCTCAGGCGCAGTATTACTACAATGGTTTGCAAGACTACGAAAAGGCCCAGGCAGAACTGGCCGCGGCGCCTCCCTCACCCGAGGCGCGGGCCAGGTTCTTCGACCTGACCGCGCTGACGGAGCGTCGGCTGGGCCACTGGAAGCAGGCGCTCGAGAATGGCAAAAAGGCCTGGGAGCTCGATCCGCACGATCCTTTTATCGCTACGGAACTGATTCAGAGTTACATGGCCTTGCGGAGATATAAGGAAGCGGAACAACTGGCCGATCAAGCGATCAATAATATCCCAAACCGGACGGCGCCCTTTTGGGCCTTGAAAACGGATAGCATCCTTGCCCAGGGAGAACCAAAACGTGCGCGGACCTTTCTCGGCACGGCGCCCGAAGATACTCGTCTCAATCACCTCACCCTCTCGACCATCGCCTATTATGAACGCGACTTCGCCGAAGCCGTTCGTGAGCTCGAGACGGCTCGCCAGTCGCCAGCGCCGCCTCCGAATGGTTTCGTTGACCTCATGGAGGGAACGATCGCCCGCGCACAAGGCGAGGCGGAGAATGCCAAGCAATCTTTTGAAAAGGCGCGTGAAGCACTGGAATCGTCCCTCCAGGAACATCCGAATGACCCCCAAGTGGTAATCAATCTGGCATGGGCTTACGCCGGGCTGGGCCGCAAGGAAGACGCCTTGCACGCCAGCCAACAGGCGGTTCAACTCGTCCCAAGTTGGAAGGACGCCGTGGACGGTCCGCCCTTCTTGGGCATGCAGGCGATGATCGAAGCATGGGTTGGCAATAAAGAGGCCGCTATCACTCAGCTTAGCTCCCTGATTCAACAACCTGCCGGACCCAGCTATGGCGAACTAAAATTAGACGTCGGCTGGGAAGATTTGCGCGGCGATCCTCGATTTGACGAGTTGGTCGCGGCAGCTGCCAGTCCGGTCGAATTAAAGTAACGTCACTGGGGCCATAGTCCGGCCATCCAGCGCCGATTATTCGCAAATCGGAGACCCGGCCAGCGCCGGTCAGACTTTTTTCCGACAAGGTGAGCTATTTCACGATTGTTTGTTGCATTAGTTTATGTGGAACAGATTTTTCGCGCATCCAGGCCACCCCGGGAGGGCTTCGCCTCATGAACCACGACGCCAAGCCGGCGGCCGAGCTGCCTCCATGTGTGGTTGGATTGGTTGGCTTCAACGGCGTGGCAGCCCTGGACCTTACCGGTCCGCTCGAGGCCCTGGCCAGCGCGGGCCACGCCGCAAAACAGGGTGGCAGCGCACGTTCCTATCGGCCAGTTATCCTTGGTCTAACGAGCAAGACTTTTGTTTCCGAGTCTGGCCTCTTTTTCAAAGCCGACGCGACCGTAGCGACCGCTGGTCTTCTCGACACGATTATCATCCCGGGCGGGAGAGGGTTGCGCCAACCGGAGACGAGCAAACTAGTTGCCGCCTGGCTGGCCGGGCAGGCCGGCACGGCGCGAAGAATTGCTTCGGTTTCGACCGGCCTCTACGCGCTAGCCGAGAGCGGATTGCTGGATGGCCGGCATGTCACCACTCACTGGCGGTTTGCCCGAGATCTCGCGCGGCGTTATCCGAAAGTTCACCTCAATTATACGGCGTCCTTCCTCAAGGACGACCGTTTCTACACCTCCGCCGGCGGAGCCTCAGGCATCGAGATGACGCTGGCACTGATCGCCGAAGATTGTGGCACGCAGGTCGCGTGGAGCGTGGCCCGCGAACTGGTCATGCGGCTTCGGCCGCCCGGCGATAACGAAGAGTCCTACGATTCGTTTCAATACCAGTCAGATCCCACCGAACGGGTCGCCGACTTGCCGGCATGGATCAGCTCCCATCTGCACGAGCGACTCACGGTCGACGCGCTGGCTTCCAGGACCTGTCTCTGCCCGCGCCATTTCAGCCGCCTGTTTAAACAAGTCTTCAACTGCACACCGGCGGATTTCGTTGAGGAGGTCCGCCTGACCGAGGCGCGCCGTCGACTTTTAGGGCATCGCACGACGGTTGAAAACGTGGCCGAGAGCATCGGATTCAAAAGCCCCGACGCTTTTCGTCGTGCCTTCGAGCGTCGCGTGGGTGTCACACCCAGTGCCTTTCGGCGTCACGCCGGTTCCATTCCGCCCAAGGTGGTAAGACGGCCGCAGCGTTCGACACGCCCAGCACATACTTACGTTAAACACGCCAGGGCGGCCTAAGGGATACCGACGCGCTAGAACTCGGCAGGCTTCGATTCGTCAGGCTAATTCACAAGGCGCGACGAACCGCTCGCCGTACCGTTTCGGTAATCCAACCGTAGACCAGATGAGACACAAGCGCGTAAAGGTGGGTGGTAAGCGCGATTTCTTTGACCGGCTTCGACAAGCCCGCGGCCGGCACGGCCAGTTCATCGGCCAGCAGCCACACGCCCGTGCCGAAGCCGGCACCCTTCGAAACGGTGACGATCGGGGCCACCTCTGCCAGCGCTCCATAAATGGCCGCCGAGCTCGCGCCCATCCCGTAATGGACCGCCTCGCCCGCGATCGGTTTGTAATCGGCCGGCACCTTTCGTCCCGCGACCTTTTCCGTGATCAGGTTGGCCGCCTTCACCGTCGCGGGATCGGCCTTGCGGCCGCCGCGCTTCTTCGAGGAACTCATCGCTTCCGAAGCCGCGCTCCAGGCCGCCTGGAATTGCTCCATCAAAAAGGAAGCGAGCAACCCGCCCGCGACCCCGGCCAGCATGCCCTTCAGAATGTCGGTCTCGCCATAGTCATTGTCGTCATAGCTGATCATCAGGCCCCCCTTGGTTAGTCGTTGCTCTGCAACCGAATCGCGCGCGCAGCGCCGCTCGCGCTTGCATCAGAATAGCAGTTGCAGATAGACGACGTCGAGCTGACGTCCGAATTTGCTCCCCACTCGCCGAAGACGCCCCGCTTCTTCGAAGCCCAACGACTTCAACAAGCGAATCATCCCGATCGACTCTTCACAGGAGACGGCCAGGACGGTGCCGTAGCCTAACGATTTGGCGCGCGCGATCAGGTCCTGCACGATGGCGCGGCCGAAACCGGAGCGGTGACAATCCTGCCGCACGTATGCGGTCAGTTCGACCGTGTCGCGGTAGGCGCAGCGCGATTGGAAAGGCGAGAGCGCTCCCCAGCCGACGACAGCCCCCTCCGCCTCAAGTACGGTCATCGGCTGCCTGGCCGCGCGCGCGCGCAAATCCTCCTCCCGCTCTTCCGTCGTTTCATCCTCCACTTGGAAGGTGGCGGCGGAAGTCCGGACGTAGTGGTTGTAGATGGCGTTGATCGCCGCCGCATCGGCAACGGTGGCAAGCCGGGGTTGCGGCGGGCTCATGCTCGGTTTTCGGCGCACCACGTCTCGATCCGGGCCCGAATCTGGTCCCGGATTTTGCGCACGTCGGCCAGCTTCTCTTCGTGCGTTCCGGTCAGCGCCGATGGATCCGGGAATCCCCAGTGCAATCGTTGCGTCGGGCCGGGAAAAATCGGGCATTTCTCCGCGCTCGTCTCGTCACAAACGGTGACGGCGTAGGTGAAGGTCTGGCCCGACCGGAGAACCTCGTCGACCGATTGCGTTCCCTTCATTGAAATATCGATCCCGACCTCCGACATCGCTTCCACGACGAGCGGATTCAACCTGCCGGGCTCCAGCCCGGCGCTCTGCGCTTCAAATTGCTCGCCGCAGATTCGGTTCAACCACGCTTCCGCCATCTGGCTGCGCGCGCTGTTGTGGATGCAGACAAAAACGACGCGCTTTTTCATTTCGCAAAAACTTCCACCGGCTCGCAGCAACTTGCTTTCAGTTTTTCCAAACGCCGGCTGTCCTTCTGGAAAATCGGATCAGATTGCGCGCAATCCTGGAGGCACAGCAAATTCATCGCCAGCTCGGCCGATGGTTTCGCCGGCAGCGAGTAGATGATCCAGTTGCCGTTTCGTTGCGTCTGGACCAGACCACGACTGCGCAGGTAGGCGAGATGCTTGGAGATCTTCACCTGCGGCTCGCGCAACGCCTCCTGGAAATGGCAGACGCAGAGAGGGGATTGCGTGAGCAAATGCAGAATGCGGAGCCGGGTCGGCTCGCAGAAGCATTGATAAATCTCGGTCAGCTTCATTCCACGCCTAACGACAGCAGGCCGAGGCGGTCTCGGTCTCGGACTCCGGGCCGCAACCGCACTTCGCCTTGGCCAGGCAATCGGTGTGCTTGTCGCCGAGCTGAAACTCGAGCCGGTCGCCGGATGTCTCCACCGAAGAGATCGGATATTGCGAGATAACGCAGCAATCCCACTCCACCTCGACGTCGAGGTCATCGCCCGGCAGGATCGATTGGCCGAGATCGAGGATGTCGGCAAAACGCCCCGCCGCCAGACGATGATCGAAATCATCCGCGACGTATGTCTGCAGGACACAGGCTTCGCTAATACGGAAGGTGCCGCCGCAATCGACAAATTTTTTCGCGACGTGGCCGACCTCGGTGAGGTGGAAATGCGCCGGGATCTGCTCGCCGCTCGGCAAGGTGAAACGCGGCTCCGCCGCAGGGTATGCCCGGAGAAGAGATTTGAGTTCGCGTAGTTTCATGGTCCGATTCTATATACTCTTGCAAGCATATAGTCAAATCCCCGCAAACGGACCAGGAGAGAGTTTTTTTTATTGATCCGGACGAACGATTGAGACCAGGCATCCCGCAAATCGGCGCACCTCCGGGGTCAGCGAGTTAGCCCGTCTCTTGCGCGGGAGATCCCATTCGCTGGCGGGCGCGCTCCACGCTCCGCGACCGTACGGCTCCCTGAATTCCCATTATCAAAGCCAGCGAGAAATAAATGAAACCCGCCCAGCCCAGCCGGCGCGGGGAAACGAGCAGGGCGATGACGACGGAGGTGATCCCGATCGTCGCCTGGCAAAGCAGACCGCCGATCTCCCAGCGCGTGTCCACTTTTTCTACCTCCGTCAGGTCCAACTCCTCGCGCCGCCGATAGCCGTGCCAATAAAGCTGCGCGAGCGCCGTAAAGACCGCGGTGTAACCGGCGCCGTAGATGACAAAGAGAGTCGCGGCATCACTGGCCGTCATGACCGCTTTCGCATCCGGCAAACCGAGGACGATGCCGTTGATGAAAATGTTGAAGAGGAATTTGAGCGGATAGATGTAGAGGAGAACGATGAAGAGAAGGAGAAAGGTGTAGAAGCGGGTCATTGCATCTTCGAGGCCGAAACGGCGCGAGAAGAGATAGTGATAATTCCAGATCATAACCAGGATGACGAAGCAGACGGCGAACGCAGGAACGCCGCGCATGGTCGCCATCAGGTCGGCAAAAGTCCTCGGCACCTCGAGCGAAACGACGAGCAGGGTGAGCGCAAAACCGAAGGCGGCGTCGCTGAAGGATTCCAGCCGGGTCACCTCCGCGCCGCGCACGCGAAAGCCATCCGCAGACGGCGCCTCATGTTTCATCCGGGCTTCTCGCAGCATTCCTCACTGCTAACGACCAAGCCCGAGATGGACAAGTGTTTTAGGCCGCCTGCGGCCGTTTGCGGAAATGGAGAAAAAGCAGGACCGCGAAAATCACCAGCGCGATCAGGTCGAGCCAACTGGTGTAATTCCAGGAGATGCTGGTTTCTTTGACCGCGCTCGGGCCGCGCGCTCCTTCAGGCAGCAAACCGAGAAGGCTGAAGAGCAGGTCGACGACAATGCCCGCCGTCACCATCGCAGTGAAGAAAATGCCGACGATCCAAACCGTCGCGCGCGCGCCGTAGTACTTGCCGTAGATGATGATCAACGGCACGACCAGGAGATCGGCATAGATGAACGCGACCACGCCGCCAAAACTGATTCCGTTCGCCCAGAGATGACTGGCCAGCGGAATATTGCCGACCGAGCAGACGAAGGAAGCAATGGCGACAAGCGGCCCGACCACGGCGTTTTCGAGCAGACGCAAAGCCGGTGCGCCTTCGGTGAGAAAGAGCGCCTGCCACCACGACTTCGGCACGAGCGTGGCGATGAAACCGGCGATGAGAAAACCGCCTAACAACTCTTTCCAAAGCATCAGCCAATCCATCACGAAGGCGTGCGCGAGCGCAGTCCATCGTCCCCCTTCGTGCTCGTGCTCGTGCTCCTGCTCGCCTTTCTTATTCCCGGCATTTCGGCGAGCCGCCTCCTTCACGCTTTGCGGCATGACCCAGCGCACCATGGCCCAGACCAATCCGATGAGCAGGAACGCCCCCACGAATTCCGCCAGGACAAAACGCCAGCCCATCAAAATCCAGAGCACGACCCCCAGCTCGATCACGAGATTGGTCGAGGCAAACATGAAGGCGAGCGCCGGGACGAGCGCCGCGCCCTGCTGGATCGCACTCCGCGCCGCCGCCGCCGCCGCGTAGGAGCAGGAGCTGCTGGCGGCCCCGAGGCCGGTCGCGACGGCCACTGACTTCAGGCCCGGATTGCCGAAGGCCCTGGTCATTTGTTTTTTACTGACGAAGACCTGCAGCGCCGCCGAAATACTGAAGCCGAGGACGAGCGCCCAGAAGGTCATCCAAAGCATGGCCAACGCGTGATAGAGACTCATCCAAAGCCAGTTCATCTTTGTCGTTAGGCGAGCAGGGACGGTTCCTTGCGCTTTCTTTTGAATCGACAGCGGAGACCTCTCCGCGCGTCACCAGTTGGACGGCTCGCGCTGCCTACCAGAAGCTAATCAACCAGCCGCCTCCGATCGCCAGCAATAACCAGACGGCGACATAAACGTAGGTGGAAGATTTTCCGATGATTCGCGGCGCCATCAGGATGGTCGGGATGCAGGTGCCGACCGCGCCGAGCATGAAGGTGAAGGCCGGGCCGATTCCGACGCCGGCCTGCAGCAAACCATAAGTCAAAGGCACTTCGGCGCCTTCACAGACGTAGAGCGGAATCCCCGCGACCGCCGCGAGCAGATACGCTCCGAGGCCACCGTGCAAATACCGCGCAACATCCTGCGGGGGCACGATTGTCTGCACCGTCGCGACGACGAAAAGTCCGGCGAGGAAATATATCCAGAGCGGATGCAAAAGCCCGGTCAGGGTTCGCCAGAAAGATCGTTTGCTCTCAAGCGTTTCATCTTCCGCGCAGCAACTCGCCTTCAAGTCGATGGCGGCAGGACTTCCGGCCGGTAGTTGGAAATTCCCAATCGATCGTGCTTGCAGGGCATTCAAGGCCAGGCCGAGGAGCACCGTCACGAGCACGGGAAAAACGATCCGCGCGACAGTGAATTTCACCCCGAGGAGCGCCGCGGTGAGAATGATCGTCTCCGGGCTGAGGATAGGCGAGATCATGATGAACGCCGTCAGCGTGCCGACTCGCGCGCCGCAACCCTTGAGGGCGGCGGCCAGCGGCACGGTCGTCATCGAACAACCGGGCAGGAGAGCGCCGGCCAGCGTGGCGTGAAAAATGGAAGCCCGAGGAGAACCGAGCCAGCGCGTCGCCCACGCCGTCGGCAGATACGCTTCCAGCGCCGCGCCCAGAATGGCCCCGCCCAAAAACCAGGGCGACGCGTCAGCCAGCAGGCTGAGCAGGTTATTGAAGAGAGTGGACACGCTCATTCACCGGAGCTCACCACTTCCTCATCCCGATCAAACATTCGATAGAGCGCGGGCAGCACCAGCAGCGTGAGCAAGGTCGAACTAATGATGCCGCCGATCACGACCGTCGCGAGGGGCTTTTGCACTTCCGCGCCGCGCCCGTGCGCCAACGCCATCGGGACAAAGCCAAGAGCCGCGACCAGCGCCGTCATGAGGACCGCGCGCAGCCGGGTAATCGCACCCTCGGTGATGGCGCGATCGAGCGATCTCCCTTCCCGGCGAAGCTGATTGATGAAGCTGACCATGACGACTCCGTTGAGCACGGCGACGCCACTCAAGGCGATGAAGCCAACGCCAGCCGAGATGGAAAGGGGAATGTCGCGCAGCCAGAGCGCGAAGATGCCGCCAGTGAGTGCGAGGGGCACGCCGCTAAAGACAAGCAACGAGTCTTTCACTTTCCCGAAGGCCATGAAGAGCAGGATGAAAATCAGGAAGAGGGCCAGTGGGACGACGATCTGGAGCCGCTTCGTCGCGGATTGGAGCTGCTCGAATTGGCCGCCCCACGCAATCCAATAACCCGGTTCCAATTTCACTTCGGCCCGCATCTTCTGTTGCGCTTCGGCGACAAACGAACCGATGTCGCGTCCGCGAATATTGCAGGTGACGACAATGCGCCGCTTGCCGTTCTCGCGGCTGATTTGATTCGGTTCCGGTTGCTCGTCGAGCTCGGCGACTTCGCTCAGCGGGATAAAGGCGGGGTGATCCAGGGCCACGTTTCTCCACGCTCTCGTCGGATGTTTTTGAGCGCGGAAGCGCGATCGGCAGGCGCCGTAATGCCTCCAGGTCGGTGCGCAGATTTTCTGGCAAACGCACCACGATCGGAAAGCGGCGGTCGCCTTCAAAAAGCACGCCGGTCTCTTTTCCTCCGATCGCCGCCTGGATGACGTCCTGGACCTCGGAGACGGTCAGCCCGTAGCGCGCCATGGCGGTGCGGTTGAATTTCACCGTCAGCATGGGCAGCCCGGTGATCTGCTCCACTTTGACTGCGTCATTGCCGGGAACGGTGCGGAGAACTTTCGCGACTTCGTCCGCGCTGCGCCGCAGCACGCCCATGTCATCGCCAAAGATCTTCACGCCGACATCGCTCCGCACTCCGGAGATCAACTCGTTGAACCGCATCTGAATTGGCTGAGTCACTTCATAGTTGCTGCCGGGGACTTCTGCGGCAGCGGCCGTGAGATCCTCGACGACGGCTGCTTTGGATTTGGAGGGATCGGGCCACTCCGCTCGCGGTTTGAGCATGATGTAACAGTCGCCGGTGTTCGGCGGCATCGGATCACTCGCGACCTCGGCCGTCCCGATGCGGGTGAAGACTTCCTTCACCTCCGGAACTTGGAGGAAGCGCTTCTCGAGCACGGCCGACATTTCGGTCGATTGGGTGACACTGGTCCCCGCGATCCGCACCGGCTGGATGAGGACATCGCCTTCGTCCAGGCTGGGGATAAACTCCCGGCCCATTTGCGCGGCGAGAAACAAGCTCGCGCCGACGAGAGCAGCGGCGATTGCGACGACGAGTCGCTTTGCGCGCAGGCTGCGGAGCAAGAGTGGCTCATACAGCCGGCGCGCGAGCCCGATCAGACGATTTTCTTTCTCGCTGATTTTTCCGGTCAAAAAAATCGCGACCGCCGCCGGAACAAACGTGAGCGCGAGAATCATCGCTCCCGTGAGTGCGAGGAGGACGGTGAACGCCATCGGGACGAACATCTTTCCCTCTACTCCCGTTAGGGTGAGGATCGGCAGGTAAACGACCATGATGATCAACCCGCCGAAGATGCTCGGCGTGATCACTTCTTTCGTGGCGCTCAATACGACTCCGAAACGTTCCCGCTGCGGGAGAGCGCGACCGGCCGCCGATTGCGCCAGGGCGAGGCGCCGCATGCAGTTCTCCACGATGATGACCGCTCCGTCCACGATCAGCCCGAAGTCGAGCGCCCCGAGGCTCATCAAGTTTGCGCTCACCCTGTTCGTCACCATGCCGGTGACGGTGAAGAGCATCGAGAGCGGGATGATGGCGGCGGCGATGAGCGCGGCGCGGAAGTTCCCCAGGAGCGCGAAGAGAACCACGATGACGAGCACAGCGCCTTCCAGCAGGTTCTTTTTGACCGTGTCGATCGTCGCGTCGACGAGGTCGGTTCGGTTGTAAACGGTCTTGACCGCCACGCCCTTAGGCAGGGTGCGACCGATCTCGCTCATCCGTTCGTGGACCCGGCGCGAGACCGTCCGGCTATTCTCGCCCATGAGCATGAACGTCGTCCCGAGCACGCACTCGTGGCCATCATGCAATCCCGCGCCGCTGCGCAATTCCTGCCCGAGAGCGACCTCGGCGACATCGCTGATGCGCACGGGCAATCCCTTACGACTCGCGACGACGATGGCGCGGATCTCCTCCATGTCGCGCACCTGGCCGGGAGCGCGGATGAGATATTGCTCGCCGTTCCGCTCGATGTAGCCCGCCCCGATGTTTGCGTTGTTTTTCGCCAGCGCTTCCATCACGTCGTGGAAACTGAGTCCGTAGGCGACGAGCTTCCGCGGATCGGGGGTGACGTGATATTGTTTTTCGAATCCGCCGATGGAGTTGACCTCCACCACGCCCGGCACGTTTCGCAACTGCGGTTTGATCACCCAGTCTTGAATCTCCCGCAGATCGGTCGGCGTGTACTCCGAGCCGTCCGCTTTTTTCGCGCCGGGCTTCGCGTCGACCGTCCACATATAAATCTCGCCCAGGCCGGTGGAGATCGGCCCCATCTGCGATTCGATGTCGGGAGGGAGCTGCGCCTTCGCTTCCTGCATCCGTTCGGAGACCTGTTGGCGCGCCCAGTAGATGTCGGTGCCGTCCTTGAAAACGATCGTGACCTGCGAGAGGCCGTAGCGTGAAAGCGAGCGGGTGTAATCGACGTTTGGCATCCCGGCCATCGCGGTCTCGATCGGAAATGTGACGCGCTGTTCGGCTTCAAGCGGCGAATAGCCGGGGATGCTGCTGTTCACCTGCACCTGGACGTTGGTGATGTCCGGCACCGCGTCGATCGGCAGTCGCTGGTAGTTGTAAACACCGACCGCGCCGAGCGCGAGCGCGCCGATCAAGACGAGCCAGCGGTGCCTGATCGAAAAATCGAGAAGCTTGTCGATCATGCGTCAGTGCTCGTGTTCGGCTTCGCCTTTGCCGAGTTCCGCCTTCATCACAAAGCTGTTCGCGGCGACGTATCTTTCGCCCGGCGCAATCCCGAAAGGACTTCGACCCGCTCGTTGTCCTTCACGCCGATCTCCACGACGCGCGCTTCGAAAGCGTCGCCTTCCGCGACGAAAACGACAGTTTTGCCCTCGATCTCCTGGAGCGCTCCATTCTTTACCGTGACCGCGGCGTCGATCTCGCCCGTGACCACTTCCCCGTCGACATAGAGGCCGGGACGGAGGATGCCATTCGGATTCGGAACGACGCAACGCGCCAGCATCGTCTGCGAACCCTCGCTCCCGAACGGGGAAATATAATCCACTTTGGCCTGGATGTGCTGCTGGCCCGAAACGTGACCATCACCGGTATGAAATTCGACCGCCGATCCGACCGCGAGCGAGCCGAAGTCTCGCCGGAAGATGCTGAGATCAATCCAGACCGTGCCTAGGTCGGCGACGGTGAAGACGGTTTTGTCGTCCCTCACCAGTTCGCCCAGCGTGATGTTCTTCTGAATCACGGTGCCGGCGATTTCCGAGGTCACATCGTAAGTCTTCAGGCTCTCGTTGCTCTCAACCTGCGCCAGGACCTCGCCGCGTTCGACGTGATCGCCGAGGCGTTTCCTGAGGCTTTTTACGACCCCGGGAAAACGCGGCACGACATGCGCCAAAGCCTCTTCATTGGCCGCAACCTTGCCGTAGACCGCCACCATCGTTCGGATCGTCGCGGGGGCGGCTTCCTCGATTTTCAGGTGAGCGTTCGCGAGCTGTTCCGCGCTCAACTTGATCCGCTCCTCGTGATGATCTTCGTGCTCGTCGTGGCTTTCTTCTTCGTGCACCGCGTCGGCCGGACCGTGCTTCGAACAGCCAGGCCCGCAGGTCAGAGCGAGCCCGCTCAGGATAATGATGATGAATGTGCGTTTCATGGTCGCGGGTCTGCGGTCAGCGCTTCCACCGCGTGGAGCGCCTTGTGGTAGTCAGTGATCGCCTGCAAATACTGGAGGCGCGCGGCGGTGATGGTTCGGCGCGCGTCCAGCACATCGAGGTAGCTGAACCGACCGGCTTCATAGCCTTCGTTTGTGGCCGTCAAAGCGCTCTCGCCGCCGGGCAGCACTTCTTTCCGCAGAATTTCCACGGTCGCGCGAGCCCGCGCGAGATTCTGGTAGGCGTCGGTCAATTCCGTCATGAGCGCGGCCGCCACCGCGGCCTGCTCCGCGCCCGCGCGACTAATCTGCGCTCGCGCGGCCCGGATGTTTCCTTCGTTGCGATTCCAAAGCGGGAGCGGAAGCGAAAACCCGACGACAGCCGTGACGTCTTTGGTCTCGTTGAATTGCCGCGCGCCCGCGCTCAAGGTCACATCGGGAACGACCGCCGCCTTCTCCCGTGCGAGCGCCGCTTCGCGTTGCGCCACTTCCGCTCCAAAGCGCGCCAGCCGCGGGTTGGCCGACAACCTGCGCGCCAGCTCATCGAGCGAAACCGTGTCCGGCGTCGCATCGAGATCGCCCGCAGCAAAAGCAAATCGCGGGTGGGTCGATCCCCATTGGCCGGCGAGCCTTTGCCGCCCGGCGAGCACATCGCGTCGCGCTCCTTCAAGATCGATTCGGGCCGAAGCGAGCGCCACGTCGAAGCGCGTTTTTTCCAGGGTCGATGCTCTCCCGGCTTCGAGCCGTTTCTCGACCGCCGGCGTGAACCCGTTCGCCAAGCGCACGAGTTCCTCGGCCAGCACGACCCGGCGCTGCGCTGCGAGCAGATCGACGAAATGCTCGGCCGTCTTTTGAAAGACCTCGCGCTTCCTGATTTCGTAATCAAAGCCCGCCAGCTCGCGGCCAAAC
Source organism: uncultured Verrucomicrobiae bacterium (assembly GCA_963749935.1). GTDB lineage: Bacteria > Verrucomicrobiota > Verrucomicrobiia > Chthoniobacterales > UBA10450 > Palsa-1392. The sequence continues at coordinate 904,020 of CAVVOH010000004.1, forward strand.
CCCGCTTCACGAATCCGTGCGCGACGTTTTCCGCCAAGTTCGATCAATTGGCTCAGGAGCAAGGTGTTTTCCGATTGGTCGGCGTTCGAATAGGCGCCTGTGCCTGCAACGCTTTCACTGGTAAAATCTGCTTCCGGATTCGGAATCGATTTCGCCTGGAGAAGCCGCGCCTCGGCGATTCGTAGATCGTAATCGAACGCAGCCAATTCAGGACTGCGACCGAGGGCCAGCGCCAAAGCCTGGCGCAAAGTAAGAGCACCGGTCGGCTCATCGAGACGCGATTCTCCCGCCACCGCCACGGAGGCTGCGAGCAGGAGTAAAGCTGTAATCATTCTGATCATGGAGAAATTGCGTGGTTGTCTCAAAGACCGTGAGACACGCGGAGTGTGATGGTCCGACAGAAACTGCCGGCCGTTCGAAGCCAGAGGCGCTGATCCCGCCATGCCACCAGGGCACGACGGAGCGCGGCGGGCGCTAGCCTAACTGAGGCGGATGCTCGATCGCGGGCGCCACGCCGAGGGCGGGCTGATCATCCTTCGTGGTGATGGAGACAACCGTCACCACCGAAGGGCCGAGCGCGGCGGCCGCATCCGGCGCCACCGCCGAGCCGCCATGAATCGCGCATCCACAATCCGGGCATGGATCGTGTCCGGCCGGCTGACAATCAGCCGCGCATTCGCCACTCGCCTCATGCAGCGAGTCAGCCACGAGGTCGCCGGCCACGACAAACAATGCGAAAAAAGCGCAGAGCACTTGGAAAAATTGGCGCCGGAAGAATCTCATCGAGCAATGCATCGATACCAAGACCGCGTCGTCTGTCAACGATCCCCAAACGTCTCGAGATGATGAAGCTAGTCGAATCTTGCTTTCTTGACCGGCTCGGCAGCGCCCGCAAAATAGTAAGTCAAGTCAACATTTGAGTTATTGATAGATCTTTCTAGAATTAAAAATGAAAAATACGGGATGGCGCAAACGCATACTCGAAAGCACACGCGGGCGAATTCTCGATTTGCTGCGGGCGAAGGAACAAACGGTAAACGAATTGGCCTCGACCCTGGACTTAACCGACAATGCCGTCCGGGCTCACCTGCTGAGTCTGGAACGCGACGGACTGATTCATCAGGCCGGAACCCAACCCGGTTTTAGAAAACCACATGCGACCTATGCTCTCACCGCCGAGTCGGAACAGATTTTTCCCAAGGCCTACGGTCCGCTGCTCGATCTCCTGCTCGCTGTTCTTTCGAAGAAGCTGAGTCCGAGGGAACTGCGGGCGACCATGCGGGAAGTGGGAAAAAGGCTGGCGGACAACCATTTGCTCGAAGTCGAAGGCAAGCCGCGCGAGCAGAGGATAAAAACGGCCCTCCGTATTTTGAGAGATCTCGGAGGCTCCGCTGCTTTTCACGAAAGCGAAGGCAAACATTTGATTCGCGGCAACGGTTGCCCGCTCTCCGCGGCCACGGCTCATCATCCCGAAGCGTGTCTCATCGCGGAATCGCTCCTTACTCAAGTCATTGGCGCACCTGTCAGAGAGCATTGCATTCATGGCAAAACACCCTCCTGTCGGTTCCAGGTTGGCTGAGCCCACGCCCTCGCAGCGTTGAAACCTTCGAGGAAGCGCGAAGATCGTCCCTAATAGTCAATATAGTGATTGACTAATTTCGGATATTCCCCAATCTTTTCTTTTCCTATGAATACAACCTCAATCAATACACCATCGGACCAGACGACGGCTTCACCGGGGCAGCAGGCATTCCGCATCCTGCAGGTTGGATTTATCGCGGCGCCGATTCTCGCCGGCCTCGACAAGTTCTTCCATCTGCTCGTCAACTGGGATCAATATCTGCCCTCGGTAGTGACACGGCTCTCCCCGATCGATCCCCACACCTTGATGCTCGTCGTCGGTGTGATCGAGATCGTGGCTGGCATTGGCGTGGCCTTGAAACCACGCATCTTTGCCTACGTGGTCGCGGCGTGGCTGGTAGTGATCATTGCTAATCTGCTGCTCATTCCCGGCTATTTCGATGTCGCACTGCGCGACTTCGGACTGTTCCTCGCCGCCCTGGCGCTGGGCCGGCTCAGCCAGCAATTTTCCAAGGCTTGATCTGGAGCCCGCGAGAGGGCCCGGAGAAAACATCGCATGACGAACTACCAATATTTGATCATCGGCGGTGGAATGACCGCGGCGGCGGCAGTTGATGGCATTCGCGAAGTCGATCCGACCGGCAGCATCGGAATTATCAGCGCCGAGCCGGACGCTCCCTACAGTCGTCCTCCTCTTTCGAAAGGGTTGTGGAAGGGCGAACCGCTGGATGACATTTGGCGCAAAGCGAAGGGCAAAGCGCCCGAGCTGCACCTCAATTGCGTGATTAAGGAGATTCGTTCCCGAGCGAACAGGCGCGTAATCGACCGCCAGGGAAACATTTTTAGCTATGAAAAACTGCTGCTCGCCACGGGCGGCACGCCGCAGCGTCTTCCGTTTGAAGATGACGAGATAATCTATTTCCGCACTCTCTCCGATTACCGGCGACTGCGTGCGCTGAGCGAAAAAGGCGATCGTTTTGCCGTCATTGGTGGCGGATTCATCGGGAGCGAAATCGCCGCGGCCCTCACCATGAATGGGAAGAAAGTCACGATGATTTTTCCCGGTCAGGATATTGGCGACCGCCTCTTCCCGCGTGATCTGGCTCGCCATGTCTCCGGTATTTACCAAGAAAAAGGAGTCGAGCTGGTCCCGGGAGAAAAAGTGGTGGCTTCCAAAGCGCTCGACGAACATCGCGCACTCAAAACGCAGTCCGGGAAGACGATCGTGGTCGATGCGGTGGTGGCAGGCATCGGGATACAGCCGAACATCGAGCTGGCGGAATCGCTTGGCCTAACGACAGAAGACGGGATCGTGGTCGACGAGTTTCTTCGCACGAGTAATCCCGACATCTTCGCCGCCGGGGACGTGGCGGCATTCTACAACCCGGCGTTGGGAAAACGCCTCCGGGTAGAGCACGAGGACAACGCCAACTCGATGGGACGGCTGGCCGGCCGGAACATGGCTGGCATGGCCGAGCCGTACGATCATCTGCCGTTTTTCTATTCCGACATGTTCGAGCTGGGATACGAAGCGGTCGGCGAAGTCGATTCGCGCCTTGATACCTTCGCCGATTGGAAGCGACCTAACGAAGAAGGGGTCGTTTATTATCTAAAGGACGATCGCGTGCGCGGCGTCTTGCTGTGGAATGTGTGGGAGCAGGTGCCAGCCGCCCGCGCCTTGATCGCGGAGCCCGGGCCGTTCACGCGCGAAAATCTCAAAGGCCGCTTGCCGGCTAGCCAGGAAGATCATGAAAACTGACCCAAGGTTGAATCAGCTCGAACAAATCAAGAAGTTCACCACCGTGGTCGCTGATACGGCTGACTTCGAGAGCATCCGTGACTTCAAGCCGCAGGATGCCACGACGAATCCCAGCCTGGTTTATGCGGCCACGCAGAAAGAAGATTACAGTCACTTCCTCGACGAAGTAGTCACGGACCGTCGCAAGTCAGGACTCAGCGGCACGGCCCAGATCGAAGACATCGTTGATCGCCTGTTGGTGCGATTCGGCAGCGCGATGCTGGAGATAGTGCCGGGGCGAGTCTCCACTGAGACCGACGTCCGCTATTCGTTCGATGTGGAAGGTTCGATCCGGAAAGCGCGACGCCTGATCGCCCTTTACCAGGAACAGGGAATCGAGCGTGAGCGCGTGCTGATCAAGATCGCTTCCACTTGGGAAGGAATCATGGCCGCGGAGCAACTGCAGAAGGAAGGCATCAACTGCAACATGACTCTGCTCTTTTCGCTCCCTCAGGCGGTGCGCGCGGCGGAAGCGAAGGTGCAACTGATCTCGCCCTTCGTTGGGCGCATTTACGATTGGTTCAAGGCGGCTAACAAAAGGGATTACGCAGCCGCGGAAGATCCCGGGGTGCAGTCGGTGCGCGAAATCTATACCTATTACAAACACTTTGGTTACGAAACCGAAGTGATGGGCGCGAGCTTTCGCAACGTCGGACAGATTCTCGAGCTGGCAGGGTGCGACCTGCTCACAATCAGCCCCGAATTGATGAAGGAGCTGTCCGAATCGCACGGCACCGTCGATCGGAAACTGGCTCCGGAGAAGGCGCAGAGCGCCGACCTAAAACGTCTCGAGATCGACGAAAAGAAATTCCGTTATCTGGTTAACGAAAACGCGATGGCGACGGAGAAAACCGCCGACGGAATACGCAAGTTCGCGGCTGACATCGCGAAATTGGAAGAGTTCATCACCCGCAGGATTGGATAACGAAAATTCGTAATTTTCGATCCCCCCAAACCTCGCTCAGGCGATTAAAGTTTGATCTTGCGCAGGCGCAACGCGTTCGCGATGACCGAGACCGAACTGAGGCTCATCGCCGCGCCGGCGATGATCGGACTGAGGAGGATGCCGAACCATGGATACAGAATCCCGGCGGCGATGGGCACGCCTAACGAGTTGTAGATAAAGGCGAAGAAAAGATTCTGCCGAATGTTGCTCATCATGGCGCGGCTCAGCCGGATCGCTTTTTCGATTCCGCGCAGATCGCCCTTAAGCAGCGTGATACCCGCGCTCTCCATCGCCACGTCGGTGCCGGTGCCCATCGCGATCCCGACATCGGCCGCGGCCAGCGCGGGGGCGTCATTTATCCCGTCGCCGGCCATCGCGACGACGTTGCCGCCATCGCGCAACCGCCGGACGCGGTCGTTCTTGTGCTGCGGCTCGACGCCCGCTTCCACATCGTCGATCCCGAGCTTTTCCGCCACGCGCCGCGCGGTGCGCTGGTTGTCGCCGGTCAGCATGATGATTTTGAGACCGAGTTTGTGCAGATGCTCGATCGCAGCCGGAGTCGATTCCTTGATCGGATCGGAGACAGCGATGAGGCCGGCCGCCTGGTCATCGACCGCCACGAAAACGACGCCGTCGCCTTGCGTCCTGCAGTTCTGACCCCCTGCTTTTCCAGGTCGTCGACCCCGCGCACGTTCTGCTCGCGCAGGAACTGCGGCTTGCCGATGAGGACACGCCGCCCATTCACCAGCCCGCTGACCCCGCCGCCGGTGGTCGATTGGAAATTCTGTCAGTTCAGGCATTTTGCCTGGGTCGCGGCCGCGACGATCGCGGCCGCAAGCGGATGTTCACTCTGGCTTTCAACCGCGGCGGCGAGTGCGAGCAGTTCCTCTTCCGAGATCGATTCGTCAGGCAAAACCTGGCGTCACGCTCGGGCGCCCTTGCGTCAGCGTGCCGGTCTTGTCGACCACAAGCGTGCGCACTTTTTCCATCAGCTCGATTGCTTCGGCTTTTTTGATCAGGACGCCGGCTTGCGCGCCACGGCCGACGCCGACCATGACCGACATCGGCGTCGCCAGGCCGAGCGCGCAGGGGCAGGCGATGATGAGGACGGCGACCGCGTTAACAATCGCATAGGCGAAACGCGGCTCCGGCCCGAAGACCGCCCAGAGGATGAAAGTGAGGACCGCGACCGCGATCACAGCGGGCACGAACCAGCCGGCCACTTTATCGGCCAATCCCTGGATGGGCGCGCGGCTGCGCTGCGCCTGCGCCACCATCTCCACGATCTGCGAGAGCACCGTTTCGCTTCCGACGCGTTCCGCTTCGATCAGGACGCTGCCGGTTTGGTTGACTGTCCCGCCGGTCACCCGGTCGCCGCTCTTCTTCTCGACCGGCATCGGCTCGCCGGTAATCATCGATTCATCGATGCTCGTGCCGCCATCGACGACGCGGCCATCGACCGGGATTTTCTCGCCGGGCCGCACTCGCAATTGATCGCCCTGCTGCACCTCGTCGAGCGGGACATCGTATCTCCTCGCCATCGCGCACCACCCGCGCGGTGGTGGGCGCGAGATCGAGCAGGGCGCGAATCGCGCTCCCGGTCCGGCTCCGGGCCCGGCCTTCGAGGACCTGGCCTAACAAGACCAGCACCGTGATGATCGCGGCCGCTTCGAAATAAACGCCGATCTTCCCGTGTGCGGCGAAGGAAGGCGGGAAGATTTGCGGCAACAGCATCACGACCGCGCTGTAGAAATAGGCCGCGCCGACTCCAATCGCGATGAGGGTAAACATGTTGAGCGAGCGGTTCAGAATGGACCGCCAGCCGCGCTGGAAAAACGGCCAGCCCGCCCAGAGCACGACCGGCGTGCTGAGAATGAATTGCGCCCAGCGCGAATAATCTCCCTGCACCCACTCCGGCACGGCGGGCAGGAGATGCCACATCGCGAGAATGAAAACCGGCAGGCTGAGCACGGCGCCGATCCAGAAACGGCGCGTCATGTCGCGCAGCTCGGTGTTCTCTTCCTCGTCGCCAGGGACCAGGTTCTTCGGCTCCAAAGCCATCCCGCAGATCGGGCAGTCGCCCGGATGATCCTGCTCGATCTCCGGATGCATCGGGCAGGTATAGATCGTCTTCGCCTTTTCGCGGAAGGTCGGGTTGCGTTCCAGGGCCATCCCGCATTTCGGGCAGCTTCCGGGCTTGTCGCTCTCGACCCCTTCGCACATGGGGCAGAAATATTCGCTCGCCGATTTGCGCGTCGCGGCGGCCTGCTCGGTCTCGTTAGGCGAGTGATGCTCGCCGCCGCAGCAGGAGTGCTCGTGCTTTTCTTCTTCCGCGTGACCGCCGACAAATTTGTCACGGCAATGCGTGGAGCAGAAATAAATCTTCTCGTCGTCGCGCTCGACCATAGCGGCGGCGGCCTCTGGATCCACCGTCATCCCACAGATGGGGTCGACAAATTTCTGACCAGTAGTCTTCATCGCAGGAATCGGGTCAGCGCGACTCTTATCTCAGCAAGAAGTTCGGAGGTTTTCATGGGCTTGGCTTTGGAATGTTCACTGCCGCTCCCATGGCCGATGACGCAAGACTCGAGATGATTACTCAGAAGCTCGACCCCGAGCGCGTCAAGGGCCGAGCGAACAGCCGAAATTTGATTGAGGATATCGACGCAATATCGATCCTCCTCGAGCATCCGCTCCAGACCCGCGACCTGTCCGGCGATGCGGCGGAGACGGGGTTTGAGTTTGCCCAAGATTATTGTTTCCACCCTGCCAGCTTATACCCCTACCGGGTATATGTCCAGACAGCTCATTCTCTCTTTGAGCAGGCGCGCATTCGGAATGCCGGGGCGACTCTCGCCTTTTTTATCCTCGGCCGCCGAATAGCGGGGAGCCTACTTCTTCCCCAAGTCTGCGCCCTTCATCTCGCCGAACTCGCGCCGCTGTGCTTCGATCATACCGTCGGTCAACTTGCGCATCTGCGGATCGGTAATGTGCGCGCGTTCACTCGTTAGGATAGCGATCGAGTAGTGCGGGATCATGGCCTTCGTCCAGGATACCTCTCCCACTGTAGCCTGGCTGCGCACCAGCCAAAGCGCGCCACCAATAACGACGACCCCTGCCGAGGAAGATGGCGGCGTTCACGCACTTCTTCGCATACGTCCCGAGCATGTAGGCGAGCATGATTATCGCCGTCGTCGTGCCCATCACGAGCGCCAGTAGGCGCGGGTCTCGCTGAAGAAGATGTGATCGAGCGCGTAGGCATTCAGATACATCAGGCCAAGCATTACGGCCGTCGAGGTCGCGATTATGGCGCCGAATTAAGTGTAATTGCTCATAGGTATTGCTGATCGCGATGGTCGGCCGGCGGCGATCGTCCCGACGCGATTGTTTCTTTTTCGATTGCTAATGGCTCGCCGAGGCTTTCTGACTCGACCAGTGGATCGCGCGGATACGCCAACCTTCTGCCGTCCGGTGCAGGATCATGGTTTCCGCCGCAAGGCTGTCGACCGCTTGGTCGTGGAACTTGCCCGTGACACGGAAAGTGCTCGTGACCCAGGCCACATCGCCTTCCTGTCGTACGACAACACTTACCTGCTTCCCCGGCACTGCCCTAACGTAGGCGATATCTTCGCCAAGATGCTCGGCTTTGTATTCGGCGCGGGTTTGTACCGTGCCCCCTTCCACGATGAGAGCATCCGGTTGCAGCAGCGCTATGACTTTGTCCGGCTGACCAGCGCTCAGCGCGTTGTGAAATTGTTCCGCTATGCCTGAGATCTCGGCGGCATCAGGCGTACCACTTTCCGCAGGAGAGAGCGGCGTTCCGAGAAGAAGGCAGACGCCGGTCAGAATAATGCCTGGTTTAATCAAAAATGTTTTCATGAATGGTCGTGTTGGTGCGCTGGTTCAATTGTTTTCTCGTTAGGGTCTTTTACAGATGAAGCGACTGTGCCAGGCGGATTTTGGTACCAGCCCGGATCTTCATAACTGGCGATTCCGTCGCGCACTTTCATGATCGTGAACATGCCGCCCATCTCGATCGGGCCGAACTGGCCGGTGCCGGTCATCATCGGAAGCGTGTTTTTGGGACCAGGCATTATCTCCGCCATTTCCGACATGCCGCCCATTCCTTTTTCGCCCATTGCCATGTAACCCGGGACGAGTTTCCCGATTTTCTGCGCCACGCCTTTCTGGCTGGCACCGATGACATTGGGAACGTCATGACTCATGGCGTTCATCGCGTGATGATTCTTATGGCAATGAACCGGCCAGTCACCCGGATTATCAGCGACAAATTCCACCGTGCGGGTGGTGCCGGGCGGGACATTAACGGTCGCCTCCGGCCACCAGCCAGTCTTGGGGATCTGGCCCCCGTCCGTTTCCACCACCCACCAGCGGTGTCCGTGAAAATGGATCGGATGACTATCCATGCTGAGGTTGGCAAAACTGATTCGGACACGCTCGTTTCGCTTGATGATCAGGGGATCGGTTCCAGGCCAGACCCGGCTGTTAAAGGTGAAGATGTTGAAGTCCGTCATGACATTCGGGTTGGGCGTAAAGGTGCCCGGCTCGATCGCCCATTCCTGGAGGAAGATGAGGAAATGGCGATCGACCGGCTCGGGGTAGCCGCTCTTGGGATGAATGATGAAGAAACCTTCCATCCCCATCGCCATCTGCGTCATCTCATCGGAGTGCGGGTGATACATCTGCGCGCCATGCTGCACGAGCGGGAATTCGTAGGCGTAAGTCTCGCCCGACGGGATGTGTTTCTGGGTCACACCGCCGACGCCGTCCATTCCGTTAGGCAGAATGAATGCCGTGCCAGTGCACGGTGGTCGGCTCCGGAAGTTTGTTCGTCACGAGGATGCGGACCCGGTCGCCTTCCACCGCTTCGATGGTGGGCCCAGGCGATCTGGCCGTTGTAACCCCAGCAGTTGACCATCATGCCCGGGCGCGAATTCGCGCTTCACCGGTTCAGCGATGAGATGGAATTCCTTCACTCCATCTTTCATCACCCAAGGAAGGGTCGAGCCGTTAGGCGTGACGACCGGGCGGTAATTGACCTTGCGGCCGGTGGCCGGCATTCCGGGAGTGGGCGCGGCGAGCAACTGCGTGCCGCCGGCGATGCGTTGCGCGAGCGCGGACGCGCCCACCAGCGCCGCCGCGCCGGAAAAGAATTTTCGTCGTGTGATCATGATGGTTTCTAACGTTTGCTTCGATCGAGATAATGTTTTGCCGCTCAGGCTCCCGCCAACCGCGCGCTCCAGTTCGGCGCGGGCGATCCAATAATCGCGCCAGGCTTCGATGTAACTGCGCTCGGCGGCGACTTCGTTTTGCTTCGCCAGGAGAAGGTCATAGGCGCCTTTGAGCATGAAGTTGTATTGCTGGAGGGTGAGATTGAGAGCTTGCTGCTGAGTCGGAAGGAGCTTCTTCCCGATGTAGGAAGTGAGCTCGCGCGCCGCGACCATTTGATCGCGCGCTTCCCGCACTTCGGAACGAATGTTAATCGCCATCGCTTCCAGCTCGCGTTGTGCCTGGCGATATTGCGCAGTCATATTGGCGATCTCACCCTGACCCTGGTTAAAGATCGGCAACTCCAAGTCGAGGGTCGGGCCCGTCACGCGTGAGCCGTCGGTTTCTCGCTCGGTGTTGACGCCGATCTTGATCTCCGCCGGGACATAGCGGGTCTTGGTCCGGAGCGCGAGAGCTTGCCCGACGAGGTTGAGTTGCATCCGCGCGGCCTGGAGGTCGAGTCGCTGCGCGATGGCGCGCGATTCCAGGCGCTGCAGAGACCCTTCGCTGCCCGGAAGTTCGGGCAGGTGATCGCCCATCGTCCAGTTGGTGTTCGCGCCCCAGAGGCCCATCAGCCGATTGAGCCGTTCCCGGTCACGCCGCACTTGCAGTTCCGTCTGCGCGACCTCGAGGTGGGATTGTTCGTAACTTCCCTGCTGGTTGGCCAACTCGAGATCGCTCGTGTTGCCGGCGTCGTGCAGGCGCTTGGTAAATTCGGCGGCCGTTTCGTTCGTCTCGGAAATCACGCGCAGGCGATCGAGCAGTTGCTGGTGCGCCTGAACGGTGTAAAACGCGATCTTCGTTTCCGCCGCCAGCTTCAAGACTTCATCGGCGACACGAATTTCCGTCTGCGCGAGCTGCGCGTTGGCGATCCGTATGCGCAAGGGCATGACGAGCAGTTCGAGAAAATTCTGCGCGATCGAATATTCGATGTTGGTCCCGCTCGGAGGACGATTGGGGAATCGAAAACTCGCGGAGAAATTCGGGTTCGTGATCAGGCCCGCCTGGATGACATCGGCCTGCGCGATCCCGATTTCTTCGAACTGCGCCTGCAGCTCGCGATTGTTCAAGAGCGCAACCTGGACCGCACGCTCCGCGGTCAGCGGGCGGCGCAAAAGTGTTTCCACGCCCTGCTCGATCTGGGCCGACTCCGGTCCGCCGCGATTCCACTGCACCCGCTGGCCGCTCCGTTCCGCGACCGTTCCCTGAACGCGCTCAAAAGATCCGTGAGGCGCCGCGCAACCTCCGATGAGCAGCGCCGCGGTCGGCAAAATCACGCGCAGTTTCATGAATCGGTTCCTTTTTTTACCAGGGCCATCCCGCATTCCGGACACTCGCCGGGCTGCGCCTGGTGGATTTCCGAGTGCATCGGACAGGTGAAGGACGGCGCTCCGGCGGAGGATGAAGCGGGCCGGGTTCTCGTGTCCATCTGCCTGGCCATTTGTTCGCGATCCTCGGCGTGGGAGGAAAGAAAATTGCGGGAGGTGGCGGCGAGCGTTGGGCGCGACGGCGCGGTCGACGCCTCCGGCGCGTTGGCCGCGGCCGGGTTGGAAGCTGGGCCCGGCGGGAGACTGACGGCGCAGCCGGTCAATGCAATCGCCGCGAGGCAGAGTGCGGCGGCCAGTGGTCTCTTTGGTTGAATGGAAAATCTGTGCAGCATAAAAAAGTTGGATTGGAGTTGGACGAAAGGGCGCCGGCCTAACGACGGCGCTACGCCATCGAGGCAGGAAGAAGAGCGACTGAGGCGCTCGCGCAGAGCGAGCGGGTCAGGTCGTTAACCCAGGACGGGCGGAGCGTGCGCGAGCAGGCTCCGCTGCAGGACAGATTCCGCGAAGGTACGGAACTCTGGCGGCCCGGTATCGAGCTCCACCGAAGGCGCGGCAACTTGTGCCCAAGGAGCAACTGGAACATCAGCCGCGAAGATACGGCTGATGCACGAAAGACTGAGATCTACCGGCCGTGATCTTCACCGGAGCAGGCGTGGCCAGCAGCGTTTTGCAGCAGGGCAGCTCGCTCTGGCCCGGTTTTTTCTCCGGCTCGGGAGAATGTCCCGGGCAGGATTCCTGGCGGCGCCACTGCCGACACGGGCTGGAGCAGCACGCCGGCCAGCGCGCAATGGTCGGAGGCGACCAGCCATGCCACCATGATCAGCAAGACGATGACGAAGCGGGCAAGCAGCGGTGCGAGGCGGGATCTCACGGGTTACTTAGTCTCACACGAGGCGGTTCTGTTCAAATTTGATCCAGGCGCGCAGGTTTCCACCTTAAAATGCTCGGCCGTAAATCTTGATCAGCCCCTATAAAATCTTGCTGTCGGGCATCCTTTCCCGTATGCCGAGCGTAGCAAAATGCGCGGGAGGCTTTTCTTTCCAGCCGCGGAATTACCGGCGCCGGCAGATCCTCCTACGCATCCGATCCGATTATCAAAGCCTTCACTTCACCCACATGAGCACGATCAACGCCGAAACCGCCGTCCGGGAACGCTACGCCGCCGGAGCCAAAGCCGCCGAGGCCAAGCTTTGCTGCCCGGTCGATTACAATCCCGAATATCTCAAAGTCATTCCGCAGGAAGTGATCGAGCGCGATTACGGTTGCGGCGATCCGAGCAAATATCTGCGCGCGGGCGAGACGGTGCTCGATCTCGGCAGCGGCACCGGCAAGATTTGTTTCATCGCCGCGCAGGTCGTCGGGCCCGAGGGAAGAGTGATCGGCATCGACATGACGGACGAAATGTTGGACGTCGCCCGGACGCAATGCGCCGATCGTGGCGGAGCGGATCGGTTACGACAACGTCGAGTTCCGCAAAGGCCGGATCCAGGACCTCGCGCTCGATCTCGAAAAGCTCGATGCCGAATTGCAGGCGCGCCCGATCACCGACGCGGCCTCGTTTCTGCGCGCGGACGAGCTCGCCCAGGAACTGCGGGTGAAACATCCGCTCGTCGCGAGCGATTCGGTCGACGTCGTGGTTTCCAATTGCGTCCTCAACCTGGTCGAGCCGAAGTCAAAGCGGCAACTCTTTGAGGAAATTTTCCGCGTCCTGAAAAAAGGCGGGCGCGCCGTCATCTCCGACATCGTGTCCGACGAAGAAGTGCCGGAGCATATGCAGAACGATCCGGAACTTTGGAGCGGCTGCATCTCGGGCGCGCTGACCGAGGAAGGTTTTCTCCAGGCTTTCAGCGACGCCGGGTTTTACGGCATCCAGATTCTGAAACGCGACGAGCAGCCGTGGCAGACGGTCGAAGGCTTCGAGTTTCGCTCGGTCACGATCGAGGCCTTCAAGGGCAAACAGGGGCCCTGCTTCGAGCGCAACCAGGCCGTGATTTATCGCGGGCCGTTTCGCGAAGTGCTCGACGACGATAATCACCGGATGGAGCGCGGCGTGCGTTATGCCGTTTGCGACAAGACCTACAATCTCTATCGCAAGGCGCCCTATCGGGAGTTCTTCGAGTTCGTCGAGCCGCTGGTCGATATTCCGTTAGGCGAAGCGAAGCCTTTCGATTGTTCGCACACCGCGCGCCGCCATCCGAAGGAAACCAAGGGCCAGGATTACAACGTCACGACAGAAGCGAGCAGTTGCTGCGACGGCGGCAGTTGCTGCTAAGAGGCGGGCTGATCCAATGAGCGAAACTATCCGCGCCACGCGCCCGGAGCCGCCGCCGCATGTCAGTGCGGAAGTCGAGGTCGCGCACACACCGCTGCCGAAGTGGGCGATCGGTGAGTTCTTCGGAACGTTTCTGCTCGTCTTTTTCGGTTGTGGAAGCGTTTGCGCCGCGGTGGCGACCGGTGCGCAGGTCGGTGTTTTCCAAGTCGCAATCGTCTGGGGACTTGGGATCGCGACGGCAATCTATCTCACCGGCTCGTTGAGCAGCGCGCATCTCAATCCGGCGGTCACGATCGCTTCAGCGGCCTGGTCACGCTTTCCCTTAAAGCTGGTTCTTCCCTACATCCTCGTGCAAATGCTGGGCGCGTTTGCCGCCGCCGCGGTTCTCTTTTCCTTCTTCAGCGGCCCGATCGCCAGCTACGAGGCAAAGCACGATATCGTTCGCGGCGCGCCCGGCAGTGAAGCAAGCGCGATGGTTTTCGGCGAATTTTTCCCAAACCCCGGCGGTAAAGCGTTGACCGCGCAATCTCGCGCGATGATGACCGCGGGGCCTGCCTTCACCGCCGAGTTGATTGGGACAGCAATCCTTGTTCTGGTCATTTTTTGCGTGACCGACGATCGGAACGCGACCCGCCCGCAGATCCTGACCGCCGCCACCATCGGTCTCACTGTGACCCTGATCATCTCCCTGCTTGGTCCCCTTACGATGGCCGCCTTGAATCCGGCGCGCGATCTCGCTCCTCGCATTTTCTCCTCGCTCGCTGGCTGGCGGAGCGTGCCGTTCACCGCCAACGGCTCCGGTTGGCTGACGGTTTACATCATCGCGCCAATTGTCGGAGGATTGTTAGGCGGGGGAATTTATCGCGTCTTCTTTCGACCCGCATATCGCATATGACTGCGCTCGCCCTTTTCTTCGCGACCTGCTTCCTCGCCTACTCCAACGGCGCGAACGACAACTTCAAAGGCGTCGCTTCGCTCTTCGGCTGTCGAGCGGCGAGCTATCAAACCGCCATTAGGTGGGCCACGGTCACGACTTTCGCCGGCTCGATCACCTCCATTTTCCTGGCCCAGGCTCTATTGAAAAAGTTTTCCGGCAAGGGCCTTGTTGCCCGACGCCATCGTCGGTTCCCCGCAATTTCTCCTCGCGGTTGCGCTGGGCGCCGCTCTCACCGTCATCGTGGCGACCCGCTGCGGCTTCCCCATTTCCACAACCCATAGCCTGATGGGCGCAATCGTTGGCGGCGGTCTCGTCGCCGTCGGCGGCGCCGTTAATTTTTCGTCGCTCGGGAAAGGATTCGTCCTGCCGTTACTCCTCGGTCCTGGGCTCGCCATCCTGCTTGGCGCGTTTCTTTATTTCCTCCTCCGCGGCGTGCGCCTCGCCTTGGGGTCAAGAAAGAGTGGTGCATCTGCCTCGACTGCGAGGAACGCGTCATCGCCCAACCCCAGCCTAACTCTGTCCTGACGATGCGATCGACCACCCTCATGCCGACGCTGACCGTAGGCGAAATGGAGAATTGCCGGGAACGTTATGCCGGCTCGATGCTCGGCGTTGGCTCGCAGCAAATCATGGATGCCGCCCACTTTCTCAGCGCCGGGGTAGTGAGTTTCGCCCGCGGGTTGAATGACACGCCGAAAATCGTCGCCCTCTGTCTCCTGCTTCCTGCGCTCGATCTGACCTGGGGATTTTTCGCGGTCGCGACGACGATGGCGATCGGCGGGCTGATCCACTCGCGCCGGATCGCCGAGACGATGAGCCACAAAATTACTGCGATGAACCATGGGCAGGGTTTCTCGGCCAATCTCGCGACCGGGATTCTCGTCATCGTCGCCAGCCTGTTCGGCCTGCCAGTTTCGACGACGCATGTCTCAGTCGGTTCCCTCTTCGGGATCGGCCTAACGACCGGCCAGGCGAACCCGCGCGTCATGCGCAACATCGCCTTCGCTTGGATTGTCACCCTGCCCTCTGCCGCTCTCCTCAGCGCCGGAGCGTACTTTGTCCTGCGAAATTTATGAACCTGACCGCGACTAATGGTTTTGCGCGGAAACTGGCCGAGCACTCGCTCCCGCTCCGCCATGCGAAAACGGAGATTCTCCAGATCAACGTCGGCAAACTCTGCAACCTCACCTGCATTCACTGCCACGTGAACGCCGGGCCGAAACGGAAGGAAATCATGACCCGCGAAGACGATCGATCGGGTGATCGATTGGCTGGCCAAGACCGACATCCCGACTGTCGACCTGACCGGCGGCGCGCCGGAGATGATTCCCGATTTCAAATATTTCGTCGAACGTCTCAAGGCGCTCGAGCCGCGGCGGCATATTATCGACCGCTGCAACCTGACAATTCTCCTCGAGCCGGGCTTTGAGAATTACGCGCAATTTCTGGCCCGGCACCAGGTCGAGATCATCGCCTCGATGCCGTGCTATTCACCGGAAAACGTGAACGCCCAGCGCGGCGACGGCGTTTTCGACGGCAGCATCAAAGGACTGCAACTTCTTAATTCGTTAGGCTACGGGACCGATCCGGCGCTTCCGCTCCACCTTGTCTACAATCCGAACGGCGCCTTCCTTCCTGGCCCGCAGGCGGAGTTGGAAGCAGATTACAAACGCGAGCTGAAAAGTCATTTCGGGATCGTTTTTAACCAGCTCTTTACCATCACCAACCTCCCAGTTTCCCGTTTCGCCTCCTGGCTGAAAAACAACAACCAACTCGGGGATTACATGCTCCTGCTGAACGACGCATTTAACCCCGCGACCGTGGAGGGTTTGATGTGCCGCAACACGATCAACGTCAGCTGGCAGGGCGAGGTCTTCGATTGCGATTTCAATCAGATGCTAAAGATGCAATGGCGCGACGGCCGGGCGCGGCCTGTACCTCTGGGATATCGATCCAGCCGCAGTCGTAGATCGAGAAATCCAGACCGGCGAGCACTGCTTTGGCTGCACCGCCGGCGCAGGTTCGAGCTGCGGCGGAGCGCTGCTCTAACTGGGATTCGTCAGCGAACATTCAGAGTCGGGCCGGCCTTCGGGCGGGGTTCGAGTCGGAGGCGGGAGCTGAACAGTGCGAAGCCGCGGATGTCTGTCCGATGGCGGCACTTATCAGCCTCTTCCTCCAATCGACCCCGCCCGGCGACCAATCGCCCCGCTGGCCAGGCTAGGGCTGAGCTAGCAGCCGAGTGTGCGCGTAGGCGATGGCCGTGGGGTAGTTCACGACATCGCTCTGGTAAATCTCGATGCGCTTTTCGCCGTAGCCGAGAGCCAGGTCGATCGCCGTTTGCAGGGTGACCACTGGATCAGCCGGCACTCCGCAACTCACCTTGTATCCGCTCTTGTTAAAGATCACATCCAGCATCTGCCCAGCCACGTCAGGCTGATAATCCCAGATCATGGCGTAAAGCGAGTCGCCGCCCGGTGTGACAGGGATGCAGGTGGAAAGATCGTTCTTTTGCACGATCAAGCGACCCGGCCAAACGCTGCGCTCCTGATCCACCACCGCGCGCGCCACATAGTCCGATTCGGGATCCAGGTTGCCGGTCGAGCCGGAGTGGCCGTTGCCGCCAATAGCCAGAGTGACAAACTGATTGGGAAAGGCAGTCATGGTCGCGTTGATGATCTGTTTTCCAGCGTCAATCAGCTTGTCGGAGGTATAGCCGAGGCTAAACCATTGCGTAATCAAATCCGAAGTGTGGGGCACGTTCCAGTCCTCACTTGCCGCGTTGGCGAAACTCGCCACGACTATGACCACCGAGGGATTGTTGGTGAAATGCGCCCCCATGGCGGTGATCATGGCCGTCTTTTTCGAGAGAAAAGTCGGATCCCAAAACACCGGAATGGTGGTATTGACACCGTTGTTCTTCCAGGTGAAGAACTTCCCGCCTTTGTTTCTGATCGCGGTATCGATCCAGGCCGGCCGGCCTCCCATCGTCATGACCCGTAGGAGAACCTTCTTTCCGACCCCCGCCGCTCGTGCGATCTCCGCGTCGAAATAGCTCCAGTCGTAAACGCCGTCGGTTTTTTCGATATCCGACCAATTCTGCCGCAGAGCGATCCCGTCCACATTTGGATTCGCCAGGACGGTATCCGAAATTTTCTTTCCCTTGTTAGGAATAGAATAGACCCCACGCGGGCTCTCGGAAAATGCTTGCGAGGCGGATAAGCACAAGGCGAGGGCGAGTGTGACGAGGAATGATTGACGGATACGGCGGATGAATTGTTGTGTAATAACCATAGTTCCCATACAGCAGTTTTTATACCGTTTATCCGTGAAAATGCCGGGCGCAGGGGCGCTACCGAAGTCTGTCGTGAGCGTGCATCGCAGCCCTGTAATCCTCGCGTCGGGTAAGAGTCGAAGCGCATCAACTGATGACTCCGGTGGCTGCTTCGGGTATAGAAGCGAGGGTCGGATTTTTCTGATGCTCGTCTATTTCTGGATCATGCTGGGAGGCGCACTCGGGACCGGGGTGCGTTTTTGGGCCTCAGGCCTGGTGGCCGCACGAATGGGCGAGACCTTTCCGATGGGGACTCTTTTCGTCAACGTAACCGGTTCTTTCATCATCGGTTTCTTCGCAACCATGACCGATCCGGCCGGACCGTTCCTGGTCGCCCCGCGGGTGCGGCAGTTTGTCATGATTGGAATCCTGGGCGGTTACACGACCTTTTCCTCCTTTAGCCTGCAGACGCTCGAGTTGGCCCGCGACGGCGATTGGTTTCGAGCAGGCTTGAATTCTGTCGCTTCGTTAGTCTGTTGCCTGGTCGCAGTCTGGCTCGGCCGCAGCGCCGCCCTTATCCTACTGCCACGTTAGGCTGATTCGTTATGCAACTTCCGGAAGACGCTATCCTCCTGCGCATCTTTATCGGCGAAAGCGATCGGTGGCAGCACCAGCCGCTTTACGAGGCGATCGTCCTGAAGGCGCGTGAACTTCGCCTGGCCGGGGCGACTGTGCTGCGCGGGCCGATGGGTTTTGGCGCTTCCAGTCGGGTGCATACGGCAAAGATCCTCCGGCTCTCGATGGACCTGCCAATCGTTATCGAGGTCGTCGACACGGAGGAAAAAGTGAAGTCGCTCCTCCCGTCTCTCGACGAGATGATGGGCGGCGGCCTGATCACGATGGAAAAAGTGAAAGTGATCCACTACCGTGAGAGCGCCGAGGGCAGAGGCCCGGCCACTTAGCGAAAGTGGGCGGACTTGGCCGCGAATTCCTGCTCCAGCCGCGAACACATCAGGTCGCAAAGCTCGATCATCTGCGGATCGGAGATGAAATAGTAGACGCTCCCGCCTTCCCGCCGCCGGGCGATGACGTGGGCGTCGGCCAGGATGCCGAGATGCTTGGAGACGTTGGCCTGCCCGGCGCCGATCCGCTCGACCAGTTCGCTCACGTTTTTCTCCCCGCTGTGCAGTTGCATGAGGATTTTCAGCCGCATCGGCTCGCCCAGGACGCGAAAACGCTGGGCGACGAGAGCGACGGCTTCATCGGAAAGCGGGATTTTTTTTCGGCCTTTTTTAAACATCCAGTTTCCTGTGATATTTCGTTATAGTTATACAGTAATAGTCCAGCTTTCCTCTGCCGCTCGATTTTTCTGCCTGCAAGTTGCCTTATCCAACCGCCGCCTTCAAACCGCGACTGCTGGGGATCGACCGGTTCTCCAGGGGAAAAATGCTGCGCCAAAAAATTATGTCACTCATCTTCGAACGCATTCAAACCGACGGCATTGCCGAACTTTCCTATCTCGTTGGGGACGACAGCCAGGGGTCGCGGCGGTCTTCGATCCGACGCCGGATGTCGACAAATACCTCGAGATGGCGCGGGAAAATAATCTCTCGATCACGCACATCTTTGAGACGCACATCCACGCCGATCTGATGAGCGGTGCGCGCGAACTCTGCGCGCGGGTGGACTCGGCCAAAATCTTCGCCAGCCACGACGGCGGGGCGCGCTACGGCTTCGATACCGAGGCGGTGAAAGACGGCGACACGTTTCACGCTCGGCGACACGGTGATCACCGCGCGGCATACCCCGGGGCATACGCCGGAGCACATGAGTTACGAGCTGGCGGAGAAGGATCGCGTGAAGACAACCCTGGGGCGTCCTGACCGGCGACTCGCTTTTCGTCAACTCCGCCGGCCGCCCCGATCTCCTCGGCTCGAGCGAGTCGAAGAAGCTGGCGAAGCAGCAGTTCCACACCCTGCGCGATTATTTCCTGAAGCTGCCCGACAGCGTCATGATTCATCCCGCCCATGGCGCGGGCTCGCCCTGCGGCGCCGACATTGGCGACCGCCTCCAGAGCACGATCGGCTACGAGCGCGGACTCGAATCCGTTCCTGCAATTCGAGGACGTGAAGGAGTTCACCGACTACGCGCTCGGGACCGCGCCGCCGGTGCCGACCTACTATCCGCGGATGAAGAAGATCAACGCGAAAGGGCCGGAGATCATCGGCAATCTGCCGCGCGTTCCCGGCCTTCCGCCGAAAGCGTTCAAGGAAGCGGTCGGCGGAGAAGAACAACGTCCTCATCGACACGCGCACCATGCTCGGTTTTGGCGGCGGTCACATTCCGGGCGCGCTCAATATTGGCGGCTCGCCCATGCTCTCGATCTGGGCCGGCTGGCTGCTCGATCCGGCCAAGCCGATCCTGCTCGTGCTCGAGAAGGACAGCAAGCTTGAGAGCATCGTGAAATATTTCATCCGCACCGGTTACACGAATTTCGCCGGCTATCTCGTCGGCGGAATGAAGGCCTGGGACAACGCCGGCTTCGAGATCGAGCGCGTGCCGCAGATGAGCGTGCACGAGCTGAAGAAAGCCGGCAGCAAGATCCAGATCTTCGACGTCCGCACGCCGGACGAATGGAAAGGCGGCCACATCCCGGGCGCGCATCATTTGTTCCTGCCCGAGATCCGCGAAGAAGGCGGCGAAATTCTCGATAGAAGAAACCGACCGCGGTCTATTGCGACAGCGGATATCGCGCGAGTCTCGCGACCAGCATGCTGAAGCAGGAAGGCTTCACCGACGTGCGCAACGTGCCCGGGAGCTGGCAGGCCTGGAAAAAAGCCGGCTACAAAGTGGAAGGAAAAATCAAGAAATGAGACGGCTCCTTTCTTCATTTCTGCTCTTTGCGCTCGCATCGCTCGCCTTCGCGCAGGAGCCGAGAGTGAACGCACTCGAATTTTCCGGCCCGGCCTGGTCGCCGTATCTGGTCGGCGCCGGCATCGGCATCCTGAGCTGGCTGACCTTTTATTTCGCGGACAAAGCGATCGGCGCGTCGTCGTTTTACGCCACCGTGGCCGGCGCGGTCGGCCGGATCTTCGCGCGAAAGACACACCGACTCGCTCGATTACTACAAAGAAAACCCGCCGCAAGATCGGCTGGGAAACGGTCCTCGTCCTCGCCACCGTCGCCGGCGCGTTCATCGCCGCGACGACCGGTGGAGAATTCACCGGGCGCTGGCTCCCGCCGTTTTGGGTCGCGCGATTCGGTGAGGACTCGCTTCATGCTGCACGGCGTGGTCGGGTTTTTCGGCGGAATCCTGATGGCATTCGGCGCGCGTTTCGCCGGCGGCTGCACCAGCGGTCACGGCATCAGCGGCACGCTCCAGCTCAACGTCGGCTCGTGGATTTCGGTCATTTGTTTCTTCATCGGCGGCATCGCCGTCGCCGTCCCGCTTTATCTCTTATGATCGATCCAGGCTCCGCCGTGAAAAAGGGCAGCGCCAAGCCGGAAGCGGCGGTCGCGCCGGCCAATAAAGTCTTCCTCGCCCTCATCGCCGGACTCGTCTTCGGCTTCCTCCTGCAAAAGGGCGGCGCGGCCAAGTTCAACGTCCTCATCGGGCAACTGCTCCTGCAGGATTGGACGGTCGCGAAGATCATGCTCAGCGCGATCATCGTCGGCATGCTCGGGATTTATCCGCTGCATCGCGCGGCCAAGGTGAACCTGCATCTCAAGCCGACGCGCCTCTTTCCGAACATCGTCGGCGGCCTCATCTTCGGCGCCGGCTTTGCGCTTATCGGCTATTGCCCCGGGACCGCCGCCGCCGCGCTCGGCCAGGGCAACTGGGACGCGCTCTTCGGCATGACCGGCCTCGTCGTCGGCTCCTATCTCTATGCGGAAATGTCCGGCTGGCTGAAGAACGGCCGCGCAGAAGTGGGGCGACTTCGGCAAGATCACCATCCCCGATGCGATCAAGGTCCCGCGGCTGCCGTTTGCGATCGGCTTCGCGCTCTTTCTCGCCGTCTGCCTTTTCGCGCTGGAGAAATTCACCGGTCGCTAAATTCATGATCAAGAAAAACAAACTCATCCTCGCCCTCGGCGCGCTCGTGCTGGGAACGTGCCTAACGACTTTCGCCGCCCCCGCGCCCGCGGCTAAAATGGTGGCGCCGAGCCTGCAGCTGCAAAGTCTCGAAGGCAAAACGGTCAAGCTTTCCGACTACAAGGGAAAAATTGT
Organism: uncultured Verrucomicrobiae bacterium; assembly: GCA_963749935.1. Lineage (GTDB taxonomy): Bacteria > Verrucomicrobiota > Verrucomicrobiia > Chthoniobacterales > UBA10450 > Palsa-1392. The sequence goes on from CAVVOH010000004.1 coordinate 925,670, forward strand.
CGTGCTGAACTTCTGGGCCACATGGTGCCCTCCTTGCCGGGAGGAAATTCCCGACCTTGTCGCCCTGCAAAAACAATACGCCGCCCAGGGAGTCGTCGTCCTCGGCGTCTCGATGGATGAGGGCGGTCCAGCCAAGGTGGCGAGCTTCGCGAAGAAATACGGGATCAATTACCCGGTCGTGATGGGCGACGCGAAAGCGTCCGCCGATTACGGCGGCATCCAGGTGCTGCCGACCACGTTCATCATCGACCGTGCCGGCAAAATCGTGGATGGCCTGCAGGGCGCGACCGACCGTGCCGGCTTCGAAGCCGCGATCAAGCCCGTGCTTTAGTGACCGGATGGAAGCGCAGACGTCGTTAGGCCAGGAAGGGATGACCGCACTCGGCCTTCTGGGCTGTACGGTCTGCGACACCGCGCTCGGGCAGCAGATCCGGGCCGGGATTTTTGGCGCGGAGTTTTGGCCGACGCTTGCCGCGGTCCTTGCTCCGTTTCCGGTTTTACTGGTCGCTGCCGCGCTCCTCCCTGCGGCCATTGGAAATTCGTCCCGGAATCAAAAAATGAAATCAGGCTCCTCATGAATAAGACAACAAACAACCGCAGCGTCAGCGCACTCGTTCGCGCCGGAATTTTTCTCGGTATCGGCATGGGAGGGTTCGTCGACGGCATCCTCTTTCACCAGCTCCTCCAGTTTCACGGCATGTTGACCGGTCGCCTGCCGAAGACAACGATCGCCAACGTCGAGATCAACATGTTTTGGGACGGGATGTTTCACAGCCTGACCTGGACGATGACGGCGATTGGTTTGTTCCTGCTCTGGAAAGCGGTGAAACGCGCCGACACCCTCCTTTCCGGCAAGGCTCTGGCCGGGGCGATTTTTCTCGGCTGGGGACTCTTTAATTTCGTCGAAGGATTAATCGACCATCACCTTCTCAATCTGCATCACGTCGTCGAACGCCTTGGCGTTTCCGTTTACGACTATGCCTTCCTCGCTTCCGGTTTGATTCTCGGGCTCGTCGGCATTCTCGCCGTCCGCAGCGGCGCGGCGGAGCCGGCAGAGGTTGGAAACCGCTGAGGCCGGATGGTGGATTTGAGCACGGTCGCAGCCTTTAGCATCGCCAAATTGAAAGCTTTCGCCGGATGAACTCATGAACACCCTAACGAAAATAATAATCGCCGCGGCCCTTGGCGCGCTCGCGCTCACTACCATGAATGCCGAAACCAAAACTCATCGCGTCGTCTTCGAAGTGACAATGGAGGGTTCCGAGCAGTGGACCGGCGTTTTGAACAACGTCGAGAACCTGAAAAAGTCGCTCGGCGATTCCACCGAGATCGAAGTCGTCGCGCACAGCAAGGGGCTCGGGATGCTGGTCGCGAAAGACAACGCGCTCGCGGAGCGGATCAGGAAGCTGGCAGACGCGGGCGTCGTCTTCGCCGCCTGCGAGAACACCATGAAAAAGAAGAACGTGACGAAGGACCAGCTCCTGCCCTCCGCCACCACGACCGACTCCGGCGTCGCCGAAGTGGTGCGCAAACAGGAAGCGGGCTGGAGTTACATCAAGAGCGGCACATGACCACGTGGGCGTTCCGCCTCGCTCTCGCGTGCGCGGCCGTGGCTGGCGTCCCGGTGATGGAAGCAGCTCCGGAAACGATGATCACGATCCTGCATACCAATGACATCCACGGTCACATCGAGGCGTGGCGCGGATGGGAGGGCGACATCGCCGGCAAAGCGATCGGCGGGATGGATCGCCTTGCGACCGCGATCAAGCAGGTCCGCGCGGAAGAGGGCGCCAACGTCCTCCTGCTCGATGCCGGCGACGCGATCGGCGACACCATGATCGCCGACGAAACAAAAGGCGCAGCGGTGCTCCGGATCATGAACGCGCTCGGCTATGACGCGATGACGATCGGCAATCACGAGCCCGATTTCACCGCGGAGCGATTGCGTGAATTGACCGGGGAAGCACGTTTTCCCGTGCTCGCCGCCAATCTGCGCGACCGCAAAAGCGGCGAGCTTTTCACGAAACCGTATTTCATCCGCGCGATCGGCGGGGTCAGAGTGGGCATCCTCGGCCTGGCTTATCCGAACACCCCCCTAACGACCGCGAAGAGGAACGTCGCCGAGCTCGAGTTCCGCGATATCCCGCCAGTCGCGCGCGATTTCGTGCCAAAGATGCGGCAGGAAGGCGCGGAGATCGTGATCGCGCTTACTCACTACGGGCTGGGAGCCGACATCAAGCTCGCGAAAAGCGTGCCGGGCATCGATGTCATTGTCGGCGGCCACAGCCACAATCGCGTCGAGCCGGCGATCAAGGAAGGCCAAACGATAATTGTCCAGGCGGGCGCGCACGGCTCCGATCTCGGCCGGCTCGATCTTACTGTCTCAAATGGAAAAATCGTTCGATCCGAGAGCAAACTCATCCTGCTCGATCACGCCCGGATCGCTTCCGATTCCGCGACGGCGAAGTTGATCTCGGAGCTCACAACGCCTTTCAAAACCAGGCTGGAAGAGCCGCTTGGCGAAGCCGCCGCCCCGATCGTGCGCGCGCAGACAATCGGCGGCGCCAAACCCCGCAAGCGCGATCAACAATCGCCGGCTGACTCTTTGTTTGCCGATATCGTGCGCGGCGAAGCCAAAACCGACATCGCGTTTCTACCCGGAGTCGGTTACGGCGTTGCCATTCCCGCCGGCCCGATGACCGCGTCCGATCTGCGCAACCTGGTTCCGCACGAATCCAAAGTCGTGACGATGAAACTCACCGGGGCGCAGGTGCGCGCGATTCTGGAGCAAGCGGTAGAGAACGCCTACACCGACGATCCGGAGCGCAAAGTGGGCGGCATGATCCAGGTGAGCGGCCTGCGTTTTTCCCATGACGACAGACAAGTCACCGAAGTGCGTATCGGCGACGAGCCGCTCGATCCCGCGCGGAAATACCGCGTCGCGACAAATTCAATGCTCGCGGATGGCGGCCACAACTACGCCGCTTTTCTCGAGGGCAAGGACCGCGCCGAAGCCGGCTCGCAATTTGAAATGATCGCGGACTGGTTCAAACAACAGAAGGAGGTGAAACCGCCCTCCGATGTGCGAATCGTGAAATCCAAAACGGGCGCGCTTGCCTTGGATCGGCCGCCCTCTTCGGGGACCAAACCGGCCGGCCAATAACAAAACGTCATCGGGACGCGACTTTTGTGCGGGCTCGGCGTAGGAGAGAATTGCCCATGAAATTCACGCATTCCGTCCTTCCCTGGCTGGCGATCGCGCTCCTCTGCGTCGCTTGCGGGAAAAAGGAAAGCGCACCGCCAGTGACGGAAAAAACGCCAGAGCCGAAGGAAGCACATTGGTTGACTGACTTCGACGCTGCGAAAGCGCAGGCGCGAAGCGAAAAGAAGTTGCTCCTGATGAATTTTACCGGCTCGGATTGGTGTCCGCCCTGCATGATGCTGGAGAAGGCGGTCTTCGCGAAGCCGGAGTTTCGCGGTTATGCGGCGGAGCATCTCGTTCTCCTGGAAGTGGATTTTCCGCGACGAAAAAATCTTTCCGACGAGCAGCGGACGGCGAACACGGCCCTGGCGCAGAAATATGGCATCGAAGGATTCCCGACCGTGATCGTGCTCGATCCCGGCGGCGAACCGCTCGGGCAATTCGGTTTTGTCCAGGGTTTGGACGCGGCAAAGGTGATCGAGGTCCTGGAGACAGCGCGAACCGACAAATGAGTCGTTAGGCGACTCCTTCGGGATGAAGGATTTTTCTGGTCTCCCGGTGCGGGCGTGCTCTGGAAAAGCGCGTTCTCCGACGTCTTCGTCGTGACCGCGAAGGCGTGGATGGACGGTCGGCGCGGGGCGGCTTTTCGCTCTTTTTCCACTTCCGCCTTTTCAAAGGCAACCAAAGTCATTGAAAGTCGAAGCGCATGAGTAAAACGATCGCCGTCCTCGGAGGCGGCTCCGCTGGTTTCACCGCCGCGCGCATCGCCGCGAAAAACGGGGCGCGGGTATTGTTTTTCATGGGCGACAACGCGGATCACGCCTCGCTCTGCATCAACGCCGGGTGCATGCCTTCGAAAGCGCTCTTCGAGCCGATCGACGCGATGCATCATGCGAAGCTGCACGGCTGGCTGGAGGTGAAACCGAAGCAGCCTAACGATTACCTGGCCCAGATCGTGCGCTGGAAAGACAACCAGATCGCGGAGTTTCGCGCCTACCGGCAACAGGAGATCCGCGACCTGGCGAGCGACAGCTTCAGCATCATTCGGTCAAACGCCTGCTTCGTAAATGAGCACGAAGTGGTGAGCGAGGGAAAACGCCACGCCTTTGACGCGGCGATTATCGCCACGGGCTCGGTCACGCTTCGGCCGCGGATTGAAGGTCTCGATCCGGCCTGGGAAGGGGCGTGGACCAGCGACGAGATTCTGCACAACACGCGGATCCCGAGTTCGCTCGCGGTCATCGGAGCGGGAGCGGTCGGGCTCGAGTTTGCGCTGCGTTACGCGCGTTTGGGGACGGCGGTGACGCTGGTTTCGCGTTCGGGAATTCTGACGGAATTTCCACCGCAGTTTGGCGAACGCATGGCGTCGATCTACGAAAGGGAAGGAATTCGCGTGCTGCTGGGGCGGGAGGTGGCGCGAATCAACCGCAATGGATCCGGTGAATTCGTGATCGAGACTGAGGGCACCGAAACGGTCGCCCCGATCGTGGCCGAAAGGATCCTGCTCGCGACCGGGCGCCGCCCGGCGGTCGATGATCTCGACTTAAAAGCCGCGGGCATTGCACTGAACGCCCGCGGCCGGCTCGAGATTGGGGAGGACATGCGCGTGAAAGGAAAGGCTCACCTTTTCGCCGCCGGCGATGTCGCGGGCTTGCGGATGGTGGTGCATCACGCTCACATCGAAGCGGGCATCGCCGCCGAGAACGCCTGCAGCGAGGGCGATCGCAAATGGACGAAGCGTTCCAACATCGAGATCATCTTTTCTGATCCGGAATTTGCCTTTGCCGGCTGCACTCCAGCGGACGCGGAAAAGGACGGACACAAGCTGGTGAGCGCAGCGGCCGAAAGTAGGGATATCGGCAAGCTGCACCTGGCGGGAGATGATTCGGGGTTCGGTGAGTTCTGGGCCGATGTGGAAACAGGGCGTCTGATCAGCGCGGGCTTACTCTGCGACGACGCGGACAACCTGATTCATCTCCCGGCCTATGCGATCGATCACGAGCACACGGTGCATCAACTGGAAGATGCCGAGTTTTATCATCCGACAAAGATCGAGATCATTGCCGAGATTGGCGACGCGCTCTGTCGCAAACTTGGCGGGAGTCCTTTTGCCAGAGCCGAAGAGTGAGCAACCCGCTGAACTGATGTCCGGTCCCACCAACCCATGCCTATTTGTGGGGCAGGACCCTAGCGCAAACAAAAAGGGCACTTAGCGAAAACCGCCAAGTGCCCTTTTGTTAGAAGGTCTCGATTACGGGACTTAAGGGAGGGATTCGCCCCGATGAACCTTCACCTGGTTGCCGTCGTTATTTCTGATCCGGCCATCAGCATTGATGTCGTCGCGGAAATTAGCGCTGGTGACAGGTTGGTTAACCTGGCTCCTGATCAACTGCTGGTCAGGTCGATCTACCAATCGGTTTGCATCTGCATCGGCGATGAGGAAGCCAAATTGCACGTTGCTGGATCCACCGGCGCCGTTGACATTCGAGACTCGAACGGTCGCGATTTGTTCGTTCGCTACGCCAGTCAACGGAACTCTCATCTCGTTGCCACTAAAGGTAGGGGTTCCCGCCGTGCCAGTGCCCCCAATCACCGTGGCGTTACCGGAAGTCACGGCCGTGTTGAAGGTGAAGACGGCAAGGAAACTACCACCCGCGTCGCGATCTTCGACTCCCGAGGTCCCGCTGAGCGGCATCGGAACATCAAAGGTTCCGGCGCTCCGGTGAGTGAGCCTGGAAGCAGCGCTGACCAGGGTCGCTCCACCGCCACCGGTGGCGAGCTTGAAGCTGCCGACGCGCAGGACCCAGCTCACTGAACTGGTCGTCGGCACCCACTCGTTGATATACCAAAAAGTTTGATCATCCGTCGGATCCAGGGTGAGCGAAGTGTAATCACCCCAGCGACTAAAAGTAGTGGTGAGTGAGCCGGTGCCATCGATGATGCTGCCCTCACCCTGCGGCAGGGTGCCGAGCGGATCGCTCGCCAGACGACCGGTATACCAGACACTTGGAAAGACTGCCGGGTTAGAACCATTCGAGGCGCTATAGCCCAAAGCGATGTTTCCCTGGCCATCCATGGCGATGCTTCCCATCCAACGATGAATACCGTCGGTAAGACCAGGCGCATAGGTGCCCTGCTGGAAGATCGTCGGGCTGCCATTGGGATTACGCACTTCCCACCAGCGGATACCCGATACTTCTCCATTGGGGCCGGCGCCGGCGGAGACCGATTGATTGGTTACGAGCGATTCGTGGTCGCCAAAGTTACGATAAGCCAGACGGAATAAGGGGCGTTGCCGGTAACCCAGATGATCGATCTTGGTGGTCGTGCCCGGCTGCGGGATACAGGCCCGACCGCCGCCACAAAGGGCCAGCATGGAGTTAAACGAAGCGACTGGAATGGTACTGGCCAGAACAAAGGTAGAATTGGCCGGAGTCGTAAAATCGGCATGGAAGCGGTAAAGATTCAGCGCATCGGAAGGCGCTCCATAAGGTCCGTTGTTATCCTGCGACCCGACAAAGAAGTTAGGGCTTCCCGCAGGCGGGAGGTTTGGGCCATCCATATCGCTCGGGAGCAAACCATCGCCGACATTGGCACCTCCGCCGATCGGTGGCACCAGGAACGAGATGACTTGCGGGCTGGGATTTCCAGCCAGGGCCTGGGCACGATTCAAGGCATAGGCGCCAACACCTACGAAGATGCTCCCGCCCTGAAATTCACGGGTGCTAAAATAATAGGCATCCGGCCAGACGCCGGCTTTTGGATAATCGGGAAAATTGTTTCCGGTCGAGATGGAATAGCGAAAGTACGACCCGGTAGGATCGCTGCTCGTGGAAATGGCGATACACTCGAGGTAGGGCGGGGCGGCGGTGAACTGCGAAAGCAGCCAGCGATCGGCCTGGCGATCGTATAGAACCACTGGATCACCGGAGTTTGAAGTCTGACAGGCTCCGCCAAAACCCGCCCAAATGGTGTTGTTGTTCGCCGGGCCAAAAAGCGATGTGCCCGTCTTGTTGAAGATTTGAAAGGTCAAATTGCACATCGCCACGATATGGTTGGGACCGACCGCCGCATTCGGATCGGGCGGAGTCACTCCGCTGGTGTTGGGTTGCGCGTTAAAGCTAACCAGTGGCCCGGGGATCTCCTGCCCTGGCGCGTTACCAGCCGTCGCCTGCACGACTGGATCCCACTCCGGCGCAAAACGGACCCTTAAGGGAACGATTTCACGGTCTTCGTTCTCTGGCAGTTCGCCCGTTCCAGGCGGCACAATCTGCATGTCGCTCAGACGCGGAGAGACATCGAACTTGACCACCGGAGACAATCCGCGGTTGATGCCTTGGATGGCGGGGGTGCCGGACGATTGGTCTTGGGCCCACGCCGCGCGAGCCGTAAAGAACACCAAAACCAAACCGACCAGACACGAAAGCGCCAAAAGCGCGCGACGACTAACGAACCCTAAACAAATGATTAATTTCTTCATCTTGATAATTTTTTCCGCTTTGAGTTGAATCATTCGACGCTCCGATTACGGGCGTCGGTGAGAAGCTGACCTCTTCGAGGGTATTAAACGCCTAAGTCAGGTGTCATTATGTTTGTTATTACATTTCAGTCATCTCTTACCGGTTCTGTTCGACGTCCTGAAGACCGTTACACGAAAAGGGCACCCGGCTTTGCTTGCCGGATGCCCTTCGCGTCTGAACTTCCCAGCCGGCCGGTGTCGGATCGAACGAGCCCGGCGACTGTGATTGTTTTCTTTACGGAATACTGTTGCCAGCGTGGTTCTTCACGGCGGTGAGGTCCGGCCGGTCGACCACTCCGCTCAGATTGATATCGTCGCGGAAGTTGCCGGCGTTGACCGCCTGCGCCTTATCCGTTCTGATCTGCCCGGCGTCTGGCCGATCGACCAACCGGTTGGCATCGACGTCGCCGATTAGGAAGCCGAATGGAACATCGTTGGTCGCGCCGCCGCCATTCACACTCGAAACCCTAACTGTCACGATTTGTTCGTCAGCCACGCCGGAGAGAGGGACTCTCATTTCGTTACCACTAAAGGTCGGTGTGCCGGCCGTGGCCGTGCCGCTTTGCACCACGGCGTTACCAGAGGTAACCGCTGTGTCGAAGGTGAAGACGGCCAGGTAAGTGCTGGAATCGCGATCTTCAACCCCGGAGGTGCCAGCCAGAGGCATGGAAACATCGAAGACGCCCCCGCCACCATGGGTGAGCCGGGAAGCAGCGCTGACCAGGTTAGCCCCGCCGCCGCCAGTCGCCAGCTTGAAGCTGGCGATTTGGGTGCGCCAGTTGAAGGTGCTGGTCGAGTCGTAGATCTCGGTTGTAAACCAGAAGGTTTGGTCATCGGTCGGATCCACCGTCATGTCACTGTAGTCACCCCAGCGGTTGCCGGTGCCGGTTTGCGCACCGGTGCCGTCTTTGATATGCCCTTCTCCCTGCGGCAGGGTGTTGAGAGGATCGCTCGCCAGTCGTCCCGTGTAGCGAATCTGCGGGAAGATGGTTGCGTCGGACGCGCTGTAGCCAAGAGCCATGTTACCCTGGCCGTCCATCGCGATGCTTCCCATCCAGCGCCAGGTGCTATCCGGCTGATAGGTGCTCTCCTGGAATGTGTTGGCCGTCCCCGAGTTAATGTTGCGCAGCTCGAACCAGCGGATTCCGGCCACTCCTCCCGAACTTACCGTGAAGTTACCAACCAGTGACTCATGGGCCCCAGCACCCGTAAAGTTACGATAGGCCAGACGAAACATGAGCCGATCGCCGATGGCATCGAGCTTATCTGCAGTGCTACCACCCAGGTGCGGCACGCAGTTGCGATTGCCCGGGCAGATCTGGGTGAATCCGGCCGCTGCAGGTGACGCAGCCAATGTGAACGTCGAGTTAGCCGGGACGGCGAAGTCGACATGGAACTTATAGATTCGATAGGTGTTCGTATTTGGCCAAAGCACGAAAGGGTTCGGCGCACCGCTCGGCGGCAAGGTCGAGCCATCAAGGTCGGCTGGCAGCATGGGAGGGAATGCTGAACTCAACCGCGGCACGGCCACAATCTCGGCGGCTGGATCACCCGCCAGCATCTTGGTCCGGTTGAAGGCAAAGGCCTGCGGTCCCAGATAGGCAGTTCCAGCGGTATTAAACACGTTCATGCTCATGTAATAAGCATCCGGCCAGACGCCGAGGTGAGGATAGTCATAGAGAGCGGCTCCCGCGATCGCGCCCAGGTTGTAATCATACCTTGCATAACTCCCGGTGGCGTCACTAGTCGTCGAGACCGCGATGCATTCGTGCATCAAACCGCCAGCAAATTGGGTGATCACCCAGCGATTGGCCAACTGGTCATACAGCACGACCGGGTCTCCCTGGCCGCCTGTTTGACAGACACCGCCAAAGCCAGTCCAAATCGACTGAATGTCGGCCGGGCCGAACACCGAAGCGCCAGTCGCCTTATCAAAGACCTGATAACCCTTGTTTACCATTTGCACGTATTGAGTCGCACCGACTTCACCATTGGTGTCGGGCGGCGCGCAAAAACAACCAACGCCAGGATATGGAATTCCGGCAAAATTGAGAATCGGCGCTGGGATGTTGGGCGCCAATTGCTTCAGCAAGGTCCCCTTTTGCGCGACCAGATCCGGACTGTTCTGGTGGACGGTCGCGATAAACGGGTTCTCGGCTGCCTCATCTTCCTGGGTGCGATGCACTGGCCACGGATCCACATTCCGCATCGCCGGCGAAATGTCACTGTGATCCGGTCGGATCACCTTCACTCCATTGTTGAATTTGCCGTTTGCCACCGCCGTCGGGGTTGAGGAGATGCTCAACGCAACCAACGCCAAGGCGACACCGACAGTACCGAGGCTAAAACCAAGCAGGGCGCGGGTATTAAAGGCGCCTCGTGATGCTGACTTTTTAATCATATTATTTTCTGTGTGAGTTTACTGATCGGTAAAGAATTTTTACCTGTTATGGAACCTATCAAAATCCCAGCTAATCTGTCACGAGCTTTCCCTCTTACGATTTTGTCATTTGGCCAAACGGGCGCCCGTAGGTTCCTCAACCGCCTTCTCTGATCCCCGCGCCAAGCATGGTGGGCTCCGACTTCACGCGTGTGCGCCGGGCACCGAAGCGCAAAGGGCATCCAGCGTTTCCGCTGGATGCCCTCGCTCTGAGATTCCTTACGAGCCCTCCGGCAGTCGCATGAACGAACTACCAGAGGCGCTCGCCTACGCGTTAACTATTCCCGAGGCCGTACTCTAACCCTGACTTCGTTCGAGCAATCCCCCGTGTCCGGTTCACAGACCTGATAAGTGAAATTCCCCGTCTCAGTTCCGAGCTTGTTCCGGAAGCTTCCGTCATCGTCGGTTGTGTCGATAACAACACCATTTCGCCGGACTTCGATTTGGCCGCCGTCAGCCGGGGTCCAAGTCAGAATCACAAACCGGTTGCCGCGCTGTCTCTTAACATCCGCTTCGAGAACGATGTCGCCGCCGCCGCCGCCAGTCGCCAGCTTGAAGCTGGCGATACGGGTGCGCCAGTTGAAGCTGCTGGTAGTGTCGTAGTACTCGGTGGTGAACCAAAAAGTCTGGTCGTCCACCGGATCCACCGTCATGTCGCTGTAGTCGCCCCAGCGGCCCGAGGTTGAGACTTGGGAGCCGTCACCATCAAAGATGTGGCCTTCGCCCTGGGTCATCATGTTAATCGGGTCAGTCCCAAGCCGACCCGTGTATCGGATCTGCGGATGGATCGCCGAGCTGGAGGCGCTGAAACCGAGGGCGATGTTGGACGCTCCATCCATCGCCGCGCTGCCCATCCAGCGCCAGACCGTGGTGTCAGGCTGATAGGGTACTGTCTTGGAAAGTCGTGACCGGACCCGCCGTGACCCCGCGCAGTTCGAACCAGCGAATGCCAGCGATGCTATTGGCCGAGACCGTGAAATTGCCGACCAGAGATTCATGATCGCCAAAATTCCGGTAAGCCGCACGATACATCAGACGATCTGCCAGGTTGCCAAGGCCTTCACCGCCGAGCTGCGGAACCGAGCTGAAGAGCTGGGTGAAGCCCGCCGTCGGCGAGGAACCAAACAGGGTGAAGGAAGAATTCACCGGGTTGGCGAAGTCGACGTGGAAGTGATAAATCCGGTAGGTATTTGAATCCGGAAAGAGGACGAACGGGTTCGGCGCGCCGGCCGGCGGCGGGGTGTGGCCATCGAGGTCGGCGGGCTGCATCGGAGGATTCACAGGCGAGAGCCGCGGAGCCACGATGAGTTCCGCGCTCGGGTCACCGGCCAGCATTTTGGCACGGTTGAAGGCGAAACCTTGAGGTCCGAGATAGGCTGTTCCCGAAGTGTTGAACACGTTCATGCTCATGTAATACGCATCTGGCCAAACCCCGAAGTGCGGATAGTCATAGAGAGCGGAGCCAGCCACCGCAGCCAGGTTGTAATCATAGCGGGCATAAGTGCCGGTCGCGTCTTCGGTGGTGGAAACCGCGACACATTCGTGAGTCAGGCCACCCGCGAACTGGGTGATCACCCAACGGTTCGCGATCTGGTCGAAGAGCACGATTGGGTCACCGTTGCCATTGGTCTGGCAAACGCCGCCAAAACCGGTCCAAATCGAGACGATACTGGCCGGTCCGAGCAGTGATGTGCCGGTCGCCTTGTCGAAGACCTGATAGCCGGTGTTCACGATTTGCACGTATTGCGTCGTGCCTACTTCTCCGTTGGTGTCGGGAGGTGCGCAGTTGCAGTTCACACCCGGGAACGGGATGCCAGCGAAGTTCAGGATTGGCTCGGGAATACTCGGTGCTAACTGACCGAGCAGATGCCCCTTTTCCACGGTCAGATCGAGCTGATCCTTGTGCACGCCGGTGTTGACTCGGGGATTTTTGGCCGCCTCATGCTCCTGCACGAGCTCGACCGGCCAGGGATCGACGTCGCGCATGGCAGGCGAAGTATCGCTGTGATCCGCCCGAATGGTTTTGAATCCGTTATTAACTTTGCCCGCCTGCGCCACCGCGGTCGGTGACGAGAGATTTAACGCCACCAGCGCCAGAACGGCGCCGACAGAGCCAAGACTGAAACCAAGCAAAACGCGGGTCTTCAAAAACGCGTTTCGAGAAGCTGACTTTTTAATCATGTATGTCTTTCTATGTGTTGTGAGTTTGCTTTATTCGGCGGCAATCGGGGTGAGAACGTTCATTCACCGGGGCGCGCGCCCTCCGATGAATGACATTAACAAGGTGTGGAAAGGGTGTCTCAGGTTTTGTTCTTACAATTCTGCAAGCTTTCCCGCCAAATTCCTTTTCGGACCAGAATCCGGGCCGAACCAGCCCGTAAAATTTCCGCGCCAGGGACGACCTAGCGAGAGGCGGGAAACCCCACGAGCAGCCCCGCCAGCAAAAACGTCAGGGCGGCTGAAAGCAGGCAAAACGGGCAAAACGCGTGCAACACGAAGGCCTGCAAATAGAGAAAATAAAGCGAAGCGGCGAACATCAGGCCCACCACGACGGCGAGAAACGTTCTCATCCTGCCATAACCAAAGGCACCCAGAATGGCCAGGCTGAAAACGGTGAAATACGCCACCGCCCCGAACGCCGCCGTCGGAATGCCGCGGATAGTTGCATAAGGACTACCCAGCACGGTCGAACAGCCTATCGCAGAACCACAGACCACATCGTCCCCGGTCAGATGAGCGACGGTAAGAAAGGTCGCATCGCCTAGCCCGGCGAGGGCGATCAGGCAAAGTAACCAGAATAGAATTTGCCCGGAGCGCGGTCTTTCCCCAGCTGCTACCTGGGCGCGTGGGTGTTTGCTTTTGGCACTCAAATTACGACCTTTTCGTTTCCGCCAGTGCTCGCTCGATCGCTTTTTGGATCTCGTCGCGGCTAAAGACCCGCACTTCGCGTCCGTTGATGAAAATGGTTGGAGTATTCTTGACCCCACGAGCCACCCCGGCGTCGCCTTCTGCAATCACCCGGGCCTGGAGGGTCGGGCTCTTGGAATCGGCTTCGAATTGTGCCACATCGAGTCCCATCGATTCGGCGTAGGCGGAAAACAATCGCCCTGGAGTGCTGAATTTGCTCCAGGCCGATTGGTACTGATAGAGCATATCGTGCATTTCCCAGAAATGCCCCTGCAAACCGGCCGCCTCCGCCGCCAGCGCGGCCTCGACAGCGTGGTTGTGCATGGCAAGTGGAAATTGGTGGAAGACGACCCGCAGCCGTCCCTCATATTGTTTTTCCAATTCGCCAATTGCCATCGACGTCGAGGCGCAGGAAGGGCATTGGAAATCTCCGTAAATCTCCAGCGTCACCGGAGCGTGGCGCGGCCCATGGACGTGTAATGGTTCCTCTTCTTTCTCCTCGGCGACACTCGGCCCCGAAGCTGGCGCTGCCGAAGGAGAGGAGACCGGCGCGGGAGTGACCGGCCTGGGGACAGTTTTTGCCCGGTAAAGTGCAGTCGCAATTCCAACCGTCAACAAGCCGACGATGAGGATAATGATAAACGGCAAGGCCCGCTTCATGAGGATTGAAAAATCGCTCGCATCGGCCGCGACTTTAGTCGGATCTGGAACGACTCAAAATAAAAAAACCAGCCGCGGCCATGTTAAGAAATCGTTAGGCTAGCCTTCTCCAGACTACCTCAACGAAGGTGGCGCGCGTTGCTTTTCCAAGGCTGAATGTTAGCGTCGCCGCTCTGTCATGAGCCGGAATTACAAGGACACCCTCAACCTGCCGCGGACCGATTTCCCGATGAAAGCCGGCCTCGCGACGCGGGAGCCGGAGATGCTCAAAACCTGGCAGGAAAGCGGGCTTTACGAGCAAATCCAGGCGGCCCGCGCCGAGGCGGAGCTCTTCGTTCTGCACGACGGCCCGCCCTTCGCCAACGGCGACGTCCACATGGGCACCGCGCTGAACAAAATCCTCAAGGACCTGGTCGTGAAATCGAAGACCATGGCCGGGTTCCGCGCCCCTTACGTGCCGGGCTGGGATTGCCACGGCCTCCCGATCGAATACAAGGTCGTTAGGGAAACCCGCGGTCTCTCCCCGCTCGAAGTGCGGCAACGCTCCGGAGCCTTCGCGAGGAAATTCGTCGATATCCAGCGCGAGCAATTCAAACGCCTCGGCGTCTTCGGCGATTGGGAGAATCCCTACCTGACCATGAACCCCGCATATGAAGCGGAGATTCTGCGCGCCTTCGCCGTCTTCGTAGAGCACGGCCTCGTCTATGAATCGCTCAAACCGGTTTTTTGGAGCACCGGCGCGCAGACCGCCCTGGCCGAGGCCGAGGTGGAATACCAGGACAGGCAGGACACCGCGGTTTACGTCAAGTTCCCCATCGTGACCGGCGCCTGGAAAGACAAGGCGAGCCTGGTCATCTGGACGACCACGCCCTGGACGCTGCCGGCCAATCTCGCGATCGCGGTGCATCCGAAAGAACGCTACGTGGCGCAGCGATTTACGCGTGACGGGCGGACAGAGATTTTCGTTCTCGCTGAAAGCCTGGTGAAAACCTTTGTCGTCGCGACCGGTTACGCTGTAGCTGGGGTCGCTGACCCCGGCAGCGAAAGCGCCGCTCCCGAAAAACCGGGGTCAGCGACCCCAGCTACAAATTTTCCCGGGAGCAAACTGGAGGGAATCGGCGCGCAACATCCCTTGCTGCCGCGGACCGCGATCGTCCTGACGGCGGACTTTGTCACCATGGACACCGGTACCGGCGCCGTCCACATCGCGCCCGGTCATGGCGAAGACGATTACTCGTTAGGCAAGAACAACGGCCTACCCATTCTCTCCCCGGTGGACGATCTAGGCTGTTATACCGATGAGGTTGGCCTGCCCGAACTGGTCGGCAAATATGTCTTCGAAGCCAACGCCGATATCGTGAGGCTACTGCGCGAAGGCGGCATGCTGGTGGCGGAGAATCCGTATCAGCATTCCTATCCCTATTGCTGGCGGTCCAAGACCCCCATCATCTTCCGCGCGGTCGAGCAATTCTTCATTCGGATCGATGACCTGCGGCGGCCAGCTCTCGAGGCGATCAAGCAGGTGAACTGGATTCCGGCCTGGGGCGAGAATCGTATCGCCGGCACGGTCGAATCGCGGCCCGATTGGGTCATCTCCCGCCAGCGCAGTTGGGGTGTACCGCTGCCGGTTTTTTATTCGGCCGCGGGCGAGGCGCTCCTCGATCCGGAATGGATTCGCAAACTGGCCGACTTGGTCGCGCAACGCGGCTCCAACGTCTGGTTCGAGCTCGACGACGTCGCGCTCGCCCAGGCTCTCGGTTTGCCGGAAGGCACCCGTCACCGCAACGACACAATCGACGTTTGGATCGATAGCGGCGTTTCGCACCAGGCCGTCTGCGCGATTCATCCCGCCCTGCGCGAACCGGCCGACATGTATCTCGAGGCGACCGACCAGCATCGCGGCTGGTTCCAATCCTCGCTCATGACCAGCGTCGCGCTGCACGATCGCGCGCCCTATAAGACCTGCGTCACGCACGGTTTTGTGGTCGATGTCGACGGGAAAAAGATTTCCAAATCGAGCACCTACAGCAAGCCGATGGACGCCGGCCATTTCGTCGGCAAGCATGGCGCGGATATCGTCAGGCTCTGGGTCAGCAGCGTCAATTACACCGACGATGTTCCCTTTTCCGAAGAGATGTTCACCCGCCTCGGCGACACCTACCGCCGGATCCGGAACACCCTCCGGATCTTGTTAGGCAACCTGCATGATTTCGAGCCCGGCGAGCAAATCAGGGAAGAAGATCTCACCCTGGTCGACCGATGGATTCTCGATCGCCTCCAACAGGTGATCGAAGACTGCCGCGCGGCCTATGCCGCCTATGAATTCCACAAAGTCTATCACACTCTCAATCAATTTTGTGCGGTCGATCTGAGCAGCCTCTACGTCGACATCACGAAAGATCGGATGTATTGCGACGCGCCCGACTCGCCGCGTCGGCGTGCCACCCAGGCCGCGCTCCAGCAGATTTTCGACACCCTCTGTCGGCTCCTCGCGCCGATTCTCGTTTTCACGGCCGAAGAAGCTTGGGGCTATCTGGGCCACGAGAATGGTTCTGTGCATCTGCAACGTTTTCCCGAAGTGCAGGGCAACCAACGCGACCCCGTCGTTAGGAAGAAGGTTGAGGACCTGCTCAAACTTCGCGGCCTGATCGGTCAGGCGGTCGAAAAAGCGCGCCAGGAGAAACAAATCGGTAACGCGCTCGAAGCCAAAGTCGTCCTTCGCTGCACAGGGGTGATCGCTTCCATCCCGCAGCGCGGATTTGGAGGAATTTTTCATTCTGAGCGACCTTGCTTTGGAGGAGGCCGACGAACCGTCCGTCTCAATCAGCCAGACGCCTAACAAAAAGTGCGCACGCTGCTGGCGCCATCGGGCCGCCGTCGGCACGATCGAGGCTCACCCGGAATTATGCGAACGCTGCGCCGAAGTGGTGGGACAACAATGACGCGCCGCGGCGACTTCTGGGGAGCGCACGCGCCTCGCGTGCTCATTTTGGCGCCTCGCCAAAATGCTCTTCGATTACTGCACGTAACGCTAAGCACGCGAGGCGCGTGCGCTCCCAAGAGCATTTCCGCCGCGCTCCAATGAAAATTTTCTTCTACCTCACCCTGCCCCTCTACGCTCTCGATCAGCTGACCAAGTTTCTCGTCCTGCGTTTCATCGATCCTTATCGACCGCGCGTCGTGATCCAGGATTTCTTCGAGCTGGTCCACGTCACCAACACCGGCGCGGCCTTCGGTTCGTTTCGTAATAACAACGGTTTCTTCATCGCCCTCTCCGGCGTAGCGCTGGTCGTTGTTGCCTTTCTGCTCACCCGTAAGGAAACGCGCGACCCGTGGCGGCGGCTCGCCCTCGGTCTGCTCCTGGCCGGCATCCTTGGAAATCTTACCGATCGTCTCCTGCACGGACACGTGATCGACTTCCTGCTTTTCAACCTGCACCTGCCGTTCGCCAACCCCTGGCCGGCATTCAATGTCGCCGATTCCTGCATCTGCATCGCGGTCGTTTGCTTCCTGGTTTATTCCTTTCGCGACTCCAGAGGGAGCGCCGCGAAGAACAAAGGGTAGGCGCGCGCCGCCTGTGCGCTACCCATCCTCGAGAGCCCGCGAAGAAAGAGCGACGCCAGCCAACCCAGGCGGGATGTCGTCGAACACCAAAACCAGCCTATTGATATTGCACAACCAATTGCGGCGGACTGGTCGTGCTTTCCCCCGAATCCCAGCCCTCATATTTGTTGGGCGAGGTTCCTTCATTGAAATAAAGCCGGAACTGAGTGTGATCATTGCTACCGGGCGCGCCGATGCCAACATAGGAAGAGGCCGGAGACTGCGGAAAGGTCATCTCGAACCAGCCGCCATTTACCGTCGCTGGCACGTTAAAGATATTGAAAGCCGCGTTGATGGTCGCTGTGGCCGTGTAATCGGTCCCCACCAGTGCGGCATTTCCGCCGAAACTTCCATTCTTCACATCGACCATGCAGAGATTTGTCGAGCTAAAGTTGTTGCCCGCGGTGGACTGATGCAACCGCAGCCTGGCCCCCACCACGGAGGTGGTGACTGAGGAGAGGGCTCCCGTGTTGAAGGAGAGAATCCCTCTCCAGTGCGGCATCCCCGTTCCGGTGCCTTCGCCAGCGCGTATCCCGGGCGGGTTGGCATTCGGGACGGCCGAGTAGTTGCTCGTGCCAGTCTTGACGACATAGCCATCGTTGACAGCTTCGGAGAGAAAGATGGCCGCATTCGCCCAGCCAGAAACGTTATTAGTCGCGGTGTTTTTTCCTTGCACGCGAAAAGAATACTGCCTCGTGCCCGAGGGCACCGACACACTGCAGGAGGTGCTTGAGGGGACGCAGAGGCCGACATCAACCAATCCTGGGCTGGCGTGGTGCCGATGCCTTTGCTCTGCACGGTATAGGAATCCGCTCCATACATGGCGTACCAGCTAACCAGAAAATTGCTGTTGTCCTGGTAGGTGATGCTCAAACCCGCGGGCGCCTCCGTGGAGCGCGGGGAGAGCGCGCGCTGGTCCTTGTAGTAATCATGCCAGGATTGAAGCTCCGATTCCCAGAGCGCAGCATCCAACGTCGCGGGATCGCCTGATGGAAAGGCTGAGCCTCATCGATGTCTCCCGGGTAGATTTCCAAATACTCGTTCAGGTAAGCGTTAAAGGCTCCTTCCATCCCATCATTGGGCGTGCCATTAAGGGTTTTGTTTAGCTTCTCGCCGCCGCTGGAGCCGAACGGACTGGACCAGGGCGTATTGGCCTGATAAACAATGGCATTGTTGTAAATCGCAGCGTTGGTGGGGTCCCCGAGGTTCGCCCAGTAAGCAAAGGTAGGAAGCTGAGTTGCGTTGGGAGTAAAAGTGTATGCCGCCGGGGTTGAGCTGGGCGTCGCGTAGTTTGGGACCGCACTTGCGTTTGGAGCCCTCGCGGCAGCGAGGTCTTCCTGAAAGAAGGCGATTCGCGGGCGGATGATTCCGTTGAATTCATCGGCTAAGGCCACGGTTGGATTGCCGTTTTCATCCTTATTTTCAGGGCTGGGATTGCTCGCATTCTTATAAAGCCACTGCCACAATTCATCGTTGAAAGTTCCGTCCTCGCCAGGACCTTTATCATCGGTCGCCAGGAAGAACCCGATTTGGAGGAGGATCGGGGCCGAATACTGCTGCAGAAAAACGTTCTGAGCCGTTCACAACTCATGCTGAATCGCAGCCAGCAGCATTGGCCGGGTGTAGCCATCCATATAGGTGTAGCGCGTCGGGTCCGCGTTCGATAACCCGGTAAACTTCTTTCCGTTGCGTTCCGGATTCCAGTGTCCCCGCCGGGAGGATTGGTGTTGAGAATCGAGATTCTTGCTAACTCACTTGTGCTCCCTACAATTGTGCTTTGCAAATGTAAAGCCAGCGCTCCTATGTAGCTCTCGCGCCGTTTCATTAGGTTTGAATCCCAAGGCACCGCTCGCAGATTTCCACCCGTGCAAACCGTGCAGTTCCATGTGGTTCCTGGACGGGTCTGTATCACACCACGTAACCGTTGGCGGGTTGGTTAGGCCAGAGGATATAGCAGGGCTCCTCAATCAAGTTTAACGAAACATCTTGGCTAGTTGGAACGGGAGTTGGACAAGATGTTATCGAGACGCCGTCCAGTTATAAGTCTGCCCATCGTCAATTAGGTTCCAACTGATCCGATGCATCTCTCCGTCACGAACAAGTCTAGCGGGCGGTGACCGAATGTAAGTGCGATCAGGGTCAAGTATATAGACGCCGGTCGGCCGGCTGTAGATACTCTCAACACCGCCTTGAGCTGCCGCAGCCACATAGAGGAAGGTGGTTTGGCGCGTGTATTTGTCATCCGTGACATTGAGCGTGATCGTGGCGGTTTGCGGGACGCCTGGCGACGGTGAAGGCAGCGGCGTGACGGGGACAATCGTGATCGTGCCCGTGCCGTCGGCGGCGGGTTGGGTGACTTTTAGGCTGTTGACGAAGTTGTTTGGCACCAGGCTTGGGTTGGAAGAAGTGGCGATTACCCTAAGACTCCTGCACACTGGTGCCGTCACCGCCAGGACGTGACGACGGATTTGAAGGGAGACGCGCTCGGCGCCGGGGTTGGGATGGGACCGATTAAATATTTTGGCGGGACTTGATCGTTCGCAGGGGCAATCGTCGGCGGAGTATTCGTGGCAGCGATCGTCTAAAGAACAAAGGAAGTGGTGACTCTGTTGGGAATCGGCATTTCCAGGTCGCGCAATTCGACCGTGACGACGGTGTAGCCTGGCAGCGCTCCGGCGAGCGTGGTGGCTTCGAGAAGATAGGTGCGTGGTGTTGCTGGGTCGATGTAGCCTGCGGGCAGCGGCATCAGGGTTAACGAGATATTGTTTGGGTCGTTTGGGAGTAGACTTGGATTGCTGGATGTCACGGTAAAGTTGGAAGTTCCGATGCTGTCCAAATCCTCTACCAGCTTGCCATTCATGTCCCGAACCAAGTCGCCGATCACAAACATGGTCGAATACTTGGCGGTCCCATCCGGCTTCAACTGCAGAACGGCGTTGGGCAGCGCTTCAACCGTCGGCGGATTGAAGGCGGCGGGGGCCCAGCGCAGCGTAAACGAGGTGTAAGCGGTCGCGCCGCCATTCTTTCCTTTCGCGATCACCGTGATGGTGGTCGCGCCCGCGCTGAGGGCTGGGCCCATAAAAAACACCTTGTAGCCGGTCATGTCTTGCAGGCCCGTACAAGTGGGATCTATCATCGGATCGCATAACCCAACCATCACGTTATTTTTATTAAAGACGGCGCTATTTGAGGAATTTATGGTGAAGCTAACGTCGTTACCGTCAAAATCTTTTACGCGGAAATACTGCGTGTCGAAATTTGGGGCTTGAGAGCTGATCTTGCTCTGGTCCCGGATCCAGGACAAGAACGGGGGTCGCCTCAATGCATACAGGCTGCCAGTGGCAAGAAGAACACCAGCAACGGTCAGAGTAACCGCGGAGATGCGGCGGGTGAATCGCATGTTCATAGGATATGTTCTATTTTTAAGTTTCGGGTGATAGGAAAGCTTTGTGCGTGCAGTGGTATCGCGGGCTTATTTTTACGGACTGGTCCCCCGTATTTCTGCAGCCAGCCATTGACTAGTCGCCACGATCCAGAAGAAAAATTGTGGCTCCTGGTAATTGCTGAAGACCGTGGTTTCCCGCCAAACTCCGAGAAAGCTTGGCGCGTTGACATCGTCGGTACTGGCAACCAGCCAATAGCGCGTTTTCCCCGTCAAGGCTACTCCCGGTCCGGGTAGGACGACCTCAGTCAAATCACAACAGCTTGGGTAGGCGGGTATATCGGTCGTGCTTCCTTGACCATTAGGCAATAGAGTTCCCACCGTCCCATCGTTGTCGCTGTAAACGCCCAGGTTCACCTTCATATCACCGGAAAAGTAACTGAGGGCGGCGGCGAGTATCTTGGCGTGGGAGTCCACTCTTGGGATAAAGGGAAGAGCGACCCAGCCCTCCCGCGCGCTGTCTGCGCTCTTGCCAGCCACAAACGGGCCTACCATTGGATAGAAGGGACCCTCCGGACCCGACCCAAGGTTATTGAAGATGGTTATTCTCCTCGGACTAGCTCCGTCGAGCTCTGTTTCGCCAGGCTGCGCCGAACCGGAAACTGGAGTGCCGCGCACTTCCGCGGCTGGCCATCCCCCTGACGCCGTCACCCAAGGGGAAGGTGGGGCAAACTGAGCCGAGCTACCTTCGTTTGAAACCTGCCAGCTTCCGAGAAAGGTGGCTCCGTTCACATTATCGGGGCTGGCCACCAGCCAGTAGCGCGTTCCCCCTGTCAGGGTGACACCGCTCCCTGAGAGTGTAACCTTGGCCAACTGGCAACACTCGCCGCTGTCAGGAATTTGCGTGGTGCTGCCCTGGCCACCCGCCAGCGGATTCCCCACTTTGCCATCATCATCGCTGTAGAGGCCGAGGTTGACCAACTTCGTCCCGGAGACGTAGTTAATTGCTGCCCGCAACACCCGCGCCTGCACGTCGCCCTTCGGAATGAAATTCACCGCCACCCAGGTCTCGGGCTCAAAGACCGCGCTTTTTCCGGCTACGGTGAAGCTGGCAGAAGTCTGCGAGTTATACTTGTCGGCAGCCGTCGGTCCCAGATTCGAAAAAATGACAGCGGAATTCGCGCCGGCGTCGGTTTCCGCGACCGTCATGGCCAGATTGGGCGACTCGACCTGGACGATCTTCTGCCCGAATAATTTTCCGCCGCCGAGGCAAAGAAAAAACGGGAGAGCGAATGTCAGGAGGCGTCGTGTTGTTTTCGACCGACAAAACGCCACTCGGGGAAGCGGCGCCGTGAGGGGAGAGGGCATCATCAGGTTCCATTTTGTTGGCGTGTTTTTACTCATTTGTGGGATCACGAGAATTTTTCCGGAACGTGTCAAGCTTATTCCCGGGGAGGCAATTCTGTGGGCTTTGGCTGTTTCTCCGTCAAGTGGCGGGATTGAAACTGCGCGATCCCATCCAAGATTGTGCCCACCACTACGCCGGAGTAGTGGAGATGCGATGATTCACCGCCGAGACCTCCGGGAGCGCACGCGCTTCGCCTCCTCCATTCGGTGCCTCGCGGAATGCCCCACATGGCGTTCGATCGCCGACGAGCACTTTTGGCGAGGCGCCAAAATGAGCACGCGGGGCGCGTGCGCTCCCCAGCGAGATCGC
Source organism: uncultured Verrucomicrobiae bacterium (assembly GCA_963749935.1). GTDB lineage: Bacteria > Verrucomicrobiota > Verrucomicrobiia > Chthoniobacterales > UBA10450 > Palsa-1392. The sequence goes on from CAVVOH010000004.1 coordinate 948,100, forward strand.
CACGCCCTCGCCGGGCATACTCAAATTCATAACACACTCCAGCATCCGACCCTCGACAGGCCCGAAACCTCCGGCGACGTTAGGCAGTGAACCCGATGAGCGAGATGGAAGCGACCGCCCGCGCTCTGGTCGATCGCTTGCGCGCGGCCGGCCATGTCGCCTATTTCGCCGGCGGTTGTGTGCGCGATCTGGTCCGCGGGAAACCTCCTAAAGACATCGATATCGCGACCGACGCGCGGCCCGAGCAGGTCCAGAAAATCTTCGGCCGCACCTACGCCGTCGGCGCGCATTTCGGGGTCATCGTCGTCTTGGAAAATAATCTCCAGTTCGAAGTCGCGACTTTCCGGGCGGACGGCGTTTATCTCGACGGCCGACGCCCGACCGAGGTCTGTTTTTCCTCGCCAGAAGAGGACGCGCGCCGGCGCGATTTCACGATCAACGGAATGTTCTATGATCCGCCTAACAATGAAGTGATCGACTTCGTCGGCGGCCGGGCCGATCTCGCCGTCGGACTCGTTCGGGCCATCGGCGATCCGGCGCAGCGCTTCGCGGAAGATCGGCTGCGCCTTCTCCGTGCGGTGCGTTTCGCCACCGTGCTCGACTTCGAGATCGAGGCTCAGACCTGGGAAGCGATCGTTGCCGCGGCGGGCGATATTCGCGAGATCAGCGCGGAGCGGATTCGCGAAGAATTGGTCAGAATTTTTCTTTCCCCGCTGCGCGTCCGGGGCTGGGATCTGCTCGAGGCGAGCGGATTGATGAAGGCGATCCTGCCCGAAGTTGCCGCACTTAAGGGCTGCCACCAACCACCCCAGTTTCATCCCGAAGGCGACGTCTTCAAGCACACCCGCCTCATGCTGGAGCTTCTGCCTGATCAAGCCTCGCTCCCCCTCGTTCTAAGCGTCCTCTTTCACGACATCGGGAAACCGGGCACCGCGAGCGTGGATGAAACCGGACGGATTCGATTCAGCGGGCACGACAAGCTCGGCGCCAGCATGACGGAGGCGCTCATGCAGCGGCTTCGATTTTCCCGCGCCGAAATCGACGCGACGGTCGAGGCGGTCGACCAACACATGGTTTTCAAGGATGTGCCCAAGATGCGCGTCGCACGGCTCAAGCGCTTCATGGCCCGGCCGCATTTTGCCGACGAACTGGAATTGCATCGGGTCGATTGCCTCGGGAGCCATGGGATGCTCGACAATTACGCCTTTCTGCAACGCAAACAGGAGGAATTTGCCAACGAGCCGATCATCCCGCCCCCTCTCGTGCGAGGCGAAGATTTGATCGCGCTCGGGCTGAAACCAGGTCCGCGTTTCGGCGAGATCCTCGAGGCGGTCGAGACTCAGCAATTGGAAGGCGCGTTGCGCGACCGCGAGGACGCGCTCGTCTGGGTGAAAGAAGAATTTTTGTCCTCCGATGCCGCGGATTTGACGGATTAGGAGGAGAGCCAGGAGAAGCGGGCTCATCTCCCCATCCGTGTCATCCGTGCAATCCGTGGTTAAATTACCCTTATGAAGATCCTCATGATCAGCAGCGAAGGCTGGCCGCTGGCCCGGCCGGGCGCCCTGGCCGATGTGCTTGTCGCCCTCCCCCGCGAGCTCAAGGCGCGCGGCCACGAGATCGCGCTTGCCATGCCCTACTACCGCGAGATTCGCGAAAACAAAAAGATCAAGACCAAGCCGCTCCACGTCAGTCTTGAAGTCTCGTTAGGGGAGAAACTGGTCACGGCCGACATCCTGGAAGGCCGGACCGCTGAAGACCTGCAAATCTTCTTCGTTCGCTGCGATGAGCTCTACGATCGCCCCGGCCTCTATCAGGAAAGGGGCGAGCCGTATCCGGATAACGCCGCCCGCTTCATTTTCTTCAGCAAATGCGCGGTCGAGATCGCGCGGCGCATGACCCCCAGTCCTGAGATTCTCCATTGTCACGACTGGGCGGCCGCCCTCGTCCCGGTGCTGGTGCGGGAGCAGGGACTGCCTTTCCGGACCGTTCTCTCGATTCATCACCTCGCCGACCAGGGGAATTTCGACAGCTGGGATTTCGCCCTTACGAATCTGCCCGGCCGCTGGTTCGACCTGCGCGGGGTAGAATATTTCGGACGGCTAAACCTTCTCAAGGGCGGCATCCTCTTTGCCGACCGAGTCGTCGTCTCGAGCGAGCCGTACGCGCACCAGATTCAAACGGACTCGTTAGGCGAAAAGCTCGATCCCGTTCTGCGAGAACATGCGAGCCGTTTGTCGGGAATTCTCGGCGGGGCCGATTACCGGCGCTGGAACCCGGCGACCGACAAGCTGCTTCCCGCCCCCTACGGATCCGGTAAACTCGAAGGCAAAGCGGCCTCGCGTGCCGCCCTCCTGGCGCAACTCCAGCTCGCGCCCGCTCCGAGCGGGCCGGTCTTCGGCATGGTCACGCGGCTGGTGGGAGCGAAGGGTTTTGATATTCTCATGCCGGTCCTCGACCGTCTTCTGGCCGACGATGTGCGGCTCGTCATCCTGGGCAAGGGCGACCCCGCCTATGAGACCGCCCTTGCCATCGCCGCTCGCAAATATTCAGATCGCCTCGCCTACCGGCAGGATTACGACGAAACGCTCGCCCACTTGATTGAGGGTGGGAGCGATCTGGCCCTCATTCCGTCACGGGTGGAGCCAGGCGCCTTCAGTGCCATGCACAGCCTCAAGTATGGCGTTCTCCCGATCGCCCGCGCCACCAGAGGGGTCGAGCAGATCCTTCTGGATTACGATCCATCCGCGGACTCCGGCTACAGTTTCCTCTTCTACGAATACGGGAGCGAACCACTCTGGGACGCGATCAAGCGGGCCAAGCAAATCTTCCAGGACCGGGGAGAATGGGAGCGCCTCCAGCAACGCGCGCTAAAGCTCGACTTTTCCTGGGCGCTGGCGGCGGAGAGTTATGAGCGGCTTTACGGCGACTTGGTTACGCAGAAATACGCGGCGGCGTAGGAGGGTCAAAAAGGTGCGGCGGGCTAGGTAAGGTCGCGGCGGAGCGATCCTTCTGGGGAGCGCACGCGCCCTCGCGTGCTGGCGGTGGCGCCACGCCGTCGCGAACTTTCTCTTCGATGAGGCAAAGAACAGCCCGCAAAGTTCGTTTTTGCCGAGCGCCAAAACTGGCACGCGAAGCGCGTGCGCTTCCCGGAAACAGCTTTATTTGGGCAACACGTCGTTGGATTCCGCGATGCTGCCGTCGGTGAAAATGATCAGGTTGCCATTGCCATGAACGTCGCCCGTTTCGATGAACCATGGCTGGCGCGGCCATTGGTGCGGCGAAGTGGCCTTGTCGTCGAAGCCGCTCGAAACGTAGTCGAGCCTGGCGGTTGCGGGGTTATTGTAGCTGGGGTCATGCAGGAATTCCTGGATGGTAGGGCATATCCAGGATTTGCGATCGACTCCAAGTGGCGTCAGGGCCGCGACCCAGGCATTCGCGTACTCCTGACCGGTCGGAAAATTCTTCACGAAAATCTGAGGCCAGCTGCCGTTGCGCTGCAGGTAGACGTCGGTGGCAAGGTAGAGGCTGCGCAGGTTGGCCATGCACTGCACTTTCTGTGCGCGCGTCCGCAAATGGCCGTAAACCGGAACGAGCAAAGTCACCAGGATGGTGATAATGACGAGGCCGATAAGGAGCTCGAGGAGGGTAAAGGCGGCCGCCCGGCGGCGAGTCATCATCCCGCCGGATCGTTAGGGGGACGGCGGGACGAGGGTGCCGGCGGCCGGGGCCGTGTTGCTTTGCTTGAAGCCCATCACGTCCAGGGAAAGAGTGCCGTCAATCGTGGGGTCGAGTGAGTTTTCCACCCCGCCATTGGAAATAAAGGCGGTCGCGCTGCCCCGGATGAGCGCGCTGGATTGGGCAAAGGCGCTCCGCGTGCCGGTGATTTTCGCGTCGACCGGACCATCGACCGTGGCGGTCACCTCGATCGTCTGGATTGCTCCCGTCCCGTCGAGGAAGCTCAGGTTATATCGAAAGGTCGCGTAGAGAATTCCCTTGAGCTGAGCCTTGTTCGGATCGGTCACCCCCTGGATGCTGCCGCCAAAGACACGGCCGCGAGTAAACATGAGGAAGGTGCCGGCGGAAGCGCCGTCGGTCGGTACGCCAAGAGTGAATACGCCTAACGAATTGGCGGAGAAAGGATCGGTCGGATCGAAAGCCGGCTGCAGCACGCCCGCGTAGGTGCCAACGACGCTGACCGAGCCGCCCGGGTAAGGCGGGCCGCCCTTGATCGCGAAGCACTCGGAAGCGAAGAGGACGAGGCAGAGGAGCGAACCGAGAATGGCTTTCATCGGGCGAGAGACTAGCGGGCCGCGAAGCTGGCGGTCAATGGAAAAAATTGGGGGAAGGAGGCCCGGTGGATTCGTTAGGGCAGACGGCCGATCCAGCTCGCCTGAGGGGGTAAAAAATACATCGGTGGCCGCTCATACGGACACCGAAGCTCGAAAACAAACTCGAAAGAACTTAAGCGCGCAGCCGGCGACGACGCACGACGCTGAAACCGATCTCGCCCAGTCCGCCGATTACAAGCAATGACCTAGTCGAAGGTCCCGGCACGATGGTGAGTGTGTATGAAATTGAGGCCGTTGTCGAAAATCCGGGATCCGGGTTTCCCAAGGAAAAAGTGCATGTCTGAAGATAACTCGAAGTGCCGTCCGTGTACTGAAAGTAGTTCGCGCTGGTTATTGAAAGCGCGGTCGCAAAATTGTTGCTTGGTCGACTTCGAGGAAAAGCGAATATCCGTCGGTAAGGAACCCTGCCGGCAGCCCGCTGAATGTCCCATCAAACTCAACGTAAAGGTGTCCGTCGAGTTAGAGGTTCCGGAAGTTGGAACTCAGTTGCTATCGTCGAAAGAGAACGAAGCAGTCTGGCCGAACGACAAGCCTGCCATCAGAAGAATGCAGCTGATGATGGTGATGAACTGCTTTTTCATTTACGCGCGAATGAGCCCCTAATTGGTGTGCGGGTTTATCGGCCTTTTTAAGGCCTGTGCGCTTTTTTTTCGAATATCTTGCCGCACAGCGTCCGCCGGCAGCTCTCCCGGGCGCAATCCCTTGGAGAGAAGCAGGTTTCGCCAGGGACCCAGAACCTAGGACGGTAAAGCGCCAGCCCCGACCGCTGCTTCTTCCCCCGGCTCGATTTGCAGGCCCAGTTCACATAAGAGCGCGACGTCGGTATCGGCCGCTGGATTTTGCGCGGTGAGCAGCTTGTCGCCGTAGAAAATGGAGTTGGCGCCGGCAAAAAAGCAGAGCGCCTGGCCTTCGCGGGTCAATCGGGTGCGGCCGGCGGCGAGACGGACGCGCGCTTTCGGCAGAGCCAGCCGGGCGAGCGCGATCAGCCTAACGAGCTCGAAAATATCGATCGGCGGCTGCTCGGCCAGCGGGGTGCCGGGCATCGCCATCAGGCAGTTGATCGGCACGCTCTCGGGCGCGGGATCGAAATTGCTCAGGACCTCGAGCATGCGCAGGCGGTCGTTAGGCGTTTCTCCCATCCCGACGATTCCCCCGCAGCAAACCGACATCCCGCTGGCCTGCACTGCCGCGATCGTTGTGAGGCGATCGTTGAAGGTGTGGCTGCTGACGATCTCGGGATAAAATTCCGGCGAAGTGTCGATGTTGTGGTTGTAGGCCGTGACACCGGCTTCCTTCAGCCTGCGCGCCTCGTTAGGCCCGATCTGCCCGAGGGTGACGCACACTTCCATTCCGAGCTGGCTTACCTGGCGAATGGTGGCCAGCACCTGCTCGAACTTCGACGTTCCCTCACGCACTCCGCGCCAGGCCGCACCCATGCAAAAGCGGGTCGCCCCCTGCGCCCGGGCACGTTGCGCCGCACTCATGATTTCGTCGACCGGCATCAGCTCTTCCCGTTCGACCCCGGTGGAATAGTGCGAGCTCTGCGCGCAGTAGGCGCAATCTTCGCTGCATCCCCCGGTCTTGATCGAGAGCAGGCTGCAACGCTGCACCTGCTCCCCCCGCCAATGCTGCAGATGGACGTCGCGGCTCTGCGCAATGAGGTCGAAGAGCGGCTGCTCGTAAAGGCGTTTCAATTCCGCGAAATTCATCGGTCGGTATTCTTAAGCGCAGAGGACATCGAGTGCACAGAGATATGATGAAAATTTCCGGCCCGGCGATCGCGGCTTCGTCTGGATTCTTAGACTGCGATTGGAGCCTTGATCGCAGGATGCGGATCGTAGTCGACGAGGGTGAAGTCCTCGAAGCGGAAGTCGTGGATGTTCCTGACCGTGGGATTCAACTCCATCCGCGGGAGCGAGCGCGGGGCGCGGGCCAACTGCTCACGCGCCTGCTCGAGATGATTTCGGTAGAGATGGAGATCACCAAAAGTGTGGATGAATTCTCCACTCGTTAGCCCACAAACCTGCGCGACCATCCGGGTTAGCAGGGCGTAGCTGGCAATGTTGAAGGGAACGCCGAGGAAAAGATCGGCGCTCCGTTGGTAGAGCTGACAACTGAGCGCGCCATCCTGGACGTGGAATTGGAAAAGCGCGTGACAAGGCGGCAAGGCCATCGCTTCCACTTCTGCCGGATTCCAGGCCGTGACGATGAGTCGCCGGCTGTCGGGGTTGGTCCTGATTTGTTCGATTACGCGATCGATCTGGTCAATTCGCTCGCCCTCAGGTCCGCGCCAGTCCCGCCATTGCGCGCCGTAGACGCGGCCCAGATCGCCGTGCTCATCCGCCCACTCGTTCCAAATGCTGACCCCACGTTCTTGCAGGTAAGCCACATTAGTGTCACCGCGCAAAAACCAGAGCAGCTCGTGAATGATCGATTTGAGATGGAGCTTTTTGGTGGTGAGGAGCGGAAATGTTTCCCGCAGATCGAAGCGGGCCTGCGCGCCGAAAACGGAGAGCGTGCCAGTGCCGGTGCGGTCCTCTTTCGGCTTTCCTTTTTCCAGAACGAGCCGGAGAAGATCCTGATATTCCTGCATGAAGATCGGGCCTTACGACCTCCTACATGATACGCCAGCGCGGGCGCCGGGTTTCGGGGTCGGTTTCCCACAGCCGGCATCCCCCGGGATAAACATTGCGGTTGTGCCCCAGCTCCACCCCGTCGGGCAATTTCTCGAGCAGGCGGGCATTGCCGCCGCCCAGGACCACGTAATCGGCGATAAAGGACATTTTTAACTGTTTGATCGCCCGCCCGGCTTCGCGCTGCCAATCTTTCTTGCCCAGTTTTTTCAGCCCTTCGTCCCCGAGCCAGTCCTCGATAATCCAGTCTTCCTGATAGGGCAGATCGCCCAACTCGAGCGCCAGAACGTGATCCTTCCAAACCAGCGCCGAGCCCAGCCCGGTACCGAGCCCGAGAAATAGCATTCGCCCACCGCCGTGGTAGCTGCCGAGGGCCTGCAGGGCGGCATCGTTGATAACTCGCACCGGCTTCCCGAGTGCCTTCGCAAAATCGAAACCGGCCCAGTTCTTGCCGAGGTGCTTCGGGTCTTTGCTGATCTTTCCGTCGCGCACCGGCGCCGGAAAACCGATCGCGACCGCCTCAAAATTCCAATCCTTCGTCTCCTTTTTAATTTCCCCGATCGCCTCTTCCGGGGTCAGCTTCGGGCCGGAGGCGAACTTCCTGCGCTTATCCTCCTGTGAAATCATCATTTTGACGTTCGAACCGCCGACGTCGATGACGAGGACCTTTTTCATTTACGATCGTTAGGGAGTTTCTTGATCGGAGAAAGGCGCATCTTGGAGGCTTTCTGTTTCTCGGCCAGCTTTTTCGCCTGCCGGCGCGAGTGTTCGCGAAATTGATGCTGCGCCTGCGATCGGGGCGCCCCTTCCTCCGGTTGCAGGCGCACGTAACTTCCGTCCGGCTGCAGCTCGCGCGCTTTGCCGTAGTCGGTCAGGAAACGCGGCAGCACTTCGTTGATGACTTCATTGCGCACCGCTTCCGCTTCGATTGGGAAAGCGATCTCGACCCGTCGGTAAAAATTGCGCGGCATCCAGTCGGCACTGGCCAGGTAGAGATCAGCCGCGCCATCATTTTTGAAATAATAAATGCGGCTGTGCTCGAGGAAGCGCCCCACGATGCTGATGACCCGAATGTTTTCGCTCAAGCCGGGGATCTTGGGACGGAGCGAACAAATGCCGCGAACGATAAGATCGATTTTCACTCCGGCACAGGAAGCTTCGTAGAGCTTCTCGATGACCCCCTGGTCGACCAGCGAATTGAGCTTGGCCACAATCCGCGCCGGCTTGCCGGCGGCCGCGTGATCGCGCTCGCGCTCGATCAAAGCGAGCAGGCGACGGTGTAAATCGAAAGGCGCGACGAGCAACTTCTTCAAGCCGGGATAACCGGCCAGGCCAGTCAGGGTATTGAAGACAATCGCGACCTCCTCGGTCAGCGCCGGGGCGGTCGTAAAGAGGCTGAAGTCGGTATAAATGCGCGCGGTTTTCGGATGATAGTTGCCCGTCCCAAGGTGGACATATTGCCGCAGCCGATCGGGATCGCGCCGCACGACCAGGAGCGCTTTGCAGTGCGTCTTCAAGCCGACCACGCCGTAAACGACATGCGCGCCCGCTTCCTCCAGACGGCGGGCCCACTGGATGTTGGCCGCTTCATCAAAGCGGGCCCGCAATTCGACCAGCGCGGTGACCTGTTTTCCGTCCGCTGGCCGCATCGATCAGCGCCTCCACGATCGGGGAATCACCGCTCGTGCGATAAAGGGTGATTTTGATCGCGAGGACGAGCGGATCCTTGGCCGCGCTTTCCACCAACTCGACCACCGGGTCGTAACTTTCGTAGGGATGATGGAGCAAAATATCCTGCTTGCGCATCGCCTCGAAGATGTCGGCGTGCGGCGGCAGGGCCGGATCGCGGGTGGGCTGGAAGACGCGATCTTTCAACTTCGCAAACGCATCGTTCGCGACCAGCGGCGCGAGATGGGTCATCGAAAGCGGCCCGTCGACTTTGTAGAGATCCGCTTCGGTCAGTTGGAAGAATTCAAGGAGCAAGCTCGAGAAATCGTTAGGGCAATCGGCTTCTACTTCCAAGCGGACGGCGTTGCCCCGGCTCGAGCGCCGTAACTCCTGCTCGATGCTGCGGAGGAGGTTATCCGCTTCTTCCTCGTCGACATAGAGATCGCTGTTTCGGGTTACGCGAAAAGCGTGCACGCCATCAAGAATGAGACCGGGAAAAAGGTCGGCCACGTGCTGTTTGATGAGCGAGGCAAGATAAATGTAGTTCCAGCTATCGTCGCCCTTCTCGCCGCGCGGCATGTGGATCAGGCGCGAGACCGCGCGCGGGACCTGCACGATAGCGTGCATCGGTTCACCGCCTCTCTGGGCCCGCGCCCTAACGAGCAGGTTGTGGCTCTTGTTCAGGAGCTGCGGGAAGGGATGGCTGGCATCGACGGCCAGCGGAGTGAGCATCGGGAAAACTTCCTGCTGAAAATAGCGCCGCGCCCAGGCCGCGCGTTTGGCGCTGAGTTCGCCGACGTGCTGGAGGAAGATGTTGTTTTCCTGGAGAAGCGGTTCGATTTCCTTGTTCCAAAGAGCGTACTGCTGCGCGACCATCTCGTGCGCGACCCGTTCGATTGCTTCGAAGGTTTCCGTCGGGCTCATCCCATCCGGGCCGACGTCGCTCGTTTCACTTGCGATCTGCTGCTTGATGCCAGCCACGCGAATCTCGAAAAACTCATCGAGATTCGAGCTTACGATCCCAAGAAATTTCACCCGCTCGAGAAGCGGTTGTTTGGGATCCTGCGCTTCCTCGAGGACGCGGCGATTGAACTCCAGCCAGCTCAGTTCGCGATTGATGAAATTTTTCGGTGCGGAAAAATCCGGCCTGGCCGGCGGCTCGTCAGGCACCGGCATCGGCACGACGTTATCGGGCGAAGCGGATGGCACAGGGTTGGCGGTGGACGGCATGGGAAAGAAGAACAAGGAAGCGCCGGCGGCGACGCCACGCAAATCTCAGGAGTGGCCGCAGTCAGTCCTTTACAACCGTCGACGGACCTAAACCGTCGTTTCATGCTCGCGAAACCCTTTGGCGGCCGACCCGGCCGCCGCTACACTCCGCTCGTGCCGCGCACCCGCAAGAAAACTAAAGTCGGCCGGCTGGAATTCGAGTTGATGGAATGGGTGGCGATCGCGCTCGCCTTTCTCGGCATCGTGGCGGTTTTCTGTATTTTCTTCATCCGCCGCCACGTGATCGAGTATCACCTCGAGCACACCTACGGCGTAAATGACCCGGAGTTTTTCGGCTCCGCGCTTGCCCTTTACGACCCGGTGCCGTTGCCCGGGAACAGGATCGATCTGCTGCAAGACGGCGACGCCTATTTCCCCGCCATGCTGGCGGCCATTCGGAGTGCGAAAAAGACGGTGAACTTTCAGGCTTACATTGTCTATTCCGACGAAGTCGGGCGCGCCTTCCGTGACGCGCTGATCGAGCGGGCGCGGGCCGGCATCGAAGTCCGCGTCCTGCTCGACGGGGTCGGCTCCGGTTGGAAGCTGGATAATTCCGACGTCAAGATGCTGAAGGAAGCGGGCTGCAAGTTTGCCTATTACCACCCGCTGCTCTCCTGGCGCATCGATCGCACCAATCGCCGCTCGCATCGGCGTGTTCTCGTCATCGATGGCCGGATCGGCTTTACCGGCGGGGTCGGTTTTGCCGCCCAATGGTCCGGCCATGCGCAGGACCCGGAGCACTGGCACGACGTGCAGACACGCATCGAAGGTCCGCTCGTCAGCGAGCTGCAAAACGCCTTTGAAGAACACTGGATCAAAACTTTCGGCGAGACCCTGAGCGGCGACGGTCAATTTCCCGCGCCCGAACCAGCGGGTGAGTTGAAAGCGCAGTTAGTCGCCTCGCATTCCTTCTCGATGGCGCCGGTCCCACTGACCCAGGCGATCTCGTTTGCGGCGGCGGAGAAACGGATCTGGATCACAAACGCCTATTGCACGCCGAGCGACGACCAGGTCGATCTGCTCGTCAAGGCGGTGCAGCGGCGGGTCGATGTTCGTCTTATCGTGCCCGGCCAGCATAACGATCAGCCCCTGACGAAATCAGCCGGGCGCGCGGCCTACGGACGAATGCTGGAAGGTGGCGTGAAAATCTTTGAGTATCAGCCGACCATGATCCACACCAAGGCGATGGTGATCGACGGGCTTTTCGCGTTGATCGGTTCGTCCAACCTCGATCCGCGCTCATCCGAGATAAACGAAGAGCTCGACCTGGCGGTTTACGATCGGGAATTCGGCCGTCGCATGGAAGAAATGTTCCAGGCCGACCTCAAGCACTCGGCCGAATACACCCTCGCGCAATTCAAAAGCCGCTCGCTCTGGGAGCGCGTGACCGAGCAAGTGATGTTGCCCTTCCGCTCGCAGCTGTAGGAGGGACGCCGCATTGGCGTCCGTGTTTCAGCCCCTCGGACGGGACGGTGCCCGTCCCTCCAGAAAATATCGCTCCATTTCCAGGCTGCGGCTCAGCACCACGAGATCAGCGTCCCGCCCCACCTCCAGCACACCTTTGTCCCTCCATCCCATCGCCCGCGCCGGCGTCTCCGTTGCCATCCGAACGGCTTCATAGACCGGGATTCCAACTTCCTCCACCATATGCCTAACGAGATCGATCATGCGCGAGGCGCTTCCGGCGAGCGCGGAACCGTCCGCCATCCAGCAGGCCCCGTCACGCGCCAGACACTGCGCGCCGCCGAGCGTAAAATGGCTCTCGTTAGGCAAACCTGCTCCCGCGGTTGCATCCGTCACCAGGCAGATTCCAGCCGCGCCCTTCGCGCGATAAAGCATCCGCATCAAAGTGGTGCCGACATGATGGCCATCGGCGATCAGTTCGCAAAAAATCTCGGGCTCGCTCAGAGCAAACTCAAGCAGGCCGGCCACTCGTTTGCCCTCGCGGTGACGGAGCGAGGACATGCAATTGAAGGTATGCGTGACCTGTCGCATGCCACGCTCGAATCCAGCGCGCGCTTCCTCTTCCCAAGCCGCGCTGTGCCCCCCGCTGGCCGCGATTCCGTTTTCGGTTAGCTGCGCGATCAATTCGATCGCTCCCGGCACTTCCGGGGCGAGCGTCATCCGCTGCACGACTGCGCCGAGCGCAAGCAGCGGCCGGACGAATTCCGCCTTGGGCTCGAGAATGAGATCCACCCGCTGCGCGCCGTGTTTTGCGGCGGCAATAAACGGGCCTTCGATATGCGCGCCCCGCAGTTGCGGGATCGCCGCACGTGCGATCTCGATCTGCCTGACAACTGCTGCGATCTGATCGATCGGCGCGGTCACCGTAGTGAGGAGCAGCGCAGTCGTGCCGCCGCCCGCGTGGTAGTCGCAGATGGCGCGGAAGGCTGCTTCGGTTCCTTCCATCGTGTCGCGGCCGACCGCGCCGTGCACATGCAGATCGATGAAACCGGGCGCGAGAAAGTTCCCGCCCAAATCGATCACCTCTTCGTCGCGCGCCGGCTCGAGGCGCCCGATCTCGACAATGCGAACGCCCTCGACACGGAGCGAGATACCGTCCTCGATCCGGTCGGGAAAAATGAGCCGCCCATTGGTAAAGATCATCGCCACCGGCATGATTGCGTTTCACGGGGCGGCAGTCCATCATCCTCCTGCAAATGAATCCCGAGTTCGATGTCGCGATCCTCGGCGGCGCTTTTTCCGGGGCGGCTACCGCGCTTTTGATTAAGCGGCAACGCCCCGAAGCGCGCATTCTGATCATCGAAAAGGCAACCGAGTTCGATCGCAAAGTCGGCGAATCGACGACCGAGGTGAGCAGCTGTTTCCTGACTAAAGTTCTTGGCCTAACGAGTTACCTGGGACACGAGCAGTTGCTCAAGCAAGGGCTGCGGCTCTGGTTCGCCAATCGCTCCGACCAGCCTTTTGACGAATGCGTCGAGATCGGCGCGCGTTACCAGGCACGGCTCCCGACTTTCCAGGTCGATCGCTCCAAGCTCGATGCGCACTTGCTCGAGCTGGCGCGGCAGGCCGGTTGCGGGGTCTGGCGACCGGCCAAGGTGACGCGCTGCGACCTGGAAGGCACGGCCGGGCAATCGTTAGGCGTGAGAGTCGGGGAGGAGGAGCGCAGGGTGCGGTGCCGCTGGGTCGTCGATGCCACCGGCCGGGCCTCGTTCCTGGCCCGCAAGCTCGGTCATTTTCGCCAAAATAACGAGCATCCGATCAACGCCGTTTGGGCGCGTTTTAGCGGGCTGAAGGATTGGGACAGTTACGAATGGCGCGAGAAATTCCCCGATTACGCGGGCGCCTCGCGGACCGGGCGCGCCTGGGCGACCAATCATCTGATGGGCCAGGGTTGGTGGTGCTGGATCATTCCGCTCAAGGGCGGCGATTTCAGCGCCGGGCTGGTCTACGACAGCCGGCTTTTCACTTTGCCCGAGGGGGCGAATCTGGGCGAGCGCCTGCATGATCACATCATGGCGCATCCGGTTGGCCGTGAAATTTTCCGGGAGGCGAAAGTGGTCGAGCATGACGCTCGCGCTTATTCCGCCCTGCCCTACTACAGCGCGCAAGTCTGCGGCGACGGGTGGGCCATCGCGGGCGACGCGGCCAGTTTTATAGATCCGCTTTACAGTCCCGGGCTCGATCTCTGCGCCTACACCACTTCGGTGGTGAGCGACCTGGTGGCCCGCTCCCTGGCAGGCGAGGATACGACCGCCCGGCAGCAGTATTACAACGAACAATTCAGGATCACTTATCGCTTCTGGTTCGAGACGCTCTACCGGGACAAATACTATTACATGGGCGAAGCCGATTTGATGTCGGCCGCCCTCCTGCTCGATGTCGGCACTTATTTTATCGGACTCGTTAGGCCGGTTTATGCCAACCCGGAGCGGGCCTTTCTCGAGCTGCCCTTCGAGGGAACGCCGGGGCGGATCTTTGGCGCGATGATGAAGTTTTACAACCAGCGGTTGAGCGTGCTGGGCAAAAACCGAATCGCGCACGGCGCTCTCAACGCACACAACGCCGGCTGGCGCGAACTCTACGATGGCTTTGTCCCGGATGTGCGTCTGCACAAGCTGATCCGCAAGGGTCTTTTCCGGTGGTGGAAAGCCGAGCTGCTCAATCTGCGATTTCTCTTTGCCAGGCGAAAGACTCACCCGCCGGAACGGATCCCGAGGTCCGCCGCAGTCGAAGCCTTGTAGCGCCAGCTTCGAGCTTGCACCATGCCGCCGGCAAGCGGGAAGCTTGCGCTCCTTTATGCATTTACCTCGCTGGTCTCGCCACTTCGCCGTCCGCGGGGTTGTCTGGCGGCATTATCTCGATTTCGGCGTGTCGAACATTCCGTTCTACCTCATGCCAATCATGATCTTCTTCTGGACGATCTTTTTCTACTTCTTCGCGGCGCCGGCCCGGCGCGTCATCCTGGCCAATTTGCGGGTCGTCCTCCCGGGTTCGAACCGGTTCCTTAACTGGGCGCGAGCCTGGCTCACGCTTTATCATTTCGCCTGGACGATTGCCGATGCGGCCGATCATAAGCTGGCTGGCACCGAGTTCGCCTACGAACTGGAAGGAGCGGAATTTCTCGACCAATTAGCGTCCGCCCACGGCGCAATTCTCCTCACCGCGCACATGGGAAACTACGACCTGGGCGCGGCTGTTTTTGCGCAGCGATTCCAGCGCGAAATCCGGATGGTGCGCGCGCTGGAGGCCGATGCGCAAACGGCCCGGCATCTCGACCAATCGCTCGCCCGCGCTGGAGCCGGTGCGGTTAAGGTGGCTTACAATACTTCGAGCATGGCGTTGCCGCTGGAGTTGCTCAACGCCATCCGGCAAGGAGAGATCGTTTCCATCCAGGGCGATCGAGTGGTCGCAAATGTCTCGCAGCGTTCCGCCCGTCTTTTCGGCGAAAATGTGAACCTGCCCGACGGACCGTTCATGCTCGCCTTCGTCGCCCAAACGCCGATCTATCCGGTCTTCATCGTGCGGTGCGGCTATCATCGCTACAGGATCATCGCGCGCCCGCCTTTGCCCTGCCAGCGGGACGAACGCGGCCGCGAAAGCGCGCTCGAGGAGGCGCTCGCCACCTGGTGCCGCACCCTGGAGGAAGTGATCGCGGTCCACTGGTCGCAGTGGTTTTCGTTAGTCCCGCTTTTCCCACCGCGATGAACAGACCGGGGCTGGATCAGATCGGTTACGCCTTCGCGCTCCCGCGCCTGATCGCGCGGCTCGCCGGTCAGCCATGGCAACGTGTGGAATTGAGGCGTTGGGAAATTTACGGCACCGGCCTGCTGGTTTTCGCCATTCCATGCCTGCTGGCGGCTCGCCTCGCGCTCGATCTCGTTAGGCCGCTTCCTTTGCAGGCGCTCGTCCTCCTCTTCCTTCCGTTCGCGATCTGGATCGCCTTCCTCCTCGTCTACTTCCTCAATGCCCAGCTGGTCGCGGTCCTCCGGCGCCTGGGTCTTTTTTCCGCGCCGACCAACGCTCCAGTTCAGCACTTTCTTGTCACCTCCTTGATCACCTTCCTGGCTACTCTCCTGCTGCGCGATCCCTGCCTTTGGATGAAATCGTTAGGCGCTTTTTGGCTCGGGCTGGTCAGCTTAAATCTGCTCTCGCTTCTGATCTTGAAACTCGGGCATGAAAGCTAAGCTGAGCCGGAGATTCATCCTCGGCTTTGCGCTGGCCGCGGCCCTCTTCTTCGTCGCCACGATCTTCTGGCACCCGTTCCTCGCGCTCGGGGTCCTTTTCCTTTCGCACCTGCTCATTTTATTTCCGACCCTGGTGGCAAATTGCCAGTGGTGGGGTCCGGTCGTGACGCATTTCGAGACGCCGCGACGCGAAGTCTGGCTCACGATCGACGACGGCCCCGATCCGGTACACACACCACGTTTCCTTGCGTTACTGGAGCGTTTCGACGCGCAGGCGACCTTCTTCGTGATTGGGAATCGCGCGGCCAAGTTCGGCTCCGAATTGAAAGCAATCCGGGAGGCCGGCCACCAAATCGCCCATCACACCGCCACGCATCCGAGCGCAACTTTTTGGTGTTTGCCACCGGCTCGCCTCGCCGCGGAGATCGATCCGGACAACATCTCGACCCGCTATTTCCGCGCTCCGGCGGGATTGAAAAACTTTTTCGTCCATCCCGCGCTGCAACGCCGCGAATTACTGTTGATCGGATGGACGGTGCGCGGGCTCGACACCGTGAGCAGGAATGCAGATGCAGTCGCGGCTCGCATCATGCGCCAGGTGAAGCCCGGCGCGATCGTTCTCCTGCACGAAGGGCATCGGACCGAGACCGATCCGGATTTTCATCCCCGCTGCCTCGAGCAAACCCTTTTCGCCCTAACGAAAGCAAATTACCGCTGCGTCCTCCCTAGGCCGGAACAGTTGCGGCCGGGTGCCGGCGAAAAACAAACAGGTGATTATTGAAGGGCGTCCGGCCCCAGAGTGGCTCGACCGCTCGGGAAAACTGTTCCTCGCTGAAAGCCGAGAAAATGTTCTCCCGGGTCGGGAAATGGAGCGGCGTCCTCATGTTCCAGCTCGTCGCCTGGGCAAATCGTTCCGCCAGATAAGTGAGCCAGAAACGCGCATTGTCATCCCGAGGACAATCGCGAATGATCAGCAGCCCGCCCGGCGCGACGCGCGACGCGAGCCGGTCGAGCAACTGCGTCTGGTCGCCGGGGCGAAGATAATGTAGCAGGTCGAAAAGGACGACACTGCCAGTCTGCGCGATCGGAGCGCGCACATCCTGTTCGATGAACTGAAGGTGATGGTAAACGCCGTGCGCGACCGCATTGGCGCGCTTGATCTTCCGTCCGTCGCTCTCGAGCCCGCTGATTAACGGCAGAAAATCCCGCTCGCGCAGGTAAAACGCGAGCAAGCCAACGCCGCAGCCGACATCGACCAACGGCTGATCCGAGTTTGCCAGTAAGGCGAAGGCCGCCGGAAAGACCGGGTCGCTGCGCAGTTTGCGCCCGGCATAAATTCGGAGCCAGCGCTCGCCAAAACGTCCCGCGACCCGCGCACAGGCGGCCTCATGCCCGGTCGCGGCCGATCCCTTTTTCGTTGCGTGAGTCTGCTGCACTGACAAAATGAATATTCCGATGTCCGACCTTTTTTCCCAATACAAGGTCGACGATTTTTTCGACGAGATGTTTTCCGCGCCCGGGATGGAGCGGCCTCATTACAACAGGTTGCTCGCAACCTTCAAGGCCATGGGTGCAGCCGATTTCGAGCGAAAACGCGACCTGGCCGCGGCCAGTTTCCTCAGCCAGGGAGTAACCTTCACGGTCTATAACGACGACCAGGGGACCGAGCGGATTTTTCCGTTCGACCTGATTCCGCGCATCATTCCGGCAAACGAATGGGGGTTGGTCGAACGCGGACTCATCCAGCGGATCACCGCCCTCAATCTTTTCCTGCACGACATTTACCATGGGCAAAGCATCCTGCGCGACGGGATCATCCCGAAACAGATCGTCTGGGAGGCGGCCCACTTTCGGCCCGAGTTCATGCACTTCGATGTGCCGCGCAACATCTATGTTCAGATCTGCGGGACCGATTTGATTCGCGATCGGGACGGAAATTATCTCGTCCTGGAAGACAATGCGCGCTGCCCCTCGGGCGTTTCTTACGTCCTGGAAAATCGGCAGGCAATGAAACGGATCTTCCCGACTCTTTTTTCCGAATACCGGGTGCGGCCGGTGGAAGATTACAGCCAGGAACTGCTCAATGCGCTGCGCTATATCGCGCCCAGCAGGGCGGAAGAAGAACCGACTGTCGTCCTACTGACCCCGGGCGTTTATAACTCGGCTTATTACGAACATTCCTTCCTCGCCCGTTCGATGGGGATCGAGATTGTGGAGGGGCGTGATTTGGTCGTGCAGGACGGATGCGTCTTCATGCGCACGACCAAAGGTTTGCAGCGCGTCGACGTGATTTATCGCCGGATCAACGACGATTTTCTCGATCCACGCGTCTTCCGCAAGGATTCGGGTCTGGGCGTGCCGGGGCTAGTTGACGCCTATCGGCGAGGCTGCGTCAGCCTGGCCAACTCCATCGGCACCGGGGTAGCGGACGACAAGGTGGTCTACCATTTCGTTCCTCAAATGATCCGCTATTACCTGCAGCAGGATCCCATCCTGCAAAATGTGCCGACCTATCTGGCCTCCCAGCCTAACGACCTCAAGTACATTCTCGAACATCTGCCCGAACTGGTGGTGAAGGCGGCCAACGAGAGCGGCGGTTATGGCATGCTGATCGGCTCGCAGGCGAGCGCGGCGGAACAGGAGGATTTCGCCGGGCGAATCCGGAAAGATCCCCGCAACTACATCGCTCAGCCGATCGTCGCGCTCTCCCGCTCGCCGAGTTTTTGCGAAGACTCGGTGCAGGGCCGGCATGTCGATCTTCGGCCCTATATTTTGTACGGCGAGAAAGTCACCATCATTCCCGGCGGCCTAACGAGGGTAGCTTTGCGCAAAGATTCCCTGGTGGTCAATTCCTCACAAGGCGGGGGGAGCAAGGACACCTGGGTGGTGGACGAGGAATGATGAAGAGAAATATTCCCGCCCGTCACTCCTCACTATTCCCATGCTAAGCCGGGTCGCCGATTCACTTTACTGGATGAGTCGCTATATCGAGCGGGCGGAAAACGATGCCCGTCTGCTCGATGTTAATCTACAGCTCCTCCTCGATCTCGGTGACGAAGCCGATGCCATGCAGCATTGGGCACCGGTCATTGCCTCGCTCGAAGAAACCGACCTTTTCGATTCGCTTTACACGGCCGCCGACGAACGATCGGTGACCGATTTCCTTACTCTGCAAAAGAAGAACCCGAATTCGATCGTCTCCTGTCTGACTCTGGCGCGCGAGAATGCCCGCACCACTCGCGAGCAAATTTCGAGCGAGATGTGGGAACAAATCAATCGCCTCTATCTCTTCGTGCAAAGCGAAGAGGCAAAGCAGTTGCTCGCCTCCAGCCCGCACGAGTTTTTCACCCGCGTCATCTTTGGCTCGCATCTTTTCCACGGCATCACCGATGCGACCATGACGCACGGCGAAGGCTGGGAGTTTATTCGCATCGGCGCCTTCCTCGAGCGGGCCGATTCCACCTCACGCATTCTCGACGTGAAATATCACATCCTCCTGCCCTCCGGGGAAGACGTCGGCGGCAACGTCGATACCATTCAATGGATGGCGGTCTTGAAATCGTGCAGCGCGCTCGAGGCCTATTGCAAACTCTACGTCAGCCAGGTCGCGCCCTGGAAAGTCACGGAGTTTCTCATCGCCCATCAGGAATTTCCGCGCTCGATTCGATTTTGCGTCGACTCGCTCGACGCCGCACTGCATCGCATCTCGGGAGTGGATGAAAGTCGTTATGCCAACGAAGCCGAACGTCTCTCCGGCCGTCTCCGCTCCGACCTCGACTACGTCACGATTGGCGAAATCTTTGAATTCGGTTTGCACGAATACCTGACTCAGATCCAGGAGCGGCTGGTCGAAGTCAGTAACGCAATGTATGCGACCTACTGCGCCAGCCTGAGCGCAGTGTAACCCTAAAGCTTGCGTGAATCGTAAGCCCAATGAAGAAGGGCCTGGCGTTGCCTCGGCCGACACTCAAGATCGCCGCGCCCGCAATTTTTTTTGATTTGCCCGATGTGTCGCCGGATAGCGCGCCAGCGCTTGATTTGGCGCTGATCATCCGGACAGCGCCGTCCGAAGTAATACCGGCAATACCATTGGAACCAACCGCGTGGGTCTTCATGGTAAATCCAGCCTTTCTTGCGCCAGACCGCGAGCGGTTGGGAAGCGTTAACGCCAAAGAAATTAAGCTCCGGAACGTGTGCATCCGAGCAAAGTTTCGCCTGCTTGAACCAGTCAGCGGGAAATTCTTTTCGACAGTCAGTCATGTATTTCCCGCCAAAGACTCCGAGTCGCAGAAGTTGCTTCGGAGTTAGCTCCGGCTGGAATCCTGGCGCGAACTCTTTGCCGGGCGGCTTGGTCAGGAAATACTCATAATCTTGCTGCATGCAGTCGTTGACCTTGATCCGCTTTAGCTTGGCTTTCTTCATTGAGGATTAGTAAAGCTCCGGCCGCCGGTGAGCGAAAACCGGCATCGCTTCGCGCACTTTCCGGACGGTTTCGGCTGAGATTTCAGAGACGAGTAGTTCTTCGCGATCGGATGAAGCCGATCCAATCACCACGCCGGCAGGATCAATTACGGCTGACGAACCGCAGAACTGCACGCCGTCGTCGATGCCGACACGGTTCGCGAGAACGAGATAGCTCTGGTTTTCGATCGCCCGGGCGGTCGTGAGAATGCGCAGGTGCTCCGCCCGGGGGAAAGGCCAGGCCGAGGAAACGACGAAGACGTTACATTTTTGCTCGAGCGTGAGCGCGCGATAGATTTCGGGAAAACGAAGGTCGTAGCAGATACTCAGCCCGAGGCGAAAGCCGGCAAAGTCACAACTCGTTAGGGAGTCGCCCGGTCTACAGCATTTGTCCTCTTCGATTGGCGCCGGGGCGAAGAGATGTGTCTTGCGATATTTCGCGACCATTGCACCCTTCGCGTCGAGCAAGACCTGCGTGTTGAAAATCGAGCTGCCCTCCCGCTCCGAAACGCCGCTCACGATCGCGATCGAGAACCTTCGCGCGATCTCCTGAAGCTCCGGCATCGCGCCCTCGTTCCACCTTCCGGCCTGCTCGCGGATGACCCGCATGGCATAACCGGTATCCGCCATTTCCGGGAACACGATCAGCTCCACACCCGCATCCCGCGCGCGCTCGGCCAGCGCGCGCATCGACTGCAGGTTGGCGGAGGGATCCCCCAACGCACACCTCATCTGGGCCGCGGCAATCTTCACGACACCTCCTTTCGTTAACCCGGCCGCGGGTTCAAACGAAATCGGAGGGCTTCTTCGCCTAACTGGCGCCTATTCGGCGCGCAGAGCGATCATTGGATTGACGCGCGTCGCGCGCCGCGCAGGGACGAAACACGACGCCGCCGCGACGGCCGTGAGGAGCGCAGCGACGGATGTGTAGATGAAGGGATCGAGCGCGTTCACCTTGAAAAGGATGGTCTGAAGCGCACCGGCGGCCACGACACCAACGAAGAGCGCGGTGAAACCAATTCCTAATCCGAGACCGATGACCAACTGCCACGCGCCCTGGCTCATCACCATTTTGAAGATGCGGGCTGCGTCCGCACCGAGCGCCATGCGGATGCCAAATTCCTGGGTCCGTTGATTGACCGAGAAACTCATCACACCGTAGAGGCCGACCGCCGAGAGCAGAAAAGCGACTCCCCCAAAAATGCTGAAGAGCGAGGCGACCAGACGATTGCCGCTCAGGAACTCGGAGTGGGAGAGGGCCGGCGTGCCGGGAAAGTAAATCGGCAGATTCGAATCAAGCCGCGCCACCGCCTTGCTCAGCGCAGGCCCCAGGGTCTCCGCGGATTGTCCCGGATGCGGCCTAACGATAAGGGTACAGAACTGCGGAACCGGACTCGAACCGAGCAGCGGGACGTAGAAGCCGGCGCTATCGGTTTGGGTATTGAAAGGACCTTGCATGAGCGTATCCGGCACCACGCCGACGATCGTGCGCCAGGGCTGCGGTTGCGCTGGATTAAAGGCGCGAATCCGCCGCCCGAGCGGGCTCTGGTTCCCCCAGTATTTGCGCGCGAAGCTATTGTTTACGATCGCGACCGGCTGTCTGTCGTCGCTGTCCTCGAGGGTGAAATCACGACCTTCAAGCATCTTCAATCCCAGAGTGCTGAAATAGCCATCCGAGACCGCCTCGGAGTTGCCTTGCGGCCGATCGCGGTCGGTTACGTAACTCTTTCCGTCGACCTCGTACTGGCCGAAATTAGCGAAGGTCATCCGGAACCGGCTGCTCATCGCCGCGCCGTCGAAAGCAGGATCCGCCCGCAAGCCCTGCACCGCCTTCTTGAAGAACAGCCGCCGCGAATCCTCGGTCGGGTAATCCCCTTCAAACAACGCCATCCGCGCGCTGTAAACACCGCTCTCGTCATAGCCGTAATCGAGTTTTACCTGGTTGCGGATGGAGCGGATCTGCAGGGCGGAGGCGATCAAAAGAGCAGCGGTCATCGCGATCTGGCCGACGACCAGGACGCGGGTGATGACGTTTACCAACCGGCCGCTGTTCCCGCGACCGCCTTCTTTCATCATCGCCGAGGCATTGCCCCGGGCGGCGAGGAACGCGGGGATAAGACCGGAGACAAGGGTCGCGACCAGGACCGCCCCGAGGGTGAAGGCCAGCACTTTGCCGTCGATCGTAAAGGTGATCCAATAGGGAAGCTGGAATTGCGGCGTGCTGGTCGTCTTGGCCAGGAGATCGACCGCCCAATAGGCCATCGCGACCCCGACCACCGCACCGAGGACCGCGATCAGGAAACTTTCAGTCAACATTTGCCGCACAATGCGCCAGCGCGTCGCCCCGAGCGCGCCCCGGATCGCCAGCTCGCGAGCGCGCAGAGCGGAACGGCCGAATTGCATGTTCATTACATTGACGCAGGCAATCAGGAGCACGCCGATGACCGCACCCAGCATGGCGAAAATGATCTGGCGCAGTTGCTGGCCGGTGAAGGACTTGATCAACGGCTGCACGTTGGCAGAAACGAGCTGGCCATTCGTTTTCGGGTTGTCCTTGGCAATGCGTTTGGCAAGTCCGACGAACTCGGCATTCACCTGGTCGGCGGTGACGCCAGGTTTCAGTCGCCCCATGATAGCGGGGCCGATATCGGTGGGATCCCCGCGCTGCTTGAGCGGGAATTCGTTGTAAAGCGGTACCCACAGTTCCTCGTTGACCGGGAACTTAAAGTTCGGCGGCATGACGCCAATGATGGTGGCCGCTTTGCCGTTAATCCGGATGGCCTGGCCCACGATTTGCGGGTCGCCATTGAAATCGCGCTTCCAGATTTCGTTGCCGAGAATTGTGACCTTCTCCGCGCCTGGTTTGTTATCGGCCGCGGTGAAATCGCGCCCCAGAATCGGCTTCACGTTGATGATCTTGAAAAAGTCTTCAGTCACATAACCACCGGTGTAGCGCTGCGGATTCTTTTTGTAGGTGACGTTGATAGTGGAGCCATTGAGGTAGGCGCTGAGCAAGGCAAAGGAACGCTGGCCAGCACGCAGATCCTCGTAATCCTGACCCGAGGGAATGTTGCCATTGCCGAAGTTGTTGTTCTGCGGCGTGGCCTGCGGATCGATCAGGCCGACGCCCATCAGTTCCTCCGGATGCGGAAAGGAAAAGCCGCGCAGGACGACCGCGTTGACGAGCGTGAATTGTGTGGTCACCCCGCAGATGCCAAGCCCAAGCACAACGACCGCGAGGACGGTAAACGTCTTGTCTTTGATGAGCATGCGCAGGCCGATGCGGAGATCCTGAAAGAAAGATTCAAAAAACATGGTGATAGGTTGGTTGATGGTTTCCGGAAAAAATGAGCTGCGCCTCGCGGC
Organism: uncultured Verrucomicrobiae bacterium; assembly: GCA_963749935.1. Lineage (GTDB taxonomy): Bacteria > Verrucomicrobiota > Verrucomicrobiia > Chthoniobacterales > UBA10450 > Palsa-1392. Next base: position 971,494 of record CAVVOH010000004.1, read on the forward strand.
GCCCTATTAAGATGCGGGGTTCACGTGCTTTGGATTCAGAAAAAATTGGCGCCTCGCCGGCGTCGCTCCTCCCAGCTATGAAGCTATTCCAGCGCATAAAGATAACCGTCGGTGCTGCCAAAGTAGACGACGCCATTGACGACCAGCGGAGAGGAAAAGATGGCGCCGATGTCGAACTGCCGGTCGGTCGACACGATCGGATCCTCGCGCCAACTCGAGTGATAAAGCAGGGGCACGTTGAAGGCACGGTCCTTCGTCAGCACCCAGCCCTTATTCTGCTTCGAGGCTTCGGTTTCGAAACTCCAGAGGATTTCACCCGATTCAAGATCACGCGCCTGCAGAGTCCCGTTCAGGACGCCAATCAGGACGACGTCACCCGCAATCGCCGGCGAGGAAAACATGTAGGATTTGTCCTGCTGTTTGAGAATCGGTTGCCCGGTCGCGGCATCGACCACGTGATAAAGACTGGAATCCGAGGTGGCGAAGAAGACTTTGCCGTCGCTCACCGCCGGCGAGGCGATGACCCAACTGAGAGCGTTGTCGAATTTCCACTTCTGCTTTCCGGTGGCAGCATCGAGGGCGTAGAGCTGCGCGTCGCGGCAACCGGTATAGACCACGCCGTTGGCCACCGCGGGTGACGATTGAAAGCCAACCTGGTTGTGAATCTCGGCATCCTCCCCGCCGTGAAAACGCCATTTCTCTTTCCCGGTCGCGGCATCGACCGCGTAAAAGTAACTGTCCCAACTTCCGAAATAGAGAATGCCGTCCGCGTAGGCGGGCGAAGAATGAACGACATCACCGGTTGCAAATTTCCAGCGCATCGCCCCGGTCGCGGCGTCGATCGCGTAGAGATTACCGTCACCGCTTCCGAAAAAGACCGCGCCCTGCGCCAGCAGCGGGCTCGACAGAAAAACGTCGAACGGATCGGCAATGGTCTGATTCTTCGGCTGCAAACCGTGCAGGCCTTTCGCCTCGAATCGGCGTTCGCCGCCGCTCGAGAATTTCCAACGAACGTGGCCCGTCTGGGCGTCGACGGCATGAAGTTTGCCATCGTAACTGACCGCATAAACTACTCCATCCGCCACCGCCGGGGTGGAAGATACCGGTCCGCCGGTGGCGTGCTTCCAAACGCTGGTGTCCCGTCTCTGCCTCGACCGCATAGAGGTTTCCATCGTCGCCGCCAAAATAGATGGCACCGTCGCTCCAGACGGGCGATGAAACGATGCGATCGCCGGTCGGAAATTTCCATTTCACCCCGTGAAAGGCCCGCGGCGCCGGGCCCGGGTAAACTCCCGGGTGGGTCGGGCCGCCGCGAAACATCGACTGAGTCTCGCCTCTCGCGCTCGTTAGGCAGCTCAACAGGATGATTGCGAAGGCGACGCTTTTCATGGCGTTTTCCCCAGGACGAGAGGCAACTCGGAAGGGCCGAGAGCAAAGGTCCCGCCGATTTCGTGCCCTTCCTTCTGCAGCCGGCCCTCGTAAGTGATTCCAAAATCCTGGGATTGGATGGTGAGATAGCCGCCCTCTTCGGTCACAAGATCGATCGGCGGCTCATTGGTTCGCTTCCCGACGATGACGAGTTTTGCGGTTGCCGGACCGTTCTCGTGGCTGGCCAGCGTCAGCGTGACGTGGCGTGGATAGCCATCCATCTCGTAGTCGCCTTTCCAGACTCCGTTGAAATCGCGAGCGATTGCCGTGCTCTTTGGAGGCAGCTCCACTTGGGATGGCCCGGTCTTTTCCAAGGTGAAAGGCGCAGTGTTGCCAGCTTGCAGAAAATCGCCGGTCAATTGTCCATCGCTGGTGACCTTTCCCTTGAATCTGGCCGGACCGGTCTTGGGGCTGGCCAGCGCACCCTTGATCGCGAAAGAAATTCCGCCGTTCGCAATGGCGAGGTCCGTCAAGGGCGCGCCCTTAACTCCGAGACCAGGAATGATGATCGATCCACTCCAATCCTTTCCCTTCTCCTGGGTGAGATCGACGATCAGCCTGGATTCACGGTCGGGGATCCGGATCGAACCTTCCCAGCGACCGGCGAGCGTTTCCGCCTGCGTCTGGCCCCAGGCCGCGAGGAGGAACAAGGTGACGGCCACTCGCAATAGGATGTTCATCGGTATGGGTTTTCGACGCGTCCGAGCGCCTTCCTGGGGAGACATACGCAGAGCGCATACCACACCTGGACAATTCGCTTATCTAGCTGATACGGTGAATCTTATGTGCGCTGACGTATTTTCGAAAGGCCGCTGCGTGTTCCGTCTCCGGGATTCAATCGTTTCGCATTTGAGACGGCGCCGGAAAAGAGCCGAACCGCAAGCATGGGATCTGCTTTGACAACCCCCATGCAAGCGACTCTCCCGCTCCATCAACGGGCCATGAATTCTCAAACGAAAATCAGCCGACGCCCCAACACGGCGGACGCAAATTACGCCTCGATCGAAATCCACAGCTATCTCGCCGCGCGTGACCTCCTCCTGCGCGAGGCAGAAAGCACGCCGACTGAAGCCAATCTCCGGCGCGCTCTGGCGGCGAACGAATTTGCGGAATCCTGCCTGCAACCGGCCCGCGCGCCCTATCAGGCACAATCATTACCCGAAGCCGAAGCGGTCCGCGAACGTCGCCGCTGCCAGGCGATCAAAATGCAGATCGCGGCCTCGCGTCAGCACAGCGCTCCGCGGCGCCGGGCGGCGTAAAGAAATCGTTAGGCACGTTCCGGATCGAGCTGCTGCCGGGCCGCGCGCAAGGCTTCCGGGCTCCCGACCAGGACGAGCGTATCGCGCCGCCGCAGGACGGTGTCGCCATGCGGCACCAGCACTTCTCCGCCGCGATGCACCCCGACCACGAGCGCATCGCCCTCCAGCTTGATCCGGCGTAACGGGCGCCCCGCCAGTTGGTCATTGCTCAGCGGAACGTCGACCATCGAAACGTTGTCGGTCTGATCCATCATCATCCCAAAGGCGGACGGAAAGTGGAGCGCCCCTTCCAAAGCGAGGGCTACCGCCATAGCCGGTTGCACCACTTTGACCTCCAGGCGGGTCAACTCAGCAATCGCAGCCGGATCCTCCGCCCGGGCAATGATCGCGGGCACGTTAAATTCTTCGCGCGCGATCTTGCAGACCGCCAGATTCAGCTCCGGCGAACCGGTTACTGCGATGAGACCGCGCGCCTCCGCAATATCCGCTCTTCGCAAGACGTCGGGGTCGGAAGGATCGCCCAGCACGCTGCGCAGTCCGATCGTGGAAAGGTGCCGGAGCTGTTCCTGGTCGCGCCCGAGCAGGATCACTGCCTCGCCCGCTTGCCTGAGTCGTTGCGCGAGAAGCATGGCGAGTTGATCAGTGCCAAGGATGAGGACGCCGCCGCGGCGCACCGCCCGACCCTGGGCGGGCAGGATCTTGTTGAACAAAATCGGAGAGATCGTGCAGGTGACGATGGCGAGCAGGATGATGGCCGAATTGGTCGCCGGACTAACGAGCTCGAGATTGAGGGCAATCGCGGAGGCGGCGATAATGAGCGAGAGGCGCGAGGAAAGGAGTGCGCCCGCCGCGAAGGTTTTGCGCCAGCCGTTGGCCGGCAGAAAGACGAGGGCGGGCAGGAACTTCACGAGGTAAGCGGCCACGATCAGGATGGGGACGAGGAGCAACGCGCCGCGCGAGGCGAGGAGCGCGCCGAGATCGAATTTCGCGCCCACGCTAATGAAAAAGATCGGCACAAAAAAGCCGTAGCCGATGGCATCGAGCTTCTCGCGCAGCGGCGTCTTGTCATCACCTCCAAGCAGGCTGGTGATAGCTCCGGCCAGGAAAGCACCGAGAATCAGCTCGACACCGAGCGCCTGCGCGAGCGCCACCAGGATGACCATGAGGGCAAAGGCTCCGCGCACCGGGAGCTGGGCGGTGGCGTGAGAGAGCTCGTCGATCATGCGGAGCAAACCCGGGATGCGCTTGGCCCATTGCCCGAGGCGCGCCGCGGCCAGGAAAGCAGCCAGCAGGACGAGAAAAAAGAGAATCTCGAAGCCAAACCCGTGGCTGATAATTCCGATGGTCAGACTGAGTAGGAGAAGCGTCGCGAAATCCGCCAGCAAGGCCGAGACCAGGACCAGTTGCCCGTAAGGCGTGGCGTTCAGGCCGCGCTCTTTCAGGATCGGAACCACGATGCCTAACGACGTCGTGCTCAGGATCAATCCCATCAGGACGCCATTGCGCGTCATGCCAAAGCTCTTGAGAGCAAAGCCTATCCCAGTCGCGAGAAGTAGGGTGAACGCGAAATTCAAGATCGCGAGCGGCACCGGTCCGACGGCGCGGAGCCGCTTTTTCCCGTCGCGCAGCGAATGCTGCAACATCCCGAAGCTCACCTCGAGCCCGGAGAGGAACATGAGAAAGGTGAACCCAAACTCGGCCAGAAAATCGAGCGTTGGCGTCCTGTGGACGAGATTGAATCCGCTTTGGCCAATGATGACCCCGGCGAGAATTTCGCCCACGACGATCGGCAGACGAACTACATGCAACCGGCTCAGGAGCACCGGCACGATCACGGCCAGGAGGGTAATCAGGAGCAGGGAAAAAAAAGCGGTGTCCATGGAAGCGGCCAGGCGAAGCGGCAAACTGGCATGGCCGTTAAGAACCGCCACTGCGATCTGGAAGTTGCGCCCTGCCCGCGCCCTTCCGGCAAATCCGAATTGGTTAGGCGGGAGCCTGCGCCATGATTTCGCGGAAAGCGGCCAGAAACGATTCCATCTCCGCTTCGGTCCCGATTGTCACTCGCAGGTGGTTGGGCAGGGCCCGGAAGAGACGCCCGACCTGGACCTTGCGATTCTTCAGAGTGGCAATAAGCGGTACAACCGGGCGTTTGGCGTCGAGCATGATGAAATTAGCCTGTGAGGGGATGGCGGTGAAGCCCATTTTCTCGAGTTCGCCAATGGTAAACGCTCTCGCTTCGGCGTTCCGCGTCCGACCTTTTCTTACCTGATCCAAGTCGCCCAAGCTGGCCGTCGCGGCGACCACCGCCATGATGTTGGTGCTGTCCCATGTTTGCCGCACGCGCAAACGCTCGATCGTGTAAGTCTGCGCGACACAGTAGCCGCAACGCAGGCCGGCCATCCCATAGATCTTGGAAAAGGTGCGGGCCACGATCAGGTTGGGATGATCTTTAACCAACGGGATGACGCTCTCGTAATCGGGACTCTCGACGTAATGATGATAAGCCTCGTCGACCAGAATCATGGTATCGTTAGGCGCTTGCTCGATCAACGCGCGCACTTCTTTGCGCGGCGAAATGCTGGCAGTGGGATTGTTCGGATTGCAGATGTAAACCAAGCCCTTGTTCGCTGCCGCCAGCATCTTCGGCAGGTCGTGACTGTAGCTCGGGGTAAGAGGAACTTTTACCACCTTGGCCCCATTTTGCTTCGCGTGATAAAGGATCGCTTCGAAGGTCGGGTCGGCCAGGACCAGCGTTCCTCCGGCCGACGCGCTCTCGCCCTCCCGCGGCGGTCCAGTAAAAACATCAGCGCATAACTTCAGAATCTCGCCCGAGCCGTCGCCGAGCAGGATCCCATCGCGGCCGACCCCGTGCAGTTTGGCGAGCGCTTCCACCAGGACATCGGCCTGTTCGTCGGGATATCGACAGGTCAGCGGAAAGGCCTCGGTTATCGCATTGAACGCCTTCGCCGAGGGCCCGTACGGATTCTCGTTCGAACTGAGACGGACGATGGTTGAGGCCGTGATCCTGGTTGGCGATCCCGCCACAGGCTCTTTGCCAAAGGAAAAGGCCGGCCGGGTAACTGCGGCCGCGGCACTCGCCCCTAACAATCGCGCAAAAGTTCGTCGAGAAATGGTCATTTAAGAGCCTGTTCGGCGCGTCGCAGCCTGACGCCGGTATGGTTTCAAGTAGCAGGAGACAACCCATGTCGTCCAGCGCCATCCGCACCGCTCCCCTGACCGCCGCAACTTATCACCCTCATTCGGAAACCAAAAAAATGGCACGAATGGTCAAGACAACCCCGGTCGGATTCCTGTAAAAATGACCCCAATGACAAAAAAGCCCACCGCTTCTCCGGAAACGATCGGCCGGCTGCGCCGCGGACTCGGTCCGGCGCGCGCGCCGCGAAGCGTGGCGGTGATGGCGCGGACCGCTTGTTTTTCCACGCGGCAATTTCATCGGCTCACGGTGCAATCGATCGGAGAAACTCCGGGAACGCATCAGCGCAGGCGACGACTGGATCGCGCCGCCGCTCTCCTCCTGACGAGCCGGGCGACAATCCTGGCGGTGGCACTCGAAACCGGGTGGGAGAGCCATGAAGCTTTTTCCCGCGCCTTTCGCATTCGCTTTGAAATCACTCCGACCGCTTTTCGCAAAACCGGCGGAGCCTCGCTGCCACGCTCTCTCCGCCTCGGATTTGCCATCGCACTACACCGAACTCATGCCTGAAAAGATGTCCACCGCCACCGTCACGTCAGCCACCCATCGACTCACTCTGGAAATCGCCAAGCCGCCCACCGTGGTTTGGGAAGGGTTCACCCGAGAGCTTCAAGCCTGGTGGCCGAAAGATTTTTATGCCACCGAATCACCGCGGCGCATGGTCTTTGAGGTCAAACCGGGCGGCCGGCTTTACGAGGATGCCGGGAATGGCAATGGCCTCGTCTGGTATCAGGTGATCGCGCTCGATGCACCCCGGGCGCTGACCCTCGCGGGTTTCATCGCGCCGCCCTTTGGCGGCCCGGCTACTTCGCTTCTGCGGGTGGAATTTTCGGCCAACGGGCAGGCGGGCACCCTGATGGAAGTGACTGATTCCACCTTCGGGTGCCTGGACGAGTCGACCACGGCTGAAGGCTGGCGAACCCTTTTTGAGGACGGCTTCAAAGCCTGGATCGAAAGCCAGCCTTGAGAATGACAGCCGATTGCCGCCGGGCAGCAAAAGCGGCTGCCCGACAGCAAGGCGGTTGTCTCCGCAGCGGTGTGAACTCGGGCGCGGCTACTTCGCGCGCGTGTAATTGATCTCCATCGTCTTCACTTCTTTGCCCCCGCGATCTTCATACCACTCAAAATTGTGGTGGTCCTGGTCCACAATCTTGACCACCTCGCGGACCTTAGTCGTCATCCCGGGCATCATCTCGATCTCGGAAGTGTAGGTGAAAGCTTTGCTCGCTTCATCATAGGTGCCTTCCGACAGCATGATGCCGGTGCCCATGTTATCAGTCCAGGTGCTGACGAATTTCTTCTTCACGTTGTCGTACCCTTCCGTCGATCTGCCTTTGAAATCGAAGTCCTTCATCTTGCCATCAGGGCCGGGCATCTCCATCTGGCCTTCCACCTCAACCACAAAATAGCGGCCTTCCATGATCGGTTTGCGCGTCGCCATGCCCTTCGACATCATGGGCGGCGCGTCCGGGACCATCCACATTTTCACCTCGTACTTCCAAGTTCCTGCCAGTTGGGCGAGTAGCTTGTGATTCTCGTTCAGCTTGGTCAGCTCCATCATTTTCGCCATGGTCGCGGGATCACTCATGTCCGGCGCGGCTGAGGACTTGGTCGTCTTGGATTCCTCAGCAAGAGCGGGAGCGACCAGGAAAGCCGCGCTCAACGCGGCCAGTAACATTGCAACTGCAATCTTAAGCGTTTTCATGGGCCGATTCTTTGTGGGTTAACCCGGGCGGTCAAGCATATCCGGCTGGCATTGAGCTGAAACGATGACGCCGCCCGATTCTACGAAAAGGAGGCGACAATTCGATCGAGTAACGTTGCCGGAATTACTCCCAGGAGAAGAACCGAAACGGCCAGGATGGCAACGACGAAGCGCGGGAGGAAATCGTCGCGAAAGGCAAAACCGCTCGTTTTCGAAGCGTCGACGAAGATCGCCTTGAGCACGATCAGGTAATAATAAAGCGAGACTAGGCTGCCGATGAGTGCCAGGGCGACCAACCAGAGAAGACCGTGCTCGGGAGCTGCGCGAAAGGCGACGCTGAAGAGATAGAATTTTCCGAAAAATCCGGCCAGCGGCGGCAATCCCGCGAGCGAAAGCATGAAGACCGCCATGCAACCGGCCAGGAGCGGGGAACGGCCGCTCAGACCGGCGAAGTCGACCAGGTCATCGCCGCCGTTCTCTCGCCTAACGAATCCGATCACCCCAAAAGCGCCGAGTAAGGTGAGTGCGTAAACGGTGGTGTAAAAAAGCGTCGCCGCAAAGCCGTCGTGCCCACCGGCAATCAACCCGAGCAAGGTATAGCCGGCGTGCGCAACTGCGGAGTAGGCGAGCAGCCGCCGCACGTTCTTCTGCACGAGCGCGACGAGGTTGCCGATGACGATCGAGAGTGCTGATAACACTGCCAGGATCGGGGTCCAGCCGCCCGCCATCGCGTGCCACGCCGCACTGCCGTGCATGGGAACAAAAGCGACCAGCACGATTTTCCCGAGCACGACGAACGACGCGACCTTCGAGGCCGAAGCGATAAAAGCAGCGGTTGAGACCGGCCCGCCCTGATAAACGTCGGGCGCCCAGAGGTGAAAAGGAGCGGCGGCAATTTTGAAGGCAAACCCGAGCAGGGTCATGACGATGCCAGCGGCGAGCAAAGGTTGCAGCGGCGTAGACGCGAGCCGCAAGGCGATCGAAGTGAGCTCGGTCGTTCCCGTTAATCCGTAGATCAGACTCAGGCCAAAAAGCGTGAACGCACTCGCCATGCTGCCGAAAAGGAAATACTTGAGGCCGGCTTCGGCGGAAGATCGGTTCGTCTTGTCGAACGCGGTCATGACGTAAAGCGACAGACCAGTCAGTTCGAGGCCGACAAAGATCATGAGCAATTCCTCGCTCCCGATGAGCAGGAGGAGGCCGACGGTGGCGAGGAGAAGCAGGGCCAGGTATTCGCCCCGGTTCGGCAGGGAGCGCTCGGCGCGCGCGAGCAGGGCGGCGAAAAAGGCGAGGACAAGACAGACGACCTTGAAAAGAGAATTGAGCGGGGAGATCACAAGCATGCCGTGAAAGAGCATGGCGTGAGTCGGCAACCGCAAAACCGCACCCACCGCCAAAACCAGGCCGAGTGCGGCCATCGCAGAGCCAAGCGCGGACCGGTTCCATTTCGTTAGGCCAAGCGCCAGCACGAGCAGGGCGGTCACGACCAGAATCGCTTCCGGCGCGGCGAGCTGGAGCAATTCGAGATAATTCATGGCTGCAGGAACCGCATCGCTTCGACCGCCGGGATCACCCGATCGAGGATCAGCTTCGGATCGAGCCCGATTGCGAGCGTGGCGAAAATCAAGAGACTGGCCCCCAACTTTTCGGCCAGCGTGACCGGAGCAGGCGCCGCCGCTGGGTGATGCGAGATCGCCGTTCCCACTGGCCCGCTCTCGTCGCCGAAGAAAGTCTTCTTTAAGGCGCGCAAGGTGAAGGCCGCGACCAGCACCATACCGAGACCAGTGATCCAGACCGCCAGCGGGAACGCCTTCCAAACGCCAAGCAGGATCGTGATTTCGGCGGCGAACCCGCTGAAGCCGGGAATTCCCATCGAAGCGGCCGAGGCCATGACGAAGGCAAAGGCGAAAAACGGTAGCTTCCGGCTCAAGGCCATGCGCGAGAGGTCGTTCAGGTTGCGGGTATGCGTCCGGTAATAGATGGCGCCGGCCAGGGCAAAGAGAAGGGCACCGATCGCGCCGTGCGAAAACATCTGTAAGACCGCGCCGGAAACGCCGAGCACATTGGCCGCCGCCAGCCCGAGGAGGATGAAGCCCATGTGACTCACACTCGAATAACCGATCACGAATTTGAGATCGTTCTGCCGCAAGGCGACCGCCGCCCCGTAGACAATTCCGATCACCGCCAGGACCGCGATCCATTCGCTCCACATCTGCATGCCTAACGGAAAGAGATTGAGCGCGACCCGCAATGCGCCGTAGGCGCCGAGCTTCATCACAATGCCGGCGAGCAACATCGAACCGGCGGTCGGCGCGGCCACGTGACCAGTCGGAGCCCAGGTGTGCAATGGCCAGATGCCAGCCAGAACCGCGAAACCGAGGAACAAGACCGGGAAGGCCCAGGCTTGCAGTTGTGGCGCGAATTGGAATTGCGCCAGTTGCTGCAGGTCAAGCGAGCCAGCGGTCGTGTAAATGGCCAAAATGCCGATGAAAACCAGGGCGCCGCCGAAGAAGGAATAGAGCGTCAGCTTCATCGCGCCGTACTCCTTGTTGGTCGATCCCCAGATCGCGATCAGGAAATACTTCGGGACAATGACGAGCTCGTAGAAGACGAAGAAAAGAAAGAGATCCGCGCTCAGAAAGACGCCGTAGGAGCCCGCCACCACCAGGAGCAGCCAAAAGAAGAATTCATTGGCCCGCTCCTCCACTTTCCAGGAAAAAAGAATTGCGCAGACCGCGGTCAGCCCGGTCACCAGAATCATCGTTAGGCTGATGCCGTCGACGGCCAGGTGAAAATTCATCCCCAGCGCAGGAACCCAGGGAATCCGGACGACCGTCTTGAAATGAGCGAAGTCTACCTCCCGCCCAAAAAAGCTCGCCAGCCCAATCCCAAATCCGCTCGCCGCCGTCGCCAGCGCCAGCCAGCGCGCGAGCAGCCGCGGGGCCAGCAGGACCAAGAGCGTCCCGCCAAAGGTGAGGTAAATCGTCCAGGCAATCATCGGCCTTTGAATTCCGGGAAGCGCACGCGCCTCGCGTGCTCTTTTCGGCGCCTCGCCGAAAAGCATCTTTTGGAGCCGATGTTGTGAATGCAGTTCGCAGGGGAGAAAACAAGTTCGCGATGGCGAGGGCGCCATCGCCAGCACGCGAGGCGGGTGTGCTCCCCGGAAAGCGCGCGCATGATCGCAATATTCACTTTCACCGCGCGCTCGCTCTTCAGGACACTTGAAAGCATGGCCACCCCTTGCTCGGTAAAAGCATAGGGACGGCTGCGCAGACCGCCCCAACTTGAAATCGCAAACTGTGATTTCAAGTTGGCCAACTCCTTCGCTGTCAGCTGGAGAAGGAAGTCTTTCGGAAAGCGTGCGCGGTTCCGCCTCACCGCCAGGAGAGCACTCGCAGTCACGCCGTAGAGTTCCGCCAGGTCCTGCCCCAGCATGACCTTTTGGCCGCGAAGGAAATGAATCGAGGGCGCGATCCGCGCGAGTGAAACGAGGACTTTTCTCATGCGTTAGCCAAACAATCGCGCCATTTCCGTGACGGTGGTGTTAAAGATGGTGAGGACAAACTGCGGATAAATGCCGATTGCGAACATGAGGAGCGTGACTGGGACCACCAGCCATTTTTCCCCCAGGCGCAGATCGGCCAACTGGCCGCAACTCTCCGGCAGCGGCCCGCTGAAAAGAGCCTGCATCGCGCGCAGGACGACGATCGCGGTCACCAGCAACCCGAGCGCGGCCACGGCAGTGAAGCCGGCGGCAAGCGCGAAGGAACCTTTGAAGATCAAAAACTCGCCGACGAAGCCATTCAGCCCCGGCAGGCCTAACGACGAGAACATGGCCACGCTCATCCAGCCGCAGAGGAGCGGCGTGCGTTGCATCAACCCGCCGAAATCGCCCAGGCCGCGCGCGCCGCGACGTTGCTCGAGCAGACCGACAAAATAAAAGAGCGCTGCTGCGGTCAGGCCATGGTTGAAAATTTGCAGGAAAACGCCGCTCACAGCGGCCTGCGCTTCGACCGGCGGCGCCGCCGCCGTCGCGGTCACGGCAAAGAGACCGAGCATGCAGTAGCCGAGGTGATTGATCGAAAGGTAGGCCACCATTCGTTTCAGGTCCGTCTGTGCCCAGGCCGCGAGCGACGAGAAAACGATCGAGCAAACCGCCAGCCCCAGCAGCCAGGGCCCGAGCGTTTGGATCTCGTTAGGGAAAAGCGGCAGCAGGAGGCGGATAAAGCCGTAGACGCCCATCTTGGAGAGCACTCCCGTCAACACCATCGCCGCCCCGGTCGGAGCCGCCTCGTAGGCATCGGGCAACCAGGTATGAAAAGGGAAAAGCGGCACTTTGACCGCGAGCCCGAGAAAGATGCCGGCGAAGGCCAGCCAACGAGCGTTCCCGGCCAGCAATCCATCCCGGCCGAGCGCGGCCAGTTCGGCGAAGTCAAACGACCCCCTAACGAAGTAGATGTAAAGAAACGAGAGCAGCATCGCGACGCTGCCGAGGAAGGTGTAGAGGAAAAACTTGGTGGCGGCCCGATCGCGGCTCGCGCCGCCCCAGATCTTGATCAGCAAAAATCCGGGGAGCAGGCTCATCTCGTAAAACAGGAACCAGAGAATGAAATTCTGCGCGGTGAAGGTGCCAAAAAGCGCCGCCTGCATGACCAGCATGAGCGCGCAGAAACCGCGCTCCACCCGTTGCGCCAGGAGTGCAAAGGGGAAAAGCAGCGAGGTCAGCAGAACGAGAAGCAAACTCAAGCCGTCGATCGCGAAATGCAGTTCGGCGCCGATAGCCGGAATCCAATCATGGCGCACAACCCCTTGGAAGCCCGCCACGCCCGGATCGAAATTCCGCCACAAAACCAGGGCACAAAGCGCGGTCAGCAGATTGCTTCCCAAAGCCACCGGCCGCGCATAATTCCGCGGCGCGACGCTGACGAAAAGCGCTCCCAGGATCGGAAGGAAAATCAGCCCGACGATCAGGTTAGCCATGCGTAGAGAATCAGCAGGGCAAGCATGCCGAATGCGATTGCGCCAAGATATGTCTGGACCTGTCCGGAATGGCCCCGCGAGAGCCAGCGCCCGAAACCGCGGGTCGCTCCGCTGGCCTCGTTCAGGCCCGCATTAATCGCCTGTTCGTCGAAGCCTTTCGTTAGGCCGCCGCCCAACCGGCCGAGGCCGCCGCCCAGGCGGACCAAACCATCCCAGAAATAGCGATCGAGGAAGTCGGAGAGCCGGGCCGCGATGCGCGCCCAGGTCAGGATGGTCGCCTCATAGAGTTCATCGATCCACATCCGGTTCTCGAGAAAGCGAAACACCGCCGGCAGACTTCGCTCCAGCGGATCGACCGAAGTGGCCCGACGATAGATGAAAACGCCCAGCCCGATCCCGACCGCAACCATCGCCAGCGACACAAAAAGAAGCGGCTGGATCAGCTCGCCGGGATGGAAAGCGGCGCGCTCGCCCGTGAGGTAATCGTGCAACCACGGCCAGGCCGGGGTCAGCACCACGCTCAGTCCGATCACGCACGCTGCGAGCGCGACCAGCGGCCACGTCATCACGGAAGGGCTTTCGTGCGCATGCTCGGCCGCGGCGCGGCGCGGACCGAAGAAAACATAAATCATCTGGCGCGTCATGTAGAGCGCAGTCAGGACCACACCGGCCAGCATCAGAAAATGCGGCACCCGCGAAACCGTCCAGAGCGAGGTGGCGTGCAGAATTTCTTCCTTCGTCCAGGCACCGGCAAAGAAGAGCGGCACACCGCTGAGAGCCAGCATGCCGATCGCGTAGGTGAAAAACGTGATCGGCATAAGCCCGCGCAGACCGCCCATCCGGCGGATATCCTGTTCCTCGTGGCAGCCGTGAATGACCGAGCCGGAGCCGAGAAAGAGGAGCGCCTTGAAGAAGCCGTGCGCGAGCAGATGCATGATCCCGGCCGCAACCCCGCCCACACCTAACGAGACCATCATGAGCCCAAGCTGCGAGACGGTCGAGTAGGCGAGGATGCGCTTGATATCCCATTGGGCAAGCCCGATGAGCGCGGAAATCAGGGCCGTGACCACACCGATCCAGACCACGACCGTGAGTGAGGGCGTGACTCCATGAACCGCGCCTAACGAAAAGAGAGGATAGACCCGTGCCACCAGGAAAACACCGGCCGCCACCATGGTCGCGGCATGGATGAGCGCACTGACCGGCGTCGGGCCTTCCATCGCGTCCGGCAACCAGACGTGGAGCGGAAATTGTCCCGATTTTCCCACTGCCCCGCAAAAGATGAGCAAAGCGATGAAGGTGGCGCTTGCGCCTAACGATAGCAGACCGGCGCTCTCCAGGGTGCCGTCCCCGCCATCGTAAAAGAGGAGCGTGCCGCTCCGGCCATAGAGCCAGAGCATTCCCAGGAAGAACCCGATATCGCCAATCCGCGTGGTGATGAACGCCTTTTTGGCCGCGGCCGCCGCGCTCGGTTTCTCGATCCAGAATCCAATCAAGAGGTAGGAGGCGAGCCCCACCAACTCCCAACAGATGAAGAGCAGGAGCAGGCTATTGGCCACGACCACCCCGAGCATGGCGGCGGAAAAAAAGGAGAGATAGGCGAAGAAGCGGGTGAAATTTTTGTCCGCCGCCATGTAGCCGATGCTGAAGACAAAAATCCACAGACTAACGAACGTGATCATGACCAGCATCACGGCCGTGAGCGGATCGAGGACGAAGCCGAGGCGCAGCGTCTGCTCCCCAAAAATGAACCAGGTGAAGTTGTGAAAGACGCGGTAGCCAGGTGTTTGCAGGGTCGCCGCGAAGGCTGCGAACGCGAGAAGGAGCGCGACGACCTGCCCGGCGATCGCCAATCCCGCAGCGGCGGACCGGCGCCTGTTCGAAAGGCTGAGTATCGCGAGCGAGGCGACGAGCGGCACCACCGGCAGCAACCAGAGATGAGCGACAATCCAGTGGCTCATCCTTTGAGCTGATCAATCTGATCGATGTTGGTTGTCCGATAATGCCGATAAACCGCGATCACCAGCGCGAGCCCAACCGCGGCTTCCGCGGCCGCAATCGCGATCGCAAAAATCGTCACCATGACTCCGGTCGGGGCGCCGGTTGCGGCCCAAAGCGCCAGTAGGCGATGAAATTCATGCCGGCCGCGGCCAGCATCATCTCGATCCCGATGAGGATAAAAATCGCGTGACGCCGGCTGAGCGCGGCGAGCAGGCCGATGCAAAAAAGCGCGGCCGAGATAATGAGAAAAAGCTGGAGGGTTGGCGTCATCGTTAGGCGATTTCCTCCGGGTAGCGCCCGCGTTCCGCGGGCTGGCGACGGTGTTCCACCGTCGCGAACTTTCCTTTCCGGCACGATTTTTTGAAACCCCCGCATGGCAGGCAAAGTTCGTCGCGACAGAATGCCGCGACCAGCCCGCGGAACGCGGGCGCTACCCGGGCAATCTGCTTCATCGCCGCTCCTCCAGCACGAGCACGAGTGCACCGATCAGCGCCGCGGTCAGCAGAACCCCGACGCATTGCAGCGGCCAGACGTAATCGGTCATCAGCGCCAGACCGATCTGCCGAACGTCGAGCGCGGCGACTCGGTCCTGCGGCGATGGAGAGGCCGGTCGTTTTCAGGATCGCCCAAAGCAAGCCCGCCGAAAACGGCCAGCGCAATGACCACCCCACTCCAATGGAAGCCGCTCTCCGTCTCCGGCGCGCGCGGAGTGAGGAGAATGGTGAAGACAATCAGGACTGCGACCGCCCCGACGTAAACAAAGACCTGGACGAGGCCGACAAATTCCGCCCCTAACAAAAAGTAAAACGCGGCTACCCCGACAAAGGCGAGCGCGAAACTGAGGGCGGCGTGGATCAACTTCCTCAGCGTGGCGGCGGCGAGAGCCGCCGCCAGGGTCAAAACCGCGATGGCAAAAAAAGCGACGCTGCTCATTCGGCGTAACGATAAGTGCGCGGCGCGAATTTTTTCCCGGTCTCGAGAAAACGCGAAAGCGCGTAGTAAACGAGGACGAGCAGGCCTAACGACCAAAGATACCCGGCCAGGCGGCGTCCCTGGTAGTGCCAGATGGCGGCGGCAATCACGCAGGTGAAGGCCATCGGGAGCATGAATTTCCAGGCGAAATTCATCACCTGATCGACCCGGGTGCGGGGGAGAGTGCCGCGGATCCAGATGAAGACAAAAAGCAAAACGCCCAGCTTGAGAAAGAACCAGAGGTAGGAAGGCACGATCTCGAGGACGCGAATGGGCGCCTGCCAGCCACCGAGGAAGAGGGTCACGGCCAGCCCGCTGATCGCGAACATCCCGAAATACTCGGCCAGGAAAAAGGTGGCGTATTTGAAGCCCGAATATTCGGTCATGTGCCCGGCGACGATTTCCGATTCGCCCTCCGGCACATCAAAAGGCGTCCGGTTGGATTCGACCAAACCCGAAACGAAAAACAAGAGGAAAGCGGCCGCACCCCAAGGCGTGAAAACGAACCAATGCGGGAAAATGCCTAACGAATACCCGCCTTGCGCCGCCACAATCGCATCCGGCCTGAGCGAACCGACCACCATCACCACCGGCAGGACGGTGATGATGAGCGGCAGCTCGTAGCTGATCATCTGCGCAATCGCGCGCATCGCGCCGAGCATGGAGAACTTATTGTTACTCCCCCACCCGGCCATGAAAACGCTCAGTTCCGTGGTCGAGCCGATGGCGAAGAAAAAGAGGATCCCGCCGTCGATCGTGAAGGGCGTCATGTTGCGTCCATAAGGAATGACCCCGAGGGCGAGAATGGCCGTCGCCGCCATCAAAATCGGCGCCAGGAAATGCAGCACCTTGTCGGCACGTAACGGCACAATGTCCTCCTTGATCAGCATCTTGATTCCGTCCGCGGCCGGCTGGAGCAGGCCGAAGGGGCCGACCCGATTTGGGCCCAGGCGGTTCTGGATGCGGGCCAGGATTTTTCGTTCGAAGAGCGACATGAGGGCGAAAAGCGAAAGGAAAACGGCGAGCAATGCGGTGATGTTGAGCAGGCTCGAGAGGGCTTGCCCCACCCAATCAGGCGCACCGCTGAGCAAAGCGAGCAGGCGCTGTTTTCCGAGCACGAAAATCTGGTCGAGAAAGCCGCTCACGTCCGCTAAAGGAAAGCGGGCTCCTAATTTATTAGCAAGACAGGAATAATCTTCTGCGCTTCGGCTCAGAATTTTGTTCCGTTTATGCCTAGGGAGCGTTATTCCTCCACAGCTTACGACCTATGAAAGATTACGTAACCGAGTTGATGGACGGAGTGAAGGCGAAGAACCCGGCCGAGCCGGAATTTCATCAAGCCGTCCAGGAAGTCGTCGAGTCGCTCGCCCTCGTCCTCGATCGCCACCCGGAGTACCGCAAGGCGAAAATCCTCGAACGCATGATCGAGCCGGAGCGCGTCATCATGTTTCGGGTTCCCTGGCAGGACGACAAGGGGGAGATCCAGGTCAACCGCGGCTACCGCATCAACATGAACAGCGCCATCGGGCCCTACAAAGGCGGTCTGCGCTTTCATCGTTCGGTCAACCTCGGCATCCTCAAATTTCTCGCTTTCGAGCAGGTTTTTAAGAACGCCCTCACCACTTTGCCCCTCGGCGGCGGCAAGGGTGGATCCGACTTCGATCCGAAAGGAAAGAGTGACGGCGAGGTCATGCGGTTCTGCCAGTCTTTCATGGCCGAACTCTTCCGGCACATCGGCCCCTACACCGACGTCCCGGCGGGAGACATCGGGGTCGGGGGCCGGGAAATCGGATTTCTCTTCGGCATGTACAAGAAATTGCGCAACGAATTCACCGGCGTGCTGACCGGCAAGGGATTGACCTGGGGCGGCTCTCTCATCCGTCCGCAAGCGACCGGTTATGGCGCAGTCTACTTCGCCGCCGAGATGCTCAAGGCCCGCAAGGAAGGCCTCGAAGGGATGACCTGCCTTATTTCCGGCAGCGGCAATGTCGCGCAATACACCGCCGAGAAGCTGATCAATATGGGCGCCAAGCCGGTCACGATGTCCGATTCCAGCGGCTATATTTACGATGAGGAAGGCTTCACCAACCAGAAGCTCACCTTTATCATGGATCTGAAAAACATCCGGCGCGGTCGCATCGAGGAGTATGTCGACAAATTTCAGGGCGCGATTTACACACCCTTCGATTCGTCGCTCGATCATAACCCGCTCTGGAACCACAAGGCGCAATGCGCGTTTCCGAGCGCCACCCAGAATGAGATCAACGATCGGGACGCCGCCAACCTGCTGCGCAACGGCGTTTACGTCGTCTCCGAAGGCGCCAATATGCCGACCACGATCGAAGGCGTGAATCAATTCCTCGACGCGAAAATCCTTTATGGGCCGGGCAAGGCCGCCAACGCCGGCGGCGTCGCTACCTCAGGCCTCGAGATGGCGCAAAACAGCATGCGCATTACCTGGACGCGCAACGAAGTGGACGAGCGTCTGCAGAAAATCATGCGCGAAATTCACCGGGCCTGTTACCAAACGGCCGAGCTTTACGGCACGCCGGGCAACTACGTGAACGGCGCGAACATCGCCGGCTTCCTCAAGGTGGCGAACGCGATGCTCGACCAGGGCGTGGTGTAAAATAAAGCAGGAATGAATCAGGAAAGCAGGAAAGCACGGAAAAGAGTTCTGTTGCGCTCCCCTTTCCTGCTTTCCTGCTTTCCTCATTCCTCTTCTGTCGGCGGCATCATGCGGGCTTCGCCCGTCGGAAAGGGCAGATGACGCCGTCACCCTACTTCTTCCTTATTATCTTCTGTGGCGTGGCGCTGATTTTCCCGATCATGCCGCTCATCCTTGCTTGGGTGTGGAGAAAATTTTTCCAACCGTCAAAGCCGGGCGCGGCCAAAAACGCGACCTATGAATGCGGCATTGAGTCGTTAGGCGAGGCGCAGATTCAGTTCCAATCGCAGTTCTACCTCTACGCCATCATCTTCCTCATCTTCGACGTGGAATCGATCTTCCTCATCCCATTCGCAGTCGCCTTTACCAGCTTGCCGATCGGCGCCTTCATCGCCATTTTGGTGTTCCTGCTTCTTCTTTTAGAGGGGCTGGCCTGGGCCTGGGGCAAAGGCCTGTTAACTTGGGCGAGGTGAGGGGCTCGTTAAATCGTAAAAACGTTACATTGTTAAAATCGGAAAAACCGGCGCAGAAGAAAACCGATCTAACAATTTAACGATCTAACGTTTCACGAAAGATGAGCACGCAAATCGACGACGGGCTTCGCAGCGAGCTGCAGAAGCAGGGCATCTGGGTCACCTCGATGCAGGAGCTCTATAACTGGGGCCGCAAGAATTCCATCTGGCCGCTCCAGTTCGGGCTCGCCTGTTGCGCGATCGAGATGATCGCGACCGCGGCCTCGCGCTACGACCTCGCCCGCTTCGGCGGCGAAGTTTTTCGTCCCTCGCCGCGGCAGGCCGATCTCATGATCGTGGCCGGGACAGTGACCAAAAAAATGGCGCCGCAAATCGTTAGGCTCTACAACCAGATGCCGGATCCGAAATATGTCATCTCGATGGGCGCCTGCGCGATTTCCGGCGGACCGTTCAAACAGGGTTACAACGTCTTGAAAGGGATCGATCGCTACATCCCGGTCGACGTCTATATCCCCGGTTGTCCGCCACGGCCGGAAGCGTTGCTCCACGCTTTCATGGAACTGCAGCGCAAGATCGATGGACAAAAACTGACCGGCAACGAACAAGGCCGATCATTTGCGGAAGGCGAACAGCCAAGCGAATTTCCGGTCCCGGCGTTCGGCGCGCACGATCTCGAGCCGCCGGCCAATCCTGATCTGTTTCATCCACCCGCAATCGAGCGAACCTAACGATGGAGTCGCTGGAAGAAATCAAAGCGCGCGTCGAGCAGGCGATCCCGGGCGCGCGGCTCGAAATCATTCCCAATCCCGGCCCGGCCAATCAGCCGTCGCTTCTTCTCGATCATGTCCACGCGAGCTGCCGTCGCGATCTTCCTGCGCGACGATCCTACGTTGCGCCTCGACTACTGCTCGAACGTGACCGGAGTCGACTGGCTCGATTGCACGGTGAAGAAAAAAGTGAAAGTGAAGAGGCTGGTTGAGGGCGAGGAGAAGGAAGTCGACGAGATGCAGGAGGAATTTTTTCCCGGTTATCTCGAGGCGGTTTATCACCTTTACTCAATGGCGCAAAAGCACGGCCCGGTCATCATTCGCACGCGGACCGCGAACCGTTCCGAGGCGGTGAATCTGCCGTCGCTCACGCCGATCTGGCGGAGCGCGGAATTCCAGGAGCGCGAAATTTACGATCTCTACGGCGTGCATTTCGACGGCCACCCCGATCTGCGTCGCATCCTGATGTGGGACGAGTTCACCGATCACCCGATGCGGAAAGACTACGTCGAGCCGGACGACTACGAATACGAGCCGACCCCGCACGACGAAGTCCTCGCGCGGGCGAAGGAACATTATCCACCACGCCCGCAGCTCGACGGCGCAGAAAAACTGGGTACCGATTGACACCGATCGGGAAACGCCCGTGATCCACAGCGGTGGCATTAACCGGCAGTTACTCTGTTGGCCACTCGCTAACGCGGGCCCATTTTTTCTCTAGCCACCGCCGGTACGCATGCTCGTCTGGGACCGCACGCAGTGAACTCTGAGAACCCAGTGTTTTGTCCGGCCACAGGTGCAAACGCTTAGACAAGCCGCAGGACTTTGCGAGTGAATGCGCGAGCTTGAGCGCCTCTCGTGCATAGTTTTGCCATGACTCGGTTGATGCAAACACGTCGGACTTCAATCGCAGACCAACTGCCTCTGCTTGTGCTTCAATGCGCCGCACGTTTTCCGCGCGAATATTGATCGGCTCCATAAAGACGGTAATCGGATCGATCTTCGCTAGCGCCGCCAAAGTCGCTGCCATATCGTCGCGGTCGCAATCTGGGTATGTAGGCGCCATCGCAACATAAACATGAATCCCTGCTGCTTTCGCCGCCTGCAATGTCGCTAGCCGTTGCGACGGCGCAGGAGCTTTCGGTTCGTAAACACGAGCAAGGTCGTCCCGCAAGGTAGGAATGCTCATTCCGAAAACGAGGCGAGGACCGAAGGTCTTGTAAATATCGAAGTCGAGACGCGCCATGGGACTGCGGGTGAGTATCCGAACGTTCAGCGTAGAGTTATCCCGGATCAGCTCGAGAGAACGCCTAACAAGATGACGCGCGGCTTGCGCGAGTTTCTTACGCTTCACACCGTCGGGATGAAAAATCACCTGGTACGGATCAGTCGTAGAGCAGTAAATAACAGCGCGGTTTCCATCGCGCTTCAGATTCTCGCGCGGCGTGTTTTCTGCCGCGCTGAGAGAAGCGAGAAACTTCTTTTCATCCCATTCACGCAGCAACACGTATTCGCCCCATTGCGCGTCGGGATCACTTACGCCAAACGGAGCCAAGGCCGCCCCTTGTTTGATCGTAGCGGCGTTCGGCACGTAGCAGAACGTGCAACCATGGCTGCACCCTACGGCGATGTTGAAGGCCCAGTTCGACAGGCTCTTGTAAACGAAGTTGTTCGGCGCAATCACTGCAGCATGCGGCCAGAAATCCACCGGAACGGGATGGCTTCCTTTGACGCGCGTAAGAGTGCTGCCGGTCTGGACGGGCGTTAGTGTAATCGTTGGCACGGCCCTAAGAAGTTGCAATGACGGTGTATGATGAGTCTTCCGAACCCTCCATACGGACCTTCCCTGTTTCGTTCATCTGCCTCAGCGCTCGGAGCCATTCCTTGCGAGTAGTGCTGTATCCAAAGCGATCGACAATAGCAGCGAATAGGACGCGATTTTGAAGGCGTTGGCCGCGGAGACCCCCAGTCTCGATGATCTCTGGAAAAGCGTTGATGATACGTAGGACGGCTGTCTCTTCTGCTTTTCCAACGAATTCTTTCCGAATTTCGAGAAGCTCCATCTGTGCTGGCTGCGCGCCGAATAAGTCAGTCGTTTTGCTCGAAAGTCCCTCTAACGTTCGTTCGACCTCGGCCATGAAGTTTGCCATGTAGCAGTATCCATCTTCATGGTCGCAAAAGTGTGCTAGGTAGTAATGATGCCCTCCCGTCGCTGGGTTACGCACCGGGTAATGGATTCCGAAGCGGAAGATCTTCTGGCGCTTAATCTGGGCCACATAGCCCCTGATAAGTGCGTCGCGGGCGTCCGGGTCGTCCTTAAGGAAAGCATCTACCGCGGCGTCGCTTGTTAGCTGCCCCACCCGCTTCAGAAACGCGGTTGCAGTTTTCTGATGCCTCAGATCACTGTCATCCCACTGCTTCCGGCCCCATGCGATCAAACGCTTCACTCGTGTGTCGTCGTAGCGGACGAGCACTTCGGTTTTGCCACGGCGGCGCGCGATCGCTTGCAGTGTCGAACTTCCCGCGCTCTCAGGTACCAAAGGGATCGATAAAGAAGAACGTGGGACAATTTTGTACGAGCTGAAGAACCTTGGGCAGCCGGTCTTCGAAAGATCCGAGGAGGTTTTTGACGATTCCCTTCTCAACGTACGCTGCAGTCGCTTCGACCAGGTTTGAGAACGTTGCTGGATTCTGTTCAACGTTGATACACCGCAGAACCTCGCGGCGGCTCTTTTGAACCGGGTTTTCGGCCAGCTTTGCGGCAATCAAAGGCGAGCCATCCTCGCCGTCTTCGTACCGGCCCTGGCCGGCGAACCCGTCCACGTAGTAGACGTGTTCATCTGGTCGACCAAGTTTGCCAAGCAGCAGAGACAAATACGTTCCGAGAATGCTGTGTTTGATTCGCGACCATGTTTTGCGCGAATCGTGAAAGTCCGTGTTGCTCTCTGCGACCCGCAGCGATGTCGAATCCGGCATAGCGTCCATGCGGTCCACCTTCACCGCCGCTGACCGCCGTTCCGCACCAACCCGCGAAAGACGCCTGCGATTTTGATTTCTTCTGCTTTAAACTGTCTCTCAGGATAACGGGGGTTGCTGGCACGGAGCCGGACTGTCCGAGATGTGTTATCGAAATAAACGTGCTTAAGCGTGGCTTCGTGATCATCCCCGACCAACACAGCGGCGACCTCGCCGTTCTCAACCTGCACCTGTGGCCGCAGTAACACGGTGTCGCCGTCCAAGATCCCATCTCCTATCATTGAGTCGCCCTTCACCTTCAGCGCAAAATCTCCGGGACGGAATGGAAGCAGTTCTCGCTCGTCGAGAACGACGTCGGCTTGAGCGATCGCCTCCTCTAGAGCTCCGGCGGGAATTGTGCCAAGCACTGGCACGCCTCCAATTGACGCCTCCGAACGTCCACGAGGCGTTAGCCGCACAACCCGCGATCGGCCGCGGCCACCCCGGGTGAAACTGACGAAGCCATTTCGAGCCATCCTCATCAGTGTCGGCGTAACGCTACTCTCGCCTTTGAGCTGCAACGCCTTCACGAGGTCCGTGACGAACGCCACTTCGTTCCGTAATTCAATGGTTCCGACAGCGCGCAAGATCTCACGTTGCGTCGGGGACAGAGTTCTGTTGACCGGGCGCGGCATTACATCGTGTTATATCACGACATAATTTCGATGCAAGCCGTGAATCATCTGGATGAAGGTGGTGTTGTGGGTGGCGACCCGGCGTGGAGCGGGCGCATTTGTTCCCGGCTACGTGATGCGCTGAGGAATCGGCTGAGAGAGCCGACGCTACGACGATGGTCTTTTTTAAAGAGGAATCACCGGCTAGAAACTTCGCCGGGCGAACGCGGCCGGATGTTTTCACATCCGGCCGCTTGGATTCGTCAGCTCGCCCGGATCTGTGCCGGGTCGCTCCAGTTTCCGACTTCGCCGCCGGTCCCGATCTTGCGGCAGCGGCCCCAGAGGATCGTGCCGGGCGTGGCGCCGTCGATCACCGCGCGGCCGCCGCTGAATGAACCGCGATAGGTCCAGTTGGCTTCGACACCGGGGTCGGCGGTGCAGGTTTGCACTTCATAGTTGGAGCGGCTGCCGTCGCCTTTCCAGCGCAGGATTTCCTGGCCGCTGACGGTGCCATCTTCCCAACGGACGTTTTGCGGGATGAAGGTGACGCCGCCCTGGCTTTGCACGCGGTCGGTGGTGTAGCTCGGGAAACCGCTCAGGTCGATCGTCGCCTGGTCGCCCAGGGCCGTCAGGTTCACGAAGGTGCCGAGCTGCGCGAGGGCGTCTTCGAGCGCGGCGCGGGCGTTGTTTTTCGTGGTGGTGCGATCGGTGCCGCCTTTGAGCGAATCGCCCAGGGCGTGCTCCCAGGTTTCGATGAGGGCTTGGAAGGCAACCGCGGTAAACGGCGCGCCGGTGAAGGTCGCGGCGTTCTCGACCAGCATTTTATCATAAACGGCGGTTGCGATTCCGCCGAGCTCGCCGTCGGCCTCGCGCGAGAAATCGACTACTGCTTTGGCATAGGACATAGGATTGGACTTTCTATTTTGGAGTGAACTGCATCGATGAAATGGGTGCGAAAAACGGGCTCTCTCTCGTGCGGGAGGGCATCGTTGCGCTCCTTCGGCGCGGCGTTGGACAACCCTGAGCCGATGTCGTCCGGCAAAGCGCGGCTGTTGTCCTGCAAGGCGCCGTCGTTGCACTGCACCGGCGTAATGCCGGCCCGCAACGCGCCGGCGCGAGACAACTTTGCGGCGGCGCGAAGCAGCGGCGGGGCATTGTTGTACAACAATGCGCCGTTGTTGTTCTGCGATGGCCCATGGTTGGCCAGCGGCGCGGGATTGCAGCGCTGCACCGGCAAAATGTTGTCCAACAACGAGCCATCGTTGAGCAGCGGCCGGCCGGAGGAGCGCCGCGATTGGCCTCGCGCCAGGCCTGAAATTTGGCGGACCGACCGCCGAGCCTCGCCCCCATGAGAAAAGAGGCTCATGAATAATTCCCCGAAGATCCGGGATGAGCCTCCGCCTGCAGGCAGGCCACGCGATCGCGCCAAATCCAGGCGAATAACTCGTTGCGACTCTCGACCCGCGTCTTTTCGCGCAGGCTTTTCACGTGGGTGCGAACGGTTTCCAGCCCGACTTCCAGAATACCGGCGATCTCGAAGTCGGATTTCCCCTCGGCGAGCCAGCCGCCCACCCCCTTCTCGCGGTCGGTGAAATGCGGCCTCGCGTCGGGCTCTTCCGCGACCAGCGGCATCATATCCGGCGGATAAGGAATGGCGGGCGGACGAGTCGTGACTGCCGTCTTGCCCGGCTTCTCCTTTCCGTATTTCACCGCGCGGAGTGTGGCGGGTGGCTGATCTTCTGAGTATCCCCAGAAGTGGGGAGGCGATGCCGCGGCCCCACCACCCGGCCCACGAAGAAAGGGGCGACTGAAAAACGAGCGAAGCTTATTTGCCTGTTTTTACCGCTGTTTTATCCGTGTTAACCTGTGCCCAGGAATGCTCTTCGTTAGGCCATGACCAGCGGATTTCACGAACTCGCCGAGGCGCCGCCGGCGCGCACTTCGCGCGTCGACGGCGAACTGCTCGAGGTCTCGATGGGCCGCAGCACCCATCGATCCGCGTGGGGATTCATTTCGGGCGGCGCCCGAATTTGGCGTCGTGCTCAGGCGAATCGGACTTCAGTAATTCGTCTTCGCCGCTGAGCTGAGCCCGGCCGCATCCATCGACTCGCCGGATCATGGCATGAATCTTTGACATCATGATGCTGCCTAAATATGCTTTGATGCATGAGGACGACGATCTCGATTGAAGACTCGCTTTTGCTGAAAGCGAAAAAGGTGTCGCATGAACGCCGGTGCTCGCTCCGTGAGGTGATCGAAGACGCGCTGCGGGCCGCCTTCGCCAAGGGCCGAAAAACCGACCGCTCGCATGCGCCGCGACCGTTAAAAACCTTGAAAGGCTCAGGAGTTCAACCTGGCATCGACCTCAGTTCGTCGCAGGCGCTTTTGGATGCGATGGAAACTCGATGATTCTGCTCGATGTGAATATTCTGGTGAGCGCTCATCGCGAAGATGCTGATCATCATCGGGCCATTAAGTCGTGGCTGGAATCAGCTCTGCGGGAGCCAGCTGGGCTGGCGGTTTCGGAACTCGTCTTGAGTGGCTGTCTGCGGGTGATCACGCATCCGAAGATTTTCAAAAAGCCGACGCCCCTGGCGCAGGCGCTTGAGGTTCTGGAGGACTTTCGTTCCCGGGAGGAGGTGCATCTTCTCGGGCCGGGAGCGGACCACTGGAAAATCTTTATCGATCTCTGCCGCCGCGGAGATGCACGTGGCAACCTTGTGCCGGACGCGTTCCATGCCGCCTTGGCGATTGAGCTTGGCTGTGAATGGCTCACGCTTGATCGAGGTTTCGCGCGGTTTCGCGGCCTAAAGTGGCGTCATCCGTTGGATTGAGTTTGGACTTAGCCGATCACGCATGGATTCTTGAAACATTCGATGACCGGCTGCCGCGAATGCGAAGAAGCGCCGTCTGCTTGCAGCTAGATCGAACAGAAAAACCGGCCACAGATGAACACGGATAGAGACAGATTTTTTGAAATTCTTTATGTGTGTCTATCCCTGGCCGAAAATTCTTTTCCTTAGGCAATGACGACCGGCTTTCACGAACTCGAGCAGGCACCGCCGGCGCGCACTTCGCGCTTCGATGGCGAGCTGCTCGAAATCTCGATGGGGCCGCAGCATCCCTCGACCCACGGCGTCTTCCGGATGAACGTCGCGCTCGACGGCGAGGTGGTGCGGAAACTCAAGCCCGTCTTCGGTTACCTCCATCGCAACCACGAGAAGATCGGCGAGAACACGAGCTACCTCGGCTCGATGCCCTACACCGATCGGCTCGATTACTTTTGCTCGATGACCAACAACTGGGCCTACGCGCTCAGCGTCGAAAAACTGGCCGGGATCGAAGTCCCCGAACGCGCCGAATATCTGCGCGTCATCCTCGCCGAACTGACCCGGGTAGTGAACCACACTTCGCTCCTCGGATTCCTCCTCAGCGACATGGGCGCCTGGGGCACGCCGCTCATGTATGCCTTCCGCGAACGCGAGAAGATGCTCGATCTTTTCGAGTCGCTCTCAGGTTCGCGCATGATGTGCGATTACATGCGCTTCGGCGGTTGCCGCGTCGACCTCCCGCCCGGCTGGCTGGAAGTCGCGCGCAAGCTCGTCGACCGTTTTCCGCGTTTCCTCGACGAGTTCGAAAAGCTCATCACCGGCAATGAAATCCTCCTCATGCGCACGCAGGAAGTCGGCAAGCTCTCCGCCGAGTTGGCGATCAACGCCGGCATCACCGGTCCCGGCCTGCGCGCCAGTGGCGTGAACTACGACATCCGCAAAGTGGATGGCTACGGGATCTATCCGCGCTTCAAGTTCCGAGTGCCGTTAGGCGACCACGGCGACTGCTACGACCGTCTCATGATGCGCGTCCTCGAATTGCGCGAAAGCCTGACGATTCTGCACCAGGCGATGGACCAGCTTCCCGAAGGCCCGATCATGAATCCAAAAGTAAAGATCCGCGCCTTCAAACCGCCGCTCGGCGAAGCTTACGGCCGCATCGAAGCGCCGAAGGGCGAGCTCGGTTTCTACCTGATCAGCGACGGCACGGGAAATCCCTATCGCTACCGCGTCCGCCCGCCGAGCCTGATCAACCTAACGATTCTCGAAGATATGTGCCTCGGTCACACCGTGGCCGACGTCATGGTCATTTTGGGCAGTATCGATATTGTAATGGGCGAGGTGGATCGATGATTGGCGCAGGAATTCTCAAAGGCATGGCGGTGACGGGGAGAAATTTCCTCGGCAGCTATTTCGAGGACGATCGCCTAACGACCGTGCAATATCCGGAGGAGCGCGACGTCCTCCCGGAGAACTCGCGCAATTTTCCTTTCCTCGTTTTCGACGGCAACGAGGCCGAGGCCGGGCTGCGTTGCGTGGCCTGCCAGATTTGCGAGAAGGAATGCCCGCCGCAGTGCATCTACATCGTCAAGAGCAAGGACAAGAAGCCCGATTACATCGGCAAACCGCAGTTTTATCCGGCCACCTTCGACATCGATATCTCGGTCTGCATGAGCTGCCAGATTTGCGTCGAGGTCTGCCCGTTCGAGGCAATCAAGATGGACAAGGTTTACGAGCTGAGCCGGCGCGAACGTTTCGACGCGCTCCTCATGAAGAAGAGCGAGCTGGCGAAATCGAACGATTATTATCACCGCATCCACCCGACTCGAAGCGGAGGCGGTCGATGCCAATCTTGCGGCCGCCGCGGCGAAGAAAAAGCCGGCGCCCGCGGCGGCGGCCCCGCCTGGGTAGGGCCCGCATTCTGCGGGCTGGCGACAGTATTCTACCGTCGCGAACTTTTCTGGCCGCGCCCCACGTCTTAACCTTGTGAGACACAAGGGGAAGTTCATCGCGGTAAAATACCGCAACCAGCCCGCGGAACGCGGGCGCTACCCAGAATCCTGGAGCGCGTTTATCGTGCGCTCGTGAAAATCCGACGCTTTCTCTGTTTGCTTCTGCTTTCCGGCGCGCTGCACGAGACACTGGCGGCGCCCGATTTTTCCGATCTGCTCCGCTGGCGCAACATCGGTCCTTATCGCGGCGGGCGGGTGCGCGCGATCTCGGGAGTGCCGTCACAGCCTAACGTTTTCTATATGGCGCAGGTCAACGGCGGCGTCTTCCGGAGTAACGATTACGGGCGAACGTGGCAGCCGATTTTCGATGATCAACCAACCGGCTCGGTCGGTGCGCTCGCGGTTTCCGTCTCCGATCCGAACGTCATCTACGTTGGGAGCGGAGAGGGATTGCATCGGCCCGATCTCTCCGTCGGTGACGGCATTTACAAATCGACCGACGCCGGGAAAACCTGGACGCATCTCGGCTTGCGCGAGGCCCAGCAAATCGCCCAGATCGCGGTCGATCCGCGCAACCCCGACCACATCCTCGTCGCGGCTCCCGGCCACCCCTACGGGCCTAACGAGGAGCGCGGAATCTTCCTTTCCACCGACGGCGGCCAGACTTTCGCGAAGACACTCTACAAGGACGAAAACACCGGCGCCGCCGACGTGCAGTTCGATCCGGCCAATCCGCAGGTCGCCTACGCGTCGCTCTGGGAAGCGCGCGAGGGTCCTTGGGAGAACGCGGAGTGGAATGGAACCAACGGCGGTATTTTCAAGTCGACCGATGGCGGCAAGACCTGGAAGCCGTTGAGCAAGGGCCTGCCTAACGATATCGTGCAGGCGCAGCTCGCGATCGCGCCGAGTGCTCCGAGCACGCTCATCGCAGCGGTCGCGACGCTCGACGCCGGCCGGCTCTACCGCTCAGATGATGCCGGCGAAAGCTGGACCCTGGCCACGACTGACGAACGCCCGGGCGCACGAATCGGGGGCGGCGATCTGCCGGTGCTCCGGATCGACCCGCAAAATCCCGAGGTCGTCTATGCAGCCAGCGTCGTCTGCTGGAAATCGACCGACGGCGGCAAGACCTGGGAAGGTTGGCGCGGCGCGCCCGGTGGCGACGATTACCAAAACGTTTGGATCAATCCGAGCAACTCGAAGATTATTCTGCTGGCCAGCGATCAGGGCGCAATCGTGACGGTCAACGGCGGTGATACCTGGAGTTCCTGGTATAACCAATCGACCGCCCAGCTCTATCACGTCAGTGCGGATAATGCCTTTCCCTATCGTCTATACAGCGGGCAGCAGGAAAGCGGTTCGGTCGGCATCGCGAGTCGCGGACCGGACGGTGCGGTCACTTTTCGCGATTGGCATCCGGTCGCAGCGCAGGAATACGGTTACGTCGCGGCCGACCCGCTCGATCCCGACATCATCTACGGCGGCAAACTGACCCGTTACGATCGCCGCACCGGCCAGGCCCAGAGCATTCTGCCGAAGCCATTCCTTTCCGACGAATCGCGCATGATTCGCACCATGCCGGTGCTCTTCTCGCCGCTCGATCCGAAGCTTCTTTATTTCTCTACCAATCACCTCTGGCAAACTCGCGACGGCGGACAGAACTGGACGCAGATCAGTCCCGACCTGACGCGCAAGACTTTCGAAATCCCGGCCAGCATCGGGAAATTTCGCGACCGACCAACCGCCCAATCTCGGCAACGCGGCGTCATCTACACCATCGCGCCGTCGCCTCTGGACAAGAATCTGATCTGGGCCGGAACAGACGATGGCTTGATTCATCTCACGACCGATGGCGGGAAAAATTGGACGGACGTGACTCCGCCACAGCTCGGCCCGTGGTGGAAAGTATCGATCATGGACGCGAGCCATTTCGACAAGAACACGACTTACGCCGCGGTGAACACGATCCGGCTCGACGATCTGCGCCCGCACATTTACCGGACCCGCGATGCCGGCAAAACCTGGCAGGAAATCGTCAAAGGCATTCCGCCTAACGAGAACGTGAATGTGGTGCGGGAAGATCCGAAGCGGCGCGGGCTGCTTTTCGCCGGGACGGAGCGCGCCGTTTACGTTTCTTTCGACGAGGGCGAAAACTGGCAATCGCTCCGCTTGAACATGCCCGCGACTTCGGTCCGCGACCTGATCGTGAAAGATGATGATCTCGCCGTCGCCACCCACGGACGGGGCTTCTGGATTCTGGACAATATCACGCCGCTGCGACAGCTCGCCCCTAACGAAACCTCCAGTTTCCAGACGCGGCTCTTTCGGCCACAAACGGGGCTGCGGGTACGCTGGAATTTCAACACCGATACACCTCTCCCGCCCGACGAACCGGTCGGCGAAAATCCGCCGGAAGGCGCCATGATCGACTACTCGTTAGGCGAATGCGGGCGGCCCAGTCACCCTTGAGATTAAGAATGAGAAAGGGGAAACGATCCGTCGTTATGCGAGCAGCGACCCGGCCCCGACGCCCGACCCGAAGCTCAAGATTCCCCGCTATTGGGTCAAACCACCGCAAGCCTTGTCCGACCAGCCGGGGCTACATCGTTTTTTCTGGAACATGCACGGCGAACCGCTCCCGGAGATAACGCCCCAATACCCGATGACCGCGATCCTGAACAAAACCGCGCCGGAACCGACCGCACCATGGGTGGTCCCGGGAAATTATTCCGTCGTGCTCACCGTTGGCGGTCAAAGCCTGACGCAGCCGCTGCCGGTCAAGATGGATCCGCGGGTAAAGGCAACGACGCCGGATCTCCAGAAGCAATTCGAGAATTCGAAGACGCTTTACGATCTCCGGGCGGAACTGAGACCGATCGGCAAAAGTTTTAAAGCGCTCGTCAGCGACTTGGCCAAAGCAAAGGAGCACGCTGGCGAAAGTCCGCTCCAGGAGCAGATCGTAGCCTTGCAGAAGAAGCTGGAAGCGTTCGCCAATCCGGCCGAGGTCCGGGCAGGTGACCCGCTGGAGCTCGACGTTCTCAACAAGGTCGAGAAACTCTTCAGCGATCTCCAGGCAGTCGATGCCGCACCGACTCCCGCGCAACAGACCGCGCTGGGAGATCTCCAGCGGGAGGCCAGGGCAGCGAGCGAGAAATGGAAGGAAATTCCGGCGCAAGTCGCGACTTTAAACAGACAATTGGAAGGAGCCGGGATCGGACAAATCGACTTCCACTAGATGGCCGGCGTTACATCTACCACCGACCACCTGCGCGCTGCGCACCGGATCTTGCTCTTCACCGGCGCAGGGATCTCGACCCAAAGTGGGATTCCCGATTTTCGCGGTCCGCAGGGGGTTTGGACGAAAAGAAAGCCGGTTTACTACCAGGATTTCATGAGTTCGGAGGCAGCCCGGATCGAGCATTGGGATTACAAACTCGAGGCCTGGGATTCCTTCCGCCTGGCGCAACCTAACGACGTCCATCGCGCCATCGTTAGGCTGGAAGAAGCGGGCAAGGTGCGAATGGTCGTGACCCAAAATATTGACGGCCTGCACACACTGGCCGGGACGAACCCTGACCTGCTGGTCGAAATTCACGGGACGAATTCGCTCATCGAATGCCAGAGCTGCCGCCAACGGAGCGACCCGCAGCCGCACTTCGATTCCTTCCGCGCCACGGGCCGCCCGCCGCCCTGTGCATGTGGCGGATTTCTCAAGCCAGCCACGATCAGCTTCGGCCAGAGCCTGGACACCAGGGAATTGGAAAGGGCGTATCACGCAGCGATGGAAGCGGACCTGGTCGTCGCGCTCGGCTCGACTTTGTCCGTCTATCCGGCGGCGTCGTTTCCACTCCTCGCAGCCCGGCGGGGAGCGCCCTATGTCATCATCAATCGCGGCACGACCGAGCATGACGGCGAGCCTTCCGTTTCGCTCCGGATCGAGGGGGAAGTCGGGGAAATTTTCCCCGCGGCGGTGGCAGAGGCGTTGGGCTAGGGCGCGAGGCAGCCCTTTCCGGGGAGCGCATGCGCCTCGCGTGCCGGCGATGGCGCCTCGCCATCGCGAACTTCTCTTCTTCGATCACCCCGAAAAGTTCGTTGCGGCGAGGCGCCGCAACCAGCACGCGAGGGCGCGTGCGCTCCCCGGAGCTCGCTCGTCGTGAGCATTTCTTTACGCCATGCGCTAGAATATCCGGTGCATCTATTTCGATTGTTAGGTTGGATTTTCTTGTTGTTAGGAATGTTGGTTCTGCCGGCCGGCGCGGCCGACCAGGAATTCCGTGGGGCCTGGGTCGCCACAGTTTACAACCTCGATTGGCCGTCGCGACCAGGCCTTTCCGCCGCGGAACAAAAGGCGCAACTCCGCGCTCTGCTCGATCGCGCGGCGGCGCTCAAACTCAATGCCATTCTTCTGCAGGTGCGTCCGGCGAGCGACGCTCTCTACGCCTCGCGAACCGAGCCGTGGTCGGAATTTCTCACCGGCAAGGCAGGCGTTTCGCCGGGTTACGATCCGCTTGAGTTTGCGCTCTCTGAGGCGCATTCGCGCGGGCTGGAGCTGCACGCCTGGGTGAATCCTTTTCGGGCTGCGATTCATGCTGGCGAGGCGCTGCCTTCCAATCACGTCGCTAAAAGGCATCCCGAATGGGTCCGCCGTTTCGGGAAACAGCTCTGGATCGATCCAGGCGATCCGGCGGCGCGTGCCTACGTCATCGACGTGATCGGCGAAATCGTTAGGCGTTACGGCGTCGATGGCGTCCACATCGACGACTACTTTTATCCTTATCCGCTGAAGTCGGGCACCGCCACCTTTCCCGACGAGGCGACCTGGCAACGCTACGGGAGCAAAAGCGGGTTGAGCCGGAACGATTGGCGCCGGGATAACATCAACGACTTCGTCCGCACGCTTTATCGCACGGTAAAGGTGATCCGACCGCGCGCCCGGGTTGGGATCAGCCCTTTCGGTATCTGGCGGCCCGGCGTTCCACCGACTACCAAAGCCGGTCTCGATGCCTACGGGCAGCTTTTCGCCGACTCACGAAAGTGGCTCGCGGAAGGTTGGTGCGATTATCTCGCGCCGCAGCTTTATTGGAGTATCAAACCGGCCGACCAAAGCTTTCCGGTTTTGCTCGATTGGTGGCGCGGGCAAAGCCACGGCAAGCCAATCTGGCCCGGGATTGCCACCGAGCGGATCGGCTCAAAGCGTCCCGCGCGTGAGATTACCGATCAGATTGCGCTGACCCGCCAAGGCACGCGTTCGCCGGGGCATATTCATTGGAGCATGAAAGCGCTGATGCGGAATCAGGGCGGGATCGATCAGCTGCTGGAGGCCGGCCCCTACGCAGAACGAGCGGAGCCGCCGCCGCGTCCCTAACGACCGTTATTTCGGCGGGAGCGCGACGGCATCGACTGACACCGGGGGTTCACCCGGAACCGTGGCCGTTCCAACGATCCGGGCCGCCGGCGGCTCGGCGTTTTTTGCGGGCCCGGCGGCGCGATCCTTGGCCGTCGTCGCAGTCACGATGTAATTACCTTCGAAGACGAGCGACTTCTGCAGACTGGCGTTGTAGCCGCTGGCTCGGAAATAAAATCCATTGTTAGGCGACGGCGCCGAACTCTCGGCCCGCTTTGCCTGCGCAACGGCTGGTGCGGCGGCCTGTTTTTCCTTCTGCAAACTGCGGCTGTCATGCGCGGCCAGCGGCTCAATCCGCCCGGCGTAAGTGGAGCCGTCATCGTCCAGCACGCGGATTTCGCTGCCGTTTTGTTCGACCTGGAAATTATCAAGAACTTTCGGAGCGGTCTGCTCCTGGGCGCCTCCCGCCAATTTGGTGCCGGCGGTTTGCGAAAATTGCTGCCGCATGTTCACGCTGGCCGCGTCGCGCTTTTCCGCGACCGAGTCTGCGGCGGCAAAACTTGAACTGGAAGCCGACGGGCGGGAACTTTCCGCTGCGGGCTGAGTCGCGGGGGCGGCTTTGGCCACAGGATGAGTTTTCTCGTCTTCGGATCCAGCGCTGCCCAGGTTTGCGCGCGCTGCAATCTCCGGAAAGTCTTCTGCTTTTTTCGATTCCGCCGGTGCCTGCTGCCGGGCCAACTGCGGAGGCTGATCGGCGCGTTCCGCTCTATTCATTTCCGGCAGGGGCGCGGTCTGCTCCATGGCCAGGCGCCTGCCGTCCTGCGCAGCATGATCCGCGCGCCACCAGGTCACGCCCATCGCCAGTAAGAGGCTGGCAAAGGCGGTTCCGATCGCCAGCCGCGGCCAACTGATGACAAACCAGGGCGAACGCCTCTCCGGGAGACCTTCCCGAGCCGTCCGCGCGACCTCGTCCTGCAACCGGGCCCGCATCGGATTTGGCATTTCCGGATCGCTCCCAAACTCGACCCGGCGCGCCTGCGCGGAAGCTTCGAGCAGTTCTTCGATCGGTTTTTTCGGTTCGGGTGGCATGACTATAAGTTAGACGGCAAGCGAATCCGTTGATGGAAAAAATTCTTTCGCGATCGCGCTGAGCCGGTCGAGACACTTGCTCAAACGCGAGCTGACCGTCTTGGGATTGAGGCCCAGTTCCACGGCGATCTCTTCATAACTCAGATCGCCGTAGTAGCGCAGCTCAATCACTTCGCGGCAGGGCTGACTCAGCCGGTCGAGACTTTGCCTAACGATACGGCAGGTTTCCGCCTGGAGCAGAATCCCATCCGGCCCAAGCCGTGCGCTGGGCGGATCGATGGGCGGACTGTCGCCATCGGACTGGAGACCAAGGGAGAGGTGAACGCTATGGCCGCCGCGCTTGGCGGCGTGCGTTTTCTGACGGAAATCCATCGCTTTGTTAGATGCGATCCTAAGCAGCCAGGTTTGAAAGGAGCTTTTGCCCTGGAACGAACTCAGACTGCGAACCACGGAAAAGAAAGTTTCCTGGCAAATCTCCTCGGTATCCTCATGGCTGAAGTCCCCTGACAACTGGAAGACGAAGCGCGCCACCGTGGCGTAGTAGGTATCGAACAAAACGTCCCACGCTTCCGCCTCGTGCGCGCGACAGCGCTCGATAAGATCGATTTCGACCTCGGGCCTTCCGAGGCTTTTCCCCGCAGGTGAGCGCGCATTCATCAGCCGCAAAATCATCTCACGCGGCTCGCGCCTGTCGAGCTTTCTGAGAATCGAAAAAAAGATTGCGGGAGCATTTCGCGAGCGATGCCGACTAATCCTCCATGAATGCGAAAACACTCCTTCTCCTGATTGGCTCTCTCTTTGGTTTGCTCTGCCAGGCGAGGGGCGACGGCTTCATCGTGATCGAAGGCCCGGTCCTGGTCCCGCCCGGGCATTTCCCTTTCGCGCCGCTCGAGGTGACGCAGCCACCACGTCAGCGTTCAGATCGATGGCCAGGTGGCGGTCACCTCGATCGATCAGGAATTCTACAACCCTAACGATCAGCGACTCGAAGGCACTTACATGTTTCCCGTCCCGAAGGATGCGCACATCGATAAGTTCGAGCATGGAGATCGGCGGCAAGATGGTCGAGGCCGAACTGCTCCCGGCGGACAAGGCGCGCCAGATCTACGAGGACATCGTGCGCAAGATGCGCGACCCGGCTTTGCTGGAGTATGCGGGTCGTGACCTCTTTAAGGTGCGCATTTTCCCGATCGAACCGCACAGCCGCAAACCGATCAAGATCACTTACTCCGAGTTGCTCCGGGCCGAGAACGGTTCTGTGACTTACACCTATCCGATGAGCACGGAGAAATTCTCCGCGCAGCCGATCAAGAGCCTGAGCATGAAGGTCGACCTAAAGACGGTCCAGCCGCTGGCCTCCATCTATTCGCCCAGCCATAAGGTCGAAATTAAACGCGATGGGACAAATCGCGCCGTCGTTGGTTACGAATCGAAGGATGAAAAGCCGGAAACGGATTTTCAGCTCGTCTTCGCCACGGCGGCGAGCGACATCGGACTGACTCTGCTGACTCACAAAGCAGATGGCGAAGATGGTCACTTCCTCCTCCTGGCCGCGCCGACGGTGGCGAGAGAAGCCAAACCATCGCCTAAAGATGTGGTTTTCGTGGTCGATACCTCGGGCTCGATGGCAGGGGCGAAGTTACAACAAGCGCAGAAGGCGCTGCAATTTTGCGTCGAGAATTTGAATGCCGAGGATCGCTTCGAGATTGTCCGCTTCTCGACCGAGGCCGAGGCGCTCTTCGGCCAATTGCTGGCCGCGGACACTGCGGGCCGCCAGCGTGCGAGCGATTTCATCGCCGCCTTGAAACCCATCGGCGGCACGGCGATTGCCGATGCGCTCATCACCGCCCTAAAGATGCACTCGGATGGCAGTGACCGGCCTTTTGTGGTGATTTTCCTCACCGATGGTTTGCCAACGGTCGGAACACGCGATCCCGCGGAAATCGTGGCGGAGGTCAAAAAGACAAACGCCGCCCGGATTTTCTCCTTCGGGATCGGATCGGACGTAAACACGCAGCTACTCGATCAGATCGCGGAAAACACCCGTGCTTTCAGCCAATACGTCCTGGCGAACGAAGACCTCGAAGTCAAAGTCTCGAACTTCTACACCCGCATTAAGGAACCGGTCCTGACCAACCTCCGGTTGGAGTTCAGCGGTGGCGTTCGGACAAGCAAAATGTATCCGGCGCAGTTACCGGATCTGTTCAAAGGCGACCAACTCGTGGTCGCGGGATCCTATGCCGGCGTGGGCGAGGTCGAAGCAAAGCTGACAGGCACCGCCTCCGGCCGCGAACAGACATTTACCTACAAAGTGCGCTTCGAAGAGCGCGCCCCGTCGAATGAATTTGTTCCTCGCCTTTGGGCCACCCGGCGGGTCGGCTTCCTGCTCGATGAAATTCGCCTTCACGGCGAGACGCGCGAGCTGCGCGACGAGGCCACCGAGCTGGCGCGCAAGTATGGGATCGTGACTCCCTATACCGCCTATCTCATTGTGGAAGACGAAGCACGGCGCGACGTCCCGACTGCTTCGCGCTCACTGCAACAAATGACTGCGGACGCGCCGGTTCTTGATGGGGTGGCGAAAGCCTGGACGGGTTTTAAGGATAAGAAAGAAGGCGACGACGCAGTCGCTAACGCCCGGAGTCAGAACCACTTCAAATACGCCGAGCAAGCTGGCGCCTCGATCTCCGCGGGTGCGGCCGAGTCGTCGCGCGGACTTGGCCTAACGGCGGCGCCGGCCGCACTAGCGGAGGCAAAGCGCATCGCGCAATACACTCAGCAATCGAAATTCGTCAGCGGCCGCAACTTTTTCCAGAACGGCAACCAGTGGGTCGACAGCAGCGCGCAAAACATCTCCAAACGGGAGCGCGTGCAGTTCAACTCCGACGCCTATTTCGCTCTCCTCAGGAAACATCCCGAAGCCGCGCCCTGGTTGGCGCTCGGCCAGAACCTGCTCCTCGCCCTGGACGACACCGTCTACGAAATCACTGACTAACAAACCTATGAAAACTATCCTAAAACTTCTCACTCTCATCCTGACTTGCTCGCCGGCGCTGGCGACCAAACCCGAACCTGTGACCGACAAACCGCGCATCGAAGTTTGTTTCGTGCTCGACACGACCGGCTCGATGAGCGGCCTGATCGAAGGCGCGAAACAAAAGATCTGGTCGATCGCCAACGAAATGATCAGCGCCAAGCCGACGCCGGAGCTAAAACTCGGGCTCATCGGTTATCGCGACAAAGGCGATGAGTATGTGGTCAAATCCTTCCCGCTGACGGGTGACATCGACGCGATCTACGGGAACCTGCGCGGCTTCGCCGCGAACGGGGGAGGCGATGGGCCGGAGTCAGTCAACGAAGCACTCGCAGCTGCGATCAACCAGATGTCCTGGAGCGAGGATCGCGACGTGCTCAAGATCATCTTTCTGGTTGGCGACGCGCCGCCTCACATGGACTACGCGGACGCGCCGAAGTATCCGGAGCTTTGCCGCATCGCGGCCAAAAAAGATCTCGTCATCAACACGGTGCAATGCGGCTTAATGGCCGAGACAACTCCGATCTGGCAGGAGATCGCGAAGTTATCGGAAGGTCGCTATGCGGCCATCGCGCAATCGGGAAACATGGCTGTCGTGAGCACGCCAATGGATGCAAAGCTGGCCGAACTGAACACCAAGGTTGGTGCTACCTTGATCCCTTACGGCGATAAGG
Source organism: uncultured Verrucomicrobiae bacterium (assembly GCA_963749935.1). GTDB lineage: Bacteria > Verrucomicrobiota > Verrucomicrobiia > Chthoniobacterales > UBA10450 > Palsa-1392. The sequence continues at coordinate 1,009,517 of CAVVOH010000004.1, forward strand.
ATCTCCGGGGTCAGGTGGCGGCGAAACAGGCGACCTCCGAGAGCGCCCCGGCGGCGGCAGTGGCCGATCGGTTGAGTTACAACGCACGGACTAACAAGGCGGTGCAGGGCGCCGGCGAGTTACTCGATGCCCTGGCCAGCAACGAGATCAAGCTCGAAGCGGTTGAGGAAAAGAATCTGCCGGCCGAATACCAAGGCCTCAGCCGAGGTGAATTGGAGAAGCGGATCGCCAAGACCCGCGACGATCGGGCCGCGCTAGCCAAGGAAATTACGGAGCTGACATCGAAACGCGATAGCTATCTCAAGGAAGAGAACACACGCCTCGCAGCGGCCGGCAAAGGGGACGCCTTCGACGAAAAGGTTGCGCAAACAATCCGCGAACAGGCGCTCAAGAAAGGCATCGATTACACGCGCTGAATGATCGCACGGCCGAAGACTGGCATTCCTCAAACCTACCCGGAGGAAGGTCCCTCAACGAGCGAAAGCTCGTCCCTCCGGGGGGAGTCGTCTCGGCGAGACTGGAACTGCTCGTGCCGGCGGATCAGCTTTTCGAACTCGGGACGTTGCTCCGGGTTGATCTCAGCCGGAAATTTGGCCTGGGAACGTTGCCAGCGATTGAGCCACTCTGCTCCGAGTAGCTGGTGAGAATGATCGGAAGAGGCGGCCGCCGGGGTTAAAGCAATCGTAGTCTCTTCCTTCGTGCCGGCGCTGCGACCCTTGGCGACATAAAAACCGGCGGCGAGGAGCGCCGCGCGCGCCGCCGTGGAGTGACTATAAGTGAACAGCTCGACGGCCCGTTCTGCACAGGCAGAGAAGAGGCTGCGGAAAAACTCGAGGGTCCACTGTTCGCAGTGGGTTCTGCTCGAGAACATGTCGTAGAAAATCAGGTCGGGCGGGAGCGGCGCCTGTCTGACAGTGGAAAGGAAGTCACCCTCGGCCAGAAGCCAGCTCAGACCGGGATACCGTTTCGATTGCCACGCGCCCCGCTCCAGGATCCCGACCGGACCGCCGTGACGCAGATAGGGAAATTTATCGTCGTGGCGGAGCGCGAGCTGCAATGAATCGAGGTCGTTTTCGAAACTTACGATTTGCAAAGAACGGAGTACGCCTAACGGGGATAGCTCTTCGTAACATTGGATTGCCGCCATCGCGTTGGCGGCCGCCCCGAGGCCAACATCCCAGATGACGAGCGGCTCCGGGACAGGCAAGCGAAGACGCTCGGCGAGCTGCGATTGCTCAATGTAAAGGCTGCGTGCCTCTTCCATCGGCGGGGTGCGCATGTGCATGATCTCTCCCGAACTGACCTGCCGGATGCTGGCAAAACCTTCCTGCGCGATGTGCACTTCATAGTTACCTAACGACATCGATTTGCGACGGGCCGGCCGGGGATGGAGGGCCGGATATTCGCGGTCCGATTCCTGTAAAAGCTCGCGTTTTTCGCGGTAAAACTGGCCGAAGCGATCGGCCAGGATGCTTTCCCGGATGTCACGCATGAGCTGGTGATAGAAATGAATGTTGTGTTTGCCGAGCAGCTGCCAGCCGAGTGTCTCGCTCGCCTTTGTCAGGTGATGGAGATAGGCGCGCGAATAACGGGCGCAGGTTGGGCAATTGCAGTCCGGGTCGAGTTTATCGTTCGAAAATTTGTAGACTCCGCGGCGCATCTGAAGAAAGCCGCGAGAAGTAAAGACGGCGCCTCGCTGCGCGAGTTGCGTCGGCATGATGCAATCGAACATGTCGACCCCGCGATGGACGGCTTCCAGGATATCGAGTGGAGTGCCGACCCCCATGAGATAGCGCGGTTTGTCGGCCGGCAGCAGTTGGGCGGTGAATTCGCAAATATCTTCCCGCTCGCTCCGGCCTTCGCCAACCGCGAGACCGCCGATGGCAAAACCGTCAAACGGCATTTCGCTCAACCCCTCCGCGCTCTCGCGCCGCAGATCGCGAAAGAGAGCGCCCTGCACGATGCTGAAGATGGACTGAGGCGAATCGCCCCGTGCGGCGAGACTGCGGGCGGCCCAGCGATGGGTCAGTTGGATGGCAGCTCGGGCGGTGGCTTCATCGGCAGTCGAGGCAATGCATTGATCGAGCGCCATCATGATGTCGCTCCCGATCGCGATCTGAGTTTCGATGCTGACTTCCGGACTGAGCAAGATCGTGCGGCCATCGAGATAACTTTGAAAGACCGCCCCCGCCTCGCTCATCGAGCGGGCGTGCGGGAGGGAGAAAATCTGGAAGCCGCCGGAGTCAGTCAGGACGGAGCGTTCCCAGCTCATGAAGCCATGAATGCCGCCGGTGCGTCGAAAGACTTCCGCGCCCGGTCGCAAGAGCAGGTGATAAGTGTTAGCCAGTAGGATCTGCGTGCCTGCTTCTTCCAGCGTACGCGGCAACTGCGCCTTCACGGTCGCCTTGGTGCCGACCGGCATGAAGAGCGGCGTCCGGACTTCGTTATGCAAAGTGCGGAAGGTCGCGGCCCGAGCGCGAGAGTCAGTCGCCTGAGCCTCGAGGCGGAAATGGAGGCGCGAAGGAGTCACGAGGCGATGGCACTGACCTTTCGCTGGTCATCCCGACCCGGTTCACTCATCCTTTTCGGTCTCCAGCATTTTCGCAATCGACTTTAACTCTTCCCGATGGGCGTCGTTAGGCTGAGGGTAGCTCATCTGCAGGCTCTTGAGCGTCTCGACGATCGCGGCGGAGATGATGAGACGGGCGTTCTTCTTGTCGTCCGCGGGCACCGCATACCAGGGCGCGTCTTTCGTGCTGGTGGCGCGCAGACATTCTTCGTAGGCGTTCATGTATTGATCCCAAAAACTGCGCTCGGCCAGGTCGCCGGTTTCGAATTTCCAATTCTTATCGGGATCATCGAGCCGGGCGAGGAAGCGCTTGCGCTGTTCTTCCTTGGAGACGTGGAGGAAGAATTTCAGCACCCGAGTGCCGTTGCCGTGGAGATGACTCTCCAGGTCGTTGATGGAGCGGAAACGCTCTTTCCAAAACGTCTTCTCGTCCACCAGCTCAGGAGGGAGATTAGCCAGCGCGAGGATCGCCGGGTGCACGCGCACGATCAGCACTTCCTCGTAATAGGAGCGGTTGAAAATTCCGATCCGCCCGCGCTGGGGCAGCCGGCAGGTGGTGCGCCAGAGAAAATCGTGCTCGAGCTCATCCGCGCTGGGTTTCTTAAAGCTGTAAACCTCGCAGCCCTGCGGATCGACCCCCGACATGACGTGCTTGATCGCGCTATCTTTGCCGCCCGCGTCCATCGCCTGGAAGATGAGAAGGAGCGCGTAGCGATTGTGCGCGTAGAGCAGGCTCTGCAGGGCGCTCAGTTGCTCGATTTGTTGGCCGAGTAATTCCCGATAGTGGCTCTTCGATTTGTAGAAGGGCTCGGCTTCGGTGGGCGCGGCATCCAGGCGCCATTTCCCTCCCGGCGGGACGCGAAATTTCGACGGATTCAGTTTCACAAACTCCAACCTAACCAGAAAAGCGGACGCGGCACATCCTGCGGCAAGGCTGCGATCCTGACAAAGTTGGGCCAGCGGCACCTCGGTTGCTCCCTGAGCAGGTCAGCAATGAGCGACCATCTCACCAGAAAGCAGGCGGCTGACTTGCCGGGCGCAGCCAGCGAGCTGAATAATCTGCTCCAGATCATCGCCGGCACTGTCACCCTGCTCGAAAATATGTGGGATGGGGATGCACGGGCCGCGAAATATTTCGAGATGTTGCACATGAGCGTGGAGCGGGCGAGCAACGTCACCGGTCGCCTGGCGGATCTCGGGGGTGGCACCAGCCGAAAAATTCTGCTTCATCCCTCCTACGGGCGCCTGGCCGAGGCGGCATCGGCGCCGCGCCAACCGTGTATCCTGGTGGTGGACGATGAACCGATGGCACTCGATACTGACCCGGCAGGTGCTGACCCAGGCGGAGATGGAAGTGGTCACTGCGCAGTCAGGAATCGAATGTCTTGAGCTGGTCCGGGCCCGGCCGAGTCGCTTCGATCTTGTGCTGCTGGATCTGACCATGCCGGAGATGGATGGCGAAGAGACCTTTAACCGCCTGCGCGAGATCGCGCCCAACACCAGAGTGATGTTAAACACCGGCTTCATTGAACAACATCGCCTCGAGCGGATGATGGCCGCGGGCTTGGCCGGATTCCTGCGCCGGCCGTATCAGCCGGCCGAGATCGTGCGGCAGATCCAGGCGATACTCGATCGAGGCCCGTCGTCGCCGTCGGCCTGAACTGGCCAGCCGCGGTCGGATTTGCGAATTGTCGTTTGCGCTTTAAAGATTCGTAGCGCGGCGGCGGGCTGCAGCGAATGTGCAGCGGGAAGGCCAGGAAATACCCCGTGGTGTAACGGTAACACAGCGCCCTTTGGAGGCGTTATTCATGGTTCGAATCCATGCGGGGTAGCTCAGCGCCGGGCGACATAAGTTCCCTCACAAAGGACTGCAATCTCGTCATCCTCTTCAATGACCGCGTCGAGCCGGATGCGGGCCTTGCCATCCGCCGCGAAATCCTTCTTGAACTTTGCCAGAGCGGAAGCCTCCGGCGGACGGCAGCGCGCGCGGATTTGGTCTCGAACCGGGCGCCGAAATTTCATCCGACTCTCGCTCACGACGAGGTGCGCAGCGCGGTCATCCAGTTCCAACCAGAGCAACCCATAGCCGGCGAGGAGCGCGATAGCCGCGAGGCTGCCGCCAAATGCGGTCCCGAGATGATTCTGGTTGGGCGCGAGCGGCGCGCAGAGGACGAAACCGTCAGCGTCACAACTCTCTACCCGCACTCCGAGCGCGCGGGTAAGCGGGATTTGCTCGTGAAAAAATGTCTCCGTCTCGCGCAGGCGATCATCCGGGCTCATGCGGCAAACACTAATCCCGGTTCCCCAATCCAGCGATTCGGAGTAAAATTATCCGGTTTCAGGCGCGAACAAAGCGCCGGGTTCGAAATCATCCAGCATGAGTTATCGCCTGAAAACGAATGAACCGCTCGCCGGTGGCATCCGCCGGATCGCGCGGGAGCAGCTCGAAAGCACGCTTGGCCAGATCGGGCAGGTCGCAGGCGGGAAAGAAGCCGCTGCGGTTCACTCAACGCGCAAACATATCAAGAAGCAGCGTGCCCTCCTGCGGCTGATTCGCGAGCAGCTGGGCAAGGAAATTTTCAAGGAAGAGAACGACCGACTGCGCGGCGTGGCGCGGACGTTCTCGGGTTCGCGCGATGCGCGCGTGCAACTGCAATTGCTCGAGAACCTGCGCGAGCAGGCGCAACAGGGGAAGACCGCCTTCGCCCAAACATCGGCCGCGCTCGAGAAAGAAATGGCAGCGCATGCCGGTAGCTTCGGACCGCAACGACGGGAGGCGGAAGCGACCCTGCAGCACATCTGCGACCGGATCGAGGGCTGGCCACTGGACGATCTGAGCGTAAGAAATCTCAGCTGCGCCCTGCGCCACTCCTACAAAAGGGCGCGGAAATGCCTCGATTGCGTCAAGACGGAAGCAACGACCGAAAATTTCCACGACTGGCGCAAGCGGGTCAAAGACATCCGGTATCAGGCGCGCATTCTGCAGTGTCTCAACCAGGCGGTGATGTGTGAGTTGGCGGACGCCGCCAAGACACTTGGCCAGCACTTGGGCGATCTGCATGACTTCGCCTTTTTCAGAAGTCGACTGGAAGCGGACGAAGGCTGTCGCGAAGACGAGAGGGTTTTGCTTCTCGGGCTCATCTGCGCCCGGGAAAAGGAGTTGAAACAAATCGCGCTCGATCTGGGCGCTCGTTTCTTTGCCGAAAAGCCCGCCGCCTTCGAACGACGCCTGCTCCGTTTCGCCGGCGCCTGGCCGGAGCGCACCACCTAACGATCCGCCTGGTCTCTGATCAATTCGCGCAGGTCGCCGACGGTAGCGTCGATCTTCTTCAGGTCACGCCGTCGGCCCTTGATTGGCCGGGCGTCGATCTTGCGCACGAGAGTGATCATGTCTCCAAGATCGCGAACGCGAGCCTTCGACAAGTCGCGCTGCTGGACGCGCTCTTTAGCCCAGGCTGTCACCTCGTCGAGTTCCGCTTCCAGCCGGCTAAGATAGGCGCGACCGGTCAGCCGCAGCGTGCGGCGCAGACTAACGAGATCGGTAAGCAATGATCTTGCTGGTGAGGTCTCGTGTTTCGGCCGCGCAGTCAGTTTCTTTTTCATGTGATTTTTCCGGCAAGACCCAAAGCCGGCTCGGCGGACGAACGGGCGGGGGCGCGAGTTCGAGCAGGGGCAGCTGGCAATTCGTCAGCAGTTCAATCTGGCCGTCTTCATGTTCGACCAGGGCCGAACAGTTCTCGACCCAATCGCCACTGTTGTAATAGGTCGTAGCCCCGATCTGGCGAATAATCGGACTGTGGATGTGACCACAGAGCACACCCTGGACGTGGTAGCGTTCGGCATAGCGAACAATGGCGTCCTCATAGGCGCCGATAAAACTGACCGCGTCTTTGACTCGTTGCTTGACGGCTTTGCTGAGCGACCAATAACCAAATCCAAAAATGCGGCGAACCGCGTTCACGAGCGGGTTGAGCGCGAGCAGGAATTGATAGCCAAGGTCACCGAGGAAGGCGAGCCACCTGATGTTTTGCACCACGGTGTCGAGTTCGTGCCCATGCAGGATGAAGATGCGGCGCCCATCGGCGGTCACATGAAGAGCGTGTTTCTGAATCGTGATTGCGCCATAGGCCCCGAGATGGCGGGCCAGAAATTCGTCATGATTGCCTGGGATGTAGACCACCCGCGTCCCTTTGCGCGCTTTGCGCAGAATTTTTTGGATGACGTCGTTATGTTCCTGCGGCCAGTAAATTCCGCGCCGGAGCGACCAGATATCGATCAGATCGCCGACGATATACAGCGTGCCGAACTCATTCTCTTTCAAGAACGCGAGCAAAGCGGTGGCGTTGCTGCCGCGGGTGCCGAGGTGAACATCGGATATCCACGCAGCACGATAATGATTCGTGCGATTGATCACCACGCCTTCTCTTTAGCCAAGGCGGAGAAAAGGGGCAAAAAGTCTATTGTTACGTTCCTGCGACAAGCACTGTGCAATAATCTTCAATAAATAGGCTTGACGTTTCTGCGGGCGGAGCTAAAACCCGGGCCATGCTCAAGTCACTTACCGGTCTGCTTTCCGCTTTTTGCCTTTTGGGTGGTTGCGCAATGCCGCCATCCGCCAGTACCCAATCTTCTGCTGGGACCTCGGTCGCCTCGACGGGCGTCAACGCTCCCGTGAAGGAAGATGCTCAAGAATACGACACTGTCTGGGTTCCGCCTCCGGTCGGCAGCCTGCTCGGTGGCGGCTACGTCAAGGTGCCCAAGAAAAATGTCACCGGGACGGACGAAAACGCACTCCTCAGCAGCATTCGGCACCTGAATGCGGCTGCTGGAACCGACTCGGAACGTCCGTTTGTGGTGGCGGCCGTGGCCCGGGCCACCGGCGTGAGCGAGCGCGAATTGCAGGCTCAACAGGATATCCTCCGGCTGCGTTTCGGCGAGCTCTGCGCGATCAACGCCATCGCCCGCGGTAATAGCAACAAGGTCCAGGAAATCGCGAGCCTGAAGTCCAAAGGCAAGACTTGGACTGACTTGGCCAAAGCCAACGGTTTGAACATCGCCACCGTGGTCCAGACCACTCGCAATGCGAGCGAGATGACGGAAGCGAGTTTTTCCAATTCGGCCGACCGAAAAAAAGGCGGTCAGCGCAAGATGCATGACTTGGGCGTGAGGCCGCAAGTCCGGCCTGGAGGATAACCCCTGGTGGAGCCCGGTCTCCTAGGGAGTTGGTGAGACCAGCGGCGACGTGGTCGGGATGAGTAACGGTGAAACCGTCGGCGAAATGCTGGCGGACGCCGAAGGTGCCTCGCTCGGAGCGCTCGTGGGCGTGGGAAAGGCGAAGGTCGGCGCGACCAAGGGAGTTGGCGTAACCGTCACCGATTCGTTAGGGGAAGGGCTCGCACCGGGCGACGCGGTGGCTGTGGGAGTTACAGTCGGCGACGGGGTTGGCGTGGGAGTTGGGATGAGATTCTCCCACCGGTGCAGCGCGACACTCGCCCCGCCCATCTCTTGAATCAGCTTTTCGCAGCGCGACCGAATCTTTTCCAGATCGGGCGGGCCGAAGGACGTCTCGGCCGTGCCGGGAAAAATCAGGTAGGTCACCTTCAGGTCGCTCACGGGGCGACTATTGGCAGTCGCGAGTGGATTGATTTGCTTGGCAAGCCGGAGTGAGGCTTCGCCCACTTTATCGGACGGCCCGACGTCGCCCACCAGCGCCGGATAAATCTGGTCGCCGTAAACGACCACCGCGTAATCCCCCACCCTCCCCGCGTCCTTCGCCCGGGCGAAAATTCCCGGGAGCACGATGTAGGGATCGGTCGAAGCGATCAGGAAACTGAAGCGCTTGAGCGAATCGACCTCGGCTTTAACCCGTTGAATCCCGATCCGCAGATCGCGATTGCGCTCCATGGTCAGGCCTTTGCGCGCAAACTCGGTTTCGTAGCGGAGCAGCTTTTCCTCCGTCGCCGGGAGAAACGAATTCGGAGTCGTCGTTTTTTTCTTCCAACGATAACTGGTGAACGGTTTGAAGTTCGCGGAGCGACCGTCAATCGCCGGTAGCCGGTCGGAGTCGGAACCGTCCGCATCCACATCCATTTCGGCCTGCAGGAGAATGGCGCTGCGTTTGGACTCGGGATGTTGCAGGCGCAGGATGGTCTGACAGTCGTAAAAATTGTGGCGGGAAAGGAGTTGATCCAGCCTCACGAGATCTTCCCGCAAGGTTGCCACCTTGAGATCGTAGAGCTCCTGGAAAAGGGGCGAGACTGATTCCGGCGTGATCGATTTCGCCAGGTCCGGCAGCAGCCTGGGCAATTCCGGTGTGACCTCGGCCAGTTCCTCAATCGTTCGGTTCGGCGCCGGGACACGTACTTTCAGCTTCACGTCGAGGACATAGCTTTGCGGATCGACGCGCTCGATCGAGGCAGCGCCACCCGGAGTCGGTTCGACCTCTGCATGGACGGTGATCCCACTCCATAATTTGGTGGTGTCAAGCTTCCCCCCAATGACCGGCGGGCGGGTGGGAGTCGGAATCAGTTCGGGTGTCGCGGTCGGCGTCGCGTGGGGCAGCGGGCCGAGGCGTTGCAAAGTCAGACGCAGGCGCTCAAGCGAAATCCAGCGCAACACGATGGCCGCGAAAAGGCCAAGAAAGAGGAAGAGCGCAACCCAGCGCAACGTCCTGAGGCGAAACTTGCGCACGCGAAGCGCTATTTCCGCAGCCAGGCGACGACCGCGAGCACCACTCCGATGATGCTGAGGAGTGACATCATCCCCGCCGGCATGACCTTGCCGCTGCGAAAGAAGGCGGGCAGGAATTGCGCTACCAGGAGAAGCGAAACAATTCCGCCGATCAACAACCCGACAATCACGTTGCCTGGCAGAACGAATCCGGCGACGAGCAGGAGAATGCCACAGATGGAGCCGGCGATGAGCGACGCCGTGTCTGCCGGCCTTGACGTAGCCCATGATTCCTCCGGCAATGGTGAGAAGGCCGAAGACGATGAAGTAGATTTTGGTCGGAGCAAGCATGTGAAGAAGTACTTCGGATCGTTAAGCCAGAACCCGGACGGTGTCCAATTCGCGCTGACTCGTTAGGCGGGCGCCATGGTCACTCGGAGGGCAGGCCAAGGAAGCCATAGAAAACCCGCCGCGCCGCAAGCGGCACGAAAGTGTCGAAGAGCAGTTTCACGTTCAGCACGATGATGATTGCCGCCGTCGTCCAGCCGAGGAACTTGATCCAGACCGGGTTGACGAATTCTCCCATCTTCGCTTTCTCCCCCGTAAAGCGCATCAGCGGCCAGACAGCGAAACCAAGCTGCATGCTCAAGACCACCTGGCTGGCGACGAGCAGTTCCGTCGTCTCGTTCTCGCCGTAAAGCCCGATGATCAGGACCGCCGGCACGATGGCAATACCACGAGTGATCAGGCGCCGCAGCCAAGGGGTGATGCGGAAATTAAGAAAACCCTCCATCACAATCTGGCCCGCCAGAGTCCCGGTGAGAGTGGAATTTTGGCCGGAGGCGAGGAGGGCGACCGCGAAGAGCGTGCTGGCCACGCCCACCCCAAGGGTCGGGCTAAGGAGCTGGTAAGCGTCCTGAATTTCCGCTACATCCTTGTGGCCGGACCAGTGAAAGACCGCGGCGGCCAGGATCAGAATCGCTGCGTTAATGAAGAGGGCGAACATGAGGGCGAAGGAAGAATCGATAGTGGCGAATTTGATCGCCTCGCGTTTGCCGGCCGGCGACTGCTCGAATTTGCGCGTCTGCACAATGGAGGAATGGAGGTAGAGATTGTGCGGCATGACGGTCGCGCCCAGTATCCCGATGCTGACGTAGAGCATGTTCTGGTTTTTGAGAATCTCGGTGCTAGGGACAAAGCCCAGCATCACGCCCGTCAGGCTCGGTTGGGCAAAGAAAAGCTCGAAGGCAAAACATCCCCCGATGGTCAAAATGAGCGTCACGACCACCGCCTCGATGTAGCGGAAACCTTTATTCTGGAGAAAGAGCACCGCCAGGACGTCGAGGCAGGTAATTACACAGCCCCAGACGATCGGGATGCCAAAGAGAAGTTGCAGACCGATGGCGGAGCCAACGACTTCAGCCAGGTCGCAAGCCGCGATGGCGAGTTCGCAAATGACCCAGAGAAACCAGATCGTCGGCCGGCTGTAATGGTCGCGGCAGGCCTGGGCGAGATCGCGTCCCGTGGCAATGCCCAGCTTTACGCATAAATGCTGGAGAAGGATGGCCATGAAATTTGAGATCATGACCACCGCCAGCAGGGTGTAGCCAAACTGCGCTCCGCCCGCCAAATCGGTCGCCCAGTTGCCCGGATCCATGTAGCCGACCGCGACCAGAAAACCCGGGCCGGCGAAGGCCGCCATTTTACGCCAGAACGAACCCTGGCCCGGTACGACCACGCTGCGATGCACCTCGGGCAGCGAAACCATCCCGCCCGTCCGACGCCAGGCACGGTTCGATGGGGTTACTTCCTCAGATACGTCCGGCATTGGTTTCGCGATTAAGCACGCTTTACATCTAGGAGCATCAGCTTAAAGATGTAGCGGATGCTACAAATTCGCCTTCTGGTTGTCAACGCCGCTTTCCTTTGATTTGCTTTCCACCGTGTCTTCCGCCTCTGCCCAACCTGCCAAAGTCCGCAAGCGCCGCCCCGCCCTGCCTCATCGCCATCCCCGCCGCACGCGGGAGGAGCACTCCCACGAAATCGCGCAGGATTATGTTGAGATGATCGCCGAACTGATCACCTCGACCGGCGAGGCGCGGGTGATCGATCTGGCTCGCCGCCTCGGCGTCACCCATGTGACGGTGGCGCGGACGATTCAACGGCTGCAACGCGAGGGCCTCGTCACCAGCCTGCCCTATCGCTCGATTTTCTTGACCGCGAGTGGGAGCAAGTTGTCGGAAGAATCGCGCACCCGGCACGAGATCGTAGTCGAGTTTTTGGAATCGTTAGGGGTGCCTGCGCTGGTCGCGCAATCGGACGCCGAAGGAATCGAACATCATGTCAGCGCGGAAACGCTGCGCGCCTTCGTCAAACACCTGCGCAAAAAGAAGCGGCCACGGAAAAAGTAGCGGTCTATCCGAGCCGGAAGCGTAGGTCGCGAATCGCCCTCCCGCCGTAGCGCTGCTTTAGCTTGCGCAGGATCTCCGGCTTGTTGACCCGCTCGAGCTCGTAGTGCAGGGCCGGCTGCAAAACGTGCACGTAAAGAATACCGTCACGCAACGCAATCGGAGCAGAGTGAATGGCGTTGAATTCGCCGACCAGATCCTTCCAGGCGCCGAGAATTTCGGCCTCCTGCATGCGCTCTTTCAAGCCAAGCTTCTGCATCACCTTGGGCAGAAGATCGGCGGTCGATTGGGTGCGGTCCGGCCGCGGCGGATCGGATGGCAGCCCGCGCCATTCGGCGATCACGGCGCGGCGACGAGAAGGTGACATGCGAAGTGACGAGTAATCAGGCGGCTACCTGATCACTCATCACTCATCACTCGTCACTTTCCTAATATTTCCGCCGCATGTTGCTCGGCAAAATATTCAACTCCGTCCGATATTTGGCCACCGTGCGCCGGGCGATCGGGATGCCGCGCTCACCGAGAATCTCGACGATTTCCTTATCGCTCAAGGGCGCGCTGCCGGACTCGCTTTTGACCAGGTCAAGGATCGCTTCCTTGACGCTCGTGTTGCTCATGGAAGCGCCGCTCGAGGTCTGGTAGCCCGGGGTGAAAAAATATTTCATCTCGAAAACACCCTGCGGCGTGGAGATGTATTTGCCGGAAATGGCGCGGCTGACCGTGGTTTCATGGACCCCGACGGCGTCGGCGATCTGCACCATCGTCATCGGCTTCAAGTGCGCTGAGCCGCGCTCCAGAAATTCCTTCTGCCGATCCACGATCTGGTGCGCGATGTTCGAGATCGTCTGCTGGCGTTGGTGGATTGATTTGATCAGGAATTTTCCGCTCCGGATTTTGTCCCGGATGTAATCCTTCACTTCACCGCCGCTGCCATCCTGCGACATGATGTCTTTATAGGTATTGCTGATACGGAGGTGCGGGATTTGTTCGCCGTTCAGGATGATCTGATATTGGCCCTGGATTTTTTCCACGGTGACATCGGGCAGGACGTAATTCTGCGGCGCCTCGGCAAAGATCTGGCCGGGACGCGGCTCCAACTGCGCAATGCTGTTGGCGGCCTTCTGCACCTGCTCGACGGTGATTCCCATCCGGCGCGCGATCTCCGGGAAGCGCCGTTTGCCGAGATCGATCATGTGATCGGAAACGACCCGATATTCGAGACTCTTCTCGCGACCATCGCGTTTGAGTTGAATCATCAGACACTCGCGCAAATCGCGTGCCCCCACTCCCGGCGGGTAAAAACTCTGGATGAGGGTGAGCATGAGCTCGAAATCTTCCTGCGCGATGCCGGTGTTCATCGACATCTCCTCCGGCGTGGTCTGGAGGAAGCCATTGTCGTCGATGTTCCCGATGATCAGTTCGGCCGTCTTGCGATCGTCGCCACTGAGGGCCGTCTGGTTGAGCTGCCCGACGAGGTGCTGCTGCAGCGTCTCCTGGGTCGCGATGGAATCGAAGAAGAACTGGCGCTTCTCGTCCTCGGCTTTGGAGCGGCCGCTGTAGCTGGCCGATTGCGCCATGTAATCACGCCACTCGTCATCGAGCTTGGCCAGTTGATCGAATTCCTCTTTGAAATCGTCCTTGGCGGGCTCGCTTTCGGAAACCTGGCGCTCCTCATCAGTCGGCTCAGCCAACTCCTCGAGGACCGGATTGGTCTCCATTTCCTGTTGCACGAGATTCCGCAGCTCGAGCAGAGGCGCCTGCAGAATGAGCAAGCTTTGCTGCAACTGCGGCGCGAGGACTTGCTGTAGGGAAAGATTCTGTGATTGAAACATTCCCGGTCCCGCCATGGGCAGAGGGTAACAACTGAGCCTTACCAAGCAAGCAGTTTTCGCGCCGCGCACCGGCGACTGGCCGCGACAGTGGACCCTTTTCCCGGGCAGGGAACGCCACTTGCTCAGTAATTTTCTCGATAGAACTTCTTATGAAAAAATTAACTCTCCTGGGTTTGCTTGCCCTTTTCGCCACTTCGATTGGCGCGCAGTCCCCTGCGACTGACGACCAGCAGCAGTTGGAAGCCCTCATGAAAGAAGTGCAGGCCCAACAAGTTCAGATCGCGGAAAACCAGGCCAAGATCGACGCCAGGCTGGTTAGCCTGGCGGAGGCGATTCGCGTCGCCCGCATCTATAGCAGTCGGGGAGGACGCTAAGATGAATCGTTATCCTGCCATTCTTATTGCACTCGGTCTGGCCACGTTGCCGTGGGTGAACCTCGGCGCGCAAACGCCCGCCCCGATTATCCTTCAAGCCGCCACCCCGGCTCCCGCCACCTCAGCCGAACCGGCCACCGCCGCACCGATCGCCGAGAGCAAGGCGACGAAGCTGCAAGAGCTCCAGGAAATGCTGGCGACGAACGCCGAAACGATCAAGAAACAGGAAGCCGCTCTCGCCACCCTCGAAGAATTACAAAAAGCCGCTGAGGAAATCAAAATCTTCAGCAAACGTGGCTAAACCGCCGATTTTTAGGATTGGATGGAGCCGGCTCGCCGCCCGCGTGCCCTCACCCGATCTGTAACTCTCCTTGGTCCCGCCGGGCGGTCCCGTGCGTCTTCCACAGGGAAAATCCGCGTTTCCTTTCGCCCCGCGGATGCTTAATTGACCGCTCCAATGGCCGACGAACGCAAAACCCTCGAGCAACGCGCCCAGATGACCGACCTCGAGCGGCTCCGCCATTCCGCCGCGCATGTGCTGGCCACGGCCATCCTGCGCATCTGGCCGGAGGCGCAGTTCGCCGCCGGGCCGCCGGTCGAGAACGGCTTCTATTACGACGTCGATCTGCCGCACCGCATCTCGCCCGAGGATTTCGCGAAGATCGAGGAGGAGATGAAAAAGGAGATCAAGGCGAACCACGTTTTCGAGCGCGTGGAAGTCGTCGCGCGACGAAGCGCTCGCGCTGGCGCAAGCGCGGCGAACTTGGCCGCGCTCGGGCGCGCGGCCCGAACGCGAGCAAGTTCAAGCTCGACATCGTCGCAGAACATTCCCGAGGGCGAAGAGATCTCGCTCTACCGCAACGGCGACTTCATCGATCTCTGCGCCGGCCCGCACGTCATGCGCACCGGCAACATCGGCGCCTTCAAGCTCACCCACGTCGCCAGCGCCTACTACAAGGGCGACGAGAAAAACCCGCAGCTCCAGCGCATCTACGGCACCGCCTTCAAGAACAAGACCGAGATGGACGCCTACTTCACGATGCTCGAGGAGGCGAAGAAGCGCGACCACCGCAAGCTCGGCAAGGAGCTGGAGCTCTTCACCTTCGACGACGACGTCGGCCCCGGCCTGCCGCTCTGGCTGCCGCGCGGCACGGCCTCATCGAGGAACTGGAAAAGCTGGCGAAGGAAACGGAATTCGCCGCCGGCTATCGAGCGCGTGCGCACGCCGCACCTCGCGCGGGAGAACATGTATCATCACCAGCGGGCATCTGCCTTACTACGCGGAGTCGATGTTTCCGCCGATGGAACTCGACGAAGAGCGACGAGAAGCGCAGCATCGAAGATCGAGCGAAGTCGACAGCCGTACTCGAGCCGCCACTTGCTGACGCAGGAGACGCGATATCTACCGGAAGATCGCCGGCGAATGCAGTTCGAGCAGCGATCAGCGCGGAGATTGATGCGCACGACGCGCCGAAGAGATGGATCGCGCTTCGAACAGCAGAATCGTTGCCGACAGCCGAACTCGATTCCTGATCGGCGCCTCGATCGCTACTACCTCAAAGCGATGAACTGCCCGCATCATCACAAGCTCTTCGGAGCGGTGCCGCGCAGTTATCGCGACCTGCCGTTGCGCCTCGCCGAATACGGCACCTGCTACCGCTACGAGCAGAGCGGCGAACTGTTCGGCCTCATGCGCGTGCGTTCGCATGCAGATGAACGACGCCCACATCTACTGCACCGAGGAGCAGTTCGAGGACGAGTTCCACGCCGTGAACGAGATGTATCTGAAGTATTTCAAGATCTTCGGCATCGAGAAATACCGTCATGCGCTTCTCCACCCACGACCCGGCGAAGCTCGGCCAGAAATTCGTCGATAAACCCGAGCTCTGGCTGAAGACCGAGGACATGGTCCGCGGCGTCCTCCAGCGCAGCGGCATCAACTACGTCGAAGTGCCGAACGAAGCCGCCTTCTACGGCCCGAAGATCGACGTGCAGGTCTGGAGCGCCATCGGCCGCGAATTCACCATCGCCACCAACCAGGTCGATTTCGCCGTGCCCGCGCGCTTCGGCCTCACCTACAAAGACCGCGACAACACCGACAAGCACCCCGCTCTGCATCCACCGCGCGCCGCTCGGCACGCACGAGCGTTTCATCGGCTTCCTCATCGAGCACTACGCCGGCAATTTCCCGCTCTGGCTCGCGCCCGAGCAGGTCCGCGTCCTCCCGATCGGCGACGAAGCGCCGCTCGTCGAATACGCCCGCGCCATTCAGCCGAACTCCGCGCCCACGGAGTCCGCGCCGAGCTCGACGCCAGCAGCGACCCGATCAAAGCCAAGATCGCCAACGCCGAGCAAATGAAAGTCCACACCATGCTCGTCATCGGCAACCGCGACCTGGAAGCCGGCGCCGTCAGCGTCCGCGTCCACGGCAAAGGCAACCTCGGCGCCAAGCCGCGCGACGAAGTGATCGCCGGAATCATTCGTGCCATTGCCGAGCGGCGGCCCTGATTGACGATCGCCCCGTCTGACCAGCACTCTCAGAATCCGATCCTCTTCGGCTCGGAGGCGATCGTCTCCACCAGCCGCTTCTTCACTGCGGCGAATTCCTCGTTGGTGAGCATTCCCTGCTCATGGAGTGCGGCAAACTTTTCGATCTCCTGCGCGACATCGGGGTTGGCTCCTTCGCCCGGCGAGACTGTTGTGGCCCGCCCGATTTGCGAAACCAATTCCGAAATGAATTGGTCAAAAACCGCGGCGTTCGGCTGCCCGTAGAACAGATTGAAAATCACTCCACCGGAGTAGCGATTATGAAAGGCGAGCACGTCATACTGGCGACCCCAGGCATACAGAAGCAACAGCACCGGCGGTACCAACCCGACCGCGGCGGTCGCGAAACTCATCGCACGCTTGTGCGGGTCCTGGCATACGAAGCCTTCCACCAACGAGGCTATGGCGAGCGCGCCCAGGAACAGGCCTCCGATCCAGTGAGGGCCTTTCGATTGTACGAGCCGGGATGGCTTGGCCGCCAGGGTCGCGAGCGGCACCATGAACTCTTGCCGCAAATCGCCGCTGCGGACAGTGACCCGCAGCTGCGCTTCATCCTCCAGGATTTCGCAGGTACGCGATCCCAGCCAGCGGAAGCGTTGCTCTAATTCCACACTACGAGATCAGCAATGCGCATGCCCATGGAAGACGCTGGTTAGGCGCAATTCTATGCGACTCGTTCTTTTTGGAATTGACGCTTCCCCGAGCAGCTCTCACCCTCCCCGACGAGCGCCGAGACGCCAGTCACCGTGATAAGAGCCTTTTTCGTTGCCGCCTTGTTTTGTTGGGCCACCCATGTGCGGGCGGAGATTCATCCGGTGGTGGAAGTGTCGAGCGGCAGCCTGCTCGGCGCCAGCACCGGGCAGAAGTGGCTGAACTCGGAGCAGGCGGCGAAGGATTTCAAACCCGGCACATCCTTCCGCCTTTTCACCCTGGGCAAGGAGACGGGCACGGCGAAGGCGAGCAAGGTGGAGGCGGACCTCGAGATTTGTCCGGAGGTGTGGAGCGTCACTTTCGCCAAAACACCGACTGACGGAACGATCGGTCTGGCCGCTTCATGGAACGCGCTCCCGCGGCCGGTGCGCAGCATGGATACCACTCAGCCCGTCTATCACAAAGCGGTCGCAGAATTCCTCGCGGGCCGGGGAATGCGTGACCCCAAGATTGGGATTACACAGATCATTCGGGCTGATCTCGACGGAGATGGCGAAGAGGAAGTCCTGCTCAGCGCGACGAATTACCGGGCGGCGGAGGACGAAGGCGCGCCGACCGAATCGCGGGCGGGCGATTACTCGTTTGTCCTCCTGCGACAGGTGCGGGCGGGAAAGGTGGAAACAAAGCTGATCGACGGCGAGTTCTATAAAAAAGACCGAAACTTTAACGCGCCTAACGTGCATCGGGTCGCCGGCATTCTCGATCTCGACGGCGACGGTAAGATGGAATTGATCCTGACCAGTAACTATTACGAAGGCGGGACGACGACGATCTATCGTTACCGGCCGGCGGCGGTTAAGTCACTCGTCGCGGTTACTTGCGGCGCGTGAACCGGCGCCGCCCGCCCACTCGCGCGGCTTTTTCCTTCCCAAGATTGCTCCCTTCGCAATAATCAGCGACGGAAGATGATGGAACGCATTCGAGTTGCTTCATTGCAGTACTTCATCCGTCCGGTTCAGACCTTTGAGCAGTTCCGCGATCAGGTCAGCGCGCTGGTCGAGACGGCGGTCGATTACAAGTGTCACCTGATCGTTTTTCCCGAGTACTTCACGGTCCAGCTGCTCACTCTTGGTGATATCCGCCGCCCGATTCGCCAGCAGATCATCGATCTCTCCCGTCAGGTGCCGCGCTACATCGAGGTCTTCAGCAAGCTGGCGCGAGAACACAAGATTTACATCGTGGCTGGCACGATCCCGGTTTTCGATGAGTCGCGCGACAAGATCTATAACGACTCCCATTTTTTCAGCCCGTCGGGCGAACATGGCGTGCAGGGCAAAATGCACATGACCCGCTTCGAGGCGGAGGAATGGGATGTCTCGCCGCGCGAACGCCTGAAAGTGTTCGAGACCGACTTTGGCAAGCTCGCGATCGCCATTTGTTACGATATCGAGTTCCCCGAAATCTCGCGCGCCGCGGCGCACCAGGATGCGCAAATCATCATCACGCCGAGTTGCACCGACGATCGACAGGGTTTCCTGCGGGTCCGCTATTGCGCGCATGCGCGGGCGATCGAGAACCAGGTCTACGTCATCCAATCGTGCACGGTCGGCTCGCTCCCGATGGTGCCGGCGGTGTCGCTCAATTACGGCCAGGCTTCCATCCTGACCCCGAGCGATTTCTCGTTCTCGCGCGACGGGATCCTGGCCGAGGGGACGGTTAACCAGGAGATGATGGTGATCGGCGAGCTGAATTTGAAAACGATCCAGGAAGGGCGCGAGACCGGCACCGTCCTGCCGCTGCGCGACAGTAAACGGACCCAGGACATGCTGGCGCAGACAGAGCTGGTAAAGCTGTGAGCGAAACAAAAAGGCCACGGTTAAAAGTGACCGTGCGCAATACTTCCCCCGAAGATTTCGAGCAGATCATCGAGATGACGCGGTCCGTTTATCACGACAGCCCGTCGTGGTCGGTCGTCCAGCTCACTTCGCATCTGGAAGTTTTTCCCCACGGACAATTCGTGGCGGTTGAGGAAGGCAGCAGCCGCGTCCTCGGGATGGCGGCGAGCTTGATCGTCTCGTGGGACGACTACGACATGACGACGAGCTGGCGCGATTTCACCGAGCACGGGACGTTTCGCAACCATAATTCCGCCGGTCGCACCCTTTATGGCGCGGAAGTGATGGTCCGCCCTAATGAGCAGGGCCGCGGGGTAGGGAAGAAGCTCTACAAGGCGCGCCGGGCGCTGGTCCGGCAGCTTGGTTTGCTGCGTATTCGGGCGGGGGCGCGGCTCAGTGGCTACCATCGCTACGCCGAGCGGCTGACCGCGGAGCAATACGTCCTGCGGGTGATGTCCGGTGATCTGAGCGATCCGACCCTGTCGTTTCAGCTCAAGCAAGGCTTCGTTCCGTTGGCAGTGGCGCCGGATTATCTGCATCACGATCCGGAAAGTCTCGGTTACGCAGCGGTGATCGAGTGGCTCAACCCAGAGGTCGCGACCGCTTACGACTTCAACGTGCGCCATACCAGTTTCGCGCAAGCGTAAAGCCGGGCTGGCCTAACGAGTCGTCGGAGAATTCGTTGGCCGGCGGAATTTCCGGCAGGCGCGCTCAGCCCGGGTGTTCTTCCACCTTGGGCAGTTCTTTGTTTTCCAGCGTGCCCTCGAAAGCCTTGATGATGGCGTTGCGAAACACGTTCAGCACGGTGGTGAGAATGGCCGGCTCCGGATTATCGAAAGAGCCGTGCAATGGCACCCGCGTCCCAAAACGATCGCTCGGATGATGGCGCACCAATTTCGTCAGGCCACCGACGATCGCCTGCCAGACGAAGCTGATTGGGTTTTCCGAATCATGTTCCGGGCTAAAGATCGCCATCTGCTCAAAAACCGGCTCGACATAACCGTCGAAGTCGCCGCTCTTCGCATTCAACTCCGTGGCCAGACGCAGCGTGCCCTTTTCGAACGTGATCCCGGCATAGGCCTTGGCGAAATCGTTCAGCTTCACCAGGGGCATTCCCTTAAGCTCGGTCTCGAGGTTGAAGGTTGGTTTCGTGGCATAAGGATCGAGATCAATCTTGGCCCGCACATCCCCTTCCCCCAGTGGACGCGCTTCCATCTCGATGTGGGCATTGAGCGTCTTCGAGAGTTTCTCGCTGTTCGTCAGGTTGGTCGCGACCAGGCGGAACCGATCGAAAACGACGTCGACCTTGGGCGATTTGTGAAAGTCACGGAAATGAATCGCGCCATCGTCGACCGTGAAGCGATTGATCTTGAGCGGGAAGAGTTCCTTCACCTTTTGCGTCCAAGGCTCGTCGAGGCCGACCTGTGAATCTTCCTTGCTCGGGGCGTGGACAAAGTTCACCTGCGGTTTCACGAAATTGATTTCGCCCACCAGCGAGCCGTGAAAGAGCGCCGCCCACTGCACGGAAAGATCGATCAGCGGCGCAGAGAAAAACGGCACTGGTACATCGCCGCTCGTCTTCACGATCTTGATTTCGCGGATTTTGTAAGCGCCGCGCCAAAGCGCTAGATCGACCTCTTCGACGTGCCCGCGATAATCCTCCAGTTCGGAGAGAGTCTTGTTCACATAATCGCGTACCCAAAAAGGCAGCATGATCCGGACGACGATCAGAGCGGCCGCGAGCACGAGAAGGAACCAAAAGAGTTTCGAACGATAAATCGTTTTCATTCCCAGGAACTACGCAGATCAGGGCCCCTTTGGTTGCAAAACCGGAAATCGGGCCACCGCTTTGCGCTCGCCTCCACCGCGAAAAAGCGTTATCGAATTTGCCTCTTACACCGCCCATCTCCGCTACCTGCCGCCACCCGATGAATCTTAACGCCGCCCTCAAGAAACACTTCGGCTACACCGCTTTCCGGCCGCTGCAGGAGGAGATCGTGCGCGACGCCCTGGCGGGGCGCGATGTCTTCGCCCTCATGCCGACGGGCGGCGGTAAGTCGCTCTGTTTCCAACTGCCGGCCTTGCTCCGACCTGGCCTCACGATCGTAATTTCGCCCCTCATTTCCCTCATGAAGGACCAGGTCGACGCGCTCCAGGCGAGCGGAGTGGCGGCGACATTTCTCAATTCAGCACTCGATGGGACCCAGGCGCGTTCGCGCCTGCGCGGACTCTACGACGGCGAATATCGGCTCCTCTACGTCGCGCCGGAGCGGCTCATGCTCGATTCCTTTATCGAGAAAGTGAAGGAGTGGAACGTGGCCCAGATCGCGATCGACGAGGCGCATTGCATCAGCGAATGGGGCCACGATTTCCGGCCCGAATATCGCGAGCTGGCCCGGCTGCGGGAGATTCTGCCTAACGTTCCGATCATGGCGCTGACCGCGACCGCGACTGAGCGGGTGCGCGTAGATATTCTCGCCCAACTGAAATTGCGCGACCCGCAGGTGTTACGTCGCGAGTTTCGATCGGCCCAACCTGACCTATCGAGTGGTGCCGAAGGCGTCGCCCTACGATCAGCTGCTCGAATTTCTGCAGAGCCGGCCTAACGACAGCGGGATCGTCTACTGCGCGAGCCGGAAGAGCGCCGACTCGGTCGCGGCGAAATTGAACGCCGACGGCATCACCGCCCGGCCCTACCACGCTGGCCTGGAGGGGAAAGAGCGCGCGCAAAACCAGGAAATGTTCCTGCGCGACGACGTGCGGGTGGTCAGCGCCACGATCGCTTTCGGGATGGGGATCAACAAACCGAACGTCCGCTTCGTCGTGCACTACGACCTGCCGAAGAACATCGAGAGCTATTACCAGGAGACCGGGCGGGCGGGGCGCGATGGTCTGCCGAGCGATTGCGTCCTGCTCTTCAGCGCGAGCGATGTGGTCAAGCAGACCCGCTTCATCGAGGAGAAGAGCGAAAGCGAAGCGCGGATCGCGCGCGAGCAACTGCGCCAGATGGTGCACTACGCCGAGACCCGGGAATGCCGCCGCACCACCCTGCTGCGTTACTTCGGCGAGGAACGCCCTAACGAGCCCTGCAACGGCTGCGACAACTGCCTCAACCCGCGCGAAACCTTCGACGGCACGGTCGCGGCGCAAAAGTTTCTCTCCTGCGTCCTGCGCGTGCAGCAGAAGAGCGGGTTCGCCTTTGGCCTGAATCACATCGTCGAAGTCTTGACCGGCGCTGATACGGAACCGATCCGGCAACGCGGGCATAACGAACTCTCCACTTACGGCATCGGCAAGGAACTGAAGCGCGATGCCTGGCAGGCGGTCGGACGCGAATTGCTTCGCCTCGGGCTGGTCGAGGTGGCGCCGGGAAAGTTCGCGACCTTGCAGGTGACACAAGCCGGTCGCGAAACGCTGCGTGATCGGACCCAAATTACCCTAACGAAACAGGCAGAGAAACCGACGGCGAGGACGAAGCAGCGGGCCGGCGCAATCGAATGCGACGAAGCGCTCTTCGAACAACTGCGCGGCGTGCGCCGCGCCCTGGCCGACGCGCGCAATGTCCCGGCCTACGTCATCTTGTCCGACGTGGCGTTGCGCGAGATGGCGCGCAGTTACCCGCAAACGCCGGCCGATTTTCGCCGCATCCCGGGCGTGGGCGAACAAAAGTTGCGTGATTTTGCCGAGCCTTTCCTGGCTGCGATCGCCGAATACTTGAAGGTCTATCCACGCCATTCGTTTGTCGCGCCGGGAAGCTCTGCTCCGCGTCGCACGCCCCTCAACGACAGCGAGGCAGAAACCTTGCGCCGCTTCCGCGTCGGCGAATCGATCGAGGTGATCGCGCGCAGCCGCGGGTTCGTACGGAATACCATTTTGGATCACCTCGCCCGCGCGGTCGAGTCGGGCGCTGGACTAACGAGAGACCAATTTTTCACCCCGGCGCAGGCAAAGGAGCTCGCGACTGCCTTCGAGCGCGCTGGTCCGCGTAATCTGACCGGCGTGCGTGACCAGCTCGGAGGAAAATTCGAGATGGGCGAGCTGCGCATCTTTCGCGCCCTCGCCGCCAGCGGACACTAGGCCACCGACTGCATCAGTTTTTTGAAAGCGCTCGTTGCGCTCCCAATTCTTATGTCACTGGACGTGCTGTTTATCTCGTGGCCGCCGTGGGCGCGAGATCGGCCACGATCTTTTCGAAACGCGGATCGCTTCGTAATGGATCCCAGAAGGGCAGGAGCGCTAATTCACCGTAGCTCACCGTGCTGGGGAGACGGACTGCGCTGGCCAGTTGCTCACAGGCGAGATCCTTCTCGCCTGCCCAAGCCGCGATCATGGCCAGGTATTTGACCTGGGCCGGTCCGCCCATCGCATCCTTTTCCGCGGGCAGAAGTTCGACTGCGCGGCGACCCTCGCGGAGCGCTTCCTCCTTCCGGCCGAGGCCGGCGTCGATCAGGCCGAGCACGCTCAAAGCCGGCCCGAAGTTCGGTTGCGCCTGCACAATCGTTTCCTGTTCTCGCCGCGCGGCGGTGAGAGAGGCTTGTGTCTTTGTTTCATCGCCCGTCATGCGAGCGATCACGGCCTCCAGAAACAGATGACTGAAATTAAGATTCTCGAGCGGGCTCAAGGCAATGGAGGGATTCTTTTGCGTGGCGGCCAAGGCGGCGGTGGCCGCCGCGCCATCGCGTTCCGCCAAGGCGCAGACAAGCCAGTACTCCGCGATCGTCTGCACGGCGGCGGCATCGGAATTCCGAATCGTCTCGACCATTTCGCGCAACGGCCGGGTGTCGGCTCGCATTTCAAACTCCGTGAAAGCCAGTTGCACTTTGGTGGTGGGATCGTCCGGAACAAAAGCCAGGATGCGAGCGAAGAGCGACCTGGCGTCCGCGTAGCGGCGAAACATCAGATAGCTGCCCGCGGTCTGCTGCAGGGTGAGAATATTTCGCGGGTCGAGTTCAATCGCTCGCTCGAGGTTCCGATTGGACTCTTCCCAGCGGCCCTGTCGCCGCAGGATGTAACCGGCGAGGTCGAAAACCTGCGGATCGTTAGGCAAAGTGAGGCGCGCCTTTTCCAGCTCCGCCATGGCGCCATCGTAATCGAGGTAACCTGAGTAGAGGTTGAAGGCTCGGGCCAAATGCGTCTCGGCCGCGTCGGGACGGAGCCGAACTGCTCCCTGCAAGGCCGCCTCGGCCTTGGCCAAACGAGCGGAGCTGTGGTCGAAGAGCAGGTAAATCGCCGTGTGCGTGCGAGAGAGCTGGCAATAGGCGGGGAAGAAGGAAGGATCTCGCGCCACCGCCTGATCCAGCAGGTCGACCGCCTGCTCCAGGGTCGCGATTCCGCTGCTCCCGCCGAAGCCGATCAGGTAGAGATTCTTGGCCTGGGTATAGAGGTCGAAAGCATTTATGTCGCCGGTCGGAGGAAGTTCGATCGCGCTCTTCTCCGTCGGCGAAAGCCGGGCATGCAACTGCTCGGCAATTGCCTTCGCGATCTCACTTTGAATGGCAAAGATATCCGAGAGTTCGCGATCGTAGGTTTGCGCCCAGAGATGAGCGTTGGTGCGGGCATTGATCAACTGGGCGTTCACGCGCACCCGATTCGGTGCCCGCTGCACGTTGCCTTCCAGCAAATGCGCCACATTCAGCTCTTTTCCGATTTGCCGCAGATCGCGTTCCACGCCGCGCTGGTAATGCATCACGCTCGAGCGGCTGATCACTTTCAGGTCGGCGATTTTGGCCAGGTTGGTCAGGATTTCATCCTGCACGCCATCGGCAAAAAAGGCGTTTTCGGGATCGGCGCTGAGATTATCGAAAGGAAGCACCGCAATACTTTTTTCGGGAATGACTGCCGCCGCGGGGGCGGCTGTGAACTGCGGCGCCGGCCGGCCTGGACGGAGGACGAACCACCAAGTGAGCACGCCTAACGACATCAGAATGGCGAGCGCCAGGCCGGTGGTGCGCCACTTCCAACCGCCGGCCGCCGCGCCCACGGGAGGGACTTCGGCCGGCCGCAATTTCGCCGGCCGTTCCGGATTGCCCGCCTGCTCGGCGTAGAGATTGAACAGGTGAACGCGGACGCCGTGCTTCACTTCCGCTTCCCCGAGATCGTGCAACTGCGCATGCCAGCGCGGGTAAGGCGCAAGATCGTCCGCGACCCTTTTGGAAACCAGGATGTGCCCGGCATCGCCGCAATCCATCACCCGCTGGGCGACATCGATGCCAGCTCCGGTCACGTTGGTCCGTTCGTTTACATCGAGCACTTGCCGGATCGGCCCGCTGTGGATTCCCATCCGCAGTTGCAGCTCCGGATGTTGGCGCAGGGCGGCGCCCAGTTGCAGCGCACATTCCAGCGGGGCCTCCAGCGGATCGCGAAAGACCAGCGCCATTCCGTCGCCCGTCGGGAGCAACACGAGCGCGCCCCTTTCTTTCGCGCTCCGGACCGGAGCCGTTTCCTGCACGAGCTGCTTGAGGGTTTCGAGCAGCTCGCCCTGCTGAGTGATGAGCAATTTCGAATATCCCACGATGTCCAACAGCAAGACGTGGCCGATCTCGGCTTTCAGCTCGGGTGAGGAATCACCGGACATGGCGCCGGCAGAATACCGTAAAATCCGCCGCCCGCCCCGGTCAATATTTCCACGCTCCGGGGTCGTTAGGCGAGAGAGGCGTCCTGGTTCGGCGCAGAAGTTTACGGCCTGGTGTTGGCCAATTTCTGGAAACGCGGATCCTGGCGAATCTTGTCCCAGACGGGATCAAGGCGCAGCAGCGCTGGGGTGATCGAGTCGGCATAAGGGGTAACCGCGAGATGTTCCAGGAGTGAAAGAGCGCGGTCATTTTGCCCGAGGATGGCGAAGGCTCGCGCCGCGTCTTCCTCCGCCGATAGTCCAAGCCAGCGATCTTTCGCTTGCTGCGCGATATGCTCCGGGACTTCGCGATTAACTTCTTCGCGGCGTCCCAGCCACGCGTGCAGGTCGAGAAGCGCGGTCCGCAAGGCGGGGCTGTTATTTCCCTGCTCGCGCAAAGCCGTCAGCTCGCCCTCGGCCTGGAGAAGGAAGGGGCGCCCTTCGCTTTCCCGGCCGGCGGCGAGGTGCATCGTGCCGATCGTCATCCCGGCCATCGCCTGGAGGAGCGGCGGCAGACTGCCACCCCTCGGTTGGTCCAATCCGCGAGTGATCCTCGCGATCACTTCATGGTACTTGCGTTCGAGGATCAGGATATCAACCACGTAGACAAAGCCGAAGCTGTCGACTGGCGGCGCGGTTTCTCGCGCCATGCGCGCGGCCACCGCCAGATTGCCTTCGGCCAACCACGTCTCGGCGTCGCGCATGAGGATATCCGGATCTTTCGGGGCCAGCGCGAGCGCGCGGGCAAACATGGTGTGCGCGTCGGCGAATCGCCGCATGCCGCGGTAGGACCAGCCGAGGTTTATCCAAATATCCTGGTTGCGCGGGTCGAGCCGTGCGGCCTGAAGTTGGAAATCGACCGATTCATCGAGCTTGCCCTGCCGTCGCTTGACCAGGCCAATCGCCTGCAGGATCACGCCATCGTTAGGCGCCTGTTCCCTGGCTTGGAAGAGCTCGGTCAGCGCGTGGTCGTATTCCTGGAGACAATAATAGAGATACATCCCCATGGCGGCATGGCCGCCGCCGTGGTCCGGATCGAGGCGGAGCGCATTCTCGGCCGCCTTCTGCACCTCAGCGCGCTGGGCTTCGGTTCGTTCGCCCTGCGCAAAAAGCAGGCCCTCGGCAAAGGTAAGTTCCGTCCAAGCCGCCGCGTAATCGGGGTCGAGCGCGATCGCCTGCCGACAATATTCGATTAGTTGTGCCTGATCCGTTCGCGCTTGCGAATTGCGCAGCGCAATGCCGCGCAGGTAGGCATCGTACGCCGCCGGGATTTTCGTGCCGACGTAATTGACCGCCGCTTTCTCGCGTCCGGTCAGTTTCGCTTCCAGAGAATCGGCAATGCGTTGCGCCACCTCCGATTCGACGGCGAAGATATCGGTCAACTTGCGATCGTAGGTGTCGGCCCAGAGATGCGAGTCGCCCTCCGCCTTGATCAACTGCACATTTACCCGCACCGATTCGCCGGCTTTCTGCACGCTCCCCTCGAGGACATGCGCGACGCCGAGCTGCTTCGCGATTTCCGCCAGATTTCCCGGCTTGCTCTGGTATTGCTGGGTCGAGGTGCGCGAGATGACTTTGATCCCACCGATCTTCGAGAGGCGGGTCAGGATTTCGTCCTGAATGCCATCAGCGAAGTATGCGTTCGCCTTGTCTTCACTCAGATTCAGGAAAGGCAGGACCGCGATCGATTTCGACTCCGCGACGGGCGCGTCCCCTTCCTTCGGCCGCAGAATCTGGAAGGCGAGCAGCGCCGCCGCCGTGAGACCGACGACGAGAACGAATGCGGCAAACTTCTTCCGACTCCACTGCGGAATCTTTTCGCTCGGGGAGATATCCTCCGTCCGTTTCATCCCCTCCGGGGTCATCTCGAAAGCCCAGGCGATTACCAGCGCGATCGGGAACCCGAGCAGAGTGATGACAACCACCGCGGTCGTTAGGCTATCGGGCAGATGGAGCGCCGGGACGATCGTGGCCGCGACCTGCATAACGAGCCAGCCGACCACGGCATAAGCGACCGCGACCTTGTAGACGTTGCGCCGCCTGAGCTCGGCGAAGAAATTCTGGAGGTTCACTTCTTTGCACCCGCGGAATTCTCTTTCGGCGCTAACGATTCCACGATTTTTTCGAAGCGCGGATCGCCGCGGAGCGGGTCCCAACGCGGATCGAGTTTGAGCAAGCCGTAGCGGACATAACTGTCGCCTGTCCGGGCTTCTTCTAATTTCTGAAAGGCGAGGTCGTTTTCCCCCACCCAGGCGTAGATCTGCGCGAGCTGGGCTACGTAGACGGGCCCGATCCAGGCATCCCTGGAGATGGGCAGGAGCTCGCAAGCGCGCTGGCCTTCGCGGATCGCGTCCTCTTTGCGCCCGAGCGCCGCATCGATCGCGCCGAGCAAGCTCCAGGCTGGAGCGTAGTCGGGTTGTTCGCGCACCAATCTTTCCTCGATGGCGCGCGCGGCGTTAAATGCGGAGCGCGCAGATTCGGGGTCGTTGAAGGTGCGGGCGGCGAGTCCCACGTACCATTCTTTGGGAAAGGTGAAGTTGAAGTTGGTCGGAATTCCTTCCGGCGGAATCTCAGCCAAAGCCCGCTCCATGGCGGCGGCATCGCGTTCCCACAAGGCACAATCAAAGAGTTGTTCGGCGATTTCTTTCCCAGCCTGCGGCCGTTCCTGCAAGATCGTGGTGAGCACTTTGCGCAACGGCCCGGGATCGGCTCTCTGGAGAAAGGCGGTGCGCGCTACCAGGATGCGCGCGTGGAAATTGCCCGGGGAGAGAGCAAGGACCCGCTGCAAGAGACGATCGCCCTCGGTGTAGCGGCCGATCCCGCGGTAAGTATAGGAGGCGTTCTCGAGCAGACTCACGTCGAGCGGATCTAATTCGACCGCCCGCTCATAATTCCGGATGGCCTCGGACCATCGTGCCTGTCTCCGATCGATCGCCCCGAGGAGGGAGTAGAGGTAGGAGTTGTTAGGCAGCGTTGCGCGCGCCTGTTCCAGCCTGGCTCGAGCTTCGTCATAATCCCGAAATCCCTGATACGCATACGCCGCGAGCGCGAGTTGCACCTCACCGGAGTCCGGCTTAAGACGCGCCGCTGTCTGGATCGCGGCGTTGGCCCGATCGCGGCGCGCTGGCGTGTGGTCGGCCCCGCCAAAATAGAGCAGGAGATGAATGCGACCGAGCAGGCACCAGGCGAGCGCAAACTGCGGGTCCCGCGCCACCGCTTTATCTAGTAATCCGACAGCCTCTCGTATCGGTTCCACTGCCGTCGTGGCGGAGGCGAGGGATTGGAGTTGTTTGGCCTCGACGTAGAGCGCGTTGGCGGTGAGATCGTGGGTCGGCGCCTCGGCAATGGCCGCTTTCTCCCGCGGCGAAATTCTGGCCCGGAGCTGGTCGGCGATCGTTCCCGCGATCTCACTTTGGATCGCGAACACGTCCGCCAAATCACGATCGTAAGTCTGAGCCCAGAGATGAGCGTCCGTGCGGGCGTCGATCAACTGCGCATTCACCCGCACCTTTCCGCCGGCGCGCTGCACACTGCCTTCGAGGAGATGCGCGACCCCGAGTTGTTGGCCAATCTCGCGCAGGTTGCGCGCGACGCCGCTGCGATATTGCATCACGCTCGTGCGGCTAATGACTTTGAGGTCCGCGATCTTCGCCAGGTCGGTCAGGATTTCGTCCTGCACGCCGTCGGCGAAATAGGCGTTTGCTTTCTCTTCGCTCAGATTTTCAAAGGGCAGCACTGCGATGGATTTTTCCGGTATTAAAGGCGCCGCGGGCGAGGGCGCGACGGCCGGCGTGGCCGCGATGGGCGGCTTCGCCAACGTCTTCAGAACGGCAGGTGCGAAAATGAGCGCGACGATCGCAAGCATGAGCAGAAGGCAGGCAATTATTCCGAGCGAGATCAAGAGCGGTTTGCTGCGGGCCGGCGAGCGCGGTGCGGCCGCCCCCTCTCCCTTGCCCCTTTCGTTTCGCAATTTTTCCGGCAGCGCCGGGTTGCCGATTTCTTCCGCGTAGAGATTCACCAGATGAAGCCGAACCCCGTGCTTTACCTCGCATTCCCCGAGGTCGTGCAGACGTGGCGCCCATTGCCGGTATTGCGCGAGATCGTCGGCCACCCGTTGCGAGAGCAGGATGTGCCCGGCATCACCGCAATCCATCACCCGTTGCGCCATATTGATCCCGGCGCCGGCGATGTTGGCGCGGCCGCTCACGTCGGTCACCTCGCTCACCGGCCCGCTGTGAATGCCCATCCGCACCGGAATTTCAGGGTGCTTTCGAAGCGTTTCGGCAATCTCGAGCGCGCAGCGTGCCGGTTCCTCCGAGCTGTTGCGAAAGACCAGCGCCATCCCATCGCCAGTAGGTAGCCGCACGAGTTGTTCGTTAGGTGCAGCCTGCACCTGCGGAGCCGCGAGCACGATGTCAGTGAGCTGGCGTAACCGCTCCTTTTGATCCTCAATCAGGAGTCTGGAGTAGCCCACCAGATCGATGAAGAGGACGTGCCCGATCTCGAATTGCAGGTGGTTCTCAGAGCCGGAGGGCATTGGTCTTTTTACAGGGGGCTGCCACTTCGTCGCGATCTTTTTCCGCCACCAGAGCTTGCCTGCTTCAGGCCTTGGAAGAAATCAGTCATGACTGCATCCGTTCCGCTCGCCGTTCACCTGGGCGCTGCGCGGCTTGGAGATTTTATTGGCGAGATTGGTGGCCAGGGCAGGCCTGACTCCGCGAGCCGGGCTTTGAAGTTTGGGGTGAATTCGAGATCAAACGGTGCGCCGTCGAGGCTGTCGGCTGCCAATACACTGAGAATAAACGGCCCTGCCGGCTGAGCATCGTAGGCCGCCGCGCGGCGGTTGGCTTCTGCCCGATCGCCCGCGAGAACAGCTTCGATCGTGTCGGTCAGGCCTTTCATTTTGTAAATGGAGTGGCTGCGATCCACGTGCGCGAGGCGCGCGTGGATACTGGCGGCGCTTTCACCCGCGGCCGTGCCGGCGAAAACTTGCGCCTTGTAGTAATTCTCTTCGGTTGGATTCATCGCGTCCGCTTGCGCCTTCGCTTCTGCAAGACGTCCCAGCATGATATTGGCTTGGACCCGGAAGAGGTTTGTCGCGGTGGCTCCTCCGGAAGCTTTGGCAGCGGCCGCCTGAACATCGAGTGCGCGCTGCGGCTTTCCTGAGCTCAGCGCTGCTCGCATCCGGCTGTTGAAATTGATTGAGTTCAACGGGTCACAGACACTGACTCGCGCGCCGAGGTCTTCGACTAAATCGCCGTAGCCAAACACGCCGGCAAAAACCGGCAGCCAATCCGGCGCGCTGCAACCCGGGTGTTTCAACGCCGCTTCGATGTTCGCCGCCAGGCCGTGCCAGTCATCACTCACTAACTGTCGATCGGCCAGAGTCAGAAGGCGCTGCTGTTCGTCGTGGCTGTTGGCTGCCGAAAGCTCGAGGTAATGCAAAGCCTGACGTTGAGCGTCGGCGCGCTCGACGGACGACTGGTCATCCGCGAGCAAAATATGATCATAGAGATCCGCCGCTGCGAAATAAGCCTGGGAGAAGCCCGGCTCGAGTGCGACCGCCCGGTCGAACTCCTTGTTCGCCAGGCGCAACCCAACGATAACACTCTGGCTCTTCGCCGGGTTATGCGCGTCCGCGTAGAGCTGCAAACCCTTTTGGTAGGCGATGAAGGCATCGACGTCCTTGATCCCTTCCGCGCGCATCCTCCCGCGCTCCTTATCGTCCAGGACGACGTTGAGCACGTCAGCGACATGCTCCGCGATATCTACCTGCACGGCGAGCGTGTCAGTCAGGGTCCGGTCATAAGTCTCGGACCATAGGTGAATGCCGTCGGAAGTATGAATCAACTGGGCGGTGATGCGGGCCCGCTGGCCTTCGCGTCGCACGCTGCCCTCGAGGACCGTGGCGGCTCCAAGCTTTTCCCCGATGCTGCGCAAATCTTCCGTTTTGCCTTTGAATTGGAAAGAGGAGGTACGACCCACCACTCGCATGCCTTCAATTCTGGCTAACGAATTAAGGATTTCTTCGGAAAGGCCATCGGCGAAGTATTCGTTCTCCTTGTCCGAAGTCATGTTCACGAATGGGAGGACGGCGATCGATTTTTCCGGCGGCGCACCGGCGGCGTCGCCCGCTTCTTTCCGTAACACAAGTTTGTCGGCCAGGAGCAGGACCACGGCCAGCGCGAGAGTGGCAATGATCCACTTGTCCAGCTTCTTCCCGGTCTGTCCCGTGATTGATTCGTTAGGCGAGATTTCGCTCTCCCGCTGCAGTCCCTGCGGGGTCCATTCATAGAACCAGGAAAACAGGATCGCGACCGGAAACCCGGTCACGGCCGCAACCACGATCCAGCGCACCACCCACTCGGCGATGTGGAAAAAGGGAAAGACCTGCGTCGCCACCTGCACCAGGAGCCACGCAGACGCCGCGTAAAACGCGGCCGCGCGCAGAACGTTGCGGCGTTTCAGTTCAGCGAAAACGTTGCGCGAATTCATTGCCGCTCTTCAGGGCCTACGTGTTCCTTAGTCGTCAGCAGTTTTTGAAACCCGGGATCGTCGCGGATCGGGTCCCAGACCGGATCATTTTTAAGCGAGCGATGGAAACAGTCTCGCCGGCGGGAACGGAGAGGAGCCGCCGTAGAATGTCGACTGCTTCGCTGGCCGCGCCCGTGCGCGCCTGAATCTCGGCCACGCTGGTCATATTTGCAGTCCCCATCATCGTGTCTTTCTCGGCCGGTAATAACTCGAGTGCCTCTCGGGCGATTTTGATAGCGTCGTCATTACGGTTCAGGGCCAGGTAAACCCAGCTCAGTGCCCGCATTGAACGAATTTCCCCCGGACGCTCGCGCAGTCTTGCTTCCAATAACTGACGGGCTTTATCGGCGTCGGCTCGTCCGGTCGTAAGATCGCCCGCTAGGACACGGATGACTGTTTTGCCCGCCAGTCGCTGCCTGTCATCGCTCGCTGTCTTGGAAGCCGGCCTCCCATGTCTCTCAAGGCAGCCTTGAAATTCCGGCCCAGGACAAATGTTTCGTACGCGACTGCCAACCACCATGACCTATGTGCCACTGTTCGGAAGCAACAGATCATGCGAGGGGAAGGCGAGCTCTCGGAGAGCTTCCTGGCCGTTAGCCCCCAGATTTAAGCGACCCAGGAGTAACATTTCCATGCTGGTGGTTTCGTGCGGATCGATTGTTAATGCACGGTGAGCCGTGCTTTCGGTTTCTTTCCACCTGCGCAGAAAACAATAGGTCTGAGCCAGATTTCCCACGACCGTCGCATTGCGCGGATCTTGTTCGAGCGATCTCGCCAGTTCATCCAACGTGCGATCCCATTGTCCTTGGCGGCGATAAACGTAGGCGACAAAATTCGATCGCTTCAGAGTTGTTAGGTTGCAGCTTCAGTGCGCGTTGGAATTCAGCCAGAGCCAGCTCATACTGCCGAAAGCCATAATAGTGAAAAACACCGAGCGCGACGTGTGCTTCCGCGAGATTAGGCGCGAGGACCAGAGCGTCTTTCGCCATTTTACCGATCTCGATCAACTCTGCTTCAGCTGCCGGTTCGGCTAACCAATGCCGACGCATGCGGCAGATAACCAGTTGGGCCATGGCGAGCGCGAAATTTGGATCACGCGAGATTGCTTCCCGGTACCAGGCTGCTGCCTGGTCAAAGACCTCAGGCCTCCGTGCGGCGTTCGCAGCGCGATGTTCGTGCTCGCCCTTTAAAAAAGATCGTAGGCAGCTGGGTCTTTCGTCGGCGCGGTCGCCAGCGTTTTGGCTTCGGCCGGCGAAAGTTTCGCCTGAAGTGAATCGGCAATTTCCTGCGCGACCTCGCTCTGGATGGTAAAGACATCTTTCATGTCGCGGTCGTAGGTTTTGGCCCAGAGATGGGAATCGGCGCGGGCATCGATCAGCTGCACGTTGACGCGAACTTTGTCGCCAGCCTTTTGCACGCTGCCTTCCAGAATGTTCGCGACTCCGAGCTGTTGCGAAACTGTCTTTAAATCTTCCGGCTTGCTCTTGTATTTCGCGGTCGACGTGCGCGAGATCACTTTCAAATCCGCGATGCTGGCGAGCTTCGTTAGGATTTCATCCTGAATGCCGTCGGCGAAATAAGCGGCGTCTTTGTCGTCGCTCAGGTTTTCGAACGGCAGCACCGCAATCGATTTGGCGGGATCGACGCCGGCGGCGGTAATAGCGGTGTAACAGCGATCTCGGCAGTCACGTCGTGCGTGGTTCTGTCAAATCGCCAGAGAAAGCCGCCGCCGATCGCGAGCAAAAGCGCCAAAATGAGCAGCTCGGTGCCATTGACCCGCTGTGCGCCGCGCTCGCCGTGATACCACGCGAGGACGAGGGTGACAAAGAAGCCCACGATCATAGCCAGGATGACGAGACGAATTGTTTGTGACGGTAAGTCGAAGCGGCTCGCGACAATGTCGAGCCCTTGGAGAAGGGCAAAGGCAGCGGCGACGTAGGCCACCGTCCATTGCACGAGCTTGCGCTCTTTCAGCCGCTGGATGAACTCGCTCATGGCGCGGTCCTCGGTTCGGCCGAAGTTTTTAGCAATGCCTGAAATCGCGCATCTTTGCGCAGCGGATCCCAGACCGGGTCAAGCCGGAGCCGCTCGATAGTCATCACTCCGCCGGCGGGCATAGAAAGTAACTGTTGGATAACTCGCAACGCCTCGTCCGGTGCCTTTGTCTGCGCGGCGATCTGGGCCAGGCCCGCTAGCTCGCGCGTGCCGAAATAGGTATCTTTTTCCAGCGGCAGCAAGGCGACTGCGCGTTGCGCAAGCTGAAGGGCCTCGGCGTTGCGGCCGCGACCGACTTCCACCCAGCTCAACTGTTGTAACAGTCGCAAGGATTCTGGTTTTCGTCCGAGCGCCACTTCCAGCTCGATCGCAAGCTGTTCACATTCGGCTTGCACCGCCGCCCGTTGCCCGGCGATAATCTGGATCGCGATTCGCGCGACCTGGCCAGCTAGACGTTCATCTGGCGTATCGGTGGGAGCCAAATCCCAAGCGCGCGACGCATCGGCAAAGCGGCGCTCAAAGACGTCCGGATAAGCGTGCAGATTGATCAAAAACATGACGTCGCCTGTGAACTGGTCCGACGTGATGCGCCATTCGGGCGGGGATTGGTAGGCCTTGCGCGCTCCCTTCGCGTCCCCGAATCCAAACAGCCGCACTGTCGTCAGGTGGTCCTTGGCATTGGCGTCGTTCGGCGCGAGGGCGAGGGCGCGTCTCAACTGCCGATCTGCTTCCGGGAAACGGCGCACAAGCTCCAGCGTTGTTCCGTGTTCGCCGACGAGGTCGCCATCCCGTGGTGAAAGGAGCAGAACTTTGTCAAAGTAGGTCAGGGATCCCTGCCAATCGGTTGTGCGACGGGCGACAAAGGCGAGGCCGGCCAGCGCGCGGGTATTGTTCGGCGCCAGTTCCAAGGTGCGCTGAAACTCCACCACCGCGGGGGCGTAATGACGGAACCCCCAGTATTCGTAAAATCCGAGGGCCAGATGCGCCTCGGGCAAATCCGGCGCGAGCGCGAGCGCCTGCTCGACCGACCTCTTCACATCCGCGAGTTCTTCGTTCGTTAGGTGCTGGATCGACCAGTGGCGATTTAGCTCGATGTAAGCCAGGTTCGCGTAAGCCAGGGCAAAGTTCGGGTCGAGCGCGAGCGCCTGCCGATAGTCGGCTTCAGCCGCCGCATAGGTCGACTGCTGCCAGGAAACTTCCGCCAGTTTCGCCTGGTACTCTGCGTGCAGAAAGAAATCGTAGGCCGCGGCATTCTGCGTCGGCGGCCTGGTCACGATGGCAGTTTCGGAGGGAGTTAACTTTGCCTTGAGCGCGTCCGCGACCTTTTGCGCCACTTCACCCTCGACCCCGAAGACATTTTCGAGCGTGCGGGTATAGGCGTCCGCCCACAAATGATGGTCCGAGGCGGCATCGATCAACTGGAGGTTGATCAACACCTGATTGCCAGCTTTCTGCACACTGCCCTCGAGGATGGTGGCGACGCCAAGTTGCTGCGCGACGACTTTGAGGTCGTCCGGGCGACTTTTGTATTTCTCCGTTGAGGTGCGCGAAATGACTTTCAAATCGGCGATGCTCGCGAGCTTGGTCAGGATCATATCCTGCATGCCGCTGGCAAAATACGCATTCGACTTGTCGTCGGAGAGATTTTCAAAAGGCAAAACCGCGATCGATTTCTTCGGGATGGCGACCGACCGAGGCGGCGCAGTGACTCTTTCGTTAGGCATGTCAACTCCCTTAGCCACCGGCTGGTGCGCGACCCCGGCAAAACGCCAGAGAAACCCGCCGCCAACCCCAAGCAAGAGTGCAAGAATCAAGAGTTCGGTCCCGGTCACGCGCTGCACACCACGTTCCCCGTGATACCAGGCCAGGACGAGGACGACGAAGAATCCAATAGCCAGCGCGATGAAAGTAAGCCGCATGACATAGGCGGGCCATTCGAAGCGCTGCGCGACGATGTCGAGGAGTTGGACGAGCGCGAAAGCGCTCGCGCAGTAGGCCACCGTCCATTGCACCAGCTTGCGCTCTTTCAGGCGTTGCAGGAATTCACTCATGGGCAGCGTGTCTCTCGCTCGCTCATTTCAATTGGTCATCCGCCAGGCCTATCGTGCGCAGGAGTGCATCCCAGCGCGGGTCGTCGTGGAGATTTGGTAGCAGCACATCTGCGCGCAAAGAGGCGAGCCCGGCGTCGTGTTGCCGGCGCGCGCGTTCCAACCATTCGAACGCGTGATCCTTGTCGTTCCGATACCCATAGACCCCGGCAATCTGATAGGCGGCAACTTCGCCAAATTTTGCGATTAACTCCGAAAGCGCCGCATCCGATTCGGGAATTCGCCTCTGCCCCCACCGGGCACAACTCACGATGAGGAGTCGAGCCCAATCGGCCGCATCCTTTTGCGCCGCGACTACTGCTTCTTCAAACTTGCCCTCCATCAGATAAGTCAGGCCTATCCCCGCATGAGAATTTGGCGCCGACGGATTCAACTCAATCACCCGCATGTATTCGGCTCTTGCCTCCGCCTGCTTTCCCGAGGTCGACAGAGTGTTCGCGAGAAATGCCCGCGCCTGGGCATTCACCGGGTCCAGCGCGACCGCCCGGCGGATGAAATCAAGAGCTTGCGCCATTTCGCCGCGAGTTTGCGCAAGATTTTCCGCCTCCATCAATAGGGCAGGATCCTGTGGAGAGAGAGTGAGAGCTTTGCGCAATGTCTCGGTCGCGCCTTTCCAGTTGTAATCGAAATTTGTTTCGATCATCGCTCGCGGATAGAGCGCCTCCGGTAAGTCTGGTTCGAGGGAGAGTGCTCGTTCGACTGACTCGCGCGCGGCCGCCAGATGGTCGTTAAAGCCTTTCTGGCCTCCCTCGGTACCATAGTTGCAATCCCAGACATGCGTCTGAGCCAGTCCCGCCCAGGCGAGCGCGAATCGCGGATCTAACTGCACAGCGCGTTCAAAAGCAGCCCGGGCTTGCTCGGTCTCTTTTTCTGAATGGCGATTGAGAAAAAAGCGGCCCTGCAAATAAGCTTCATGCGCCTCGACGGTTTTCGTTCCGCCCTTTTCGGCCGCTTGCACCTCTGCCTGAATTGCTGCCTTGGCCGTCGGATCCGCCGCGCCATCCGTGAGCTGGCCTTTCAACTGCTCGACGATGGTTTGAGCGAGCTCGGTTTGGACTGCGAACACGTCCTGCAAATTACGCGTGTAATTTTCGGACCAGATTTCCTGACCGTTAGTGGTCTGGGTAAGCCGAGCTGCAATCCGCACCGCGTCACCGGCCTTGCGCACACTTCCTTCCACGAGACGTGCCACTCCAAGTTTCTCTCCGATTTCCTGGGCCGTAGCATTCTTGCCTTTGAAAGAAAAAGCCGACGTCCGCGCGGCGACATGCAGTCCGGGAATTTTTTGCAGAACCGTGAGTAACTCCTCACTGATGCCATCGGAAAAATATTCGCTGCCTTTGTCGTCGCTCAGGTTGTCAAAAGCCAGGACGGCAACCGACTTGGGGGTGACCTCTGGCTTTACTTTTCCGGCTGGCCGTGCCGCGATCGATCTTTCCGTCGCTGCAACCAGTGCCGCCTCGCGCCGCGGAGTCAGAATAAACTTGTCGAAACAAAAGTAGGCCAGCGCGAGAACAAGCACGACGATGATCATGCGATCCATCCGGCGCGCGGTTTGCGGGGCGATGGATTGCTCCGCGGCCACGTCTTCATCGCGCTTCAAGCCTTGCGGTGTTAGTTCGAAGACCCAGCTAAAGATCAGTGCGGGAAGAAATCCGATCGCGAGCAGGATCACAACACTGCGCGGCAGCCAATCCGGCGCGCCGAACATCGGCAAGACCGTTCCCGCCACCTGCACGAGCAACCATGCGCCGACCAGATAAAGCCCGGCCATCCGGACAACGTTGCGTCGTTTCAGTTCGCTAAAGAACGAGGACAGGTTCATTGATTTCCAGCAATCAAGATCGCGCGCCTAACGATCGGCGAGCGCTTCAGCCAGGGACTGAGTCAAAGCAGGCGCGGCGGCCCGCAGCCTGGCGTCTTCGGTGACCAGACGGCTCCCGAGTTGATCTGCGAGAGCGAGGAAGCGCGCATCGTAGCCCGTGGTCCGGTAACGAAGTGCGAACTCCAGCGCGGCTTCATGCGTGACGGAGAAGAAGTGAGGCTGGAGGAAGGCTTCAGCGCGGCTGAGGCATAGGCGTCCGATCGCGGCCGTGATGTAGCGCGCCCGCTCGTAGGTAGCTAAGAGGTTGGTGAATTCGATCAGAGCGAAAGGCTCGGTCAGCCAAATGCCATCGCGCGCGCGCAGTTCCTCGACCGCGCTGCTCCGGGCGCTGTTGACAAAAAGCGGAGCAATGATGTTGGTATCGACCAGGAGCATGAGCGCGCGCCTGCTATTCGCGACCTTCCGCGATTGCCGCCTCGATATCTTCCGTGGTCGGGACGAACCCACCGCGCAGTCTGACCGGTTTGGGAAATTTCGTGGAATGGTTCTTGTCTGTGGCGGCCATGCCTTTGCGGATGAACTCCGCAATTGCATCCTTTAATTTTTTCTGCTCGTGCACCGCGCGAATTTTGACCGCGCGCATGAGATCATCGGGAAGATCAAGCGTCGTTTTCATACGCGCAGATTCCCAGAAAGCTGGTTTTCTGTCAACCGAGGCAGGCCATGAGCGCCCGCCTCGCGTGGCGGCGCCAGGACAAAATTCGCGGGCAAGATTACCATGGTGCGGGCACCCACGTCGGCGCGTGGAACATCAACAGTACCGCCCCCGCCACCTATGCAAGCAGTCACGCACCGACCAGCTAGAGCTCGGCCATGCGGACGACGTTGCGGCGCTTTAGTTCGGCGAAGAAGCTCATCCTATCACCCTTAGGCATTGCGCGGGGTGAAGAACTCTCGGCATGAGGGAGCATTTGGACATGACGCCAATACTGGAACTGACGATCCCCATCCGTCAGTTCCGTTCCGCTCTCTAGTTTGGCGAATCGATCCCCGTGCTCGACCCGAAAGATCGAGATGCGAAGAACGAATTCGGAGAGGGCATGGCGGGTTTGTGCGCTGACGATTTTGGTATTGTCGCGGACCTGAATCGCCAAATAGACCAGCGTAATCATGACGCCAAGCGCGCCGACGATCGGTCAACGACCTTTATCGAGTAAAAAACTGCGCGCCGAAAAAAACTCATTTCTTTAGGTCAATGGCGATGGAGTGCGCTTCGGTGTCGCCACATTCTCGAGGGCGTGTTTGGTTGGCTCACGCCAGATGGTCTCTCCCGTCGCGGCAGATCTTACTTCCGTCCGGACGAGCTGTTCGTTAGGCGCAGCCTGTACCTGCGGACTGGCGAGCACAATTTCGGTCAGCTGGCCCAGCCGCCTTCTGTTCTTCGATCAGGAGTTTAGAGTAACTAACGAGATTGATGAAAAGGATGTGCCCGATCTCGAATTGCAGGTTTTCTCAGAGCCGGGCTGCATTGATTGTTTTTACAGGGGCTGCCACCTGGTCGCGATCTTTTTCCGTGGGCGAGGGTGGACTAGTGGCCTCCGTTCCCCGACCGAGGGCACGGCTGTGCTCACGTTCCCGCAGCTCCGCTCCATTCATTGCCTCTAGTGGAAGACCGTCGCCGGCTCCGGACCTGCGAGCAGTGCTTGGAAAGGCGGATCGTTGCGCAACGGATCCCATTCCCAACTCAAACGGAGATGCGCCAGGGTGACTTTGTCGGCTGCGGGCGTGGTGAGGAGCTTGGCAAGAAGCGTTACCGCCTGGTCGACCTCGCCGATTTGAGCGTAAACCAAAGCAAGGTTGGTCGCGTAGAGCGGGCCAGCGACGGCGTCCTTGCTCTCCGGGCACAGCTCGACCGCGCGGCGCGCTTCTCGGATCGCCTGCTCTTTTTGCCCGAGTAAGGCATAGAGTTTGCCTAACGAGGAGTGGAAGACCGGCTCTTCGGGATGCTCGCGCGCCTTGCTTTCATGCAGCGGTTTGATTTCCTCGAGGAGGCGGCGGGCGCTTTCCCGGTCGCCTTGGGCAAGGGCGAGTCGGGCCTGAAACCAGGGGGCCGGTTCAAAGGCGGGATATTCTTCAATTGAGCGATCGGGAACGATTTTTTCCGCAACCGCAAAATCTCGCGCGAGCATGGCGTAATCCCACCGCGCTTCGTTCACTTGCGGCTTGTTCTGGAGCGTTTCTGACAAGCGGGCGAGGGTCAGCCGAGAAGCAGCGGGCGAGCCGCTTTCACCAAACTGGGCGGCGGCGAGACCGATCCAGCCCTCGATTTGCTGCGGTTCGAGCTGGAGCCCGTCTTGGTAATGTTTTTTCGCGGCCGTCCACTGCCGGAGGCTCAATTCGGTCGCCGGACCACCCTCGAAATGAGCCTGGCGCGGGTCCAGACCCCTGGCCCGGGCGAAAGCGGTGAGAGCATCCTGCCAGCGGCCCTGGCGCCGAAAAACGTAGCCAGAAAAATCGAACACCTCCGAATTGTTAGGCAAGGCGGCTCCCGCGTTCGCCAGTTCTTTTAAAGCGGCCGCGTAATCCCGGTCGATCCGGTAGTAGCAGAGCCCGAGCGCGAGATGTCCTTCATCCAACTGCGGGGCGCGGAGCAGGGTTTCCTCGGCCAAGGTACGGGCGCGCTCTTTGCGGAGCGGCTCGCGCCCGATCGAATACATCAGGCTGTTGAGCATCGAGCCCCGGGCACGGGCCAGGGCAAAATCCGGGTCGAGCGCGATCGCCTGGACATAGAGCTTATCCGCCTGGACCGCTTCCTCCTTCGAAGCCGCCGTTCGCAAGAGTTCGTTCGCCTGCAAATAAAGGAGATAGGCGTCGGGATTATTGGTCGGCTTATTGTTAATTCGTGCTTTTTCCTCCGGTGCTATTTTCGCCTGCAGTTGTGCGGCAATGGCGTGTGCGATTTCGCTCTGGATGGCGAAAACATCGGCCAGATCGCGATCGTAGGTTTCGGCCCAGAGATGGGCATCCGTCCGGGTATCGATCAACTGGGCGTTGACCCGGACTTTGCCCGCGAGACGTTGCACGCTGCCTTCGAGCAGGTGGGCGACGCCGAGTTGACTTCCGATTTCGCGCAGGTTGTGGGTCACACCGCTGCGATACTGCATCACGCTCGAGCGGCTGATCACTTTGAGGTCGGCGATTTTCGCGAGGTTGGTCAGGATTTCGTCCTGTACGCCGTCGGCGAAATAGGCGTTGGCCTTTTCTTCACTCAGGTTTTCGAAAGGGAGGACGGCGATGCTTTTTTCCGGAGCAGCCGGTGCGCTCGCCTTTGTCTCGGCCGCGGGCCGGGCGAAATGGGAGGCAAACCACCAGATCGCTCCGCCTAACGACCAGACGATGAGAAGGGCGAGGACCCAGGTGCGCCAGTTTGAGCGCGGGGCCGCAGGAAGAACGAGAGGCGCCCGTCTTTTCGTGATCCTTGAAGGCGTCGCCGGGTTGCCCGCCGCGGGGGTGAAAAGATTCACGAGATGGACAAGCGCGCCGTGTTTCACCTCGACCTCTCCAAGGTCGTGCAGGTACGGATTCCAGCGTGGATAAGGTGCCAGATCATCGGCCGCGCGTTTCGAGAGGAGGATGTGGCCGGCGTCGCCGCAATCCATCACCCGTTGCGCGAGATCGATCCCGGCGCCCGCGACATTGGTGCGTTCGTTGACATCGAGGACGGGATTGATCGGTCCGCTGTGGATGCCCATGCGCAGCGGCAGGCTCGGTTCATTCCTGAGCGCGGCACTGAGTTCGAGCGCGCACTCAACCGCCTGCTCGAGGTTGCCGCGGAAGACGAGCGCCATCCCATCGCCGGTCGGAAGCCGGATGAGGCTGCCCTCATCTTTCGCCTCCTGCACCGGCGCAGTCTCGCGCACGACCTGCTTGAGGGTGGCGAGCCGCTCACTCTGCTGGTTGATGAGCAGTTTCGAATAGCCCACGATATCGATGAAGAGCACGTGGCCGATCTCGGCCCTCACC
Organism: uncultured Verrucomicrobiae bacterium; assembly: GCA_963749935.1. GTDB lineage: Bacteria > Verrucomicrobiota > Verrucomicrobiia > Chthoniobacterales > UBA10450 > Palsa-1392. Next base: position 1,051,557 of record CAVVOH010000004.1, read on the forward strand.
TCTTGTTCGTTAGGCATAGGGTACTGATAAGCGATCTTCGGGAACGGAGCGAGTCGGGAACTCCCCGGGGAGCAGAATCGGCGGCCCAGGCATACCTCTTGCCAGCTGGCACGCGTAAAGCTTAGGATGGCTTCTCGATGATCCAGGCGAATTGTCGGGCACGGTTTACGGCGGCGGATTTTCAATTCATCGTGCGCACGCTGGCTCGTTCGCCTAACGACCAGGTCTCATTGGTCGATCTTTTGAGCGACGGCGAAACGCGCGACGCCGTCCTTGATCATCCGCGGCTGGTCGAGGCGATTCTGAATCACGCCGGCCAGCTCTCGATTTCTTCCGCCTTTTACTTTTACGTGCTCGCTCGCCACGTCCTGCAACGAGCGCAAATCACGGATCGCAAACTTTGCGATTATATCGGCTCGCTCCTCGAGACCTTTTCCCGTTCCAACGGCTTGCGCCCTCCCCACAGCGAGGACGAGTCGAGCCGCCAATATCTCTCCGACATGCTGATCGCCCTGACCCGGGCGAATGCGGCCCAGAGCTTCTTGCTGCGGGCGCACGTCGGTAACTATTCCCTCTTCGTCAGTGGAATTTTCCACGAAAACGCCCAGCACCGCAGCCGGCGGGGCGCGCCCGATTTGGAATTCTACGAACAAATTGGCCGAACCAATTTCCAGCTCGTCTCCGGGCACTCGACCGCGCGCCGCTGCGAACTAAACGATGTTTTCGAGAAACTGGCCGATCGCTTTCACGATGTGCGCCTCGCCCTCAATCGGCTTTCCGACGAGCTGATCAATCTCGACGACGACCACAACGCCTCCCTCCTGCTTTGAACGAAACCCTTTTCAGCCAGATCCAGCGACTCTTCGAGCGCACCTATGCGCAGGTCGGGATCAACCTGGAAGATTGCCTGATCGATCAAAGGCGCTGCCGGCAACTGACGAAACTGGCCGGCGCCTCCGCGCGCGAGCTGAGCGAGCTGGCGCGCACCTTTCTGCGGACCGCGAACGATCAACTCTATGTCGGCATCTATTATTCGCAGTGGCTGATCAAACAGCTCGAGGAGCACGACCCACGCGCTGGCCTAACGAACCGCAATATTCGCTCACTCATCATGTTTGTGGAGGAGATCAACCACGCCCTCCATGCTGCCCTCCAGTTCCGGGAAGGTGAACGCCAGCTCGCTTCGGAAGGTTTTGCACGAGATCTCGAGCTGCAGGCGCGGGTCGATACTTATCTGGTCTTGCTCCTCTTCGTGGCTTTCTTTCGCAAAACCCAGCGCGTCTCGCGGACCGATCGCCGCTGGCTGCGCTTCCACCTTTTCGAGGCGCAGAATCCGAGCGCGTACCAGGACGCGAATCTGCGCAGCCGCTACCTGGAAACAACCGAGCTGGCCGCGAGCTACACCCGCTTTCTCGACACCTTGAACGGCCTCCGCCGGGTCGAAGAAATCCGTCGTTTCCGTGCGCTCGAGTACGGGGCGAAAAAATCGCGCATCCTCGCCTTGATGGATGCGCCTCCGCCAAAGTCGTAAGGCCGCCGCCTGTCGCAATCTGTCACCCGAGGAATGTGTCCACTCCGGGCTGGTTCCCGCCGGCCTCGTCCGATGGATCTTTCGCGCGCAGCAACGCTACACAAAAGAAGGCAAGGGGGAGCGTTATAAGGCATGTTTTCATGAGCAGCGGGGATTTGCCCTAACGAGATTTAACAGAGTTCATTCGGCGAGATTTGAATGGTTACGATCCTCGGACGTTGTCATTCTGCTGCTGTTCTTGAGGACGAGAACGACGCCTCCAGAAGACGGGCGAATATTGCGGTTCCTATGCGCGGTCTTGCGGCTAAAATGGCCAAGGATGAGCACGCGCGTTTTCTTAATTCGGCATGGAGCGACGGTTCTGACGGCAGAGGATCGTTTCGCCGGCGCGACGGACGTGGAGTTATCCGATGAAGGCCGGGAACAGGCCCGCCTTCTTGGCGAGCGTTTGAAGACGGAGAAGGTCGCAGCGGTTTATGCCTCGCCCCTCGGACGGACGGTCGAGACGGCGGGCCTGATTGCTAAGCCGCACGCTCTGGAAGTGCAGCGGCGCGATGGCCTGCGTGAGATCTCGCACGGACGCTGGGAACAAATGACCCGTCGCGAAGTGGACGAAAAGTTTCCGGAAGAAGCGGCGGCCTGGGAGGAAGATCCTTACACTTTTGCCCCCGTGGGTGGAGAAAGCGGCTTGGCAGTGACGGCGCGCGCCCTGCCGGTGTTGCTGGAAATCGTGCGCGCGCACCCCGGAGAAGGAGCGATCATCGTTTCGCACAAAGCGACCATTCGCTTGCTGCTCAGTTCACTCCTCGGGTTTGATCCGCGCCGGTATCGGGACAATCTGGATCAAAGCCCGGCGGCTTTGAATATCGTGGATTTCAAGGACGCAGCCCATGCGCGCCTGACGCTTTTCAATTCCACCTCGCACTACAGCTCGGCGGATCATCCGGTACCTTCGATGCCGACGGCGCGACTCTCGCGCTGGTGGGAATGACTGGGAACGAAGCCCCGCCTTTTGTGAGCCGTCGAGCTGAGATGCGTTCGCGCCTGGCTCGACGGAGTCTGGCCCTGCCATCCCGATTGCGACATGCGTTCCGCTGACCCTGCGCCTAACGAGAAGGGAAAGCTGGCCCGGCAGCTTGGCCTGTTTGGCACCACCATGGCGGTGATGGGCGGCATCATCGGCGCCGGAATTTTCATTAATCCCTACATCGTGGCCGAGCGGGTTCACACTTCGGCGCTCATCCTCGGCGCATGGGTCGCAGGTGGACTGATCGCGCTGGCCGGCGCATTTATCTATGCGGAGCTGGCCGCGCGCTTGCCGGTCGTCGGCGGCCAGTATGCGTATCTGCGCGAAGCGCTTCATCCGGCGGTCGCGTTTGTTTACGGTTGGGTGCTGTTGCTCGTCATCCAGACGGGCGGGATGGCCGCGGTCGCAGTGACCTTCGCCCGCTACTTTTTGGAACTGACACAATGGCCGTTGAGCCCTTCGTTAGTCGCGGCGGCGGCGCTGGCCGGACTGACCTTGATCAATTGTCTCGGGGTGCGGGTCGGGAGCCGCGTCCAATCCGGGCTCACCCTCACCGCCATCGCGGCCATTGGAGTGCTGGAGGTGGCAAGCTTTTGGCACGCTCCTCCATCACAGATCTCCTGGCAGCCGTTGCTCGATCGGCCCGCCTCGATGAATCTTCTGCTGGCCTTTGGCGCGGCCATGACACCGGTACTTTTCGCTTACGGCGGCTGGCAAACCTCAAGTTTTCTCGGCGGCGAAGTGCGTGATCCAGAGCGAACTCTGCCGCGCGGTTTGATCCTCGGCGTGCTGGGCGTGATCGCAGTGTATGTCTCGATCAATTTCGTTTACCTCCGCGTTTTGGGTGCGGAAACCCTGGCCCATTCCACCACCCCGGCCTCGTCCGTCATGCGCGGTCTGCTCGGCCCACGCGGCGGGCAGTTCATCGCGGCCGGAATTGCTTTTTCCGCTTTCGGATTTCTCGCCCAGTCGATGCTGACCGCGCCGCGGGTTTATTTCGCGATGGCGGAAGACGGCGTTTTTTTTCGCGCCGTGGCCTGGGTGCACCCGCAGTCGCGCGTGCCGGTGGTGGCGATTATCCTGCAAGGCGTCTGGGCGATCGTGATCGCGCTCCTCGGGACCTACGCGCAGGTGGTGAATTACGTCATCGCGATGGATTGCGTCTTCTTCGGCCTGACAGCGGTCTGCCTTTTTGTCCTGCGCCGGCGCGCCAGCAGACCCGCCACTTATTCCGTGCCGGGGCATCCCTGGACCACGCTTCTGTTCATCGCGGCGCAATGGTTGATCGTGCTCAGCACCTTCGCGCACGATCCAAAGCGCGCCTTTATCGGGCTCGGCATCGCGCTGGCCGGTTTGCCGATCTATTTTCTCTGGCGATGAATCTGGAGAAGAAGCGCTCGCGCTACATGGAGTGGGCCAAGACGCGTTCGACCGCGCCTTTCAACCTCGCGACCAGCGGCCTGGCGAATGTGTCGCTCTCGGAATTTCCGCTGCGGGTCGACGATTTGGAGATCACCGGCGGCGGCTACGGCTACGGCCCGTTGCTGGAACGAATCGCGCGCCACACCGGTGCCCCGGTGGAATCGATTGTCACCGCGGAGGGAACTTCGATGGCCAATCACCTCGCGATGGCCGCGCTCCTAGCGCCGGGCGATGAAGTGGTGTTGGAAACGCCCACGTACGGCCTCCTGCTTGATGTGGCCGCATATCTTGGCGCACGGGTGCGACGGCTGGCGAGGCGATTCGAGGACGACTTTTCGATTTCGTTAGGCGCAATCGAAACCGCTCTCACCCCGGCAACGCGCCTGGTGGTTCTGAGCAATCTGCATAACCCAACCGGCGCCCTCATCTCTCGCGAGACTCTGCGCGCACTCGGCGAGCGTGCCCACCGGGTCGGGGCGCAGGTGCTGGTCGACGAGGTTTATCTGGAAATGCTCTTTAGCCCAGTCGAGAGGACGAGCGGCTCTTTTTCGTTAGGCGAGAACTTCATCGTGACCAGCAGCCTAACGAAGGCCTATGGCCTGAGCGGGCTCCGTTGCGGCTGGATCCTGGCCGCCCCCGAGCTGGCCAAGCGCATCTGGCGACTGAACGATCTCTTCGCCGCCACCGCCGCGCATCCGGCGGAAAGGATGTCGGTCATGGCCTTCGACCATCTGGCGCAATTTCGCGAGCGCGCGCGCATTTTGCTCGCGACCAACCGCGCGCTGCTCAACGCTTTTCTCGATCAGCAGGCAGCTCTGGAAGTGTTTCGTCCGCCCGCCGGCTCGGTAGTTTTCCCGCGCCTTCCGCGAGGCGAGCCGGAAGCGTTCTTCAAACTGATGCGCGAGAAGTATGAGACTTCGGTGGTGCCCGGGGAATTCTTTGGCTTGCCGCGCCATTTTCGGCTCGGGATCGGTGGGGAGACCGCCAATCTGGCAGCTGGTCTCGAGCGGCTCGGCGCCGCGCTCAAGGAATTTCTCGCCTAACGAACTGGAGCAGCCCCCATCTTACTGTTCCTCGACAGCCGACGCGGCTCGACCCATGAAGATGCGCAACGAGTCGAGAAAACCACGCGACCCGCTTAATCTCCCCGTGCCGAGGCGAATCGATTTTTCCACCACCTTTAAGGCGGCAATCCAATGTTCCGTTGATAGCGGGGTTTCAACGGAGACGCCGCCAGGACCGCTTTTCCTTTCGAAAATCGAGGTCCTGAGGAGCATGAGCTGTTCGGCCAGAGCATGAAGAATCTGATCCCGGGGAAGGCGAGGCGGGCTGATTCTCGCGACTTTACCCCGCGCCGTTCCCGCAACCTTATTTAGGAGTGAAATGATCTGGGCGTCGCTCAAAGCAATGCGGTTGGCGCGCGCGATGCGGTCGCCTTCTGCGACCTTCTTTTCGACCGCGGCCACGACCGTGATAAAAAACGGGTCGTTTATTAGAATTCCTTTTTTCGGCATGACGAAGGTATTACCGAAGGGCACCGGAAATATGATTGCGGAGCAAGGCGCGATTTGCGAAATAAGAAAGCAGCGGCGGCTGAAGCAGCCCCGCGCAGCGCCAGCGCCAGTCTGGCCTAACGAATTAGATTAGAGACCAATTTATGCCGCATGTTGTGACTGAAAAGTGTGTGGAGTGCAAGTTCACCGATTGCGTGGTGGTCTGCCCGGTGGCCTGTTTTTACGAGGTGGAGAGTCAACTTTTGATTCATCCTGAGGAGTGCATCGACTGCATGGCCTGTGTCGATGAATGCCCGGTCCACGCCATTTATTCCGAGGAGGACGTTCCGTCGGAGTTTCAAGCCGATATCGAGCGCAACGCGATCGAAGCGAGACGGGTCCAGGAGTCAGGTCAGGGCCCAATCGAAACCAAGAAAGATCCTCTGCCGACCGCGGAAGCGAGAAAAGCCGAACTGGGCTACTGAAAGACTCGGCGCGACCAAAGTATGGGCTCAGATGAGCTCCAAGCCATGTGGAACAAACGGCTTAAAGTCGGCGCGATTATTGGTCGCGAGACGAGCGCGGGCGGCAATCGCGGTCCCGGCAATCATCGCATCGATGCGCGAGGAGCGTTTCCTTGCGATCGCGTTAAAAAGCCGGGCTGCCTCAGCGGCGTGGTTTTCGGCGAAAGGGACGATTGTCGTCAAAAAAGCCCGGATGGTCGTCATTTGAGCCTCGGTTACCGGTCCGCAGATAAACTCGAACCACGCAGGCATGGAAGTGATGAGCGTTTCGCCGGCTGCGACCCATGACGTCAGCTCGGCGGCTTCTCCGCTACCTCTGGCGATGCCCCGGATCAGATAATTTGTATCGAGGCAGATCATGAGCCTCGCCAGTGTTTACGGTCTTGGCGGATTTGGGCGAGCCATTTATCAGCGCGCCCGGGCTCGATGCCTTCCCCGTTTTCATGCAGCCGGCGCAACATCGCCACGGGGTCGGGTTTATCCCGCGTCGCCGTTCGCTCGGATTCTTCGAGGGCACGGCGGACGACTTCGGCTTGCGAAACCTGCCAGCGCCTGGCCAGTCGCCTGAGCCGCTGGGCGGTGGTTTTGTCTAGCGCAAAGGTGGTCCGGTGTGTCATGGTCGCCATACCATCACACATACCATCACTTTATCCGGTGAGTCAAAGGCCAGTAATTAAAATGCCCCGGGCCGCCCCCGCAATCGAAGTGGTTGCCTTTGAAAGTAATGTTGCTTTTCGAGTCTTTCCTGCGCCATCCTGGTCCGCCTCATTGCGGGATAGAGTGAATGGAACGACTGTCGTCCAACGGGCCCAACCAGACCGGGCCCACTGCGATGATTTAGGAGAATCCGTGCAAGAAACGAGCAAGAAGGAATTCCAGCAGCGGCTCGGCCGGGTCGAGGACCTAATCGCGGCGCTGGAGAGCGCCCCGGATCCGACAATGCGCGAACAAGTCCGCGAACTGATCCAGACTTTGCTCGATCTACATGGGACCGGACTCGAGCGTGTCTTGAGCGTGATTTACGATTCGGGGATTGGCGGCTCGGCCATGATCGATGAATTGAGTCGTGATGAGTTGGTTTCCGGTTTGCTCTTGCTCCATGGGTTGCATCCCCTCGACCTGGAAACCCGCGTTCGGAATGCAATCGAGGAAGTGAAACCCCGGTTGGGTCTGCATGGTGGCAGTGTCGATCTGCTCGGGGTGAGCGCCGACGGACGAGTGCAGCTGAAGCTCCAGGGAAATTGTCACGAATGTCCTTCCTCGCGGCTCACTTTGCGATTCTCGATCGAGGAAGCGCTCTACGCCGCCGCCCCGGATCTGACCGGGCTCGATGTCGAAGGCCTTCCGGAGGAAACGCCCGCGGCTTTCGAGAACGGATCGGCCCCGGCCTCGCCTCCAAAATTTACTGAGTGCCCGCTATCAGATGGCAACGGGCAAACCGCAGTAAGAGGAGAGAACATATGAACAAACCACCACAACCAGTGCACATCCCCGGAACCGTCAAGGGCGAAGAGCTTGCTTTGGAGAACAAGGAACCCGGTCGCGGCGAAGGCGGGAAAAGTTACACCACGGCCCGGGACGCAACCGGCATCAACCCGGAGGCACGGGGGCCGATTCATCCCGACATGCCAAATCTCCAGCCTTCCTAGGATTGCCGGAAACAGGGGGCGACCGCCGGACGTGCTGTTAGCAGCAGAGTTCGTTAGGCAGTCGCTGCTTCGTCACACTTTTTGACCGATGAGATCCTCCTCATTTGCGACTTTGCGCCGTTTCGCGGGAGCGCCGAGGAACAACGGCGCCGCGCCGCCCCCGGAGGCGGAACACTGCGAGTTGTGCAGCATCCGGCTTGCTCCCACCCATCGTCATCTTCTCGAAATGGCGACCCGGCGAATTGTCTGTTCCTGCGACCCCTGTGCGCTGCGTTTTGAGAATGTCATCGATGGAAAATTCAAACTGATTCCGCGCGACGCGCGCCCCCTGCCGGATTTCAAGATGACCGACATGGAGTGGGAGGGACTTTCGTTGCCGATCAGCCTCGCCTTCTTTTTTTACGACACGCCTAACGAAAAGATGGCCGCCTATTACCCGAGCCCGGCCGGGGCGACGGAATCGCTCCTGCCGCTGACCGCATGGGAAGCGCTCGTCGTGGCCAATCCGGTCCTAGGCAAGCTGCAGGCGGATGTGGAAACCCTGCTCGTGAATCGCACCCACGAGACGCGGGAATACTTCATGGCACCGATCGATGTTTGCTTCGAGCTCGTCGGCTTGATCAGGGTGCACTGGCGCGGCTTTTCCGGCGGGGATGAAGTGTGGACGGCGATTAATGGATTTTTCGAGCGACTGAAAGAGCGCTGATGCCTGATCTCGATTTCAAGATTCTCGGCGTGGAAGCAGCCAACTACGGCATCGTGCCGCTGCTCCATTTCAAGCTCGAGATCACGAATCAGCCGCCGGAGCAGACGGTGCAAAGCGTCATGCTGCAGGCACAGATACAGATTCATCCGACTCTCCGCGCCTATGAGCCGGAGGAGAAGGAAAAGCTGGGCGAACTTTTCGGGACGCCGGATCGCTGGGGACAAACCCTCCGCGCACGTCTCTGGACCCACGCCAGCGTCAACGTGCGATCGTTCGCCGAGCGGACGGAGGAAAATCTGGCTGTGCCGTGCACCTTTGATTTGAATGTCTCGGCCACGAAATATTTTTATGCGCTCGAAGGTGGCGAGGTCCCGCTGCTCTTTCTTTTCAGCGGCACGATTTTTTACCAGAACGGGGACGGCCATCTGCAAATCCAGCAGGTTTCCTGGAACAAGGAGTGCACCTACCGCCTGCCGATCGAAGTCTGGAAGGCGATGATGGATCAACATTATCCAAACTCGGCCTGGCTCTCGCTCCGGCGTGATTTGTTTGAGCGACTTTATGCCTTTCGGCGGCGCGAAGGATTGGCCGACTGGGATCAGACGATCGCGCGCCTGCTACCGCCGCCTAACGAAACCGAGAATGGCAAGCAAACGCACGATCCCGCAACGAGGGTCTCATTATGAGGGTGGCCCATTTCTTTCGGGGAGCGCAAGTGCCCTTGCGTGCTGTTGAAGGCGCCCTCGCCTTCACGAACTTTATCCAGGACGTTGATTGGCACGGCAAAGGAGAGTCTCGGCGAGGTGCCTCGACGGGCACGCGAGGACGCGTGCGCTGCCCAATCCTATGAACACCGCGCTGGTCGAGAAGGTGGTGAATGCAGTTCTTTACGAGGGCTACATCCTGTACCCCTACCGGGCTTCGTCGAAGAAAAACCGCGAGCGCTTCACCTTTGGTCGCGTTTATCCGGAGGATTACAGCCTCGCGCAGCATGGAGCGGAGCCTTCTTCGATGCAGACCGAATGTTTGGTCAGTAACGAGTCGAAAGATGCGATGGTCGCGATCAGCGTCCGCTTTCTCCATCCGATGGCGCGCGAAGTTGGATTGCTAAAGGCGCCGCTCGATGAGATGCCCGTGGAGGGCACGCCGGATTTTGAAGTGGTGCCGGATTTGGCGGTCGGCGAGCAGCTTTATCAAACGTGGCAGGAAGTGGTCGAACAGAAGGTTGAGGTGCCTCCTTTTCGCCTGCGGGAAGCGTTTCAGACCATGCATGTCTTCAAATTTCCGTCCTCGCGCGCGGTCGAAGCGATTCTCGGAGAGGATGGCAAGATCAAGGCCGTCCTCGTCCGCCGGCAGGACGCAGTTCGGGGCTCGATTGGAATCAGCGCCGAGCCAATCGACGACACGGTTTTCAAAATCAGTGTACGGATTTCGAATCTAACGCCGGTCCCGCCTAACGATTTGGAAAATCAAAGCGCGATTATCATGCGTACTTTCACTTCCACCCACACCATTTTGCAGGCCCAGGGTGGCGAGTGGCTTTCCTTGACCGATCCGCCAGCGGCCTACGCGGAAACGGCCGCGACCTGCAAAAATATTCACACCTGGCCAGTCCTGGTCGGCGATCAGACGAAGAACGAGCGCGATGCGATGCTCTCCTCGCCGATCATTCTTTACGATTATCCGCAAATTGCACCGGAAAGCCCGGGTGACTTATTCGATGGGCTCGAGATTGACGAAATTCTTACCCTGCGGGTGATGGCAATGAGCGACGCTGAGAAAATCGAGATGCGCCAGGTCGACGAACAAGCGCGTAAAATCTTGGAACGAACTGAGAACATGACGAGCGACCATTTGCTCAAGATGCATGGCGTGATGCGCAGTGTCCGCTCCTCGAACGAAGATTTTTTTAATCCGAGCACCCGTCTCGAGAGTGCCACGGTCGGAGATGTTCAGGTCAAAGCGGGCGATCGGGTGCGCATTCGTCCGAAGAAGCGGGCCGATGTCATGGACATGGCGCTCGCTGGAAAAGTCGCGGTCATCGAAGCGGTCGAACAGGATGTCGAGGGCGGGGTGCAGCTCGCCTTGGTGCTCGATGATGATCCCGGTCGCGATCTGGGCCTGATGCGTCAGCCCGGCCATCGATTCTTCTATTCGACCGACGAAGTCGAACCAATAAAAAGTGACGAGTGACAGCTAATGAGTGACGAGAAAAATGCTCTGGAGAGTGAACCACTCGTCACCCATCAATCGCCGCGCGTCACTCCTGCGAAGCGAATTCTCGTTGCCGGAATCGGCAATATTTTTTTCGGTGACGACGCCTTTGGCTGTGAGGTCGCCAGCCAGTTGGCACGTCGTTCGCTGCCCGAAGGGGTTCGCGTAACCGACTTTGGGATTAGAAGTTACGATCTTGCCTACGCCCTCATGGATGGCTATGACGCCACCATCCTGATCGACGCCACCCCTCAGGGAGCGGAACCGGGAACGGTTTACCTCATCGAACCCGACATAAAAAAACTGGACGAACTCCCGGAGGAGGCCGTTAATGCCCATAGCATGAATCCGGTTCGCGTTCTGCAACTGGTCCGCTCGTTAGGCGGAAAGTGCGGCTGGTTACGCGTGGTGGGCTGCGAGCCGGCGACTCTCGATTCGGAAGAGGGGGCGATGGGATTGAGTGAGAAGGTTCAGGCGGCCGTCGCTCCCGCCATCGAGATGATCGAAACCCTGCTCCGGGAACTCCTCCAGACGGAGGGCAGTTGCTCGACGAAGGATGTCGACTTGAAGCCAATTTCTTAACACCATGAAACAAGAGGCACCTATGAATACAGCGGAAGTTTGTTGGTTAGTTTTGTTAGGCGGGATCGTTCTCGTCGCAATCGTCTCGTTCTTCTCCATGATTCCGGAGATGCGGCGCTATTTCCGCTTACGCAGCATGTAGCCCCCGGTTTCCCGGCGCACATTTTTTCAAAGCTTTATTCGGTATGTAAGTCAGTAGACCAAAAACCAAAAGCCGCGAGATCGGCCACAGTCATCTCGCGCGCCGGACCAGGAGAAAAACCTATGGTAACAGAGAACGCACCCTTCAAGCATCGGGAGTCGGCGGTAAAAGAGATCCATGTCATCTGGATGACGACGGGGTTAGGCTGTGACGGCGATTCTGTTTCCATCACCGCCGCGACCCAGCCCAGTATTGAAGACCTTGTCATGGGGAACATTCCCGGGCTCCCGAAAGTGCATGTGCACAACCCGGTCATTGCCTATGAAGTGGGCGACGACTTCATGAAGTACTGGTTCGACGCCGCGGAAGGAAAGCTCGACCCATTCGTCCTCGTGATGGAGGGCTCGATTCCGAACGAAAAAATCAAGAAAGAAGGTTACTGGGCCGCGCTCGGGACCGATCCCGACACGGGCCAGCCAATCACGACCAATGAGTGGATCGACCGGCTCGCCCCGAAAGCGCTTGGGATTGTCGCCTGCGGAACCTGCGCCACCTATGGCGGTATCCACGCCATGGAAGGTAATCCGACCGGCGCCATGGGCTTGGCTGACTATCTTGGCTGGGGCTGGCGCTCCAAGGCCGGCTTGCCCATAGTCAACGTGCCTGGTTGCCCGGTGCAACCAGATAACATGATGGAGACCCTGCTCTATCTCCTTTATCAAGTGGCTGGCCTGGCTCCGCTCATTCCGCTCGACGAACAATTGAGACCGACATGGCTCTTCGGCAAGACGGTGCACGAAGGTTGCGATCGCGCGGGCTACTACGAACAGGGCGATTTCGCCCATGAGTATGGATCACCAAAATGCCTGGTAAAAATCGGCTGTTGGGGCCCGGTGGTGAATTGCAACGTGACCAAGCGAGGCTGGATGGCCGGTATCGGGGGTTGCCCTAACGTCGGCGGCATTTGCATTGGCTGCACCATGCCCGGCTTCCCGGATAAGTTCATGCCCTTCATGGATGCGCCTCCCGGTTCGGCCCTCTCGACCAAGGTGGTGGGAATGTGGGGCGGCGTACTCAGAAAACTGCGCGCCATCACCAATACCACGGTGAACAAGGAACCGAAATGGCGTCATCCGCGCGCCGAACTCACGACTGGCTACGAGCCAAGGAATTACGCGCGCAACTAAGATGAGAGTTTCAAAATTACCAACTCAACTGGACCAATAAAATGCCCGATATCCTAACCGCACCAGCCACTAAGACCTCCGCGCCATCCGGCAACATTGTTGAGATGTCGTGGGATCCGATCACCCGCATCGTCGGCAGCCTCGGCATTTACACCAAGATCGATTTCGATTCGAAAAAAGTCGTCGAATGTTACAGCACCTCCTCAATCTTCCGCGGCTACAGCATCTTCATGCAAAACAAGGATCCGCGTGATGCCCACTTCATCACCAGCCGGATCTGCGGGATCTGCGGCGATAACCACGCGACCTGTTCTGTCTATGCCCAAAACATGGCCTACGGAGTGAAGCCACCCCCTTTGGCGGAGTGGATCGTTAATCTCGGCGAAGCGGCCGAGTACATGTTCGATCACAATATCTTCCAGGATAACCTCGTCGGGGTCGACTTCTGCGAAATGATGGTGAAGGAAACCAACCCGAGTGTCTGGGAAAAAGCGCAGACGCACCCCCGCGCCACACTCCGATGATCACGGCTACAAGACGATCGCTGACATCATGACTGCGCTGAATCCGTTCAGCGGCGAGTTCTATCGCGAGACGCTGCATGTCAGCCGCTATACCCGCGAGATGTTCTGTCTGATGGAAGGACGGCACGTCCATCCTTCCACCCTCTATCCTGGCGGCGTCGGCACCGTTCCGTCGATCCAGATCTTCACCGACTACACCGTGCGCCTGATGCGTTATATCGAGTTCATGAAGAAGTGCGTGCCGCTGCACGACGATCTCTTCGACTTCTTCTACGAAGCACTCCCTGGCTACGAAGAAGTCGGGCGCCGGCGTATTCTCCTCGCCTGCTGGGGATCGTTCCAGGATCCCGATGTCTGCGATTACAACTACAAGACGATGGAGCAGTGGGGCAATGCCATGTTCGTTACGCCCGGTATGGTGATCGACGGCGAACTGGTCACGACCAACCTGGTCGACATCAACCTCGGCATCCGCATCCTGCTTGGCTCGTCCTACTACGACGATTGGGATAACTCCGAGACCTTCGTGAAGAACGATCCGCTAGGCAATCCGGTCGACAAGAAGCATCCCTGGAACCAGACCACTATTCCAAAGCCGCAACGGCGCGACTTCGGCGGCAACTATACCTGGGTCATGTCCCCCCGCTGGCTCGACAAACGCACCGGTGATCATCTCGCGATGGACACCGGCGGCGGCCCCATCGCCCGTCTCTGGGCGACTTCGCTGGCCAAGCTGGTCAACATCGGTTACGTCGAATCAACCGGCCAAAGTGTGAAGATCCGCCTCCCGAAGACAGCCCTCAAAGGCGAGGTCGAGTTCGAGTGGAAAATTCCGAAATGGAGCAACGCGATCGAACGCGATCGCGCCCGGACTTATTTCCAGGCCTACGCGGCCGGTTGCGCCTTGCATTTCCTCGAGAAAGCGATGGCGGAAGTCCACGCCGGTCGCACCGCCACCTTTACTCCGTTTAAAGTTCCGGATGAAGCAATCGGCTGCGGCTTCCACGAAGCCGTGCGCGGTGTCCTTTCGCATCATCTCGTCATTCGCAATGGCAAGATCGCGAATTACCATCCCTATCCGCCCACGCCTTGGAACGCCAACCCGCGCGATATCTACGGCACGCCTGGCCCCTACGAAGACGCGGTGCAAAATACCCCAATCTTCGAGGAGAATGGGCCGGATAACTTTAAGGGCATCGATATCATGCGCGCCGTGCGCAGCTTCGATCCCTGCCTGCCCTGCGGCGTCCACATGTACCTCGGTGGTGGCAAGCTGCTGAAACAAATGCACACCCCGACCGCGCTCGCCGGCCTGGCGCATTAACCATGGCGGAACAAGGAATGGCGCAGGTGACGCTGGAAGCGTCACCGGACGAGATCTACGACATCGAACTGGAGCACAGCCTGCTCGAGGCGAACGCGAAGCTGGCCGTGGAAAATCGAGCTTTGCTCGATCAGAACGGTATCACTTCAATCGACTTCATGGGGGCGATCGGTTCGGGCAAGACGACGCTGATTACAAAACTGGTCGGAATGTTGAAGGATAAGATCGGGCTCGCTGTATTCAACGGCGATGCCACGACGAGCAGCGATGCTGACGGCATCTCGAAGCAAAATGTGCCGGTGGTCCAGATTGCCACCATCAACGGCTGCCACCTTGACGCTAACCTGGTCGGCAAAGGCTTGAAGAAGATCGAGCTGGGCAACCTGAAAATGATCTTCATCGAAAACATCGGAAATCTGATCTGTCCGGCCGAGTTCCCGTTAGGCTCGAAGGCGCGCGTCGTCGTGGTGAGCGTGACGGAAGGTCCCTGGATGGTGCGCAAACATCCGCACATGTTCCTCGGGTCGCAGGTCGTGGTGATCAACAAGATCGATCTCGCCGAAGCGATGGAAGTGAGCGTCGAGCAGTTGATCGCGGATGTGCACGCGCTCAAGCCCGACATCAAAGTCATCCCGACCAGCTGCAAGATCGGGACCGGCCTCGACGAAGTCGCGAACACTCTGCTCGCCATTTAGGGATCCGGCGCGATGCACGAGTTTTCGATCGCCTCGGGACTGGTCGAAAAACTTCTCGATTTCGCGGCGAAGAATCCGGACAAAAAGATCGTCGACGTCCGGGTCGCGATCGGCGAGTTCACCCAAATCGAAGGAGGAACAGCTTCGCTTCTGCTACGAATCGATCATTACCGAGATGCCGATCGCCGGTTCCAGCCTGACGATCGAGCCGATTCCCGGCAAAGTGGCCTGCCCGCATTGTTCCTACCGCGGAGCGCCCAAATACTGGGACGGCGCCTTGCACGGCGGGCCGGTGGCCACCCTGGAGTGCCCCGGCTGCGGGAAACGCCGCCCGCATCATGCGAGGGCGAAGAATGCGCCATTCGCTCGGTCCGATTCACCCCTAACGAACTCGCGGATGTTCTTTCATGAACACCCTGTTCCCAATTCTCCTTTTCGGCTTCTTCCTCGGGATGAGACACGCGACCGACGCCGACCATGTCGTCGCCGTGACCACGATCGTGAGCCGGCAGCGCCGGATTGGAAGCGCAGCCTGGACCGGAATCTTTTGGGGCATCGGCCATAGCCTGACCCTTCTCGCCATCGGCGGAGCGATCATTCTTTTCGGCATCGTCGTGCCGGAACGCCTCGGGATGAGCTTGGAATTTTGCGTTGCCCTCATGTTGATCGTGCTTGGCGCGCTGAACTTGAGAGCAGCCTTTCGCGCCGTGGAGAACATATCCGCCGAACATAGTCTCGGCTCCAGCCACCAGCACACTCACTTGCACGGCGATTACGTGCACAACCACAGCCACGGCCACCAGCCCAGCAGCCATGGTCATGCCGAAGAGGCCGTCCCGCCCGCGAAGTTGGACCGCTGGTTTGGCAGCTCGAGATTTTATCGGGCCCTGCGTCCGCTCGTTATCGGCACCGTGCACGGCCTGGCCGGCTCCGCCGCAGTTGCCTTGCTTGTTCTGCCCATCATTCATGAACCGATTTGGGCGCTGGCTTATCTTCTCATCTTCGGCGTCGGCACGATTGCCGGCATGATGTTGATCACGGCCGCGATCGCCGTGCCGGTTTCCTGCTCGACCCGATTCCAATTCCTGCACCGTCACCTCGGGACCGCGGCCGGCGTCCTCAGCCTTGGCTTCGGCCTGTTCCTCGTCTACCAGATCGGCTACGTCGACGGTCTGTTCGTTAGGTGAAAACGCGGGGCCCGACCCCGGAGGCGACGATAGTTCGCGGACGCTTGCGCGATGATCGTGCGCGGCGCCGTGCAGGGCGTTGGTTTCCGGCCCTTTGTTTATCGATTGGCCACCGAGATGGGCTTGCACGGCTGGGTCGTCAATTCCGCCCAAGGAGTCTTCATCGAGATCGAAGGCGAGCCGGACCTGCTCCGCGATTTCGCGCCTCGGTTGAAAACAGAAAAGCCGGCCCGCGCCATCATCCAAAGTTGCGAATCGACTCACCTGGAGGCGCTCGGCTTACGGGGAGTTTCGAGATTCGGGAAAGCACCGACCAGGGCGGGAAGAGCGCGCTGATTCTGCCTGACCTCGCGACCTGCCCGATTGTCTGCGCGAAATTTTCGATCCGGGCGACCGCCGCTTTCGCTATCCCTTCACCAACTGCACGAATTGCGGTCCGCGTTTTTCCATTATCGAGGCACTCCCCTACGATCGGGCCAATACCTCGATGAAGAAGTTCGCGATGTGCGCCGACTGCGAGCGTGAATATCGCGAACCGGCCGACCGTCGTTTTCACGCCGAGCCGACCGCCTGTCCGCGCTGCGGTCCGCAGTTGGAACTTTGGGATTCGTTAGGCGAAAATCTCGCTGCTGGCGACACGCCCTCCGGCGCGCGGCCGAAGCAGATCCGCGCCGGAAAAATAGTCGCTCTCAAAGGGCATCGGCGGTTTTCAGTTGCTGGTCGACGCCCGCAACACGGAAGCGGTCGCGAGGCCTGCGGGCGCGCAAGCATCGCGAAGAGAAGCCGTTCGCGGTCATGTTTCCAGCGCTCGAGAAGATTCGCGATTGCTGCCATGTCTCAGAATTGGAAGAGCGACTGCTCCTTTCGCCCGAAGCCCCGATCGTCCTGCTCGCCAGAGCGCCTACGCACGCATCTCGCCCCGGCCGTTGCTCCCGGGAAATCCAAACCTCGGGGTCATGCTTCCCTATTCGCCGCTGCACCATCTGCTTCTGCGCGAGCTAAATTTTCCGGTCGTCGCGACGAGCGGGAATCTGAGCGACGAGCCGATCTGCATCGACGAAAGCGAGGCCGTCGAACGGCTGCGCGGCTTGGCCGACTTCTTCCTCGTGCACGACCGGCCGATCGTTAGGCATGTCGACGACTCGATCGTTCGCATGATGGCCGGGCGAGAGATGGTTTTGCGCCGGGCCCGCGGCTACGCGCCGCTGCCGATCGCCGCTCCGCGAAGCGAGCGCTCCCCGGATCCTTGCCCTCGGCGCGCATCTGAAGAATGCGGTCGCGTCTCAGGATGGGAGCGAAACGTATTCGTGAGTCAGCACATCGGCGATCTCGCGACCAGGGAAGCGCACGAGGCCTTCCTTCGCTCAGTCGCGCGATCTGCCGCGCCTCTACGAAGCGACCCCGGAGATCATCGCGACACGATCTGCATCCGGATTATCTCTCGACCAAGCACGCTCTCCAGCAGCCGGGCCAGAAAATCGGCGTGCAACATCATTGGGCCCACATCGCTTCCTGCATGGCCGAGAACGAAATCGAGCCGCCCTTGCTCGGCGTCGCCTGGGACGGGACCGGCTACGGGACGGATGGCACGATCTGGGGCGGCGAATTTTTTCTCGTCGAGGAGAAATCGGTGCCGGCGCGCGGCGCACCTACGCACTTTTCGCCTGCCCGGGCGGCGACGCCGCAGTCAGAGAGCCGCGGCGAAGCGCGCTCGGCATGCTGCACGAAATCTTCGGCGACAAAGCTGTGGAAACGCGCCGACCTGCTCACGACAATTCAGCGCGGCGGAAGTGAAAACTCTGCGCAAGAATGTTAGCGAGTAGAGTGAATTCCCCGGTCACTTCCAGCGCCGGGCGACTCTTCGACGGGGTTGCGGCGCTGGCCGGCTTGCGGGCGCGATCGACCTTTGAGGGTCAGGCCGCGATGGAGCTGGAGTTCGCGATCGATTCTGCCGTGACCGAGGCGTACTCATTCGTGCTACGCGAGAGTGCACCGCTGGTGATCGATTGGGAGCCAGCTTTGCATGCGCTGCTGCACGATCGTTCCGGTCAGGTGGGCGCCGGCATAATCGCCGCGAAATTCCATCAGATGCTGGTGGAGACGATCATCGCTGTGGCCCGCCATTTGGGTAGGTCCGAAAGTAGTCTTGAGCGGCGGATGTTTTCAGAATCGTTACCTGACCGAGCGCGCCATCGAGCGGCTCAGGGCGGAGGGTTTCACGCCTTACTGGCAGCGACGCGTCCCGCCTAACGACGGCGGAATCGCGCTCGGACAGGCCTGGGTGGCTGGCCGCTCAATCCGGGAGGTCGGATGAATCTTATCTATGGCGAAATCATCGAGGTCGGATCCGAGGAAGGGCTGCCCGTAGGCAAAGTCCGGGTCCATGGCGCGACCAAGAAAATCGCCCTTGGGCTCCTGACGAATGTTCGCCAAGGTGATAGAGTTCTAATCTGTGACGGAGTGGCCATCAGCAAGGTCGCCGAGCCGCCCAAAACGGAGGTAGAAAATGTGTCTGGCGATTCCCGGGAAACTCATTGAAATCAGCACCGATGCGAATGGCGTGCGGATGGGGAAAGCCAACTTCGGCGGCATCGTGAAACAGGTCTGCCTCGAGTACACGCCCGAAGTCGAAACCGGCGACTTCGTTTTAGTTCATGTTGGATTTGCCCTGAGCAAAGTGGACGAAGCAGAAGCCGCCCGCACTTATCAGGCTCTTGAACGCATGCAACAATTGGCGGAACTGGACATTCCAGACGTAGCCGACGATGGCACGGAAGCGGTAGCGCTCGTTTCCGCCAACGGAAAACACCCGCCGATCGCGACCGGCGATTTAGGGGAACAGCCAGCCAGCCAGGTCGCATGAAATATCTCGACGAATACCGCGACGAAGCGCTCGCCGGGAAGATCGTCGAAGAAATCCGCCGCACCGTTACCAAGCCCTGGGTGCTGATGGAAGTCTGCGGCGGGCAGACCCATTCGATCGTCAAATACGGAATAGATCGCCTCTTGCCTAACGAAATCGAGCTGGTCCACGGCCCCGGTTGCCCGGTTTGCGTTACCTCGCTCGAGATGATCGACAAGGCGCTCGAAATCGCGCAGCAGCCGGACGTTATTTTTTGTTCGTTCGGCGACATGTTGCGGGTCCCGGGTTCGAAGGACGATCTGCTGATCTTGAAATCGCGGGGAGCCGATGTGCGCGTCGTCTATTCGCCGATTGATTGCCTCAAAATCGCGCGCGCCAATCCAGCGAAGAAAGTCGTCTTTTTCGCGATCGGTTTCGAGACGACCGCACCGGGGAACGCGATGGCGGTCTGGCAGGCGCACCAGCAGGGAATCAAGAATTTCTCGGTCCTCGTCTCGCATGTCCTCGTCCCGCCGGCGATGGCTTCCATCCTGCAATCTCCGCTCAATCGCGTGCAGGGTTTTCTCGGACCGGGCCACGTCTGTACCGTGATGGGCTATCGCGAATACGAGCCAATCGCCGAACGCTATCAGGTGCCGATCGTCATCACCGGTTTCGAGCCGATCGATATTCTCGAAGGAACGCTCATGACTGTGCGCCAGCTCGAGGCAGGCAAAGCGGAAGTGGAAAACCAATATCCGCGGGTCGTGAGCCGCGATGGCAACAGGGTCGCGCAAGACCTGGTGAACAAGGTCTTCGAAGTCGGCGACCGGAAATGGCGCGGGGTCGGGTCGATTCCCAAGAGTGGCTACAAACTGCGCTACGAGTTTCACCAGCACGATGCCGAACGCATCTTCGACGTGCGCGAGATCGACACCAAAGAACCGGAGATTTGCATCAGCGGCCTCGTCCTTCGCGGGGTGAAGAAGCCGCACGATTGCCCGGCCTTCGGCAGCCTGTGCACGCCAGAGCATCCGTTAGGCGCGACCATGGTTTCGGCGGAAGGCGCCTGTGCTGCCTACTACGCCTACGGGCGTCACTTGCAGAAGCCGGCGACTCTCGAGCGGCCAACCAGCGGCGCTGGCCAGGGCAATCTAGGATGAGCGCAACGGCCGAGACGGTCGCGGATCGGCTCAAGGAACCCTTCCGCGACAAAGTCCTGCGAAAATGCGGCGAGAGCATGGAGACGAAGGAGAAATTCTTCTCCCGCTACGCCGACTCGCTCGAGGCAATGTCGCGCGCTTTGGCGGAGCGATTCGAAAAGGGTGGCCGCCTTTTCGTCATGGGCAACGGCGGCAGTCTTTGCGACGCCCTCCATATCGCGGTCGAATTCAATCACCCGATCATCGAAAAGCGCGTCGCATTTCCCGCCATTCCGCTCATGACCGACATCGCGACCATGACCGCGATCAGCAACGATCTCGACTTTACCCGCGTCTACGTCAATCAACTGAGATTGCAGGCTACCCCTAACGACATCGCGATGGTCTTTAGCTCGAGCGGCAAATCCCCCAACCTGATCTACGCGCTCGAGGAAGCCCGTAAGAGGGAGATGCTGACCGTCGCTTTTTCGGGCAAGGATGGCGGGCGCTTCCCCGAGGTGTCGGATTATTGCTTCATCGTTCCTTCCTACAGCATCCATCGCATCCAGGAGGCGCACGCCACCGCCGTCCATATCATCTGGGACCTGGTCCACATCGCGTTAGGGGCGGAAGATGTCACCTGACGAAACGGCAGCCGGTTTTCGCTCCTGAGCGGCCTCCCGCAGATGCGAATCTGCTGACCGCGAGCTGTCCGATCCCGATCACCGACTACAAGGAAATCGTGCTGGCTCACGGGAGCGGTGGCAAACTGAGTCACCAGCTCATCTCGAAAATCATCGCCCCCCAGTTCGGCAATGACCTGCTCGACCCGCTGCATGACGGCGCCATTTTTTCGTTAGGTAAAGAACGGCTCGCCTTCAGCACTGATTCCTACGTGGTCAGTCCGATCTTTTTCCCAGGCGGCGACATCGGCAAACTGGCGATCCATGGCACGGTCAACGACCTCGCCATGTGCGGGGCGAAGCCGCTCTATCTCTCGGTCGGGTTCATCCTCGAGGAAGGAACTGCCGATGGAGGATTTCTGGCGCATTGTGCAGTCGATGCGGGCCGCGGCGGACGAAGCCGGTGTTCTGCTGGTGACCGGGGATACCAAGGTGGTTGATCGGGGTAAGGCGGATAAGATTTTCATTAACACAGCCGGTCTCGGAACGATCGCGGCCGGCATCGACATCCGGCCCACCCGCGCCCAGGTCGGGCGATCAAATCATCCTGAGTGGCCAAATCGCCGTCCATGGCATCGCGATCATGTCCGTCCGCGAAGGCCTGGAATTCGAAACGGAAATCGCCAGCGACACGGCCGCCCTCAATGGCCTGGTCGGTGAAATCCTGGACACCTGTCCCGACGTGCACGTCTTGCGTGATCCCACCCGCGGCGGAGTGACCAGCGCGGTGACTGAGATTGCGCAGTCGGCCAACGTCGGCATTCAATTACAGGAATCGGCTATTCCGATCGGCGAAGAAGTGAAAGGCGCTTGCGAGATTCTCGGGCTCGATCCGCTCTATGTCGCGAACGAAGGGAAATTGCTCGCGGTCGTCTCCCCGGAGGATGCGGCCAGAGTCCTCGCCATCATGCACCAGCATCCGTTAGGCCGGGAAGCCGCAGTCATCGGCGAGGTGGTGAGTGATCATCCCGGCTTCGTCGTGATGAAGACACGGGTCGGCGGGACGCGGGTAGTCGACATGCTCTCGGGCGAGCAGTTGCCGCGAATTTGCTAGATCCGCGCCTTCCGGCCGAACGAAGCGACCCGCATGAAAGTGTATGCTAGCGCGGATGAGACGCGTTTTTGGGCTGGAAACGGAATACGGAATCACGGTCGACGGGGCGGAATCGGTCGATGTCGTAGCGGAATCGATCGAGCTGGTGCGCGGATATACGGAACACGGCGCGCACATGAAGTGGGATTACAATCTGGAGGACCCGCATCGCGATGCGCGCGGTTTCCGCGCCGCGGAACTGCTTACAGGACACGGATGAATCCGCTTATTTTGAGATTGATCGCAAGCCGGCCGCTCAGCTTTGAGGAAATCAAGAGCGACCTGGTCTTGAGTAATGGCGCACGTTTCTACAACGATCACGCCCATCCGGAGTATTCGACTCCGGAATGCACTTCCCTCAGCGAATTGGTCGCCCAGGATAAAGCGGGCGAGCGCATCCTGGCCGAGTGCGCCCGGCGCCGCAACCTGAAGCTGCCTAACGGTCAGGGAGTCCGGCTCTACAAGAACAACACCGATTTCTCCGGTCACAGTTACGGTTGCCATGATAACTATCTCATGCGGCGCGATGTGCCGTGGGATCGGATCGTCGCCGGGGTGCTGCCCTTTCCTGATCACCCGGCAGATTTTTGCCGGCGCGGGCAAGATGGGAATCGAGGCGGAAGGGCGGCAGTGGCCAGCCCGGCGTTTACCAGATTTCGCAGCGGGCGGATTTCTTTAGCCGTGCTGGTGAGTATCGACACGATGAATCGGCGACCGCTGGTCAATACCCGGGACGAACCGCATGCGGAGGCCAGCCAGTATCGCCGTTTCCATGTGATTCTGGGCGACGCCAACATGAGTGAGTGGGCGACGGCGTTGAAGATTGGCACAACCGCGCTGGTGCTCGATTTGATTGAAAACGGAACCGCGCCGCAAATCGAGATCGCACAACCGATGGACGCGACCAAGTCGATCAGTCGTGATCAGACCTATGACTGGATCATCGAACTCACTGATGGCCGCAAGATCTCGGCGATCGAGGTGCAACGGATCTATCTGGCCGCGGCGACAAGAGAAGCGGCGAAAGAGGACGCGGAAACGAAATGGTTGCTCCAGGAATGGGAGGCAGTCCTCAACGACTTGGAACGGGACATCCGACTTTGCCGCGATCGGGTCGATTGGGTGGCCAAGAAGGAATTGCTCGAGGCTCTGCAGCGGGAAGAAGAGTTATCGTGGACTGATTCCTGGCTGCAGTCCATCGACCTCGAATATCACAACATTGCCCTCGAAACGGGGCTCTATCATGAATTGGTTCGGCAAGGCACGATGCGAACCTTTGTCACGGAAGAAGAGATAAAGCACGCCATCTTCTCCCCGCCCGGAAGACACGCGGGCCTACTTCCGTGGACGGTCGGTGGCGCGTTTCAACTCCCAGATCAAATCAGTGCAATGGGATGAAATTGCATTCTCCGACGCGGCCGGAGTGCTGCGGGTAGAGTTGGCGCACCCAAATGACAATCCGCGGCTCGCGGCGCTGAATGAAGCAGCGCGCGCGGCCGCGGATTATCGAGAGTTTAGTCGCAGAATCGCCCGGCTCTAGAAAGAGTTTGAGGTGACAGCGATTGAGGGATGGCTCTTAGCCCTGGCCTTTACGGCGAGCGGCCCAACGAGCCTTCATCATTTGGGACAGCTTCTTACGGCCAGCCGCAGAGATGCCGCCCTTTTTGCCGGATTTCTTTCTGGCACCACTCGACTTGGCACCCGAGCTTTGACCGCCTGCTGCCTTGGCCCGAGCCCAGCGCGCGCGTGCCGCCGCGGCGATGCGTTCACGGCCAGCAGCGGAAAGACCGCCGCGGCGCTTGCGAGTAGCTCCGCTCGAGCTGGCCGGTGCGGCGCTGCCGGAACTGCTCGAAGCGCTCGAACCGCCAGAGCCCCCCAAGAGGTTTGCGAGTCGACTTTGCAGTTGATCGATTTGTCTCCTTACCGCCACTGCTTCTTCCAGTTGTTTAACAGATACGTCCATGGCGCAGTTATAAGCCATAGTTGAGATTGAGCAAGTAATGTTTTTGCCCACTCAGACTCAAAAATGACTTTGTATACCGGGAGGTAGGGCTGTCCAGTTTTAGCTAACGGCCCAAAGGGGACTGGCTACGCCCAGGTGATGAGTCGAAGCTCGTGTGCCTGCAGTAAATGCGGGTAAGTCGGAATAACCCGCACGTTGAATCCATAGGTGCCGCTCTCGGTTGCCGGGATAGAACCCTCGTAAATATAATCGCCATCGCCACCCAGGCGTCGGCCCTCCCCGAGAACGGTCACGGTAGGATTGCGCAGCGCGTCATTCTCCGCTTCTCCGTGATAAGCCTCCACCCGCACATGCTTCGGATCGAGTGCGCCGAGATGGACACGAGCCGAAACCTGGAGTGAATCCCCGACCGCGATCTTTTGCCGATCCTGGTTTCCGATTTGAACGTCCGAGATGCGAACCTGCGGCCAGTCCTTTCTCATTTGTGCCTTCCACTGACTCAGGAGAGCGGCCGCGCGCCAGCCATCGCGAGAAAATTCGCCGTGCGCCTTGGCCGCCGGAAGATAAAGCCGCTCGGTGTATTCCTCCACCATGCGATGAGTATTAAAAACCGGAGTAACACTCCGGATCGACTCGCGCATGAGTTGCAGCCAGGCGAGGGGCAGCTTGCCATCGGGCTTGGCGTAGTAGAGCGGGATAATCTGATTCTCCAGGAGCTGATAAAGACTGTCAGCATCTACTTCGTTCTGGAAATCGCCGTCCCCTCCTTCGATTTCAGCGCCAATCGCCCAGCCGTTCTTGCCGTTATAACTTTCGCACCACCAGCCATCGAGCACGCTGAGATTCAGGCCGCCGTTGGGTGGCAGTTTCATTCCGCTGGTGCCGCTCGCTTCAAGCGGCCGCAGCGGGTTGTTCAGCCAAAGGTCGACCCCCTGGACCAAACGACGCGCAATGTAGGTGTCGTAATCCTCAACGAAGACAATTCGGTTATGAAATCCGATCTCGCGGGTCAGCTTGTAAACCTGCTGGATGAGCGTTTTTCCACCTTCGTCGCGCGGATGCGATTTCCCCGCAAAGATGAATTGGACCGGACGCGCCAAGTCGTTCAGCATCCGCAAGAGACGATCCGGGTCACTGAAAAGAAGCGCACCGCGCTTGTAAGTCGCAAAGCGCCGCGCGAATCCGATGGTAAGGATTTCAGGATCGAGAATGGAATTGACCGATCGAATCGATTCGGGGGACTCGCCGATTCGCGTCCGCCGGGTGCGCACCCGATCGCGCACAAAGTTGACCAGACGCAGCTTGAGCTTCTGATGAGTCTCCCACAGTTCGGCATCTGGGATCTCGATGACGCCGCGCCAAAAATCTGGCTCCGTCAGATGTTCTTCCCAATCGCCAAGGTATTTGGTGTAAAGGGCGGAGAACTCCGGTGCCATCCAAGTCTTGGTATGAATACCGTTGGTAATGCTGGTAATCGGCACTTCATGCGTTGGGACACCGGCCCAGACATCTTCCCAGAGCGATTGGCTGACTCGACCATGCAGTTCGCTCACGCCGTTGGCATGCCGACTCATGCGCAGGGCCAGAATCGTCATGCTAAAGCTCGCGACCGGATCGGTCGTTGTTTGGCCGAAGCGAAAGAGCTCGTCGAACGGAATCCTGAGTTGCGCCGCGAAATCGTTGAAATAGCGCACCATCATTTCGCGTGGGAAAGCGTCGTTACCGGCCGGGACCGGGGTATGGGTCGTGAAAACGTTGGCCGCCGCCACCACCTGGAGGGCCGAGTAGAAGTCGAGATCATGCTGGGTGACATGCAAGCGGATGCGCTCGAGGGAGAGAAAGGCTGAGTGCCCTTCGTTCATGTGAAAGACCTCGGCTTCATGACCGAGCGCGCTCAGCGCTTTGACGCCACCGATACCGAGGACGATCTCCTGTCGCATCCGCATCTCCAGATCGCCGCCATATAACTCGGCCGTGATCAAACGATCGGCGGGGCTATTTTCCCCAATGTCGGTATCGAGCAGGTAAAGGGTGATGCGGCCCACCTGTAGCTCCCAGATCTTGGCGAAGACTTCACGCCCGAGCAAGGGCACTGCGACGAGCAGGATCTGATCGTTACGCATTACCTCGCGGATAGGGAGGTGATGGAAGTTCTGGTTGAGATTGATAGCCTCCTGCCAGCCTTCCTTATTGATCTGCTGTTTGAAATAGCCGTGTCGATAGAGCAGACCGACCGCGACAAAATTCAGATTCAGGTCGCTGGCCGACTTGCAATGGTCGCCGGAAAGAATGCCGAGACCACCGGAGTAATTCGGAATCGACTCATGAAAGCCAAATTCCGCCGAAAAGTAAGCGATCGGTTTCTTGATCCCGCGCCCGGCCCCGGTCTTTCCATAAGTATCCTTGCGCGCCAGATATTTTTTATAAGTCGCGTGCACCTCTGCGAGGTCGTGCAGGAAGACTTCGTCTTTCGCCACTTCAACGAGTCGAGCCTGCCGCGAGAGCTGGAGCATGCGCACTGGATTGTGGTTGGTGCGATCCCAAAGTTCGGGATCGAGATGCCGGAAAAGGCGGCGCGCCGACGGCTCCCAGGTCCACCAGAGATTGAAGACCATTTCCCGCAACGGTTCGAGTTGCGCGGGTAGGTTCGGAATGACGTTATAGGTCTGGAAATTCGGCATGGCGAAATAGAGCTTGGCGCTATGAGAGGCGAAATACTGGCAGTAAAATCATTAGCAGCAAGCGTTCCGTCTGGTTAACAGTACTCCGATTTCTAGGGAGCAGGCAGGCGCTTCTGCCCTAGGGCGAGGACGATCCCAATCAAAAGCCCGCTCACGAAGCCGCCAAGGTGTGCGGCGAGACTGACCTGCGGAATCCAAAGATCGAAGATGGTCTGGATGGCCACAATCGCGATGATATCCCGCAACTGCCGGCCGGCCAAAGGAGAAGCACGATGACGCAGGAGCAGACCCGCCTGGACCCCAATCACGCCCATGATGCAACCCGAAGCGCCCACCAGTAACTCGGATTGCGAAATCGCCAGCCACCAAAGGGCCACCACGACCAAACCAGAACCGAGACCAGATAGGAGATAACTAATGGTGAATTTTACTGCTCCAATCGTTCGCTCGAGGGCAGGGCCGAGCAGGTAGAGACCGAGCAGGTTGATCGCGACATGGAGCGCGCCGTAGTGCAAAAAGAGCGCAGTGAGTAGACGCCAATACTCATGCCCAACAACCACCGCGCTCGGATCGAGTCCGCCTAGATTGTAAAGAGCCGCGACATTGCTCGAGCCGCCGAGCAGCATTTCCACCCCGAACATTGCGGCGTTCAAGAGAATCAGAGCCCAGACCGCAGGCGCACCCTGCGCCCGTGGGCGGGACCCGGCCAAACGTGAACCCATCGACTCGTTGACCAGTTGCGCGAGCACATTCCCGCCGGAAGTGGAAAGAGGAGCTGGCTTCCACCCGGTGCTGAGCCGTCGATCGATCGAACGCTGCAGGACGACATCGGTCGTTTCGCCACGAAGCTGACGCCAGCGCGCCTGGGCGGCTTGAGTCTGCCCTGCGCTAAACTCCGCGGTCGCAAGCCAGAACTGCCGCTGATCGTTAGGCAAGCGAGCGAGATCAGTCGCGAACAAGCCTAACGAGCACCGGCACCTGCCCGGCGAAAGCAAGGCCGAGCGCGAAATGAAAAGCGGCGCGGGCATCGATCGTCAGACGTTCCTGCCGGCCAGGCGGGCGGGCGGACAAGGCCAAAACCAGATCGTCCGTCGCGCCGGTTTCACCCAGAGCGCGAAGAAAAAGGGAAAGGACCGCCGGATTCTCGGTGACTGATAAATCGCGCCGGCACCACTGCACCAGACCCGGCCAGTTCTCAGTCAACGCGTAGGTTAAGGCCGTGGCAAAACGTCCGGCCGGTGTCGCGGCGGCGCGCTCGCTGGCCAACTGGTCGAGCGCGCGATCGAGCCGGCCGGCCCGGGCCCATTCCAAAGAGCGAAACAATGCGGCACGATACGGCGAATCATCCCAGGGATGAAGTGCACGCCTAACGACTGCCAGGCGGCGCGCCTCGGACAGGCGCTGCGCGAGGAGAAGATCGTCGATCTTACGCTCGGCGAGCGATGGGATCAGCAGGAGCAAGGCCCAAAGAGTTCCGCCAATGAAACCGGCCCATCCCGGCAGCACAACCCAGGAAACGACGCTGACGAGCAGGACGATGATCGAAGCGAAACGCCAGCCGCGATTGCGCGCATTGCGCAGGCGGGCGATGCGCACGAGCAGGATGAGCGGCGAAACGATCGCGATGAAGAGCAGAATGTGATTGAGATCGATCAAAGTGGCGCGCTGGGGACTGGATATTGCAGGTCCGTCGTTTCGCTTCTTTGTCAAACCGCCGGCGTTTTCCGATTTTCCAGGGCGCTCGGCTCGGTCATATTCGCGATATGCGCCTGACCATAACCAATTACCTCGACGTCATTTCCTCGTGGTGCCATTGGGCGATCCCGGCTTGGCAGAATTTGCGCGGGCAGTATCAGGATCGGGTGGATTTTCGCTGGAAAATCGCGCTGATGGATAAAGCGGGATTGCCGCCGACCCGCGAGCACACGGAGTGGTATTACCGGCGCAGCGGAATGCTGATGCGCTCGCCGGTGATGCTGGATGCGAGCTGGGTTCAGCCCGGCGCCTCGGAATATCTTGCCCCTAACTGCGTGGCGGAAGCGGCGCGCGAACTCGGCGTTGAGGATGATCGCGCCTGGCTGCGGCTCAGCCACGCGGAGCTGCGTGAGGGAGAAAAGATCGCCGACTGGAAAACGGCGGTAGAGCTGGTGGCGGACGCGACTGGACTCGACCGGGACCGATTGCTGAAGCTAGCCAGGTCGCCTGAGATCGAGGCGCGCCTGCGTGAAAGCACCGCGGAGTTTCACGCGCTCCAGGTCACGCAGCGGCCCACCTTCGTGATCGATTCGCCAATCGGCGATCGCGCGATTTTCTCCGGCTTCGCCAAAGCAGGGCCGATCGCCGCAACGCTGGACGCGATGTTGGACGACATCGTCGGCTATCAGGCACATGCTGCACACTTCGGGGAAGCGCCGCCCTAGCAGAAAATCTGAAATCGTAAGATCGGATTTCCTGTCGAAACGGCTTGCCAGTTTCCGAATGTGGGATACAACTTCCCCTCGGTTCGGGCCTTGCCGCGGACCGATCGGCACGCTCTTCGCAGGCGTGCGGATTTCCGAGTGCGGCGCGATTCCTCAACGGGGCGCGACGGGAGGATGCGACAATAGAATGACGGCGCCAGTTTCACTCCCTCGTCGCCGGCCCGGAGATAATTAATTCTGCAACAACAAATTCGTGTAAACGGCCGGATTCGCGCGCGGGAAGTCCGCGTCATCCTCGGAGCAACGAGCGAGCAGCTCGGGGTGATGAAATTATCCGAGGCGATCAAGCGAGCCCAGGGTATGGGCATGGACCTGGTCGAGGTCTCCCCGAACGCAAATCCTCCGGTCTGTAAAATCGTCGATTTCGGAAAGTTCCGTTACGACATTTCCAAACAGGAGAAGGATAAGAAGGCCTCGGGGACGAAGCTGAAAGAGATCAAGTTCCGGGTCAACATCGACGACCACGATTACCTTACGAAGATCCGGCACGGCGAGCAGTTCCTCGACAAGGGGAACAAGGTGCGGGTGCAATTGCAATTTCGCGGTCGCGAAATGGCGCACCAGGAATTTGGCATGCAGCTGATGTATAAGGTGCGCGACGACCTGGCCACCATGGCGCAGGTAGAGATGGAGCCGAAGGCGGCCGGTCGCAACATCACCATGACGCTCTCGCCCCTGCCGGCGAACAAGCGCAAACGCCGCTTCTCGCTTCAGGACGAAGAGATCGAGCCAGACAAGGACGCGGCCGACGAGTCCGCGGAGTTGAGCGACGGCGCTAAATTTTCCGGCGCAGCGGCCGGACGCAATTGGTCAGTTTGCGCAAACCGAGTTCAAGTCGCGTCTTAACCGTGCCTAACGGCGTCCCGGTGAGGGCCGAGATTTCGCGGTGGCTTCGTCCCTCAAAGAAGGAGAGCTCGATCACTTCGCGCTGGTAGGCCGGCAAAGTCCGCATCTGCCGCTCGAGAAACCGGCGCAGATCGGCCGCGATCAACTCATCATCGATCCGGTTCCCCACCCAGGAAGCCGGCTGCTGCTCCACGTGTTCCTCGAAGCGATCCTTGGCCCGGGTATAAGCCTGGCGACGACGCAGCCGGTCGATCGCCCGACGGCGCGCCAGGGTGACCACCCAGCCCAGTGGCCGGCCCGCTTTGGCAGAGTAATTCCGCGCTTCCTTCCAAATCTGGAGAAAAATCTCCTGCAGGACATCGTCCGCTTCCGTCTCTTCATGAACGACCCGGGTGACGACCGATTTCAGGGTTTTCCCGTAGCGGTGATACAGTTCGCGCAACGCCGACTGATGCCGATCGGTGATCGCCTTCATCAGCATTTCGTCGGAGGCTTCGTTCAAACCTGAGATATCGAAGAGGGGCTGGATCATTTTGTTTTCGCAACCACCAGTGAGCGGTCGCGAGCCCTAACCTCGCGGGCGAAGGTGACGCTACAATCGGCGGCGGAGCGGGTTGTGACCTAGGTCCAATTCCTAAGCCAAGAGGAAACAGAAAAGTGGTTAGCAGCCGCTGTCCTCACGCCGGATATCCTGCGTAGCCTAGCATTCATCCACTGAGGCAGGAGCCCTATACCTGCGGACCGGTCGTCTTGGCCATTCGAGCTGCGAGCCAGGTCGGAACAGGTCGCTCGAGGTGATGCGCCAGGATGTGGCGGGTCAATTCCAGAAAATCACCGGAACAACCGTCGCAGAGCCGTGCCATCGTGTGCAGGCCGAGCATGCGATAGCTCTCAAATTGCGACTCGGTGAAGAACTGGTCGGTCGTGCTCTCGTGCGGGAAAGCCTGATTGCTCTTGAAGTATTCGTAGATGTCGCGCGGTTCGTTTCCGTAACAGGCCGGCTTGATATAAATGATGACGCCATCTTCCGCTTCCGGTCCGTCCACTTCGGAATAGCGAATCCGACCGATAGCGCAATTGCGGCCGCGGGCGTTGCGTTCCTCTTCCTCGCTCCGTGGATAGATCGCGATGTCGTCGAACTCGATCGAGATTCCAAAGTCGATCCGGATCTTGCGCACCGCGCCACCCAGGTCGGCAAAGGAACAGAGCGGATCCTCTCCGGCATCACTAACCACGATGTAGTGGCAGCGTCGCAGCACCATCTCGTAAAGGCCGAGATTTTCGAAATGGCCACCATCGGAGAGGTAAACGTAGGGACTGCAATTGTTCGTTAGGCCAAACGCTTCCGCGATCATGGGGCCGACACTGAAATTGGGATAGCCCAGATGAAAAGTAGCGTCGCCCGGCGGTCCGGGATTACCCAGCCAGGCGCCGAGACGAACATTGAAGAACGCGAGGATGAAAGTGACGAGCGGCGACGAGTGATAACCCATATTGGGGCTGGCCGCCGCGCCCGAAATGGTAACCGCTGTGCCAAGCGAAATGCCAGAGCGACTGCCATAACGCTGGCCGACCGGCCCCTCCGTGCGCCGGTAGCCGACCCCGGCCGCTCCGCAATGCAACGGCGTCACGGTAAAGTTTTCCGCCTTGCGCTCCTGCCAGGCCAATTTGCTTCCGGCAACGAGATTGAGCGCGATATTTATAACCGGCAATAACCTGCCGTTGAAGCGATCACGCCTCCAGAGCTCAGCCATTTTCAGATTGTCCCGTTCGTCGAAGCCGGTGAACGGATTGGGATCCCGCTCCGGGTTGGAGGCCCCGAGATAAGCCCGGATCAGCCGATCCCGGTACATCGCATGCAGGGAAAATTTATTCGGGTTGATGATGAAGGCCATGCCGAGGCCAGCGGCGGCCAGGGCGACACCGAAGAGAAGAATCACCCGCCACGGTGTGTAGAGGATGATGTTCAGATATTCGACGCGCTGGTGGAGGACATTCGACTCCGTTTCGAGATTCCAGGTAAATCCTTCGTGCGTGCCGATGAATTTCATCATCGCGATGCTGAATTTCGTCACCAGAATCAGCAGCACGCCGATAAAGATGACGGCCGCGACGCTGGCAGCCTTTGAGAGTATTTTTGCCAACGGCCCGACCTTGTCCCCCTGTTTCGGATTCGCCGGGATCGCGCTGCTGCGTCCAGCTAGAACGGCAAGGGCACCCGCCGCGCCGCCGGTCACGAAAGTGACCATTGCCGTAAACGACTTGGAAAGCAGAAAGGGCCCGAAAACCACCAGCCCCCCGATGGCCGCCCAGCCGAGCGCGACGGCCAAAAGCCAGCCGGTGGCACGTCCCCACCATTCGCGGTCCTGGTCGTTCGTCCAGCGGCTGGAGATGCCGGCAAAGATCATGATGGCGAGAAAAAAAAGCGCCATGAAGAACGGCACACCGCAACAGGTATAGAGCTCGGCGTTCCAGAGCGGTTGCGGAAATAATTGCGTCGCCGCCAGCCAGAGGAGGATGCCACCGACCGCGCCCGAGACAATCACGCCGATGAATTCCATGAAACGGAAACCATGAGCAGGCAGTAAAGAGGTGAGATAAGAGCCGAGATGGATAGCAGTGCCAAGATAGAGAAACGGCACCCAGGTATGTGGCTCGGTCAGGCCAAAGAAAGGCCAGGCGATCAGTTGCCGGCCATAATAGCTGAACCAGGCCCAGAAAATCGTCATCAGAATCGAGGCGAGCAGCAGCGGAAGGAGACAAAAAATGATGAATCGCTTCTGGCTCCAGCGCGCATCGCGGCCGCAGGGAAGATTCCATCCCATGTAGGCGATGCCGATTACGATAAAGCCCGCACCCAGCCAAAGCGGGAGAAAGGAATAAGGCGGCGGATTCATCATCAGGATCGTGGTGTAGATCCAGGGCACAGTCAGCGCCGCGGCGAGGAGCGGGATGATGACCAGCCAGTTGAGGAGCAGATTACGCAGGTAGGTCCCGACCAGGGTCCAGCTGTCGGCCGAGAGAAGGCCGAGACGCGGACTGAGGTAATTGCTGTAGCTCCGCAGATTCTGAATTTCCGCCGGCTCGGGGTTGGGACGTGCCTCCCCGCAGGGCCGGGCCAGCTCGGCGGCCACGCCGGGCAGGCCGTCCGCTCGGTGATGAATCCAAGCCGATAACCAGGCGCCGATATAGCCGCCCCCAGATACGGTCGAGAGATAATGAAATCGCTCGAGCAGGCCAGAGCGCGCCAGGCCGTGCAGGATGCCCAGCCCGAAAGTCGCGCTGCGAATGCCGCCACCCGAGATGCAAAGCGCCGACTGCTTCGGCTCCAGCCGATGGGTCGCGGCCCAGACCGCCTTGAGCCGTTCCTCCGGATCGAGCGGGGCGTCGGCCCCGAGCGGCGGCCGGCCGTGCAATTGGCAAAACTCTGCCTCCAGCACCTCGTGCAAGCGCAACGAGGGATTGGACGCGGAGATCTTGGCGCTCATCCTCGGCAGGTGGAAATGCGTTCTCAGCCATAACTAACCCGCCGTTTCCCGGCAAGGCAAAAAGGCCAGCCCGCCTAACGACAGCGTGATTCTGGCCTAACGCGTTGTGATGCCTTCGGCAATCGTGACGCGGAAGGTCTGTTTCGCTTTCTCCTTTCCGTAGCTCAATTCCGCGGTGTAGTCCCCGCTCGGCACAAACTTATCCGGATCGTCGCCCCCGTATTTGACCCGAACGTCCTCCGTCGGGCGCAAATTCCAGTTCAACCGGTTCAAGCCCGGGGCGCCGCTCGCTTTCAGGTTCGCCACCGTTTGCCCGGCCGCGTTGCTGATCGCTATCTTCACCTCATCGCCGGTGTATTGCCTGATCCAAAAAGTGAGCAGGGCGCCTTCCGGCGGGTTTTCGCCACGATAAACTCCTTTGCCATTCCAATCCGCGAAACCGGTGAGCAGATAAAAACCACGGGCCGGCGCGATGCTGAAAAGATGCGCCGGCTTTTCCAGCACGGCCGGGGTCAGCTCCCGGAAAGGATGGGTGTCGTCCAAAATCGCAATGCTGCGGCCGTGGGTGGCAATGACAAGGTCAGCCGTGCGCGGATGAATCTGCAGATCGTCCACACGGACGTTAGGCAAATCCCCGATTTGCAGCCAATGCCGGCCGGTGTCGAAGGAGGCGTAGAGCCCAAAGTGGGTGCCGGCATAGAGGAGACTGCTATTGATTGGATCTTCCCGCACCACTTCGACCGGGTCGTTAGGCGGAAGCCCTTCTCCAATCACGCTTTGCCAGGTCTGTCCCAGGTCCGCGGTACCAAGGATGAAAGGCCGGTCGTCGCCGCTTCGGTAAGCGTTACTCACCAGATAGGCGACTTTCGCGTCCTTGGCGCCCGGCTCGATCCGCACGATCCATTGGCCGCGCACCGGTTCCGGCAGCTTTGCAGTCAGCTCGGTCCAGGCGCCCCCGTCATTTTGACTCAGCCAAAGCCGGCCGTCGTCGGTGCCCGCCCAGAGCAGCCCGGTCTTGAGGGGAGACTCGGCTAACGAATAGACGACGCCGAAATTTTCCGCGCCGCTCCCGCTGGCGTTGACCCGTGCCGGATCGTTATGGGTGAGATCGGGGCTGATGACCTGGAAATGCTCCGCCTTCTCGGTCAGCCGAAAAACGCGATTGCCCGCCAGGTAAAGCACGCCCGGTTGATGCCGGCTCCCGATGAGGGGCGCATTCCAATGGAACCGATAACGTTCCTGGCCTTCCGCCGCTTCCGGGCGCAGGTCGCGTTTCTGACCGGTACGCAGGTTGATCCGATGGATGAAACCCTCCTGGCTTTCGGCGTAGAAAACGTCGCGATCCGACGGGTCGAAGACGACATAAAACCCGTCGCCGCCTTCCAGCGAAGTCCAATCGGAGTTGCGGATGCCTTCCTTGCTCGGCACCTGGCTCGGACCGACGAAATTCAAGTTGTCCTGCAGCCCGCCCGCAATGCGGTAGAAGGGCTGGGAATCGTCGAGCGAGATGCGGTAAAATTCGCCACCCGGAAACCGATTGAGGTGCTCCCAGCTCTTGCCCGCAGCGTAGCTTTGATAAACGCCACCGTCTGTCCCGAGGATGAGGCGCTGGCAAACTGGCGGTTTCGGCGGCTTGTTCTTATCTTCCGGCTTGGCTGGTTTCGGCGCTGGCGTGGTGCCCGCCTGAATGGCCAGAGCATGACAATCGGGATGCACTTTCTCGGAAAGATCTTCCCGGAAATTCTTCCCGCCCTCGTCCGAAGCAAGCACCGCCATGCCAAGGATATAGACGCGTTGATCATTCGCCGGGTCGATCCGGATCTGACTGAAATAGAATGGACGAGGATTAAGGTCGCTCATCCGCGTCCATTTCTCGCCGGCATCCTCCGAGCGGAAGACTCCGCCGCGCCGGCTGTGAACATCGCGGATGTCGCTCGCCCCGCCTTCGTCGCTTTGCACGATGGCCATCACCACTCTGGGTTTGCTGGCGGCCACGGCGAGGCCGATCCGACCCGTTAGGCCAGGCAGGCCGCCTGCGCATTTCTTCCAGGTCGCGCCGCCGTCGCTGCTTTTGAAGATCCCGCCGACATCCTGGCCGTTGGTCGCGGTTACCCCATAGGCAAATGACCACGGCGTCCGCTGCCGCGCATAAAGGGCCGCGTAAACGATCTCGGGATTAGCCGGATCGAGGACAACGTCGCCACAGCCGGTCCGGGAGTCGTTAGGCGAAGGTGCCTGCAAAACAAGCTTCCAGGTCTTGCCGCCGTCGGTCGTTTTGTAGAGGCCGCGCTCGCCCCCATCCTGCCAGAGATGACCCATCGCGGCGACGTAGGCCACTTCCGGTTTGGTCGGGTGGACCACGATGCGCGCGATGGCGCGGCTTTCTTTGAGGCCGACATTGGTCCACGTTCCGCCGCCATCGGTGGAACGATAAACGCCGTCTCCCCATTCCGAGGAGTTGCGATCGTTCGCCTCGCCCGTGCCAACCCAGACAACGTCCGAGTCGGACGCTGCCACTGCCACTGCACCGATCGAGAGGAGCGATTGCTTGTCGAAAATTGGATCGAAGGTGACCCCATTGTTGCCGGTCTTGAATAATCCACCGGTGCCAAGTCCCACATAAAAAACGGAAGGATTGCGCGGATCGATCGCGACGTCCGAAACGCGCCCTCCCATGACTGCGGGCCCGATCGCGCGGGCCTTGATTCCCTTGAAAAAAACATCCGTTAACTGCACCGGTGTGGCCGCCGGGGTCGGTGCGGCCGAACTGGAGGGAGAAGCCGTGGGTGCGGCGGAGGGGGCAACGGACGGCGTCGCCAGGGCGGGCGGAGGCGAAACGATCGGTGCCAGTTCCTGCTCCTGAGCCCAAACGGGTGAAGCAAAGAGCGCGAGAAAACAAACCAACCAGCACCGGGCAAAAATCGACATAAGGAGTTTTAGCGCGTTTTTCTTGCCCGCGCGACCGGCGGGTTGCTCTCGGCGCCCGCGGGCGGCATGCTCTCGCCACCGCCACCATGGAGAATTCACCGCAAATTTCCGCACCCGATCTCACCCAACGCCCTCCCCGCAGCCCGCGCTGCCGCCTCGGCGGTTACGTTCTTCTACCGCGCATGCTGGACAAGGGACGTGCCACGCTCGTCGGCAAAAATGGCGAGTTTAAATATGAAGCGCCCTTCGACCAGCAGCTGATCAAGTTTCTCCGTTTCGATCCCGCGGCCTTGCTCCAGCAGCTCGCGGCGGGGAAAGGCGACGGCGAAATCCTCGCCTGGCTGGCCGAGAAGGCGGAGCACAAACCGACTCCGTGGGAGATCGAACAATGGAGCAATTACCAACTCCATCGCACCCCGGACAGTGACGAGGAAACGCTCGTCTTCTTTTTTCGCCGGGTCGGTTCCTTCACCAAGACGCGCGAAGACATCAAGACGTGGATGGACCTGGTCGATCTCGATGACCTCGTCACCTTTGGCGGGAAGCCATGAGCCAGGCAAAAGTCGCCTTCATCACCGGCGTCGGCCCTGGACTCGGCGCAGCATTGGCCCGGCGCTTTGCCCGGGGGGATTTTGCCGTCGGGCTCGTGGCGCGGCAGGCGGACTTTATCGACCAACTCGCCTGTGAGATTTCCGACGCCGGCGGAAAAGCGCTCGCCGTAAGTGCTGATGTCAGCCACCCGGAAGAAGTGACGATGGCGGTCCAGCGGGTGCAGCGTGAGCTGGGAAAGATCAGCCTCCTGTTGCACAACGCCAGTTCCTCCTCCGGTGACGGTTTGCTCGGAACAACCCCGGAAGATTTCGAGAACTCCTGGCGGATTGCGTCGTTAGGCGGATTTGTCGCCGCGCAGAAAACGGCGCGGGACATGATCGCGGCGGGCGAAGGTGCGATGATTTTCACCGGCGCCACCTCGAGCGTGCGCGGCGGCGGCTGGCTGGCCTTCAGCAGCGCGAAATTCGCCCTCCGGGGCCTCGCCCAATCGCTGGCGCGCGAGTTATGGCCGCAGGGCGTGCACGTCGCACACGTGGTGGTGGATGGGATCATCGGAGCGCCGGGTGAGCCAGCGACAATTTCCGAGCCGAAACTCGATCCTGAAGAGATGGCGGAAGCATATTGGCACCTTGCCCAACAGCACCGCAGTGCCTGGACCTTGGAGCTGGATCTCCGCCCTCACGGAGAAAAATTTTTCGAGTAATCGCCGAGGCGAAGGAAGACCGACAACGCACCTGATCCTTTGCTCGCGCTTGTCGGCGCAGATCGCACCCGTTATAGCTACCGCAATGCGCATCCTGTTGATCGAAGACGAAAAGAAGACGGCCGCATTTATCGCCAAAGGCCTGGCGGAAGCAGACTATCAAGTGGAAGTCGCACGCGATGGCGAAAGCGGCTTGCAGCAGGCGCTCGGGTCGAAATTCGATCTTCTTCTCATCGACGTAATGCTGCCCCAAAAAGACGGCTGGACGGTGGTGGAAGAACTACGCGGTCAGGGCGTGCATACCCCAATCCTGTTTCTCACCGCTCGCGATAGCGTGCCGGATCGAGTCAAAGGACTGGAGCTGGGCGCGGACGACTATCTGGTCAAGCCGTTCGCCTTTTCCGAGCTGGTTGCTCGGGTGCGCTCGCTCCTGCGCCGGGGCCCGGCGCAACCGGACGATCAATTGCGGATCGAAGACCTGGAGCTCGACACCCATCGCAATCGCGCTTCCCGCGGCGGACAGCCGTTGCATCTCACGGCCAAGGAATTTCTCCTCCTGGCGCACCTGGTGCGTTCGGCCGGGGAAGTCGTCTCGCGCAAGGAGATCGAGGGGCACGTCTGGGGGATCGATTTTCAAACCGGCACCAATGTGCTCGACGTGATGGTGCGGCGTTTGCGGGCCAAAGTGGACGATCCTTATCCGAAAAAATTGATCCATACCGTGCGCGGCTCTGGCTATGTCCTCAAAGCCGACTGAACCGCGTTCGATCGCGTCCCAGTTAGTCTTTCTTTTCACTCCGGCCGCCGCTTTCCTGCTTTGCTGCGGTCTGGGCGTGCTCTACTGGATCGTCGTTAGGCATGCGCTCGCCGAGGATCGCGCCGTGCTGGCTGACAAGGTGCTGGCGGTGAGCGCCGATCTGCGCTCGAGCGGTGGCCCGGCCCTCCTCCATCAGGAACTGAAAGCGCTGCAGGGCGGAGAACGAACCTCCTACTGGGTCCGAGTGCTCGACGCGAACGACCGGCTGATGGCCGAAACACCGGGCATGAGTTCTTTCCTGCCCGGCAGGCTTTTTCTTCCGGGAAAAATTTCCAGCCCCGCGAACATGGAACTGCAGGATTACCAGACCAACGGGAAGCTCTTTTCGTTAGTCGCAATCCGCACGGAAGCGAATGGACAGGCCTACACCATCCAGGTGGCGCAGGATCGTTCGGTCGACGAACAATTCGAAAAAGAGTTTGGACTCTTGGTCGCAGTCGTCCTTGTCGTCGGAATTTTAGCTTCGGCCATGATCGCAATCACCGTCACCCGGCGAGGTCTGCGCCCGCTCAGCGCCATGACCCGGTCGCTCCGCCGGGTCGGCCCGAATCGGTTGCACGAACGGGTCCCACCGGCGGAATGGCCCCGCGAGCTGCAGCCGGTCGCGGTCGCTTTCGACGACATGCTCGACCGGCTGGAAGATTCCTTCACCCGCCTTTCCCAATTTTCGGCCGATCTCGCGCACGAGTTACGGACGCCCCTGGCCAACATTCGCGGGGAAGCAGAGGTGGCGCTGACCCGGGAGCGTTCGCCTGACGAATACCAGGCCGTTATCGAATCGAGCGTAGCAGAATGTGAACGCCTGGCCGGGATCATCGACAATCTGCTTTTCCTCGCCCGGGCCGAGGCGGCCGAAAACAAGGTGCAGCCGACCACTTTCGACGGCCGCGCGGCGCTCGAACGGATCGCCGCCTATAACGAAGCCATTGCCGAAGAGCGCCATCTCACCATCGCCTGTGGGGGTGCGGGACAGGTCTACGCTGATCCAGTTCTTTTCGGTCGAGCGACGAGCAATCTGGTGGATAACGCCGTTCGCTTCACTCCCGATGGCGGGCGCATTACCATCGCGCTCACCACCGATGCGAAAGGAGCGGAAATCAAGGTGATGGATACCGGCTGTGGAATTCCGCCCGAACATATTTCGCGCATCTTTGATCGATTTTATCGGGTCGACGCATCGCGCAGCAGCGAAGGCACCGGCCTCGGTCTGGCCTTGGTCAAATCCATCGCTGATATGCACGGCGGATCGCTCTCGGTTGTGAGCGAACCCGGATACAGCACTACGGTGACGCTGCGATTTCCGTCGGCGCCATAAATCGCTCATTAGTGGTATCGGTCCTGCTTAATGACAAAATTATCATTATGTTCTTGTCATCTCATTTTGGGTCACGTAAGAGCGGATCCATGCTCCACTCAAATCCGCTGCGTGACATCATTTCACATGGTCCCGCCAGGGCCGGGTTTGGCCTTATTGCCTCCCTGCTCACTGCGCTCTTCTCCGCGACTTCCCTGCTCGCGCAAGACGCGGTCACGATTGGTCAGCCGACGACAAATTCGCCACGCCAGGCGAGTGCGCCTTCTGTGAATCTTAACGTTGCGCAAACGACACCAACCACTAGTTCCACGACTCAGTCGTCCGCGGAATCAACCACTGAGATTGAGCCGCGGCTCATAATCCAGGGTGACGAAATTCCGGGGGCGTACGGCGCACCCGGCGCGTTTTCGCGCAGCCGTTTTTCGCCCATCACTAATGGTTATGTGCTGCCGCCGGGAGAAGTTTTCGCGGCGCTGATTTACCAAGGCGATTATGATTCCCGAGACCCTTCCGATAATCGCCTTACCCAGGAAATAGAAGTTGGTATTCCTTACCGTTTCGGTCTGGCAATCGAGAACCAGCAGGAATTCTTCGATGGCGACGCGGTCAACGCGAGTACCAGCATCGAAGGCCGCTGGGCGCTGGCCGATTGGGGAAAGATCCCGCTCAACCCGACTCTTTTTGCCGAGTACAAGTTTGGCACCGGCCGGATTCTTCACGAGGAAGGACCGGAAGAAGAGATGGATGACGAAAATGTCGATCCTGAGGAGGAGGAGATGATGATGCGGGAAGAAGAGGCGCGGATGCGGCAAAATCGGCCCGATGCCTACGAATTCCGGCTCCTCCTCTCGGAGGAAATCACCAAGAATGTGCAATGGGCGTTCAACGCCTTTCTCGAGAACGAGACGACCGGCGATCGCGGCCGCGAGTGGGGATTCGCGCAGAGCATCCAGACGCCACTCTTCCTGCCGCGCGAGCGCTTCAAGGTCGGCTTGGAAATGCAATACAAGAACTTCA
This sequence comes from uncultured Verrucomicrobiae bacterium, assembly GCA_963749935.1. GTDB lineage: Bacteria > Verrucomicrobiota > Verrucomicrobiia > Chthoniobacterales > UBA10450 > Palsa-1392. The sequence goes on from CAVVOH010000004.1 coordinate 1,092,314, forward strand.
CCGTCAAAGACACGCGGGGCGATCCGATCAACACCTTCGTTATCGGACCCAGCTTTTCCTATAAGCCGACGGCCCGGATGCGTTTCGATGTCTCACCACTCTTTGGGGTGACGAAAGATTCGCCCGATGTCCAGTTCTTTGCCGTTTTCTCCTACGCCTTTGGCGGGGGCGGCGAGAGAGAGGCGGAAGCGCCGACTTCGACGCGTAATCGTTAGGCAAAGCTCTCGCTCAAGGCGAGCTGAAAGGGCGACTCCGGCGCGGTCGTTAGGGCGGCACCGGCACGCCCGGCTTGTGAATGATGCCCAGCCCGCAGGCATCCTTGTAGAGCGGACGCGGCAGGTCCATGCTGCGCGATTCGCGGTTCAGGCAGATCGCTTCCACTCCGGGATTTTTAGCCCGCCACTCCGCCAGCGCCCGGCCGACTCCACCCTGCCCTGTGATATCGAAGTCGTCGGCAAAGCGGCTGACGTCATGGAGCAGCAGAAGACCGCCCGCTTCCAGCGCGCCATACCAGAGATCGAGCTCCTGCAGGGTGGCGGCATACTCATGCGAGCTATCGAGCAGGACCATTTCGGGGGCGCCGCTGAAATGTTGCCGAGCCGCGCTGACCGATTGCGGATCGAGCGAGTTGGCTTGCACGATCGTCACAAAATTCGTTAGGCCGGCCCGTTCCAGCCAGCCTTGGGCAAAGGCGCAGAGGCCGGCCTCAATCTCGAGGGTGTAGAATCCGCCGGGCGCGTTCATTCGCCGAAGCATGAACCCGAGCAGGATCGACGAGTACCCGGAGCAGGTCCCGAGCTGCACGATGCGTGAGGTCCGGTTCCCCATGATCAGACCCTGCAGGAGGGAAATGAGTGGGACGGCGCATTCGCCGATCACGCCGCTGCGATCGGTTTCCTGGTACCAGGCTTGCACGATCTCCCACTCTACGGCGCTCAGATCCGAGTAGATCGGAGGAACGAAATCCATTCCGGGCAGCCGATGCCACCAGTAGCGAGGACCAGAATCATGGGTCCAGCGCCGCGATCGATTGGCATCCCGAGCCGAACTCATTAATTCTTACCTAACGAATTACGGCGCCAACCGCTCCAGCGTCCAGGCTTGATCTTTCTGCCGCGTATAACGAAAACGATCGTGCAGGCGATTGGCGCGGCCCTGCCAGAACTCGATCGTGACCGGCACGATCCGGTAGCCACCCCAATGCGGCGGCAGCTCGATGTCGTCCTGCCCGGCGAAGCGCTCGGTCATTTCCGCGAGACGCCCATCAAGGATACGCCGGGCATCGATCACTTCGCTCTGGTGCGAAACCCAGGCCCCCAGCTTGCTCCCGCGCGGGCGCCCGGCGAAATAACTTTCCGATTCTGGCCGCGAAGTTTTCTCGACCCGGCCGGTGACGCGAATTTGTCGCTCCAGTTGCACCCAATAAACGACGAAAGCGGCCTGCGGGTTCGTCTCCAGCTCGCGCCCTTTGTCGCTCTGGTAATTGGTGAAGAAAACAAAACCGCGCTGATCGAATCCTTTCAGGAGGACAACGCGCGCCGACGGTTTCCCCTCCGGCGTCGCGGTGGCCAGGCTGATCGCGTTTGCGTCCGGCAGTTGCGAATTGACTGCGGTCGAGAACCAGGTGGCGAATTGTTCGATCGGGTCATGGTGCATTTCCGCCCGGCGCAAACCCTGCGTTTCATATTCCCGCCGGAGCCCGGCCAGATCGATCGCGTCCATTCCAGCGCAACCGTATCCATCCCGCCGCTGCTGTCGAAAACTGTTCGCCTGGAGGGCGCGGAAGCTGGGTTTCCGTTTGTGCCGCCGGCTTCGCTTCGCTAATAATCGGAAATGTTTAGTCTGACCATGCTCGGCAGCGGCAGCGCCGGAAACAGCGCCCTGATCGCGACCGATCATTGCCGGCTGCTGGTCGACGGCGGTTTGAGCGCGCGCCAGCTTGTCCTGCGCCTCGAACTGTGCGGCCTTTCGCCTCGCGAACTGGATGGCGTGCTCATCACGCACGAGCATGGCGATCACGTCTGCGGGCTGGAAGTTCTCTGCCGCAAATTTCAGATCCCGATTTATTGCAACGCCCTGACCGCCGAGGCGATTCGTTATGGTTCGTTAGGGGAACATCGCAACTGGCGGATTTTCCGGACCGGAGCCAGTTTTTCGATCTGTGATATCACGGTCGAGACCTTTCCGGTCCCGCACGATGCGGTCGAGCCGGTCGGCTACACTTTCCACGCCGGGGAGAGCGCGCTCGGCTATGTGACCGATCTGGGCCACGCCACCCGCCTAACGATCGAACGCCTGCGCGCGGTGCAAACCCTGGTCATTGAAACCAATCACGATGAAAAAATGCTGCAGAACGATCCGCATCGGCCCTGGCCGGTGAAACAGCGAATTCAGTCGCGGCACGGTCATCTTTCGAACGCGGCCGCGGCCGCAGTGGTGGCGCAATTGTTAGGCGGGAAAATTGCGCGGGTCGTGCTCGGGCACCTCAGCCGGGATTGCAATTCGCCGGGACTGGCCGCCGGCACGATGCGGAACGAGTTGGAGAAATGCGGAGAGCGTGACCTCGAGATTTACTGTGCGACCCAGGGTGAGATCAGCCCGCGCTTTGCGATCGGGGCGACGCGTGGGGGCGTTTTCCAGCCGACGTTCGACGGACTCTTATTTGATAGCGCCGGGCTCACTTTGTAGCGCGACAGAAAAATAGGAAGTATCGAGTAGGCTTCGGAGCCCATAGTCGTCAACTTACCGACTTCGTTAAGGAATGCTTAACTCTTAGTACCGGCTGCGCTACCAAAGTCGACCAGGAGCTAGGACTCACTTTAGATATTTTTCGCGTGACCGATCACCCCCGGCCTTCCGCCTTATACCCGGCTGATGGAGAGAAGGTGTTGAGATCGACAACGGCTGTAGCGTTTGATTAGCCTCAAGGCTCGAAGAATTAAAACCCGCCGCTGTCGCAAAACTCACTACGCATCAGTCGGCTTTAATCATAATCTAACGAGAGAAGGAACTTAATATGAACAGATTATCCATTTTCGATCGGGATAAAGCGAACGCCGACAGGTCGCGGCCGACAATTCTCATGGCTGTTTTCATATTGATCACGCTTTCACCGCTTGCACCGGCCGTCACGCCGCCGCCGGATGGGGCTATCCAAATGAGAACACTGCGGCAGGTGACGATGCCCTCTTCAGCCTGACGACCGGCGTAGGCAATACGGCGGTTGGCTTTGATTCGCTCTATAGTGCAACCACCGGGCCCGAGAATACCGCGATTGGTGATGGCGCCCTCTTTAGCACCACCACTGGAGGTGCTAACACAGCTATCGGACTGTGGTCGCTCCACGACAACACGATCGGCGAGAAAAACACCGCTATCGGCCATTTTTCCATGCTCCAAAATACCACAGGCAACGCCAACACGGCCCTGGGTTTGAAGCATTGGAAGAGAACACGACGGGGTACGGGAACCGCGGTCGGGGTGACGGCATTGACCTTCAGTACCGACCGGGGATGAGAAACGTAGCGGTGGGAGATCGCGCCCTGGCTTTCAACAACACGGGAGACTTTTAATACCGCCATTGGCTATGCGGCCCTTAATCAGAGCCGGAGCGGGAGCAGCAATATCGCAGTGGGGAAAGTGGCGGGCGCGAAGCTGACCACGGGGAGCAACAACATCGACATCGGCAACCAGGGGAGGCCGGGCGATTCGAACACCATCTGGATTGGAGCCCGGGCGGTGCATCGCAACACCTATATCGCCGGGATCAGCGGGGTAACGGTGGCGGAGGGCGTCGGCGTGGTGGTGGATCGAAACGGGCACTTGGGCACAATCACTTCTTCGCGGCGCTACAAGGAAGCGATTAAGCCATTGAAAGAAGCAAGCGCAGCGATCCTCTCGCTCAAGCCGGTCACGTTCCGCTACCAGACCGACCTGGACCCGGAGGCGATCCCGCAATTCGGCCTGATCGCCGAGGACGGTATATGGCCGGCGTTCTTCATCCCGTGCCACCAGATCGGGATCGACTTTGGCCACTTTGGCTCGCTTAGAGGCGACGGTGGAAAAAGTGAGCGCACGGCTGGAGGCACAGGAGCCAGCGCCGCGGCTCGTCCAGACTCGTTAGGGTAGGGCCTCCCTTTAGCCTAACGACTCAATCCTCGTCGCCGACGACGAGATGGATGACGCCGGCCGGGTCGGAAACCCAGAAGCCGTCGAAATCTTCGCGCAGTTGTTCCACTTCATCGCGGCGCGCGACCCCGTGATTCTTGAGATAAGCGGCCGCACTCTCGGTGTCGTTGGTCTCGAGCTCGAGCCAGATATCGGGATGGCTGATATTTGGCACCCGATCGATCCAGAGGCGGACCGGCCCGAACTGAAAGATGCAGCCTTCCGCTTCCTCTTCGATGACGGGCAGGCCGAGAGTGTCGCGATAGAAGGCGACCGTCTGCTCATAAGTGTGGAACGGGCACTTGATGGCGATGTTGGCCCCGCCCGAAAAATTCGGACTGTTGACGTTGGCGACCATGGGGAGAGTTCTGCCTAGCCGCCCCCGGAGCCTTCGCCGCCCGGCTCGGTCATCGCGACCGGATCGAGCGCGGCCTTTAGTTCCGCTTCCGGCAGGACCTTTTTCTCAAGACAAAGCTGGCGCACGGTCTTGCCGGTCTTGACGCTCTCCTTGGCGATTTCGGCGGCGCGATCGTAGCCGATTTTGGGCGCGAGACTGGTCACCATCGCCATCGAAAGCTCGACCAGTTCCTGGCAGCGTTCCCGGTCGGCCACGATGCCGCTGATACATTTATCGGCAAAGATCTCCGCGACATTCCCGAGCAATCGAATGCTGCAAAGAAGATTATGCGCCATCACCGGCATCATGACGTTGAGGTCGAGGTTCCCGTTCGCGCCGGCCCAGGTGATGGTGGTGTCCGCGCCGATCACCTGGGTGCAAACCATCATGACCGATTCGCAGATGACCGGGTTCACTTTCCCCGGCATGATGGAACTGCCGGGTTGAGTGGCGGGTAGTTGGATTTCGCCAATTCCACAACGCGGGCCGCTGCCGAGCCAGCGGATGTCGTTGGCAATTTTGAAAAGGCTGACCGCGATCGTTTTCAGGTGGCCGCTCGCCTCGACCACGCCGTCTTTGGCGCCTTGCGCTTCGAAATGATCTTCCGCTTCGCGAAAGGCGATCCCGGTCCGCTGCTCGAGATGGCGCATGACTTTGCCGGGGAAATTGAGGTGCCGATTTAATCCGGTGCCGACCGCGGTTCCACCCAAGGCGAGCTCCTGCAATCCGGCGAGGGCGCGTTGCGCGCGTTCTTTGCCGAAACGCACCTGTTGCGCATAACCGCCAAACTCCTGGCCGAGCCGGACCGGGGTCGCGTCCATCAAATGAGTGCGGCCGATCTTGATCACGTCGTCGAATTCCCTGGCCTTCGCGGCTAATGCCTGGCCGAGTTTGTCGAGGGCGGGAATGAGACACTGTTTGAGCTGCTCGGCCGCGCTGATGTGAATGGCGGAAGGGATGACGTCGTTGCTCGACTGACCCATGTTGACGTGATCGTTAGGGTGAACCGGCTCGCGCGCGCCGATTGGCTGCCCGGCCAACTGGCAGCAACGATTGGAGATGACTTCGTTGGCGTTTGTGTTCGTGCTCGTGCCAGAGCCGGTCTGGAAAATATCGAGCGGGAAATGCTCGTCGAGCTTGCCCTCGACGACTTCTTCCGCGGCCTGCACGATGAGCGCGCTGCGCTCCGCATCGAGCAAGCCAAGATCGTGATTGGCCTGCGCCGCCGCCCATTTCAACAAGCCGAGCGCGCGAATGAAGGGCCGCGAAAAACGCCAGCCGCTGACCGGAAAGTTGAGCACCGCGCGCTGGGTCGAGGCGCCGTAAAGAGCGGATTCCGGGACGGACATCTCGCCCATCGAATCCTTTTCGATCCGGGTCTGACAGGCGCTCATGCCGTCCGCTGGGCGATAATTCGAGTGGTGGCCGGGCGCGCATGACCATTTCGGGTCTGCGCTTTTTGGAAAACAGTGACGAACATCGGCGGAATGTTTTGCAGGCAATATTCCGACTCCGCGCGATCGAAAAAAGTGGCGTGCTGGCGGAGCTCGTTCGTGACCTGATAAATGATGAAGGCGCCGCCCGGGCGAAGCGCATCATAGGTATCCTGCAGGAGAGCGCGCTTTTTCTTGATCTCGAGGATGCTAAACGGAATGCCGGACAGAATGTAGTCGCATTGGGCGATGCCGCGCCGGGCCAGCTCCTCGGAGAGACTGGCGGCGTCGCGATTGATCACGTGGACCCGGGGGTCATCGGCAAACTGCCGCTCGAGGTCGCGCGAGAATGCGGGATCAAGCTCGAAGAGGAACAACTGCGAGTCGGCACTCATTCGGGAGGCCAGTTCGCGTGAGTGCACTCCTTCGCCGGGCCCATACTCGGCGATGGTGCGGGCCTGGCTGAAGTCGATCTTGCCCGCGACTTTTTCCACGAGCGCTTTGGAGCTGGGGATGATGGAAGCGATCTGAAACGGCTTTTGCAGAAACCGTTTGAAAAACAATGCGCTCATAAAGTTGCGAACAGTGAACCCCGGGCCTGCCCTTGTCCAGCTACGATCTCGCGGGGCCCCGACCGCCTCGCCAAAAGTAAGTTCGTTTCCGACTCGGCCGCGACGCTCCCAAAAGCGGCGACGTCTCTCCCTTCGGCTCCCACAAACGTTATAAACTCAATGATTGACAGATTTTCTAAAATTTATAATGCTCGTTTCCAAGCAATAATTATTATTGCCATCAAGGCTAAAAATTGCGGACCCTCCTTCAATGCACAACTTACTGACGGTTAAGGAGACTGCTAAATACCTTCGGATCCCCCTCCCGACTGTCTACTATCTGGTGCAACGCGGCCAATTACCCGCGATTCAAATCGGCGGCCGGTGGAGGATCAAAAAGGACTCGCTTGATAAGGATATCCTGAAAGAGGATCGTTCCGGTCAGCCGACGGTTTTAGTAGTGGACGATGACGTTAGTCTGCAAAATCTCTTCAAGGTCTTCCTGAAGAAGATCGGTTTTAGTCGGGTCGTTGTCGGGACGGTCAAAGATGCGATCGCGGCCTTGGAAAAGCAGCACTTTGATTTGCTTTTCCTCGATTTGAAACTGCCGGATGGTCCGGCGGATGATGTTTACGAAGCAGCCAAGGAGATCGATCCCCATTTGCCGATCGTCGTTATTACCGGCTATCCGGACAGCGACATGCTTAACCGCATTCTCGCCAAAGGTCCGGTGACCGTGCTGAAAAAACCCCTCAAAGCTGACCAGCTGAAACAGACGGTTCGCATCCTCGGTCATAAGGAAGCAACCAAGCTGGCCGCCTGATTCCTCTTCCCTCCGCAAGCGCACGGTTTCCCGTCCCCGCCACTTCGGTCTCCGATAGGCTAACTCGCTTCGCGCTTGACTCCGAGCGCCCGATTCGTCTCTTGTGGATCGCTTCTTTTCCGCGCGGTTAGCTCAGTGGTAGAGCACTACCTTGACACGGTAGGGGTCACAGGTTCGAACCCTGTATCGCGCACCATTCTTCCATTACCGAATGAACGGCCGCTCGGAATGCTGCGTTCAACTGCTCCTTTAAGGCAACACCCTCAATCCCGTCGGCGGGCTCGGTTGGGTCGGAGGCGTCGGGGTGGGCGTGGCGGTTGGGGTGGGCGTTGGGGTAGCTGACGGAGTCGGCGACGGAGTAGGGGTTGGTTGTCCGCCTACCAGCGCCTGGTGGGCAAAGCTTATCACATCGGGAAGATTGACCACGTCAACCTGGTAGATTTCAATGTATTTCTGATGATAGGGGAGGGAATTTTCAATCGATTTCCGCAGGACGATTGCCGGATCTTCGGGTACCCCGCCGTTAGACTTATAGGTTGGATCATTGATGCATTGATAAAGCATCTGGCTGGCAACGTCGGGCTGAAAGTCCCAAATCATCTCATAGAGTGTGCCGGCGCCCGGTGCGGCGGGGATGAAGGTGGAAAGATCGTTTTTTTGGACATTGAATCGGCCGGGCCAGGTGAGCCGCGTGGCGTTGACCACTGCACGAGCGAGGTAGTCGCTGTCCGGATCCAGATTCACGCCCTGGCCGCCGACATGTCCGTTACCGCCTATCGCCATCGTCACGATCTGATTGGGAAAGGCAATCATGGTTGCATCGATGATTTGTTTACCGGCGTCTTGCATTTTTTCGGTCGTGTAACCCAGGGAGAGCCACTCGGTCACATATTCGGGCGTGTGCGGGACGTTCCAGTCTTCGCTGGTGGCATTGGCAAAACTCGCCGCCACCACTTTGATCGCGGGATTACTGGAAACATGTGCGCCCAAGGCGGCAATCATGGCCTTCTTCTTCGCCAGAAAGGTCGGATCCCAAAAGACCGGGATTGTCGTCCTGACACCACCATCGTCGAACACAAAAAATTTGCCGCCAGCGGCCGCGACGGCCTGAGTGACCCAAGCCGGCTTGCCCGCCTGGGTGGCAATCCGGAGGAGGACTTGTTTACCACTGGCGGAACACTTTGCCAAAACTGAATCGAGATAGCTGAAATCGAAATTCCCCTCGGTCGGTTCCAAGTCGATCCATCCCTGCCGAATAGTGATCCCATCGACATCTGGGTTGGCGAGCGCTTCGTCCTGCGGGTCCTTGAGCGAATTGGCAATGGAGAAGACTCCCCGAGGAACTTCCGGGACCGCTCCTCGGACGGGAGAAGCAGAGGCTCCGAAAGCGAGGAGAACTGCGCAAATAGATAGCCGAAAAACGATTGATGTGGGAAGACGGCGGCCCGAAGCAGCTTCCCGTGCCTGTATAATTACCATACCCAATGTATTAGCTATAATCGTGCCGGGGAGGCGGGTTTTCTCTCTCATTTGCCGAAAGCTTCCTTGATCGGAAAGAAGGGGAACCGATTCTGCCGCTTCACCTCACGAGTGACGTGGAAAGGGAATTGACTTTACAAATCCCGACCACAATTCCATTATGGGCGCACGATTGGGCGGAAATTAGCAGCAATACCTCGCTGCTCTCTTTAGCTGGCGACCTCTCCTTTAATGTTGCGAATTGTGGTTCGTAACGTGCTCTCAACCAAAAACGAATCCAAGCGACTCGGCGAATCGAAGATTACGAAAATGACAACTGACGTACTGATTATCGGAGGTGGTCCAGGCGGCAGCGCCGCGGCCATGTTCCTCGCGAAAGAGGGGATCAAGCCCATCATTTTGGAACAAGATGAGTTTCCCCGGTTCCATATCGGCGAATCGATGACTGGCGAGGCAGCCGGAGTGCTGCGCCGACTCGGCCTCGAGGAGATGATGCTGGAAAAGAAATATCCGGTGAAACACGGGGTGCGGGTTTTCGGCTCGAGCAGTTGGTTTATTCCGGTGGCGCGTCGCGATGAGAACTGGAAACTGCAGTCAGCTTTTACCTGGCAGGTCCGGCGCAGTTCTTTCGACGCACTGATGCTGCAGGAAGCGCAAAATCGCGGGGCAACATTAATTCGTGGGACGGCGATCAAAGCGTTACGCACTGACGATGGCGGCGTCCGCGGCATCACGATGCGGCGGCCGGATGGGAGCGAAGAGGACATCGAAGCCAAGGTCGTGCTGGACTGCTCCGGGATGGCGACCTTCCTGGCGAACCAGAAAGTGACCGGTCCCAAGTATGTCGGTAGTTACGACAAACAGATCGCGTTCTTCACCCACGTAAAGGGTGCCATTCGTGATTCGGGGACCGAGGGCGAAATGGCCCAGGATAACACTCTCATTTTCTACAAGAAGAAGTTCCATTGGTCCTGGTCCATCCCGGTGGACGACGAGGTGGTAAGCCTCGGTTTGGTCGTACCGACGGCGGAGTTCCTCGCTCACAAACAGAGTCCCGAAGAGTTCTTCCGGAGTTATCTACCGACCATTAATCCAGAGGTCGCACGTCGTATTGCCAACATCGAGTTCGTCGAAAAGGTCCACGTGATTCCGAACTACTCGTTCCAGGTGCGCGGCTTTTGCGGCAAGGGCTATATCTGCATCGGCGATGCACACCGCTTCATCGATCCGATCTTCTCTTTTGGCCTTTCAGCGACCATCCGGGAAGCGGAATTCGCCGTGCCGCATGTCGTCTCCTACCTGAAAGGCGAGCGGCGGGACGAAGCCAATCCTTTCGACGCCCATCAGCGTTTCGTTGAGAAGGGGAGCGATAACCTGGAAGACATGGTAGATCTCTTCTGGGAGCAACCATTTGCCTTCTCAGTTTTCGTTCACGATCGTTACCGCTCCGAATTGACTGATGCTTTCGCAGGACGCGTCTACGAGACCGAACACCAGCCTTCGAATGCCATTTTGCAATTCCGCAAATTGCTGAAGCGGGAGCGCGACTATTCGCACGCCGACGACTATTCCGTGCCCATCGGATCGCGCTACCATCCGGAACGCGCGGCCCTCTGGGCTCCAGATTCGCCGGTCGATTCAACCGAGGATTGGCTGGCGCGGGGCAGTGGCTGGCAAGCGAAGAAGGAACCGGAGGTCTCCACCCCACCGAACGAGCGACTCGCCAAGGTCGAGTAATTTTCACCTAAACAATTCCATGGAAATACCACAGAAACTCAAAGACTACATCAACACCAACCGGGCTCCCCTGCCTCCGGTTTCCGATCCGGAGGAACCGCTTCGGATCGATTCTCTGGGCCTGATCCGCCTGGTCGCGTTTATGGAAAGCGATTGCGGCATCCGGGTGGAAGACGAAGAGCTCGTGGCGGAAAATTTCGAGAACTTGCGCAGCTTGGAAAATCTGATTGAGAAGAAGTCGCAAGGGGCGGAAACTGCCTCGTAGCTGCGCTGCCTGATTTGAAGGTGGCGCGTCTTCGTTGGAATCGAATCCCGCGAAGGTCGCTATCTTTCGACAATCTTTGGCACGACGGCCCGGGCTATTTCGCTAAAGGCGGCGACGGCTGGGTTCCTGCCCGAATCGACCAACCGGAGCAGACCAATTTCCAACTGGAGGTTCTCCCCCTCGAGGCGGACAGCTTTTAATTTCAGTTCGCCGGCCCCACTCAGGGTGATGGTCGGCATTAAGGCCACCGAGTTCAGTGGCGCGAGCGCCCGCAGGACCATCTCGATCGAATTGATTTCCGCCACCGTCCGGGGACGGATGCGGTGCTTTCGGCAAATTTCATCGGTCATCCGCCGCATGACGTAAGTGTCGGGCAATTGGACCAGCCGCTGGCGATGCAACTCCGAAAGTGGAACGACTCGCCGCTTGGCCCAGGCGTGTCCCTCCGGAACCGCCAAAGTGAATTCGTCATCGCAGAGATGCTCATAGCGAAGATTTGGGGAATGACGCGTCACCCAGCCGAGGCCGAGATCCATTTGACCTTCCTCCAGCCCGGTTTCGATGTCGGTCGAAGAAATTTCCAGAATGCTGAGGTCAACTCCGGGGTGTTTTTTTGAAAATGGCCCAAGCAGCCGCGGAAGAAGCGCAACGCTCAAATAAGGAATGATGCCGAGGCGTAAGGTCCCTTCGAGTTCCCCTGGCTCGCTCCCGATCTCCTTGAGCGACTTTTCCACCTGGTGCAGAATGGTGCGGGCATGTTCTTGAAACAGCAGACCGGCGGAAGTCAGCGCGATCCTCTTCCCGCGGCGCTGGAAGAGGACGGCCCGAAGCCCGGCTTCCAAATCGCGCATCTGTTGTGAGACAGCGGGTTGCGAAACCCCGAGACGTTTCGCGGCCCGGCTGAAATTGCCGGCGTCGGCGACCTCGAGGAAATAGCGCAACTGTCGGATCTCGTACGATTCTTGCATTTAGATATCGCCTCCGTCTTCCATAATCAGAGGGACCTCTCTCTGCCATGACAAAATAATTACAAAAAGTTCTTCATAAGAAGCTCTTATCATCCTATTTTGAAGTTCTGCTGGTAAAACAAGTTATGAGTCCTGCTAAAAACAACACCTCACGGTCCCGCATTCCACTCGGTAAATCTTCCGGCTTAATCGAAATGTGCACATTACAGAATCGTCGGAGCTGGGCATCGTTGAGGTTTCTCCTCTTCGTCGCCCTTCTTCTCGTTTGGAACGCACCGCTCTATGCCGGCGTGGCTGAAATGACTGCTCCGGCTTCGAAGAATCCGCTCGTGCCTGAGAAAAAGCCTGAACCAAATCCTCTTTGTTTCGCGGATGGCAAGATCTGCTTCGATGTGCAGGAGCGCCTGCGGTTCGAAGGACGTGAAAACACCTTCGATTTCAATAGCGATGTCGACTCGCTCACGGATGACGCGTTTCTCCTCAATCGCTTCCGCATTGGAATTGCCTTCAAGCCCGTCGATTGGTTGAAATTCTATGCCCAAGGGCAGGATGCTCAGGAATGGGGCTCCGATCGGCCGGATATTCCAAAGACGATGGGCGCTGAGGGTGACGACAATTTCGATCTCCGCCAAGCCTACGTCCAAGTCGGACCGAAATCTGTTAACCTCACGCTTGGACGTCAGACCCTGGCCTACGGCGACGAGAGGCTCGTCGGCATCGGCGAATGGAATAATTTCACGACAACTTGGGATGCGATCAGAGTGCAAGTGGTTCAGCCCAAGTTTTCTGTCGACCTCTTTGCCGGAAGCATCGTCAATATCTACCGCGATTCGATCAACCTGTCGGACTTGTTTAACGGTAGCGAAACTCATCGCGACCAGATCTTCAGCGGAGTCTACGCCAGCACGAGTGTGGTCGACTTCCAGGTCATGGATTTCTACGCCTTTGTGCTCGATCAGGACGTTCCCAATCCGACGGCACCCGCCATCACCTCGCCGGCCACCTTCACCGGTCTGAGCGGTAAGCGAACGGATTTCGTCACTCTGGGCGCACGGATCAAGGGCGATCCGAAAAAACTGCATGGCTGGGATTACGAAGGCGAATTTGCATTCCAAACTGGCGAGGTAGCCGATCTCGACTTGACCGCTTTCGCGGCGCACGTTGGCGCCGGCTACGTGTTCCAAAGCGCCTGGAAACCACGATTATTTGTCGAATATAACTATGCCAGCGGTGACGATGACCCAACCGATAGCAACATCGAAACCTTTCAAAATCTATTTCCGTCGAACCACAAATTCTACGGTTACATGGATCTGTTCTCGTGGCAGAACCTGCATAATCCGGCCCTCAGCTTCCGCGCGCAGCCGACTAAACAGCTCACTGTTGAAGCCGCCGCGCATGCCTTTTGGCTCGCGACTACTGATGACGCCTGGTATCGCGCCAATGGCGTTACCAAGGTGCGACCCATCACTCCCTCTGCGAATAGCTACGTCGGTTCGGAAATCGACCTAGTCGCGACCTACAAACCGGCAAAATTTCTCACCCTACTCGCTGGCTACAGCCATTTCTTTGCTGGCGATTACCTGCATGATACGGGTCCGGACGACGACGCCGATTTCGGTTATGTCCAAGCCGTGATCAATTTCTAGAACCTCGACAATCAAACAGAAACCAGGAGAATATCGACATGATCCCTAAGCAACTCATCCTCGCAACGGCCTCGTGCGCCTTGCTCCTTGCCGGTTGCAACAAGAAAGATGGCGGCATCACCGCCAAGGCTGAATCGACCAAGGTCCGGGTCGGCTATATTGGCCTGACCTGTGAGGCTTCTATCTTTAGCGCCGTAGAGAATGGCTACTTCAAAGACGAAGGGCTCGATGTCGAGCTGATCAAATGCGACTGGAAGAACTACAAGGACACCCTCGCCCTCGGCGGTTATGACATCACCCAGCATCTCGTGATGTATTTCCTCAAGCCGATCGAGCAAGGCCTCGACGTGAAGTTCACCGGCGGCATCCACACCGGATGTCTCCGCGTCCAGGCCGCCGCCAAGAGCGACATCACGACGGTCGAACAGCTGCGCGGAAAACGGATCGGTGTTCCTGGAATGGGGACCCCGCCTTTTGTCTACACCAATCGTGTGCTCAAACGTCACGGCATCGATGGCAGCAAAGAAATCGAATGGAAGGTATTCCCGGTTGGAGAACTGGGTCTGGCCATCGACAAGGGCGAAGTCGACGCGGTGGCTGATTCCGAGCCGATCGGCACCATGCTCTTGACCAGCGGCAAAGTGAGAAACATCGCCGACCAGGCGGTCGACGAAGGTTACAAGGATGAATACTGCTGCGAGGTCATCGCCAACGGAAAGTGGCTTACCGCCAATCCGAAAGCGGCCGCCGGGGCCACCCGCGCTCTGCTCAAAGGAGCCAAATATGTGAACGCCAACCCAACCGCCGCGGCCCAAATGTCGATCGACAAAAAGTATCTCGCCTCCAACCCACAAATGAATGCGATGGCGCTCTCCAAGCTGGGCTACATCCCGAGCGTCTCCCGGGCCGAATCCTCAGTCGCGACTGCGGCCAAGGAAATGATTGCTGCCGGTATGCTGGCGCCGAACACGAACGTCGAAGAGTTGTCCAAACGCGCTTTCGCGCATCTCGAGGGTGTCTCCGACGAGTGGATCGAAAAAACCGAGGTGAAGACGGTGGCCGGCGGTGCAGAAATGCCGACGGTCGCGGTGTCGAAGCGTGCCAGTTCCGATTCGTCCATCTCCGAAGCGGCCTCCTGCTGCGTCATGCCGGTCTCAAACTGACCGCCGCTTCGAATCGATGTTATCGTTAGGCGTCGATCGTCTGTCGGCGCCTAACGATTTGTCGTTGCAGGATCCAGGGATCCTGACCCTGGCCAATTCAGAAGCAGGCGCCGAATCGCACCTTCCCTTTGCTTCCTGCGGGAGTTCTTGCCTGTTCGTCCCGGTCGCGGCATGATTTCAGAGTCGCGCACAACCTTCAGTTCCTCGCGCGACGCACACTAAAAATCACGCATGTATCTAAATCGCTTCTTTGTCGAAGGCCTCGCTCACGCTTCCTACCTTTTCGGGAATAACGGAGAGGCCGCGGTGGTCGATCCCAGGCGCGATGTCGATGAATACCTCGCCGACGCCGAGCGCGAGGGATTGCAGATCGTCGCGATTCTCAACAGTCATCCGCACGCCGATTTCGCCTCCGGTTTTCGCGAACTGGCCGAGCGGACCGGGGCCCAGGTTTACGTCTCCCGCCTTGCCCCGGCAAAATATGAGCACGTCGCGGCCAAGGACGGCGATCGGCTCAAGATCGGTTCGCTCGAGGTCGAGCTCTTGGAAACACCCGGCCATTCACCGGACAGCCTCTCCTTTCTCGTCCGCGAGAACGATCGGCCCACCGCCATTTTCACCGGCGACCTTCTTTTCGTAAACGATGTCGGCCGGCCGGACCTGCGCGACGCCGATGAAGACCCGAACGCCCTCGCCGGCAAGATGTACGATTCCCTCTTTCAGAAAATCCTCACTCTGCCCGACGAGGTGAAAGTCTATCCCGCCCATGGCGCCGGCTCGCTCTGCGGGCGGGCCATTTCCGATGCCCCCTTCTCGCTTGTCGGCCAGGAGCGCCAGCTGAACTGGGCGCTGCAACTGACGGATCGCGACGAGTTCGTTAGGCAGATGATCGCCAACCTGCCCGATCGGCCTAACTATTTTTCCTACGACGTCGGCCTCAACCTGGAAGGCCTAGCCCCGCTCAGTTCACTCCCGACTCTCCACGAATTAAGCGAAAAGGAGCTGGCCGAGGCGGCCAAAGACGGCGCCACCGTCATCGATACTCGCGCGCCGGATTCATTCGGCGCCGGACACTTTCCGGGCAGCATCAACATCGGCGCGGCCAGCCCGTCGTTTTCGACCTGGACCGGTTTCATGGTCCCGGGCGACAAACCGATCGCGCTCGTGCTCGACTCGGAAAAGGACGCCAAAAAAGCGCAGTTGGACCTGGCCCGCATCGGCTTCGACCACGTGATCGGGTATGCGAAAGCAACATCGCTGACCGGAAACGAAACAATTCCGCAAATCAGCGTGCAGGAACTGCAAAGGCAAATGGAAAGCGAGCAACCCATCTTGCTCGACGTCCGCACTCCCACCGAATGGCGCGGTAAACACATCGACGGCGCCCAGCACCAGCCGCTGCCCAGCCTGGCCAAGGGCGCTCCGAATTTGCCGAAGGACAAATCCATCGCGGTCATTTGCGGGAGCGGCTACCGCAGCTCCATCGCCACCAGCCTGCTGCAGGCCCGTGGATATAAAAACCTGGCCAATGTCACCGGTGGCATGACCGCCTACGCCGAAGCGCTAGCCTAACGATTCGGAAATATTTGAGTTCCCTCCCCGGCCACGTTTGCTTTAAGGCGAATTTCGTATTCGCCATGAGGCACTACTCCGCCTTTGCTGAGGTCGAGCCATGAGCTTTTTTCAAGCGTTCATCTATTTGCTCGCCGCGGTGGTCTCGGTGCCGCTCGCCAAACGCCTCGGGCTCGGCTCGGTCCTCGGTTATCTCCTCGCCGGGGTGGTGATCGGCCCATTCTGCTTTGGTTTGGTGGGGCGAAACGACCACGGCGTCATGCACGTCGCGGAATTCGGCGTGGTCATGATGCTCTTCGTCATCGGGCTCGAATTGCGTCCCGCTCTCCTCTGGAGAATGCGCGGGCCGATCGTTGGTCTGGGCAGCGGACAGGTGCTGGTTACGGCCGCCACCGTGGCCGGGCTGGCGCTCCTCTGGCGGCTGCCCTGGCAGGTCGCGATCGCGATCGGTTTCGTCGTTGCCTTGTCCTCCACCGCCATCGTCCTGCAGTTGCTGAACGAGAAAAACCTAATGAAAACCGCCGGCGGCCAGGCCTCTTTCGCGGTTCTTCTTTTTCAGGATATCGCCGTCATCCCGATCCTCGCTTTCCTGCCCCTGCTCGCGACCGTGCCCGCGACTGGGGGGGCGGATGCCGCCCGGGGCTCGCTCGTTCATCTCTCTGCCTGGCAACACACGCTGGTCGTTCTGGCCGCAGTCGGAGCGGTCATTTTCGGCGGGCGCTTTTTGCTCCGGCCATTCTTCCGCTACATCGCGGCGACCAATCTGCGCGAGATGTTCACCGTCACCGCCTTGCTCCTGGTCGTGGGAATCGCGCTGCTCATGCAGAAGGTTGGGCTCTCGCCCGCGCTTGGCGCTTTCCTGGCCGGTGTCGTCCTCGCGGAAAGCGAATACCGCACCCAACTCGAGACGGACATCGAACCATTCAAAGGCCTGCTCCTCGGCCTTTTCTTCATCTCCGTCGGCGCCGGGATCGATTTCGCGTTGATCGCGCGGGCTTCCGGCACAGTGGCCATGATGGTCGCCGCGGTCTTGATCGTGAAGTTTGCCGTCCTCCTGCTGGTCAGCCGCTTTTCCCGACTCGAACCGACGCAGCGCTTTCTTTTTGCCTTCGCTCTCGCCCAAGGCGGCGAGTTCGCCTTCGTCCTTTGCGCTTTCGCGACCCAGAACGGGGTGTTCACTTCCGAAATCTCAAATCTACTCGTCGCGACCGTCGCCCTCACGATGGCGGCGGCGCCTATCCTCATGACCATCAACGAGCGCTTCGTGCAGCGGCGCTTCGCCAGCGTTCTGCCCGAGCGTGAGCCGGACGAGATCGACGAACGCGACAATCCCGTCATCGTCGCCGGCGTTGGGCGTTTCGGCCACATCGTGGCGCGCTTGCTTCGCTTGAACGGCTTCGGCACCACCGTGCTGGATCACGATGGCGAGCAGGTGGAAACCCTCGGGCGCTTTGGCATCAAATCTTACTATGGTGACGCCACCCGGCTCGATTTACTCCAGACTGCCGGGGCGGGGCGCGCGAAGCTTTTTATCATCGCAATCGATCACGAGGAACAGGCCCTCCGGATCGTCGACCTCGTGCACGAGAATTTCCCGCAGTTGCGCATCCTGGCTCGCGCCACCAGTCGTCAGCACGCTTACGAACTGCTCCGGCGCGGCGTGCACGACGTCTATCGGGAGACCTTCGGCAGCGCGATCGATCTTAGCGTCGACGCCCTCCGCGCGCTCGGTTTGCCCGAACCACGCGCTCGTCGCGCCGCGCAAATCTTCCGCGAACACGAAGACGTCTCCGTGCGGGCGATGGCGCAACTGGATACCGAAGACATGACGGGCTACATCTCGATGGCTCGCATCCACATCGAGAACCTGGAAAACGCGCTCCAATCCGATCGCGAGATGGCCCGCGAAAATGAAGCGCAAGGTCGAAGTGAGAGGACCGCTGATTCGTCAGGGTTCGCCTCGAAAGGAAAGAAATGACATCAGGTCAAAGCTGCGTTCATATCCGCGCGATCGCCACCGTCACCCAGCCGAAACGACAGGAATGCGAAGAGTGTGTGAAGACCGGCGACACTTGGGTCCATCTGAGGACCTGCCAAAAATGTGGGGCAACGCTTTGCTGCGACAGCTCACCAAATCGCCACGCCTCTAAACACGCGCAGGCTACCCGCCATCCGGTCATCGCCTCCGCCCAACCGAGCGAGCGCTGGCTCTACTGCTACCCCGACGAAGCATTCGTCGAATACTGACGCACACTTCCGATTACCGCACTCCGGGACTCCGCGATTGCGGGAAACAGAGCGTGCGATAGACTGCGCCGGTGATCGAAAGTTGCCGGACATTTTGTTTCGGAAACGCTCAACACGCCAGGGTGGCGAAATTGGCAGACGCGCCAGACTTAGGATCTGGTGGAGCAATCCTTAGGGGTTCGAGTCCCCTCCCTGGTACCCCGCCGTCATGAAAGATCCGCACCTCGAAATCGAACGGAAGTTTTTGATCGAGAAACTTCCGCGCGCGCTCGCGCGCTATCCGCAGAAGGAGATCGCACAAGGTTATCTCGTCGGTCGGGCGGGATAAAGTCGCACGTCCGCCTGCGGCGGGCCGGCCGGGTCTGCACGCTTACTTTTAAACGCGGCCCGGCCCGGGCCCGCGAGGAACGCGAAATTCATCTTAGCCCCGCCCAGTTCGCCGTCCTCTGGCCAGCCACCGCCGGAGCGCGCCTAACGAAAACGCGCTACTACGTTCCCTGGAAAAAGCTGACCGTCGAGATCGATATTTATCGCGGCACGAATGAAGGCCTGATGGTCGCGGAAGTGGAATTCCCCGATGTCGAAACCTGCCATTCGTTTCGGCCACCCAACTGGCTGGGCGATGAAGTGACCGGAGCGAATCGTTACAGCAATGTTAAATTAGCGCGTGATTAAGGCCGGGCGCGATTTCGCAAATTGTCACATCCCGTTCTTTCCGCTTAATCTGTTCCCGCTGCATGAGCCTTTCGCCTAACAAGAAGATCCTGATCGTAGAAGACGAGCCGGACGTGGTCGATCTGCTCACCCTGCAATTGCGCAAAGCGGGCGGCTTCTCCGTCATTACGGCACACGACGGTGCGGAAGGGCTGAAAAAGGCCCGGGCCGAGGCGCCGGCCTTGATCGTCCTCGATCTCATGCTCCCGCGCATGCCCGGCCTCGAAGTCTGCAAGGTGCTCAAGACCGACTCGCTCACTTCGCATATCCCGATCATCATGCTGACGGCGAAGGCGGAAGAGGTGGATCGTATTGTTGGGCTTGAGTTCGGCGCCGATGATTATGTGACCAAGCCTTTTAGTCCGCGCGAGATGTTACTCCGGATCAAAGCGATTCTGCGTCGCGGCCCGGGCGAGTTATCCGAGGAGAAATTGACCCGCGGCCCGATCACGATCGATTCCGCCCGGCATCGCGTCTTGGTCGGCGGTAAGCCGATCGTGCTGACCGCGGTCGAGTTCAAATTGCTCAGCATGCTGATGCAACGGCCGGGCCGGGTGCAGGCGCGCGACCGTTTGCTGAACGAAGTCTGGGGCTACGAAAGCGCGATCGACACCCGCACGGTCGACACTCATGTGCGCCGGCTGCGCGAGAAGCTCGGCAAATCCGCCAGTGTCATCGAGACCGTGCGCGGTTTCGGTTACCGGTTGCGCGAATAAGCGTTTACCATGGGCTGGCTCGCTTTTGCGCTCGCCCTCGCGGTTCTGGCCTACGGTTGGTGGCGGGTGCGAAGCGATTTGATCGCACCCTGCCGGGAGCTGAAGCAACTCGTGCGCGAGCTTAACCAGGGCGTGACGCCCCGCACCTTTCTTATCGGTGGGAGCCTTTGCCTGCGCGAAACCGCGCTGGCTCTCGAACAACTCGCCCTGCGCGAGGGCGCTCTGCGTGCGCGCGTCCAGGAAGGCGAATTCGGCGTACAGGCGATTGTCGGCGCGCTGGCCGACGGGCTGGTGGTGGCCGATACCCAGCGACGCATCCGGTTGATGAACGATGCATTCCGGCAAATGTTCGGGATCGGCCCGCAAGTGACCGGCGGCACGCTCCTCGAAACAGTCCGCGAAGCCACGGTCGAGCGATTGTTAGGCGAAGCCCTCCGGACTGGAGAAATGCGTCGCGGCACGATCACGCTCAAGCGGCCGGCGGAGGTAGAGTTTTATCTCGAAGTAGTGGCGGAGCCGATTACCCATGCGCCCGGGGCGGTCAGCGGCGCGGTGCTTTTGTTTCGCGATATCACCGAGCTGCGGCGCACCGAAACGATGCGGCGCGATTTCGTGGCCAACGTCTCGCATGAATTGCGCACACCTCTTTCCATCCTGCGCGGTTACCTTGAGACGTTGCTCGAGAATCCGAAACAACCGCCCGCCGAATTGCTCCGCATTTTTGAAGTGATGGAGCGGCATTCGAATCGTCTCAACCTGCTGGTTGACGATGTCCTCAGCCTGGCGCGTCTCGAGGGACCCGGCGTCGCGCTCGATCTCACGACGATTCGGCCCGCCGTCTTTCTGCGCGGAATCATGCGGGATTGGGAAAAGAAGTTTGCCGCCAAGAAGCTGCGTGCCGAGCTGGTGGCACCGGACGATCTGCCGCCGCTGCAGGCCGACGAAGCCCGCTTGCAGGAGGTGATTTACAATCTGCTCGACAACGCGGTCAAGTATTCGCCGGCGGGTGGACAGATCACGCTTGAAGCTTCGCCTAACGAAGGCCACCTGAGCCTGAGCGTGGCTGACAACGGACCGGGAATTCCCGCGCGCGACCTCCCGCGAATCTTCGAGCGTTTCTATCGCGCGGACAAGGCGCGCCATCGCGAATTAGGTGGCACCGGCCTCGGCCTTTCCATTGTCAAACACATCGCCCAACTGCATGGCGGCAGCGTGGAAGCCGAAAGCGTAGCCGGGAGCGGAACCACGGTGCGCATGCGTCTGCCGCTTACAGCCACACAAACGTAACATTAAAGACTTTGCCCGGCGGCGAGCCGGTTAGCATGGTCGAAAGGTGGAAGACGCCTTGCCTAGACCGACCGCCCCCCGGGCGGCTGAAGAGCAGAGTAATCGAAGCCGGCGCCTGAGCGAGCGTGGCATTCGCTACTTTTTCGGCGGGAACGCGATTGTGGCCGTCGTCGTGCTTGCGCTCATCACCATTTTCCTCTTCCGGGAAGGCTCTGGGTTCGTCGGCGAGAATCTGCGTAACCTGCGTCTCTACCGCAGCTCTGGTCTGGAGTACGTCGACATTATCCGCGCCCAAGCCAAACGGCAGCAGGCTCTGACCCGCTCGCTCAACCAGGTGCGCTTGAAGGAATTTCAAGGGCAGTTGGACCAGGCAAAGGCGAACGATAAGGCGCAGGCCTCACTCGCTCCCTTCGATCAATTCGCGAGCGTCTTTAGCGACGCAGGCGAGGAATTGAACGGGCTCGTCTCCGATTCGAACGATTCCGCGATGGGCTTGAAAGAAGCATTGGCCCAACGTGACGAAGCGATCGCAGAGCGAGATAGGCTGATCCGGGCCGACCAGACCGCGGCCGCCTCGAAGATCGCCATCCCGTCGGTAGATTCTCACGCCACGGTGGCGACCCTGCGAGCCAGCGCGCCGATCTATCGCCAGGTCAGCTCACAGGTATCCGCCGAAATTTACGCTTTGCTCAATCATCCGCCCACCTTGGGCAATCCGACCGCCCAGAAGATGTTTGACCATTGGAAGGTCCAGGCGCGCGACTACGCGGCCACCTTGCCTAACGCCTACCAGGAACTGGTCAACTGGGATCCGAGCCGCCCGGTTCCGTGGTATCGCGGGATCACAGCTTTTCTCTTCGGGCGCGACTGGATCACGGCCAGTTTTTGGCAGGATTGGTACGGCATCCGGCCATTGTTAGTCGGCTCCATCATGGTCTCGGTCGTGGCCCTGGCTTTTGCGATTCCGTTAGGCGTGGCGGCCGCCGTTTATGTGAGTGAAATCGCCAGTTCGGCCGAGAAACGCCTGATCAAGCCCTATATCGAATTTATCTCCGCCATTCCGTCGGTTGTGCTCGGCTTCTTCGGCATCGCGGTGGTCGGGGAAGCCATCCGCGCCCTCTCGCATGCGCGTTGGCTGAACTGGATTTCCTTTTTCCCGCTGAGCGAACGGCTCAATGTTTTTACCGCCGGCACGCTTCTCGCGCTGATGGCAATCCCGACCATTTTCACCCTCTCGGAAGACGCGCTCCGCAATGTGCCTCGCGGCTTTAAGGAAGCCTCCTACGCGCTGGGCGCGAATCGCCTCCAGACGATCGGGCGGGTGCTGGTGCCGGCATCGCTTTCCGGAATTATCTCCGCCATTCTTCTCGGCTTCGGGCGCGTCATCGGTGAGACGATGGTGGTGCTGCTCTGCGCCGGCAATCGGATCGAGATTCCCGATTTCACCCAGGGCTTGGGCGCGTTCTTCCAACCGGTCCACACCATGACGGGCATCATCGCGCAAGAGATGGGCGAGGTGGTGCGGGGCAGCATTCATTACCGCGCCCTTTTCATGGTCGGCCTCGTTCTTTTCACGATCACCCTAATCATTAACTACAGCGCGCAGAAAATCGTGCAGCGCTATCGCATGAGCATTGGCTAAATGAGTCAACCCGATATCATGCTGGACGAAGCGACCCTGGCCGCTTCCGGTTTTAATCTCGCGTCCACTCTTGACGACCGCGGGGCTTCGCCGGCCCATCGCATGCGGACGCGTTGGACTGAGAAGGTCGCTTTCTGGGTCTTTCGCATCGCCACTTACATCATCATCGCGGCCACCAGTTACATCTTTCTCGATATCGGCATCAAAGGCGCCCAGACCGTTTTCACCACCACGGCGCCCTTCGTGAATATCGCTTTCCTAAGCGAAAAGCCGGAGACGCTTTACGTCTTCGATTTCGAGGGAAAGAAGATGACGTTAGGCGACCGCGCTTTCCGCAGCTGGCAGGCCGGGCATCCGACAGCCGACGTGCAACCCTCTACTGTCGCCTACTCGGCCGGTGGCATCTGGCCCTGCATCGTGGGCACGGCCTTGCTCGTCATTGGCTCGATGGTGGTGGCCCTGATCATTGGGATCAGCAGTGCGATTTACCTGAGCGAATACAGCCGTAATAGCGCCTCTATTCGACTGATCCGAATTGCGATTCTCAATCTGGCAGGTGTGCCTTCGATCGTTTTCGGGCTCTTCGGGTTCGGGCTTTTTGTCATCTTTTTTCACTGGAACGTTTCGCTCCTGGCCGGCTGGTTTACCCTCGGCCTGATGGTGCTTCCCGCGATCATCACGGCGAGCGAAGAAGCGTTGCGCGCGGTCCCACAAGGTCTGCGTGAGGGATCGCTCGCGCTTGGCGCAACCAAGTGGCAGACGATCCGCAAAAACGTCCTGCCCTACGCGCTCCCGGGCATCTTGACCGCTTCGATTCTCGGCATCGCACGGGTGGCGGGCGAGACGGCGCCGATCATGTTCACCGCGGCCTACGCTTTGCGCGATGAGATGCCGTGGCAGGTCCATCGTTGGACCGACTTTTTCTTCCAGGGAGTGATGGCGTTGCCCTATCACATCTACGTCGTCAGCTCGAAAATTCCGCAGAACGAATACACCGAGCGAGTCCAATACGGCGCCGCCTTCGTCTTCCTTCTTCTGGTCATGTTGATCGCACTCACCTCGGTCATTCTGCGCGAGCGGAGCCGAAATCGCCTATCATGGTAAACACAATCGCTATGCCTGAAGCCTCTTCCACCACCAGCCGCGCGACCGCCGGCCGGGGCAGCTCCGCCACGCCTGCGCCTAACGAGGCCAAACCGATGATCGAGGTGCGCGGCGTCACTTTCGCCTACGGTAATCACGAGGTGCTGCACGAAGTCAGCCTTAAAATACCGGCCCGCGCCGTGACCGCTTTCATCGGGCCCTCTGGCTGCGGCAAGACGACGCTCTTGCGTTGTTTCAACCGCATGAACGACCTGGTCGACAGCGCGAAGATCACCCGCGGCTCGATCGTGATCGCAGGGCGCGACATTAACGCGTCCCATGTGGACGTGGTCGACCTGCGCCGGCGGATCGGGATGGTTTTCCAAAAATCGAACCCATTTCCGAAATCGATCTACGAAAACATTGCCTACGGACTCCGGATCGCGGGGGTGAAGAAGACTTCGAAGATCAACGAAGCAGTCGAGAAAAGCCTGCGGGCCGCCGCGCTCTGGGATGAAGTGAAAGACCGTCTCGATAAAAGCGCGCTCGGTCTTTCCGGTGGCCAGCAGCAGCGCTTGTGCATTGCCCGCGCTCTCGCGGTCGAACCCGAGATCATCTTGATGGACGAACCCTGTTCAGCTCTCGATCCGATCGCGACCGCCAAAGTGGAGGAACTGATCCGAGTTCTGAAGAACGATTACAGCATCGTGATCGTGACCCACAACATGCAACAGGCCGGACGCTGTTCCGATTTCACCGCCTTCTTTTATCTCGGTCGGCTGATCGAGTTCGACGCCACCTCTAAAATATTTTCCCAACCGACTCAAAAGCAGACCGAGGATTACATCACGGGCCGGTTTGGTTGAGAGAAAGGAAACCATGATCTCAAAACATATCCTGGGCACCTTCGACGAAGCGCTCGGCTCGCTGCGCAACAACGTGCTGATGATGTCCAGCCTAACCGAACGCAGCCTGGACAACGCGCTCGAAGGCTTAATCGAGCGTGACGACGATCTCTGCGCGACCGCGATTGCGGACGACGAGGAGATCGACCAACTCGAAAAGCAGGTGGACAAAGACGGCATCGACCTGCTTCTCCGGTTTCAGCCGGTCGCGTCCGATCTGCGTCGGGTCGTTTCGGCGATGAAACTTTGTTCCAACCTCGAGCGAATGGCGGATCAGGCCGTCAACATCGCGCGGAAGGCGCGCAAGCTGAACCGGCACCCTGCCTTGCCTGAGGTGGAGCTCATCTCTCCGATGCGGGAGCATGCCATGCGCATGTTCAAGGATAGCGTGGACGCGTATGTGCAGGAGGACGTCGACCTCGGCCGCGGGCTCAAGGCGCGCGACAAGGCGCTTGACGAAATGAACGCCAAGGCCAGCCGCCGCCTGATCGAGCAGATGGCACAAAATCCGGAGCAGTTGCGCGGCTACCTAAATTTGATGTTCATCGCGCGACACCTCGAACGAGTAGGGGATCATGCGACGAACATCGCCGAGGACGCGGTCTTCGCCGCGGCGGCGGAGGATATTCGGCACCAGCCATTCAACGGCCTGCAGGCGGCACAGGGGTAAGTCGATGCGCCTTTATCTTCTGCGCCACGGTGAGGCTGACTGGCCGGGCTGGGATGGAGAGGACGATGATCGTCCCCTGACCAAAGCCGGCCGCAAGGAAGTCCACCAAGTGGCTAAGTTCCTCGCTCGGCTGAACGCCAAAGTCGATGTCGTCCTCTCCAGCCCCTTGCCGCGAGCCTGCCAGACCGCGGACATCGCAGCCGAGCACCTCAAAACGCGGATGCACGTGGAAAACCTGCTCGCCCCCGGGTTTGACGCCGCGCATCTCGGGACCATCCGGCGAAAATATCCTCAGCAAGTCCTCATGCTGGTGGGCCACGAGCCCGATTTTTCCGAAGTGGTTGCGGCCGCAATCGGCGGCGAGGTCAAGTTCGCCAAGGCCGGTGTCGCCCTGATCGAACTGGCCCGCCGCAAGGGAAAGCTGCTCTGGCTCTTCCCCCCGAAGGTTGCGAAATAGCATCCAAGGCCGCCTTCCCCCGCGAAAAAATTCCTCGCCGATGGCGCGCTCCAACGTGCCGCCGGATAACCATAACTTCAGATATAACTCCAGAACACGAAGCAGATCGCGTTGGATAACCCTTTTATCCTCATGGTCGAAGCCGCCTCGATCGCGGCGATGCCCGCACTATCCTCGACCCCACCTACGCCGCCGTCTTCGTGCCCTAGCTCCGCTACATGCGTTTCCCGGAAGCCGGCTTCTGCGATGCGCAAAGCTTCGCGCGCTAGTGGCGCCAGGGCTGAATTCCCCTTTGGAATCGCCTGCGCGAGTTAACCGAGCCAGACTACGGCCAGCCAAAGGTTAGGGCCCGTCGTGGCAAAGCCGGCTCACACTCGCCGCGGTTCTGGCTGCGGGAAAGGATTCACGGCAAGGACACATCGACCGGATGACTTGAAACGCCAAAGCGATCTGCGAAGCTCTCGGCCGGGCGGAGTTCCGCCCTGCAAGGTTTCTGGGCTGGCGGGATTACTGCAGTTAGCGGAAAGGAATCGATCAGCCGCTAGCGCCCGATAACAATGAAGGAAAAAGCACGAGAGCTAGTTGCCAAGGTTCCGCAGGTAACCCTTCTATTTTGGGTCATTAAGATCCTGGCCACTACGCTGGGCGAGACTGGCGGTGACGCCGTCACCATGTCGTGGCTTGGCGAGACCACGGCAGAGGCCAAGGGCACTGGCTATCTGATCGGGACGGCGATATTCGGCATTCTTTTCGTTGCCGCGGTCCTAGCGCAGATCAAGGCGGAGAAATTTCACCCTTTCCTCTACTGGTTTACGATCGTCGCGACGACGACGGTCGGCACGACCTTGGCCGATTACTGCACCCGGTCGCTCGGCATCGGCTATACCGGCGGTTCGGTTATCCTGCTGGCGCTCGTCATCGCTTCGCTTTTGAGCTGGGATTGGTCGACCGGGAGTATCTCGATCGAGACCGTTAATACCCCGAAGGTGGAAAAGTTTTATTGGCTCACCATCATGTTCTCGCAGACGCTCGGCACTGCCCTAGGTGACTGGGTCGCCGACACCAATGAGATGGGCTACCTCGGGGCGGCCGCGGTTTTTGGTGGCTTACTGCTGCTAACCGCTCTTCTCTACTACTTCACCAGTCTATCGCGCGCCCTTCTATTTTGGACGGCATTCATCCTGACTCGCCCGCTTGGGGCCGTCGTGGGCGATTTCCTCGATAAGCCACTGGCTGACGGAGGGCTGGCCATGAGCCGTTACACCGCGTCGTTCGCGCTCCTCCTAGTGGTCGTCGCTTTGATTGCCATTTTCCCGCAAAAGCCCGCTTCGAAAGCGCATTGAACCGCTACCGAAGCAACCGACGCGGCGGCTTAGTAGAGCATTGCACGCCAAGGTAGCCGGTCAAGGCTCGCGCCTGGTCAGGATCGCGAAGTTCGTGACCAAGTGACGCGATCAGAATCCACGCGTCGCTCAGATTATGACGCAGCCCGACGTCCACATTCCAGACATCGTGGCTGAAATTGGTTCGCGACGTGGCGTGCAATCCCACCATCAGACTCGTCGTCTTAACCAGCTCCACGCCGCCCACGATTCCAAAGATAAATTCTGACGGCCCAACCGTGCTAACGAGGGGACCGAATTCCGCGTCGGCATGAAATCGACCGAATGCCTCCGAAGCTTGAAAAGGAATTTTGAAACGCGTGCCATCTTCGGCCAAACCCCGCCGGACCGAAGCTTGCGAGATGTTGAAAATGACGTGCGGAAACATCGAGAGATCGTAACCGTACCTCTCTCGTCCAAAAATCGCCACTTCACCGCGGCTCCGCTCCGCCCAGCCCGGCGATCGCGCCCCGATCACGGCCTGTCGATAAAACCGGGCCGCCCAGCCAAAGGAAAAGCCTCGGATTGCTCCGGGGCTTTTCGGTTTAGACTAACGAACTGAGGTTAGCGCGCCAGTTACACCCCCCAAACGCCGGTCACAATCGGGCGCGGCTGGCCGACCTGCTAATCGCCGTCGTAGCCCAGGGCGCGGTATTCGCGCTTTTCCGGTTTGCCGTTGACCGAGGGCCGGGTGTCGAGGAAGGGAACGTGGTTGACCTTCACTGCGAAGGTCTCCCAGGTCTCGGTGCCGTCCACACGCGCCTGGATGTCCATCGCGGTGAAGCCCGGCTTTCGGTCGCCGATCGACCATGCCTGCCCCCCAGCGGGCTTACTAAGCTAACCGTGTGAGTTACTTCACCGCTTTGATCGCAACGAAGCCGACGCGATCCACAATCTTTTGTCCTTCTGGGCTGATCGTGAACTGTAGGAAATCACGCGCCACACCGTTCGGTTCGCCGTTGGTATAATAAAAAGTGGGACGTGCGTAGGGCCATTGTTTGGCAATAACCGCCTCCTGGGTGGGCAGATGCCCTTCAATAGGCACAACCTTGATGCCGGCGGCCTTCATGTAGGCCAAGCCGACATAGCCGATGCCGCTGGGGTTCTTCCCGACCTCGGCCGCGATCTGTTCGTGGCCTGCCATTTTTTGCGAACTCGGAGCGTAGTCGCGCTTCTTCATCGCCAGCTCTTTCCAATCGGAGTAGGTGCCGGAGGAGGTATTACGAGTATAGATGGAGATCGGGCCAGGATTACCGCCGAGGGCACTCCAGTCAGTCACATCGCCGGTGAAGATCTGCTCCACCTGTTTCTTCGTCAGGTCCTTGATCGGATTGGATGCATTGACGATGACGCCTAAGCCATCATAGGCGACGATGGTCGGCTTCATATTGACTCCTTTGCTCGAGGCTGCTCCGAGTTCGGTCGGTTTAGCCCGGCGACTGGACATACCAATCTGCGCGGTGCCATCGATAATGGCTGCGATGCCGGTGGTGGAACCTTCGGCCGCAATGTCAAAGGTGGTGCCGGGGCTCTTGGCTTTGAAGGCTTCGGCCAACTGCGGCACGAGCTTGGCTCCGAGCGTATCGGATCCCTTGATGACGAGGCGATCGGCGTGAACTTGTGCGGCGGTTAAGCCGAGGGCTGCGGTGATGATGAGTAGTGTTGTTTTCATATTATTGGATCTTAAGGAACGGGTTAGAATTTGAAGCTTAAATCGGCCTGAAAGAGATCGAAGTCGTCCACCGGGTTAATGCCCACGTCACCTACGCCGCCGGTGCCGAGGTCATGATCAATCTGCCAGCCATGCGCATAAGTCAGGTTGGCCACCACCGCATCGGTTATGGCGTAGCCGAAGACAAAGGCAAACCCTTCCATGTTGACTCGGCTATCAAAGATATCGGAGTCGACCAGGTTGGGATCGAGCGCGAATTGCTCGGCGTGTTGCCAAAAGCCGCGCAGTTCCCAGGACCCTTTTTCCTTCACCTTACCGAGACCGGCCCCGATTTGGTAGGCATTCACCGAATCCGTCTTGTCCGGGGTGACCTGCAGCCCTGGCTCGGTCGTCGCCGGAGAAGTTGCGCGCGTATTCCCCGAATACCTTGACCGGTAACTCGCCGAACTTCCACCCAATCTCCATCGGAATATCGAAGACGAGAAGGTTGTTCGCCCCGGTTTGGTTCGGCGTGACGGTTGTCACGGTGCCGGTAACCGGGTCGACCACGCGGAAGGAAGGATCGCCGACATAGGAACCAGCGAAGGTGTCGCCGGTGCCGGTATAGTTATAAAGGGTAGGAGAGAGCTGGAGGTAGAAGTTGTGCGGGAAGTTGACCTTTGCGCCCACCTGCCATCCGAGGAGGTAGGAGTCGTTTTTCGGTAGCCCGGTCGGATTCGGCCCGATCGGATTCTCCGGGTTGGTATCGTCATAGACGAACTGGCCGAAATTGGCGTAGAGGTCGACTGAGATTTTCTGAGGCTCGGAGGTCCTCGCGGCGGACGTTTCAGTTTTTCCCTCCTTGCTGTAGGATTCGACGCCACCTGAGGAAGTGCCGCCGCCAAAGGAAAAGTTAAAGGTGTGCTTAAACTGCTCGGCGAGACCTTCCGGATTGATGTCTCCATCCCAGATCATGGAAGAAGTGACAAACGGGTTGGCCATTTTACCGGCGGTCAGAGTCAGATCGCGAATTCCATTATAACCAAGGTAAGCCTGACCAACACTGATCCGGTCGCTATCCTTTGAGAAGGGACCACCCGCGCTGGTGTCATCGCCAAAGGTGACATTGGTCGATCGAGGATTGGTGCTGGTTTCGAGGCGGATACCGAAGAACCAATCATCAACCAGCGTGCCGCGCAGGCCGAGACGGAGACGATAGCGGGCGCGGTTGCGTTGGTAGGTGTCGCCGGGCGCGTTGATCGGGTCCGGCCGGGCCGTCTCGCCGTTACGGACTTCATAACGAACACGCGCATCTCCATAGATCTCGAGCTCGGTCAGCGGCGTGGAAAGCTTGAGCTTGCCCGCCGAGGTGGAGGCGCTTTCCCGGGTTAGATCGGCCCGGACGTCTTCCGCCTCCTGGTCATTGATCAATCCCTTGCGCACCAGCAAATCGAGCAGGGCGCCAGAATCCTGGGCCCGCGCCGCGGCGCCGCCGAGCAGCAGCCCGGCGGCTGCTGCAATAAATATCGCTTTCTTGAAAAACATTCTCTCTCCTTTGGTTGCAGCCGGAGGCCGCGGGTTGGTCAAGCACGGGAGATCAGGTGAACGCCCGCGGTCCGGATTACTCCGAACGCAGCAAGGCTAGAGAGCGATTGTTACAGTCGTATGGCGACGAAGTAACAGTTCGGTGAATTTGCGTCAGGCGGAAGGCGCGCGATATCCGCGCGGGTCGATCACGACTTCGTCGTAACCGGCCGATCGCACGCCGGCGAGGAGCGCCTTCTCGACCGCAGCGAGTCGCGGCATTTCCTCGAGGAGAACCTCCACCCGGGCCCGGGTCGCGTTTCCATCGCGCTGATGGCGCACCCGAAAGACACGGAAACCAAAACTTCGCACTACCTCTTCCGCGCGCTCGATCATGGCCAGGGCGCTCACTGTCACTGCCGTGCCGTAGGCGATGCGCGAGCTGAGACAGGGCTGCGCCGGTGCGTCGGCCGTAGGCAGGTTCAGGGCCCGGGAAAGGAGTCGAATTTCGCTCTTCGTTAGGCCGGCTTCCTTGAGCGGCGCGAGCACCTTGAACTCGGCCGCCGCCCGCTGGCCGGGACGGATCTGCAGGGCGTCGTCCGCGTTTTCGCCGTAGGCAATCGCGCGAAAGCCACGCTGCCGAGCCAGTGCATCGAGCCTGCTGAAAAGTTCCGCTTTGCAGAAATAACAGCGATTAATCGGGTTGCTCGTGTAGTTCGGGTCGTTCATTTCATCGGTCGGCACGACCTCGACTCTCACTCCGATCTGCCGGGCCAGCTGGAGGGCATCCGCGAGCGCTTGCCGCGGCAGGCTCGGGCTGTCGGCGATCGCGCCAAGACAGTCAGGGCCCAGAGTCTCGGCGGCGAAGGCAAGGAGGTAGGTGCTATCAACGCCACCAGAGTAGGCGATAACCAAAGGCGCGTTTGCCCGTAACGAATCTCGCAACGTTTTTCGCTTGGACTCCGTCGTGGCTCCACCCATTTGCGACCATAGCCCTGTGGCAGGACGCGAACAAGATCAGGACCCGAACCGCTATTCGACCGGCCGAAGCCTGCCGATTTCCCCGGCCAGTTCTTTATTGCGCTCGTCGAGCGTCTGGAGCCGTAGCTGCCAGCGATGCAACTGAATGCTGAGCTGGTTAATGTAGCCCCGAACCTCGGTTCGCTGCGATTCGTTCTCTTTCAGGTGGCGCTGCAATTCGGCCAGCTTCTCTGGGGACGCTGGAACTTCGGCGGCGTTCTCTGACGACGGGACTACATTGGGCTTTCCGCAACGCTGACAATTCAGCGTCATGCCGACCGCGGCACCATCCACGACGAGCTGAATTCCACAGTGAATGCACTGGAAGAACACGTCGCTCTGCGCACTACTCGAAATCCGTCCCTCCGCGACACCTTCCATCTACGACTCTTGAGCAGGCCTCATACCAAAGCGGGGGACATCCTGTCGCCAACAATTTCGTTTCAGCGCCACAATAGTGACACCCTGTCGCTTATCCGAAGTTTCTCCGAAGCAGCGATTTAGATGTAAATCACGACACTCTAGTAGCTTATGCGTTGTTCCCCCTCGTTGGAACGATCGCTGCTAAACAGTGCGCGAAAGGATTTCTATATATGGCTAAAGTTTTAGGTATCGATCTGGGCACCACCAACTCCTGTATGTCGGTGATGGAGGGCGGCGACCCGGTAGTTTTGGAAAATAGCGAGGGGGCACGCACCACGCCTTCGATCGTGGCGTTTGCCAAGAATGGCGAACGCCTGGTCGGTCAGGCGGCCAAGCGGCAGGCCGTCACTAACCCCGCTAACACGGTTTTCTCAATCAAACGTTTCATGGGTCGCAAATTCGACGAGGTCCGCGAGGAGGAACATCGCGTTCCATATAAGATCGTAAAGGCGGCCAATGGCGACGCCCATGTGCAAGTGGAAGTGAACGGCGAAAAGAAGACCTTCTCGCCGCCGGAAGTTTCGGCGATGATTCTCGCCAAACTAAAAGCGGACGCAGAAGCCAAGCTGGGCGAAAAAATCACCCAGGCGGTCATTACCGTCCCGGCTTACTTCAATGACTCGCAACGGAACGCGACCAAGGACGCGGGCAAAATCGCTGGCTTGGAAGTTCTCCGCATCATCAATGAACCGACCGCCGCCTCGCTGGCATATGGTCTCGACAAGAAGAAAGACGAAAAGATTGCCGTCTACGACTTGGGCGGCGGCACCTTCGATATCTCGGTTCTCGAAATTGGCGATGGCGTTTTCGAAGTGAAGGCGACCAACGGCGACACCCACCTCGGCGGTGACGACTGGGATAACGTCCTCGTCGATTGGATCGTCAACGAATTTAAGAAAGACAGCGGCATCGATCTCTCCAAGCAGCCGGACGCGATCCAGCGCATCAAGGAAGAAGCTGAGAAAGCCAAGATCGCGCTCTCCTCCTCGCAAGAGTATGAGATCAACCTGCCGTTCATCACGGCGGACGCGAGCGGCCCGAAGCACATCCAGAAGAAACTCACTCGCTCGAAACTCGAGCAGCTGACTGACTCACTCTTCCAGCGCACGATCAAGCCAGTCAAAGACTGCCTCTCGGACGCGAAACTGGCCGAGAAGGACATCAACGAGCTCGTGCTTGTCGGTGGTATGACTCGTATGCCTAAGGTCATCGAGACCGCCCGCGAACTGATCGGAAAAGAACCTCACAAGGGTGTAAACCCCGACGAAGTCGTCGCGGTCGGTGCGGCTATTCAAGGCGGCGTCCTCAAGGGTGACGTCAAAGACGTCCTCCTGCTCGATGTTACTCCGCTGACCCTCGCGATCGAGACTGCTGGCGGGGTCGCTACGCCGATGATTCCGCGTAACACCACCATCCCGACTCGCAAGTCGCAGATTTTCTCGACTTACAGCGATAACCAGCCGGGCGTGGAGATCAAGGTCTTACAAGGTGAGCGTCCGCTCTCCCGCGATAACAAGAATCTTGGCACCTTCCACTTGGACGGCATCCCGCCGGCCCCGCGCGGAGTGCCGCAGATCGAGGTCACTTTCGACATCGACGCTAACGGCATCCTGCACGTCTCCGCGAAAGACCTTGGTTCCGGCAAGGAGCAGAAGATCTCCATTACAGGTAGCTCGGGCCTGAGCAAGGAAGAAGTCGAGAAGATGCAGCGCGACGCTGAGGCTCACGCCGAAGAGGACAAGAAGGCCAAGGAAGCGATCGAGATCAAGAACAATGCCGATACTCTGGCTTATCAGAGCGAGAAGCAGTTGAAGGATCTGGGCGACAAGGTTCCGGAAGACAAGCGCAAGCAGGTCGAGGAAGCCATTAAAGCCGTCCGCGATGCGATCGAAGCAAATGACACCGACGCGATGAAGCGCACTTACGAGGACCTGCAAAACAAGTTCCAGGAAATCAGCGCTGATCTTTACAAGCAGGCGGCTGCCAGCGCCGGACCTACCCCGGGTCCGGAAGCCGGTGGACGTCCCGGCCCGCAAGCCGAGCCGCAAACCGATGGTCCACGCAAGGATCAGGGCGATGTGGTCGACGCGGAATTTGAAGTCGTCGACGAAGACAAAAAGTAACTCTCAACCACAACAATTTGCCGACAAGCCGCGCGCCTGAGGCGAGCGGCCACGGCAACAACCCAACTAGAAGGAGTAAGTAAAACCATATGGCAATTAATGTAAGACCTCTCGGAGACCGGGTGCTGGTGCAGCCGATCGAAGAGAAAGAAACCAAAAAGGGCGGCATCATCATCCCCGATACCGCTAAAGAAAAGCCGCAGGAAGGCAGCGTCGTCGCTCTCGGCACCGGGAAAATGGACGACAACGGCAAGAAAGTGGAGTTCACCGTCAAGAAGGGCGACAAAGTGCTCATCTCCAAATACGGCGGCACCGAGATCAAGGTGGACGGCGAGTCCTACCTCATCATGCGCGAGGACGATATCCTCGGCATCATCGGTTAATCGATCTCTCAACTCTCAACCAAGGACTAAGAAGAAACTATTATGGCAGCTAAACAACTACAATTCGATGAGAATGCGCGGCATGCGCTTCTCCGCGGCGTCGAGAAACTCTCTCGCGCCGTCAAAGCGACCCTCGGACCGAGTGGTCGCAACGTCATCCTCGACAAGAAATTCGGCAGCCCGACCATCACCAAAGACGGTGTGACTGTGGCCAAGGAGATCGAACTCGAAGATCCTTATGAAAACATGGGCGCCCAGCTCGTTCGCGAAGTCGCCTCCAAGACTTCCGACATCGCTGGTGACGGCACCACGACCGCGACCGTTCTCGCCGAGTCTATTTATAAAGAAGGTCTCCGCAACGTCACTGCGGGCGCCAACCCCACCTCGCTCCAGCGCGGCATTAACAAAGCCGTCGAAGCGATCGTGGCCGAGCTCGGCAAGATCTCCAAGAAAGTCAGTGACCGCAGCGAAATCGCCCAGGTCGCGACCGTCTCGGCTAACTGGGACAAAACGATCGGCGAAATCATCGCCGACGCCATGGACAAAGTGGGCAAGGACGGAACAATCACGGTGGAAGAAGCCAAATCGATCGAAACCAGCCTCGACGTGGTCGAAGGCATGCAGTTCGACAAAGGCTATCTCTCTCCTTACTTCGTGACCAACGCCGAAGCGATGGAAGCCGTCCTCGAGAACCCCTACATCCTCATTCACGAGAAGAAAATCTCGAGTTTGAAGGATATGCTCCCGCTCCTCGAGAAGGTCGCCAAAGCCGGTCGTCCGCTCCTCATCATTGCGGAAGACGTGGAAGGCGAAGCCCTCGCGACCCTGGTCGTGAACAAACTCCGTGGCACGCTGCAAGTGGCAGCCGTCAAAGCCCCGGGCTTCGGCGATCGTCGTAAGGCGATGCTGGAAGACCTCGCCGTCCTCACCGGCGGTCAATGCATCACCGAAGATCTCGGTATCAAACTCGAGAACGTGAAGCTCGAGGACTTAGGGCGTACCAAGCGCGTCACGATCGACAAGGAGAACACCACGATCGTGGAAGGCGAAGGCAAACAGGTCGACATTAAGGGCCGCGTTTCGCAGATCCGTCGTCAGATCGAGGAGACCACATCGGATTATGATCGTGAGAAACTCCAGGAGCGCCTCGCCAAGCTCGCCGGTGGCGTAGCTGTCATTAATGTCGGCGCCGCGACTGAGACCGAGATGAAGGAAAAGAAAGCGCGCGTCGAAGACGCGTTACATGCGACTCGCGCCGCGGTCGAGGAAGGCATCGTCCCGGGTGGCGGTGTTGCACTTATCCGTGCGCAAAAATCACTCGACAGCCTCAAGCTCGAAGGTGACGAAGCAGTCGGTATGGCCATCATTCGCCGCGCGATCGAAGAGCCGCTCCGGACTCTCGCCGATAACGCGGGACAGGAAGGCGCGCTCATCGTGCAGGAAGTGAAGAAGCGGAAAGGCAACGAAGGCTATAACGTGGCCACCGGTGAATACACTGATCTGGTCAAAGCGGGTGTCGTTGACCCGACCAAGGTGACTCGCAGTGCGTTACAGAACGCGGCCTCCATCAGCGGCCTCCTACTCACTACTGAAGCCATCATCACCGAATCTCCTGAGAAGGACAAGGGTGGTGCCGGCGGCGGTATGCCGGGCGGCGGCATGGGCGGAATGGGCGGCATGGGCGGTATGGACTACTAAGTCCAGCGACCACTCGCTAACTCAAGCAATCAACCACAGCCGGGTCTCGCAAGAGGCCCGGCTGTTTTGCTTTTGTAGCCAACCTCCGCGGCGAAGCTATATATGCGGCTCGGTAGGGCTATCTCTCACGCGAGTCGGGAAAACAGGAACGCGACGTAGGAAATGAACATCACCCCGGCGAGCAGGGCCAGGAACTTATGATATCCTTCGCGTGCGATTAGCAACCCGGTCACCGCGAAAACCGCCCAGCAAAAGTGGAAGCCCAGGTTAATCGGTTCCGGCAACTTACGGTGCAAGACGAGATCCCGCCCGAGGCTGAGAGCCGTGGAGCCGAGGGAGAGAGAGAAAAAATGTCGGCGCTGCGCGAAATAATGCGCCCGCAGATCAACTTTGCGCTCCGGGGAAAAGTCCGGATAGACCAGGCCCGTCAGCAGGTAGAGCGCGATCGTCTGAGCCAGGAGAATCGCGAAGTCACTGAAGTCCCACTGCGGCCGGGCGCGCAGGTCGAACATCGCCCACCAGGTTTGGGTGCAGACGAGCAGGAGCACGCCAGCCCACATCTGCGTCGGCCAAAATCCGCTGACTCTCTCGCGGCCGAGCATCAGGCCGCGCATGCCGGTCAAAATCTGTGTCACCGCCAGGCCGATGATGATTGAGAGAAGAACCGAGAGATAACCGAATGCGTCCACGAGGTTCGGATTGTTGTCAGCTTTGCACGGAAGCGACAATCCTGAAACAAACCGATCGTTGCCGGACACGACGATTCAGTCGACTAACTCTAACCGGAATGGCGGCGGACCCAAAATTCATGCACGCGCCAGTCGCGATCGGTAGAACGCCTGAGCGAAGGCGATCGCAGCCAGACCGATGGCAAGGTAACTGAGGATGGTAGCCGAACTCTGATGGCCGTAGAGGCCGGCGAAATCGAACCAGGGGTTTTGCCCGTGATCGTTCAGCACGAGATACCAGAACGTCAGGAAGACGACGATGAACGTCTTTGAGTTTGCGCTCACTATTCCGAGAGCGGTGGCCAGGGCGGCCACGAAAAAGATTCCCGCGAGCAAAGCGGCTAGGGCGAGCGGTCCGCGCGAAAACGTGCGCACGATCGGCGCCGCGCAGAAAAGAAGACTGAGCAACAAAGCGGAGCCAACTTTCCACCAGACGTAGGCTTCTCGCAGGCGTCCGATGGAACGCAGAGATGCCGTCGTCCCTGCGCGGAAGTCGCGCGTCGAAACATCCGAGAGGATGATGGCAAGGACCGCAAAGATCACTGGCCAACTGCCGGAGAGAGGCGCCGCAACAGCTACAATCGTGACGACCACGAACGCGACGAAGGCAAGCGGATAGAGCGAAAAAGTGAGCAGCGCGTCGGCCCACATCGCGCCGAGAAAAGATCCGCCGGGCCCAACAGTTGGAATAAGCGCGACGGCACGACGGCTCATAGGCTTGAAGAGATTCTGCAATTTTCCCAGCCACTTACGCCCGCCTTTCCCGGAAATGCGTCCCGTGCGGACGGGATCGAAGCGATGGAAAAACAACGCGGCCAGCGGGAGCAGGATCAAGGGCGCACAGGTCGAGATGAGGCGCGGCAGTAGCCAGTTGCGCGTTATCGTCAGGCCCGGAAAAAGGATCGGCGGTTTGGTTGGATCGAAGGGCGATGCGCCGATCGCGACTGAGTCGGTGTGGAGAGTTTCCTGCATTCGGCCGATCATGAAACCGAAGCCGGTAAAATCGAACGAACGCGTCCAGTTGATTCGTCCGTGACTGGTCTCATTGGCGACGACCAAGCCGATGACTCCGATCCAAAAAAAGAAATAGAGGACGTCGCCCAGTTTTCCGGCAAGCAAGGGCACCGACTCGAAGAAGACCGCGGCTGCGGAGACGAAGACCATCGCCGAAGGGGTAAGCAGGAGATATTGCGCGATGAAAACGCCTGGCTCAAAAGGCGCTTCCCCCCTGATGAGAAGCATGGCCATCGAGCTAAGCATGAAGCCGCCAAGGAAGGTGACGAGGAAGGCGAGGTTGCCGAAAAACTTTCCGAGCAGGTATTCGAAGGAACTCATCGGCGTCGAGGCCGCGACGACTCCGCAGCGCGTGCTGATGTCGCGTCGGATCGTGTTCGAGATGAAATAGAAACCGAAAAGACCGACAAAGATCATTCCGAGCGAGGCGGTGCCGAGGCCGATCGCGCCTGAGTTGTTGATCGCGCGCTGGCCGTTGATCTGGATGAGTGCGCGCCCGGTAGAAGGGGCCGGGATCCAGACGTATGCAAAAGCGCTGAGGAGCAGGAAAACTACCCAAGTCGAGACGCGACGAAACCGGATCCGGAAATCGGCCACGACGATGGCCACGAGGCGCGCGAACGAATCGCTCATGTCGACGAAGAAGGCGCGGAGTCGCCCAGGTTCATCAAATGGAGAAAAGCATCCTCCAGCTCCGGCTCGGCCGCCGTAGCTGCGATGGCGGGAGATGAGCCGACAAAACGAAGGTGCACGCCGTCGGGCTTGCGCACCGCGCTCGAAATTTTGAGCGTGCCGCGCAGCTTCTCGAATTCCTCCGAAGCGAGAACGCTCTGCCAAACGTGGCCATCGCAGAGTCGCAAAAGCGCTTCTGGTGTCGCCATGGTAAGAAGCGCGCCATCTTTCATGACCGCGATCTCACTCGCGATCGATTCCACATCCGAGACGATGTGGGTGGAGAGAATGACCAGCTTCCCGAAACCGATTTCGGACAGGACATTTCGAAAGCGGACGCGCTCTTCCGGATCGAGCCCGGCGGTCGGCTCATCGACGATGACGAGCTCCGGGTCGTTGATCAAGGCCTGCGCGATTCCGAGCCGCTGCTTCATTCCGCCGGAGAAACCGCCAACGGTCCGATTGGCCACCCCGTGCAGGTTGACGCTCTCGAGCATTTCCGTCACGCGTCGCCTTGAGCGAACGCCTTTGAGGGCGGCGAAGTAGGTCAAAAATTCGCGCGCGGTCAGATTGTCGTAGACGCCGAAATCCTGCGGCAGGTAACCGAGTTTGCGCCGGACATCGTTAGGCCGCTTCGTGACGTCGGCGCCGCAAAAGAGAATTCGGCCGCTCGTCGGACGCGTGATCGTCGCGATCATCTGCATCAGTGTCGTCTTCCCGGCACCGTTTGCGCCAAGAAGCCCGATCACACCTGACTTCACCTCCAGGGAAAGATCGCGCACTCCGAAGTTACCGGCGCGGAATCTTTTCGAGACCTTCTCAATCTTGAGCACGCCTCATCGTCACGAGCGCTGCCGTCAATGTCACGCGGATATCTCTCTGCCTCAGCAAATGAGGTCTTCTGGGCGTTCGGTGGGGGCGAAGAACCGCCCGCCTTGATGATTGACGCAGTCTTCGCGCTCCTGGTGAAACTCGGTCGTCGTGGGACAAAGAGGCGGCTCCGTCCAAAGCGTTGAGAACTCGCGCACTCGGAGAATCCGGAGGATGGGACCGCCCTGAGGCGCGAAGTTATTTACATGCAAAAGTGCCGCGCAAATCGCTTCGCTCCACGCGCCAACTTGGTAAAACGGCCAGGTGTTCTACGTCTATATCCTGCAATCAGACACGGACTCTTGTCTGTTTACTGGACTGACCTCAAAATGCGGCTCGCTCAGCATCGAAATGGCGATTCGTTCGCGACCGACCGATATTCGAAAAGCGGCGCAGGACGTCGCTAACATGTGCGCGCAATTGAAACACGACCTCACACGATTTCCCGCGCGCGCTGGCGGCTCGCTTCCAACCACGTGAGCGAACGCTTTTACGTGGTTCATCTCGTCGACGGCACTTACGAGCTCTTCCGTC
Organism: uncultured Verrucomicrobiae bacterium; assembly: GCA_963749935.1. GTDB lineage: Bacteria > Verrucomicrobiota > Verrucomicrobiia > Chthoniobacterales > UBA10450 > Palsa-1392. The sequence goes on from CAVVOH010000004.1 coordinate 1,132,261, forward strand.
ACTTCTACGGCTTGCGCCGATTCACCAAAGGCAAGGATCGGCCCTATGGCGCGGTCGTCGGTGTGCTCCAGAGCGTCCTGCAAATCATCGAGAGTGGCGGCACCTACCTCGGTGTCGCCACCGACCACGTGATCGAGTCATTTCGCAATCGGCTGTGGGCGGACTACAAGACCGGCGCCGGCATCGAGCACGCGCTTTTCTCGCAATTCCATCCGCTCGAGGAGGCACTGGCGGCGATGGGTGTGGTCGTCTGGCCGATGATCGAGCTCGAAGCCGATGACGCGCTCGCTTCGGCCGCGCATCTGGCGGCGAAGGACAAAAAGGTCGAGAAAGTCGCTATTTGGACACCCGACAAAGATCTGGCGCAATGCGTGCGAGGGACGCGCGTGGTGCAGATGGACAGCCGACGCAACATCATTCGTGATGAGGCTGGAATCCGCGAAAAGTTCGGCGTCGATCCGCTGCTCATTCCGGACCTGCTCGCGCTGGTGGGCGATGCGGCCGACGGCTACCCTGGCATTCCTGGGATCGGCGCCAAAACCGCGGCCCATCTTTTGAACCGCCACGGCCCGATCGAGACCTTCCCGCCGGACGTGCTCGGCCAGCGGCGCGATCTCGCGCTGCTTTTCAAGGAACTCGCGATCCTGCGGACCGATGCGCCGCTCTTCCGGAAGGTCGAGACGCTGCGTTGGCGCGGCGCGACGCCGGGATTCGCGGCCTGGGCAGAGCGGATGAAAGCGCCGCAACTGCTAGAGCGTTGCGAAAAGGCCGCTGGGCGCAGATAGGTGCAAAGCGGCATTCATCTGCGCCGTCATTTTTTTGAGATTTTGTTATCTCATCGGCCCGAATTTCTGCTAGGTGCTCGGCCATGAAACATCTTTTCGTTTGTCTCGCGCTGCTCGCCAGCGCCCTCGCCACTCACGCCGCGCCGCCTTCCGATCAATCGATCGAGCAGATGCTTAACGTCATGCACGTGCAGACGATGCTCGAGCAGATGCTCACCCAAATGGACAGCGGGATGCAACAGGGAATGGAGCAGGGCCTGCAGCAGTCGCTCAAGGGCAAAGAGCCCAGCGCCGCGCAGAAAGCGAAGATCGCCGGGTTCCAAAAGAAGCTCTCCGGGATCATGAAGGACGAGCTTTCCTACGCCAAGATGAAGGACGTCTACCTGAAGGTTTACCGTGAGACTTTCACTCAGGAGGAAATCAACAGCATCATTACGTTCTACAGCTCGCCGGCCGGGAAAGCGCTGGTCGAGAAGGTGCCGGTGGCGATGCAAAAAGCGGGCGCCCTCATGCAGGAACGCATCGCGCCCATGGCCCAGAAGATCCAGACAATGACGGAGGATTTTCAGAAGGAAGTCGCGGCGACCAAGTAGGGTACTCGGGTGAGTGGGAAGGTAGCGGAGCGACCGTGCCCAGAGAAGTCTTGAGAACGCTCGGCATCATCGGCGGGACGGGACCGGAAACTACGGTCGAATATTACCGGCGAATCATCGCTGCCTATCGCGAAGGGAACGCGGAGCGGCGCGCCCCTTCGCTCCTCATCAATAGCATCGATGACAAAAGGCTGGTCGACCTCGTCACGGCCAATCAACTCGCGCGGTTGGCTAATTATTTGGCGGAAGAAGTGGAGCGACTCGCGCGCGCCGGTGCTGGGCTGGGATTGATCGCGGCCAATACGCCGCACCTGGTCTTCGATGAGCTGCAAAGCCGGTCTTCCATTCCGCTGCTCAGCATCGTGACCGCCACGCGCGACGCGGCTGCCGCCGCGGGCCTCCGGCGGCTCGCGCTTTTCGGCACCCGTTTCACCATGCAGGCGGCCTTTTTCCCTGAGATTTTCTGGACGCGGGAAATCGGGATTGTGGTTCCAGGCGAGGCCGAGCAAGCCTTCATCCACGACAAATACATGAACGAACTGTTCGCGAATGTCATTCGCCCGGAAACGCGCGAGCGCCTGCTCACGATCGCGCAGGCGATGAAGGAGCGCGACCGGATTGACGGATTAATTCTCGGCGGCACGGAGCTATCGTTAATCCTGCGCGAACCGACCGCGGCCGGGCTCCCGGTGCTGGATACGACGCAGATCCATGTCGAAGCGGCGGTGAAGTGGTTGTTGGCAGGTTAAAACCGAGCGAAGCCGGTAGTCGGCTTTTTGTTTGGTGGATTTCGCGCGCTCGTGCTCATACTCGCCAAGGCGCAGCAAAAATGAGCATATCCGAGTACATCCTGGCCCTGATGTCGATCGTAGTCGGCCTGGCCATGACGCAACTCCTGAGCGGGGCGGCTGAGATCGCGCAACATGCCAAACCGGTCCGGACCTACTGGATTCACACCGCGTGGATGGTGAACCTGTTCGTCACCCTGATTCACTTCTGGTGGTGGGAATTTAGCCTCATGCGCATCCAGACCTGGACCTTTTTGCCCTACGCCTTTGTCATTTGTTTCGCAGTCCTGCTCTATTTTCTGGTCGCTTTGCTCGTCCCGCAGCATCTCAGCGAGCAGGCCGACCTGAAGGAATATTTTTATGCTCATCGCGGCTGGTTTTTCGGCACGATGGCCTTGGTCCAGATCGTCGATTTCGGCGACACTTTGGTGAAAGGATGGACCTATTTCGTCGGCCTCGGGCTGGAATATCCGATCAGGAATCTTGCCATTATCGCGCTCTCCGCGCTTGGGATTCGGACCAAAACGAACGATTCCATGGCCTCATTGTAATCCTCATCACCGGCTACCAAGTGCTCTGGATCATGCGGCATTTCAACCGTGTCGGCTAGGGTGCGAGCAAACCGAGGTACCAAGTGCTCTGGATCATGCGGCATTTCAACCGTGTCGGCTAGGGTGCGAGCAAACCGAGGTACCAATCGATCAACTCCAGCCCGAAGAACATCCAGACGACCGCCCCGAGCGCAAGGTAAGGGCCGAACGGGAGCTTGGCCGACCAGGCGCGGTGTCCCAGCAACATGCTCGTTAGGCCAACGAGCGAACCGGCCAGCGAGCCGGCAAAAATGCTGAACAAGACCGCGCGCCAGCCAAGGAACGCGCCGATCGCGGCCAGGAATTTGAGATCACCGCGTCCCATCGCTTCGCGCGGGATCTGTAATTCGTGGACGACGCCGGAGATGCGCCCGACCTCGTCGAGTGAAAACGATTCCTGACCGATAGTGAGCCGGTTGTAGTGCAGTTGCAGGATGAGGTTTTCAAAAGACCGCCCGTCCACTTGGGCTTGGCCGCAATGCATCAGCATGAGATCGGTCTCGCGGGAAAAATGGTCGCTCCACAAGCCGCGATCGTCGCCAATAACAAACTCGGCGTCTTCGCCCTCGCGCACCCAGCTAAACGGAGTCGGTGCCTCCAGGCGAACCCGTTTTTTGCCGAAAGCTTTTTTGCCCGCCTCGAGCACGATCCAGAGCAAAGCATAGCCGAGCGCGGCTGCGCCTAACGACTGGGCGAGAGCGCGCCAGCGCGACTCCTCCATCATCAACTCGGGCAGGGCGAGAGAGGCAAGAACGCCGGCCACGGTCCCGCCAATCGTGATCTCATCCGGGATGATGAAGTGTTCGAAATCGATAAAGGTGGCGACGATGAGAAGGGAGCCGAAAGCCCAATAGGCGAGCGCAATCTGCCAGGGGAAAACGATCCAGAGGGCGAGGAAGAAGAGGGCCGTCAGCAGCTCGACTGTGAAGTAGCGAAAGGCGATTTTGCTCCCGCATTTAGCGCATTTCCCGCGCAAAAAAAGCCAGCTCACGAGCGGCAGATTTTGTTGCCAGGGAATCGTCTTCTTGCAGGAAGGGCAAAACGAACGACGCGGCTGATTAACCGAGAGATCGCGCGGCAGCCGGTAAATGCAGACGTTAAGGAAAGAGCCAATCGCCGCCCCGGTCACGAAGGCGAAGACACGGAAGAGCAGCTCGTAGATGGCCGGGATTTCCACTCGTTAGGCCGACAGAGCCGCTTTCCGCTGCATAAACCAGGCGATCCAGATGCAGCTCTCGTAGAGGAGGCACATCGGCAGGCTCATCGCGATGAGGGTCAGAACATCGGGTGTCGGCGTGATGATGGTGGCGAGAATGAAGATGAGCACGATCGCGTAAGGCCGGGTACGAGCCATGAATTGGTAGGTGATAAGCCCGAACTTGACCAGCGCGAGGACGACCACGGGCAACTCAAAAGCCAACCCGAAGCCGAGGACAAACCGGGTCACGAAGGAATAATACTGCTGCACGGTCCACATCGGAGTCCAACCTAACGACTCCGTGTCGTGGAAGAAAAAGAGAATCGTTTTCGGAAGGAGCCAGTAGTAGCAGCAGGCCACGCCAATGAGAAAGAGCGCGAAACTTACGAAGATGGCCGGGAAGAGAAAGCGTTTCTCGACGGCGGTTAGCGCGGGCAGGACGAATTGGGCGAGGAAATAAAGCAGGAAAGGAAACGAGACCACGATCCCGGCGTAAAAGGCGAGATGGAATGAGATGGTGATTGAATCGGTGATCCCAAGCGCGCGCAAAGTGCCGATCTCGCTGCCGACTTCGCTGAGCGGTCGCTGCAAGACCAAAACCAGGCGCTGGCGAAAAGCGAAGCAGAGAAACATCGCCACAATTAGCACCCCGGCCATTTTCACGATCGTCCAGCGCAGGTCCTCAAGGTGCTCCAGGAACGGCTTCGAAGTCTCGCTCTCGGGCGGATCGCGAAAGGAAAAAATGTCGCGCAATTTCATCGTCAGGGAAAAACGTCGCCGCGGGCGACCAGTCGCGCCCAGATGCTCAGGGTATTGGCGTCGCAGATCTCGCCCGCGGCGATCATCCCGCGGAAAGCATCGGGGCTGAACTCATGACAATCGAGGATCGCTTCGGTCGCGTCGTGCTGCGCGCCCTCCGCGCTTTTTTGGACCGGCCGGGCCAGGAAAAAGTAGCAGTGCTCATCGGTAAAACCGGGTGAGGTAAAGTAGTGGCCTAACGGGGTCAGCTCTCCCCCCTCCGCCAGCTCGTAGCCAGTTTCTTCGCGCAATTCCCGCTGCGCCACCTGCCGGACGGCGGCATCGTCCGGCTCGAACGTTTCATCGATCTGTCCCGCCGGCATGGACCAGATCGCGGCCCTGATCGGGATGCGCTCCTCGCGGATGAGGACGAATTTTCCCTCCCGCGTGAGCGGCGCGATGACGACCGCGGGTTTGCGATGGACCACCGCCCATTCTCGCGGCCCGGACTGGGTGGGCGTGCGCACTTTATCGATCGCCACGCTCAGATGGGGGCTGGTGAAATGCGTTTTGCTGGCGACCGTTTCCCAGCCGTCACGGTCGCGCACCAGGTTGCTCTTTTGCACGCCGGGAAGTTATGGACGGCGTCGCGAAAAGCGAATCGTTAGCGCAATCGCGGTGCCGTGCGCGCCACGCGTACACCCACATAACGCGTTTCGGGGAGGACGAATTTACGCAGCTCCAATTCAACCCGCGAGACCTCGAAATGTCGCAGCAAATGTTCCGCCATCTCATGGGCCAGCGTCTCGATCAGCTTGTCGCGCCGATCGGCCACAAAGCCCCGCACCTCCTGGCAGACCGCGGCGTAATCGATTGTCCGAGCCAAATCGTCCCCCAGCCCGGCAAAGCCTGCCCTGGGCTGCAGGGTAAGCGAAACGACCAGCCGCTGCGGCTCGGCCCGCTCGGCCTCCGGCACTCCGACCCGCGCCAGCAATTCCAGCTCTTCGATCCGGATTTCGTCTTTAGGTGAATTCATTGGCATCGTTAGGCCTCTCGGCCCCGTCCCTTCGGCAGACTCACTCAAAAAAGCGCCTTCGACTACTGGCTCTTCAATTTGACCTGCATTGAGGCATGGTGAGCGCGATGGCCGGCCTGCATCTCCACACCAGCAATCGACTCGAGAAACTCGCGACCGCCTTGGCCAAAATCGTGGCCCAGCCTCTTGGTGGAATTTTCCAGCCGGAGACGGTCGTGGTGCAGAGCACCGGCATGGGACGCTGGCTCTCCCAGTGGCTCGCCCAGGCCCATGGAATTTGCGCTAACGTCCGATTCCTCTTTCCACAAAGATTTGTCGCGGGGCTCCTCGATGATGCTTTGCCTGGAAAGGCGGCGGCCCGCTTTTACGCGCGCGAAAATTTGACCTGGCGAATCATGGCTCTCCTCCCGGCGCTGATCGCTGAGCCGGCCTTTGCCGAGCTGCGTCGTTACCTCGAGCAACCCCGCCCGGAGCTGCGCCTCTTTCAGCTCGCCGGACGGATCGCCAGTTCCTTCGATCAATATCTCGCTTTCCGGCCACGCATGATTTTGGACTGGGAAAGCGGCGCCGATACGCATTGGCAGGCGCTCCTCTGGCGGGCCTTGATGCAGTCGGCCCCGGGATTGCATCCGCCTGCGCTGGCCAAGGATTTTGCGACTGCTCTGACCCGAGGAAACGGTGACGTTTGCCGGAACGCATTTCTCTTTTTGGCATCACGACCCTGCCGGCTTTTTATCTCCAATTCTTTGAGGAGCTGGCCCGCGGCACGGAGCTGCATCTCTTCGTGATGCGCCCGACGCCGGAATGGTGGGGCGACATTCGATCCGCCCGCGAAGAAAGTCGGGCCCGCCGCAAAGCCTCCGACTCGCCTCAGCTCGACCTGCAATTTGAGCGCGCCAATCCGCTCCTGGCCTCCTCCGGCAAACTCGGTCGGGAATTTCTGGAGAACGTGACCGAGCTCAACCCGACGCGAGAAGAGGAAGAGTTCGAGGAACCGACCGCTGGCGACGCTGTTGACGCAGATCCAGCGCGACATCTATCAACTGCACGATCCGACTGGGAGCGCGCCGCGCGAGATTTCCGGTCACGACGTCTCGCTCCAATTCCATTCCTGCCACAGCCCGATGCGCGAGATGGAGGTGCTGCACGACCAATTGCTCGCCCTTTTCGCGCAGCATCCCGACCTGAAGCCACACGACATCGTAGTGATGGCGCCGGACATCAAAATCTACGCGCCTTTCATCGAAGCGGTCTTCGACACTGCCCCCGAGCCGCTCCGAATTCCTTTCAGCATCTCCGATCGCGGCGCCCGCGCGGAGAACGGCGTCATCGATACTTTCATGCGCATTCTGGAGGCGGCCGGGAGCCGATTCACCGCCAGCCAGCGTGGTCGCAATCCTGGAATCGAGCGCCTTGCAGCGTCGCTTCGAGCTGGTCGATGCCGACCTCGAAATCATTCGCACCTGGATCGAGGAAACCGGCATCCGCTGGGGGATCGATGCGGCGCAACGGGCAGCGCTCGACCTGCCCGACTTTCGCCGAAAATAGTTGGCGCGCCGGTCTGGATCGCCTCCTCCTCGGTTACGCCGTCCCGGCCCGCGGAGAGAAGCTTTTCGAAGGAATCCTGGCCTACGACAAGATCGAGGGCAGCCTCGCCGAAACGCTCGGCCGTTTCGTCGAATTCATCGAATCGCTCTTCGCCACCGCTTCCGCTTTGCAGGCTCCGCGCACGCTGCTGCAGTGGCAGGAAACTCTGCGCCAGATCAGTATGCGATTTCTTCCCGGCGGACGACGAACGCGAGCCGGAGCTGCGCCAATTGCGGCGCGTGATCGATTCGTTAGGCGAAACGGCCGCGCTTTCCGGCCTTCCAGGAAACGGTCGCGCGCGATGTGCTCCTCGCGCATCTCGAGCAGGCCCTGGCTCAGACCGAAAGCGGCTCCGGATTTCTCGCCGGGCAAGCGACCTTCTGCGCGCTCAAGCCGATGCGGACCGTCCCTTTCCGCGTCGTCTGCCTGGTCGGGCTGAACGACACCGCCTATCCCCCGCCACCAGCGTCCGCCCGGGTTTGATCTCATCGCGCAACAGCCGCGCGCCGGCGATCGCTCGACTCGCGATGACGATCGTTACCTCTTCCTCGAGGCGCTCCTTTCCGCGCGCGACGTTTTCTATGTCAGCTACGTCGGACAATCGATTCGGGATAACAGCCCGGTGCCTGCCGAGCGTGCTGGTGAGCGAATTGCTCGATTACGCGCGGGAGAATTTTGCGGTCGAGAAGCCCCTCCTCACTACGCATCGGCTGCAGGCCTTCAGCCCGGCTTATTTCACGAGCGGGAACGTCCTCTTCAGTTACTCGCAGGAGAATTGCGCGGCCAGCGCGGCAGCGAGCGCCGAGCGCCTGCCGCCGTCCCCCTTCATCAGCAAACCGTTAGGCGAACCGGAAGCGGAATGGCGTCGGCTGGATGCCGCGCAGTTGATTCGATTCTTCGGCAACCCGGCCAAGTTTCTGGTCGAGCAGCGGCTCGGCCTGCGCCTCCCGCGGATGCACGGTTTGCTCGAGGAAGACGAGCCGCTTGAGATTGATTCGCTGGCCAAATACAAACTGCAACAGGATCTGCTGGCGCGGGCCTTACACGGGCAATCTCTCGCTCCACTTCTTCCGGTGCTGCGGGCCAGCGGCGAGCTGCCGCCCGGGCACGCCGGCGAAGCCCGACTGCGCGCCATGCTCGCCTCAGCCGAAGAATTTTCCGAGATCGTTAGGCACGAGCTCGGCGCCGCTGCCGGATCAGCCGCGTGAGGCGGCTCTGACCCTGGATACTTTCGCGCTCAGCGCGCAACTCGACCAACTGCACAGCGGCCGGCTGGTGCATTACCGCCTAACGACGCGAAAACCGAAGGATCTGCTGATCGCGTGGATCCATCACCTGATCGCCAACCACGAGCAGGAAACCGAATCGGTCCTGATCACGGCGGAGAAAAGCGGTCCGAAAGTCGATCGTTTCGGGCCGGTCTCCTCCCATCATTCGGAGGAGCATTTACGCGGGCTGCTCCAGCTCTACTGGCGCGGGTTAAGCGAGCCGCTCCCCTTCTTCCCGCGCAGCTCCCTCGCTTTCGTCGAGCAAATGTTGAACAACAAAAACGGGCCTTCACCGCTGCAGAAAGCGCAGGCCAAATGGCGCCGCTCGCCGGAGCCATGGGAACCTGATCGAGGGGAAAGGCCGGAAGCGGACGATCCCCATTTCCGCTTCGTCTTTCGCAATGTGGCGGAGCCACTCGACGACGATTTCCAGCAGCTGGCGCTCCAGATTTTTGTGCCGGTCTTGAAAGGCATCCAATCATGAAGCGCCGGGAGCAATTCGATCTGCACCAGTCCCAGATTGGATCCGGCACGATGCTGATCGAGGCCAGTGCCGGCACTGGTAAAACCTTTACCATTTCCGTGCTCGTCTTACGTCTCCTGCTCGAGCGCCCCGAACTCGCCATCGATCGCATTCTGGTTACCACTTTTACCGAGCTGGCCACGGCCGAACTGCGGACCCGCATCCGTACTCTTCTGCAGGAAGCGATCGCGGCCTTTCGAACCGGCCAGACCAAGAACGAAGTAATCGCCGCCCTCCTGCTCCAGCACGAGCCGGGAGCCGCTCTTCTTCGCCTCGAAGAAGCGCACCGGAACTTTGATCAGGCGCCCATTTTTACCATTCACGGATTCTGCCAGCGCGTCCTTGCGGAGCGCGCGTTTGAGAGCGGCACTCTCTTCGACGCCGAGCTGGTCACGAATCAATCCGCGCTCCTGCGCGAGATCGCCTACGACTTTTGGCGCCGGCACTTTTACCGGGGCGAACGCTTTTCCGCGCTGCTCGCCCTGCAGAGCGGCATCACCCCCCACGGTTTGTCGGAGCATCTCGAGGAGTTGATTCGCCATCCGACCCTGCGCGTCCTGCCGGAAAAGGCGCGATCGTTAGGCAAAATCAGCGCCGAGATCGGCCGAGAGTTGACCGCGCTGCGCCGACATTGGGCGCAGGACGAACAAGCGCTGCGCGCTCTTTTCGCGGAACCGAGCTGGGCCAAACATAGCCACGCCGATCCGAACAAGATGCTGCCCCTGTTGGATGACCTCGGGGCCTGCCTGAGCGAAACAGGCGGCACCGTCGAACAACTCGCCTGCCTGGAATTTTTCACCACCAGCATGATCGAGAAGCGCGTGCGCGCCGGTCAGACCACGCCGCGCTCGCCGGTCTTCGACGGTTGCGAACGCCTGGTGGAATTATCCAAAGAGTTTTCCGGCGCGCTCCTGGTGGAATTTTCTGCCTGGGCCCGCGACCAACTGCACGAACGGAAACAGCGCCAAAACATCCTCTCGTTCGATGATCTGCTGACGCGTCTGAATGAGGCGTTGGCGGCGCCGGGAGGCGAGGAACTGGCCGCCTCGATTCGCGAGAAATATCAGGCGGCCCTGATCGACGAATTTCAGGATACCGATCCGGTCCAGTATTCCATCATCTCGCGCATCTACGCCGGCAGCAGCGCCCCGGTGGCGCTGATCGGCGATCCGAAACAGGCGATCTACGCCTTCCGCGGGGCCGATGTCTTCACCTACATGGAGGCGGCCACGGCGGCCCAGCGCCAATTTACCCTAACGACGAATTGGCGTTCCGAAAGCGCGCTGATCGAAGCGGTCAATACCATCTTCGATCGACCAAACCCGTTTCTGCTTGAGCAAATTCAATTCGATCGAGCCAAGCCCGGGCCGCAGGCGGACCTGCAGCGGCTCGAATTTCCCGACGGGAAAAAGGACCCGCCTTTTCATCTCTGGATCGCGGAAAAGGACGACGACCTGCCCGAAAGCATCGCTTCGGGAGTGGTCCGGCTGCTGCAGAGCGGTGCCACCCTCGGTGGCGAAACGCTGCAGCCGCGTCACCTGGCCGTCCTGACCAGCACGAATAGCCAGGCGGCCCAGATCCAGGCTGCACTGCGCAACCGGCGCGTCCCGGGCGTGCTTTACAGCAGCGCAAATATCTTCACCTCTCACGAAGCGGGTGAGCTGCGCGACGTCCTCGCCGCGGTCGCCCAGCCCGGGTACGAAAAGTTCGTTAGGGCGGCTCTTTGCACGGATGCGCTGGGCCGGCACGGGAACGATCTGGAACGTTTCACCCACGACGAGCACGCCTGGGAAGAAGAAGTGCTTCGCTTTCAAAAGCATCATCAGATTTGGCGGGACCGCGGGTTCATCCAGATGCTGCGCCATCTCGCTGCCACCCACGGCGTGCGTCGGCGCCTGCTCAGCTATCCCGATGGCGAACGGCGCCTCACAAATTTCCTGCATCTGGCCGAACTGCTCCACACCGCCTGCGTGGAACATCAGCTGGGCATGAACGGCGTGCTCAAATGGCTCGGGCAGGAGATGGAAGGCGACCCTTTCGCCGATCGCGAAGAGCACGAACTGCGGCTGGAGAGCGACGAAAAAGCGGTCCGCATCATCACCGTGCACAAGAGCAAGGGGCTGGAATTCGACATCGTCTTTTGCCCCTTCGTTTGGTGGACCCGGCGCGAGCCTCGCGCCGTTTTTCACGATCCGGCAGCGGCCCATCGCCTAACGATTGATCTTTCCGATCCCAAGGCACACCGCGAACGGCGCGACGAAGAAGCGCGCGCCGAACAACTGCGCCAGTTCTACGTCGCGCTGACGCGCGCCCGGCATCGTTGTGTCATGACCTGGAAACCGGTCGAGAAGGACAAGTCGGCGCCGGCCCATCTCCTCGAGAATAGTCAGGCGCTGCCGGCTGAGATCGAGTCCTGCGCAGAAATCGCGGTGGCTGCGCTGCCGCCACCGACCGACCGGAACTGGCGGCCCCTCCAGGAGACCGAGATCATTCCGCAGGCGCGGGAGTTCACCGGCCAGATCGATCGCTCGTGGGGAATCGCCAGTTTTACGCGCCTGATCAGTGGACGCGAAGCGACGCTCTTGGATGAGGGACCGCCGGTCGAACCGGCCATTGAGGAGATCCCGGAAGCGACCGGGATTCACGCCTTCCCCCGGGGCATGCAGGCTGGAACCTGTCTGCATGAGATCCTGGAAGAAATTGATTTCTCCAACCTAACGAATGCCCCCGACCTCAGCCGTCGGCATCTGCGAGCATGCGGCATCCAGGGCTTCGGCGAGGTGGTCGACCAAGCCATCGAACGTCTGGCCGAGCTTCCGCTGCAGGCCGGCCCCGCTCGTTTGCGGCTGCGGGATCTGCCTAACGAATCCCGAATCGCTGAGCTGGAATTCTTTTTCCCGATCAATTCGCTGACCATCGGCAAACTGGCCCAGGTTTGCGCCCTGGAAAAAATCCCGCTGCAAATCGAGCGGCTCCAGTTCCAGCCGCTGAACGGTTTCATGAAAGGTTTTATCGACCTGACCTTTGCCCACGACGGTCGCTTTTACTTTGCCGATTGGAAATCGAACTGGCTCGGACCGAACACGGCCGCCTACGGCCCGGAGGCGATCGCGACCGAAATGGAGCGGCACTTTTACACCCTGCAGCTCTGCCTCTATAGCGTGGCCCTGCATCGCTATTTGCAGGTGCGGAAACCGGACTACGATTTCGATCAGCACTTTGGGGGGGCGTTCTACATTTTCCTGCGCGGGATCGACCCCGACCGGCCCCGAAACGGAGTCCATTTCCAGCGCTTAGGTCGCGCTTTCATCGAGCAACTCAGCCGGATCTTCGAGTCATGAACGAGATACCGGAATTCAGCGCGCTCGATCGCCAGTTTGGTGATTTTTTGCAACGCCTCGATGGCGAGAGCTCCTCCGAGGTGCGTTTCGCGGCCATGGCTGCCAGCCGGGCAAGGGCGCAAGGGAATGTTTGTGTCTCACTCGAGGAGATCAGCGCTCTGGAGGGCGGACCAACCAAGGCAAAACTGCGCAAGGCCATACGCGGCAGCAGAGTGGTCGGCGCTGCGGAGGATTTCACACCGTTAGTGCTCGATCAGCACGACCGTCTCTACCTTCGGCGTTATTGGGAATACGAACAGCAGCTAGCGGAGGATATTCTGCAGCGCTCCGCAGCGGTGGGACCGTCTGTCTTCTTCGCGGATGCCGACCTGCAAAAGGTAGCCGCGAACAGAGCGGTAGGTGGCAAGTTTACCGTCATCACGGGCGGACCTGGAACCGGCAAAACGCGCACCGTCATGACGATCCTGGAATTGCTCTTCGCACAGCCCGACGCGGACCGGCTGCGCATCGCCCTGGCCGCGCCGACCGGTAAAGCCGCTGCGCGGCTGACCGAATCGGTCCGGGCGGTCCGGCCCGACCTGCAGGCCACCACTATTCATCGTTTGCTCGGTTATCTGCCCGGCTCGCCTTATTTCCGGCATGATGCTGAGCGCCCCCTGAATGCCGACGTGGTCATCATCGATGAAGCGTCGATGGTCGATCTCGCTTTGATGGCGAAGCTGGTCGCCGCCGTCCCGCCGACGGGACGCCTGATTTTGCTCGGGGATCGCGATCAACTCGCTTCCGTAGAGGCCGGCAGCGTGCTGGCCGACATCTGCGCAGCGGCAGAGAACGCTCAACCTAACGACCCACTCCACGGTGCTATGGTCGCCCTGAGCCGTAACTATCGCTTCGCTGAATCCGGCGGGATTTTTCGCGTCAGTCACGCAGTCAATAGAGGCGACGCTGAGGCGGCTATCGCTGCCTTGCAGGAAGACGGCGAGGCACAATGGCGGACGACGCCTCCGACAGGAAACGTGGCCGAGGCCTTGAGCGAACATCTCATCGCGGCTTTCCGCCCCTGTCTCGAAAGTGAAGAGCCCCATGAAATCCTGGCCCGGTTGCAAGGATTTCGCATCCTCTGCGCGCTGCGGCATGGCCCCTTTGGAGTCGAAAATATTAACGCGGTGGCAGAAGAGATCCTGGCTGGGACCGGCTTAATTGCGCCAAGACGCGATTGGTACCGCGGCCAGCCGATCACGATCATGCAAAACGACTACAACCTCGGGCTATTCAATGGCGATAGCGGGGTCATCCTGCCCGATCCCGACGGAGATAACGAACTCCGTGCCTTTTTCCTTAACGCGGAGGGCCAGTTACGCCGGATACTTCCCTCTCGTCTCCCCGCCCACGAAACAGCCTTCGCCATGACAGTGCACAAGAGTCAGGGTTCGGAGTTTAGACGGGTGCTCCTGCTTTTGCCGGAAAAGGACTCACCGCTTCTGACGCGCGAGTTGCTCTACACCGGGATGACGCGGGCTCGCGAGCGGGTCGAGATTTGGGCCAATGAAGAAATCCTGCGGGCCAGTATCGCCCGCAGAGTCACCCGCATTTCTGGGCTTCGCGATGCACTGCGACGCGATCGTCAATAGCCTTGCAAGCGATCGCCTCCGTCCCACTATTTAGTGTTTCCTTTCAGAGCGTGATTTCGTAGAATTGATCACTCCCAACCTTGAAGGCCGACCTGATGGAGGGCAGGCGGAAAGGTTTACCAAAATGCCAACGATTATTCCAAATCAAGCTCGACGGGTTTTTCTTAGCCTTCTTCTGCTGAGCCTCACCTGCTTTTCCAGCCACGCCCAGACTCTCTTCACGGACGTAACGCTCTCCGCTCTCGGCAGTGTCCCACACGCCGGCTCTCCGGTGGGAGACGTGAAGATCGGCACCGGGGCGGCTTGGTTCGACTATGATCGCGATGGCGATCTCGATCTTTACATGACCAACCGGGTTGGAGCCAACCGTCTCTGGCGCAATGACGGCGGTGGCGCATTTGTGGAGGTAGCCGCTTCCCTCGGGGTAGCCGATGCCTCTCATGACGGCTCGGGGGTGGCCCAGGCGGATTTCGACAACGATGGCGATCTCGATCTTTACCTGGCAAACAGTAATCAGGACGTCCTTTTCAAAAACCAGCTCATGGAAACCGGTCGGGCCACGTTTACCGACGTGACTGGGACGGCTTTCCCGGGCATCACCACTCCGCAACGGGGAGCGAGTGCCTCCTGGGGTGACTATGATAGGGACGGCTTTCTCGATCTTTACGTGACCAATCACAAACCGATCGACGGCACCGAAAGCGGCGCGCAGGACCGACTCTTCCATAACAATGGCAACGGTACTTTTACCGATGTCTCTTCTCTGCTGCTCGGCGGCGATAGCGGCGGCTATGACGCCAACCTCGGCGGCTGGGGTTTTATCGGTTTTTGGACCGATTACGATAACGATGGCGACCAGGATATCTTTCTGATCAACGATTGTCCTTATGGTCCGGTTGGGACCAAGCTTTTCCGGAACGACGGCGGGAACAATCCGCTTACCTGGAATTTTACCGAAGTCAGCGCCAGCGTGGGCGCGGCGGATTGCCGAAACGGGATGGGCATCGCGGTGGGCGATTACGATCGCGACAGTCGGCCCGACTACTTTTACACCAATATTGGGGTTCCCCTTCTGCTCCACAATGCGGGGGGGTCCTTCACCGATCTCACCTCCGCGGCTGGTTTGGCCGACCCTAAAGTACCCGCCACTGGCAAGCGCCGAATCACTTGGGGCACCATCTTCTTCGATTACGATCTCGATGGTTTTCTCGATCTCTGTGTCGCGGCCGGAACGCTTTTAGCCACCAGCACCACCGACCCCCAGCCAAACCTCCTCTATCGCAACAACGAAAACGGCTCCTTCACCGACGTTTCGATCGGAAGCGGGTTCGACGAGTCAGGGCGCGGTCGGTACTGTTATCATGGGCGACTACGACAAGGACGGCGACCCCGATCTTTTCCTCGTTAATTACGGGGAACAAGCATTCCTTTATCGCAACGACTACGCCAATACAACGGGCCGCGGTTGGTTGATCCTGGAACTGGAGGGTGCCGGGCCGCCGTTGAGCAACCGGGATGGCGTCGGCGCCAAGATCAAACTGACTACACCGGACGGCGGAGTACAATATTGGGAGACACGCAGCGGAACGAGCCTGGGAGGCGGGAGCGATCTCGCCGCTTACTTTGGCCTCAAGAGCAATCCCTTCGCCTCGCAGATCGTGCTCACCTGGCCCAGTGGCACGGTCCAAACGCTGACCAATGTCGCTCTCAATCAGCGCTTAAAGATTGTGGAGCCCACCTCTCTCCCGGCTTCTATCACGGTGACGAGCCCAAACGGGAAAGAAACCTGGCTTAAGGGAACCACTCACACGATTACATGGACGGACAATATCTCCGGTAATGTCAGAATTCGACTCATGAGTGGCCGCGCTCCTGTGGTCACGATCGCCGCCAAGACACCAAGCGACGGCAGCTTCGACTGGGCCGTCCCGGCGTCGTTAGTGGAGAGTAACGAATACAAGATTGAAGTTACGAGCCGGGATGACCCCACGGTCAAAGACCAAAGCGATCGAAACTTCACGATTTCCGGCGGAGGCACCAAGCCTCCTCGCTGAGTGAGTTCTTCAACCGGCGGGCGGGGGCGAAATAGCACCGAGCAGCCTTGATCGGCATTGCTCCGGCGAGCGGGTAATCACCTTGGAAAATTCTCCCAACAAGTGAGCCCCAACCGCCTGTAGGTCAGGGGACGGACCCAGGGTACTGCCGCGACACGGGCGCGCCAAAATGAAGCGCAAACTTCCAGGAACTTGTTTCCCTGATCAGGCAAGGAATTAAGTCGACTTGCGCCATCGCTGCCAGGCGGATCGCACCGGTTGCCATCCGAAAGAGGCAACCTTCAAAAGGAACGTGAAATTGTATCCCGCGGTCTACATCAACCGTCAAAAGCAATTGGCGCCCCGGGCCCAGTAATTGACGGACATTCTTAAAACGCGGCATCGGAGTCATCTGGGCCAGGTCGAGGAAGATCGGCACGTCGCCCGGATGGCTTAGCGAGTATTGATAACTGGTCAGCCCCTTCAATGATTCAGGAGTAGAACCTCGGACCATCGTGGTAACGATCCCGTGTGCGCGCAGCCAGTAAGGCAACAGCTCGAAAGGTCCATAGTGGAGCGAAGCCAGGACCACCCCTCGCTCCCGCGGCTGGCTCAAGTGATGCCTTCCTTCAACGCTGCATCGACTCAGCCAGCGCGGCGAGGAAAGGCGATCGGGCCAGGCGTATATAGGCTGCGCATGGCAGAGACCCATGCTCTGCCGGATAAAGAAGCGTCTGGGTTTGGGGCGCCACGACTTAGGAAAACGACGCCAGGAGGTTAGTAGCTTTCGCCGCCTAGCCTGCGCCAGATCCCAACCAGCCGCCGGAGGCCAGAGCAAAAGGCTCAACACGCCGGCCGGCAAGAGGCGTTCGCCCCACCGCAAGAGATAAAAGCTCCCCCACGCGACTGCCAGTTTGAGCCATAACAGCACTTTTGTGATAGCAGAGCTTAGGCAAGGTGAGGATCGGGGCGGTGCGCACACCAGCGGAAGAAGGTGGCTGAACTGCCGAACAAGTCCCGTGTGTCAGGGTTGGTTAGAGCCCAGCGGAAGCCGCGACGCGCATAGTCGACATCGCGTTCCGTGACGTAGTCACCTTCATTGATCCAGCCGGCGCGAACCATGGCGTCGCGACGAATGACCACCGGAAACGGATAGCTATTGGCTAGATCGAAGATTCGTTGCGAAGCGGCCGACGCGGCAAGCTTTTCCGCTTCGAAAGCTTCGATTACTTCGGTCGCGCCAGCAAAGAAGGCGGCATAGTCAGGGTCCTCGAAATTTGAGAAAGCAGGATTCTGCGTCCCGCTCAGGATATGGTGATCATCCCGCGTGGCCGCATAGTCAGCCAGCGCATTCATGGCCCGGAACTCCGTCAGGAGCGTTCCCAGCCCCCAGACCCGCAGCCAGGCGTTCCAAAGGTCAAAATCGGCCCAGGAAATGAAGGCACCGTTGACCAGCCGATCGTTGTAGTCCAAGACCCGTTGTTGGAGCGGCTCAATGTGAGCGAAGCGGGCCTCATCAAAGTCATCCTCAGCTAGCGCGTTGAGCAAAGGGTCGAGCAGGGCGTGAATGACCTCGACCGTGTTGATCATCCCGCGCGAGAAGAGCGGGTCAACTGCGCCGGCCGCGTGCGACATCATGCACCAGCGGTAGCCGACCGTCTGCCTGGAGGAGTATTGCAGGCGGTCGGTCGAGATCCACGGCCTAACGGCTTTGGCGTTGGCGAACTGTGCTGCAACGCTTGGAAATTTATTCAGAAATTGGGCGAACTCTTTCTCTGGAGACGAGTTTCCCTTGGGATAGCGTCGCGGATCCATCGTCAGTCCAACGCTGATGAGGGGATTAGTGGAGCGCTCGTGATTATTGAACGGAATCACCCAAAACCAGCCGCGCTCGAAACAGTGATGCAGGGTGCTTTGGTGCCATGAGACGGAGAGCGGGTTCCGTTCTTCGTCAAACGGCGGCACATCCACCATGTGGGTAAAAAGAGACCGCGAATGGTGTTTGAGCCGGGTCGGCTTTTCGCGCAAATCATAACGCTCCGCCACCACGCTGCGATATCCGGTTCCATCGATCAGATAGCGGGCATGGACTTCTTCGCCGGTGGAAAGCATCAGCCGCACGCCCTCCTGATCGATCTCCAGGGAATTGACTTTCGTTCTTTGTCTCGGGATCGCCCCGTGGTGGATAGCAAGGTGAAACAGATAGGCATCGACATCCTGGCGGAACCAATGATTCTCATCCTTAGCGCTGGTGCCGAACTGAAGGCCCTCGCGACGATCGTAGGTCTCGCCTGGCCGATGGTAAGCAAAGCCGAAGGTTCTCTTTACCCCGCAAGTCGTGCAGACATGATCGGCCAGACGGTCTGGATAAGTCGTATGATCCAGCTCGGGCATTCCATATTTTTCGGCCAGCAACGAGATTAGGAGAGAGGTATGGGGAATGGTGGATTCTCCAACTGCGAAACGCGGGTGGACCTCCCCATCGAGCAACAACACACTTACTCCCTGTTTTGCCAGGATGGCGGCTACAATCGATCCGGACATGCCGCTGCCCAGGATGACGACATCGAATCTATCAGTGGATTTTTGGAGGATCATAAGTGCAATTACGCTTTTTTGCCGCGCGTGCTCGCGTCAGCGCAGGACCATCAGTGCTGGATCAATGCCGCGCCCCAGGAGAACCCGGCGCCATTAGTAGTCAGCATGACCAAGTCTCCGTCTTTAATGTGACCTTCATCGATGGCGTCGACGTAATCGAGAACCATGTCGGTTTCCTGTAAATGACCATGCCGATGCAAGCCGTCGGTGAAAACTTTTTCGGGTGGCAACATGAAGGCCTGGCAAAAGGCCTTTTGATCCCAAGTGGAGAATGTCGGATAGACATAGTAGGCTACCTCCGCCTGCTTGCGCCCAGCGCTGCTTAGAGCCTGCCGCATGACTTTGCGGAACATGAAAAGGTTCATCGGAATAACTTCCTGATTGAACTTAGGAATATCGGCGGTCATGTGGAGCCACTTCCGGTCTTTATCGGCTGGGTCGCGCCGATGAAATCCGGGGATATACCAAACATCGTGCAGCTTACCCAGGGTCGAGACCTCGACTGAGAGAATTTGCCGGCGTTCGTATCCTTTCTTTAGGATAACGGCGCTCCCGCCGTCACAAATCACCGTGATCGGATAGTAGGTGTGATTAAGCTCCGGCACCTTATCTCCAGCGAAGAGCAGGGCTGTGCGGTAGCGGTCATTCGACGCCATCAAGGCGCAAGCCACCTTAAGAGTGGTATGATAACTGGCGCATCCGCCGGTGTTGACCGCGGTCGCGAAAGCGCGGCTCGCGCCAATTTCCTGCTGGACGATTCCCGCGGCTGACCAGGTCGGCGCCACGTATTCCTCCGGGATGCTGGTGAAGTCGATGATGAGATCGATTTCGGCCGGATCGGTCCCCGTTTTTTCCAAGACGCGCCGGGCCGCGTTCAAACCCAGGCTGGTGGCAGTTTCATCCTTGGCCAGATGAACTGCTTCGATTCCGATGTCCCGCTGGAAATCGACATCCGCGGCCAGCGCTTCGGCGGGGATTTGCTCGTCGCGAAAGATATCGCTGACCGCCTTCCTTCCCGGTGGCAGGTAATAGCTGGCTCCGACAATTCCTATTCCTGTATTCATAGTCACAAGCGCAGCAAAGAGACACCGGCCAGGAAACCCATTCCGTGCGAGGCCGCGACCAGGTAGCGACCTTTCTCGACGGCTCTGCTTTCCACGAGCGAAAGGTAGTTGACGATAAAGTCAGTCCCCTGGAGGTGTCCGTGCTGTTTGATGTTATCGCGGTTAATCTGGCCGGGGCTGAATCCCAGGGCATCGGCGAACTCCTGCTGATCTTCGAGTGAGAGATTTGGATAGAGCGCGTAAGCCACCTCCTCCCGCTTCACTTCGGTGCGTTCGAGCAGAGCCTCCAGCAGGGCGCGTAGTTTCTCGGCTTTCGGTGCGTTGTCATAGCGATCCTTATCCAACACCATCCGATAAAGCGCCGGGTCATCTGGATTGGCCAGAGCGCCACCCGGGATGTAGCAAACGTCGTGATAGCTGCCATCGGAGTGAAGCTCAGTATCGATGATCAGACTGCCAGTTGCTCCCTTTTTCAAAACCATCGCTCCGGCTGAATCGCCGAAGATACTAACCGGATCGGCGGGATTCAATATGCGGTTGCCAAGGATGGTAACATCTGCGGCTACGAGGAGAGCGGTAGTGAGGTTATCGTTCGCCCTTAGGACCGCTGCGGCGGAGCTAAGGGCTACGAGGAAATTGGTCGCTCCGCCACCGCTGAAGCCGACCGTGAAAGCCTTCTTGGCGCCCAGCTCGTGTTGGAGCTTGTTCGACATATTCCAAGCTGGCACCAGATATTCCTGCGGAAGGATGGTGTAGTCGAGGATGACATCCAGCTGCGCGACATCCAGCTCCGCCCGCTCGAGCGCTTCCTGACAAGCGCTAATCGCCATGGCCGAGGCCGATTCAGAATTACAGATCGGGACTGCGTCGACGCCGAGCCGAGCCGCGATCGCCGGGTCGAAGGTCGCCCCTTCTTCCTCAAACAAAGAGCGCGCCTCCCGCTTCTGCGCGGGCAGCGTGACGGCGGCTGCAGCGATTCCGATTTGTGTCTCGATTGGTTCCACGTGAAAACTTTATTCTGGACCGTGCAGATTTGCCAAGCACTCCTTCAGTTTTCGGCCAACTTCGGTGGCGTTCGCGCGCAGAAGTGTGCGTTTAAGCCCCTCGATTTCAAACACATCCACGCCGTAAACGGCGATCTGACCCCAGCCCAAATCCCATCGGTCGTCGCGAGTAAAGGTCTTCTCACTGGGGCGGAACAGAGTGACTCGTCCGGGATAGCTGCTAATGGCGTCTTGGCGGGCTGCTTCCGCGATGAGGCGGGTGGTGTGACGCAAAAATCGAGGCAAGGGTCGACCAAGGCGACGAAAGAAGAGGCGCGCCATCTGCCACCCTCGGTATCTCACTTGCCAAGCCAGGGCGCGGAAGCCGCCGGCTACCCAATCCGCTTTCTGTTGGCCGGTGCCGTGCAGCGCATAGTGCAGATGCCAGCGTAACCGACCCAAGAAGCTTCGCAGCGCCGGGACGCGATAGACTTGGGCATAGCCTGGAGCTGACATGTCGATGATGGCGAGCAAGGCGACTTCTTCACCTTGGCGGCGGAACTCGCGGGCAATGGCGAAGGCGACTCGGCCAGCCAGGCACATTCCCCCCAAGTAATAGGGTCCCTGCGGACTTTGGGCGCGAATCCTCTGCGCCAGTTCCATGGCCAGGTCTCGCAGGCTGCGCTCGGTATCGGCGAGGAAGAGATCGTCGGTCGGAATGACATAGACCGGTCGCTCAGGCCCAAGTTCAGCGGACAACGCGCGGTAGCCGACTCTCGCTTGGACAAGAAATATCGGCGGTATAGCCGGATCGCCCGCCTGCACCTCGATTAGCGGCCTCGACACCCATGAGTTCTGCCGCAGGATGGTGGCTAACTGTTCGATGGTTGGCGCTTCGAACAAGGTGCCCAGCGGCAGGTGTTTTCCAAACTCCTTTTCCACTCTTGCGAAGAGGCGTGTGGCCAGGATGGAATGTCCCCCGAGCTCGAAGAAGCTGTCTGTCACCCCCATCGGCCGGGTATCAAGAATCTCTTCCCAGATTTTTGCGAGGCGGGTCTCGACCGAATCCCGCGGGGCAATAAAACTGTTTCCCTGAATCGGGTGAGCTGGCTCGGGCAGGGCTTTCCAATCGAGCTTTCCATTCGGAGTGACAGGGAGCGCATCGAGCAACACGAATGCCGAGGGAAGCATGTAGTCCGGCAATTTACCCCGCAAAAACCTCGCTAGCTCCTTATGTCCGAAATGGCCGTTTGCCTTCGCGGTGTTTATGGGAACCAGATAGGCGACCAATTGATTTTCGCCGGCTCGGCCCCGCACCGTGACGGCCACCCGCCGCACACCGGGAAATTGCTGCAACGCCGCCTCGATTTCCGCCGGTTCGATTCGGTAACCGCGGATTTTGGTCTGTCGATCCAGGCGCCCGAGAAACTCGAACGTGCCATTGCCGCGTTGGCGGACTGAATCGCCCGTTCGATAGAGGCGCGCACCCGCGACGGTGGAGTATGGATCCGCAACAAACTTCTCAGCGGTGAGTTTGGGCGCGCCGCGATAGCCGCGGGCGACGCCAGCGCCGCCGATGTAGAGCTCGCCCCGAACGCCGACGGGGACCGGCTGCATATTTTGGTCGAGCACGTACATGACAGTATTACCAATCGCCCGCCCAATTGGAACGACGGCCGCCTCTCCGGATTTGGCCGGATGGATGGAAGACCAAATCGTGGTCTCCGTCGGCCCGTACATGTTCCAGACTGACCCGCAACCGGCCAGGAGTTCGTCAGCCAACGATCCGGCGACCAGTTCGCCGCCGCATAGAACCTTTAGGCGCCGGTCTCCCTTCCAGCCGGCAGAGAGGAGCATCTGCCAGGTAGCAGGCGTCGCCTGCATCACAGTGACATTGTTTTTCTGCAAGAGGTTCATCAATCGAGGCGGGTCGATCACTTCGTCGCGGCCAGCCAGGACGACAGTTGCTCCTACGATGAGTGGCAGCCACAGTTCCAGCCCGGCGATATCAAACGATACCGTGGTTACAGCCAGAAGAATGTCATTGCCCGACAGACCTGGCCGCGTCCGCATGGTCGCGAGGAAATTCGTCAGGTTCCCATGTTCCACTTCCACGCCCTTGGGTTTGCCAGTGGAACCGGACGTGTAAATGAGATAGGCGAGGTCACGGAGACCAACCGTAGTCGTAAGATTCGCCTCGCTCTGCCGGGTGAGATCGAGGCTTTCCAAGAAAACCACCTTGCATTCTGGAGGACAATGCGTCTCTCCCGCAGACTTCCGATCCGTAAGCAGGATCTTAGTCCCGCTGTCGCGCAAAATGGAATCTCTGCGTTCAGCAGGGTGTGATGGATCGAGCGGCAAATAGGCCGCGCCCGACTTCATAGCGGCAAGCATTGCGACCACCAGATCAAAAGAACGTTCCAGGCAAACTGCTACCACCTCGTTAGCTCCCGCTCCCAATTCCACGAGTTGACGCGCCAACCGGTTGGCGCGGGAATTGAGATCGCGATATGTCAGATCTTCGTCTTGGAATCTGACTGCGATTCCATCTGGAATCCTCGCCGCCTGCGCCTCGAAAAGATGATGTGTGCAACAGATTGGCGTATCGGTTTCGCGGGTGCTGTTCCACGAAAGCAGGACTTCCCTTTCCTCTGCGGGAGAAAGGATCGGCAAGTCGTTTACCGGGCAATCGGGATCGGCTACCACCCCTGTCAGCAGGTTCTCGTAATGCTCAAGCAAGCGGCGAGCAGTTCCGGCCTCGAACAAGTCAGAGTTGTATTCCAAGGCCAACCGGAAGCCGGCCGGATGATCGATAATGTAGAGACTGAAGTCGAATTTCGCAGTGCTGTTGTGGACTGGGAACGCTGTGCATTCCGCGCCGGAGAGATCGAGATTGCGCCAGGTCGATTCTTCCACCACCAGCATCGCCTGGAAAAACGGATTTCGACCCGGAACTCGCTCGGGCTGGAGTTCGGCGACCAACTCCTCGAACGGCAAATCCTGATGAGCGTAGGCGCCGAGAGCGACCTCACGAGTGCGGCGCAGCAATTCACGAAAGCCGGGGTTCCCTTGCAGCCTCGAACGCAAGACCATCATGTTGGCGAAGAACCCGACGACCCGGGAAACTTCCGCCCGGATGCGATGCGTCATCGGGCATCCCACCGAGACATCCTCCTGCCCTGTGTAGCGGGATAACAAAACCTGGAAGAGAGCCAGCAGCGCCATAAAGCGAGTGACGCCTTGCCGTCTGGCCAGCGAGCGGAATTCCTCGCTCATATCATCGCACAACTCGCGGTACTCCATTCCTCCTCGGAAACTCGTGCTAACCAAGCCTGACCGGTCAGTTGGAAAGTCCAAGGCAGTTGGGCAATCGCGTAGTTGCTCTTTCCAGTAACCAAGTTGCTTCTCACGCACCTGCTGGATCAACGCTCCTCGTTGCCAGATGGAGAAGTCAGCGTACTGGACCGGAGATTGCGGAATCTCAATGGCCTGCCCGTTGACGAATGCGCCATAGAATAGGCCGAGCTCCTCGAGCAGGATGGCGATCGACGGCCCGTCGCAGACAATGTGATGCAGCACCAGGACGAAAACCTGTTCTTCCTCTGCGATGTGGAATAAAGCGGTCCGGACGACGGGACCTGTGACGAGGTTAAATGGAGACTGCGTCACCACTCGGATGCGGCGGTCCAGCTCAGCACCGCGGAGTGAGTCTTCGGTTTTTCGCAGGTCGACGACATCCAATTCCACCCGCTGCTGCGGAGATATGATCTGGCGGGGCTCTCCTCCAGCAGCCCGAAACACAGTGCGCAACGCTTCGTGCCGGGCGAGCAATTGATCCAGGCCGCGCTGCAATGCCGGCACATCGACGACACCCGCGATCCGCCATGCCATCGGCACATTGTAGGCCGCCGTTCCCGCCTGCAATTGCGCCAGAAACCAAAGCCGCTGCTGCCCAAACGACAATTCGACCGGATCACGATTCGCTCGAGGGACGATGGGGGGGTAAGGGACCAGCGGCTGGGTCAGCCCCTTCTTCCAGGTCCATCCTCTTGGATCCAAGCCAACGACGGGACCGTCCCGCTGCCTGCGTACGCTTGCGGGTCGGTCGGCCGGATCAGCCCGCTTCGGTTCGGATATATCGTTCACCGCCGCCATGCCTGAGGGCACGCGGCATCCGCGTCGCCCAAAACCGTTACCTAAAAACTTTCGTCATGGCAGCAGCGAATCGAGCCGCCATGGAAGCAGCTTGTCTCACCACCGCTTACCCCAGCTTGCCCGTCACGAAAGTCTCAATGTCGTTCAAACTCTGAAAGTTTTCCGGCACCATGTCTGACTCGTCGACCGTGAGTGGGAACGTGTCCTCCAGAAATGCGATGAGCCGGAATACGCCCAGGGAATCAATGACATTGGTTTTGAGAAGAGAGTCGTCGTCCTTCACTTCAGTCACGCCGCGGCCGGAAGCATATTCCAGGATGAATGCCCGAATGGGCTCTTTCACGTCAATTACCGTGTTTTCCATCTTTCGATTCTATGGAGCCGGACGACCGTTCGTCCAGCAAAAACTTGCCAATCTGCCGCCCTTGAGACTTTTAAAATTGGAATGAAGGCTTCACCAATGCATTTCCCGGGTCCGGGCAAGCAGCCTCAGATTGCGAACGTTAGCGTTGTTCTGCTCGACGTTTGCCGGAGCCATCTCGAAGACTTCGCGGTTACCCTGCCCGCGGATGAGCTGGCGCAGGCAGGCCATTATCGTAGTCGGGAAGATTCGGAACGCTATATCATCGCCCGCGCCCTCATCCGTTTGCTCTGCGCGGACCAGCTTGGGATCGTCCCGCGTGCGGTTGGGCTCCTGCGAACGCCAGGCGGGAAGCCTTACGTGACGCCCGCTGACTCCAAACAAAAAATCGAATTCAACGTTTCTCACAGCGGCAATTGCGTCATGATCGCGTGGAGCAAGTCGGGGCCGGTCGGAGTCGACGTAGAAGCGGCAAAGCCAACTCTCTACGCTTCACTCCGGGAGATGGCCACCACCGCGTTCTCACCGGCGGAGTTCGCAGTGTGGCGTGCGGTCAAGAATGAGGATGCTCTCGCCACTTTCTATCGGATTTGGGTTCGCAAGGAGGCGATCCTCAAAGCGAATGGCATCGGGATTGGGCGACATCTGCATTCCTTTTCTGTCGTTACCCAGACGACTCAGGGCGTTAAATGGCTAGACCAGATCAGGTTTCCTGCCGCTGGCCGAACTTGGAGACTTTCCGATTTAAATCCGGCCACCGACCATCAGGCCAGCATCGCGGTTCCGGTCGGAACGGAAGTGGAGGAATGCCCATTCCCCGGCCTCCCACAGGGTGAAGAATAAGTTGCCGATCGTGTCGACCGGCGGCCGGTGGATGAAAACGCCGAGCGGATTCGCCTCTGGGGACCTCGCCGCAACCCGCTTCCGGGGGCACTCGATCTCAAGGCCTCAGCGCACCGGTCCTTCGCGATCGCCGTAGTAGGCTTTTACTTCCTCCAGGCTCAGTTGGCCGTCACCATCCTTGTCCGCTTCCTTGAGCACTTTGTTCGCGACGCCGTGCTTCCGGCCGTAGGCGATGGCTTCTTCTTTCGTCAGAAAACCGTCGTGATCTGCATCACGTTTTTTGAAGTCAGGAAGACTTGCAGGATCGCCGCTCACCCATTCCTCCTGCGACACGCGGCCGTCATGATTTGTGTCTAGTCCATCGAAAACCTGGTTAACGAGGTAATCGCTCGCTTCGTTCCGGGAGAGCTTGCCGCTGTGATCGGAATCGACCTCGTTAAATCGCGCTTCCCCCGTCTTACCGGTGGCTTGTCCGGACTGGGGAGTCGAGTTGCTCTGGCAAGCGGCCAGGCCCAACGTCACGATCAGCACTGCCATGCGGATCGGGCTCGAGGCGAAACATAAACGGAAGAGCTGCGTATTTCTTTTCATCGGTGTGCTGGTTTTGCCCATCGTAAGAGGAGATCGCTCCAAATCAATCATGCTTTTTTGAGATCGCTCCGGGCTCCCGCAATCGCCGTCGGATTCCGCTTCGGGCGCACAACGATCTTTCTCTTAGGCTAGGGAAGCCCAACCCTGATTAGGTCGGAAAAGTCCGGCGATTGAGCGGCGGCTTTCGCGCGCGAATTGATCAGACTTCGCGCCTTGAGCTCGTTGAACGGCAGGCGGCGATCTACGAATCCGCGCTCGTAGAGCAATTCGTCGCTTTTGCCATTGAGCAGAATCCGCCAGTCCCAAGGCGACGCCTGTCCGCCCGCCGCGGCAACATTGGCGGCACGGATATTGGTAGTGCAGTTGTCCGTTAGGGCGTTGTAAAATTCCGGTCGCTCGTGCAGTCGGTTTAGGTGAACCAGATACTCGAGAAAAAGCGCGCGGGCACGCTCCGCCGTCGCCGTGGTCCGGTAGAGATAAACCTGCTCGTTACGATAGTTCGTCCGCAGTCGAATAACGTCGCGCTCATCTGCAGCGACATAAAAAAGTTCATACTGCCGATAGAACCCCCGCAGAGCCGAATAGGTTTGCCCCATCGTCTTGCGCGTTTCGATGGAGATCGCGATGGGTAACGAATCCGCAAACTGGAAGCTGGCGATAGGATGTGCAATCCACCGCGAACCCCAGTAACTAACGGCCAAGTCTACGCCGGTTAGCCTTGACAGGTGGACGACTCGCGTTTCCCAGCGCGGCGCGTAATCGCTTTCCGTGCGGTAGTCGCAATTGCGGACATTGTGCAGCGTGATCTCGTCTCCGTGAATATCCGCCCACGCGCTCTGTGCGACGTCAGGCTGCCAGGCGCGCGTCCCACTTGGCTTGAGCGTGGACCACCATGTGAGGACGACAATAAAACCCGCCATGACGATGCCCATCCAACGCCAGTGCCCTTTGACGAAGAGCAGCACAGCCAACATTGCCAGGCTATAAAAAATTGCGAGCGGGACTCGAAGCCACGGGATTGGTAGATCGAAATAAAGTGCGCCTGCCGCCCAGACAGTCGCCAGCAGGCCGACCAACGCGCCTAGAGCGACAATGACAAAATGGGATGCCTTACGCATCAGTCGCCGAATGTTTTATTTAGCTAAAGGCGTGAGCGAGCCGCGTTTGCTTCGGTCGTCAAAGGTATCAACGCAATGACTTCAGCACGGCCTTCAAGGTGTCGCTCTGGTTTAGAATTTCCACATGCCCGTAAGGGAAGTGGGTCACCGACGACGCTTCTCTCGTGATGCGCGGATCGGTTTCACTGGCCACGGTAACGACGCCGTCATTTTCGCCCTTGAGCCAGAATGGACCACCTTCCTTCGAGCCATAGATGAGGTAAAAAGCCATCGCTTTGGGGAGCGGCGCAGCATAAATGGCGAGCAGGAAATCGCTGTTCGGAGCAACATCCAACCAGGATGGAACCGGCTTCTTCAGATGCCGAATACCGGATGCTGCCGCATTGTGACCACCCCATGGGGTAGAGATCGTGACGAATTTCGGGATAAAATTTGCCCCCGACGTTTTCGCCTCTGCATCGATACCCGCCCGGGCCACGAGCCCACCCATGCTATGGGCCACCACGTAACACTCTTTGAAAGCATAGCGCTGCCGGAGGGCGTTCAAACCCGTCGCCATTGCCCGTGCGACGCGCTCCAACCGCATGCCGCTCGGATAATTAAGAAACCAGCACTGGTATCGCTTTCTGTCGAAGTGCTCCATGAGATAGCGCATATCCTGTGGGCTACCGCCAATCCCGTAAACGAAAAGGACGGGAATCCGTTGCGGATCGTACGGTCCGACGAAATAAATGCCTAACGAGTTATCGGTCAGAAAATCCAGCGGGCGCCACACGCCTCCGCTTCCCTGATTCTCAGCGAAGCGTTTATCGTCCAGAGAGACCACGTCTCCGAGGGCCACGTTCAACTTCCCTCCGAGAGCTTCACTCTCTTTCGGGACTGTGATGACCGTCCCCGGTGCCAGTCCGTGATCGCGCCGCAGTGTCAGCTTCCAAATTTCAGGTGCGACGTTGGGATCATCGAGCAGAAGTGGCTTCACATCCTTGAGAAAAGCAAGGGGCTCACCAGCGTCGTAGGCCCGATTACCGTTTTCGTCTGTAAACGCGCCGACCCGATAGGTGCGATTCGCCAGCAGACTAAAGGAGGCCAGGCCATCCGGTCGGACCCGCTGAAAGCCGGCCGACGCCTTACGCTGACCGTTCTCCACGATCCATGCCACGGCGTAGGTCGGCATATTCCCTTTCGGTGCCGGGACCAATTGAATGGTGATGGCACCATGAGCCTGCAACGCCTCGACCTGGCGTCTCAGGCCAATCAGGGCACAAGAGGGAAGCAGGGTTAGGCAGAGTGCGAAGCACCACCAGGAGGCCCGCGACCAACTCTTCAGGAGATAATAGGATTTCACTGTTCTTGTAGGTCGGTGGACACTCAGGTTATCGGGCTTCAGCGTTTAGCTTTAGAATGCGGTGGACCTCGGCGATCGCTTCCGGATTGAGCGGCGTGCTGTGATTCGATGGAACGATGCGCTCACTCGCCGCTCGGTCGAGGTGACTGCTCCAGTACGCCACCACTCCGTCGCTACTGTGGGGCGTATCGCCACGTCCCCGGTCACCCACGATCGTGTGATACGGAATGCCGGAAGTAATCGGAATCTTGTTGATCGCGACCACGAAACGATTGTTCGGAGCGAGGGTATCCACGCTGTTGGGAAATCGCTTCAACTGCAGCGCAGCGGGGTCGGCGGTCAGCGCCGACCGCAACGTGTTGCCGATGTGCAGCATTCGAGACGGTGTCCGCACCAACATCGATCCGATCCGCCCAGCCCAGTTTCTCGCCAGCTCGCTGCCACGAAGGGGCGCGGACATGAAAATCACGCGCCCAATTTCCGGTCGATGCTTAAAGATCAGCGCCTCTTCGAGAATGCGTTTGCTCTCCTCGGGCATCTTTGTCTGCTCCGGTGGTTTTCCAAAAGCTTCGATCCAGAGTTTCGTCCCCGGGTCGGTGATCAGCGTTCTGGTGATGCATCCGCCCATGCTGTGTCCGATCACCACCATTTTCTTGCGCAGCGGATACTTCTTTTCGATCGCATTTAGCTCCTGGCGAAGAATGAGCGCGCTATAGGGATAGGGGTAACCGCTCGGATAGCTGTAGAACCAAAATTGATAGTTAGCTCGGATATCCTTATCACCGCGCAAATCATTTAGCAGTGGCACCCAGGTAGCTGGCGTGTCCATCAGGCCGTGGATGACAAGCACAACCATTTTATCTGGGTTGTACGGTTCCATTCTGGAGACCCGAGCGGTGGCGGCGTACTCCTCTGGACGCAGGAGCCGGACCAATCCGAGTTTTTGCGGCTTTTCCTCGGCCAGCAACATCGCCAGGGAGGCGGTAAAATTTGCCGCCAGGGGATAAGTGTGACCTTCCACCCGCGCGGTCTCCGTAGCCAACGGATCGTGGATGGAGAGGACGCAACGCGATCCTTCGAATTCAACTACACCGGTGACGCTGTAGTAAATTCCGCGGGGCGCGAACAACGCGGCCGCTTGGGCTTCGGTCCGATGACCGACGGCCACGAGCGGTGCTCCGATTCCATCCTTTTTCACATCGGTCTTTACGTAGGTCCCGTGAAAGTTCAGTTCGTCGGTCGGGATCAAATCGTAGAGGGCCGGGTTCTGTTCCGGCCGGGAATCCTTCTTCCCCGTTAGGATCAGATCGCTGTTCACCCCGAAGCGAAGCGGTTGAGTCCAGGGATCGAGTTTGGCCGTGCGGATAACGCTAAACATCCCCGCGACCGCGAAATTGTAGCAACGCCGCGCTTCTTCATTGGCCGGGTTGCGTTTAAGGTCGCGCAGTGCGCCACGAGCTGCGCTGGTATAAGCTTCGAGTGCGACTAGCGGCTGGGTCCGCTGCAATTCCTGGGCGCGATCGATGCTCTGCGCGACAGTTTGATCTGTCCGGGAAGTAGCTTGGAATCGATCGGGAGATTTCCGCGAAACAACCGCGATTTGCGCGCAGCCGGTCAGGGCCAAAGCCAGACTAACAAGCAGGGACCTCCGCAATTTCGCATTCATGGCTGCGCCTATGCGTTGCGGTCGATCATTTGGCTTGGGTAGAAGCATGGGCTCTGGCTGACTCGGATCAACCTTTGGTCTCGTTTATCCGGGGGAAACGATTCAGTCCGTTTTGCTACATCTTATTCCGCCGGTGACTCTTCTTCCCCCTTCGGCCACTGGTCGTCGGTAGGCTTCCAATTCTTATCCGGATTGTAGCGATCCATGCTCTCAAAGGCCTTCAACGTCTCCGGTCCGAGGTCTTTTTGATAAACAACGCCGTCAGGGCCGACAATAAAAGTCTGCACTCCGGTCACTCGATAATCGGCCGGAGCGGCGACGAGCGCGAAGCCGCCAATCATCGCCCCTTTCTGTATGAAATCCATCTCGCCCATCGGGGCGGCCGGACCCTGACCCTTCAGCACCTTGAAATAGTAGCCGTGATAGGGCTCACTCTTGTCCGAGTAACCCTCCGCCAAGGCCTTGGCGGCCGCCTCACCGACCGGCCCCCCCCAGGTTCCATCCGTGTTCTTCCAAGCCAGGCCATCCTGTTTGCCCGGCGAGCTGATGATCTTCTGGGCATATTGGTTGACCTTGGCGTCATCGTGCTTTGTTTCGGCGTACTCCTGTTGAGCTTCGACATAGCCGCGGCAAATCTCGATTGCATCGAGTTCATTGGTCCCGATGCGCCGAAGAAGGATTTCTTCACGGCCAGCCTTGGAATCGAAATACCATTTGCCGCTTCGCTTAACGATCGGAATAGGCAGGGGCCAATCGCTCTCTCCAACAGATAGGATCATGTGTTTAGAGTCATTTGGATCAACCTTGACCGATTTTTTCTCGTGCGCCTGGGCAACGAACTCTTCCGCTCGAGTCTTGTCCTGCACCTGATCCTCAGAAGCGACGATATCTTCGCTTCCCGGACCGAGAATCTTCTTCAAGGCAGAGGCGTCATAACCCTCTGCCGCTTTGATCAGGCTATCCGCCGCCGCTTCCGGCGTGTCGAAAGCCTCTTGGCTAGTCTGTTCCGAAGCAGCTGAATCTGACTGCGCCGCCGCGCGCGAAGCGCCTTCGGCCAGACAGAGCAACGCGGCCGCGGCGATCAAAGTAAATTTCGAGAAAATTGCGATGTATGATCTTGTTTTCATTGTTTTCTCCTGAGTGATTTCTATCTCCGGCGACCGCCGCCACGCTGCCCGCCACTCATACTGCGGGAGCCACGGCTGTAGCTGGACGCGGCCGAATGTCTGCTTCCGCCGCCGCTCCCAAAAGCGCTCTGGCTCCGGCCGCTGGAAGGTTTCGAAACGTGCTGGTTGCCAACGCGGTTTGCGCTGCTCGCGTGACTGGGGGCTCTCGTCCCCTTGCTGCCGCCGCTTGGCCGCGTAGCCGAGCCGCCACTTGGCCGTTGCCGATCGCCAGTCCCGCTTTTGCCCGGCCGATTGCCCGCCTGGCCCTGGCCAGGTCGCTGCCGATCGCCTGATCCGCTTTGGCCCGGCCGCTGCCGATCGCCCTGTCCGGGGCGGTTGTCCGCTTGACCGGGTCGTCGATTGCCCGATCCACCCTGGCCGGGCCGTGTGCCCGGTTGGCGATTTCCGTTCTGGCCTCCACGGCCATTACCGCCATATCGATTCGATGTGTCGCGATTCGGGTAGGGGGCGCCGCCGCGATGTTGGGGGTTGTGCTGCCAGGAGCCATTGTTGCCAATCTTGTTGTTGACGTTGTTTCTGTTGTAATGGCTTACGTAATTGTTGTTCACGTTGATTTTGACGTTACTGTTGCCCCACCCGCAGCCCCAGCCCCAGCCGCCGCGCCAGGCAGATCCGACCGCGATGCCAACTCCGAAGGCGAGGGCTGTCCCCGCGACATAAGCGCCGACCGGAGGATAGTAGATTGACGGATAAGGATAAGCCGGCTCTCCATAGACGACCGTCGGGTTATAGGAAGGGACGTAGACCACTTCGGGATCGGCTTGTTCCACCACGACCACGCTCTTGCCTTCGACTTCCTCGGTCTTGACGACCTGTTGTTGGCTCGTTTGCAAGGTTCCTTTCCCTTGGGCTTTCAGGCGCATGCGTTGGATGGCGTCCATTACGTCCGCCTGCTGAGACAGAAACGCGTTCCCGAGATCGGTGGTCCAAGTGATGTCATCGCTCAACAGTTTCACGACGTCCGGCAACGCGGCCGTCGCTTGGATGCTGGGATCCCAGTTCTGTTTCTGGACCGCGTCCGCCAGCGCCTGCCCCTTCAGGTCAGGATTTTTCGCCAGCCATTGCTGCAGTTGGATGACCTCGAGCGGGTAAGTGGACGCTGCCAGGGTCTGCGCCAAGAGCGGATCGGGATAGAGCGCAATCGGCGCCACGAGCGAATCGAGTTGGTCGTCGGGAATTTTGGGCGCTTCCAGGTCGGACTCATTGGTCACGGTTTGCTGCACCGCGGTCTGCGCTTGCTGTCCCTGCTGTGCCATCACGGGATAGATGGCAACCAGGAAGCTGCAGATAATCGCTGTCGCGCTGTGAAATGGTCGGCTTGTGAATTTGGCGGCTGTTAGCTTCATTTGTCCTTTCCGGTATCAAAGTTTACGCAGGGATATTTTTCGTCGGTATGGGACTTTGGTCCAACCCGAGTGCAGACAAGAGATGACTGATTTGATTGAGCTATTTCTCATCGATTTCATGTAGCGGTCGCGCGGTCAACGAAATAACCTCGTCCCGACCGATGATTCCGGCGGCGCGACATCTATTTGCACCTTATCAATCTCGCCGGTGAACTTGAAGGGCGGTTGGTAGTCGGGGTAACCGGTTGGCCGCTGTCCTCCCTGATGTCAAAGGTGTCGATGCCGAAGCGACCAGCGACGGTGTCTTTCATCTTGCCCTCGGCGACCTTGGCGCCGTTGACCTTGAGGGTGATTACGGCGGGTCCACGGGTTTTGTCCCTGGTAATCAAAGTCGACTTCGACGGTGGCTTCGCCCGCTGGGAGCGGCTCGTCGCCTTTCACCACGGTATGTTCCTCGAAGTAGTTGTAGTCGAAGACCGGGACGCCGTCCTTGACGTAGAGATCGGCGGCGCGGCAGGCTCGGCGATGCGAATGGCACCGTAGTAGTAGGTGTAGGTATTAGACTTCGGATCGGCGTCGGTGACGGGTGGCTTGGGGATCGCCAATCGGGCCGAGCCGCGATTATCAAAGGGATAGACGTGATACTTCTCTGCGGCCTCATCGAACTTCTTTTTCAGTCGCGCGAGCTTCTCCGGAATTGTAGCGGCAAGGTTGTTAGCCTGTCCAGATTGTAGAGTTCCCACTTGTCCTTCTCCCAGTTTCCCGGAGCCAAATCCTGACGCCATGGCAGCGTGGCGCGCATCGGCTTTCCAGCCCTCCTCATAGTAGGAGCGGTTCGTGAAGATTTCGAAATACTGCTCGGAGCGGCCTTTGAAGTTCGGGTCGGTGAAGCTGGCGAGGAACGATTTTCCGGCGAGCGGCTTCTGCTCAACGCCATTGGCGGTCGCTGGCATCGGGATGTGAGCCGCATCCAGGATGGTGGGAACGACATCGACGAGGTGCATGAAGCAGTCGCGTAGTTTGTCGTCGTGTTTGATTTTCGCGGGTCAACTCACGACCATTGGGTTGCCCCTACCGGCGGGATACCCGCGTATCCGTCTGCGCCTTCGTCCGCGACCGAAAATTTTCCCTGGTATTTATTCGCCATCCATTTTCCTCCAGCTCGAAATTCATCTCCCCAAACAAAGGTTTTCCCGGCCAGCCCGCCCCGCACGGCGAACTCAAACTCGGCTTCCGTCCGGATGCGTTTGCCCGCCCACTTCGCGTAAGCCTCCGCATCCGGGTAGCCGACCTGCACGACCGGATATTTTTCTTCCCCTTGATGTCACTTTGCGGACCGAGCGGATGCCGCCAGTCCGCTCCCTTCACGTAACTCCACCATTGGAATGATTATTGAGCGGGACCTCGTGATTTGGCGGAGCGAAGACGACTGAGCCAGCGACCAGGTTCTCCGCCGGCGCAGTCGGAAATTCTTCCCGGGTAGGCGCGCGTTCCACGATCGTGAAGTATCCGGTCGCAGCGACGAATTCCGCAAATTGTTCGTTCGTCGCCGCCGTCTTGTCCATCCAGAACCCATCGACACGGACGGGATGAATCGGCTCGGCATCATTCGAGGGCATCGGCATCTCACCACTGCCCTGACCGTTCACAAGGGCACCCATGGAAAATTCCCCGCCGAGAATCCAAACCATGCCTTCAGGGGCGGCGGCCGGTTTATCTCCGGCGCTCGCGGCAGCCAACACGATTACGGCAGATAGAATCGATGCGGGAAATCTGAAATCCATTTCACTGAATCGAAAGGGAACAATGAGACTTTCGCCTTACAAAAGCGCGGACGATCCACCATTAATCGTCGTCAGGCAGGCGCAATCTTCAAAATTCGCTCGCTGTAATTGCGAATCGGAGCACACTTCCGAACGCGGCCAGAAGCACGCGCATACCGCCAGCCTTAATTCGTGGCGAAGTATGTGGAGTCAGAAACTGGCTTCCGTACTACCGGCTGATCCGTGACGATAACTGTTGTGCCCGGATTGATCGTGTCCGCAAGCTTCTGAGCGAAGTCGGTGTTGAATCGGATTCTGGAAGTCAATTCTTCGGCGTCGACGGTGCGCCCTTCGCTACTGACGCACATCCATTTTCTGGCCTCGCGCCCCGGCGCGAGATGACTCGGCTTGCCGCTACTTCCCTCGAGCAAGGTGAAGACGTGGCTGCCGAGCGGTTCGCGCTCGGTCAGCCCCTGCTCAATTACTTCCAGTGCGCCGCGTCCGATGGGGTCGCCATTGCGATAGACATAGAGGGCATGATCGGCGGAGCTGAGCACAATTGTGATCGGCCCATCGGGACTGCGCTCAGGATGCCAGTCATATTCGCCGGGGGGCAATGGACGGAGCATTTCCGGTGTGAAATCTTTCGGCGCCAGCATCAGACCGGGATTTGAAGCAAGATACGGGGTCGGCGTCTTACCGTCCCCTATCACCACGGTGCCGCCCTTGGCGGTGGCACTGAAAAGCAACTGTGAGAAATCATACGGCAGGCGGACACAGCCATGGCTGGCCGCGTAACCGGGCAACTTCCCGGAATGCATCGCGATGCCGCTCCAGGTCAGTCGCTGCATATAAGGCATGGGTGCGTTGTGGTATTTTTTTGAGCGATGCGTCTCCTCTTTCTCGAGGATGCTGAAGACGCCGGCCGGGGTAGCTCTGCCCTCGGAGCCGCTGCTGACGGTCGACCGGCCAATCAAAATACCGTTGCGATAAACGTGCATGGTCTGCTGCGGAATGCTCACGAGCACGACCACGGGGCCATTGGGAGAAAGCTGCGGCTGCCACCAGTATTCACCGGGCTGTAGCGGCCCGGTTGGTTTACCGGTGGGTGTGCCCTTGGTATGAAACGAGGGCTGCGGCATCGCATGAGAGGAGGCAAGGAGGCCGACGCAAATTGCGAGAGTGATCAGAGATTTCATGAGTTAAGACGCAGAGTAGTGGAAGTCATTTTGAAGATCGCATCTCATCCCGAGGCGTGGAGGCATACTGAGCCGATTGGAACAACAATCACCGAGACCTATATATGCCTTGGACCGCGAGAGTGGCCAAGCTTTTTACACTGCCCCCAGATAGCGACGCCATTCGTCAGCCGGTTTGGTCCAGTGTGTTTCCGGACCGTTTCGCAGATCTGCTCGACCGATTGATGGCTGAGCCAGTGAAAAGTCACTCGCTTCTCGAAATGGCCCATTCCCGTCGGAGTATGTCTTCCCAGACGCGCGCGAGGGGCGGGGTTCCCATGACAATGTAGATGTGCTCCGTCTTGGGGATCACCTGAAGGATGTTTTTGAATTGGCCGTCGATATCCAAGTCGAGACCGACAGAAGCCACCGCTGAGGCGTCGATCAAACCTTCCCGTCGGCGCTTGTCCACCGCCAGCATCAGAATCGGTGTCTTGGTAAAGAGATTGTCGCGGTGACGCACGCAAAACATCGCCGCCTGAGCGCCAATCGGCACCAGCAAGTCGGGACGTTGGTTCGAATAGTTTGCACGAAGGAAGGCGAGCAATGGTTCGTCCCGCTGGGGGCCGTCGAAACGCGCCATTTAGAGCGAAGCATCCATGAATTCTACCGACTTGGGCGAGAGACGACTGAGTTCCGAGCGGAATGTGCTCGCGATTTCCGCTACGGAGAAAAGTCCCGGCCAAAGGAATGAACGATCAGAACGCGGCGGGGTCCTACCGCTGCGCTGGCGGCCGAGCCCGCATCAACAACGCGAGAAGGACCTTGATCAATCGCGCTACAATCCTCATTCTGTTCTGGCCTCCTCCCGTCAGGATACGCAACGATCCGGAAGTCAGAGGCCTTGATCCGAGAATCGCATCGCGATCGGTTCACAATACCGGACCGAGCATGGCGATGGCGTTATTCCAAAGCCGGCGCGTGATCGGCCACTGCGCAACCGTCTCGGCGGTCACCTCGTGCGATTGGGCCAGGTAAGCATCCTGACGACGGCGCATATCGGAGGTCAGGGCGGAATCGCAGAGCAGGATGTTGTTCTCGTAGTTCAGGTCAAAGCTGCGCCGATCCATGTTGGCGGACCCGATCAGGGTGATCATGCCATCCAGGGTGAGAGATTTGGCGTGCAGCAGCCCGCCCTCATATTCAAAAATTCGCACACCGGCCGCCAGCAGGTCGGCGTAATAACTGCGACTGGCCGCCTGCACGATGAAGGAGTCATTGCGCGCTGGAAAAATGATGGTCGTCTCGACCCCGCGATAAGCGGTGGCACAGAGTGCGGTCTGGATCGATTCATCGGGCACGTAATAGGGGGTGGTGATGAAGAGCTCGCGACGGGCCGCAAACATCAGCGTCTCGAAAACTTCGGGCATGGCGGAGTTGCGCACCGTTGGCCCGGTGCCGATGACCTGCGCTGTGAATCCGGATTTCCCCGGGAGCAGCGGTTGCTGTAGCAACGGCTTGAGATCCTCATCCACCTGCGTCATCCAATCGCTCGCGAAAAGATGCTGGTTTTGCCGCGCGATCGGTCCTTCGAAGCGCATCATCGCATCCACCCAAGGGGCATACTTTGCCTTGATGCGGAACTCCGGGTCCGCGCAGTTCTGGCTTCCGCAATAAGTGATGTGATTGTCAATAACCAGGATCTTGCGGTGATTGCGCAAGTCGATGCGCCCACGCAACGGGCGCAGGAAAGGGTTGCCGATCGGCAAGGGCGGTGGCTACCCGAACGCCCGCCTCCCGCATGGCTTTCCAATGCACGGAACCAATCATGGCCCGCGAGCCCATAC
Organism: uncultured Verrucomicrobiae bacterium; assembly: GCA_963749935.1. Lineage (GTDB taxonomy): Bacteria > Verrucomicrobiota > Verrucomicrobiia > Chthoniobacterales > UBA10450 > Palsa-1392. The sequence goes on from CAVVOH010000004.1 coordinate 1,170,417, forward strand.
CGTCCGCCATCGCCCGACAAGTGACTTTGCGAGCCGCCGCGCGCCGCAGCGCCTCCACCATCTTGAGCCCGTTGTTGTCCGGCAGCCAGATGTAGAAGATCAGGTGGACATGATCCTGCGCGGCGTCGATGTCTGCGATCATCGATTCAATACTGGCATTGGAATCCGCCAGAAGTCGCCCGTGATTGCCGCCAAAAGGTTGGAAACCGTTCACCGACTGCCCGACGCGGAAGAGGTGGGTGTAGCGCTCCGGGATTTTGTGTCCGCAGAGTCGGCGCCTCGGAGCCGGGTGTGTCGGCAACTTTCGGCATCCCCGCGAGCACATCCCGCATCCGGCGGACGCGGCGCCGACCGATATTCGTCTCACCGAGGAGAAGATAGGCAATCATGCCCACCACAGGCAGGGAGACGACCATGACAATCCAGGCAATCCGCGAAGCCGGTTCGCGGTGGGGTCGCAGGATCACTCGCGCGATCACCGCGACGTGGATCAGGAAAAGCAGGAGCGCTACCAGTGTGGAAAAGGACGGATGGTCAGTCATGAGGAGTGTCGCCTCCGCTGGCTATTATTTCGCGGGCGTTTTGCGCGGCATTGCCGCGAGCAGCTCGCCCGCTCCGGTGCCCCATTTGGTGATGCACTTGAAGACGGTTGTCACCGGCACATCCAGCGGATGCACCCTGGCCCTGTCGATGATGTAGATGGTTCCGGCCATCGGCGTCGGAGACGACGGAATGAAGACCGTGCATTTCTTCGCGTCGTCGTGTTCTTCCACGATGAAACCGGGCGCGAGCGCATCCTCGACTTCAATTAATGCCGGTTTAAAGCCATGGTTTTCCTCCAGGTCGCCGATCTGCTCCGCGAGGCCGCGCAGCGTCGTGTAGCCGGGAACCTTTTCCAGAACGTTATTCTCGACTGCCTCCTTGGCCCGACGTCCGATGGCCGTATGAAGAAGCGCCCCGACGAACAAACAGACTGCGATCATCAGCAAAATCGCGATGATCAGCGGGTGCCCGATACCCGCGGGAAGGCTTTTGCTCACGGGTTTCACGATTATCTCGAGATGCACCAGGGCCTTGACCACCAGGAGAACAGCGAGCCAGGCGGGCAACACAACGAGCGCGCCGCCGAGGAAGCTGGCTTTGAGGAAGGCGATGAGTTTCTGCATCCTGCTTAGATTATTGCTTCAGCCCAAGTAATGTTGTCGATATGAAACGGCATTCAGCCAAGGAGAAGGATCGTGCCGAAGTCGCGTAGGTATTCCACGACCCGGTCTACCTCCAGTTGCCATGCTTCGCCGTGGCGGAGCTTGTATTGAATCTGTCTGTTTTCCCGCCAACTGCGAGGCGACGGGCGAGATCGTACTCAATCACTCCGAATTCGTCATGACCTTGGTAGCCGGCAAAGTTCGGTCATCCGGCGCGGGTTTTGCCGGTGAGATGGGGGTCAACGATAGTTTCCGGTTGGCCGACCAGCCGGTGAGCGAGGCCCGCGCCCACTCACGGAAGCGCGACCGTAAATGTATATTCGGGCGATCCGTCCGCATTCAAGTCTCGACTTCTATTAGTGACGACGCCGTCGATCGTCACTTCAACCGGTGAGTTGTCGCGGCCGAGTTCGGTCGGAGTGACGACAATGCGGGTACCGCCATCCGCGGGGTCAACGCACCGCGTCTCGCTTACTTCTGCGCGAGCACCTCGGTGGCGAGATCGATCTGCTGGTTCTTCAACGCTTGCGCGGCGCTGTCGGACACTTTCCCGTCCACCCACAAGGCGAGCCCCTTTATCTCGCTCCGGCTTTGCGCGAGCTGGGTGAAATCCCCCACGCGCGCCACGGCATGTTCGCCCCAAATGGCGTAATCGCAGGAAAGCGGGATAAGCAAAACTCCGGCGGAATCCGTCGCGCAAACGATTTTGCTTTCGAGTTGGATCGATTTGAGGTGCGTTTTCTTTTTGTGATAGCGAGCCATGATTTGGGCGAGCTGTTGAAAATAGGTCGCCTCCTGTTCCGTCAACGCGCGGCAGGCCTGGGCGAGAAACGCCGTCGGATCCACCCCGATGGTATCTAGGGAATGCACGATGACGGTCTCGTGCCAGGGCGAATACCACGGATGCAGGAGAAATTCGTCCGCGTCTTCCCGGGTGACACCGAGCGCAAAGAGTTTCTTTCGGTTAATGATGCGGAGTTCCGAGGGAGTCGAATTGACGAGCGCCTGCTGAAGATCCTGGTTCACATTGATGAAAGTGAGCGCTTGCCCGGCCGGGCCGCCGACCACCGCGGTGGCGGCCGAGACGACAAAACCGCCGCCGGCCATGGCCCGAGCTGCGTTTGTGAGCTGCTCCTGCAATTCCTGGTTGGTCGAGTAGGGGCTTACGCCCAGTTTCGCGGCGAGCGCGACCTTGGCTTTATCCACCCCGGTGATGCTCTGCAACATGTTGCCTTCGCCCTCGGAGCTGCCGCCCTTTAGACTCTCCCCGATCCGGCCAAAAAAGCGCGAGGCGCCGAGCGGCACGCGCTTGAGAGTTCCCAACGGGTTCTGCACGAGGCCGACTACGCTGTCGACTTTTTGCTTTCCGGCGGTGGCGAGTGCCTTGGTGAATTCATCCGTCTTGCTCATTCCCCGCAAGGTGTCGATCGCGTAGATTTCGCGGATGCGGGTGAGGAGTGCCTCGGTGGTGGCGATTTCGTGGTCGTAGCCCTCGGCGGAAAGGACGTAGGTATTGATCAAGCCGTCGTTGGCCGCTTGTGCGGCGACGCGATGGAGCGGGCCTTCCATCGATTTTTCGGGAACAAATAATTTGGCGTCCACCTCCCCGGGTGTCTCCAGGACCGCTTCGGCTTTCTCAGCCGGAAGCGGCGTAGGGGACGGGCTGGTTTGCGCCAGGGCGGCCGCGCCGAGGAGAAATGGAAGGCTGAGCACGTATCTGATTTTCATAAAAGACGGAGCTCTCCGGCAGGAGTGCGGGACTTATCAGAAATGGCTGGTATGGATCAGTCCAAGGAATTCATGGGAACAAAGCCGTCGTAAATTTCCACCGGAGTGCCGCCAGCGGTCGAAAAGCTCGTGACGAGATCTTCCTCGGAGTCCAGACCAGTCTGCGATTTGCGCAAGGTCCGGAATGCTTTGTATTGCGCGCTGTTGCCGGCGTAGACCTGGTTGTTGGCGGCATCCGGATAGACCCACATGTTGGTTCCTTGCCGGTTCACCTTTGTGAGCTTATCGGCTGGCATACTCTGGATGTGTGCTTTCTGATCCGCGGTTTTCGCGGAGAAGGGGTGGAAACCTGACTGCGATAGCCACGCGACCGTTTGCTGTGATGTGCCGGTTGAACCGGAGGTGGTTGTGCCCGTAGTGCTACAGGCCGGGACAAGAGCGGCCAGGGCAGCGACGCAGGCCAACTGAAGTGCGATTTTAATTTTTTTCATATGTTCCTTTCGAAGTGCCAATATCTCCTCCTTCGACCGGAATGATCGTTAGCAGGTTGCAGATCTTCGGACGATACGGCTGAGGCTGCTATGGGACCTTAGGCCTACAACGGGACGGGTTCGCTCGCGGACGGTTTCCCGAGCACGCGGGTCCGTTTTTTCTAGCGGCGACGCCCACCGCCTCTCGTTCGCTCTCCGCCGCCTTCCCGGCCGCCAGAGCGTTGGAAACTATTAAAGCGCTCGCTGCTGGCTCCTCCGCGCTGGCGATTTTGGTAATCGCGATCCACATCACCGAAGCCGGAGCTGCCGGACCTGCTCCGGTAGTTTTGACCGCCTTGAGATTGGCTTCGTTGCCTTTCGCCCGACGATCGCTGCGCATTCTGCGCTCGCTGCTGAGTGGCAGCCTGATTGCTGGTGCTCGAAGCACGGTCTTGTCCGTTTTTGGGCGAACTCTGGACCGGGTTCCAGCTTCCGTTATTGTATGAGCTCCAGCCGGAGCCGGTATTCTTGTAAACGTTCCCGTTGTGCCCGGCGTACATGTCACCGCCGGCGGTTTTCCCGGCAAAGCCGCTGTTGTTCTTCCCCGAGGCGCCGACCGCGGCGCCACCTCTCGATCCCTGGACCGAAGCGGCTGTGCCGTTCGCATTCGACACATGCTGGGTATAGGCGCTGCGGTTTCCATTGGAGACAACGGATTGTCCCCAGGAGCCGTAGGCGCTGGACCCCTGCCGGGTGGCCGCCGCGGTCCCGGTATACGGATTGTAGGCCTGGCCCACGCTCCGGCTGCCATAGGGTCCGTAAGCTGTCGCGCCCCGGGCATAGGTGCCGGTGTAAGGATTATAAGCTCGGCCGGCTGCGGCGCCGCCGTAAGGACCGTATACTCCTCGCCCGACACCCGCCGCTCCGGTGTAGGGATTGTAGAATGAACCAACGCCGTAGGTGGCCGCGTAGGGGCGATAGATCGGATACGCGCCCACCGAGTAGTGATAGTAAGGCGGGTAATAATAGCCCGTGCCGTTGGCAAGGATGGCTCCCACCGCGAGGCCTGCAATGAAGGTTCCGAAATAACCGGCCGTGTAGCTAGCCTGCACGGTTCCTTGCGGCGTGGTGCTTTGCGTCACGTAGGTCACGTTGTAGACCGGCGACGCCGGCGGGATGGAATAAATCTCCTGCGGTACCGATTTCGCGGTCGTCCACGGTCCCACCGCCTGTGGCGACATGAACCAAATCCCCTGGAGACAGAGATAATAGACGTCGCCGACTTTGATCACTTTATCCGCCGTATTTGTCGCGTAGGTCATCGAGGTTCCATCGATCGGTTTAAACTCGGGCTCGCCCGTGTAACTCACCTTCACGGCCGCAGCGGCTTTGGCCGGATCCACCTCGACGGTGGTGGGGACTTGCGCGAGCAGGACCGCATCCTTGGCCTCATCCGTTCCAGGGACCGAGACGAGCACGCGCGCCGCCGGATTGTCGGCCGGGATATTGGCAAAGTCCGGCGGGAGTTCCGGGGTGGCGTAGGTCCATGGTCCCTTCAAATCCGTGGCGCTGAACCAGCGGCCGGCCGCGAGGTAATAGGAGGTCTTGGTGGGAGCGTAAACGAACACGTCGGCCTCGGTGTTGGTCGCGTAGGATAATTCCGTGCCGGGGATCGACGCATAGGAAGGTTGACCGTCGAAGAGGATCACCTCAGCCGGTTTGTTGGCGTAGAAGACAGTGGGCGGCTTGCCTTTGGCGGACGGCGAGAGAATAGGCTTCTTCATCTCCGCCCACTTCGGATCGTTAGCTACCTTGGTCATGTCCGCCGGAAGCTTGGCCACCGGAGTCCATGGTCCTTCCATTACTGGCCCCTTCAGCCATTGTGCGCCCGTGTAGAGGTAGTTGCTTCCGTCCTTCTCGAAGAAAAGAGGAAAGTTTGAGTTCACGACAAAGCCGAGATCGGTCGCCGCGATATCAGTCCGCACCGGTTCGCCTTCGACCTGCAACAAGATCGCCGGCCCATCACTGACATAGATGAGCGGCGGCTCATTCTGCACCGTCACGGTCGCGGGCGCCGGTGGCTTATTGACACTGGCCACGAGGCGATCCAGCGCTATTGCCACCGTGTGCTCGGCGGGCAGAAAACTCCGCACCATCTGGTCGATCGCAGGCTTCTTGTCTTCCTCGACCGCGGGCAGGACGACATCCGTGATCTTGAAATTGGTCAGAACCACATCGCGATCGTCCACACTCGGATAGGTCTGCGCGTTCAGAACCATGATGCCGATGATTTCCTTTTGCCCTTTTGGCGTCAGAGCGAAAGCCATCCGGAAATTAATCTCCTTGAAGTCTTTCCATTCATCGACCTGCGGTTGGTAATAAACTAGACGCCCCTCTGCATTGCTGAATTGCCGCGGCCAACCTGGATCGTTCGGCGGCGGGGCGGCTTTCGGGGCCTGCGCGAAGGCGCTGCTCGAGGCAATAAGGTTGATGGCAAAGAGAAGAGAGAGTTTCGTTTTCATTGTGTAATTCGCTGAGGGGCGATGTCCGGCCGAGGTCGCAACTTAACTGGATAAAAATGCTGATATTGGATCTTAGCTTACTTGGTTTGTTTAGAATGCTGCGGTGCGCTGGATGACCCAGAACATTGCCACCGAGCCGATGGCGTAAGGCATCGCCCGCCACCCCCACGCTGGGGCGCGAACCGGTAAGTGACGCGTTGCGGTGGCGAGACCCAGCATGGTAGCGATGAATGCCAGTTGCCCGAGTTCCACGCCGACGTTGAAGAATAGCAGCGCCAGCGGAATGGCTTGTTGCGGCAAACCGACTTCGCTGAGCGCGCCAGCGAAGCCCAGTCCATGCAGCAGGCCGAATATGAAAGCTACCACCCACGGCGCGCGTTCGGTCAATCCCGGTTTGCCTTGCCGGCCACGAATGATTTCAGCCGCAACGAACACGATGCTCAAAGCAATGATCGCCTCAACGGGCGGGCCGGGCACATGCACGAAGCCGAGGGTGGCGGCGGCGAGGGTGATACTGTGCGCGACGGTGAAGGCTGTGATTGTGCCGACCAATCGCTGCCAACCTTTCACCAGCAACACCAACGCGAGGACGAACAGCAAGTGATCAATGCCCAGCAGAATGTGTTCAATGCCGAGGCCAAGATACGTCGCGGAGATTTTCCAGCCGGACGGCGTTGCCTCCACCAGAAAGTTTGGCGAGTCCGGCAGCACTCGCGCCGTTTGCGTCACACCATCGGCGCGTTCGACACGGGCGAGCACGTCAATCTTCGTGGCGGCCAGGCCGTCAATGTGAATGGTTTGTCCATTGAGTCCGCCTGCAATCTGGATGTGCGAGCGCTCGATGTAGGCGTTGCCACTGAAGATACCGCGCCGCTCGGAAAGCTCCTTCGCCTCGGACGGAAAGCGCACATAGATGCCGAGTCGCCGGTCGTCGCCCAGCGCCGGGACCTTCCATAGCACGTCGTAGGTGTCGGGCGCGGTCTGCCGCAGCTCCAGATAGGCGGGGCGTACTTCATGGGCGGGGAGACTTGAAGTGAAGACAGCACACGATATCAGAATCAGCCATGGCAGCCAGTAGGTAGGGACGCCGCGCTGCGGCGTCCGGTCGGCGCAGCGCGCCGACCCTACCAATCTGGAGAACGCGCGTTTCATCGATTCATCGCCGTGGTTTTGGCTTCAACTTGCGGCGACTGGATCGTCACCCGATATTTTTCGAGCAGGCTTTCGAGGAACTTTTTATTCGCCGTCAGCCGGCGCGCGTTCATCAGTTCCCGCTTCACTTGTTCCCGGACTTCGTCCAGCACCGCCAGCCGGCCCTCTGTGTGAGAGGTGACGAACACCAGATGGTTGCCGTAGCCGGACTGAACCGGTCCGCTCCATTCGCCTGTTTTCAACTTCGCGAGTTCGGTGGTGAATTCCTGCCCGAATTGCGATGCGACGGCGCGCTGCGGTTCGTCGGCGAATTCGTGCGGCAACAGCAGACTGTCGCCCAGCGTGCTCACGTCGGCCGCCGCGCCGTCCCGTTTCAACTTCGCCAACAACGCAGCGCTGTCGGCTTGCAGTTGATCGCCTCGTTTTTCCGGGTTGAGAAAGACTTGGTGGAACGAGAACCGTTGTTCCTGCGCAAACTGGCCCGGATGCTTGGTGAGATAGTCGGCCAGTTCCGCTTCCGTCGGTTCGGCGGCGGCGGCGAAATCCTCGGCGATGAACTCCAGCTTTTGCTGGAGACGGCGACGAATCACCGTGTCGTTCTGGTCGAGTCCGAGCTTGATCGCCTCGCGACTCAGGATTTCCTCCTTCACGTACTGGTCAATCTGCGCTTTCAGTTCCTCCGCCGTCGCCGGGCGTTGCCAGACCTTTGTAAATAGGGTGGCGAGGTTTTCAACCTGGCCGGACGTGACCACGATGTCCTCCCGTGACGCGGCAGTATTCTTATTCAGCACGGAATAGACACCGAACAAAGCCGCACCGAGCAGCAGGAAATGAACGAGTGGTTCGCTCAGCAACTTTTTCAAGGCGTGTACCAAATGGGCGAGGTGTAGGCGCGCTCGGTCGAGGTCATGGGGACTTCCTTGGGGAGCGTGAGCTTGAAATACTTCGCGTCATAAGCCGTCCACCGTGGGGTCGGAATCTCGATCACCCGCGCATAGTAGAAAGCGGACTGCGCCGGATCGAAATCGGGATCCTTCCAGACGGTGATCAATTCGGAATCGCCGATGGTGTTGCTCCAGCTCGCGTCCGCCACATCGACGGTGTTGCCGACGGACGGTAGCTTGCCGTCCGCGCCCGGCTTGCGGGTGGCAGCATCGCCCCAGACGACGTCGTAAATCTTTTCGTGCGTCTCACCCTTGGCATCCAGCCAGCCTTTGATGATTTGGATGCGGTCGAGATTCGCACCAATCGGATCCTTGAGCGCGGCCACGAGAAAGGTCGGGGCCTTGCCGGTCGGCGCTGCGGAGAGATCGCCGCCCATTGGCACGCCCTTCGTGTAGCCGACATTGGCCGGCAGGCGATTCTGGGCATCCTTGGGTACGAAATCGAAGCCGCCGAACAAGCGCACGATCATCCGGGAGCCGGTCGTCGCGTAAGTCTCGCGGCGTTCCATGGCATCCCAGATCGCTTCGCGCGTGTTCTCGGTCGCCCAGACCGCCGCATAGCCCGAGGAAGTCGTTTCCCAACCCATGACCGTGATGCCGGTTTCCGGGTTCTTCATAAACGGGTGCATCGCCCGCTCCGCGCTCGGCTCCGATGACGACACCTTGCCGAAAAAGTTGTCTTCCTCGACGGCGGCGAGCGCCGTATGAGAGTCGGTCGAACCGATGAGGCCGAACTTATACGGGTTGATCCCAATCTCCTTCTCCATCTTCAGGCCGTTCAGAAACGCGGAACGCGCGTACTCGAATTCGAGCATCTCGGGTTTCTTCGCTGCGCTCACGTCGAGGTTGCCCTTGTCCCAAATCTCGAAGTTCGCGAACTCGTCGTTGGGCGAGAGGAAAGGATGCGCCTCGCTCGTGCCCTTCATCTGGGTGACTTCGTAGAGCGGTTCCCAGCGCCGGCGGTTCTCCGCGTATTCCTTGTCAATTCGCTTGCCGGTGAACGACTCGATGATCGGGAACATGCGCCCGTTGCTGCCGTTGCCGTTGTGAGCGATGGCGAGCACATTGCCGCCCGTCTTCGCCTCGTAATCCGCCATGTATTTCCAGAGGTCGCGCGGATTGTCGCTGCCGAGCGGTTTCTGCGCGGTGAAAGGCTCGACCATGCCGGCACGCCTGCCGTCGTCCCGAAAGATGACGCAGCGATGCAGATTGTTGCCGCCGGTGCCCGAGGTCCATTCGAAGCCGTTGAACGCGCTGAACCGCCCAGGCTCGTTCGCCTTATCCGCGGCCTCGATCGTCCGTTGCCACGCGCTGCGAAACGCAGGCGTTCCGGGCACAGGCAGGAGCCCCTTTTCGATCTCGCCCTTGCCCATCGTGAAGTAGAGATCGAGCGCCGCCTCCGTGCCCTTGCCTGTCTGGATCATGTCGTACCACTTGCGGGCCTGCGGATAGGACAGCGTCTTGGGATCGCCGGAAATCAGCAGTGGGAAAAAGCCGAGACCATCCGAGTGATCAGCGACCACCAGGAAATCCAAGGGCCGCGAGAGCTTCGCCCGCTGGCCGCTGGAAGCCATGACTTCCTCGCCCTTCGCGAACCGGTAGGCCTCCACGGGGCCGAGTCGCGCGCCGGCCGCGCCGCCGTCCATTGAATACGACGTGTGCAGATGCGTGTCGCCGAAGAACGGACGGGTCGGAAAGTTGCGCCCCGCGTAAGGCGAATACGGCGGTGTGGGGAACGCCTTCTCCAGTGCCGCCTTGTCGAGTGTGCCGACGTCGTCAGTGTGGACATGGTCCTGCGCAAACACTGGCAGCGCGAGGCTGGCAACGATCAGCGCGGCGGTGATGAGTTTTGTTTTCATAGTTTTGCTTTGCGAATGGTTAATCGTAATTTGCGGATAAAGATTTCGCGTTCACTGCACCCAATTCGAAATCCCCCGGCTTCCAAGTCTTGTCGAAACCACGGCTCCAGCGGGCCGTAGAGGCGAATGATCGAATTCCAACCCTTGCCGGACCAGGTCTGCACCCAGTTGCCTCCTAGCCGGCGGGCGCTTTTTGGGCGAGAACCAGACGGTGATGCCGATCACCTCATTCGGCGTGATGCCCGCCTTGTCGAATCCGTCGCAGGTCGCATAAACCGACGCGGCGGGAACGCCCGCCAGGAACGCCTCTACGCCGCGGGCGAAATCGAGATTATCGTAAACCTTCCGGACGGTCTCGTCATCAGGCAGGCCATTAAAGAATTTCAACGTGCCGAGCCGCTTGGTCTCAACAGTGTCCGGGGTCAGAATGGATTCCGGGACCTCTGCCTTATATTTCTGCGCGTGGGCGCTGGTGATAGTGAACGCCGCGGCAAGCACGACGGCGATGGGTACTGTTTTCATTACTACCCCCCCCGATGGGGATGCGCGGGCCGCGCGTGCGCGCGGCCCGCGCGATTCAGAACTAGTCGGACAAGGCTTTCTTCACCGCGGCCGTGCGCTCGCCGATTTCGGCCTCTGCCTTGGTCGCGACGCCGATGGGTTTCACATCGATCGTGACCTTGTCGATCTTGCCGGTGAAAGAGTTGTCGCGTTCCTTGTAATCGGTCGTGACCGGCGTGGCGTCATCCATGCCGACTCCGGCTGTCTCGTCGGCCGAGAAGATCATTCCTTGTGTGTGTTCGATCCGGCCGCTCGCGACCTTCTTTCCGTTGACCAGGATATTAGCCATTCCGCCTTTGCCCATTCCGCCGCCATCGTAATCAAAGTCCATCCGGACGGTCGCTTTGCCCGGCGCCAGCGCGGCCGGGGCTGAGACCTTGAATTGCTTGAGGCCCAGGAAGTTGTAGCAATAGGTCGGCTTGCCGTCCTTGAGATATAAGCTCCAGCCGCCGAAGCGGCCGGCCTGGGCAATGATCACACCATTCGCTCCGCCCTGCGGGATCTCCACCTCCGCGGTAATGGAGAGCGAGCGGTTCTTGATATTGATGAAGACGTTTTCGCTCATTCCGACCATGCCCTCGGACAGCGTGAGCGAGGTGCGGCCTTCCATCAGGTCGGGCCGGCCGGCGGTCGCCGCGTTCACGCGTTCCAGAACCCGGTCATCGATGGGCAGCACGCGATACTTGGTCGCCTCAGACATGAAGAGATCCTGCAATTCCTTGAGCTTCGCCGGGTTGGCCGCGGCCAGGTTGTTGGTCAGGCTGAAATCCTCGCGGGCGTTGTAGAGTTCCCAGATGTCCTCTTGCAACTTGCGACGGGGCAACTGCTCCCACGGTGCGCGGTGAATGGTGCCCGCAAACCAGCCATCGCTATAGATGGCGCGATTGCCCATGATCTCGAAATACTGGGTCTTGTGGTTATCTTTCGCGTCTGGGTTTTCGAAAGTGGAAAGCATGCTCACTCCTTCGATCGGCGCCTGAACGGTGCCGTTGACGCTGGTGGGTTCGGGCAGTTTTGCGGCTTCCAGAACGGTGGGAGCAATGTCGATGACATGGTGCCACTGCGAACGCACCTGATTGATCGCCTTAATGTGCTTGGGCCACGAGACGATCAGGCCATTGCGTGTGCCGCCGTAGTTTGACGGAATCTGCTTGGTCCACATGAACGGCGTATCGCCCGCGACGGCCCAGCCCGCGGCCATGTGCGGATAGGTGCTGGGACTGCCCCATTCGTCGTAATGCTTGAGCATTTCCTGCACGGTCTCCGCGACGCCGTTGAAGTAGGTCATCTCATTGAACATGCCGAACATACCGCCCTCAGCGCTCGTCCCGTTATCGCCGATGACGTAGAAGATCAGCGTATTATCGAGCTGGCCGATCTCGCCGATGGCATCGAACAACCGGCCGATCTCGTAATCGCAGTATTCGCCAAAGCCGGCATAGACTTCCATCTGGCGGGCGAAGAGCTTCTGCTCGTCGGCGCTTAGCTTATCCCAATCTTTAATGTCCTTGGGTTTGTCGGCCAGCTTGGTGCCCTTGGGCACGACGCCCAGTTCGATCTGTCGCGCCAGAGTCTCTTCGCGCATCTTATCCCAACCGCCGTCGAAGCGGCCCTTGTTCTTTGCGATCCATTCCTTCGGCACGTGATGCGGCGCGTGGGTCGCGCCCGGCGCGAAATACATGAAGAACGGCTTCTCCGGCGTAAGCGCCTTCTGGAACTTCGTCCACGCGATCGCCTGATTGGTCATGTCGGTCATGAAGTTGTAGCCGGGGTAGTGGGGTGTTTCGACCCGGTTCAACCCTTCGTAGAGACTGGGCGCCCACTGGTCAGTCTCGCCACCAATGAACCCGTAGAACTTGTCGAAACCCGAGCGTGTCGGCCATCGGTCGGTCGGCCCGGATGGGCTCACCTCCCAGGCCGCAGTCTCGTGGTTCTTGCCGAAGAATCCGGTGCTGTAACCGTTCAACCGCAGCATCTCCGCCAGCGGTGCCACGTCGTTCGGCCGCTGTCCCGTATTCCCCGGAAATGCCGTCGCGATTTCGGTGATGCCGCCCATGTTGTTCATGTGGTGATTACGGCCGGAAAGGAGAGCCGTCCGCGTGGGCGAGCAGAGTGCGGTGGTATGGAACTGGTTGTAACGCAGCCCCTGGCTGGCAAGGCGTTCCGCGTTCACCATCCGCAATGGTCCGCCGAAGGCGCTCGGCATGCCGAAGCCCATGTCGTCCACGAGCACGATGAGCACATTCGGCGCGCCGGCTGGCGCGGTGATCTGGAAGCGCGGCGGCGCCTTCGCGTCGCGAGCGTCGAGGATGGTGCTATGCGGGTAATCCGGCTCGGCGATGGGGAGCTTCGTCCGGTCGAGCTTATAGGGGGCTTCCTGTGCCGGCGTTTGCGGAGCGAACACCGCACAGAGCGCGAGCCCAGCAATGCCCAGTACAGGAATAAATCGGAATGTATGTTTCATGATTTTGGATGTGATAGAAACGCGATGATGAAAATCGCGCGGTTGATGATCGGAAAGAATTAGCGCTGCGACTATGGGACCTTGGTCCCATACATGAATCTCTTACAGGGGAGACAGAAAAAATAGAGGGGGCCATTTCTTTCTTCAGACCTCAGTGGCCTCCTTTACCCCTGTTGAAAGGCGAAAAGATTGTAGCGGCCTTTGTATCAGGGATCGCTCCAATCATCCTTAGATCTTGAAGGTCGCATTGAAAGCGAGGTCGCCTCCGATTCGCGACCGTCGCGAGCATTCAAAGCAAGCGATTAGAAGTCAAAACTCGCGCGCGCGCCGAGAATCGTCGCCGTCTCTACGGCCGCGCGGACCGGCTCGACGACCTGCACGTCCAGGCTGACGCGGCAGGCCGGCGTCACGGCGATGTTATAGAAAGCTTCGAAGCCCTCGGCCGAATCCATCTGGCCGAGCAGACCCGAAAGGCGCAGCGTCTGGATGCTATTATAGTAGTATCCGACACCAAAGGTATCGTTGTGGCGGGTGGGAATGAGTCCGCGACCTCCGATTCCTCCGCTGACGGCCCACTCAACCGGATTGGTTTCCTTGTCGGCGAGGCCGAAACGCGCGAACAGACCGATGCCTTCGCGCGTCGGCGCGCCGCGCATCTGCACCGGCGGCTTGCCCCCGGAATCGTCGACGTAAAGATATTGCCAGCCGCTCCAGTAAGCTGCCCACGTGCTGTCCTTGGATGCGAAACTGAGTCCCTCACCCGGCTGAAAGACGAGGCGGCTATTTAGGTGAACGAAATCCTGATTGAAAGAGTAGAGCGCGCCGACATTCATGCCGCCGGGAAGACTTCCCAGTTGATACTTGAAATCCGCCTCCGTGTTCCATGTCGTCCCCTTGCCGAAATCATTGAAGCCGGTGGTGGTGGATGAGTCGTCGGTATTCATGAAAACACTGGTGACGGTGATACCGCCCTTCGCGCCAGGAGGAATCGGCATCCAGATCACGCCTGCGCCGAGCGTGCTATAAGGAAGACGCAAGGCCAGCGTGGGATTAAAGACAAAGTTTGCGTTCATGAACTGACTGGTGCCGCGGCCGGAAGCGAATTCGTTAGGGTCGCCATCCAGCGTGTCTAGTTTCCCGAGAATGACACCCAGGTGCGGGGAAAGGAATTGCGTGTAGTTAAGATCGGTGACTGTGATTCCGATATCGGCGTCGAGTGTCTTGGTCACCGGAAACAGGAAGCGAGTGTTGACCGGAAGAATCGTGCCGGCATCGCCGTTAACCGAGTCACCCCAGCGCGATTCGGCGTGAAACTTGATCAGCGCACCCGGTAGGACTCCCATGCGCATGAGGTCGAGATTGATCGTGTAATCAATCGTCGCGCCATACTCAGTAGTGTCGTTTGTTCCACCGTCGGCTACCCCTTGAACAAAGTTGTTCCACTCGACTTCAAACTGAACCCCCTTGTTAGCCAGGTCAGTGCGCGCTCCGCCCCAATCGCCGGTCAGGTAAGCGTTATTCCAGAAGTCAGCGGAGTAATTCGGAATGGGAAGAAGGCCTGTCGCCGCTGCCGGTTTCTTGTTTCCTTGCGCATCAACTGGGTTCTTATCCTGCGCGCGCGCGCGATGAAGGCTCGGGAATACCAGCAGCACGGCCAGCGCACCAACTGTAATCTTACTTTTCATATCCATGACGATGCGATTGGGTGACACCATCGATCAAGGTCGAAAATCAGGCAACCCGAGGAGGAGAAGGGTTTACTCTACCGGCTGCGGCTCAGGGAATTTCCAGTTACCATTGAGGATTTCCTTTCGCGGGCGGTAAAGGCGAACGGTGTAATTCCAGCTGGGCGTGATCGGGAGGTAGTTCGCTGTCCCATCGTCTTTGCCGCCAAACTGGATGGCTACGGTGCCATCCGCGCTTTTCTTCGCGGTCAGGTTGTTGATCGAGTAGGCGTTTTCCTTGTTCGGTTCGAAGTAACCTTTGGCGTTGTATACGCTGATCGACCAGAAGGCGTCCACCGGCACGTTGCCGACGACGAGCTTGTAGGGAGTGGTGCCGTCGTTCTTCGCCGGGGTGAAGTTGAGATAGATGGCATCCTTGTCGGGATTGCCGCCCCAGGCCGCGGCGCTGGCGACGAGGTGGCGGACAGGATCGACTTGCGCCTTCGTGCCGAAGCAGTGCTTGAAGTCGGGCAGCGTTGTCGCGAGGACGAGCAGGGCGTCGCGCACTTTCTTCTGGCTGGCTGGGTCCCACTTGGGCGCGTCGAAGGTGCCGGGGCCGCCGGGCTGCTCGATCTTCATCGCGTCCTGCAAGGCGTGGACTTGCTCCAGGTCTCCGGGCTTGGCCGGATCGACGAGCGTGCGGACGCCGATGAGGACGTAGCGAGTGCCCGCCATCTCTTTGGTCGACCTATACGAACCCTTGCCATAGGCGACGAGCGGCACGTATTCGTCTTGATTCAAAACCATGAGCGATATGAAACGCGAGCCGGTCTCGGGCAGCGTGACGGTGGCGGGCCCAGCGTTGAGATCGAAGACGACCGCGGAATAAAGGGTGTCGCGGTTCAGGCGGACGATGGTCTGGTTATCGACGGAAGCGGGCTCGCGGCGATGCACGAATTTCCCAAGGCCGCCATCCTTGACGACGTTAGTTAGATAAAGGTCGGACTCGGCGCGGACGAAGTTATCCACCGTGACAGGCAAGCTCTGCGCGCGGAGCGGGCCGACAGTTAGGAAAGCCAGCGCGGCGGCCAGCACGAGGCAGGTAAGTTTGGTTCTCATAAAAAGGTGGATGATGACTTATTTCACCGGCGTGAGCGCGGGAAGTTTCCACTTACCGGTCATGGCCGCTTCGCTCGGTCCATAGACGCGGGCGACGAAGCTGTATTTCGCCGCGGGCGCGGGAAGCCAGTTATTCTCTTTCTCCGGGCCGGGTGATTCGTGACCGATGTAAATCGCCAACCCGCCATCCTTGTCATAATGCAGACCTTTCGTCCGATCGCCGATCGAGTAACGATTGAGTGAGTTATCGTAGAGGAAGCGATCTGGCAGCGTGTAGAGCGTGACCGACCAAAAGAACTTCCCGGGCGGGAGCTGGTCTTTGGTGAAATGCATCTGTTGGAGCTTTGTGCCGTCGCCGACGAAACCGCCATACCACGCCTCCGCCAGGTCGTTGCCGTAAAGTCCCATCGCCGCAGCGACGGAGCGGTCGAGATAGTTTTCGCCTTGCGCCGCGCGCGATCCGAAGAGGCCGTTCGAGCTATGAGTCACGGCGATCTTTGCCTTTAACTCCGCTTCTCCTTTCTCCACTCCCGCATTGATGGCCGCGAGCGTGGGCGCATCCACTTTGCTCGCATCCCATGCCTTGCCGGGCGCGATCCCGATTTCCTCGAAACGCTGGCGCAGCGCGATCTCCTTCGGATGGGGCGGCTCGGCGAGCGCGAGAAAGAAATTGAGATAGGTAATGAAATCATGCGTGGCTTCGCGCGACTTGTCGGGCTTGGGGAAATCAAGAGCCGGCGGCGCAGGCGGCGGAGTAGTTTTTTCAAATGCACTGAGCGGAGTGAGCTTGAAGCCGGCCTGGATTTCCTTCACGCTTTCCACGTCATCGGCGCCGTTGAGCTGGGTGCGACCGAGGATGACGATGATCTGCGTTTCCACCCTGAAGACCTTTTTGAATCCCGGCAGGATCTCCCCTTTCCACTGTGGCCCGACCATCATGAAATTGCCCGCCTCATTGCCCGTCGAACGGGAACCGATGTAGGCGCAGTTAAAGGTGAAGAGATCGATGAACTGGAGGACGTAGTAGCGATCCTTCGGCACCTCCGGTACGCTGATGACGATCGGCTCCGCGCGCAGATCGAGCCAGGCCCAGGAGTAAGGCGTATCGTTATTCGGCGTCACCACGTCGTGGTTGGCTGGCGTGAAGGCCTGCGAGTAATGGCGGAATTTATTGAAGCCACCGACATAGGTCGGCGAATCCTTATCGACGGCCTGCGCGTACCAAGTGTTGTAGCTCTCCATCATCGGAAAAGCGTAAAGCCACGCCTCCTTGGCGATGGCGCGGACCTCCGTGGAAGTAACCTCGGCTGCGCGAGTGTGGATCGTCAGTGCGAGTCCAAGGGCGAGCGCAATCGTGATAGGTTTTGCTTTCATGATGTGCGTTCACTGGCGCATGCGATCTCAGTCGTGCGCTTGTGAAGCTTCCTCCATTTTCCGCATCACTTCATCGAGGTTGAAGCTCGCGGGTTTTTGACGCGGCGGGAATTCCTTGAAGCTCGCCAGCCACTTGGCGGCGAAGGTCTGCATGGGGACCTGGACGAACGCCCGGCGGAACATCCAGTCGCCGTAATAGATGCTCTCCGGGCCGCGCTCGAACGGGTCGGTGCGCAGGTTGTACAGCTTCGGGAGGCGCAGCTTGGTGAACTGGCCCTGCCACACGCCGACGGGCGCCTCGGGAGACATCTCCGTGTTTTGCTCCATGAACGTGGTTTTCCACTCGTTCGTAGCGGATCGCCATCAGGTCGCCGTCGTCGGACCAGTAGATGAACTCCTTCCGCGGCGACTCTTTCACCTCGCCCTTGAGGAACGGCAGGAGGTTGTAGCCGTCGAGATGAACTTTGAAGGTCTTGCCGTTCGCCTCGTAGCCCTTCAGCACTTTCGCGACGAGATCGGGTTCACCCGCGGCGGCGGCGAAGGTGGGGATCAGATCTTCGTGGGCGGCAGATGTCGTTGATGATGGTGTTGGGCTTGATCACGCCGGGCCAGCGGATGAGCGTCGGCGCGCGGAATCCGCCTTCCCAGTTGGTGGCCTTCTCGCCGCGGAAGGGCGTGGTGCCGCCGTCGGGCCAGCTGACCAGCTCGGCCCCGTTGTCGCTGGTGTAGACGACGATGGTGTTGTCGGCGATGCCGAGATCGTCGAGCTTCTTCAGAAGCTGGCCGACGTGCGCATCGTGCTCGACCATGCCGTCGGGATAGACGCCCAGCCCCGTCTTGCCCTCGCTCTCTTTCTTGAGGTGCGTGATGACGTGCATGCGCGTGGAGTTGTAGTAGCAGAAGAACGGCTTGTTGGCCTTGGCCTGCTTGTCGATCCAGCCGAGGGCGGCATCGGTGAACTCGTCGTCGATGGTCTTCATGCGCTCGACGGTGAGCGGGCCGGTGTTCTCGATCTTCTGCTTGCCGACCTTGCCGAATTTCGGATCGACGGTGGCGTCGTCGGTGTCGGTTGCATAAGTGTGCATGACCCCGCGCGGGCCGAACTTCTTCCGGAACTCGGGCGACTTCGGGTAGTCGGGATTCTCCGGCTCTTCCTCGGCGTTGAGGTGATAGAGGTTGCCGAAGAACTCGTCGAAGCCGTGAGCGGTCGGGAGGAACTTGTTCAGGTCGCCCAGGTGATTCTTGCCGAATTGCCCGGTGGCGTAGCCGAGGTTCTTCATGAAGTCGGCGACGCTCGGGTCTTCGGGTTGCAGTCCGATGTCCGCGCCCGGCAGGCCGACCTTCGTCAGCCCGGTGCGGATGGGCGACTGCCCGGTGATGAACGCCGCGCGGCCTGCGGTGCAGCTTTGCTGGGCATACCAGTCGGTGAAGCGCGCGCCTTCGCTGGCGATGCGATCGATGTTGGGCGTGCGGTAGCCCATCATCCCGCTGTTGTAGCAACTCGGGTTAAACCACCCGATGTCGTCGCCCATGATGACGAGGATGTTGGGTTTCTTGGCCTGCGCGAAGGCCGTGCCGCCAAGGAATAGACAAAGCGCGAAGCCGGAAAGGATGTAGGCGAATATTTTTTTCATGATCGTTCAGGCGAGATTGGTTGAAGTCGCGTTCCCGGACAATCTAAAAAAGACGTCGCTATGGGACTTTGGTCCAACACGGGAGGAAGAAAACGTCCAACATCTAACGTCGAACGCAGAGAGTTCGGCTACGGCGCAGTAGTCGGGAAGATCGATTTCCAATCGTCCTTCATGCTCACAACGGTCCAGCCTTTGGCGTTGGCTTCATCGAGCGCTTTGTCGAGTTTGCCAATGTGTGATTCGCGGTCGTAGGCGACTTCGCGTTCGCCATCAGTGTGATGGACGAGGAGCGCGAAGCGCGCGCCGTCACCGGCGGTGGTCCATTCGAGCATCTGCTGGTCGCCGTCGGAATTACCGAAGGCCATGATCGGGCGGCGACCGATGAAGCGATTGATGCCGACCGGTTTTCCTGGGCCATCGTCGATGAATTCGATCTTGGCCTGCTTCACGAGCGCCGGCTTCCCGTCGCGCATTTCGAATTTCACGATACCGCTGCTGCCGACGACTTGCTCCGGCGGAATGCCATACGTTTGTTCGGCAAACGCGCGCATGAATTCCACGCCGCCGCCGGAAACGATGAAGATCTTGAAGCCATTCGCGCGCAGATAGGCGAGCAGCTCGAGCATCGGCTGATAAACACACTCGTTGTACGGCCGGTGATATTTCGGATGACGCGCGGTCTTGATCCAGTCTTTGACGATGACGTTGAACTCATCGGTCGTCATGCCGGTATGCGTCGCTGCTACAATCTGGAGGAGGCCTTTCTCACCGGAGGCCATGACTCCTTTCATGTCGCCTTTGAGTAACGAAGCGAACGGCTCCTTCGTTTTCCAGTCGGGATGTTTCGGCGCAAGCTCCTTTACCCGATCGATGGCAAAGGCGAGTTGAAAGTAGAACGGTTGCTCGGCCCAAAGGGTGCCGTCGTTATCGAAGGTGGCGATGCGTTCGTTAGGCGGGACGAGGTCGGGCGAGCCTTCCTTGGTTACTTTTTCAACCAAAGCGACGATGGCCTTTTTCGGCGCGGTATCGTTCCAGGAAGGGAGTGGGTCCTGCGCCTGGAGGGTAACAACACTGACGAAAACGAGTGCTAATGGCACGAGCGTATTGCGAATGAGTTTCATAATTTAGGATTTTGGTTAGCTAAGGAAGTAAGTGCAGGATGCGCTGGGAGAGGAACGGGCCGCACCGTGGTAGATGCGGCCCGCCTGTTTCACGATCGGATAACTTAATCACCGGCCTAGTTATTTACGTTAGCGAGGACTTCGGCCTTAGTCTTCTCGTCCGCTGCCAACATCTGGTTCGGCTCGAGCTTCACGGTTAGCTTCTCGAGCTTGCCGGTGAAGCGAAACGGCGGGTGGTAGTCTTTATCGTCCACGCCGGTGCGGCTATCGACCCCGACGTCAAATGTCTCGTCGATCGTGTAGAGGGCCGGACAGGTGTGCGGGATCTGCTTTTTATCCACTTCCTTGCCGTCGACCGAGAGCACGCCGGTTCCACCCTTGGCCATACCGGGGCCGTCATACTTGAAGTCGAAGGCAACGGTGTGTTTGCCCGGCGCGATCGCTGCCTTGCCTTCCCAACGGAATTTTTCCAATCCCAAAAGATCATAGGTGAAGACCGGTTTCCCCTTAAGCAGGTAAAGGCCATAGCCACCGAAGCGACCTCCCAAGGTGTTGAGCATTCCCTCAGCACCGCCTGACGGTATGTCCACCTCAGCGGTGATGGTGAAGGATCTGGTCAGCGTGTTCGGTGCGCTGCCACTGGGCAGGCCAGACACTTCGCCCGAGTAAACAAACTCGGTCCGGCCGGCGGTCGCGCTTGGACGCGCAGTCAGGATGCGCTGGAGAATGGAATTATCCAGCGGCAGCACCTGATATTTCCTGGCCTCAACCATGAAGAGATCCTGCAACTCTTTCAGCTTAGCGGGATTCTTCGCCGCGAGGTCGTTATTCTGCGAGTAGTCCTCGGCGATGTTATAAAGTTCCCATTTATAGCCGGTCATGAGGTCAGGCATTTCGGCAGTGCCCATGAGCCACGGAGGTTGCGGAGGAACGGTGGCCGCGATCCAGCCATCGTGATAGAGGGCGCGGTTGCCGAACATCTCGAAGTATTGGGTCTCACGCTTCGACTTGGCTTGCGCTCCCGCGGTGTCCCAAGTGTAAGTCATGCTTACGCCTTCGATTGGTTTTTGGGCGATACCATTCACTGTCTCCGGGGCCTTCACCCCGGCGGCTTCCAGAATGGTCGGCACGATATCGATGACGTGATGAAACTGCGTCCGGATGGCGCCGGCGTCTTTGATGTGGCCGGGCCAGGACATGACCATGCCGTTGCGGGTGCCCCCGAAGAAGGAGGCCACCTGTTTGGTCCACTTGAACGGCGCGTCGAAGGCCCAGGACCACGCCACGGACATGTGCGGGGTGGTCTGGTCGGAACCGAGGACATCGTAAAAGTTCGCCTGCGCTTCGATCGGCATGGGTATAGATTGAATGGCCGCGAGGTCGAAGGTCGTCCCGAGGGTGGTGCCTTCAGCGCTGGTTCCATTGTCCCCGCTGATATAGATAATTAGGGTGTTGTCGAGCTTGCCCAGATCTTCCACCTCCTGAATGACCCGGCCGATCTCATTATCGGTGTAGGCGACATAGGCGGCGAAGATTTCCGCCTGATGGGCGTAAACTCTTTTCTCCGCGGGCGTGAGCGTGTCCCATTTCGGGAGGACCTCCGGCCACGGAGTAAGCTGAGTGTTTTCCGGGACCACGCCGAGTTTCTTTTGGTTGGCCAGGATTTGCTCGCGCATTTCGTTCCAACCCATGTCGAACTTGCCCTTCATTTTCGCGATCCACTCCTTGGTCGGATGATGTGGCGCGTGCGTCCCACCGGGCACGTAATAGAGGAAAAACGGCTTTTCCGGCGCGGCGGCGTCCAATTCCTTCATATACTTGATCGCCTCGTCCGCCATGTCGGTGGTCAGGTTGTAATCCTTCTTTCCGATCCAGGGATAGATCTGGGTATGATCCTGGAAGAGGTAGGGCTGCCACTGGTTGGTCTCACCACCCATGAAGCCATAGAAGTATTGGAAGCCCATCCCGCTCGGCCATTGGTTATAGGGTCCGGCGAGGCTGTATTGATAAGTTGGAGTGTTATGATTCTTACCGAACCAGGAGGTGGCGTATCCGTTTTCCTTCAGAATCTCGCCCACAGTGGCGCAGTTCTCCGCGATAACCGAATCATAACCCGGGTAGCCCGTCGCCTGTTCGGCGATGACACCGAAGCCGGACGAATGGTGGTTGCGGCCGGTGATCAGGGCCGCGCGGGTGGGGGAGCAGAGCGCGGTGGTGTGGAATTGCGTGTAGCGCAATCCCGCCTTCGCGATCCGGTCCATGGCCGGCGTCGGGATGACACCGCCGAAAGTCCCGCTAACGCCATAGCCCTGGTCGTCGGTCATGATCAGGAGCACGTTCGGCGCGCCCTTGGCGGGCACAATCGTCGGCGGCCAATACGGCTTGGAATCGGCCGCGGTATCCTTGATCACGCCACCGAACTTCGGGTCGGGAGCTGGGATTTGTTTGCCATCGATAGTGGTTGTCGCGCTTGGTGAACCAGGCGTGCCGGTGGTCTGGACTTGTGCCTTGGCAGAGGGCGAGGTCGCGCTCAAGGCGACGGCCAATATCGCACCCAGGAAGGTGAGTGTTTTTGCTTTCATGGTTTTTTCCTTAGATGATGCGGGAAGGGCGAGAAGCGCGACGCATCCGATGCGAGCGTTCTCACGGTTTGCTTTCCGCAAAATTGAATGACAGTGCGGACAGGCGATATGGGACCTTGGTCTTATTCAGAAGAAGACGTTCATAGCGCCGGCGCGGGTGCCGGCGTAACAGACTTCGATTCTGTATTCTCCGGGCCCGCCAATGCCAGGGCATGCGGAAGCAGAATGATGCCAAATACGAGACACAGTCGTGCGCTCCGGCTGCGATTCTTGATTCCTTTCATACTCTTCTAGAGTTTCATCAGGAAGGCGGGCTGCCTGCTCAGAGACAGCCCGCGCTGTAATTGCTTCGCTCCAAGCTATTGGCTGGGGCCTTTGCTCGCCGCTTCGGCCTTCAGAGATAGCAGCGTGGGAATAGTAACAGCGTTTCTCATGAAAGGCTGCGCCCGCCGCGGTCGACGGCGGGCGCACTGTTTAAGGGATGCGTTTACTTGGCGCCGCCGCCTGCGGCCGCCTTTTGCATTTTCGCCTGCACTTCCTCAAGGTTTTTCTTGAGGCTCAATGAATCGGCGCCCTGGCTGGGCGGAAATTCCATCAGACTCTTTAGATGCGCGGCGATGAATGGTCCTGACGCGTTCAAGGCCCACATTTTGTGTGCGAAGAACATTTTTCCCGCAGGGCCCCACTCATGCGATTCCTGGTCCATCTTCTCCAGCGGATCCATCCCAAGGTAGAAGAGGTAAGGGACGCTCGGATAGTACTTCTCATTCCACCAGCTTCCCTCCGGCTTGACGCCGATGTGCATCTTCCATCCATCCACGCGCAAGGCCATCAGGTCGGTCTCGTCGTAGTAGAAGATTTCGTGGCGTGCGGATTTCTCCGTCTGGCCGGTCCAGAGCGGGAGCTGATTGTAGCCGTCGAGATGAACCTTGTATGTCATATCGCCCATTTTTTTGCCGGTGAGCAGTTCTTTCCCCAGGTCCGGCATGCCGGCGGCAGCGGCGAGGGTGGCGAAAACATCTTCATGATTCTGGATGGCGTTGGAAACCGTGCCCGGCTTGATCTTGCCCGGCCATTTGACCATGAACGGAACCCGCACCCCACCTTCCCAGGTGCCACCTTTTTCCCCACGGAATGGCGCATAGCCGCCGTCCGGCCAGAGCATCAACTCATTGCCGTTGTCGGTGGTGTAGACGACGATAGTGTTATCGGCGACGCCGAGTTCATCGAGTTTCTTCAGGAGCGCGCCGACCAGTTCGTCATGCTCGATCATGCGCGCACGCACGACATCTTCTTCGGGACGGCCTTCATCGACCGCCATCTGGAGATACTTGGCCGCCGGGTGCGACCGGATATGGATCGCGGTCGAGTTATACCAGCAGAAGAAAGGCTTGTCGCCTTTGCCGACCTTATCCAGCCACTTCAAAGTCTCGGTCGTGACTTCCGCATCGAAGGTCTCCATGCGTTTCCGGGTAAGCGGGCCGGTTTCTTCAAGCTTCTGTTTTCCGACGACGCCCCACTTCGGTTGATCGGTTGGATCGTTTGCATCGGTCGCCCAGGTGTGGAGCGTGCCGCGCGGGCCGAACATTTCTTTGAACTTGGCTGACTCTTCTGCGGTGCGCAGTTTCGGGTTAATCTGCCCCGGGTAGTCGAGTTCTTCGGGCTCCTCCTCCGCATTGAGGTGGTAGAGATTGCCGAACCATTCGTCGAAGCCGTGCACCGTGGGCAGAAACTCATTTCGGTCGCCGAGATGATTCTTGCCAAACTGCGCTGTGGCATAGCCTTGGGTTTTCAGCACCTCCGCGAGCGTAGGGTCCACCTTTTGGATGCCTCGCTTCGAGCCCGGGATACCGATGGTGGTCATGCCCGTGCGTAAGGGCATCTGCCCCATGATGAACGCAGCACGCCCTGCTGTGCAGCTCGGCTGCGCGTAGTGATCGGTAAAGACAATGCCCTCCTTGCCGATGCGGTCGATGTTTGGAGTCTTGCCCATCATGCCGAGCGAGTAAGCGCTGACATTCCACATGCCGATGTCGTCCCCGAAGATGACGACGATGTTGGGTTTCTTCGCTTGCGCGAATGCCGTTCCGCTAAGAAAGGTGCAAAGCACCAGACTAAGCAGGAATTGAACAAGTTTGAATTTCATGATTTTGCTCCAGTTGATTGAACTTGAGTCCTGACAGTCAGCCCAGTGACCCGAGACGTATATGGGACTTTGGTCCCACAAAATCTGTCATCCGTGTGTTGAGAACTGGTTAACGGATCGCCACCGGTCAAAAGGGAAGCCCGCCTGGAGGAAGGGACCGTTCAGTGCCGGCTGCGCGTCCGGCGGGAGCAGATCCAATCGCAGCCAGGCTGTGCCGATGGCGTTGGACTCATCAACAATCAGGGGACGGCGGGCATCGAAACGTGACATTGCCCCGGAAAAACTGAATGCAATGAGGAGGCCCAGAAGTGCGAAGATGGCGCCCTCGATTGCGCCGAGGCCTGCAGTCGCCTTTTCGCCATATCGCGTGAGGTGAACAAGACCCACGCGCCGTCCGGTTTCCAGCAGAGCGATCGTGCCGAGGAACAAGCTCGTGGCGAAGAGCGGCGCGTAAAACTCCGGACTCATCCGCACTCTTCTCGCGCTTCTATCCAACTTTCTCCACCTCGACCGAAGCCCTTATTGCCCGGAGAAACAGATCGCGATCAAGAATCCTCAACCAGAGTCACGAGTTCTCCCCGGAAGGCAGCTGTGAAGGAATAACTCTTTCCCTCTTCAACCATGAGCGTAACCGAGGAGGCGGCCTGGTTCTGCTCGTTTGGTGCAGGGGTGACGCTTACGACGTGCCGACCGGGTGTGAGGTAGCCATCGTAGGTGTCACCAACCCTGATGTCAGTGCTCTTGCCCCCGTCGATCGTGATGATTAGCCCGCCGCCCAGGTTGGGCGCTCGATGCACCACGAGGTGACCGCCGCTTTGGCTGCTTGGTGTGCTCGGTTGATTCGTTTGACAGGCGGCGAGAGCCAGGCAGGCGCACCCTAGAATTAATAGATTTCTGCTGAACTGATATGAGTTCATGCTCGGTTCTTTCCAATTTGTATTTTCTCTGGTTCGTACGATAATTCGCCGGTCAAGGGCACACCTTTCCGGCCGGTTAGGAGCCGACCGTTAGCGCCAGCCGCGCCCATAGAAGCCGCCGTAGAGGCCGGGACCCCACGCGCGTCCCCATCCATACATGCTTTGCTGGTCCATTTGCGCGGCCATGAGGTTGTCGTTGCTCATCTGCTTGGCCAGTCTCAGTTGCTGGTAAGCCTGATATTCCGCCGGCGTCCCGGCATACGCTTGATTGCCAGAAGCTGGCTGAACGTAGAATTGTTTTCCTTTCCAGCTGATCAGAGTGAGCTTGTCTGGCGTCAGGGTTGCCAGCAACTGCTGCTTTTCAGGAGTATCTGCAGTCACCAGCCTAAAGCCTGCCGCCGACAACAAATCGGTCGTCTGTGTGGTCGTGCTGGCGCAACCGGCCATGATGGCCAGGAGCGCGATCGTCCCGAGGGTTTTGAATGCATGTTTCATCGATCTTCCTTCCTTTCTCTCTCGTTTTGCTGCTTTGGCTTTCGATCGAGGAAGAATTAGCGCCCGCTGGTTGTTTTGCTTATGGGACCTTGGTCTTATGCCAAATTCCAATGCTTTTTCGGGTCGGACTGCGATGCGTCTCCGAAGCCACGTGGGCTTGGTGTCTTCACGGAGCGGTCACACTCAACTGGTTGCTGACGCTCGGGGATCGTCGGGGGCAGCTGTGCCTATAAGTCAAGAGGCTGACTAAGGCGGAACGGCAGGGTTGTCCCCGGCGGAAGAAGAAAGGCGCCGCCGGTCAATCGGGTGCCACGCCGTCCTTCAATCCCGGCATTTTCCGTTTCGAACGACTGCGTCTTGATCGGCCTCATCTGTCCAGCGATCGTGATCTGGGTGAGTTTTAGGGTGAGCGGACGAGTGCTGGATGCGATTGCCACCCGCGGTGATTCGACAATGCCGGCAACCCGTGTCCCCGCGGCCAGAACGATTTTGCCTTTCACCCGAACGTTCTCTAGCAAACGGCCTTGAAATGGCTTGCCCGAGCTATCTCGAGAGGAAATCGTGCTCGTCGTTTTCACGGCGAGTGTCGTGCCTTCTGGAATGGTCGCAGCGGTCGCGGCTAAAGGCGCCATTGCGCTGCAAAGCGAAAGCAGAAGTAAGATGGATTTGAATGTTTGCATAGGTGTTCAGTTTTGCTTTGCGCCCGCCTGCCGCGGCGGATTGCCCGGCCGAACGCAGCGAAAGCCGAGGTGATTGGTGCCGGTATTGAGTTCTCCTTTGCCGCGGGTGCCGACGATGTAGCGCGAGCAATAATGCTCATTGCAAAGAAACGAGCCGCCCCGGTGCACGCGCTTCTTCTCGTTAGGTTCGGCGGGATCGAACGGCGAGTCCGGGCCGGGCGGATTCACCGCCACGTCGCCCGCTTTGGCCAGAGTCTCGTAATAATCCGGCCGATACCAATCGCTGCACCATTGCCAGACGTTGCCCGCCATGTCGTAAAGTCCATAACCATTCGCGGGAAACTGCGCGACTGGCGCCAAACCGGGGAAGCCATCATCCGCTGCGTCCTTCACCGGAAATTTACCCTGCCAGGTATTTGCCATCCATTTGCCGTCAGGACGAAATTCGTCCCCCCAGGGGTAGGTTTTGCCCTCCAACCCGCCGCGTGCCGCAAATTCAAATTCCGCCTCAGTGGGCAGGCGTTTGCCAGCCCATTTCGCGTAGGCTTCCGCATCCGGATACGCGATCTGCACGACCGGGTATTTTTCTTTCCCCTTAATGTTGCTCTCCGGTCCTTCCGGGTGCCGCCAGTTCGCGCCTTTCACGTAGCTCCACCATTGGAAGTGATTGTTTAGCGGCACTTCCTCGGCGGTCGGCACAAACACGACCGAACCCGCAACCAGGTTCTCCGGCGGCGCGTCGGGGAACTCTTCTTTCGTAGGAGTGTGTTCGGCAATCGTGACGTAACCGGTGGCCTTCACGAACTTCTCGAACTGCTCGTTCGTCACGGTAGTCGCATCGATCCAAAAACCATCCACGCGCACGCGATGGACCGGCTCGGCATCATTCGATGGCATCGCCATCTCGGACGCGCCGCTGCCGTTAACGACTGCCCCCATGGAAAATTCACCGCCCGGAATCCACATCATGCCCGGCGGCTTTTCTGCCTCTGCGGCCACAGCGGGACCGGCGAAGCTCGAGACCATGAGAGCAGTAAAGATGAGTTCGATTTTCATTTCATGCGGTACGCATGGTGAATTCACTAGTGTCTACCAGCGACCTAAAAACTGACGGCCAGCGTGAGCCCGGGAAATGAGACTTTGGTCGTACACAGCGCGCGCCGCCAGCCTCTAATTGCGGTGGTGATGATTTTTTGGGGCGGGCCGCTTTCTCGTCCTCTTTCCAGGGCGAGGCTGGCGAATTGCGCCGATTTTCGCCTCCGCCCGTGGCTGACAGAAAGTCTGGGACGGAAAAACTAGCGATTCGCCGGGCCGCGATATTGGACCTAGGTCTTACCTGTCCCCAGCCGCGTCGTCTCGACAGTGGCCGATGTTCCGGCAAGCTGCCGTTGGCCAACGTAAGGCATGGAATCCGAAAGCATCGTCCGCCTCTTAACTATCGGCTCACTCGCCGGCTTGCTGACGGCTGTGGGCATGAGGCTGACGATTACGCAGGTGGTGGACGCTCTCCGCAAACGTCGTCTCCTACTGATCGCGGCGGGGAACTTTGTCGTGGTCCCGGCCATCGTCCTGGCAGCTACGAAAATATGTAAAATCGAGACCGAGGTTGCGATCGGGATGATTCTGCTGGCCACGGCGCCTTTCGCCCCGGTTGTGCCGGTTTTTGCGCGGATGGCCCGTGCCGATCTTGCCCTGGCCGCCGGCTTGACCGCTCTCTTTCCGCTTCTCTCGGTATTCCTAACTCCTTTCGCCTGCCGGTTGGCGTTGCCCGCTCTGGGTCATACCAACGTCCGATTCGACGCCGACGGTGCCTTGCTCGTTTTGCTCGCGACGATCGTGCTCCCCTTGGGCCTCGGCATTGCTCTCAAATATCTGTTACCTTTTCTTACCCAACTGGTCCTGCGTCCGGTCGAGATTTTCTCGGAAGTGACCGGAGCGGCCTCATTGGCTTTCGTGACCGTGACGCAGTGGCGAACCATCCCGACGGTCGGCTGGCGGCCATTGCTGGTGATGGCGATCCTGGCAGAAATCTGCCTGCTTTTCGGTTATTCGTTGGGCGGACCCAGCCGCGGCGCGCGGCAAGTCATCGGGCTGGGCACGAGCAACCGCAACATCGCCCTCGCCCTCCTGATTGCGCTTCAGTCCTTCGCTGGCACGCGCGTGATCTCAGCGGTGGTTGCGAATGGATTGCTCTTGATTCTCCTCGGCCTCCTGCACGTAGCCTTCTGGCGTTTTCGAAATCAGCGGGCCAGCGAGTAGTGATCGAGCAATGAGCCGAGCTCTTCCTGGATCCATTCCTTAGAGAGCCCAAACTCTTCCAGCGTGTAGTGATGCTGACTCTGAAACTCGCGCTCTTCATTCGAACCCGCGGCCAGCCTTGCCCGGAAAGCGTCGCTCATCTTCCATCCAAAATGCTGGTAAAGGTTTCCCACCGCAGCCTTCGCATCCTGCGTCAGGTCACGGTAATCGAGACAGTAATATTGATCGGGGACGACCTTGGAGCGGAACTGGAACAGGTGCTGATACCACTTTACAGCCAATCTCGCATAAGACTTGGAGACCGGGCCGTCCTTGGCAATATCAGGAGAGTGCGCCCGCCAGACCGGATAAAACACGCTAACGTGCGACGGAACAGACTGATAGGGATGCCGAATGACGGTGATGAATTTGGCGTCCGGAAAGGTCTCCAGCAGGGACTCGACGGATCCGGAGGACTGCGTCGCCTTTGAGAGAAGGGTCTTATGGCGGCCGTTGGCATAGAGTTGTCGCTGGAGGCAGCTTCGATAAAAACGCATCAGTTTGCCGCGGGCCCTCGGGTCGAGTGCGTCGGCAAAGCCAGCCTCCCATAATTCATCGATGTGCGGAAAGAGGAGGTAGATCGCTTCGGTCACGAAGCTGCTGACAAAGAAACCGTCATCTTCCTCTGGCTGATCGAAGCGAAGTCGATGCATGTCGTCCCAGCCACCGAAGAAGGTCTTTTCAAACCACCGCACGAGGCGCACCAATGGCTGGCCAGTGCGGCGGTCGATCCGGGCGAGGACGTTGAAGCATCGCTGGTAAAAGACCGACGGAAAGATGGTCTGATAGAGCTTCGCGTGGACAAAGCGCTCTTCATCGAGCGCCATCAGCCGCTGAATCAAAGTCGTTCCGCTGCGCGGCGGAGCGATAATGAAGACGGGCGCATGCACTCGCTGGCGAAGAAACCCTCGAAACAGAAACCGGTCCAACAACCGGCCGAAAGCCACCACCAACCACATCACCCAGTAAATTAAAGTGAAAAAAAGAACGTAGGCCCAGCGGCGAAAGCTGAACTTGGACTTGTATAAGGCCAGATATTGAGCCCGAAAGAATAAGCTTAGATTGGTATACATTGGACTCAGTGGGTTTGGATGCGCTAAGTCTAATATTTCGAAATGCCGCAGACTGGGCAATGAGACTTAGGTCTCACGCGAAGAGCCGCTTTGGTTCTAGAAGGTGAAGGTCAGCCCCAGCTCCGGGCCGAAATACCAGCCGCTCACACTCCCGTTGCCGTTCGCCCCGACGTCCTGCCACTGCCCGCGGGCGCGATAGCCAAAGTCGAGAGAAACATTACGCCAAACCCGCCAGGCAATGGCCGCTTCCAGATCGCAATCCACGTTATCCGCAGTTACAATCCCAAAGCCACCGACATCACCCCGGATCTGAGCTTTGACATTATCCCCAAAAGCCCAAACGGTTTTGAAGCCGATCATCGGTTCGACAAAAGTCCTGCTGTTGTCCGAGCTAAAACGAATGGTCTCACCGACCTCGCCAATATTCGCGGAGGCTCGGATGGTGAGAGTACCGTCGAGATCGTTGCCGATCCAGTTCACCCGTCCGCCGCCATAGACGATGAAATCGACACTCGAGGTCGCGCTCAGTGGGGCGGTCCCGAGTTTGAATTGTGGCCCAAAATTTACCTGACCGGTATCAAAACGGCTGGTCACGCGGGAGGACGTCGTGATGTCGACTCGGTCGCGCACAACCAGCCGGGAATCACTTCCGTTGACGGTGGATTTACCGAAAATCCAGTAGCCGTCGATGAACCCGCCCCAGCGTCCCTTCCACACCTCGAGACGGGCGTCGAGAGTAAGGACATAAAAGTCGCTGCTAAACTTGCTCAATGTCTCCCACCATGGCTGGTTGACGGAAAAATCTCCCCCAATGGTTCGATTACCGATCCTGATATTGGGGAGTGACAGATCCAGATCGACTGACGGCACCCAGGCATAAGGAGTAAAGGTAACCTGCCAATCGTCCTGACCAACTGCATTGGTTTCCTGCTGGATCGGGATCTGTTGTTCATCCTGTCCGGCATGCCCTGAGGCGATGCAGAGACAGAAGGATGCGCTAACGAGTGCTACTAGGATTGATTTCATTGTCTGTTGGTTATTCTTTTCTTAATCCGTTAAACCTCAATCGAGCCTTTTGATCTTCGATCCCTGGATTCCCAGCCCAGCCATCAATCCCTCTTGATCGAAGGTGAAGGCGTAGATGCCGCTATGCATGGTGTTGGTCGAAAAACTTCGTGCCATCCCCTTATCGACCAGGACCACGCTCGGACCGGTACCGATCTCCCAACCTTCCGTCGTGTTGATCCAGTCGACCGCCTTCTGATTCATAAAAAAAAGCGCGTAACCATATTTCTGGAGGCCGGCTTGCAAGCCGTAGGAAGCGGCGGCGGTTCGGTAGCGACCTGAGGCCTTGCCGTGCACGAAAAGCACTCCCTCGCCGGCTTGAGCACCAACCATGAAGCCGGCCTTAACCACCCTCGGGAAAACGGGAACGGCCAGGGCTTTAGAATGGGCTTTGGCCGCGGCTGGGTTCTGAGCGACCAGCTGGCGGAGCGCGGCCCTCGACTCGCTGGTTAGGCTCTCGGCAAACGCTGCCTGCGCGGTGAAGAGGACGACGCCGGCAATTAACATTCGGATGTTGTATTTCATGTTGGAAGATTCCACCAAGTTTCAGGCTGGTTGAAAAATGAACGGCTTACTTGTTGGAGGTTCCGGGCACAGGCCCCGGCTTCGGCTTGGCGATCGGGAAAAGTGGTGTGACAACGAAGCGAATTCCCCAATCGGGCGCACCACTTGGACCGTTGGCGTAGATCTTCGCGCCCAGGGACAGGCTCACCGGCAACTTGCCGACCTTGATCAGTTGGCTGATCGAAGGGTTGATCGGAACGGTCCACTGATGGTTATGCCAGTCATAAGTTGATTCCGTGTTTACACCGAAAGTCGTCTTCGTTTTCGTGGTGTAAGAGATGAAGGGCTGGAGGAAGGTAGCACTGACGTAATCGCGGTGATCGTTACCCGCATAGGACCATAACTGGTTGAAGAGTTACTCCGTAAGTCCAGCCTCCGGTCTGTTTCAAGACAAGACCGGTTGGGCCGGCGCCCCACTTTTCGCTCCCTAAAAACTGATCGGTTCCGCTCGGATAAAGCAAGACCGGACCGAAACCGAGAATCAGGCCCCCGACTGGCTTCTTCGGTGAGAAAAAGAAGCTTTGAGTAATGTCGCCCAGGCCCGCCTGGCTAGTGCCGGGTATGACCTCGTCCTGATAAATGAACGGAACGATGGTCCGGACGATCAGATTGAAATCCTTGCTGAGGGAAACCGGGATAACGGGCTGAAAGTTGAGCGTGTACCTAAAGCCGTCATCGTTCGGGCCGAGGTTGAATTCGAAATTATTCTGGAAAGGGACACTGATCAGATTCGCGACCGGATTCTGAAGTTGCTTGGCCAGCTCTGCGGCTTGATCGCCGCTCCCTTCCGTTCCCTCTACTTCCGGTGTGGCATTCCCATTGGCATCGACCGCGGACTGCAGCTCCGGGCAAAAATAACAAAGAGCGACCGCCAGAGTCGTTGCGAAGAGTGCTGTTAGTCGCATACCCGGGAATTTTGCGAAATTCCGAGAGATCGAATATGGGACCTTAGTCTTATGGAATGGCAGCTATCTGGCGCTGACCTTTCGGGAGGGCGAACCGCCGCGCCAGATAAAAGTTAAGTGGTCGCAGCCTTGCGCACGAGCTGAAGCAAGGCTTCGTCGTCAAACGGTTTCGAGAGAAACCCGACTGCGCCCGCCGCCAACGCGGCCTCACGAACGGAGGGATCATCACGTCCGCTGATGAAGATGACGCGAGTTTCGGGCGAAACGTGCTGGAGAACTGATTGCACTTCCAGCCCATTCATGTCCGGCATCCAGACATCGAGAATCGCCACCCGACAGGCGCACGCCCCAACGCGGTCAAGAAAGGCCGAAGGTTGACTGAACGTTTCCACGTTAAAGCCTTCTGACTTGAGCAAACGACCGAGGGCCTTGAGCATCGAGAGATCGTCGTCGAGAAGGCAGACGGAAGCCTTCTCCGAGAGGTATGTTTTTGAGACTGCTTCGGCCAAGAATTTGTGAGAATGAACTGCATTTCGCATCATATAGGACGGGCGATGTCCATTATCGAACATTGTGGCGGGGAGGCACATGGGACCTTGGTCCCACACTGCCACGGCGCGCATAAAGGGCGTTGCCACCTTCGAATCGAAGGGCCCGGGGCCGGCAGATGTCTACAATTAAGCGGCTTCCGATCTCGCGGCCGTCGCTTCAGGCAGGCAAAGGGTAAAGATCGCGCCACCATCGTCGCAATTTGCACCTGAAAGCGTGCCCCCATGTGCTTCGATGATGGTGCGCGCGATCGCCAACCCCATCCCGGTCCCCTCCGCCTTCGTGGTAAAGAATGGTTCGAAAAGTTGCTCCACAATTCCTGGCAGAAATCCCGGTCCGCGATCGCGGACCCACACACAGACTTGCCCACCATTTACTCGCTCGGCCCGGATGAGAGCGCAGCGTGCATCGGTGCGAACCACGCTCAACGCTTCAAAGGCGTTCATCGTCAGGTTCAGTAGGACCTGAAGCAATTGCACCCGATCCCCCAGAACGACCCCCGCATTTGCGTCCACCTGGGCGACCAGAGTCACCTTGCGCGCCGTCGCGTCGGCCCGGATGATGCGGAGCAGGTCGTGGATGACTTCGTTCATGCTGACGAGCGATCGGGTCGTTTCGCTCTTGCGTACCATATTGCGAATCCCCTCGATCACTTCGCGCGCGCGGTGGCCATCGGAGATGATATCGGCGAGTAACTCTTGCAGCTCTTCGGTTTCCATTTGGCCATGGGCAATCATCCGTTGGCCGGCACTGGCGTTGGTCACCATGGCACCGAGCGGGTTGTTGACTTCGTGCGCGAGAGAGGCCGCCAATTCTCCCATCAAAGCGAGCCGCCCGACGCGCGCCAGTTCCATCGATTGCAGTTGGTGCTCCAGCTCCGCCTGCTTCCGATCCGCGATATCGAGACATGAGCCGATGTAACCGACGAAAACACCGCCCGCGTCGAAGCGCGGCGTTCCGTTATCGAGGACCCAGCGATATTCGCCATCTTTGCGCCGCAAACGGTATTCCATCGTGAAAGGTTCTCGGGCATCGACCGCCTTCCCATAGACATTCAGACAATGCTCGAGGTCCTCCGCGTGCACTCCTTCGGCCCAGCCATTGCCAAACTCCTCCGCCGGCGTGCGCCCGGTGAATTCGAGCCAGCCTTTGTTAAAAAAATTGCAGAGCTTGTCCGGACCCGACATCCAGATCATAACCGGCGCGACATCCGCCACGGTGCGAAAGCGCGCTTCGCTCTCGCGCAACGCTTCCTCTGCCAGCTTGCGCTTGGTGATGTCGCGCACCACCCCGCGCATCACGATCGGTTTGCCCTGCCGGTCAAATTCCACCCGGCCATAACCGTAGATCCAGCGCGTCTCGGCATTCGGAAGCGTGATCCGATAATCATCTTCATACTCGCCCCCGCGCGACAGCGTCGACTGCACCAGGTCCCGCATTCGCTCGCGATCGTCCGCGTGAATCATTTCTACGAATTTATTCAGGTCAATTCGGGTCGCGGCCGCGAAGCCGAACAAGTTTCTCCCTTTCTCACTCAGCCAAACGTAATCGCGCGGAATATCCCACATCCAGAGCCCAAGATTGCCGGCGTTGGCCGCGAGATTCATCCGCACCTCGCTCTCGCGCAATTCCCGGCCGAGAAGCGTGGCGGCGAACACTTCCCGGGTCAGCTCGTGCCCCATCGCGACCAAAATGGCGAGATAGAACCAGCTGATCAGATAGGGAGAGTGGAGAAGGCCGCGCTCGATCAGGGCCGAGTGGACACCTCCCGCGAGCAGGAAAAATACCAGGCTACCGCCCACGATGAAGGCGCGGCGAGCGAAGCCGCGGCGCCATAGCCGCACCGACGAATCAATCGTGAACAGGAAGATGAGCAGGACCGCGATGTAGGCGAGCGCATTCCATGGATTCGGCACTCCCTCTGCGACATGATAGGTGGCGCCGCCAAAGGTCGTCGTCGTTTTGAGCCTTGTGATCTGGGAAAAGACGAGTCCCGAGTTCGGCTCGAGGTTGAAGGGAAGGCCCAGCGCGTAGATGGCAGGACCCGCCAGCGCCAGCCACCTGTTTCCAGCCCGAAAGAAGATCCAGACGAAGGCCGTCAGCGAAATAAGTGTCAGCCAGGTCGCGAAGTCACCCCATTTCAGGAACGTGAGGTAGCGCGCCGGCGTCTCCGCGCGCATCATCGCCAGTTCCGTCACGGACACCAGGGCGACGGCGAAGGCGCTAAGCGAAAATAGGAGCCGCGCCGCGCGTGGTCTCTCGACGAAGCCGATGCGCAGATTGATCAACCCCAACGTCAGGCATGCGCCCGTGACCATGGGCCAAAGGAAGTCGATCCAGTTCATCAGGAAATGGGCAAGAATTGAAAATCCATCAATGCACCTTTTCGGCGCGCGGTTTCCATAAAGCCGGCAAAGCCGTCCGAAGTCGGTAAAAAAACGCCCACGCGCCAGACGGTTTGACGATCATTCAAGCCGCCTCCGCCTCCGCTTGCGCAGCTTCCGGCAGGCAGACAGTGAAGATGGCGCCACCGTCGGTGCTGTTCCTTCCGGAGAGGGTGCCGCCATGCGCCTCGGCAATCGTCCGCGCGATTGCCAGGCCCATCCCGGTTCCTTCCGTCTTCGTCGAAAAGAATGGCTCGAAAAGCTGATCCAGAATTCCGGGCGGAAAACCAGGCCCGCTGTCGCGCACGCTTACACAGATTTTCCCGTCGCTCTCCCGCCCGGCCCAGAGGACGACGCGACGTGCATCCGCGCGCACCACGCTCAATGCTTCAAAGGCGTTCAAGATCAGGTTCAGCAGTACCTGGAGCAGTTGCACCCGGTCGCCCATTACGTTGCCGGCGTTGGCATTCACCTCCGCGACCAGGGTGACCTGTCTCGCGGTCGCATCCGCCCCCACGATGCGGAGCAGGTCGCGGAAGAGATCATTCATTTCGATAAGCGAGCGCGTTCCTTCGCTCTTGCGCACCATATTGCGAATCCCCTCGATCACTTCGCGCGCGCGGTGCCCATCGGAGATGATATCGGCGAGTAACTCTTGCAGCTCTTCGGTTTCCATTTGGCCATGGGCAATCATCCGTTGGCCAGCACTGGCGTTGGTCACCATGGCACCGAGCGGGTTGTTGACTTCGTGCGCGAGAGAGGCCGCCAATTCTCCCATCAAAGCGAGCCGCCCGACGCGCGCCAGTTCCATCGATTGCAGTTGGTGCTCCAGCTCCGCCTGCTTCCGATCCGCGATATCAATGCACGACCCGATGTAGCCGAGGAAGGTTCCCTCGGCGTCGTAGCGCGGCGTGCCCGTATCCAAGACCCAGCGATATTCGCCATCCTTGCGTCGCAGGCGGTATTCGACGGTGAACCGTTCTCGTCTCCGAAAGGCAGTCCCGCAAACATCGAGAATATGCGCCAGGTCTTCGGCGTGGACCCCGCTCAACCATCCTGCACCCAATTGCTCTTCCGCGGTTCCGCCGGTGAATTCGAGCCAACCCTTGTTGAAGAAAGTGCTCTCCTTCTCTGGGCCCGACATCCAAATCATCACCGGCGCGATATCCGCCACCGTGCGAAAGCGCGCTTCACTTTCGCGCAACGCCTCCTCCACCATTTTGCGCTTGGTGATATCGCGCGTCATCCCCCGCGCGCAGACGGCGCGGCCTTCTTCGTCATACTCCACCCGGCCATGGCCCGCGACCCAGCGCATCCGCCCGTCTGGTAACACAATGCGGTACTCGCTCTCATGATCACTCCCGGTCGCGAGCGAAACCCGGACCGTTTCCTCCATCCCCCCGCGGTCGTCCTCGTGGATGGCCTGCAGAAATCGGCTCAAATTGACGCGCTCGGATTCGGAAAAGCCGAACAAGGCTCGCCCTTCGGGGGTGAGCCAGACTTCGTCTTGCCGGACGTTCCAGGACCAAAGACCGAGATTTGCGGCTCTCGCCGCCAGACTCATGCGCGCTTCGCTTTCCGAGAGCGCGGTTTCACTCGCCCGCAATCGTTCCGCGGTTTGCGCCGCACGCAGAATGTCGTAGCTGAGCTCAAAGCCCATCGCCAGAATTACCCCCACGAACGGAAAGCTGATCAGGTAAGGCAATTCGACCATCCGGGTGTGAATCAGCGTTGATATTCCGGCGGCCAGGACGACGAAGAGCGTGATGCTCCCGCCGACGACGGAAGCGCGCCGGCGCGCTTCCGTGCCGCCTCGACGCCAGAGAGTGAGCGAGGCGTCGATCACGAAGATGAGGACGAGGAGCGAACTCAGCTCTCCCAACCGAGTCCAGTGATTGGCCACGCCATCCGGCATTGCGACGGGATCTCCGAGAAAACGAAAATGGCGCAGGGCCGTGATCTCCCGGAAATTCACATTCGGCGGGAAGGCGAAATTGATGATGAGACTAACAAGTCGCGCCCCGCAGGCGGCGACCCCAAGCCAGAGACGGCCCGTCCCGAAATAAGAACGGACGAATCCGACAATCCCGACCACGACAAAGAAGACTGGGAGGTGGGTCCATTGGATGGCCCGACCGATCTCCCGGGTCGTGGGCGAGTGCATGATCGCCAACTCTCCAAAGGCGATGCCCGCCACGCCGAGCGCGGCGAGGGCGAAGAGTAAATTTGCCCATGCCCGGTGTTTCAAGCCGATGAACAGGTGCGGCAGCGCCATCGTTGTAGAGGCGCCAATGACGAGGGCCCAGATGAATGTGACCCAGCTCATGAGCAGTTAAGGAAAAATTGAAAATCAACCAAACCGTCGTTTCGGGGCACGCTTTTCATCATACCGGTAATGGCATCTGTAGTCGGTAAACAAAGGTGACTCTCCGCCGTCTGCCAAGGTGGATTTCGCGCCCCATTCCAGCGGTAAATTTATCAATAACACGACCGCCGAGCCAAGCGACGAATTCGAAGCGCGACCGCCCGTTAGGAAATGATCATCCCCCTCGAAGATTAAGAGAGCCCGTCCTTTCGAAGCAGAACAATCGGGAAGTTTTAAATCATGGCTGATGGCCAGAACGGTTCGCGCATTAACTTTTCATGATTCGTTAGCCAGCGACTTCACAGCTCGATCTCCCGGGGCTTCGGGCCCCCGACTTCGCGCAGTTCCTTCACTCACGACGCGTTTGCCAGGAACTCCCGCCGTCTTCGCGGCGCGAATTCCGGCCGATCACAGCGCCGAAGTCCTTATTCATGATGGTCAGGCACAATCGAATCGAAGAACGCAGTCGTGCCACCTTCGAGGAGTTGTTCCGGCGTGACCGTGGCGAAGAGGTGCATCGCGCGGGCGATGACTCCGGTCCAGCCGGTCTGGTGGCTGGCGCCGAGGCCGGCGCCGTTGTCGCCGTGGAAATATTCGTAGAACAGGATGCAATCGCGCCAGTGCGGATCGTCCTGGAACTTTCTGCGCGCCGCCATAGACGGGCCGGCGGCCGTCCTTGTCCTGCAGGAACATGCTCGCCAAGGCGTCGCGTGATCTCTTCGGCCACTTGATAGAGGTTCATCTGCCGGCCGGAGCCGGTGGGACATTCGACCGTGAAGTCGTCGCCGTAGTAGGTGTAGTACTGCAGCAGGGCGCGGATGATCAGGGCGTTGACCGGCATCCAGATCGGGCCGCGCCAGTTCGAGTTGCCGCCGAACATGCCGGTGTCGGACTCGGCTGGCAGGTAGCCGACGCGATATTCCTGGTCGCCCGACATGGAATACGTAGGGATGGTCGGCGTGGTAGCGCGACAGCGACCGGATGCCGAACGGGCTGAGGAATTCGTTTTCGTCGAGCATCTGCGCCAGCACGCGGCGGAGCTTGGTTTCGTCGAGGATCGGCGCCAGCCGGCGGCCCGCGCAGCCGCGTACCTTGCCGGATCGTGGATGAAGGCTGTCAGCTCCGGTCGCGCTTCGAGGAACCCTTGGAAGCGCCTCATGAGTTCGGGGTATTTTTCCAGGAACTCGCCTTCGAAAACCGTGGCTGCGCACAGCGGCAGCAGGCCGACCATCGAGCGCACCTTCAGTCGCTGCGCCTGGCCGTCGGGCAACTGGAGCACGTCGTAAAAGAAGCCGTCCTCCTCATCCCACATGCCGGTGTCGCCGCCGGCGTGGATCATGGCCGAGGCGATCCACAGGAAGTGTTGGCAGAACTTGAGGGCCATGTCCGCGTAGGCCGCGTCGTTCATCGCCAGCTCGACGCCGATCTCGAGCATGTTCAGGCTGAAAAGCGCCATCCAGGCGGTGCCGTCGGCCTGCTCCAGATAGCCGCCGGTCGGCAGCGGCGCGCTGCGGTCGAAGACGCCGATGTTGTCGAGGCCCAGAAATCCGCCCTCGAAAACATTCCGGCCCGAGCGGTCCTTGCGATTGACCCACCAGGTGAAGTTGAGCAGCAGCTTCTGGAAACAGCGCTCCAGCCAGGCCATGTCGCCCTTGCCAGTGCGCGCCTTTTCCAGGCGGTAGGTGAAGATCGTGGCCCAGGCATGAACCGGCGGATTCACGTCGCCGAAGTTCCATTCGTAGGCCGGGATCTGGCCGTTCGGGTGCAGGTAGTGTTCGCGCAGCATCAGCTCGAGTTGCTGCTTGCCGAAATCCGGATCGACCAGCGTGAGCGGCAGCACGTGGAAGGCGAGGTCCCACGCCGCGTACCAGGGATACTCCCACTTGTCCGGCATCGAGATGACGTCGGCGTTGTACATGTGATGCCAATGGTCGTTGCGCGGCGCGGCTTTGCGCGACGGGCTGAACGGATCGCGAGCCGCGCTCCTCGAGCCAGCTGTTCACGTCGTAGTAGTAGAACTGCTTGGTCCACAGCATGCCGGCCAGGGCCTGGCGCATGACGTTGGCTGCGTCGGCATCGAGCGACGCCGGAATGATTGCCGCGTAGAACTCGTCCGCCTCGTGCCGGCGCAGCCTGAAATATCTCGTCAAAATGTTTGCCGAAGGCCCCGCGCCTTGGCCGTAGCTCTTGTCAAGCGCCGGCGCGACGGAGGTAAGTCGCAGTCGCACCATCTCGCACTTCCCCGGCGGCACGGTCAGTCGGTAGTGCGCCGCGACCTTCGTCCCGGTCTGCTGCGGATTCACCGCATGCTGCTGTCCGTGGACGACGTAGTTATTGATCCCGTCCTTGACGAACGGCGTGCGGATTTGGCACGCCGAAGATCCGCTGCGTGTTGGTTTCGTTTTCCGTGAACAGCAGCGCCGGTTCGCCCGTCGCAGTAAAGATAGCGCTCGCCCAGCTTTGCGTCCGATCGCCGTGAACGACAGTTGCCGCCGACGTGCCGCCGGTTCGGTTGAGAATCGGGCCGTGGATTTTCCTCACCCCACGACCAGCGGTTGCGGAACCAGAGCGTCGGCAGCACGTGAAGTTCCGCCGGCTTCCGGGCCGCGATTGTGGATGGTGATCTGGATCAGGATGTCTTCGGGCGACTCCTTGGCGTACTCCACGAACACATCGAAGTAGCGGTCCTGGTCGAACACGCCCGTGTCGAGCAGTTCGTATTCGAGTTCATGGCGTCCGCGCGCGCCGATTGGTCTCCACCAGCTCTCGTAAGGAAAGGCCGCCTGCGGATATTTGTAGAGATACTTCATGTACGAATGCGTCGGCGTGCTGTCGAGATAGAAGTAGTATTCCTTCACGTCCTCGCCGTGATTGCCCTCGCTGTTGGTCAGCCCGAACAGGCGCTCCTTGAGGATCGGATCCTTGCCATTCCAAAGCGCGAGCGCGAAGCAGAGCCGCTGCTGGTCGTCGGAGATCCGGCCAGGCCGTCTTCGCCCCAGTGATAGGCGCGCGAGCGCGCCTGATCGTGGCTGAAGTAGTCCCAGGCATTGCCGTCTTCGCTGTAGTCCTCGCGCACGGTGCCCCATTGGCGCTCGCTCAGATAAGGCCCCCACTTTTTCCAAGGGACCCCTCGGGCCGCGGCTTCGTCGAGACGCTGTTGCTCCGTGCTCATTTCATGCTCGCGCGCAGATCGACGAGCAACCCGTGGAAATGCGAAAACTGACAGCTCCGAAAAATACCGGATTCATCTTGCAGGTTGTATCGGGTGTCTGGATTTGCGAGAAAAAGTTCGTTAGGCAGCAGGCAACAGAAGCATTCGGATGACGGCAAATGCGAACACAGCAACGGCGAAGACCGCCGCGGAAAGCCGCACGCGTCGCTGTTCAAACCTCCCCGCGGTGCCGGCAAAGAAGAGGACGGTGGCGAAGAGGACGGTGTTGGCGAGGTACTGGCCAGAGCGATTACCCGCTTCGCGGGCCCGGGCCACCCGTGCTGCTGAATCAGCCCTGGTGGCAGCCGCTTCCACGGCGCCACGGACCTGATAAAGCTTCGGCACGAACGGGTGCGGATCGGCGGCCGGATTCTCCAATGGTTTCTGCGCGAGCCATGTTTGGTAGGCTTTCTTCACGTCGGGCGGAAAACGCTCAGCATAAAAGTTCGCAAGCGACGGGTTGCCCGCGTGCTGCGCGGCGAGGAGTTGCATGAACATCGAGGAGTGGATGACCAACGCCTGGGTCCCTTGCACATCGAGCAGCGCGGCACGGCGCTCCAGTGCGTTTGATTCGTTCATCAGCCCGTTGCTCCGTCTCGTCCACGCCGCGGATTCGTAAGAGCACCACGCCGTGGACAGTGTGGTCAGTGCCATCAGCACCGCAACGACAGGCTCGATCCATTTCCTCCTCGGTAATTCGGCGAGATTTTCAGTCATGTCCCGCAGGCGAGCTCAAGCGTCCGTCGCGTTTCAAGATCGCTTCGTAGGTGGCATACTTATATAGATCGCCCAGCGTCGGGTAGTTGAAGCAAGTGCGGTTAAACAGTTCGGCCCCGGAGCCCGACATCATCGCAATAAGGCCGATGTGCACCAGCTCCGTCGCTTGTTCGCCAACGACGTGCACGCCCAGCAAACGCAGGTCGTCGCGCGCGAAGATCAGTTTCAACAAACCATTTTCGTCGCCGATAATCTGTCCGCGCGAATTGTCCATGTAGCGCGCGCGGCCGACGATGTAGGCGATTCCTTTCTTGCCTAACGACTCCTCGGTTTCGCCGGCCATGCTCGCCTCGGGAATAGTGTAGATCCCGGTCGGCAGAATCGGCGCGACCACATCTTTGTAATCGACCTCGCAAGCAACACACATCGCCATCCGCGCCTGTTCCATGCCCGTCGCCGCGAGTGCGGGCGGGCCGATGACATCGCCCGCGGCAAAAATATGCGGCACCTCGCTGCGGCACTGCGCATCCACTTTGATCAAGCCGCGGTTGCCGGGCGTAAGACCGGCGGCGGCGAGATTGAGCTCCGCTGTATTACTCTTCCGTCCCGCAGCCACGAGCACATCGGTCACCGCGAGCGTCGTGCCGGAGGTCAGCGTGAGAGTGACGTCGCCGCTCGGCGGCGCATCGCATTGCGTGACTTTTTCTTTCCAGACAAAACGCACACCGGCCGCGCTCATCGCGCGCTCGATGTTTTCGGAAATTTCGCGATCGAGAAAACCAAGGAGCGAGTCGCGCCCGTCGATGAGATGCACCTCAACGCCGAGCGCGGCGAAAGTGCAGGCATACTCCGCCCCGACGACGCCGGCGCCGACCACCGCCAGGACCTTCGGCAGGGTGCCGATCTCGAGAATTTCGTCGGAGTCATGCACGCGCGGATGCTCGAACGGAAATTCCGCCGGGCGCACGGGTGACGACCCGGTGGCGATGAGAATTTTCTCGCCGTGCAGCAACGTATCTGGCGCGACCCGCACCGTGTTTGGATCAACGAAGCTGGCCGCAGCCATGAAACGTCTCGACCTTGTAGGTGCGCATCTGCTCGTCCCTGCGCCGGCGCTCGTGAGCCGCGACGTTAGCCTGGTGGCCCATAAAATCCGCGACGGTGGCTTCGCGGCGAAGGGAGAGATCGACGCCAAAGAGTTTGCGCGAACGCACGCCAGACAGCGCCAGTGCGGTTTCGCGCAAGGTCTTGCTCGGGATCGTGCCTGTGTTGATCCCGGCGCCGCCGATCTCGTGAAGTTTTTCCACCAGCGCGACGCGCTTGCCAAAAATCCCGGCTGTCGTCGCTCCGGTGATCCCTGCCGGTCCGCCGCCGATTACGATGATGTCGAACTGTTGAGCCAGCTCGGAGGTCATCCGCTTATTTTCCGGACATGCCGGTGCCCTTGAAATCGCCGCCGAGCGCGAGGTAAAGGTTCACCCGCTCGCGCAAGCGTGAGGCTCGGACCTGGGTCAGCTGGATCTTCGCGGCGAGATTTTCGCCGGCGAGGCGCAGGGTGGTGAAGGTGTCGATCTGTCCTTGCTCGAGTTGCTCGCCACCCAGCTTTACGGTGATGGAGCTATTCTCGACCACGTCGGCCAGCGCGCCTTCGCGTTTCCCCAGGTAGTAATCGTTGGCGAGCGCGTTCTCCACGTCTTCAAAGGCACGCAGTGCGGTGGCGGTGTAACTCGCGGCGGCGGCTTTTTGCTCGGCGGTGCGGATGTCCTGCGCGGCCTTCAGTTCACCACCGAAAAAGATCGGCTGGGTGATGCCGGCGGCGAGGCTCCAGGTCACGGCATCAAGCGTGCCGACGCTGATAAAGTTGGGCGGTGCCCAGCCCGGCCGTGGTGCTGATCGCAAAACGTGGCAGGCGCGCGGCATGCGCTTCATTTACTCGATGAAAAGTGGCGGCGAATCGCTGCTCGGCGGCGATCACATCAGGGCGGCGTTCGAGGAGTTGCGAGGGCAAACCGGCGGGCACGGATTGCGGCCAATCAGGAAAGGAGCTGCGCGTCGTGAGTCGGCCCGTGGGGTAGCGACTGGTCACGACCTGGATGGCGCGGATCGCCTGCGCCCGCGCGGATTGTGCGACGTAGAGCGCATCCTGCGCGGAGGCGGTGCGTGCCTTGATTTGCGCGAGGTCGAAGTCGCTCGCGTGTCCCTGTTGTTGGCGTGCGTCGGCGAGCTTTGTCGCCTCGCCGTAATAGCTCAATATTTCCTGGGCGTTCGCGGCCTGTTGCGACGCCTCGATGGTAGAGAAATAGGCGCGCGCGACCGCGGCGGCGAGTGATTGCCGGGCGAATTCATAGTCGGCGGCTAGTGCGTCGCTTTCGGCCTGGGCGGCAGCCTTTTTCGAGCGCACGCGGCCCCACACGTCGGCCTCCCAAGACGCGCCGATTCCGAGTCCATAGACTCCGCGTTGCGATGAGGAATCAATGCTGGTATCGAGGGCGCTGCCGCCACCGTTATCAACTCCCGGCAAGCCTCCCAAGCTCGGCGGCTCGATCCCGCGTGCAGAGATCGCCTCCCAGCTCCTGTCCCTGGACCTCGCCGAGAATCTTAGCGCCGATGCGTGGATAGAGCGAAGCGGCGGCCACGCGGACCGCATAGCGTGAGGCTTCGACGCGCGCGGCGGCGGCTTTGAGGTCGGGATTGTAGATGATCGCTTCCTCGACGATCCTGCTAAGCTCCGGGTCGTGGAATGTGTCGATCCAATTCGGAGCCACTCCGCCCCTGCGATGAGCACCACTCCACTGACCGGGGATTTGCGCGCGCGCCGCGTCGGTCAGGATATTAGCCCCGGAA
Source organism: uncultured Verrucomicrobiae bacterium (assembly GCA_963749935.1). GTDB lineage: Bacteria > Verrucomicrobiota > Verrucomicrobiia > Chthoniobacterales > UBA10450 > Palsa-1392. Next base: position 1,215,029 of record CAVVOH010000004.1, read on the forward strand.
GGCGGTTGACGGAGTGCACAACCTCCGAGCGTGAGGCACGCAGTGATGCTGAGAAGGATTCGAGTCTTCACACGCATTGGCTAGTGCAGCTTGGCGACGAACCAATCCAGTTTAGTCGAGACGCGGACGAAGGTCTTGCGGATGATGTGCAGAAATTTTGCATGCTCGGTATAGATCGCGCCGTGACCGCGCGCGCCGGCGGCCAGGAAAACGCCCTTGTCCTTGCCGTCGACCAGTAACCGCACCGCGATTAACTGGTCGGGCGCATACACCGGTGTGGTATTGGGCAAATTGCCGCTGATCGGCATTTGGCCTTGAGCCGTCGCCCAGAGGATCGAGTCCACCTTGCACTTGATGATACGGCCGGGATACATCTTCATGAAGATCTCCGCCTCGTTGCCCGGCTCCACGTAACGCAGTTCGTTCTGAGCATAAAAGGCGATCACCCATGGGTCATCCTCCTCGATGAAGCTCATCACTGGTGACATTGGCAACTGCGCCGCGCGCACGCCGGGCCGGAGCGCGAGATTCGCCACCCGGCCGTTGGCGGGGGCGAGATGCGTGGTGCCGTCGAGGTCGTATTTCGCACCCAAGAGGTCGGCTTCGGCCTTGGCAATCTGCGCACGCGCCTGTGACTCCGTGGCGTCGGCGGCGAGGACTTCGCTTTCAAGATTTCCGAGGTCAGCTTGCGCCTGTTCCAGATCGGCCCGCCGTCCCGCCCCCGTCGAAGCGAGCGCGGTGAATTGCTCGACGCGCTTTTGCGCGAGGTCGATTCGTGGGGCCAGTGCGGCTTTCTTGGCCGCAGCGTTTTTAAGCTGATCCCCCAGTCCGCGCAGCGTGGCCTCGGCGGCTTTCACCGCTGCTTCGAAAGGCGCCCGATCGATTTTGAAGAGCACATCGCCTTTCTTGATCGGCCGATTCGGCTCGATCGGCACTTCGGTCACCTGCCCGGTCACGCGCGGCACGATCGGGATGACGTAATTCATCGCCCGCACATCACTCGCCGACGGCGCGACGATGTTCATGAAGAGGATGGTTATCGCCAACCCGATGATCGGGATCGTGACGACAATGACCTGGCTGGTGATGTTCCAGGGCAGCCACTTCTTCTTGAAGAAGATGAACCAGACGATGGTCGAATAGATGATCAGGAGGATGAGTTCCATTACGCCTTACCTCCGGTGATTTGTCGTTCAAGTTCGCCAATGCGAGCGCGAAGTTTTTCGACTTCGCTTATCTCCTCCGCCCTGGCTTTACCATGATCGTCATGAGCGAGTGATTCATCGACGTCGGTGCCATAGGCGAGCTTGTGCAGCACCGGTTTTGAGTAGGCCAGAAGCCAGGCGAGCGGCCAGAGAATTCCGCCGAAGACAAGCGACATCAGGCACAGGCACTGGATCAACCTGGTCTGTGGATGCTTTCTCTTATGCGCGATCTTTTCCGGGAGGATGTGAACGAGCCAGAAAAGGGTGATGCCGATGATCGGTGCAATGATGATCGCGACCCAAGAGACTCCATTTGCAACCGAGTCCAGTGCTTCGCCCTTAAATAGCGAAGCATGCGCGCTCGCCGGATGAAGCAGAGCGGCCAGCACGGAGAGCAAGAGGGACACGCGGAGCCCGCGCCAACGACGGATATTAGGGTGCATGGTGAGTGTGGAATTCAATGTCTGCGGTTTAGCGATCAACGAGCGAGAAAATAATCGGTTCGTGATTACGTCTCGATCCTTCTCGAAGCAATGGGAGATTTGCGAAGGACTGGAGCCGCCGATCAACGTCGTTTTGCAAAACTGAACAACTGCTTTCATTTTACAGAACCTCACTAAGTCATCATCGAGAAGACCACTCGTTAGGGCATGGTCAGGGCCTGGCCGGGAACGTCGAGCCATTCCGCGGCCGCGGCGAGCTCGGTAAAGAGGGAAACATTGAGCGGCGAATAGTCGGTCAGCATGGCATGCAACTTGGCATAATGCGTGGTGGCAGGGCTGGTGACATAAAAGGCGGACTTGACCGCCGGATTTGGCTTGTGGGTCCGACGCCGATGCAGGGCGACGTCAAAGACAAACCGAAAATTCAAATCAACCGCATCGAGCGCCGAGAGGTCTGAGAAACGATTGAAGGGTTCGCTGGACCTCGCCTCCGCGATCCCGATGAATACGATAATCTCGTTCACGATCGCTTCATTCAGGATGCCACGTGGCTTCCAAAGAATGAGCGAGTGATCTTTGCGGAACAGGACATGAGCGGGAAGTTTCAAGTTATCTCCCTTACATAGTTGTTTAAGATGCTCTCCTTAGAGTCATGTCATCGTCTCGATTTCTTTCTCGCTAGGCGAGCTAGTGGTCAATGAAGCTTGTCCTTCTTTAAGTGCTCCATATCGGGCGCCTTTGGAACCTGCACTGGTGGACGGCGAAGGCTGATGCCGGCGCCATTCAATGGAAAATGCATCCGGTAAAGCGCGCCAAACATCGCGATCGAGTTATCGCTCCAGAGGCCGCCATGGCCCGAGATGATATCTTTGGGGACACGCACGATCCAGCAGGGCACCCGGGCGTTGCCGACGTAAACAAACTCCCACCTCCGCCAGAGTTCGTTGCCCGTTCCGGGTCGTGACTCCTCGGGACTGTAGTCCGAGCCTGGGCAGAACTTTTTTTCATGCCCATCGTTCTTCTCGCTCGTGTAAAAGGTCCGTCCGCGCGGGTTTTCCCGGATGTTGGCTTCAAAGGCTCTATTTTCGGTCGCGCGCAATCCGGGCGGTGGGGCCGCTTCGCCTAACGACTTGACCTGGAAGTTGACCAGATATTTTTCGTTCCCCGGGGTGTGGGTATTGAACTCATTCTCCGATACCTTCTGTCCCTGGCTGCCCGGGACGGGCACCCTGTTCCAGTGGTAGCGCAGCCCGAGGGCATTGGAAAGGCCGGTGCCAATCGGGAAAAACTTGCCCGTCGCCTGGTCGTTCTCCGATTGCAGAATAATGAGCAACGGCTGGTTTTCACCGATCGAGCTGCCGGCGTCCGCGCCCTCCGCACGACCGACGTAGGCATGACGGCTGGGGTCATACTTGTAGAGATAATCCAGCTCGGACATGAGCTGCCGAGTACCTGATCGAGTTGTCGGCTGAATTGAACGCGATCGCCATATCCCATGGGCTGGAATTTCGCCCCCCGCTGCTGTTGGCCGTGAGAAGGGAATGCGAAATGGTGTTCCCCAAAACCAATCCCCCAAAGGAATGCCCCATCAGGACACAGTGATGAGACTTTTTCCCGGGGGCGCGCGCCGCGATGGCCAACTCGTTAATTGTGGCCAGGCAACTGTTTTGGGCCGCGACTTCACCACCCGCCGCTTTTCGACTCCAGAAGGTGAGGAGATTGAGACCCGGAATGGTAAGATTCTTTCCCCGCCACGCGATATAGACTCCGATGACATCAATCTTTTGACTGGATACTTCCGGGAAGCCGGAGACCTGATCGAGGAAATGTTCAAAACGGCAGACATCGCGGGAAGTGGCATCATTTTGCCAGCCATGGATGTAGACGAAAAGGAGAGGGCGCTGCGCTTTGCGAATGACGTTAATGGCGGCGGCCCGTTGCGAAGTATCGAGGGCCGAACCCTGGTCGCCGAATTCCACGAAGGCCATTCGATAGCGCCCATCAGCCGGTCCCCGCACCGACTTCTCCGGGTCAGCAGCCGTATTCCCGTGATACGGCCCGTAAGGGGCACAGGAGACTGACAACGCCAGGACCGCACTCAGGCAAACTAAATGGAATCTGGAATTCATGAGTTTCAGCGGAAGAAGATCGCAGCACTGACACCGGCGAAGACTATCGGGCTGATCCAGCGGCAGCGCCGATCGATGGCGCGGGCCTGCTCGAGCCGATCGCTCTTAACCATCCTCGACACAATGACGACCTCTATTAAGGAGAGAAAGACCAGCAGCGTGCCCGCCAGGATGAAAGCATCGAGGCGGGTGAGATAGGGCAGTTTTGGAATGTTCGATTCGATCGCGAAACGGTAGGCGATAAGCGTCAGCATCGAGGTGACGGCGATACTGAACTGCGGGCCAACCTCCCTCGGATCGATCCAAAAAACTGACCACGACATCATCACGATCAAGAGGAGGGGGAGGATGACTTTGATTACAAAATACTGTGCATTGCGCGCGGCGGTGAACTCGAAAGCAAAACCGGCAAGCTCCAGGTCAGGCAAAACCGGGTAGGGTTTGGGACCAGCGGCGGTGGAAAGGACGCGCCAGTCCTGAAGCGTGAACTGTTGGGCACGGCCAATTCCTCCCCGTAGCCCCGCAGCCACCGCACCGGCGTAGGGTTCGAATTCGATCTCCTGCGGACGATATCCGGGCGTCACCAGTTGCACGCGGAAAGTTGCGCGATCGAAGGGAAAACCGCGCAGGTCCAGAGAATGAGTGAAAGTGCCGATCAAGCGCTGGCGGGTAATCACGCTGCCGTCGGGCGCGACCTCGGCGATCTCAGGCAAGGAGCGCATGGTTTCCCCGATTTCGTTCACGATCAATAGGGGTGGGTGCCAAATTTCCGCGAGGGCAACCTGCTTTGCGGCCGGACCGGCGTGCCGGAGTTTGGGATCATGCCAGCGAAGGATGAGCATGAGGTTGGCCGAAAAAGTCTGCGCGACGCTGTTGATGGCAGTGACATCGCCGATCCATACCACGTAGCTAACTCTCCTCGGCCCGGCTTCCGCGTCCAGGCGTGGCGGTGTCGGGGGTAGCGGCGCGTCGGCTGCGTTCAAGGAGGACGCGAGCGATATGAGCGCGAGAGCGAGTAGGAAGAACCGGCGGGTTTGTGGCCTGCGGCTCATCCTTGATCCGGCGGTTACGGACGCCCGACAAGGGGAGCGGAACAGGCCGGGCGATAACCTGCGCCCCACTTCTGCGAATCGATTCATGGTGTGGTCGATCGTAGTCGCAGTCAGCCGGCGCCAGGTCTGACTTCAATCCCGCAACCGTGCGGCGGATTCGCGCCCGCCCGCGCCTAATCCTTTACCAAAGCCACCAGCCCTCCCCGCCGGGCAGCGGTGTAGGAGTACGTTTCTCCATTCACCACCGTCAGAGTGACAGAAGCTGCGGCCTGATTGTCCTCGTTCGGTGCAGGGAGAACGCTTATGACGTGTCGGCCGGGTGCGAGATATCCATCGTAAGTGTCACCTACCCGGATGTCCGCCCCCTTGGCTCCGTCAATCGTAAGGACCAGGCCGGTGCCCAGGTCGGGCGCTCGATGCACCATGAGGTGGCCGCCGCTTTGGCTGCCTGGCGTTGTCGATGCGCCCGATTGAGGAGTCTGACAACCGGAGAGGGCGAGGCACGCGCAGGCCAAGATCAATAGAATTCTGCCGTAATGAGATGCAGTCATAGGTAGTTATTCAGTCAAATCTGCTTTTCGTCCCCTGGGAAATTGACGGGCAAAGCCGACATGTTGCGGGCGTTTAAGAGTCCAACCGCTACCGCCAGCCCCTCCCGTAGAAACCACCGTAAAGACCGGGGCCCCAAGCGCCCCAACGATCGTTGGCCGCCTGGTTCATCTGAGCGGCCATTAGGTTATCGTTGGACATCTGCTTCGCCAGCCGGAGCTGCTGGTAGGCTTGATATTCCGCCGGCGTGCCCACATAGGCTTGACTGTCAGAAGCCGGCTCGACGTAGAACTGCTTCCCTTTCCAAACAATCAACGTGAGCTTGTCCGGCGGCAGAGTTGCCAGCAGCTGCTGCTTTTCCGGAGTATCCGCCGGGACCAATTTGAATCCTGCGGCGGACAATAGGTCCGTCTTACCGGTGTCTGTGGCACAGCCTGCTGCTATCGCGAGGAGCGCCATCGCCCCGAAAAGTTTGAATCCGTGTTTCATCGATTTTTCTTTCTTTCTGTTTCGGTTTCGTTCGTGGTTGAGGGAACAGATTGGTGGACGCCAGAATTGTCGTCTATAGGACCTTAGTCCCACGAGCCCCGGCTTGCCTGCACTTGCGATTCCGTCATTTGCCCCGGGCAGATGTCGACGAGACAATTTCTCGCCTTTTGGCTGGGCCTGGCAACCCTAGCCTGCCTAATTATCCCCGATAGTGGACTTTGATCCCATGTCGGGGGGCGCCGGCGAAACTCCCGCCGATTGCGATAAGCGCACCAGATCGGGGACCGACGTTAGGCCGAGCTTCTGCATGACTCGTCCGCGATGAACCTTAATGGTCTTCTCAGCTGTGTTCAGCTCCCCGGCGATTTGCTTATTGAGCAGACCCATGATGACAAAGCGCAGCACTTCAAATTCGCGCGGCGTCAGCTTTTCGATCTGGCGGCGTGCCGCACGTCGCTCCGTCCGTTTTTGCAGGATTTCCCTCGCCCGCGCCAGTGAGCGCTCGACCGCTTCGATCAATTCATCGCTATCGAAAGGTTTGGTCAGGAAATCAACCGCTCCGTTTTTCATCGCCTTCTTACAGGTGGTCACGTCGCCGTGACCGGTAATGAAGACGATCTGCTCGCAAGCTCCGCGCGTTTCGAGAGCGTGTTGCAGATCCAGACCGTTCAGGCCCGGCATGCGCACGTCGAGCACCAGGCAGATCGGCCCGGCAAACGCCGTGCGCGCCAGATACTCTTCGGCCGACGCAAACATCTCCGGACGATAACCGGCCGCTTTGCACAAACGCCGCAGCGCTCGACGGACCGATGGGTCGTCATCCACCACGCAGACAAGCTCGGGTATTGCGCTCACTCGATAGACAGTCCCCGCCTAAAACGAAAGACAATATATGCCGAGGACTTACTACATCGCCAAGGCAAGAAAACATGCTCCTCTAATTCAAGGCTCCATCCGCGGTTGGGTGACAGGTAGAGGGAGCCGGCAATCGGGCTCGAACCGATGACCTGCTGATTACAAATCAGCTGCTCTACCAACTGAGCTATGCCGGCAAAACGGTTTTTTATACTAATGCGCCGGGAGGAGACAAGCGAGCGGGTGAATCCGCATAGGCCGAGAGCGGTCCCTCCGTCTCGAGATTCTTGATCACGGTGCTGAGATAAACGGACTCCGGGTAGTAGGCCCGATACTTCGTGATCTCGGCCCGATTCATGACCCGGAAACCGTAGCGCTCGAACATTTTCTCCCCGCGACGACTTTCGAAGGTGACGATCTGCCCATAAACCTGTTTCTCGCCGCAGCGATAAAGGTAACTCAGGTAAGCGCTCATCAGAGCGCGGGTGGTGGAAATTTTGCGCGCTTCCGGCAGCAAATTGATATGAAAATGCGCGGTCCGGGCGGGCGCCGCGGGCACCTCCCGCCAGCCGTTGACAATCATCCAGCGGATGAAGCGGCGGGAGCGCACGTTGTAGCGCGGATAACGCAAAAGAGCGCGGACGAACAAAATGATATTTTGTTGAAAAGAGTAGAGCTGATTTAAGAGCGGCCGGCGCGAACCAAGAAGATAGCCTTTCAACTCGCCGTTGACTTCGATAACAAAGGAAGACTCCGGTTCGTGATCCGTATAATAGGTCGTCAGAAAATCGGCGAACAATTCGCGATCTTCATAAACCGGATCAATCGGTTGGCCGAGAAAGCCAGTGCGGCAGCATAAATCTCGGACCGCGGCGCGGTCAGACCGCTCAAAGCCACGGATCGAAAAGGCGCCTTCGGTTTTCATCACCCCGCAGGGTAGCGTGGCGTTACTTTCTGGCAAGGCTGCTGCAACTCCCATCCTTAGCCGGAGTGAAAACCGATCCGCACTTCGTCATAGAGGCGGAACAATTTTCCAAAAACGGCCGGCCAGGCAAAGTGTGCGCGGACGTCTTCGGCCGCGAGCAAACCCGATTGCCGCAGGCCACTGTCACCCGTCGCTGCGGTGACGGCGTCGGCCAACGCTTCTACCGTGTTTTCGGACGCCCAATGTTTCTGGTCCCCGGAAATAATCCGGTCCATGTAGCTGCCGCGGATTCCGACGACCGGTGTCCCGCATGCCTGGCTCTCCAGCGCAGTCAAGCCAAACGTCTCCTGCACGCCCGGGTGGACGAGCAGCTCGGCCGCGCGGTAGAGTCGGGCCAGTTCGTCTGAATCGGTGCAATATTGGCGCCAGGTCACGGACCCAACTCGTGCCTGCAGGGAGCGCAAAGCGGCCCGCTGTAGTCCATCGCCCACGATCAGGAGGTGGTAGCGATCCGGTTCGCGTTTAACCAGCAGCTCGAACGCAGCCAACAAAGTCTGGGTGTTCTTTTCCTGGGCGAGCCGCCCGACGTAAAGCAGGAGAGAGCGCTCGGGTGGGATGCCTAACAATCTTCGGGTATCGGTGGCATCTTCCGGGGACGGCCGGAAAACCTCCACGTTTACCCCGAGATCCACGGGGCGAACGTTCTCCACACCCCAGGCTCGCAAGAGATTCCCGAGCCGCGTGGAAGGAACGAGCGTAGCCTCAAAACGATTGTAAATCTGCCGCACGTAGCGGCGGGCCATATCCATGACAAACTCCGTTGCCGTTCGGCCGAGAAAGCGTGACGTGGTCCGCAAATACGCCTCCGGAAAATGGGAATGGTAGAAACCAATCACCGGGATGCGGAGCCCGACGCCGGAAGCAATCGCCTTCCACGCGACCTGGTAGGGATCGCCCGATTCGATCAGATGCGGCTTCTCGCGTTCCAGGATTTCCTCGATCGCGCGCAGGTTAAGCAGAGCGCGATAACGCGAGGTGCGCGAGAGCAGGGGCGACGCAATCGAGTAAATCCTCGAGCGTTCTTCCGCGATCATCTCGGTCCTGGTACCGGGAATGATGAGGACGTGCTCGTCCCGCTTTTCCGCCTGGATGTAGCGGATTTTCTCATGCACATAACGCTTCACACCGCCACTCAGAGGCGAGTAGAACTGCGTCAGGTCGCAAAGTTTCAAAACATCCGCGACAGGCCGGGATCGTTAGCCAGCGTGCTCACTTAGATAGCGCTCGGCTTCGATCGCCGCCGCACAGCCGGAGCCCGCCGCGGTAATGGCCTGGCGATAAATGCGATCGGCCACGTCGCCCGCGATGAAAATTCCAGGGTGTTTGCTCTCCGCCAAATGTTTCGCAATCAGATAGCCGTCGCGATCTGTTTCGAGTTTGCCGGCGAAAGCCTTCGTGTTTGGGTCGTGGCCAATCGCGACAAAGACGCAGGCTACGGGCAGAATCTGCTCTTCCCTGGTCACGAGGTTGCGCAGCTCGACTGCGGTCATCTCTCCCTTTTCGTCCGAAATGTATTTCACTACGGCGGTGTTCCAGATCGGTTCGATCTTTTCGCAGGCCAGGACGCGGTCGGCCATGATCGGCGAGGCGCGCAGTTTATCGCGTCGATGAATCAGATAAACCTTCGAAGCAAAGCGAGTCAGAAAAAGCGCTTCCTCCGCCGCCGAGTCGCCCCCGCCCACCACACAAACCGGAACGTTGCGATAAAAGGCGCCGTCGCAGGTCGCACAACTCGTGAGGCCGTGACCGATCAGCTTCTCTTCGTTCTCCAGCCCGAGCCAGCGGGCGGAAGCGCCGCTCGCGATGATGAGGGCTTGGGTCTCGAGCCATTCGTCATCCGCTTGCAGGCGGATCTGCCCCTCGCCTAGCTCCAGGCCTGTCGCCTCCGCATAGGAGAATCTCGTCCCAAAATTTTCCGCCTGCTTGTGCATGTTCATGATCAACTGCGGACCATCGATCCCATCGGGAAAGCCGGGGAAATTTTCCACCAGGGTCGTGGTCGAAAGCTGGCCGCCCGGTTGGCCGCCCTCGAGAACGAGCGGGCTCAGGTTCGCGCGCGCGGCATAAATCGCGGCGGTCAGGCCCGCGCAGCCACTTCCGACAATGATGACTTTCTCCATGCGGGCCAAGGGTAGCATGGAGCCCGGAAGCGATCTAATGGCGGCACTCCGCAGCGGACGCCGCCCGAGCCACTAATCTGGATTGCCTTCACCTAAAGAAAATAGCGTCTGCCCAAAGCTCCGGGACGAAGGCAATGACATGAACACGACTACTGTAGGAACGGATCTCTCTGGGATTCACCACCGCGAAGGCGCGGTCGCGAAAGCGATCGAACGGCAGACGAGCAAGCTTCCTTCCGACACTTTCCTTTGGCTGGCATTTGGTTCGATCGGGCTCTCGCTGGGTCTGCGCCTTTTTGGCAGGCGGGACCAATCGCATTTCGTGGGTCATTGGGCGCCGACGATTTTGCTTCTCGGTCTATACAATAAATTAGTGAAGCTTTTCGGTTCGGAAGCGCAAAGCTAGCCGGCGCGGCCCTTGGAACTCAGCTCCAGCCACGAGTGGCAGGCCACGCATGGCCGATTTCAGGAGTATGCCTGAGCTCGCTGAGGTCGAATATTTTCGGAAACGCTGGGACGCGGGACTGGGCGCCGAGATTCTCTTGGTGAAACTGCACGGCGCGAAACGAATTTTTCGCGGAACTAATGTGCGAGCGATTTCCCGCCGGCTCGTGGGTCAGACTTTGCAAAGCTCGCTGGCGCGCGGCAAGCAGATGCTTTTCTGCTTCAGCGACGACAACTGGCTCGGGATTCATCTCGGGATGAGCGGAAAGTTGCGTACCGAAAAAGGAAACTTCCGACCCGAAAAACACGATCACCTCGTCCTGCAACAAGATGTACGGGCGCTTGTTTTGCGGGATGCCCGGCAGTTCGGGCGGGTCCGATTCCATCACGGACAGGAGCCACCGGATTGGTGGTCCACCACCGCGCCGGAAATTCACTCCGCTGGCTTCACGAAAAAGGTTTTCACCGCCTTCGTCAGGCGACACGCCCGCGCGCCGATTAAGGCTGTCCTGCTCTTGCAGACCGGATTTCCCGGTGTCGGCAATTGGATGGCGGACGAAATTCTCTGGCGGGCCCGCGTTTCCCCGCGGACTACGGCCGGCAGGTTGAATGAGGAAAAGCTTCACGCCATCTGGCGCGCAACTCGCTTCGTCGCGCGGGCGGCCCTCAAGACGATTGGCGACGACGATTCCGATCCGCCGAAAGACTGGCTCTTGCACGTCCGCTGGAAAGCTGGTGGCAAATGTCCCCGCGATGGGACCGCCCTACGGCGCGCAACCGTGGGGGGGAGGACGACCGCCTGGTGTCCGCGTTGCCAGAAGCAGGCTGGCCGCGACACGGTCCAGACCTAAGCGCTCAAATACACGGTGATCTGGTGAAACCCAGTCGTGCCGGAGAATTGCCCGCGCTCTTTTTCTTCCCGCTGCATTGCGCCTGTCCCATCGGTCGCGCGCACGACCAACTTGTGCTCGCCCGGACCCGCTGGCTTCCAGTCAAAACGCCAGAGCACCCAGGTCAATTTGGTCCCCGGATAAGTGATTTGCGCGCCCTGCCAACTTTGGCCGCCATCCAGGCTGACCTCGACCCGGCTCACTCCACGATTACCCGCAAACGCGATCCCCTTCAGTGGAATGCCCTCCGGAGAATTCGTTAGGCTGAACCAGGCGTAATCGTCCGGCTGATCGAAACGGGATCGCGTCGGAATGATAAAATTCGGGCCCCAACCCTGCTTTTCGTAGAATCCCTCCGCCTCATCGCCGGTCAGTTCGATGCGGGTGAGCCACTTTACGTTCTTCTCCCCGAAGTATCCCGGCACCACGATGCGGGCCGGGAACCCGTGCCGATCGGGCAACCGCTCGCCGTTCATTTCGTAAGCGACCAAGGTGGTCGGGTCCATCGCCTTTTCGAGCGGAAAAGTATCGGCGTAGTTGTCGACTCCATGCAGGCGCACCTTGGTCGCACTTGGCAGCGGTGACGCGCTTTGCAGGAAAGTGTGCAACGGGATTCCACGCCATTTCGCGTTGCTCATCAAGCCGGCCCCCAAGCCGTTGCTGATGCACATGAGGGTCGTCTCCTGTTCGACCGCGGGAAGCGCCTTGAGCGCGGCAAAATCGTAGCTCTGACCATTCTGGACCAGGCCGGAGACCTCGAGGCGCCAGAGCGATTCATCGACTTGCGGATCGACCACATTCTTGGTCACACAATAAAACTTATCGTTAGGCGTGATTCCCTCTACCTGAGCGCCGCGGTACTGGGTGCCGTCGTAGCTGAAAGTCGCCTTATAATAAAGTTTCCGCAGGACCGCAGTGGCGCCACCTGCGACGAGCAGGCCGAGCCCGCCCAGGACGACGGCACGGCGGCCGACCGTAGGTGAAAATTCGGCGTCGTTAGGCGGAGCCGTCGGGCGCGCCCGCCTGAGCCACCCGTAGGAAAGGACGAGCGTTCGCTCGAAGGCGAGGAAAGCGAGCAGAAATCCAAGCACGGTGAAGAACGTTGCCGGCCACCTCGGAAACCCCCAGTAATGCGTGGCCAGGACCGGCCCGAGCAAAATGGCGCAGGCCATCATGGGCAGCAGAATGAAAAACCCTGCACTGAGGAAGAGCCGCCGAGGCGTTCTCACCTGAGCGAGGGCGAAGGCATAAAGAACTCCGCCGAGCGCACCGACTCCGATTTGTCCCAGGATGATGGAGCCGACCCCGAGTTGCTTCATGTGATTGTAGCCGCCGACCCGGCCCATCAGGCCGAGGAATGGCCCGGGCGGAATGAAGACCGAAAGTCGATCCCCGAGAATGGCGAGTGGCGTTCCGATGCCAAAAAGCCACCAGAGAAGGAGCATGACCAGCGTCATGACTACGCCGGCCAAGGCTCCGGCGAGCAGGCCGGACCAGGTCATTTTCCAACCGCTGCGCGTCGCGTCACTCATGGAGACGAGAGGTTTGGACCCGACGAGTTATTCCGGCGCGGCTCGCCGCGGTTCCCGCGCCACTCGCCAAAAGGTGGCCAGGATGCGGGCGCCAGCGACAAACGTTCCGCGCAAAGTGCCGGAGACTTTCGATTCGCCCCCGGTCCGGCAGCGGTGGTCGACCGGCACCTCCAGAATGCGCACGCCTGACCGGGCCGCGCGCATCTGCATCTCCAGATTCCAGCCATAAGTTTCCTCCCGCATCCCGAGGCGGGCCAGGGTACGGGGGCGGATGGCGCGGAATGGGCACATGTCCGTAAATGGAACGCCGTAGAGGAGGTTGAGCAGCCACCCGGCAGCGCGGCCGGCGAAGATCTGCTGGAAGTTCATGCTCCCTGCCTCGCGCTCCCCGCGCACCCGCGAGCCGATCACGAAATCGGCTTCGTCGCGCTCGATTGGCCTAACGAGCTGCTCCATAAACTCCGGGCAATCGCTGCCGTCGCCATCGAGAAAAACAATGATCGCGCTGGCCGGATCGACCGCCGCCACGCCCGCCGCACAAGCACGGCCGTAGCCGCGGGCCGCCGTCACCACGCGCGCGCCGGCTTCTCGCGCGCGGGCGGCGGTGGCATCACGACTGCCGTTGTCGACCACAATGACTTCGTGAGGCAAACCGGTCGCGAGGCAGGCCCGGATCACGTCGCCGATCGGCTCTTCCTCGTCCAACGCGGGAATAACGACCGAGACGCGCGTTTTCACGTCCGCGCCACGCGATGGACGATGCCTTTGTGACGGAGCACTTCGGCCGCTTCGCTGAAATAGTCACGCACGTTCTGCTGCGTCCGGATCCAATCGAGATAGCGTTCAATCCCGCTGGCCAGATCCACCTGCGGTGCGTAACCGGCAGCGCGAATCCGCTCCGTCCCACTCGTGAGGTGACGCATTTCGCCGGGACGAAATTCGCCTTTGGCCTCCGGCGCAATCGGGATCTCCAGCGCGGCCGAAATCTGCTCGGCCACTTCTCGGATCGGCACCCCCCGGCCGCTCCCGACATTCACCGGCAGGCCATCGAGCGCGTCGCTTTCGGCAGCGAGGAGGTTGGCGCGGGCGATGTCTTCGACAAAGGAAAAGTCGCGCGTTTGGGCACCATCTTCGTAGAGAATCGGCGGAAGATCATTTAGCAACCGGGTGCAGAAAATCGCGATCACACCGGTGTAAGGATTGAAGATCGACTGCCGCGGACCGTAGGTGCAGGAGTAGCGCAATGCGACCGTCGGAATGCCCATTTGCCGGCCCCAGAGCAGGACCAACTTCTCCTGGTCCACCTTCGTGAGGCCATAAACGGTTTCGCCGCCGATCGGCGCATTTTCAGGCGTGGGCGTGCTGGTCGTGATGGCCTGACAGATGGGACAATGCACCTGCCAATCGCCGGCGCGCAACTGCTCCACCGGCCGCACGGGCGGGAAAACCAGACCATGCTGCGGGCAGGTAGCCGCGCCTTCGCTGTAGACTGCCTGGGAGGATGCCACGATCACTTTCTTGACCGGTAATTTCTCCTCACGAATTACCTCCAGCATTTGCGCTGTCCCGAGACTGTTCACGTCGACGTATTTCGCGATTTCCGGCATGTAGCCGCCATAGGCCGCCTGGTGGAAGACCACTTCCACGCCGGCGAGCGCCGCCGTAATGGTGGCTCGATCGCGCAGATCGCCCTGCATGAATTCGACGCCCTCGGAAACCCAGGCGGGCCGCCCGTGACGATGGGTTTGTGGCTCGAGGTTATCCAGCACCCGAACCTGCCAGCCCTCGAGCTCGAGCAGATCGGAAAGGTGAGAGCCAATCAGACCAGCACCGCCAGTGACCAGGGCGCGCTTCATTTGCCGGAAAGAGTCTGCTTAGAGCTGGGCCAAATGCGTTCGTAGCCTTCCTGCGCGACAAGCCGTTGGAGAAATCGACGAGTGGCGGGGGCTGCTGCTGCCTGCAGCTTGCTGTTAGGCCCTAACAAGTCCTGGCAGAGCCGCTGGAGGGTGCTGCCATCATCCACGTCGTAACAAGGTGGCAGGAGATGAACCGTCAATCCAAGTTCGGCGGCGCGTTCCCGTGTCTGTGACAAGACCCGATCGGTACTCCAGTCGATCCGCTCGAACAAGGCGCGATGTCGCTGTTTCATCCCGATAAGATAGTAGCCGCCATCATCGGAGGGCCCGATTACCAAAGAGTCGTTAGGCTGAGCGAGCACCCGGGCGGCTTCGGCAAAAGAGGAAACGAGGACGGTCGGGCTGTCGGAGTTGATTAGACAGACGGCGCCGAAACCAACCGAAAACAAATCGTCGACCGCGCCGAAAAGACGCTCGCCAAACTCACCCTCCTGTTGCGCGATCAATTCAAATCCCGCGGGAAAGATGTCGCGGTATTCGTCCTCGGAGCCGACCGGCGTGTAGCAGCCGATTCCCTGCACCCAAGGACCGACAGCAGTGATCGCCGAGGATATATCCTGCAGGAACACGCGATTGAGCGCCGCCGATTCGTCGGGCTGGAGGGGCGGAGTGAGCCGCGTCTTTACCTGGCCGGGCCGGGGGGCTTTCGTCATCACTGCCAAGGCGCAACGGCCTGCTGCGCCGGGATTCGTCTTGCCAGGGAAAATGACGCGGTGTCGCGTCGTCATGCTTTCTCACAGAGCGCATATTGGTAGCGCCCATCTTCCCAACATTCGAACCGTTTCCACGGCTGAGTGGCACAGAGGCGGGAGAGATCGTCGTGCGAGAGAACGGTGGCCCGATGAGGTTCACAGTAGCCGTCGCCAGATCGCGTCATGCGAGCCAATATCCACATCGCGATCAGTGGAATCGAGGCTCGAAAGGCGTGCCGCGGCTCGGCAATTATACAGCGGCCGCCATGTTTCAGAACGCGATACATTTCGGCAATGGCGCGCTCTCGTTCGGTCAGGACGGTGAAGAGACGGGACGCGATCAAGGCGTCGTAATGCGACTCGGATCGCTTAATGTTGAGGATGTCGACGCGCTCGAATTTGCAGTTGCCCAGTCCCCCGCTTTCCGCTCGTGCTCGAGCCCACCTGAGCTGCTGTTCAGACCGATCCATTCCCGTGACGGATATTTGTGGATAGCGCCGGGCAAAGCGACGCGCGTAAAAGCCAGGTCCACAGCCAATCTCCAGCAACTCTGCCCCAGAAGGCGGCTTGGCGTCGGGCCAAAGCGCTTTGCTTAGCCTCTCGGTATCATCGCGAAAGAGATTCTCGCGGCAGAAAACGTAAAACCATGCGACGTGCTCAAAGAGACTCTCCGGCTTTTCTGTCGGTGGCCGTACGGCCGATTCCGGAATGATGGAAATGACCGGTGCCGGTTGTTCTAGAAGCAGTTTACTCGACATCGGTGCAAAAACTTCGATTTGGATCGACTCCGCGGACGCGTTAAACATTTTCGCGGGTCCATCATTGAGGCCAGTTTTCAGAGTTGTTTGTTCTGTCGATTATTCCCGCGTGTAGTTCAAAAAGACCGTCAAAATGTCTGGGCGCGCGAATAATTCTTCACCGGGCTGATTGAGGATTCTTTAGTTGAACCTTTTACTTCCTTCATCTTAAGCGTCTGAATAAGTGCCTTTCTTGGAATATCTTCCCATGAAGCCGACCGGGGGAGCCTGTGGATAACCGCCACGGCGAGCGGCCGGCAACAGCTCCATTTATGGGATGCAAAAATATGTCGCCATTTATTGGAAGTTGTTGGCCTCTGTTTGCGCAATCAATTAACACTTCCACATGAGGTTTCAGCGCTTGGTTCTGTTCCACCTGATTGCAGTGCTCACTGCAGCTCATGCAGGTGAGCAGCCGGTGCCTGGTCTTTGGAGAATCCAAAAAGAGCTCTCTAAGAAAACGATGGTGGATCTGACGCATGCCTTCGAACCGGGAATTCCCCATTGGCCGGGTTTCCCGGACGAAAAGCGGCAAACGCTTTATTGGTACAGCAAAAAACCCGGATTGAAGGGAGAAGGTTTTTTTGCCGAGGTGTTTACGCATGTGGGGCAATGGGGGACGCATGTCGATCCGCCGGCGCATTTCCATGAAGGCGGTCGAACCGTCGACCAAATAACGCCCAAGGAGATGATTCTGCCTTTGGTGGTCATCGATGTTCATGAAGAGGCCGAACAGAACGCCGATTACACCCTCAGCGTGGAGCGGATAAAGCAGTGGGAAAGCAAACATGGAGCGATCCCGGAGGGTGCATTCATTGCCCTACGGACTGACTGGTCAAAACGATGGCCTGATAGTACGGCGATGGAAAATAAAGATGCCAAAGGTATAGCGCATTATCCAGGTTGGAGCCTCGAGGCCTTGAGATATCTTTACGAGAAGCGCCGAGCCACGGCGAATGGACACGAGACGACAGATACCGATCCCGGCTTGGCCACAAGCAAGGAAGACTACAGCCTTGAAGCCTATGTCCTTGGCCACGATCACTACCAGGTTGAGTTGCTCACAAACCTGGATCAAGTCCCGGAAACGGGCGCTCTCGCTTTTATTTCGTTTCCAAAACCAAAAGGGGGTTCTGGGTTCCCCGCGCGGGTGATCGCCGTCCTCCCATAACGAACTGCCAAATGGCTCAGATAGAGCGAGCTTTTAGCGCTCAATGTGAGATATTCGCGCCGTGATCAAACGAATCCTGGTGAGATGTCCGGTAACGAAAAAGCTCAATGTCACCGGGGTGGTGATCGAGGAAGATGTTTTCGCAGACGCGGAGCTCAAGCCGGGCAAGGTGACCTGTTCGCATTGCGGCGCGACTCACGCCTGGGATAAGAAGGAAGTTATCCTTGCGCGTTAAGCGGGATGGCATCGTGAGGGAAAGTCTCCTTGCCCGAGGGCGTACATCCCAGTGCGGAGGATGACGATTGACCCGAGGGTGCGCTGAGGCTAAGCGCTTAGCCACGTGGATCTCCTCGACGAACTTCAAAGTCGCCTCATCTGTGGTGACGGCGCCATGGGCACGATGTTGCTCGACCATGGCGTTCCCCTGGAACGGTGTCTGGAAGAGATCTGCCTGAGTGAACCCGAGCGGGTCCGGAAGATTCACGAGGACTACGTCAAAGCCGGCGCGCGAGTCATCGAAACGAATACCTTTGGAGGCAGCCGCGTGCGGCTGGAGCGATTTGGCCTAGGGGATCGGACCCGCGAAATCAACGCGTCCGCGGCCCGGCTGGCCCGAGAGGTGACGAAGGGCAAGGACGTGTGCGTGGCCGGAAGCGTTGGCCCGCTTGGCATCAGCGGGGAGGAGGCTGTTAGCAAAGGAATCGATCGACCGGCGGTCTTCACGGAGCAGGTCGGTGGCTTGCTCGATGGGGGTGCCGAAGCAATTTTCTTCGAGACATTTCTGGATTACGAGGAGCTGAAAATTGCTTTGGCGGCAAAGATGTCGTTGTCGAAGCTGCCCACAATTTGTTCGTTGGCATGCGAATCCGAAGGTCGGCTGTCCTCTGGCATCACGCTGGTGGAGGCCTTTGCCGAGCTGACCGTCCTCGGCGCTGATGTTGTAGGAGTGAATTGCTTGAATGGTCCTCAAGCCACCGTTCACCTTCTGGAACGCGTTCCGCTCAAGTTCTTGATCTCGGCCTACCCGAACGCGGGCTATCCGCAGTACCACGAGGGTCGCTTTATTTATCACACCTCCGCGGAGTACTTCTCAAAGATGGCGCGTGAGATGGTCGCGCAGGGAGCACGGTTGATCGGCGGCTGCTGCGGTACGACCCCGCGCACGATCGCGGCCATCGCCGAGACTCTCGCTCAGCTCAAGCCGGTCCGAAGTAAATCGGTCCGCGTTATCACCCCGTCAGCTCGACCGCCGACGCCGAAGCGCGCCCTCCCGGCTGAGGAAAGTCTCCTCGACCGAATTACGGCGGGGCATCGGGTCATTATCTGCGAACTCGATCCACCTAAAACGCTGGCCTTGGATAAATATTTTACCGGGGCACGAGCCTTGGTCGAGGCGGGCTGCGATGCCATTACGCTGGCCGACAATTCGCTGGCCATCCTGCGGGTTAGTAATCTGGCTATCGGAGCCATGCTCAAGGAGCGGTTTGGGATTACCCCGCTGCTGCACATGAGCTGTCGCGACCGCAATTTGCTCGGCTTGCAAAGTGAACTGCTCGGGATGGCTGCGCTGGGGATGCGGCATGTGCTGCCTTTGACCGGAGATCCAGCCAGAGTGGGCGATCACCCGGGGGCAGCCTCGGTTTACGACGTCAACTCGGTCCAGTTGATCAGCATTGCGGCGCGGATGAATGAAGGGTTCAATCACGCCGGCAAATCGCTCAATACGAGTACGCAGTTTGTCATCGGTTGCACTTTTAATCCCAACTCGAAGAACCTCGACTCCCAGGTGGCGCGGCTGGAGAGAAAGATCGCGGCGGGCGCTCGCTATGTTATGACTCAACCCGTCTTCGATCTTTGTGTCTTGGATGAAATGGTAAAGCGGACGGCGGAGTTCGGGATTCCCATCTTTACCGGCATTTGGCCACTGTTGAGTGGCCGCCAGGCCGAGTTTTTGCATAACGAGGTGCCGGGTATCGTCGTGCCGGATGAAGTCCGCCGGCGCATGGCGGGTAGCGACGGAGAAGAGGGTGGGGCGCGCGGGCTGGAGATTGCGCGCGAGATTTCCCAGGCGGCCATGGAACGATTCCCGGGGATTTATTTGATTACTCCCTTTCTGAGATATTCGGCGACCGTCGAGTTAGCCGCGTTTGCACGCGGACTTTGATGGGGGAGAGTTGCGCTGATGTCCAAAGTGCGGCGAGCGATCTACATTCAGGTCGGCGGTCTGGTTCTCGTCATCGCATCGTTCTTGGTCGCGGGCCGGTATTTTCCACTGGCTGACTGGATCGCCTATATTCAGCAGCGGGTGATGCATTTGGGGGCGTGGAGCGCCATTTGGTATCCACTTCTTTACGCCGGCTGCAACGTTCTCCTTCTGCCGGGAGGGTTGCTCAGCATGGGCGGCGGCTTCTTCTTCGGTCTCTGGTGGGGATTCGTCATTGTCTTGGTAGGCAACGTTACCGGCGCTGCCATCTCCTTTTTCTTGAGCCGCTGGATCGGACGAAACTGGCTTCGCCGAAGACTGCAGCATAATCGCACATTGGAACTGCTGGAGCCGGCCGTCGAAAGAGAAGGATGGAAGATCATCCTGCTCAGCCAGTTACACCCTCTATTTCCCACGAGTCTTTTGAATTACTTGTACGGCTTGACCACCATTCGATTCCGGACCTGCATTCTATGGGTCGCCATTGGACAGGCTCCCGGCCTATTCTTATACACCTACCTTGGAACGCTCGGCCAGCTTGGGCTGAATCTGATGAGGGGAAAGAGTCATCCCAGGCTGATCGAATACTGGGTCTGGGGAGGTGGATTGGTACTTTCGGTCATTATATTGGGAGCGCTTGGACGGATCTCATTGCGGCTTTTGCAAGAAGCCGAGGGGAAATCCGCAAAGGCTGAGGTCGGGTTGAACGGAGCAGAGGCTGAGATTATTGAACAAGCAAAAGCATGGGTGCCGAGATAAATTGGAGTGATTTGGTTGAGCGCGCCTGGCAGGCTCGGAACCACGCCTACGCTCCATATTCGAACTTCATGGTAGGAGCGGCACTTCTTGGCCGCAGCGGAAAGGTTTTTTGCGGTTGTAACGTGGAAAATGTTTCGCTTGGATTGACGATTTGCGCGGAACGGTCCGCAATTTGTCGCGCGGTCGAAGGTGGTTGTCGAGATTTCGCCGGGATCGCCATTGTCGCGGACACGAACGAGCCGGTGCTGCCCTGTGGCGCGTGCCGGCAGTTTATGGCGGAGTTTGAGCCTTCATTATCTATTTGCGCCGTCGGGCGCAATGGCGTTCAGACAAACTGGTCTTTGAGCGAGATCTTCCCCGGACCGTTTACCAGCTTTTCCAAACTGGACTGATCCACGTGGAACAATTTTTCCTTTCGAAACATTACGATATCGTAGTGGTAGGCGCCGGCCACGCCGGCATTGAGGCGGCGTTGGCGGCGGCTCGCTTGGGAGCGGAGACTTTGCTGCTCAGCCAAAATCTGGATACGATTGGCCAGATGTCTTGCAACCCGGCCATTGGAGGCTTGGCAAAGGGCCATATCGTTAGAGAAATCGACGCGCTGGGCGGAGCGATGGGCCTGAATGCGGACGCGACGGGGATCCAGTTCAGGCTTCTAAACCGAGCAAAGGGACCGAGTGTCCGCGCTCCGAGGATTCAATGCGACAAGAAGGCATACCAGCTCCGGATGAAATGGATGCTTGAACGGCAACCGCATCTTTACCTTAAGCAGGGTGGAGTGACTAAGATACTGATGGAGAACGGTCGTGCGGCTGGGGTTCAGCTGGATTTTGGCTTATCGGTGCGTTGTGAGAGAGTGATCATCACGGCCGGGACATTCCTCCGCGGATTGTTGCACATTGGAAACCGGAGCAAAGCGGGCGGACGGATGGCGGACGCTTTTTCGCCGCTAAGCGATGATCTGCGGGAGATGGGGTTCACGACAGGCCGATTTAAGACTGGGACCCCCTGTCGGCTCGATGGCCGGTCAATTGACTTTGACCAGTGCAACTCGGCAAGACGGGGACCGACCGCCAACCAGATTCGGATATCTCCCGCCGGGTTTCGAGGAAGAAGACTATTTGACCCTGAATCGGAGGATCAAAGGCGAGTTCCATGTGGAACAACTCCCTTGTTGGATTACCGCAACCACCCCCGCCACTCACGAAATCATTCGGAACAATCTTCATCGTTCCCCTCTGCATAGTGGTCAAATCGAAGGAACCGGCCCCCGGTATTGCCCCTCGATTGAAGATAAGGTGGTGAAATTTTCCTCTCGCTCGCATCACCAGATCTTTCTCGAGCCGGAGGGCCGACAAACGGAAGAGTTCTACGTCAACGGCGTTTCGACGAGCCTGCCCTACGAGGTCCAGATAGCTTTCATTCGCTCTATACCTGGTCTCCAGCGCGCAGAAATCATGCGACCGGGTTACGCGGTCGAATACGACTACTTCCCGCCCACCCAGCTGCGTGCGACCTTGGAGACCAAAAGGCTAACTGGCCTTTACTTTGCGGGCCAAATTAACGGGACATCCGGATATGAGGAGGCTGCCGCCCAAGGATTGATGGCGGGAACGAACGCCGCCTTGAGCTTAAGCGGCCGCGCGCCGTTTATCCTTGACCGGAGTGATGCTTACATCGGTGTTCTCATCGACGACCTCACGACGCAGGGCACCGCGGAGCCTTATCGGATGTTCACTAGCCGGGCTGAACATCGACTTCTCTTGCGGCACGACAACGCTGATCAACGCTTGACCCGCAAGGGGGCCGAAATCGGGCTGGTGAGTAAACCTCGCTTGGCAGCGCTGCACGAAAAGCTGCGGTTAATAGACTCAGCAAAATCAATTGCCCAAAATATCCGGGTCGGCCGACAATCGCTCTTCCAAGCGTTGAAGCGGCCTGAATTTCGGTGGCAAGATCTGCCCGAAAACCTTCGTAAGGATATCGGTCCCGAGATATGGGATTTGGTTGAAACGGAAGCGCGTTATGAAGGATATATCCTTCGACAGCAGGAGCAACTAAAGTCCGTCCGAGCGGCCGAGTCTCTTGTCATACCCTCGGAGGTCGATTACTCGGAAGTTCCTGGCTTGCGAAATGAAGCTCGGCAAAAGTTAAGCGACCTGAAACCAACAAGCATTGGGCAAGCTAGCCGAATCAGTGGTGTCACCCCCTCCGACTTGGGGATCTTAACAATTTGGCTCTCGAAGTCCAGCAGAAGCCGGTCAACGGCAGAACTTTAAGATGACGATAAGTTTGCTGGGATTCTGCCTTTGCTCGCTCGAAGGGTACTTGCTTGGTTCTTGCCCAAACGGGTATTTGGTCGCGCGCGCCCGGGGCATAGACATCCGCAAACATGGAAGCGGCAACATCGGAGCCACGAACGTGCTGCGAGTATTAGGAAAGAAATGGGGCTATCTGGTCTTCGCCTTAGATGCTCTCAAGGGATTTGCAGCCGTCTATGCCGCCTACGCATTGTCATCTAGGTTAGGCAGCGGATTTGGCAAAATTGAAATTCTGGGAATTCTGGGCGGTTTGGCGTGCATTCTTGGTCATACGTTTCCGGTCTGGCTCGGATTCCGCGGCGGCAAAGGCGTCGCCGCCTCGGCAGGATACTCCTGGGGCTGATGCCCATCGCCGTCTTATCGGTTTTCGCTGTCTGGGTCGTTCTCTTCAAGAGCACTCGCTACGTTTCGGTAGCCTCCATCGGCGCCGCGATCGCGCTGCCGATATTCGTTTTTCTCTATTTGAGGCTAGATTGGCTGAAGGGCTCAAGTTTGCTGCCGTTTTCGATACTTATCGCGGGAGTCGTCGTCTGGCGGCACCGTTCCAACATGAAACGTCTCTTCCAAGGAAACGAGCAGCGATTTGGTCAGAAATGAACATGAGCAAGATCGCGATCCTGGGGACGGGCGGCTGGGGAACCGCGCTGGCTGTCCTGTGGGCATCCCAGGGCAATGAAATCATCCTCTGGGGGCACACTCCCAGTCGGGTGGATAATATCGCGCAGACCCGGCAAAACCCGGATTACCTGCCCGGCCCGAAGTTGCCGCCTAACGTTTCCCTAACGAGCAAGCTAAGCGACTGTTCCTCCGCCGAAGTGATCGCTTTTGTCACGCCCTCGGTCGCACTCCGAGAGGTTGCGACTCTTCTCGGTGAGCACTCACCGACTCGCTCCGCCATTCTCATGAGCTGTACTAAGGGCATTGAACACGGGAGCGGATTGCGGATGAGCGAGATCATCGCGGAGAAATTCCCTGCCAACCCCGTGGCCGTCCTCTCTGGGCCAAATCTCGCCGTGGAAGTGGCGCGCGGGCTGCCCAGCGCGACCGTGCTCGGCTGTCGTGATCACGCGATTGCCGAGCAACTCCAGGCCATCCTTGGCAGCTCGCATTTTCGCGTCTATTCCAGCGACGAAGTGGTCGGCATCGAGCTCGGTGGAGCGCTCAAGAACATTTTCGCCATCCCGGCCGGGGTGAGCGACGGCTTTGGCTTTGGCGATAATTCCAAGGCCGCCCTGGTCACTCGTTCACTGGCCGAACTCCTCCGCTTGGGAGTCGCGATGGGAGGCGACGCCCGTACCTTTCAAGGCTTGAGCGGTGCCGGCGATTTGATCGCCACCTGCTTCAGCCAGCACAGTCGGAATCGCCGACTGGGTGAGCAATTAGGACAGGGACAAAGCTTGGACGAAATTCAGCGCAGCATGAAGACGGTAGCGGAGGGGATTCCCACCGCGCGTAGTGCCTTTGAGTGCGCGCGCAAGCTCGGTGTCGAGACGCCGATCATCGATCAGGTCTACGCCGTTCTGCACGAGGGCAAGGCGCCGGCGAGGGCGATGCAGGAATTGTTAGGCCGCGATCAAAAATCCGAGCGCGGCTAACTTTTGGCCGTCGCGATTTCCGCGGCCAGCTTCTCGATGACGGCAGGAAAGAGTTCGCGTTCGGCTTCCTGGATGCGCGCATGGAGGGACGCCGCGGTGTCGTTAGGCAGAATCTCCACCTCGCGTTGCGCGATGATTTCCCCGCTATCCACGCCCGCGTCGACATAGTGGACCGTGCAACCCGTGATCTTTTCCCCCGCCGCCAGGGCCTGCGCCCACGCTTCGCGGCCGGGAAACTTTGGCAGGAGCGAGGGGTGAAGATTTATGATCCGTTCCGGAAAAGCATCCAGCATCGTCGACTTGAGGACGCGCATGAAGCCGGCCAGAACAACCAATTTCACCCCGGCCTCGCGCAATAGCCTAACGAGATTTTCTTCGACCGCCGGTTCGAGTTTTGTCCGGAACTTCCCGGGTGGAAGAAAAATTGCCGGAACACCGAACTCGCCGGCAATCTCCAGAATCCCCGCATCGGCCACATCCGAGATCACGACAGCGCAATCGGCGGCGAGGTTTCCCGCGCGAATCTGTTCGAGGATCGCGCGGCAGTTCGAGCCTTTTCCGGAGCCGAGGATGCCGAGAGTGAGCCTGCTCATCCCGCCTTAGCCCTGCATCCGCTCGATCAAGTCCGAAGTGGAGCGGCCGGGAACGAGCGCCAGCGTTTTGATTTCCGCGCCGACCTGCTGGAGCGCTGCGACCTCTTCCGGGTTTAGGCTATCGAGCGTGTAATCGCCGCCTTTCACATAAATCGCCGGGCGCGCAGTAGCGATCACCTCCGTCGCACGCAGCGAAGGAAAAATCGTTACCAGATCGACGCACTCGAGCGCCGCGAGCACCTCCGCTCGATCCGCTTCCGAATTTAGAGGCCGGCCCGCGCCTTTGAGTGCGCGCACTGATTCGTCACCGTTCACCGCGACCGCGAGAAAGTCGCCGAGCGAGCGCGCCTGCTGCAGGTAACGCACATGGCCGACGTGTAACAGATCAAAGCAGCCATTGGTCAAAACCAGGCGCTGCCCGGCGCGACGAATTGCTTCGCCTCGCTCGCTCAATTCCCGGAGTGACAAGATCTTCTTCATCGTACGCGTCGTCGGCTTCATTCTCGCTGGGCTGGCTTCGCGGTCAATCTTCGGCTCTCGTTAGGCGACCCTGCCTAACGGATTGGCTACAGCGCGCGTAGCACCTGCACTTCGGGCTGGGCGAAAGATGCGCCGCCATCTCCGCCGAAGCGCGACTCATTGCTCGAAAAAACAGGCTGCCAATTCCGCGACCTATCCATTCGCGGGCCGGTTTCCCCGCCGCTCAAACCCGCCAGCACCAGACATTGCTCGTCTGCCGCCTTGCCGAAGAGAATCCGAATAATTTCTCCTTCAGGATCGAGAACTTCGTAACCGTTCCGCGATCGATCGCGGAACGCGGGCAACTCGCGCCGCAGCCGCAGGACTTCCTCATAAAGTCGCAGAATCTCCGCGTGCGCCTTCCCGCCCATCTCCTCCCAGCGGAGCTTCGATTGCACGAAAGTCTGTTCGCTTTGCGGATCCGGAATCCGCGCCCGCGCCTCGGGGTCCCGGAAAGCGCTGAAGCCGCTGAATTCCTGCCGGCGTCCCTCCGTGATCAAACGGCCCAGCTTCGCTTCGTGATCGGTGAAATACTGGAACGGAGTGGTCGCCGCCCATTCCTGGCCCATGAAGATGAGCGGCGTAAACGGAACGAGACAGAGCAACGCCGAAGCTGCGCGATAAGCTGCGGGCGAGACCTGCTCACTTAGGCGCGAGCCAAAGGCCTGATTCCCGGTTTGGTCGTGGTTCGAGATGCAGAAAACAAAATGCCTCGGATCCAGCTCGGCCGCGGCCGATTCGTCACGTGGCTTCAAACGCCGGCGTTCTTCCCCCTCCAAGAGCCAGCCATGCTCGAGCGTCGCGGCCAGCTCCGGGGCCGTCCCCTCATAAGACCGGTAGTAACCCTCGCGCGCACCCGTCAACATCACCCGCGACGACATGATGAAAATCATCCGCCCAGATGGCGTCCAAGCCGAGGCCCCCGCGCTCGTTAGGCAAGAGCAGCTCAGGCACATTCCGCTCGTCTTCCGCGGTGACGAACCCGCCTAACGACTGCACGACCGACGAGATCTCCGCCAGCACATGCCGATCCGAGCTATCGACGATCGCGTGCGTCGCATCGAGCCGGAAGCCGTCGATGTGGAATTCCCGCCGCCAATAGACCGCGTTCTCAACGAAGAAATCCCGCACCGGTTGCAGCTCGAAATTGAACGCTTCGCCCCACGGCGTCTTGTGCGCGCGATTGAAATAATCGGCGCTGTAGCTGCCGACATAATTTCCGTCCGGCCCGAAATGGTTGTAAACCACATCCAGGATCACGCCCAGGCCGCGGGCATGTGCCGCATCGACCAGCGCGCGCAGATCGTTAGGCTGGCCGTAGACCCGTGCCGGCGCGTAGAGCAGCACCCCGTCATAACCCCAGTTGCGTTGTCCGGGAAAATCCGCCACCGGCATGATCTCGAGTGCGGTCACCCCGAGGCGGACGAGATGGTCGAGCTTGCTCGATGGCCGCGCGAAAAGTCCCCTCCGGCGTAAACGTCCCGATGTGCAGCTCGTAAATGACCAGCTCCGAAACCAGCGGCGCGTTCCAGGCCTGATCGCTCCACGTAAAATCGTCCGGATCGATCACCTGCGCGGCGCCATGGACACCATCCGGATTAAAACGCGAAGCCGGATCGGGCCAGTCGCCGCCGTTGAAGCGGTATTTGTAGCGATCGCCCGCCCGCCCGGCCGGATCGAGGCCGCTGAAATAGCCCTCCGTTTCCTTGCCTAACGACACCGTCCGTTCCACCGCACCGCGCGCGCTGTAGATCACCGCGGCGACCTCCGCCTTGCCGGGCGCCCACGTCCGGTAGCGCACCCCGCCCGCCACCACCTCGGCTCCCTGACTCCGCCACACCTCCTTCATCGCGTTCGACCCTGCGAGAAGAGCGCCCGCCAGGCAATGCCGAACGTCCAGCAAGCGTTGGCGTGCGATAGTGAAGTGGAGAAGAGTGAGAGCATCGCGATGAAGAAACCAAACGTGCGCGGCCCGAGCCCATCCGCCAAGGCGAAGAAATCCCTCGGTCAAAAACTGAACCGCCCGCCCAAGCCACCGCCCTCGCCTAACGACGCCCCCTTGCCGCGCCGCGCCCCGCCGAACCGCCCGATCAAAGGCGACTGAATCTTTCGATGGACCAAATCCGCCAGGCCAGCCTCGAATCAATGGCCCGCGTCATCGCGCGCTCTCTCGCTGGTCGGCCGGAACACTTCATCACCCACCCGGCCGAGCTGCGACTCTTCCAGAGCGTCAGTGAAGCGGACCTGCGCGACTTCGCCCACGATCACGGCTGGCGCGTTGTCAGTCGGGTCGGCGGCCGGCAGATCGAGTTCTACAACGACGCCCACGAACGGATGGAGCGCGCGCGGACCGGAAATTCACGCCCGGAAGACGAGAGATTCGAATAGCCCTCCGCAGCTTTTGTCTTACGAGATTCGAGCGCCCGGCTAAATCGCGTCAGGTTCGCGTTACTATCACCCCTCCCTCGTAACGCAGCGCCACCGTCCCGCTCTGGTAGGCCTTCATCTCCAATAGATGCCACGCAATATCCTGGTCGAGCCTCTCGAAGAAAGAAATTCCATTACCGATGAGGATGGGCACGATCGAATAGCGCACCTCGCCGCCCAGCCCGAGGCGCAGACATCACCGGCCACTGCGCCCATGGTCGGCGGAGCCGTTCTTCAGCTATTTATCTCAGACGATCGGCTTTAGAACCATCCGGCCGTAGGCAATGAACGCCATGAGAAGGCCTAGCACGACGCACATGATTATGGGCGTCACCTCGTGGTACTTGGCGTGCACGCCGATGAACACCAGGCTCTCGATCGCCAGAACCGTCGCGGAAACCACCGTTAGCGAAGGATGCCAGCGGAAGGCGGTGGGAACGATAAGCCCGACCGTGCAGACGAGTTCCAGGATGCCAAGCGCCATCCAGGCTTCCCGCGGCAAGGCACCAAAGGACTGCACCCCCTCGCTGACCTTGTCGAACATGAAAACCTTCATGACGCCCGACGCCGCGTAGAGAAAGGCAGCGAGGATTTGCAGAACCCACAAGAGGATGTTCATCGCGCGCTTATTTCAAAAACGAGCCAATCGGTCAAGCGGTGAAGGAGGGCGGAAAAGGTGTCAGTCTGTGAATCTCGCTCATCTTATGAACGCGAATCAGCGAACCACAGGTTGACACTTTACTTTCATCGACAGCGCGATGCCCTCCAGAAGACCCGGCGCTTAGCGTCAGCGCAGGATGGCGATGAGAAAAAGCACGATCCCCGTGAGCGTCGCATTGAAGAAAAGCAGCGAGCGAACCAGACCGAAGCCCGCCGCCGCCGCGAGCACATACCCCAGCCGGCCCCAGAAATAGAGCTGCACGCCCAAGTGCGTGACCATCCCGTGTCGCCCGGCGAAGTGCGCCACCAGCACGACCGCCGCAAAGAGAGGGAACGTCTCCATGAAATTCGTATAAGCCTGGTCCACCCGGCTGGCCACGCCGCGCAGCGGAGGCACGGGCTGCTCGCGGCTGCTCCCCGTCCAACGGTAGCCATACTGGAAACTGATCAGGTGTGAGTCCACCAGCAGATGGACCAGGCCAAGGATAACACTCGCCGCCAGAAATCGAAGCTCGGTCGTCATAAAAGCGAGGGGCGCTCCCCCTCATCCACCGGCACGATAAAGCCATGTCTCAAGCAGAGCGAAGTGATAAAGCGAATCCTGAGCTGGAGGGCCAAAATTCCGGGGAGCACACGCGCCCTCGCGTGTCGTTTCCGGCGCCTCGCCGAAAACATCCCCTCCGGAGCCGTTGCGCGAGGCGCACAACGGAGCACGCGAGGGCGCGTGCGCTCCCCGGAAGACCGCCGCCTTGTCGTTAGGCGAAGTCCGGCTCCAGGATTCGGCGGCGCATCAGGGTCAGCTTTAGAATCCCGCTCATTTCGTCTTGTAGTTAAAGTATGGAACAGCGCAATTCTAAAGCTGAGCCGGTGTACGGTGCATCAATCCCAACGAGATCGGGTTACCTATCGCACCACCTGGGTGGTCAGGCGGAAGGCCAGGATCGCACAAATTCCGACCGCGCCGATCCAATCACACCACCTTTTGTTGAACAACAGCATCAGCACCAGCACCAAGAGAATCAGTGCGCGGACCACGCTGATTACGTTCCAGCCGAGCGTGCCGACGAGGAAGGCAGTGGTCCAGGTCGTGCATTGATACAAAGCGAAGGTGGCGATGAACGTCTTGCGATGTTCGTCGTAGTGACCTCGCAAATCCCACTCGCAATTCGGGTCGAAGTTTGGCAGGACGCTCGCAGTGCTCAGAAAGAGGAGGATCGGCCCGATCAAAAGCAGTCCAAATTCGCCTGCATTCTTCGATTGATTGAGCCCGCTGACTCCGAGATAGAGGCTCCACCAGTAATTGATGACAAGCAGCAGGAGCGCTGCCGCCCAGGTGACCGGCAGCCAATCCCAAGTCACGCGCGATCGATTGCGGATCAACCGGTGCAGATTGCCGAGCATCTCCGTAAGGCCGATGCCGATGATGATCGAGATCAGCGTGACGGAGTGCTCTGTGATGTTCATGCTCGAATCCCGCTCATTTCGTCTTGTAGTCAAAGTATGGAACAGCGCAATTCTAAAGCTGACCCCGATGTTCGCTACGATTTCGAAATGCCGTTGAAACCCATTGGAGTCGATTTGCCGCGATTCACAGACTGACCCCAGATTCCCGCCCACAAAGTTGAGCCTAGGTGCTTGGTGTTCACGGCACTCTAGGAACCGAATGCCCCCGGGATGAAACGGAAGAAGAATCCCGCGGCCACGTAGGTAATTAACACCAATCCCGCGATGATGCGTTGAGAAAGGCTGCCAGCCAAAAAGGCACCCGCGACATACAACCCAATCACCCAAAGCTGAACGGGGCGATAGCCTGTCCACACCGGCTCTGCCCCGACAACCAACCCTTTCAAAGTTACAACAATCGAAAAGAGTGCCATGACGACCATGAAGGGCAGGCGCACTCGTTCGAATTGCGAGGGCCTCGCAGATGCTCCTGCGTCCATCCGCTCGGCTGAGACGAGCAGACTTGCGGCTACGTGAAGAAGTGTTGGGGCGAGAAGCATGTAGAAGAAGTGATGGAAATGCCAATGGACGTTGCGCAGATCCCACAGCGACCACCAATAAATGGCTGCGACCAGAAAGAGGCTGGCAGCCCAAACGAGCACGAGCCCGTGTCGTCGAATGCTGCCTTCAGTCCGAAGAAGCTCGGTTAAGCCTTGAACAAGGTGGGTGACGCCGATGGCTAGCACCAGCGAGACCATAACTAGAACAAAGCTGAAGAGGTCAGTCATCGCGACGCGTTCTCAGCATCTAGCGAGAACAAGATGAACGCCGGCGGATGAGGGCGCGCGTCGCTCGCAGTGAGTGTGTGGAAGTCATCTCAAGTGGCGCGCACTGCGGCCCGCCGTTCGCTCCATCGCATGGTTAGGTCTTTCCACGGGGTTTCTGCGCATTCACCACTTCCAGCGGCTCGAAGATCCCTTGTAGTATCCAAAGTGCTGAGCGAAGCCAATCTGTTTCTTCTGCCGTGAGCTGATCATGGCAGAGCCCTTTAACGGTCTTCAGAGCGTCCAGAACGGTGAGCCACTGGTCGGTATGAAATAGGCCTGGATTGCGCTGCTAAGAATCCAACGGAGCGGGCCTATGGCTCGTCGCTCGCACCAGGAGTCGATCATACGCTCGATGTATGGAAGCGCATCCACAGCTTGTGGTGCAGGTTGTCCCTTCATCTATTGCTCAAGAGGTGTTGCATGAGACCTAACGAGCCACAAGATCAGCGACCGCTGGCGAGAGCGAGCGTGGCTGCTGGTTGAATGTAGAAGTCATCGAAAGCTAGAACGCGGAGCGGCCAGCGGTTCGCTGCATCGCCCGGTTAGATGTTTCAGTAGCCATGCTCCCAATAGTCTCTCTCCTGAAAGTCTATCACAGTGCCATCCGAGGTCTTGTAGAAGCCTTCAGCGGTGACCTGCGACCAACCAAGAAAACGTTTTCTGCGCGCTTCTACGATGACGGCCAATGTATGCTCGCCCTCCCGTGCCCATGTCGTCTTCTCCATCGCCTTGTCGTGAACGTGGAACGGTTCTGTGAGCGGCGCATCGACAAACTTACGAAGCTGGTCCAGCGGCCGGTCCCGCAACGCTTTGCTCTCCTGCGCGATTTGCGCGTGAGCTTCGGTGAACGCCTTCGACATCTAACGAGAACAAGATCAGCCACCGCTGGCGAGGGCGGGCATGGCGGCGGGATGTGAGGTTCGAGTCATGGAAATCTTGGTCGTACGCCGGCCAGGGGTTGGCTGCATCGCTTGGTTAGGCTCCGTTGTGGATGAGCATCTTGCAACGCCAGCCACCAAGATGCCAGTTGTATCGATACACGACCAAAGCGTGATCTCCGGTGAATCTAGACGGAGCGAAAAGGAGATCGACGTCGCTATCGTTTGGCCGGTATGCGCTGTGAAAGCGGAGGAACCGGTTCGTGCCATCTAGCGGCGAGACAAAATAGTCGAGCCGCGCCCGCCGAATCACCGCCGACCAACCCTCCGGTGAAAGCGTAGAAGGACTGGTGGGGTGCCACTCGCTCTCCGACGAATCACAAGCGGCAATCGAATGGGTCCGCAGATACACGACGCCGCTGAATACGGTAACGATACCGAGAGCCAGCAGCACAAGTGCGGACCGGAGAAGGATACGTCTCTTCATGCGCGTTGCAGGGGCCTAACGAGACGGAGATCAGCTGCGGCGGGCGGGAGCGCGCGCCGCAAGCAGAGGAAGGAAACGAATCATGAGAAAAGTTGTTATAGCGACGGCCCGCCGTCAGCTGCATCGAATGGTTAGGCCTTTGGTCGTAATGGATACCCTTGCGGCTGTCCAGAAATCTTCGTCGTCGCGTCGGCCGTCTGAAACGCGTAAATGCGTCCGTCGGGCTCGATCCGAAGGCCGAAGCTAAAGTGCGGCGCCATGAAATCACGGCCAACGTAAACGCTCGTGTAATGCCATGTTGCTTGGGTAGTGGCGACTTCGAACGCCAACGGTAATTCGAATGTGTGAAGTCGAGATGAACCGCCCGCAGGCACTGCGACGACTTTGTCAGCATACCGGACGGTAATCGGCTGCCCGGTATGGTTTGCGAACTCCGTGACGCCCGCCGGAGGGCAGCCTTGCAGCAAGAACGCTACTGCACAAACTAACAGCGCTCCGAGAGCGAGAGATGTGGATGGTTTCATCGACAGTCGACGCCGAGGCCTAACGAGAACAAGATGAGCTGCCGGGACTGGCGGCAAGCGTGGTGCGGAGCGGAATGGTTCTGGCCATGGAAAACGTGGGTCGTACGCGGGTCCCGGTCAGCTCCATCGCTTGGTTAGGTGGTGGACGTTGCAGGCAAAGAGCGCGTGGAGCAAAAGCCTCTGAGGAGAAGCGGCGTCGCTGCATGTCGAGGATCGAACCACAACTCCGGAAAAAACGCGAGGTCGAAATCCATGCTGAACAAAACAAACAACTACCGCTGCCCGATGAAGGAGACGGCGAAGACGACGATGCCAGCGACGATGAGACCGACTGCGAGCCACATAAGCGAACCGGTATCCGAGAGAATCGCGAAGCCACTTCCGTAGCTGCGTGGACTGCGACCGATGTTCGGCAAACAGAGGGCGCCAGCCGCAAAAACGACGACTGCGGTCACTCTGATCCATTCTCGGGTATTCATGGCGGAACAAACGCGCAAAACCACCTAACGAGAACAAGATGAGCCACCACTGGCGAGAGCGCGAGTGGCAGCGGGATGTGAGGGTTGGAATCATGTGAAAACTTGGGCGTACGCCGGCCAGTGGTTGGCTCCATCGCTTGGTTAGGCCTTTCGGGTGCTTCAAAACGTAATGATGATCTTAGGTGTTGTTTTCGTGACGCGAAACCCTGCGGCTTCCAGCCGGGTTTCTAAGGCTCGGCGAATTGAGACGTGCTTTCGCGACGGCCGGCAAACGCCAACCTCCGAAATCTCGATATGAATCGCGTCGGGATCATAAAAAACCGTGAGCGTAGTTGTGCCGGTGGGATCGGGTGGATCAGCCGAGAACGTTTGGAATCTCCCGCCTTGGGGTTGGGCTCCGCCGTCGTGCTGCAGAGGAAAACGCGTTCGCGGGCAAAAGAAGGACGATAGCGTCAACTCGCCGCCAAAGTTGGCGATCGGGAGCGTGGCAGCCGCGGTGACCTTCACCGCCGAGCCGGCATCATGGCATGAACATGCACCAGTGAGGCAAGCCAACGCAGCAAGCACGACGAGGCGCATGAGGCCTAACGAGACCAAGATGAGCGACGGCCGACCGAGAGCGAGCGGTGCGCGCAGTGAAAGGGTTCTACCCACGCAGGACGTGAACGCGCGGCGGGTGGCCGTTCGCTCCATCGCATGGTTAGGCCCTGATGAACTTCTCGTCATCCCAACGCGCTTCTGGACGGTGAATGCCTGCGGATGCATCACGAACAACGATAAGCCAACTGTCTTGGATGGAAAGCTGGTCTGTACGCTTCGCGGACCGACGCCGCTTCGATGCCGAATCCGGCGCGCTCCTGAAAAATGTAACAAGGCTGATCTAAGATAGCGTCGTGGCCCCCGGAGCGAATCCCCTGGGGGCTGATCGCCGACTCGAACTCGTGGCAAAGCGCGCGAAGGATCTTCCGCCGACCGTTCTTCGTCTCAGCGAGTGCTGCAAAACGCCGAGCCTTCTCTGGGATGAGTGCTCGCTTAACGAAAGCGACGAATACATCGGAGGCTCCACGAGGCCTAACGAGAACAAGATGAGCGACGGCGGACGAGACCGCGCGTCGCTCGGAGTGAAGTGTGGAAGTCATCTCAAAAGCGGCGCGGACGGCGGTCCGCCGTTCGCTCCATCGCATGGTTAGATGCGTTCGTGGAATGGCTCACCGCTTATCAAAAAAGATCGCAACTGTGAACACCTTCTTGCCACGCTCGTAAACTCGGTAAGCGCTAGAAAAGATGGACATCTCTTTCGGCTGCTTCACTGGCGCCATCTGCGTCTTCCCGGTCACGTCCGCATTGGCCATTGCTCCCGCAGCGATCACGGTCGGTGGCGGCGTTCCGCCGCCGCTGACCTTCATCTCCGGAACTTCGATCTTCCCGTAGTCTTGTTCGAGGGCGCGATACGCGCGCTCGAACATCGCAACCGCCTTCTTTGGATCAGAGGTCTCGCCGAAGTAAACACCGATTCGACGAAGGCGACCGCCCTCGAAGAAGAACTGAATATTCTCTTTGCGGCCGTGAAAGCGGCCGTTGAACGTCTCAAGGTCACCGTTGGAGAAGGACTTGTATGGGCCGAACTCCTTAAAGCTCGCGACCTCCGCTTTGGTCATGCCGAACTTCCATGGCGGAAGTCCGGCGGCGAACGTAGTGCACGGCAGAAGCGCGCAAACAAGAATGAGGAATCGTGTGGTGAGCGGCATAAGCATCTAACGAGAAAGAGCTGAGGTGCTGCGAGCGAGGGCGCGCGGGGCAGCGGGCGAAAGGATAAAAGTCACGGGAAATGAGGTCGTACGCCGGCTCGCAGTCAGCTCCAGCGGCTGGTTAGGTGTTTCGCGTTGCCAACACGAGAGAGACGGAACAACAGCCGAACAAAGCTGAGGGTCGCTCCTCGACAGACTCGGCGAGCACGAACGTGGAGTAATAAGGGAACTGGGATGCACGCCAAGCAGCGAACCAGAACTCTGCGAAAAGCGCGAGCACAAACTCGAAAAGCACGGAGGAAAGAGAACGGGAACCGGAGCGTCCGCTGAGAGCCGCGCCGACGAAGGACACGTTCCCCCAGAACCGCCGCCGGAACCCAGAAGCGACGAGCAACCGCGAATCGATGCGGCGAACTCTGGAACGGGAGAAGACATCGCTAACAGACGAATGCACGACCACACCTAACGAGAACAAGATGAGCGGCGGCGGGCGAGGGCGCGCGTCGCTCGGAGTGGAAGGGTTGGAAGCATCTAAAAAGTGGCGCGCACCGCGGTCCGCCGTTCGCTCCATCGCATGGTTAGGTGTGGGCGTGGCTTCGGGACACGCGTGGAACGAAAACTCTGAGGACGAGAGCGTCGATTCACAAGTGATGATCGAACCAGAAATCTCCCCAGAACGCAAGCCATCGTCTCGCGCGTGGAGCGAAAAGAACTGGAGCCGACGTGTCGAATCGACAACCGCGCCTTGCAGCCGGACAGCCGCCGAAGCCGCGAACCGTCCGAACAACCGAAAAGCGCCGCTACAGAATCTTCGGCGATGAGCATGGCCGCGAGACGAGCCGCTCTGAACACCTAACGAGAACAAGATGAGCGACGGCGGACGAGGGCGCGTGTCGCTCGCAGTGGAAATGTGGAAGTCATCTCAAGAGTG
This sequence comes from uncultured Verrucomicrobiae bacterium, assembly GCA_963749935.1. Lineage (GTDB taxonomy): Bacteria > Verrucomicrobiota > Verrucomicrobiia > Chthoniobacterales > UBA10450 > Palsa-1392. Next base: position 1,250,692 of record CAVVOH010000004.1, read on the forward strand.
GCGCGCACAGCGGTCCGCCGTTCGCTCCATCGCATGGTTAGACGGTTCGGGTGCTCAAAATGCATCACATCAGGCGTTAACTCCGACGCGAAGACTCGCGGCTACCATGTCGGGTATCCAAGGCTCGTCGTATGAGACGTACTTTCGCAACGGCCGAAAATGGCGACATCCGAATCTCGAGATGACTCGCGTCGGGATCATAGAAGACTCTTCAACTACCGCGAACGATCGAGGATCGAGTGATCAGCCGCACCCGCCCGGGATCGCCTACTACCTCTTCTGGCGTGATCATGGCGGCCGTGCGGCGACCGGAAGCGAACGTTCGCCGAAGTGCGCCGTCTGCATGGCTGTAATCGCCGGCAGAGCTAGCAGTGTCCCACGGGAATGGCCCAAACAGCGCGTACCAGACTCGAGGACCGCGACCATCGAATGGGCAAGCACTCAGTCGGAGGCAACAGGATCGCTCACGAGTGACCATATCGTCTAACGAGGATTATGCTGCAAAGTGCAATCTATTTCTTGCTTCACGGAGGCGGAGTGGCTGGTTAGCCGGTCTGGGCCTACCCGACTCAGACGGGCGGGGTTGGCGTGGGCGGGGTTGGTTCGCTGGGCTCGCCTTTGTTCATCCCGGCGCCGCCGTCGCTGCCGCCGCCGCCGATGTGGCGGAGGTTGAAGTAGGTCTCGACGAAGTGGCCATGCGCTTCGCTCTGGTGGCGCAGCGCTTCGATGAAGTCGTCGATGTCGTAGAGGTCTTCGTCGGCGGCGTGGTAGGCGGGGCGGAGGGAGTCGGTCATGGCTTTGCGGCCGCCTTTGGCTACGCCGGGCTTGGCGATCTCGGCTTCGTAGGCGTCGACCAAGGGGCTAAAGGCGGTGAGCTCGGCGGCGGTGATGCCGTAGTGGGCGCCGGGCGCGGGGGTGCCGGTGGTGAGCGGGGTGATGTCGGTGCGGAGGGCTTTGGCTTTGCCGAGGAGGGCGTCTTCGCGCATCCGCTGCCATTTGCTCTCGGCGATCTGCCACTCGGTGGCTTTGGCGATGTTGCCCTGGCCTTTGTAATATTGGCGCAGTTTTTTGGCGAGCGGGTAGCAGGCGTTTTCGAGGGCGATCTCGGCGGCGTTTTGCTCGGCGGAGTAGCCGCTGAGGTTGGCTTCCTGGTCGGTGCCGAGGATGCCGAGGGCGGTGACTTTGGTTTCCCAGCTCTCGACCAGCTCGGTGAGCCGCTGCGGTTGGTCGAGCCAGAGGGGCTCGTTTTCGGGGTCCCGGAGGTGGGTTTCGATGCGCTGGATCATTTTGTTCTTCAGGTGGAACTCGTCTTTCATAGGTTTTCTTTCTGTTTTTCGGGATTTTTTCCAAGGAAGCGGGAGGGTGTCCAGCTTTTTTCTTCTTTTTTCTTTCTTTTTTTACCGCGAAGGTCGCGAAGAGCACGATGGCGGGAAAGGGAATGGAGTCGCACCGTGGCGGCGGTGTACCCGCGTCTCGGGATTTCGTGCCTTTGTGGTGATTTTCTTTCGTTTTGGAGGGATTCGGGCTTCCTTCGCCGAGAAATCGGAGGTTACCGGAGGAATACGGGAGGTTATCGGGCGATTACGGGGTGCTTCCGGCAGGAAACGGGATGTTTCTCACCGGATACTGCGTCTTATTGGTCAAATACCGATGGTTACTGGGGAAATGCAGGAGCCTACCGGCGAAATACGGCGCGCTACCGGCTGAATACCGAGCCTTACCGATCGGATACGGCGTCCTCCTTGGAAAATGCGGGGTGTTACCGGGCGAATACGGGGTGTGATCCGGGGAGCTTAGTTCTTCATCAGCTCGCGGTATTGTGGTGGCACGGGGCCGAGGACTTGCAGGCCGAGCAGGGTGAGGGGCTGGCGCGAGGGCCATTCCGAGGTCTCGGTGCCTTCGGTGACGGGGTAGTATTCCGCGCGCTTCTCGCCGGCGTAGTCTCCACAGCTCCTCCCGGCGAAGCGGGCGTAGAAACGTCTCGTCTCGCTCTTGGTGCGCCAGGGGCGGAGTTGCAGGGAGCCGCGGTTCCATGGCTTGCGGTTTTTGTAGATGGGGCGCTCGCGCAGGATGCGCAGCTCGAGGACGAGGCCCGGATCGGTGCGGGCAAAGGTTTCCATGTCTTCTTTCCAGCCGGCGCGCGGGGCGGCCCAGGTGACACGGGCGATGTCGGCTTCGCGGTGCGCGATCGCTTCGGGAAGAATGGCGGTGGTCGGCATGCAGCCGGCGGTCTCGGCCTCGATGATGGAACCGACATATTCCGGCTGGGGCAGGCTCAGGTAGAGGGTGACTGCGCCGACGAGGACTGCGGCGCCGCGGAGAATCCAAGTGCGAGTGACGGGCGACGGCGACTTGATGGCGACGACGAGCCCGAGCAGGAATCCAAAGACGGCGGCGCCGGGGCCGGTGACGAAGATGCCGAGCAAGGGGCCCTGGTTGGCATCGGGCGAAAGCGTGATCGGCGCGATGTAGCCGACGACCAAACCGACTGCGCCGAGGATGAAGGCCCAGAGAAAGGGAAGTAATTTCATAGGATCGCGGCGGGATGGGAGACGCCCGGCGATTCTCTACGATCACGAATCGTACCACGGTCGCGGGACGCTGCCCGCACCGGGAGAGGTGTTAGCGATTGGTTTCGCTGAAGAAGGCGGTGAGCGGACTGGTGGCGGCGGCGGTGGCGCGGGCTTCGGCGAGGCCGATCTCGTGGGCGTCGCGGCCGGCTTCGACGGCGCGGCGGAAGGCGTTGGCCATCCGGACCGGGTCGGAGGCTATGGCGATGGCGGTGTTCACTAGGACGGCGTCGGCGCCCATCTCGAGGGCTTCGGCGGCCTGGCTGGGGGCGCCGAGGCCGGCGTCGACGACGACGGGGACGGTGGCTTGTTCGATGATGATCTCGATCTGGGCCCGGGTCTCGATGCCGCGGTTGCTGCCGATGGGCGAGCCCAGCGGCATGACGGTGGCGGTGCCGATGTCCTGCAAGCGCTTGGCCAGGACGGGGTCGGCGTTGATGTAGGGCAGGACGGTGAAGCCTTCGGCGACGAGGATTTTCGCGGCGGCGAAGGTCTCGACCGGGTCGGGGAGGAGGTAGCGCGGGTCGGGGTGGATCTCGAGTTTTACCCAACTGGGCAGGCCGGCGCTGACGGCGAGCCGGGCGAGGCGGACGGCTTCGTCGGCGGTGCGGGCGCCGCTGGTGTTAGGCAGGAGGAGGTAGCGCTCGGGGTCGATGAAATCGAGGATGTTGGCGAAGGGGTCGCTTTTGCCGGAGAGGTCGGCCCGGCGGAGGGCGACGGTGACGAGCTCGGTGCCGCTGGCGGCGAGGGCGTCGCGCATGAGTTCGTTGGAGGCGAATTTGCCGGTGCCGACGAGGAGGCGCGAGGTGAATTCGCGGCCGGCGATGATGAGTTTGGCGGGTTTGTCGGACATCCGGGTTGATAACTTATCAGGTGCGCTCGCTCTGTCATCCCGGGCCCGCGCAGACGGCGAGGGACCTCGCTATTGCTAATGCGCGCGTTCTCGATGTGAGCTGGCCGCTATTGCAAATGGGAGGTCCCTCGCCGCGCTGCGCCGACTCGGGATGACAGGGTAAGAAGATGGGGTTCCGTGGGACTCGAGTTGTACTTTGTGGCGGGGGCTTTAGTTTGGGGGTGTGACGGCGTTTGATCTGCGGCTGGGGGATTGTGTGGCGGGGATGGCGACGCTGCCGGCGGGGTCGGTGGATCTGGTGGTGACTTCGCCGCCCTACAATCTCGGGATTCGCTACGGCACATATATCGATAGCGGCGGGCGGGAGGCGTATCTCGATTGGTGCGAGGAGTGGGCGGCGCAGATCGCGCGGCTGCTTCGGCCTAACGGATCGCTGTTTCTCAATGTCGGCGCGGCGCCGTCGAATCCGATGTTGCCGCATGAGCTGGTGCTGCGGTTGCGGAAGTTCTTCGTGCTCCAGAACACGATCCATTGGGTGAAATCGATCGCGCTGCCTAACGAAAGCGGCGAAGAAGTTTCGCGCGGGCATTTCAAGCCGATCAATTCGCCGCGCTACCTGAATGACTGTCATGAGTACGTCTTCCATCTCACGCCTAACGGGAAGACGCCGCTCGATCGGCTTGCGCTCGGGGTGCCGTATCAGGACAAAAGCAACATCGCGCGCTGGGGGCACACCGGCGGGCGCGACCGGCGTTGTCGCGGGAATACGTGGTTTGTTCCATATGAGACGATCCAGCGGCGGGCGAAGGAGCGGCCGCATCCGGCGACTTTTCCGGTGGAGCTGGCGGTGAATTGCATTCGACTCCACGGCCTAACGAGGGTGGAGCGGATGCTGGATCCATTTCTCGGGATCGGGAATTCGGCTGTCGCGGCACAGCGCGTTGGCCTAACGAACTTCGTGGGGTTTGAGATCGACGAGGAATATCTGAGCGAAGCTAACCGGAGAATTTCTCCAGCGGCTTGACCAGGTTCCCCGGTAGCGGGCGGACCCGGTCGAAGATGCGCTCGGCGAGCGGCTTTGCGATCGGATAACCGGCGAAGATCATCTCGAGGCGGGCGTCGAGGTTGTCGATGTAGTTGAGGGTGATGGCTTCGGGCGTTTTCGGGAAAACGGGCGAGCCGAATTGCATCTCGCCGTGGTGGGCTGCGACGAGGTGGAGCAGATGCAGCCGGCAATCTTCCATCGAGGGACGGAGTTTCTTCCATTCGGCAGCGCGTTCGTCGGTCTCGAGTTTGCGCCAGAGGGTGGTGACCAATTCCATCCCGAGGCCGATGTGGCCGACCATCTCGCCGCGCTCGTCGAAGGGCATGCTGAAGCCGGTCGCGGGCAAATGATTTTCCCAGAGCTTGCCGGAGTCGTGGAAGAGGATGCCGGCGACGATAAGGTCGAGATTGAGGTCAGGATAGAGGGGCGCGACCTGGACGGCGACGCGCATCATCTGGGCGGTGTGCTCGACGAGCCCGCCGCGGCGCGCGTGGTGGTAGGTGCGCGCGCCGGCGCTGTTGCGGAAACGCTCGCCGTATTGGGAAATGAACTCGGCGCAGAGGGCGTAGAGGCGCGGGTCGGCAATTGCCGAGGTGGTGGCGACGATGAATTCCCAATCGGCGGCTTGTTTGGCGCGGAGCGCGGGCGGGCCTTGCAGGAGCTGCGATTGTTCTTCGGCGTTGAGCAGGCGGGTTTTCCAAAACCGCACGTCGAGCCCGTATTGCTGGTGTTGATAAAACTCGCCCGTGATCTCGACGAAGTCGCCGCCCTGCATCGAATCGCAGGCGCGGTAATTCGGATGATCGCTCCAGACGCGCAGGGTCATGCGATCGGCGGCGTCGGCGAGGGTGAGTTCGCAGTAGGGTTTTTGTTCGCGGGTGAATTTCGCCGCGACCGTCTCGAGCTGGACGTGCACACGAGCTTCGAGCGGGCCTTGGGTGACGGCCTGGCGAATTTCCTTGAGGGTCATGAGTTCCATGGGGAAGGAAATTCGCACAGGTCACCCGACATTGGACAGGGGAAACTCTGGAGGAACGTGAGCGTTACGGCTTGGCGACGCCGATCACGCCGCAGGCGACCCGGCCGCCCGCGTCGCCGGTCGGCTGCGTTTTCATGTCGTCGGCTTTCTCGTGCACGATGAGGCCGCGACCGATGATCGAGGTTTCGCCGCTCATCGAGAGCATCTTGTCGGTCAATTCGAGGTGAGCCTTGCCGTCGCTATCGGCTTCGATGTTACCGAGATCGCCTTCGTGGCGTTTGTCGGCGTCGTGGCCGGCGTGCGGATTGTTCGTCGGGTTGAAGTGGCCCCCGGCAGATTTGCCATCGTCAGAAGAGCAATCGCCGAATTCGTGAATATGGAAACCGTGCTTGCCAGGGGTGAGGCCGGTGAGCTCGGCGACGACTTTGGTTTCATCGCCCGATTTCGTGAAGGTGACCGTGCCTTCGACTTTGCTGCCTTTGGTCGGATGAAGAACGGCGATGGCCTTGGTTGGTTCGGCAGCCGTGGCGGTAGCTGCGATCAAAGAGAGTGAACCTGCGGCGAGCAGGCAGATTCCTGCGCGGAGTAAACGAGTAGTTTTCATCCGCCAACTTACAGCAATCCGGCGGCAAGACCAAAGGCGAGGATTCCGATTGTCCCCGGACAAATGTCTTTCCCCGCCTGACAATCCGCCTATTTTCAACGGGTGCAGAAAACGATGCAGGCGCTGGTCAAGAAAGAAGCCAAACCTGGTCTCTGGCTGGAGGAAGTTCCGGTTCCAAAAGTAGGCGATGACGACGTTCTCATCCGGATCAAGAAGACTTCGATTTGCGGGACGGACGTACATATTTATAACTGGGACGCCTGGTCGCAAAAGACCATCCCGGTGCCGATGGTGGTCGGCCATGAGTTTGTCGGCGTCGTCGAGCAGGTGGGGGCGCGGGTGAAAGGTTTCGCGCCGGGCGATCTCGTCACCGGCGAAGGCCACATCGTTTGTGGGCATTGCCGCAACTGTCTCGCCGGGCGGCGGCATCTTTGTCCCAATACCGAGGGCGTGGGGGTGAATCGGCAGGGCGCCTTCGCGGAATTTCTTTCCATCCCGATGTCGAACGTCTGGCACGCTGATCCGAACATTCCGCTCGACGTCCTTTCCTGTTTCGATCCGTTAGGCAATGCTACTCACACCGCCCTTTCTTTCGACCTGATCGGCGAAGACGTGCTCATCACCGGTGCGGGACCGATCGGCTGCATGGCGGCCGCAATTGCCCGCCACGCCGGCGCGCGCAACGTGGTCATTACCGACATCAATCCCTATCGGCTTGAACTGGCGAAGAAAATGGCGCCCAACATTTTCGCTCTCAATGTGAAGGACGCCACCCTGGCCGACGCGATGAAGGAACTCGGGATGAAAGAAGGTTTTGACGTCGCGCTCGAGATGTCGGGCAGCCCAAAGGCGATGCTCGACCTGCTCCCGGCAATGTTTCACGGGGGCAAGATCGCATTGTTAGGCATCATGCCCGACAGTGCTGCGATCGATTGGAACGTGGTCGTCTTCAACGGTCTCACGATCAAGGGCATCTACGGCCGGGAAATGTATGAGACGTGGTATAAGATGACCGCCATGATCCAGAGCGGGCTCGATATTTCGCCGGTCATAACTCACCGCTTCCCCTACACCGAATTTAAGGAAGCAATCGAGCTGATGAAGTCCGGAAACTCGGGCAAGATCGTGCTCGATTGGCCGGCAGCATAAGCCGGCGGGGGCGGAGGAAGCCACTTTTTGTAACATTTTGGCCTCATTTTGACGCGCTTTTGCGCCTTAGGCCTGGTATAGGAAGAGGGCCAAAGGGCGTGGGACGAAGGGAGAGGATCAACCTCCCCGTCTGCCAATCCGCCGCCGGTTTCACTCGACATGGGCCGCAATTTGTTAGGTAATCAGCAGAACAAGTCGCAATGTCTGATCCCGTTATCGCAATGATCGACAGCAAGGTCATTTTTCTTTGCCACGATCGGTCTTTCATCGGGCGCGATCTGATCGAAGGGGCGCTCTTTCGTGGCGACGTGCGGCCGGCATGGCAGGATCTGCTTGACCAGCTCGCCGCGGAGCAGCGGGCCGACGAACGGAATTTGGAGTTCGATGACGACGCGATCGATTCCGCGGCGGAGCAATTTCGATACGAGCACGATTTGATCACGGCCGAGGAAACCGAGCACTGGCTGGCTGAGCGCGGTCTTTCCCTGGGAGATTTCAGTGCCTTTTTCGTGCGGCGCTACTGGGGTAACCAATGGGATGATCTCGTTCCGGAAGCGCTCGACTATCTGGATGCGCCTAACGAAATGCGCAAACTATTCGCCGATAATCTGATTCTTTCCGGGGAACTGGATCGAATGGCAACGCGGCTGAGCTGGCGCATTGCTGCGCGCGAGGAAGCGTCCAGGGACGGCCTCGACCCGCAGTTGGTCGCGGAAGAGCGGGCGCGATTCTTTGAGCGTCACCGCCTCGATGAAGCAGGCGTGGCGGCCTGGCTGGAGAAAATGGGACGCGATCAGAAATGGCTCGAGGAGGCGCTGGCGATGGAGGCGATTTATCGTCGCGATCGCGCTACCCAGCTCTCCCGGCGGGCGCGTGAACATGAGATAGCCGCGTTGCGCCTGCCGCTCACTCGTTTCGAAGTCGAGACGATCGAACTGGATTCGCTCGACGCCGCGCGCGAGGCCCTGCTCTGCGCACGCGACGATGGCATGACGATGGAAGAGGTGGCAGCGGAGGGCCGCTATCCGTATCGCCACCCTGAAGTGCTGCTGGAGGAAATCCCGGAGGATTTGCAGCAGAAGTTTCTCAGCGTTCACCCGGGCGACATTCTCGAGCCGATCGCGCGAGGCGACGGTTTCCACCTTTGCCGGATCGTGGGCAAAGAGGAACCGGATCTGGAAGACCCGGTGGTGCGCGAGCGGGCCGACCAACGCATCCTCGATCGCCATTTTTCCGATCTGACGACGCGGCACATCCAATGGCGGACTCTGCTCGCCTAGCGACATGAAATCGACCGACGAAGATTTGCTCCGCCGGTCAGCCCTTTTCCAATTCCTTCCCGACGGGCCCTTCGAGCAGCTGCGCACTTTGTTGCAGGAGGAAAATTACGAGTTCGGCGAACTGCTTGTTAGGCAAGGTGAACCGGCCGACTCCTTTTACATTCTCGTTTCCGGTCGGGCCCGGGTGGTCAAGGCCGATCACAAGGGCAACGAAATCGTCCTCGCGACCCTGAAGCCGGGCGACAGTTTCGGCGAGGCCGCACTCTCGGAAGGTGGCACTCGCACCGCCACGGTGCGCTGCAGTACGGCGGTCGAAGCGTTGCGACTCGGTCGCGATGATTTCCTGCAATTGGCGGAGGCGACTCCGGAGTTGAAACATCACCTCGAAATGACCGCGCGGCATCGCACGCTGCACGGCTTTCTCTATGAATTCAGCAACTTCGGCCGTCTGCCCGGTGCGCCGCATTGCGCGGCCTGGTCGGAGAAACTGACGCCAGTGGAGGTGGCGAAAGGCGGCACTATTATCCGGCAGGGCGATCCGCCGGGCGCCATGTTTATCCTCGAGAAAGGCCGGGCTCGCGCTTTCCACGCTAACAACGGCACGCAGCAGAATCTCGCCTTTTACCGCGACGGCGATTTCTTTGGCGAACTTTCCATCCTCAACGGCTCGCCACGGGCGGCGTCGGTCGAGGCTTTCAGCGATTGCCGCCTGCTCGCGCTCGAGCCGGAAGCGGTCCGCGATCTGAAGCGGCGTTACCCGGAATTTGGGAAGCTGATGGAGGAGCGGCTCGCGCAATACAGGTCGAAACCGAGGCCCGCGTGCCGCTCGATTTCACGACCGAGATGCTGCCCGCCGCAGGTCGCGGCGCACGACAAGATCGGGGTCGAGGCTGAGCAGGCGAAGCCTTCGGACGAGGGCGGAGGATCCGTTCGCGGATGAGAGCGGTCTATTTTCGGAAACGGAAAAAGCGGATCCGCAAGATTCGAGCACATCGAGCAGATCGACGAGATGGATTGCGGCGCGGCCAGCCTCGGCATGATCTGCCGGCATTTCGGCCGCAAGGTGAGCCTGCGCACGGATTCGGCAGCTTTGTCACACCTCGACCGACGGCACGAGCCTGAAGGCGATCTGCCGGGCCGCGACCGAGCTCGGGCTGGCGGCGCGCGCGCTCAAGATTTCGCTGCGCAATCTGCCGCTCATGCCGCTGCCGGCGATCGTGCATTGGGAAGGCAACCACTGGATGGTGCTCTACGACGTGACCGAGACCTACGTGCGCGTGGCCGATCCGGCGCTCGGGCCTGCGCAAGATTCCGCGCAAGGAATTCGAGCGAAAGCTGGTCGGGTTACGCGGCGCTTTTCGATTACACGACCGCCTTTGACCAGCGCGCCGGAGAGCAAGCCGGGGCTGGCCTGGATGCTGCCCTTCCTGACGCAAGTTCCGGACCATTTTCCTGCAGGTCATGCTGCTCGCGGTCGCGGTCACGTTCCTCCAACTGCTCTTCCCGATCTTCACCGCAGATGGTGGTCGACAAGGTGATCGTGGAAAAAGACATCGGCCTGCTCGACGACCATCCTGCTCGGCATGGGCGCGGCGCTTTTCTTCATGCAGGCCGCCATCGCTCGCGCAGGAATATCTGCTCGCTTTCGCCGCCGTCCGGCTCGACACCGCGATCCTCGATTTCCTCAGCCGGCAGATGTTGTCGCTGCCGATGTCGTATTTCACCAGCCGGCGCACGGGCGATATCCAGCGGCGGCTCGATGGCGCGCGGCAGGTGCGGCAATTTGCTGTGCAACACGGCATCGGCGCGCTCCTCGCGCTCGTGCAGCTGATCGGCGCGCTCTGCCTGATGGCGCTCTACAGCCCGTCGCTGACGCTCGCCTTCCTCGCCACCACGCCGCTCTACGGCGGGCTGATGTATTTCTCCCGTGAAAGTGCTGCGTCCGCTCTTCGCCGAGCGTCGAGGAAAGCCAGGGCAAATACAGCTCGCACCAGATCGACGCGATCAAGGGCATCGAGGCGGTGAAGGCGGCCGCGGCGGAAACTGTCTTCCGCGACACGATGCTGAACGAGTTCCTCTCCGTCTCGCGCAAGATTTTCCGCGAGCAGTTTCATCGTCATGTCCTACGACAGCGTGCTGCAGACCATCGGCATGCTTTCGACCGCGCATCTTCCTCTGGGTCGGCGCGCAACCAGGTCATGGCGGGCAATCTCAGCGTCGGCGGCTTCGTGGCCTTCAGCTCGCTGACCGCGATGGCCTACGGCGGCATCCTGCGAACGCTCGGCGTGTGGGACAACATGCAGTTCGCCAACGTGCTGCTGAACCGGCTGAACGACATTTTCGAACAGGAACCGGAGCAGGGCCGCGACCGCTCGCAGCCTCACGCCGGTGCACAGCCTGGAAGGCCGGATCGAATTGCGCGGCGTCAGCTTTCAAATATGGCGGGCCGGAAGCGCCGAACATTTTGAGCGACATCAACCTCGACATCGCGCCCGGCCGGATGGTGGCCTTCGTCGGGCCGGAGCGGCTGCGGCAAGACGACCCTGATCAAGCTGCATCGCCGGCCTGCTCGAGCCGACCGAGGGAACGATCCTCTTCGATAACGCCGATCTGAAGACCCTGAACTATCGCGACGTGCGGCGGCACATCGGGATGGTCCTGCAGGAAAACCACATGTTTAACGAGACGATCGCGCGCAACATCGCTTTCGGCGACGCCGAGCCGGATCTCGATCGCGTCCTGGCCGCCGCCCAGACCGCCGCCGCGCACGATTTCATCATGCGCCTGCCGTTGGGCTACGAGACCAAGATCGGCGAATCGGGCCTCTCGCTTTCCGGCGGGCAAAAGCAGCGCATCGCCATCGCCCGCGCGATTTACAACAATCCGCCGGTCCTGATTTTCGACGAAGCGACCAGCGCGCTCGACACCGAATCGGAGCGCGCCATCCAGGATAATCTCGGCCGCATGACCGCGGGCCGGACCACGCATCGTGATCGCGCATCGCCTGAGCACGATTCGCGAAGCGGATTCGATCGTCGTGCTGGAAAAGGGCATGGTCGCCGAGGTCGGGACGCACGATCGAGCTGATGGCGCAGCGCGGCCTCTATTTTTACCTCTCCAGCCAGCAGCTCGGAATTTGAATTTCGCCTAACGATGCCTACCGAATCTAATGCAACGCCGGGCCGATCGAGGCCGAGTCGGAGATGCTGCCGCAGGATCCGCCGCCGTGGTTTGTGCGCGCCATCGCCTGGCTGATCATCGCGCATGTTCGTGGTCGCGCTGCTCGCCGCCGTGATCGTGCAGCTGCCCGAGACCGTGACCTGTCCGTTCATGCTCGTGCCGCAGGATGGCGCCGATCCGATTCAATCGCCGCGGCTCGCGGTCGTGAGCAAGGTCGGTGTGGCCGTGGGCAAGATCGGTCAAAGCGGGCGATCCGCTCTACGTTTTGCGTTCCGATGAGATCCGCGGCTGGGGCACGCAGATGCAGACGTTAGGCGAGGATCTGCGCACGCATCAGGAAGGACCTGGCGAAAGCCGATACGGCCTACAGTCGCCCTCGAAATCAAGAGCGCCGAGATCGCGCAGGCGGAAAGCGAAGTGACATTTCGCGAAAAACACGCCGCGAGTAGTCGCGAACTTGCTCACCCGACTGGAGAAGCTCTCCAAGAGCGGCGGCATCTCGCTGGTCGAAGTGCTGCAACATCGCCTCGACGCCGCCGAGTCGGAAAAAGATCTCAGCGTCGCCCAGCGAACCCTCCAGCAGGTCAAGCTCGAGCGTCAGCAGATGGAAACGGAATACGCGCGCACGCGGGCGGAGAACGCTGGCTGAGATCGAGAAACTAAAAATGCGGCGTCGGCTGCACTCCACGGCGATCTGGAGGATTCAAACCAGAACCTGCTCGTGATTCGCGCGCCTTATGCGGGCAGTGGTCATTTCCCAGGCCCAGCGAAACGCCGGCAGCGTGGTGCAGAATGGCCAGGAGCTCTGTCAGCTCGCTCGCAGCAGATGCCAAACCGCGCGCCCAGCTCACCTTGAGCGAAGCCGGACTGCCCAAGCTGGCGAATGGGCAAACGGGTTCGCTTTTTTTTCGACGCCTTTCCCTACCAACGCTACGGCGTGGTCAACGCGAAGCTGGATTGGGTCAGCCCGTCGGCAATCGTCGACCGCCGCAGGGCGAGCATTTCGCCGGTCTGGCCTCGCTCGAAGAGAACGAGCTGACCAAACCCAAGCAGCTCGCTTTGCGCGTCGGGATGAGGGGCGAGGCGCGCATCGTGATCGGCCAGCGGACGATGATCGAATACGCTTTCGAGCCAATCCGGCAACTGCGCGAAAACATGGGCCACTAATTCGTCGATGCGACGCGCCCTTTCCCGCCTCAAAGTCGAAGACCTGACGACGGCGAACGACGCCATGAAGCGTTGCTTGCGCCTGGCCGCGCTGGCCGCGAAATCCGATGTGCCGGTCGTGCTCCTCGGTGAAACCGGCACCGGCAAAACGTTGCTCGCGCACGCCATTCATAATTCCTCGACCCGGGCCGGCCGTTCTTTTGTCGCCTTCAACGCGTCCGCGATGAGCGACACGCTGATCGAGAGCCAGCTTTTCGGGCACGAGCGCGGCGCCTTTACCGGCGCGCAGCAAACCGTAAAAGGCAAGTTCGAGCTGGCCAACGAGGGCACGCTTTTCCTCGACGAGATCGCCGATATGAGTCCGCTCGCGCAGGTGAAAATTCTGCGCGTGCTCGAATATGGCGAATTCGAGCGGCTCGGCTCCGAGCAAATGCTGCATGCCGACGCGCGGATCATCTGCGCGACGAATTGTTCGCTGCTCGAGCGCGTGCGGCAGGGAAAGTTTCGCGAAGATCTTTATCATCGGCTCAACGGCCTGACTCTGCTCATTCCTCCGCTGCGCGAACGGATGGAGGAATTCCGGCGCTGATTGCGGCCGAGCTGAAGGCCTCCGCGGCAGCGAGGGTAAGAAGATCACCGCCATCCATCCCGAGGCGATGGATAAGCTGCTGGCCTATCCCTGGCCCGGCAATTTGCGCGAGCTCAGCCATACCGTCCGGACCATGACTCTGTTCTGCGAAGGCCGGGTCATTTTTCCTGAGCACGTGACCTTTCCGCCTGATCTAAAACCAGGCCCCGCCGCGCCGTCCGGGGAAGAGACGGTGGCTCCTCCGCCTAACGGAAAGTTGGATGGAGTGCGCGATCTCACGCTCGGTTCCGCGGTGGCCCGTCACGTGCAATTTGTTTACGAGCAGGCGGGACGAAATCAGCGCCGGACCGCGCGCCTGCTCAATATCTCGCGGGCGACGTTGGCCCGTCATCTTCGCAGCATGGCTCAAAAATGACCGTTTCAGGGGAAAGGCGGTACCGATATGCCTCGCATCAAGGCCGGGGTGAGGCGACGCGAATAGCTGTGCCACACTCGTTAGGAAAAATTGTCCATCTTTTCATGAAGTGATTCTTACGAGGGAAAACGAGCGCGAAATTTCCGCCTGTTCAAAGCGGCGCATCCCTCGCAGACTGGTCATGGCATGAATGGTGTTAATAGATTGCAAACGTGAGTACGCCGAAAAAAAACACGGAGCCGCTGGGGAAACACAGATTCCAAAGCGGTCCCGCGAAAAAGAAAAATTGATCAGGCTCGATGATCTCATCCCAAAAGGGAATGTCTCGGGCGGACGTCAATTGCTCTTCGGCGCGACTGACATCAACCAAACCAAAAACAAAACAAGGAGACAGAAATAGTATGGCTCAGAAAAAAGAAGTAAAAGTTCGTGACCTCAAACCCTCCAAAGACGCCAAAGGTGGTGCCGCCCGCAATCAGAATGCGTCGATGAATCGCTCGGCCAATCGCGCGACCAACAATTCGGCGAATCGTTCGACCAACCGGTCTTCGATGGCCGGCCGGACCAACCAATAACGAGCCCCCAATGGATGAGCTGCCTTTCGGTCCAACCCCGCCAGGCGGCCATCAAGAAAAACCAAAAATGCGACAAAGAAACGTCCAAGTCAGCGACCAGGGTCAAGGATCTAAAATCCTCCAAAGACACTAAGGCGGAGCGCCACCTTCCCAAGCAGTCAGCCCAAACCTCGCGAGGTAACAAAACCGCCCTCAAGCGGGGAATCAGAAACCTTAACTAATCGCTCACGAGAATGAAGCGGGCCGCTCGCGATGGCTTCGCCAGCGGTCGGTTTTTGTGGCTCGTGAAGGATCAGAGGCCGGCCGGATGCCGCGATTCAAAACCTCGCGGAGGCCGCGGAGTCAGTTGCCAGCGTGGCGCCTCCCGATCTCCCCGATTATTCCAGGCCGTCGTATCGAGCCGCAAGCCGGCGATGACCGCAAAAGCGTGCCCGTTGCGCGCATAAATGGTGATCCATTTCCCCCGACCTCGGCGACCGAAGCGGGTCAGCTCATTCGAACTCAACGGGGCCCGGAGCAACCCCGCCGCGGCCAGCGCGTAGGAAACCGTGCCAGAGCAATCGTAGCCGCGGCTAAAAAATGTGCGGTGCCCGCCGCCGTA
Organism: uncultured Verrucomicrobiae bacterium; assembly: GCA_963749935.1. GTDB lineage: Bacteria > Verrucomicrobiota > Verrucomicrobiia > Chthoniobacterales > UBA10450 > Palsa-1392. The sequence goes on from CAVVOH010000004.1 coordinate 1,265,699, forward strand.
GCGGTAGGGCTGCCGGCGAAGTTGATTACCTGCCCAGATCGCTCGTTTAACCGGCAGGGGCGCCTTTTCCGGCGCGCAGGCCAGGCCATAGCGCAATTGCGCGACCGGACCAGGCACGGTCGGGCCGCGCACGGGAAAAGAATCGGCCCACCCGATCGCGAGCGATCCCCATAAAACAAAAAAAAGCAGGGCAGCTTCCCGCCGCAAAAATATCATCCCCGGTTTGAAGAGCCGAACTCGGACCGGTCGGGGTCTTGGACCGAGCACCGACGGGTAGCCATCGACGCCCAGCGGTTTCCGCGCAACAATTTCCTGTGCCAGGAATGAAAAAAGAACAGATCGTCGAGGTCCTTGAGACGATCGCGACGTTGCTCGAGTTGCAGGAGGAGAACCCATTCAAGATTCGCGCCTACACGAATGCGGCCCGTTCGATCGAAACGTGGGGCGGAAATCTGGGCGAACTGGCGGAAGAGAACCGACTCGAGGAAATTCCGGGCGTCGGCAAAGCAATCGCAGGCAAGATCGCCGAGCTTGTCCTGACCGGCTCCTCGAAGTTCTATGACGAACTGCGCGGAAAATTCCCGCCGGACATCCTCGAGTTATTTCTCCCTGCCCGGGCTGGGGGCGAAAAAAATCAAGGCGCTTTACGAGAAGTTGCAGGTCGGCTCAATCGCCTTGCTCGCTCAGGCCTGCGCGGATGGAAAGGTGGCGGCACTGCCGGGTTTTGGAAAAACGACGCAGGATAAACTGGCCCAAACTATCGCCAATCGCGCCCGAAACACGCCGGTAGTTTCCAGCTCGGCGCCATCGCGGCGGAGGCGGAGCGGCTGCTCGATGATTTGCGCGCAGCATCCGGCGGCGCGCGCAGGTCAGCAATGCCGGGAGTTATCGCCGTCGCAAGGAGATCGTGCGCGACCTCGACTTCATCGTCGCAACCAAAAGCGCCGGAAGCGATCACGGAATTTTTCGTTAGGCACGAGCTGGTCGAGAGCGTCATTGCGCAGCGGCGCCACCAAAACCAGCGTGCGCCTGCGTCCGGCATCCAGGCCGATCTGCGCGTGGTGAGCAGCGCGGAGTATCCCTTTGCGCTCGGTTATTTCACCGGCAGCAAGGAGCACAACATCGTGCTGCGCAACCGCGCTTTGCAGCGCGGCTGGACGCTGAATGAATACCGACTCGCACCCGTCACTGAAACGACCGGCGCAAGAAGCGGCCGGCAGAGAAAATTCCCGAGGTGCGCGACGAAGCGGAATTCTACCGCGCGCTCGGCCTCGATTTTGTCCCGCCGGAGCTGCGGGAGAATTGCGGCGAAATCGAAGCCGCGGCTGAGGGACGCTTGCCGCGGCTGCTCGAGCCGGAAAATCTGCGCGGCACCTTTCATTACCACACGAGCGCGAGCGACGGCCGCAATTCGCTCGAGGAAATGGCCGCGGCGGCGCAGGAACTCGGGCTGCAATACCTCGGCATCGCCGATCACAGCCGGAGTTCGATTCAGGCCGGCGGCCTCGACCGCGCGCGACTGCTCGCGCAGGTCGCGGAGATTCGCGCGCTGAACAAGACCTTCGACGGCTTCCGTCTCTTCGCCGGCGTCGAATGCGACATCCTGCGCGACGGCTCGCTCGATTTTGCCGACGAGACGCTCGGCGAACTCGATTACGTCGTCGCCTCGATCCACTCCGCCTTCCAGCTTCCGGAAGCGGAAATGACCGAGCGGATCATCCGCGCGATCAGCAATCCGCACGTCACATTCCTCGCCCATCCCACTGGCCGGCTGCTCTTGCAGCGCGAAGCCTACGCGGTCGATCTCCCGGCGATCATCGAGGCGGCCGCTGAGACCGGGACGTGGATCGAAATAAACGCCGCCCCGAAGCGCCTCGATCTCGATTGGCGCTGGTGGCCGCTGGCGAAGGAAAAAGGGGTGAAATGCGTCATCAATCCCGACGCGCACGGGATCGAAAAACTAAGAGAACTTTGGTTCGGTGTTGGGGTGGCGCGCAAAGGTTGGCTCACCAAGTCCGACGTGATGAATTGCCTACCCCTAGGTCAGATCGAGGCCGAGCTGGCGCGCAAGCGAGGTCGTGCGGGGAACAGCCGACATAAATCTTGACCGAGAGGCAAGCTCTGGCAAGACCGGCGGCGCATCGGAAGAAAGGGAAGGGCGCGAAGCGATAAAAAGGGCGGGACTCGTCACATTTCTCATCACATGGCAGCGGTCGGGGCTACGTTGGGTCAGCAGAACTGTCCTTCAACGATAACAACGGCGCCCCGGGCTCAGGAACCTACCTACTTCACTTTCCTGGATCCAACCCAGACCGGCCCGAACCCGGCGCTTTAACACCGCGGTCGGCCCGGGCCGGCTACATGACCGAAACACGCGACCTAGGGCCACCCCCGTAAACATTACAATGCCAATCCAACCGGGCAATTATTTGGTCGCAAGCATCCAATTGACGCTCAACGGGGCAGCCGCAGGGAGCTATTCTCTAAAGTTGATGACCGTGTGTTCCACACGGTTCGGAGGTGTCAGACACTAACTTCGTTTCTCACTTTCCGCGGCCTCCACGTAGAAGATTAGGGTGAGAGCGACTAATACCCTCGCGAGCGTGCCAGAGCCGACGATCCTGAGCTTTCTGGGCGTAGTCACGAACGGTTTCGGCCTGGCTGCGTTGCGCCGGCGCAAAAAAGTTCGCTAAAGTTCTAAACCGTTTCTCGCTGCGGCATTAGCATCGTTAGGCACTTGCAGGCGCCGCCCGCTTTCAAGAACTCCGTCATCGGCAGTGGATGACAATTGAAACCGCGTTCGCCGAGCGACTGCATCAACTTCGGCGCGCCCTCGGGGAGGACGATCTCCTTTTCCAGGACGACCGCGTTACAGGAAAAATGCGCCGCTTCTTCCTCGACCACGTCGATCAGGTTGGGGATGTGATCGCGGATGGTTCGCTGACCGTATTCATCGAAGGCCGCCGGGAACCAGACCGCGCCGCCATCCGTAAGGGGACAGAAGCAGGTGTCGATATGATAAAAACGCGGATCGACCAGCTCGACCGAGATGACGAGGCAGTTGAGTATCTCCGCCACGCTCCGGTGCGCCGACACGTCAGTTCGAAATTTGTACCCGCAAAAAAGAGCGTCGCCGGCAAAGAGCGCGTCACCTTCTCCCTCGAAAAACTGATCGTCCGGCAACCAGACAATTTCGTAGCCGTGATGCTCCATCCAATCGGCAAAGAGCGGTGCTTCCGCGGCCCGCTCTTTGTGGCGAAAATTACTCGGGATAAACTTCTTCCCCACGGTCAACCCGGCATTGGCGGTGAAAACCATGTCGGGTAACTTCGGCACCGGCGGGACAAGATGGACGTTGCAACCAAGGCTAACGAGCTTCGCGTGCAGCCCGCGCCACTGCGCCTGGACGAGCGGAGTATCTGCGCCGCGGGCGCGGCTCATCCAGGGATTGATCTCGTATTCGATGCCGTAATGATCCGGCGGACAAAGCAAAAGGTCGCGCATAGAACTGAGTCCCTAACGACTGGCCGCGATGCAATCGGTGAACTCACGCAGGAACGGCTCGATGTCGGTGACCAGCCCGACCGCCTGAAAGGAGCCGCGATCGCTCAGTTTGGTAACGACGCCCGGATTGATGTCGACGCAGAGCGTTTTGACGGTGGCCGGGAGAAGATTCCCAACCGCAATTGAATGCAACATCGTGCCCATCATCATCGCGATGGTCACACCTTCGACTTTGGCTCGCATCGCTTTTTGCGCTTCGATCGCGTCGGTGATGACGTCGGGCAGCGGTCCGTCGTCGCGAATCGAACCGGCCAGGACAAAGTCGACGCCGTTTTTCACGCAGGTGTACATGATGCCGCTCTTGAGCAGGCCGCTCTCGACCGCCTGCCTGATCCCGCCCGCGCCTCGGATGGCGTTGATCGCGCGCATGTGGTTTTGGGTGCCGTGCTGGGCCAGCGCGCCGTGCTCAAGATTCACCCCTAACGAAGTTCCGAAAAGCGCGTTCTCGATATCATGGGCGGCGAGCGCGTTGCCGGCAAAAAGCAGCTGGATGTAACCCCATTCGATTAATTTCTCGAAATGCTCAGCCGCGCCGGTATGCACGATGGCGGGGCCGCCGACGACAAGGATGCGGCCGTTTTCGTCCCGCGAGCGTTTGAATTCGCGCGCCATCTCACGAATGACCGCGCTCTTTGGCTTCTCGACCGAGACGTTACTCGACATGAACTCGAAAACGTCCGTCCGCGCCGTTGAACGCTGCAGCGGGACGATCCGAATGCCCTGATGGCCGACGACGATCTCCATCCCTTTTTTGACCGAATAAAATTTGGTCGCGGCTGCGCGTCTTGGCAGCGCGATCGACGACGATGGCGCTGTCCATCAGAGCCGGTTTCACTTCGATTTCCTCATCGCCGACCTGGACGAAGGTCTGCTGATTGGTAGTGACGTAAAAGCCCTGCGGGAAGACGCCGTCGGCCGGGGCCGTCGCCAGTTGCGCGCTTTTCTTTTCGGTCACTTCGGCCCCGTGCTGGCGCAGGCGCAGGACGAGTTCATCGAGGAGATCGGCGTCAGGCGCGGTCACATCGATCCGGGCAAAACTTTGGTCGGTGCGTTGCTCCCCAATGGTGATCTGGCCGATCTTAAAGGTGGCGCCGCGAGCGATGATTTCATCGAGCACTTTTGGCAGAATCAGCGAATCGATAATGTGGCCGCGGAGCTGGATGGTCTCGGAAGGCATCGGCGGAACTTAGCCAGAGAACGTTCCCGCGCCAGTTTTGGCGCGGGCTAACGAACCGCACCGGTTTGATTGTCACGGCCAGCGAGCAAGGGCTGTTTTGCGCTTGTTCACAGCCTTCACTCGGCTATTAATGCTGCGCTGCCGCCGTAGAATGTGAACGAACCCGACCACTCCAAAACCTGTCCCGGCCGGATGGATTCCAGATTTCCGAGGAACCCATCGTGCGCTCGCAAACCAGATCCTCACGTAACGGGTCGGCTGACGGCCAGCCGCCGGCGTCGGCGCGCGATGTCGATTTGCTATACACCATCGCCCGCGATCCGAAAACGCTCTTCGTTTACTGGGACGTGAATTGGACCCGGCTCTTCGAGCAGGCGGCGCTATCTCCGCGTCAGGTGCATCTGCGCATCTATCGGCGAGACGGCTCGGTCGAAGGGACGCGGGAGATCAACCCATTTCTTGAACATTGTTACCTTGAGGTCAGCAGCGCGGGAGCTGATTATTATTGCGAGTTGGGCTGCTTCGAAGGTGACGATTGGACGAACCTCGTGCGCTCCGGGATGGCGGCCACTCCGGAAGACCGGCTTTCTGACGACTTGTCGGCCCGGTTCGCTACTTTGCCATTGCACCTCAGTTTTCAGCGAATGTTGAATACGTTTCGTGCCTCGGAGTCGACCCCGGCCACGCTCGCCCAGAGAATTGGAGAGCGGCAGGAAAAGGGAATGGCCGCTCCGAACGGCAAGGAGGGCACTCGTTCTTCCGATCTCAAGACGCTGCTGGAGGCCGCGCTCCGCGATCCAACCCGCTTGCAACCGAGCGCCGAACAACTCGCACAATGGCAGCGACTGACCGAGCAATTCGGCGGGTCGAGTTGGGGCGGCGCGAGCGAGAGCGGCTCCGGCGGAAGCAGCTCCGCCTAACGAAAAAGTCTCAAGGTGCGAACGGCGCCTTGACCTCTTCTCTGCCTCCAATCGAGAGGAGGGCGAGAAATGTCGTTGCCAGCGGGATGTGATTGCCGATAAAGAGAAGGCCCATGTGAAGAAACGGGGCGAATCCCGCTTATTAACTCAGGCCTGTCGAAATCTCTAATATGAGCAGCGAAAAAAAACCAATGGAATGGGGCACGCGCGTGGGAGTTATCCTCGCCGTCTCGGGATCAGCGGTCGGGTTGGGAAACTTTTTGCGTTTCCCCGGGCAGGCGGCCGCGCACGGCGGCGGGGCCTTCATGATCCCCTATATCTGCGCCTTGCTTCTGCTCGCATTACCGATCGGATGGGCCGAGTGGGCGATGGCGCGCTATGGCGGGGAAAGAGGCTTCCATAGCGGCCCGGCCATTCTTGGGCTGGTCGGCCGTGGACGGATCGCGCGCTACTTCGGGATCATCGCCGTGCTCGTGCCGATGGTGGTCTACATGTACTACGTCTACATCGAGGCCTGGTGTCTGCGTTACGCTTGGGAGTACTTGATTGGGGGGATTCAACTGACCGGACCGGTCGATCAGCAGGTGCAGAACGCCGCCATCTTTTTCGGCCACGCCACCGGGACCAATACGGACGGCGTTCTGAACATGAGTGCTGTCTTTTGGCTCATCGTGGTTTCGATCAATATCATTTTGGTCTTCCGCGGCTTGAGTGGCGGGATTGAAAAGTTTTGCCAATTTGCGCTCCCGGCGATGGCGATTTTGGCAGTGGTCGTGCTCATCCGCGTCCTCACGTTAGGCACGCCGCATCCGGATCATCCCGATCAGAACGTGCTCAACGGTCTCGGCTTTTTATGGAACCCCGACTTTTCCAAACTGAGCGATTTTGAGACTTGGCTGGCGGCGGCCGGGCAAGTCTTCTTTAGTTTGTCGGTCGGGTTTGGCGTGATTCTGAATTACGCGTCGTATTTGAAGAAAAAGGACGATATCGCGCTCTCCGGCTTTACCGCGAGCGCGACCAACGAGCTCTTTGAAGTCGGCTTCGGTGGGCTGATCACGATCACGGCGGCCTTCGTTTTCCTGGGCGCGAGCGGGGTCGGCGGCGGGTTTGGTCTCGGGTTCCAGACGTTGCCGGTCGTTTTCGCGCAAATGGGCGGGATTGGTCGTTGGGTTGGATTTGCCTGGTTCTTTCTCCTCTTCCTTGCCGCCATCACCAGTTCGATCTCGATGCTGCAGCCGGTGAAGACATTTTTCGAGGAGGCGCTGGCCATCAGCTCGGGCAAGGCGATCGCGCTCGTCTCCGTCATTTGCGGGCTCGGCTCTTTTTGGGTGATGTGGTTCAGCAAAAACATGGTCGCGCTCAACACCATGGATTTCTGGGTTGGAACCTTTTGCATATTCCTCCTCGCCACCGTGCAGATCATCTGTTTCGGCTGGGTCTGGGGGATCGAAAATGGCGCGGCCGAGCTGGACCAGGGAGCGCTGATGAAGATTCCGCGACCGTTCTTCTTCATCATGAAGTATGTCGCGCCGGCCTATCTCCTCGTCGTCCTGGTCGGTTTTATTCTTTCCAATGGCCGGGCCGAAGCGACCGCGCTGATGAGTAATCCGGTCGCGCTTTGGACAGTGGGAGTGATCGGGGTCGTCATCATCTTGCTCATCGCGATGGTCGCGATCGGGGAGCGAAGATGGCGTGCGATGGAGTTGGCGCTCGACACGCCGGGCGAGGGAAGAGAGGTTAACAGGTCATGACTACGGGAGGTTGGATATTCATGTTGTCGTCGCTCGTCCTTGTTTGGGCGACGACGATCTGGGCTTATTGCCGTTTACTCAGCGCGCCACGCCCCGAGCCTAACGAAAACGATTAGTCGTCGCTCCGCCTCCTCTGCAGGAGGAACTCGTCTCGCCTGATTTTTAGACCGGAAGTCGATTGCTGTCATGATTGTCGCTGCACTTGCTGCCGTGCCGGATGTCCAGTTGCTTTTCGGGATCCCGATCGATTTTATTTTGTTTGGGCTCACCTTGCTCGGGGTGGCGGTCTTCCATCACCACACCATGCGAGTGGCGCTGACTGGTCTGGTCACCATTTCGCTCTACAAGATTTTCTTCACCGGTTTTCGGACTGGTCCCGGCCCGAGCGGGTTTCTTTTTCATCTCGGCCACGAATGGGTCATCCTTCTCAATCTGCTCTGCCTCCTGACCGGCTTCGCCCTCTTGTCGCGGCATTTTGAAAAAAGCCACGTCCCGGTGGTGCTGCCGAAGTACATGCCTAACGATTGGAAGGGGGCTTTCCTGCTGCTCGCGATCGTCTGGATCATGTCGGCTTTTCTCGACAATATCGCGGCGGCCATGATCGGCGGCGCGATGGCGCATCAACTCTTCCGGGCCAAAGTGCACATCGGTTACCTCGCGGCCATTGTCGCGGCCTCGAACGCCGGCGGGGCCTGGAGTGTGGTCGGCGACACCACCACTACCATGATGTGGATCGATGGGGTTTCGCCGCTCGCCGTTTTCGAGGCGATCATCGCGGCTTCCGTAGCCCTTTTCATTTTTGGAATCCCGGCGGCGATCATGCAGCAGAAGTATTCGCCCATTCTGGAGCGTTCCCACGAGCATACCCAGGTCGACTGGACTCGGGTCGGGATCGTTCTTCTCATTCTCGTGCTGGCGATCGGCACCAACGTGACCGTGAACATGCACTTCACGCGATATGCGGATCACTTCCCCTTTATTGGAGTGGCGGTGTGGGTGGCACTTATGCTTTCCGTGGTCGTGCGGCGCCCGGATTGGGAGGTGCTTCCGGAGACGTTGAAGGGTTCCACTTTCCTTCTCTCGCTGGTGCTTTGCGCCTCCATGATGCCGGTGGAGAAATTGCCGTCCGCTTCCTGGCACTCGGCCCTTGGCCTGGGCTTTCTCTCCTCAGTCTTCGACAACATCCCGCTGACCGCGCTGGCCTTGAAACAAGGCGGCTACGACTGGGGGTTTCTCGCCTACACGGTAGGATTTGGCGGCTCCATGGTCTGGTTCGGTTCCTCCTCGGGCGTGGCGCTGACCAATCTTTATCCCGAGGCCAGATCAGTCGGGCTCTGGGTTCGTCACGGCTGGATGATCATCGTGGCCTACGTGGTCTCTTTTTTCGTCATGCTCGCGGTCTGGCAATGGCATCCCGATCATCCTCATAAAGAAGAGGCCGTTCCGGTCAGCGCGGCGCACTGAGCCGGCGCAACCGATTTCCCCCACGGGGCGAACGTGCTACCCTCTGCCGCGTGAGGATTCTCCAGCAGCGGCGCCGCGCCGGCAGATTATCGGTTCTATTGCTTGCCCTGCTGGCCTTCGTCTCGAGTTCGAGTGCCAGGCCGAAGCCACGGCCGGTCTTGGACAACACTCAGTTCCAAGCCTTGCCGCTGGAACGTTCGAAACAGAATCATCTTTTGATTCGGGCGGAAATTAACGGCAAGCCCGCGCTCCTCGGGGTCGACACCGGCGCGCCGGTCAGTGCCATCTCGACCACGCGCCGGACTCATTTTGGTATGACGGCCATCCCGGGCACTTCGAAACTTCCGCCTCGGCTCCGCATCAATGGCGGCTTCAATCGTGTCACCATCGCGCATCGGCTCCGCCTTGGATTGCTCACCCTCGTCGATGAGCCCATGGTGGCGATCGACCTGGTCGGTCCTTCGCGCGCCGCACACGACTTTCACGAGCAGGAGCTGGATGGGATTCTCGGCGCCGACGTCCTCTTTCCCACCCAGGCCGTGATCGATTGCAAAAAACAGGTTCTGTTCATGAAGATCGATCCGGACGCGGAAGGCACGATGCCGGGAATCAACCATCGCGGTTGGAAAACGATGCCAATCCGCGTGACGAAAGGATGGAATCTTTACGTCGACAGCATGCTGAACGGCAAAGCCGCGCAGCTCATGATCGATACCGGCGCCTTCACCACCTTGATCCATCGACCGTTTGTGCGGGAGATGCGGCTGAAGACGCGCGATACGCCTTACACCTCCGGCGCGGTGAACCTCGACGAACGCGGCCTGCAACTGGCGGTCATCCGCCGGTTCGCGGTCGGGCCGCTGATGGTGAAAGGGAAAGAAGTCGGGGTGATGAATCTGGACGGCCTCATTCACGGTGATCTCCTGAAAGGCGAGCCGCCGGTCGCAGGATTGTTAGGCTCGGAATTCCTCCGGCGCAATAACGCGATCATCGATTTCGGCACCCGCACGCTATACCTGAAGTTGTAGCAGAATCGGGGCGCGGGAAAAATTGAATGCATCGTGGCGGCATTCGTGCCACTGGTCTGGCATGAAACAATTGTTGTTCGGCTGCCTGCTCGTCTGCTCCCTTGGCCTGGCGAATGTTCGCGGCCAGGACACAAGCCAATCGGAGAAGAAGAAATCAATGGAAACAAATCAAAAGGAAGTGGCCGTACTCAAAACGACGGACGGCGAAATGGTGGTTGAATTTTGGCCGGAAGTAGCGCCAAAGACCGTCGAAAATTTCAAGAAACTGGCGCGCGAAGGCTTTTACGATGGCACTGCGTTCCATCGCATTATCCGCGGCTTCATGATCCAGGGCGGCGATCCTAACACCAAGGATCCGTCGAAGGAGAGCAGCTATGGCACCGGCGGTCCGGGCTACAAGGTGCAGGCCGAATTCAACGATCGTCCGCACCTCCGTGGCGTTCTCTCGATGGCCCGCTCGGCCGATCCGAATTCCGCCGGGAGCCAGTTCTTCATCTGCCTCGGCACAGCCAGTTCGCTCGATCATCAATACACCGCTTTCGGCAAAGTGATCAAAGGTCTCGACGTCCTCGACAAGATCGGCGCTACGCCGGTCGGTCGCGGCAACGGTGGAGAGGTGAGCAAACCGCAGAGCCGCGTCGCGCTCGAGAGCGTGAAAGTGGTGCCGGCGGACTCGGTCAAGTAACCATGCCTAACGAGCGCTCCCGGGTCGCGCTGGTCCAGATGCAGTGCGGCCCGGAGCCGGAGGCCAATCTGGCGAAAGCGGTCGCGCGGGTGCGCGAAGCGGCCGGGCAAGGCGGGCAGATTATTTGCCTGCCCGAGCTTTTCCGGTCGCAATATTTCTGCCAATCGGAAGACCACGCCAACTTTGAGCTGGCCGAGACAATTCCGGGTCCCTCGACCGAGGCGCTGAGCGCGGTCGCGCGTGAAACCGGCGCCGTGATCGTCGCCTCTCTTTTCGAGAAACGCACTGCCGGTCTTTATCACAACACCGCCGCCATCATCGGGGCGGACGGTCAGTTACTCGGGAAATATCGCAAGATGCATATCCCCGATGACCCCTCCTACTACGAAAAATTCTACTTCACTCCGGGCGATCTCGGGTTCCGCAACTGGCCGACCGCTCACGGCAACATCGGCGTTTGCGTCTGTTGGGATCAATGGTACCCGGAAGCCGCTCGCCTAACGACCCTGCGCGGGGCCGAAATTCTCTTTTATCCGACCGCGATCGGCTGGCATCCGTCGGAGAAAGCGAAGTATGGCTACGCCCAGCATTCCGCCTGGGAAACGATGCAGCGCAGCCACGCCATCGCCAACGGCTGCTTTGTCGCGGCGGTCAACCGCGTCGGGCACGAAGCGCCGGTCGGCGGAGATGGGATCGAATTCTGGGGACAGAGCTTCATCGTCGCGCCGAGCGGCGAAATCCTGGCTAAAGCCAGCGTCGACCGCGAAGAAATCATCTTCGCCGAGGTGGAATGGAAGCGGGTCGCCGAACACCGGACCCATTGGCCTTTCCTGCGCGATCGCCGGATCGACGCTTACGCCGGGATCGAGCAACGCCTGCTCGATTGAGGCGAGACCGCGCGTCTGCAGGTCTCCAATCTTCTCCCCGGAAGCGCCTCGTGCTTGCGTTGGGACGCTTCTTTCCGCAGTGTGCCAACCCATGCCGGAAACGACTGCCCGCGCGGAAGCGAAACCTGCCACAGCACGCTCCGTCTTCGTTTTCCGTTTCGCCAGCACGCTTGTCCTCTGGTCGGTCGCGCTCCTGATTATCTTTTCCGGCTATGAGCTCGGATTTTTTGCGCTGATTGGGACGGTTGGGCTGATCGCGCTCTGGGAATTCTACGGGATGCTCGATCACAAGGGCCTCCCGAACTTCAAGATCACGGCCATGATCTGCGGGGCCGCCATGCTGGTCGGCAGTTTCTACTATTTCTCCCACTACGGCCCGGCTCGTTCCTACGATTACGAAATGGCGGTGCTGCTCTTTTTCCTGCTCACCGTGATCACGCGCCAGATGTTCGATGGGCTGCGCGACGATGCGCCATTGCGGACGATGGCATACACGCTCTTCGGCCTGCTTTACGTTCTCTGGCTTTATAATTTCATCACCAAGATTGTCTACGTCACCCCGCGCGCGCCTAACGGGGCGGTGACCGGGCAGTTCTATGTATTCTACTGCATCGCGATCACGAAATTCAGCGACATGGGCGCATATCTCACGGGCAGCGTGATTGGCCGGACTCCGCTTGTCCCGCACATCAGCCCCAAGAAGACCTGGGAAGGATTTTTCGGTGCGCTCGCTTTTTCCTTGCTGGCCAGCGTAGGCCTCTTCGCGCTCATGCCCGGTCATTTGTCGGTCCTGACCTGGACTCATTCGATCGTGCTCGGATTGCTCCTCGGTTTCGCGGCGGTGATTGGCGATCTCGCGGAATCGATCATCAAACGGAGCACGGGTGTGAAAGACTCGGGAAACATGCTCCCCGGCATCGGTGGTGCGCTCGATCTCATCGACAGTCTGCTTTTCACCGCGCCGCTTTTGTTTTTCTATCTGCGCCTGGTCATTCGTGTTCCGTAACAAAGAGAGACAGGATTATCAGGATTTTAGGATTGGGAGATTCTGGAATCCGCTTAATCCTGTAAATCCTGTCCTTTTATGAAACGCAAACGCGTAGTGGTGCTCGGCGCGACCGGCTCAATCGGCGAAAGCGCGCTGAAGGTGGCCCACGATATCCCGGATCGGATGGAAATCGTCGGGCTGGCGGCGCGAACCAATGCCAAAAAGTTGGCGGCGCAGGCCAACGCCGTGAGGCCGGAAGCGGTTTGCCTGGTCGATGAAACCAAGATCGCGGAGCTGCGGGCGGCGCTCGAATATGAGCCAACCATTTTTGCCGGCGAAAGCGGTCTGAGCGAAATCGCCTGCCTAACGAGTGCCGAGATGGTGCTGGTGGCGGTGGTGGGAACGGGTGGATTACGACCCGCCCTGGCCGCGATCGAGGCCGGCAAGGATCTGGCGGTGGCGAGCAAGGAAATCCTGGTCATGGCAGGCGAGGCGGTGATGGGGGGAGCGGCGGCGAAAGGCCTCCGCGTGCTTCCGGTCGATAGCGAGCACAATGCGATCTACCAATGTCTCGATGGCCGCGCCGGCGATCAGCTGCGGCGTCTGATTATCACCGCGTCCGGTGGGCCCTTTCGCAATACGCCGAAAGAGCAATTCGACTCCATTACGCCCGAGCAGGCGTTGAAGCATCCGACCTGGAGCATGGGCCCGAAGGTGACGATCGACTCTGCCACGCTCTTTAATAAAGGGCTCGAAATGATCGAGGCGCACTGGCTTTTCGGGGTGGAAATGGCACGCGTCGATGTCGTCATTCAACCGCAAAGCATTGTCCATTCGATGGTCGAGTTCGTCGATGGCTCGATCCTCGCGCAGCTCTCCCATTCCGACATGTGTTTTCCGATTCAATACGCCGTCACCTGGCCCGACCGGGTGGCGAATTCGCTCCCGCCGCTCGATTTCGGGAAACTGGCCCGGCTGGAGTTCGCGGCCCCGCGGCTGGATGATTTTCCCGCGCTCAATCTCGCTCGCCGCGCGGGCGAAACTGGCGGCACCCTGCCTGCGGTAATGAACGCCGCCAATGAAGTCGCTGTCTCAGCTTTCCTCGATCGCCGGATTGGTTTCCCGCAAATCTGGCAATTGGTCGAGCAAGTCATGAACCGCCATACCTCCGTTGCCAAGCCGACCCTCGGTGTCATATTGGAGGCCGACCGCTGGGCGCGCGACGAAGCCGCCGGCCGGGCCACTGAGTTGACCCGTTAACGTCCGCCACTTCCAAGCGCCATGTTGCTGCACGCTCTTCGCATTATTTTCATCCTCCTCGAGGTGGTCGTTCTTTTTAACCTCCTCATCGTGGTGCACGAGCTGGGCCATTTCCTGGCCGCGCGCTGGCGGGGGCTGGTGATCGAGAAGTTCGGGGTCTGGTTTGGCAAACCGCTCTGGAAGAAAACGATCAACGGCGTCCAGTATTCGTTAGGCTCACTGCCCTTTGGCGGCTTTGTGGCGCTGCCGCAGCTCGCTCCGATGGATATCATCGAGGGCGAGACCGACACCGATCGGGCCCAGCTTCCGCGCATCTCGGTGCTTGATAAGATCATCGTCGCCATCGCCGGCCCCGTCTTCAGTATGCTGCTCGCGCTCGTCTTTGCCGGCATTGTCTGGGCGGTCGGGCATCCGGTCAGCGAGTCCGACCTGACCACCGTGATCGGTTATGTCGAACCGAATTCACCCGGTGAAAAAGCTGGGCTGGCAGCGGGCGACAAGATCCTGGAAGTGGATGGTAAAGCGGTCACGCGTTTCAGCGGGATGAGCGATAGCGTGACTTGGAACGTGATCCGGAGCGAAGGCAGCACGATCCCTTTCGTGGTCGAGCGTGGCGGCCAGAAGCTGACGCTACCGGTTACGCCTTACATCGCGCCGAGCAGCGGGTGGCGGCGCAAGAGCGTGCGGCAGGTTTTGATTCATCCCGCCATCACGCCGGTGATCGACGAGGTGCAGCCGGAAACGCCCGCGGCCGTCGCCGGGCTTCGGCACGGCGACATCGTTCGCGGCTTCGACGGCCAGCGCATCTACAGCCCGGTCGCGCTCGGCGCCTACGTCGAGTCGCACGCCGGCAAACCGATCTCGCTCCGGGTGGATCGGCAGGGACAAGAACTCAATCTGAGCGTCACCCCGCAGCTCTTGCCTAACGAAAAGACACCGCGCATCGGCATTGCCTGGGATACCTCGGGCCGGATGAAGATTTCGCATCCGAACCCGGTCGAGCAGGTCTACAACAGCGTTACCAACACCCTCGACACCATCGGCGCCGTCGCCTCGCCGAAGTCAGACGTGAAGTTGCAGCATCTAAGTGGGCCGGTAGGCATTTTCCGGATCTATTATTTGCTCTTCGAGAATGAGCGCGGCTGGCAGTTGGCCCTCTGGTTCAGCGTCATCCTCAACGTCAATCTCGCCATCCTGAACATGCTGCCGATTCCGGTTCTCGACGGAGGGCACATTGTTCTCGCTCTGGTGGAGGCAATCCGGCGGAAACCGGTCAACATCCGCGTGCTCGAGATCGTCCAGACCGGCTGCGCAGTCGTGATCATCGGTTACATCGCCTACATCAGCTTTTTCGACGTCGGCGATATGATCGGGGAAAAGAGCGGCCAGGAGAAAAGTCCGGCGCCCGCGGCGCAGGCCAGCCCCAGTCCTTAGCGAAGGTCGCCCCACGCGTTTCCAAAGCGGGGCGTTCATGCTTTGCTATCTTCCGCCATGAGCCGGCTTTCCTACTGCGACGATCTCTTGCATTACCAGCGGCGCCGGTCGCGTGAGGTCATGGTCGGGAACATTGGCGTTGGCGGCGATAATCCCATCCGGGTCCAGTCGATGATCACCTGCGACACGATGGATACCGAGGCGTCGATCGCGCAGACGATCGAGCTGGCGGAGGTCGGTTGCGAGATCGTGCGCATCACCGCGCCGACCGTGAAAGATTCGGCCAATCTCCAGCACATCGTGCAGGGTTTGCGCGCCCGCGGCTGCGAGGTGCCGATCGTGGCGGACATCCATTTCAAGCCGGAGGCCGCGCTGGAAGCGGCCAAGTGGGTTGACAAAGTCCGCATCAATCCCGGCAATTACGCCGACTCGAAGAAGTTCAAGATCATCGAGTACACCGACGAGCAATACGCGGCCGAGCTGGCCCGCATTCGTGAGCGATTCACCCCGCTGGTCAGGCTGTGCCTCGAGCGCGGGATCGCGATGCGCATCGGCACGAACCACGGCTCGCTCAGCGACCGGATCATGAACCGCTACGGCGACACGCCGCTCGGGATGGTGGAGAGCGCGCTCGAGTTTGCCCGCATCGCGCGCGAGCTCGATTACCACGCCCTCATTTTCTCGATGAAATCGAGCAACCCGAAGGTGATGATCGACGCCTACCGGCTGCTGGTGGCGCGGCTGCGCGAGGAAGGGCCGGATTGGAATTACCCGATCCACCTCGGCGTGACCGAGGCCGGCGAAGGCGAGGACGCGCGGATCAAGAGCGCGATCGGGATCGGCTCGCTCCTGAGCGACGGGATCGGCGACACCATCCGGGTGTCGCTGACCGAGGACAGCATCCACGAGATCCCGGTGGCGCGGGCGCTGGTGGAAAACATCGCTCTACTGGCCCGGAGGAGCGCTCCTCTGCCGCAGGCGTCGAGGTCGCTCCGTTGCATGGTTTTGACGCTTTCTCTTATCAGCGGCGGGCTTCGGAGCCGCTTTTGATTGGAAATATCCGGCTGGGGGACGAAGAAACGGTCCGAGTGGTCATTCGGGAAGAAGCTTTTGCGAAAATCGCCCACAAAGTCGATCGGATGGGCGATTACAAGCCCGAATTTGTCTACGAAAATGCGGGAATCGCCGAAATCGATCCCCGGGATGAAGAGACAATCGCGGCTTTGAACCAAGACACCGCGTCGCAACTGGTGACCGTGGCCGACGGCCTCGACCTGGCGGTGATCCCGGCCTTCCGGCTGCTCGCGGCGCGGTTGGATCCCCGGCACCCTATCTTGCTCAAGGATCGGCTGGCGGTCTCGACCGATCCGGAAGCGGAATTCCTGCCCACCCTCCTGACTGCTGCGACGAATATCGGCTCGCTCCTTTGCGACGGGGTCGGCGACGCCATCCTCGTGCAGGGCGAGCACGGACCGGGGCAGGCGATGCGACTCTCCTACAACATCCTGCAAGCGGCCGGCACTCGCATTTTCAAGACCGATTACGTGGCCTGCCCTTCGTGCGGGCGGACGTTGTTCAATCTCCAAACCACCACCGCGAAAATCAAAGCCGCCACCGTTCACCTGAAGGGGGTCAAGATCGCCATCATGGGCTGCATCGTGAATGGCCCGGGGGAAATGGCGGACGCCGACTTCGGCTACGTCGGCGGCGCGCCGGGCAAGGTGAATCTCTACGTCGGCAAGACAGCAGTGAAATTCAATATCCCGGAAGCGGAAGCGGTCGATCGCCTGCAGGATCTCATCCGCGAGCACGGGAAATGGGCCGACCCGCCGGCCGCTCTGGCCGGAGAAGAGATACCGACTTTTTAACGACCTTTTCGGACATTACGGGAAGCGGGAGAGTTAAGCCAGAAGGCGCTTTTTCCCGGGTAAATGAGGCTTCCCAGGACCTTTCACTGGGCGCGGCCCTCTTTGCCTAACGAGGAAATCCCGTTGCCGGAAAAGTGTCAGGCTGCCATCCTACTTTTCGCGCAGGCGCTCAAGGAAGCACCCGCCTTCAACAGAAACCTTGGTTGGATAAAGAGTAGGAAAATATGATGAAACGAACTTTGCTTCGGGCCCTTTGTGTTATCACTTTGGCGTTTATTTGCCTGGTATTGACCGTGAACCATTCCCAGGCGCGACCGGTGCCACAGAACCTCGCCGGCGGTCTCGATGAACTGGTGCAGAGCAATCTCGCTCTACAAGCCAACGGCAAGAGCGCCGGCCAATTCAACGGCTACGCCACCCAGCAGGCGGCAAACTATGCCGGACTTGCTATTCAAGATCCCAACTCCAATCGTTTCCTGGTCGATATTCATCCGCTGAATGAACGGGTGAACGCCGAAAAGCTAGTCGGGCTGCTCCAGGCGCGCTTTCCTTCCTTCACTCTCACCGCGCTCGATAAGACCTATCGGGGCGTCGGCGTGGTCGAAGGTTTCATCTCTCTCGATGACGTGCCGGCGCTCGGCAACATGCGCGAAGTACGCTCTGTCTCTCTCGGCCTCAAGCCCGAAGTCGACCGCCGGATGTCTTCGATCGAACCGGGCCAGACGCTGCATCTGTTAGGTACCGCCTTCGATCAGGGTGTTTACCAGCATCAGGTGGATCAGATCAGCAAGTTCTATAACCCAAATGCGCGGGAGGACTACGAAGGCCAGGGCGTTAGCATCGGCTTCATGTCGGACAGTTACAATCACTTCGGCGGTGCTGCCGCTGATGTAACGAACTTTGATCTGCCGGGCGCACCGAATAACCCGGTTAACTCTCAATCGGTCGTCGTCCTGCAGGATTCGAACCTTAGCACCGACACCGATGAAGGTCGGGGCATGGGTCAGATCGTCTATAAAGTGGCGCCGAAAGCGCGGATCAGTTTCGCGACCGCGGGCGGTGGTGCAGTCAACTTTGCCAATAACATTCGCGCCCTGGCTGCTCTGCCCGGTTACGAATTCCCACCGGAGATCCAGCAAGGCTTCAAGAGCGACGTGATCTGCGACGACGTAACCTATCCTGACGAGCCCTTCTTTCAGGATGGCATTGTCGCGAGCGGCGTCGATGACGTGGTTGCGGCGGGCGTGAGTTATTTCTCCTCCGCAGGAAACAACATTGGGACCTACGGCTACGACAGTGACTATCGGAATGTTCCTAACGGTCCTGGCGCACTCACCGGCACCAATATTAACCTGGCGGGAGTTCCGACGAGCCTTTATCAAGGGGGTTTCCATAACTTCAATCCGGCCCGCGGCCAGCAGGATATAGCCCAGACTGTAAACGTCCTGCCCACCGGTCAACCGGCGACAAATTTCCAGTGGGATGATCCTTACAATATGACGCTGTCGTTTGATCCGAACGCGATCTTCACCGCGCACGCCGTCTACACGAACATCCCGCAGACCTTTACCACCCCGGTGCTTCAGGCGGGTCAAAACTATGTCATCACGGTCACGGCGGACACCGGCAGCAGCTTTGACGCGATCGTGACGGTCAAAGATCCGAATGGCAACATCATCGTCAACGCGCAGGACACTCTTGTCGATGAGACGGTCAATCTCTTCCCGCCTCTCACCGGCCCATACATGATCACTGTGACGAACTTCGGCGGGACCATGGGCGCCTATACGGTGAACGTCTACAGGGGCAACAACCCTCAGATCACCACGGACTTCAATATTCTGGTATTCGATCTCCAGGGTAATTATCTGGCGGCGAGTTCGCTCACGACCAACAACGTCGCGAACAACATCCCGTTCGAATACAAAGTCACCCCGCCGAAAACCGGCCAGACTCAGGTTCAATATGTGATCGCTCGCTCGAGCGTTCCGACGGCAAATCCAGCTGCTGGTCACATCCGATACCAAATTCGCGGGAATGGTGCCTCAGGCATCGGACCGGCAGAATATTTCATGGTGAATACCCCGAACATCCAAGGCCACCACATGGCCGACGGTGGAAATGGGGTCGCCGCTTACAACGTCTTCCGGATGAGCATTCCGGAGTATTACACCTCGCCCGGCCCCGCGACCGTTTACCTCGACAAAATGGGAAACCGCTTGCCGACTCCGGAGGTGCGCGAGCAGCCGTCCGTCGCTGCGGCGGATAATGCGAACACCTCGTTCTTCGGTGGCGATAGCGTGGCCGACCTGGATACAAACCCGAACTTCTCGGGCACCAGTGCCGCCGCTCCACACGCCGCTGCGATCGCAGCGCTCGTGCTTGAAGCCCATGGCGGCCCCGGCAGTGTGACTCCGCTGCAGATGAAGAGCGTCCTGCATACCAGCGCCTTCCCGCACGATCTCGATCCGAACTCCGCTTCGGGCAAGGCGAGGTCTTCTGACGGCGCTCAAATCACCTTCAGAGCGATCACCGACCTCGGCCTTAATCCAAACTCCGGGGTGAATAACCTGAACCACATTCTCGTGAACTACAAAGGTCAAGGTTCGCTCGCAACGCTGGTCTTCAATCCTGAAGGCACCGCGGCGACTGCTGGTAACACTACCGGTGGCAACAACGGCCTAGATCTGACCTATACTTACTTCGACAACATCTATCCAGGCATCGTGTTCGAACCGAATACGAAACCATTCACGGTGGGCGATAAGTCGGATATCCCGATGAGTGATGTCAGCGTGGCGTTTAGTAATCAAGCGCCGCTCCCTTCGGTGGCGGGCCAGTGGTGGACAATGTCATTACACTTCACCAATAACAGCCTCACCAATGGCAAGACATTGCGCTTCACTGTTGGTCACGGTCCGCAGCACAATTCGCAGGTCACAAACGGCATCGGCCCCGATGGAGGGGTCACATCGACCGCGTTCACCCAGGCCGATCTCTTCGGACAGGAAACGCTGTTGCCGGAGGGCAAGACGGTGCGCAGCGGGATGACCTTTAGCGGCACCACCTCGGGAGGCGGCACCTTCAGCGGTACGATCCATAATATGGTCGGCGCAGGATTCTCGAAACTCGACGGTTATGGGTTCATTAATGCCCAGGCTGCGGTGATGCTTCCTCTGCCTTAAGAAGCTCAGGCTTTAGTAAGCGAAACGGCAGGCCAGCAATGGCCTGCCGCTTTGCGGTCACACCTTTCAACTTCCAGACCACGACGCGCGGACGAAGGGTTGAACTTCGTCACGCCTCACGTCGTCAGGGGCAGGTAATGTCGAAGTTCTGCCGCACGGCTCGACCGGCGACTACCTGGACCGTTGCAATCACTGGTGTGCAGCTTTCGTAGGTGGCTACGAAAGTGTAACTGCCCGCCGGTAACCCAGCTGCTCCATAGTTGCCAAAGGCATCGGACGTCGTCGCACCGGTGGTCGCGCCAAACCAGGAAATGGTGGCGCCGCCCGCCCCAGCATCTCCTACCACGGTGCCCTGGGTATCGGACGGATTATCGAGAACCAGCGTCCGCTGATCGAAGTCACGGGTGTAGAACGATCCGACCGACCAGAGCTTGCCGAGGGTCGAAGTGATCTCGTTCAGGGCGCCGCCCGCCTCGGGGTCAGGGCTCGGGATTTCCTGCCAGCTCTTTCCATTGGAGCGGGCGATCAATGTTCCCAGGCTGAATGTGCCTACCGCGACCGCTTTGTTACGACCCAGAGCCTGCACTCCGCCGAGCGAAGTCCCCGGAGGATTGGTCAAAACCCACCGAGTTCCATCCCAATGGATCGCGTAGGAGGAGAAGTAACAACCGAAGCCGTCGCAGACGACGCTCACGCCGACAGCCCAGACGTCATTAGTGGCCGCGGCCGAGACATCGGCCAGGGTGATTCCTCCGCCGTCTTGCGGAATCGGAATAGGAGTCCAAGTCGTGCCGTCGAAGTGGCAGCTTTGATAGCCGACCGCCCAAATGTCGTTCGCCGAGAGTGCGCTGATTCCAAAGAGCGGGCCGCAATTGTTCGGCACCACTGTCCAAACCGCGCCATTCCAATGCAGGATCGTGCCCTGTTCCTTGCCGGTATTGTCGACATACTCGCCCACAGCATAAACGTTATTCGAGGAAATAGCCGCGACATCGTGCAGCTTGTCCAGCCGCCGGCCGCCCGGGTTCGGGCTCGGGACGATCGACCAGGCGCTGCCATTCCAATGCAGGATGACGTTGGTTGCATCGGTGCTGTTGGGATCGCTCGTGAAACCCACCGCCCAGACGTCGTTCGTTGCGATGGCGACCACGCCATCTAGTGACGCGGCGAGGGTAAAGTCAGGCGACGGGACAATGGTCCACATGGTGCCGTCCCAATGCATGGTGAGTTGATCTTCACCCGACGTTCCCACCGCCCAGATGTCGTTTGGAGCGGCGGCTGAGATGCTCTTCAGTTCGTTTGCGCCGGTGCCGGAATTTGCGCTTGCCACAGTCTCGAAGGTGGACCCGTTTAACTGAGCGACCAGTGTTCCTTCCCCCTGGCCCACGGCCCAGACGTTGTTGGCGCTATCGGCATCGACGCCGTTGAAGACGTTATAGGATAGGTCAGGATTCGGACTCCCGGCCTGGGTCCACTTGGTGCCGTCCCAATGGATGGCGAAGGTCTTGAACTTTCCACTCAAATCGTAGGAACCGACCGCCCAGACGTCATTGGCCGATATCACCGTCACGCCGGTCAGGTCGTTAGAGAAACCACCCGGCGCTGGGCTCGACACCACTTCCCATACCTGGCCCGTCCAGCGCTCAGTCAAGGTGCCGCCTGACTTATCGCCGACCGCCCAAACGACGCCGGCCGCATTGGCGGAGACATCCTGGAATGAAGAGAACGACACCTTCGGGGTCGGGACTTCCACCCAGGCGGTGCCATTCCAGTGAGCTGCGAAAGTGTTCGAACCAGCTTCGCCGACCGCCCAAATATCGTTAGCAGAAACGGCCGAGACGCCATTGAACTGAGTGTAGTTGCCCTTCAAGGTGGGGCTGGCCACCTGAGACCAGGTGCTGCCGTTCCAATGCTCGATCAGGGTCTGGCTAACGCCACCGTTGACCGCGTATTCGCCGACCGCCCAGACGTCGTTGGCCGAGACAACGGTTACGTCATAGAACCGGTTAAAGCTGCCCGGATTGGGATTGGTGGCCTGGGTGATACTGGTGCCGTTCCAATGGAAGATAAGCGCGTGACCGTTATGTGCTTCACCACCTACGAACCAAACATCGTTCGCCGAGACGGCCGACACTCCCAGGAGGTCGCCATCGAAACCGGTGGGTAGAGGTACAAGACTTGCCAACTCGTTCCGTTCCAATGCTGGACTTGCGGCTCTGGATCGGAAAAGTCGCCGAAGCTGCCGACCGCCCAGATATCGGTCGGTGAAAGAATATCCAGATCGAAGAGTTGGTTAGGCCCGAACCCGGCATTTGGACTCGGGATGGTGCCCCAAGCACGTCCGCCTGACTGTGCGAGCAGGCTGGTCGTAGTGAGTGCGAAAAACAAAGCGACGGTCATTGCTGGCCGTCGCCACGAGACGTTTCTGAGTTGGATAATCATAGGATGCCGATACGAGCCTAACGCTTCCCATTTATTCCCATATAATTTTGATTTCTTTTGCGGAAGCCGTAAGCCGATCAGCGAACTTGATAAAAAAGGGAGGCTGAGTGGTTGTGTAAGACGCGCACTGCGACTTCGGCCACTAGCGAAATGTCAGCGCCGTAACATTCTCACAACCGCGACGAACTTTGATCGGCCAAAAGTGGACTTGTAACCTTTTTCGTCTGAATTGTTTTGACTTCCGCACCCGAAGTCCGGTAGAACATTAAATTCCAGTAATGATCGCCACTCGGCGGTTGAACCATCAGAAGGAGAAAAACAAACCAAATACATGAATATTGATTTTAATTTTACCGATTCCGCTGCGACGCAGCGAAGACGCGGCCTCTCGGTTGGCCTCAAGCGCACGTGGCTTTGCAGCCTCGGCGTGTGCTTGAGCCTGGCCATGCCCGCCATTCTCTCAGCTGCCACGCAGCAACCCAAAAACCTCGGCAACGGTCTCGATAAGGTCGTGGCCCGGGAACTTGCCGCCAAAGCAGGCAGAACCGTTGACGCTCCCGGTCAGGGCTCGGCTGTTGACCTCGGCGATCGTGCCATGCGTGATGCGCAGGGCC
The DNA here is from genome assembly GCA_963749935.1 of uncultured Verrucomicrobiae bacterium. Lineage (GTDB taxonomy): Bacteria > Verrucomicrobiota > Verrucomicrobiia > Chthoniobacterales > UBA10450 > Palsa-1392. The sequence continues at coordinate 1,288,966 of CAVVOH010000004.1, forward strand.
GGATCCTTGTCACTGTTTACCTCAAGAATCCAACCGCGCGTGAAGCCGTGGCCAAAATCAAGGGAGTAAAAATCCAGGCCGAAGACATGACCTACCAAGGCGGCGCAATGGACGTTTACGTCGCGGCGGATCGCGTGAACCAGCTCGCCACAACCAAGGGAGTATCTTCGGTGTTCCTGGCGATCGCGCCCGTTTACGACGTCGGCGCCACGACCAGTCAGGGCGTACATCAGCACCGCGTCGATCTGATCACGAACCAGAACGTCAATCCGGTAACCGGTATTACCGGCAAAGGCATCACCGTGGGCGTGATGTCGAATTCCTTCAACACCAGCACTAATCCGATCAAGGAAGCGAATGATATCGCTTCGGGTGACTTGCCGGGCCCGGGCAACCTGAACAACCCGACGCCTGTTTTGGTGCTCGAGGATTTCGCCGGCGGCACCGACGAGGGCCGCGCCATGTGCCAAATCGTTTTTGACATGGCTCCATCCGCCAAACTGGCTTTCGCCACCGCGAACACCGGTGAGGTTGGTTTTGCAAATAACATCCGTCTCCTGGCGGCCCCGACCTCTGAGGGTGGCGCGGGTGCGCACGTGATCGTCGATGACGTGATCTATTTCGCAGAAGGCATGTTTCAGGACACGGTAGTGGCCCGAGCGGTCGATGATGTCGTGGCTGATGGCGTTTCTTATTTCTCCTCGGCGGGCAACCGCCCGGCAACCCAGGGTTATTACTCTGAATTCCGTCTCGTCGCGAATGATGGCAATGCCACCAATGGCACCAACATCAACTTGGCTGGCGTCCCGCCCGAGCTGTATGCGGGTGGCTTCCATAATTTCACCCCGGAGCCCGGCAAGCAGGATATCGCTCAGAACGTCCTGATCGGCGGCAGCGCCACCGGTACCCTGGCGGCGGTTTTCGACTTCCAGTGGGATGATGCCTACGATGTGAGTGAGGTGGTCATTGGCGACAACATCGTCAATGGGACCGGGACCGTTCCGCCGGGCGGATCGAACGACTTCACCTTTCCCGGCACGGCCGGCGATTGCGTCCAAATCTCAGTCAGCGATCATCCGGACACGACGGATTTTGACTCGATCATCGAATTGATCGCGCCGGACGGCACCTCGATCATCACCCAGGACACCGGCACCGACGAGTTATTGACGATCAAACTCGATCAGACGGGCACCTACACGGTGCGGGTGACACAATTCGGCACCCAGACGGGTGGAATGTATGATTACTCGGTCGACGAAGTGGTCAATGGCTGCCAGTCGCTCGTCACGACCGACTTCAATATTCTCTTCTTCAATGCCAACGGACAGTTCATTGGCGGCACAGGCGAGAATAACATCCAGACCAACCGCCCGGTCGAGATCGCGCAGATTCTGCCGAGCCAGACCACTGCTGGAAATATCGTCCAGGTGGTGATCGCCCGCTCGAATACGCCGCCGCCCAATCCGACGCCGGCCAGTCGCGTTCGGTACGTGACCTTCACCTCAGGTGAACCGCAGGAGTACTTTAATTATAACGCGACGCCGATCACCTTCGGTCATAATTCCGCCGCGGGTGGCAATGGTGTGGCGGCTTATGCCTTCTATCCGCCATTCATTCCGGAAGGATTCACCTCGCCGGGACCTGCGATTATCGCCTTCGACAAGGACAATAATCGTTTGGCCCGACCGGAAGTGCGTCAGAAACCCGATATGGCAGCGATGGACGGTGCGAACACGACGTTCTTCGTCTCCGATGCGACCCAGGATAAGGATACCTTCCCGAACTTCTTCGGGACATCAGCCGCGGCGCCTCATGCCGCAGCGATCGCTGCCCTCGTGCTGGAAGCCAATGGCGGCCCTGGTTCGGTTAAGCCTAATCGCATGCGCAGAACCCTGCAGCGTAGTGCTTTCCCGCACGATCTGGATCCATACCATGCGCAGGGAACTGCGGTTTCTGGTAATTCCAAGATCAAAATCGGGGCGCAAGCAGATGTGAGCAGCCTCAACAGCACCACTGATCCGAACGTGTTCCAAGTCCGGTTCAATGGATCAGGCAGCCTGAATCAGCTCATCCTGAATCCTGGTGGAACGGAAGCGACTGCCGGCAACACGACGGAACCATTCGATGCTACGGTTGGATTTACCTCGCGGCCGGGATTGGTCTTTGATAACCGGGCCTTCTCCTTGGGTGGCACGCCCTTCACTCTTGGGAAACTGAGAGGGGTAGTGGCTGGCGACTTCAGTTCGGCCTACTCAAACCAGGCGCCTCCGCCTGCGGTGGTGGGCGCTCATTTCTTCACCCTCGCGATCAATATCGCTCCGGGGGCGTTGACGGAGGGCGACCGGTTTAGCTTCGGCACCGACCGGGATGAAGCGGATCCATTTGGGCCTAACGCCACCTCGGGTGGTAACTCGGCCGACTTGCTCGGCGCCAATGTCCTGATTCCCGAAGGCACCCTCGCGCCGGGCGGAATGACATTCAGCGGCATGACCACCGATGGTCCCTTCTCCGGTGTCTTCAAGAACAAGCTCGGTGGCGGCTACACTTCGCTTGATGGCTTCGGCTTCATCAATGCGGAAGCGGCTGTCGCGACTCCGGCGAACTAACCGATCCTAAGAAAATCAACCAACGGCAGGCCAGTCCGCTGGCCTGCCGTTTTTCTTTTCGAGGCAAGTCTCGCGGCTGGTTGACGCTCGGGTCCGTCGCGTCCATATTCGGCGCTCCTCGATGGTCAGCTGCCCGTGTTCAGGCGGGCTGCCCTCACGCGCCGGCAGGCGGCGCGCCCGCTCTACGCGTCACGAGGCTTTAACGTCATGGATAAAATCCGCAACATCGCAATCATCGCCCACGTCGACCACGGCAAGACCACGCTCGTCGATCAACTCCTGCGCCAATCCGGCACCTTCCGCTCCAACCAAAAGGCTAGAGGAGCGCATGATGGACTCGATGGATCTCGAGCGCGAAAAGGGCATCACCATCCGCGCCAAGAACGCCGCCTTCAATTGGAACGGCTATCGCGTCAACATCGTCGACACGCCCGGCCACGCCGATTTCGGCGGCGAAGTGGAGCGCATCATGAAAATGGTCGACGGCGTCTTGCTCGTCGTCGATGCCCACGATGGTCCCGCAGGCGCAGACGCGTTTCGTGCTCAAAAAGGCGCTCGAGAACAAGGTCAAGCCGATCGTCGTCATCAACAAAGTCGATCGCGAAAATGCGCGCCCGCACAAGGTCCTCGACATGGTCTTCGATCTCTTCGTCGAACTGAAGGCGAACGACGAGCAGCTCGATTTCCCGATCGTTTATGCCAGCGCCAAGAACGGTTTCGCCATGCGCGAAATCCACGAGAACAGCGAAGACATGACGCCGCTTTTCGAGGCGATCATAAAATTTATTCCCGCCTCCCACCATCGCGACCGAGCCCTATTTCCAGATGCTCGTCTCGAACCTCCACTACAGCGATTACCTCGGCCGCATCGCCCTCGGCCGCATCGTAAGCGGTCGCGTCGCGGTCGGTGACTCCATCGTTTGCGTCCATCGCGACGGACGCCGCGAGCGCGGCCAGTGTGACCGCGCTCTTCACCTACGCCGGCCTGCAGCAGGTCGAGACCCAGCACGCCAGCGCCGGCGACATTGTCGGGCTCTGACGGTTTTGAAGAAGTCTACATCGGCGAAACTTTGACCGACCGCGAAGAGCGCACGCCCCTCCAATTCGTGGACATCGACCCGCCCACCATCCGGATGCGCATCCTGGTCAACGACTCTCCTTTTGCCGGGCGCGAAGGCAAATTCGTCACCGCCCGTCACGTCCGCGAGCGCCTCATCCGCGAGACCCGCGGCAACGTTTCGCTCGCAGGTCAACGACACTGAGGCCGCCGGCGCCTTCGAGATCAATGCGCGCGGCGAAATGCAGATCGCCGTCCTCGTCGAACAAATGCGCCGGGAAGGCTACGAAGTGATGGTTTCCCGCCCGGAAGTCATCTTCCACCGCGACGAGAATGGCGGTCTGCTCGAGCCGATCGAAAATCTTTATGCCGAAGTGCCTAACGAGAACCTGGGCGACGTCCTGCAGGCGATCGCTGGGCGCAAAGGCGAAGTCGACCGGCATGGATCACCACGCAACGCGCGTCAGTGTCGAGGCCATCATTCCCACTCGCGGCTTGATTGGTTTCGAGAGCGATCTCGTCAACCTGACTCGGGGCGAAGGCATCATGAGCCATCTCTTCCGCGAGTACGCGCCCTTCAAAGGCGAACTAGAAGGACGCAACCGCGGCGTCCTCGTTTCGATGGAAGCCGGGCATCAGCACTGCATACGCGCTCAACAACATTCAGGCGCGCGGCAAATTGTTCGTCGGACCGCAGGAGGAAATTTACGCTGGTATGATCGTGGGCGAGAATGCGCCGGCCCGATGATCTTCCGGTGAATCCCTGCAAGGCGAAGCATCTCACCAACATGCGCAGCCAGGGCGACGGCAAAGGCATTCAACTCGAAGCGCCCGCTCAAGATGAGCCTGGAACGCGCGATCGAATACATCAGCGCCGACGAATACGTGGAAGTGACTCCGAAATCCCTCCGCCTGCGCAAACGCCTGCTCGACGCCAACGCCCGCAAGCGCGCCGCCAACGCCGCCGCAGCCTAACGAAGATCTCGGTAAGCCAAGGCTGTCCTCCTCTTTCGGTGGGGCGAGACTCTGTCGAGCGAGACGCCGCGGCCTTTGCCACCTTGACCCTCGCCCTCAGGCCGCTACCCTCGAGGCAGGAAGGAGGGACCAATGAAAACCGAAATCCGGATCGAGTATTGCAGCGTTTGAAACTACGCGCCGAAAGCCGTCAGTTTGGCGGCTAAAATTCTCGAGCTCGGCGATCGGATCGCGTCGCTCACCCTTGTCCCATCGAGCGGCGGCGCCTTCGAAGTCAGCGCCAATGGCAAACTGCTCCATTCCAAACTCGATTCCGGCGAATGGCCGGATTTCGACGCCGTCGTCAGCCAGATCTGACGAATGCGGAGTGCGGAATGCGGAATGCGGAACAGCCTCTGCGTGGCCGTCACCCTTTTTCATCCCGAATTCCGCATTCCGAATTCCCTATTGGAGAGTGAAGGGTGCCTGGTGGCCCTCGCGATCTTCAAAATCGTCGTCGGCCCTCACCGGCCGAGGTAGGTTCGATTCCTATCCTCTCCGCCATTTTTCCGGACTCGATGAATTAGGAAAGAAAACAGGAAAAAAACGGTACGTTCGGCTTTCCCTGCTGACGCTCTCCCATTCCTGCTTTCCTAATTCATTTTCTTCTCGATTCGAAAGGAGGTGATCGCATGTCGCGCGAACAGATTCGCACCCTGACTTCGCTCTCGTCCTGCGCTGGCTGAGCTTCCAAGTTGAGCCAAAAGGCCCTGAGGCAAGTTTTGCTTCAGCTCCCGCAGTATCCGAATCGCAACGTCCTCGTCGGTTCCGCCACCGCCGATGACGCCGGGGTTTTCCGTCTCGATCGCGACCGCGCCCTTGTGCAAACGACCGACTTTTTCACCCCGATCGTGGACGACCCGTTCGCCTACGGCCAGATCGCCGCGGCTAACGCGCTCTCCGACGTCTTCGCCATGGGCGGCCGCCCGCTCACCGCGCTCAACATCATGGGCATGCCGACCGATTTCGTTTCCGAAAAAACCATCGCAACCATCCTCCGCGGCGGCCTCGAGAAAGCGCGCGAAGTCGGCTGCGCCATCATCGGCGGCCACACCATTCGCAATCCCGAGCCAATCTACGGCCTCGCCGTGACTGGGATCGTTTCCCCGAAAAAGATCCTGACCAACGCGAAAGCGAAACCCGGCGATACCCTCGTCCTCACCAAACCGCTGGGCACCGGCATCGCTACCACCGGGATCAAACGCGGCCTAACGAGCAGCAAACTCGCGGCGAGCGCGATCAAACTGATGTCCGAGGTCAATCTCGTGGGCGCGGAATTGGCCGAACGCGGCCTCGTCCGGGCCGCGACTGACGTCACCGGCTTCGGTCTCCTCGGCCATCTCGCCGGGATGTGCCGCGCCAGCGGGGTGTGCGCGCAACTCAATGCTTCCGACGTCCCCGCGATCGGCGAGGAAATTTTCGAATTGATCGAGCAGGATTGCGTTCCGGGCGGGAGCAAGCAAAACCTCGAAACCGCGCGCGCCGTCACCGAATGGGGGAAAACGACCCGCCCGCAGAAGTTGCTCCTGAGCGATGCCCAAACCAGCGGCGGATTGTTGCTCGCCGTGTCGCCGCGCAAATTGAACGCGGTGCTCAGTATGCTCGCCGACTTCGGCACGCTCCGCACCGTCATCGGAAAGGTCGTCCGCAAAACGAACTCACTCATCACCATTCGAGCGTCATGAGACCGTCTCAGCAACTCCGGGTAGAGCCCGCATTCTGCGGGCTGGTCGCGGCATTCTGCCGCGACGAACTTTCCTTTTTCGCCCCAATTCCATTCTCAGTTTCGCGCCTTAGAAAAGTCCGTCGCGGTGGAACACCGCCACCAGCCCGCAGAATGCGGGCGCTACCCGGATGACCTCCCGCCGCGCCATTCCCGCGGTCGGAAAAATACTGGAAGCCCTCGGCGCTTCCGATCTTCCACGCCCGGTCGCCACCCAACTCGTTAGGCAACATCTCGCCTCCCTCCGCGGAACCGAGAACATTCCCGCCTTCGACCAAATTCTGCTCGACCTTCGCGATGCACTCGACCGGCACTGCGCGATCTCGCCTCCAACCCGTCATCAACGGCACCGGCATCATCCTCCACACTAATTTCGGCCGGGCCCCGCTTGGCTCCGCCGCGTTGCGCGGTCTCGCCGAAATCGGCTCCAGCTACAACAACCTCGAATACGATCTCGCGACTGGAACACGGGGAAAACGCGCCGGTTACCTGGAGCAAGGCCTCGCTCTGCTCTGCGGCGGCGAAGCCGCCACTGTCGTCAACAATTGCGCCGCGGCGCTCGTCCTCATCGTGCGCCATTTCACGAGCAAGAAACCGGAAGTGATCATTTCCCGCGGGGAGCTCGTCCAGATCGGCGGCGGATTCCGCATCGGCGAGATCCTCGAAACGAGCGGGGCGCGCCTGCGCGAAGTCGGCGCCACGAACAAGACGGTGCTGAGCGATTACGCGAAGGCGATCGGACCCGAAACCGGGATGATCTTGAAGGTGCACCAGAGCAACTTCTTCATGAGCGGCTTCGCCGGATCTCCGCCTAACGAAGAGCTGGCGCGACTGGCGCACACGAAACGGATTCCCTTTGTCGAGGATCTCGGCAGTGGCGCGGTCGTTGCGACCGAGAAACTCGGCCTCGCCGAGCACGAACCTACGCCTAACGAAACCTTGAAACGCGGCGCGGATCTCGTTTGTTTCAGCGGCGACAAACTTCTCGGCGGGCCCCAGGCCGGAATTATCGCCGGGAAAGCCCGCTTCATTGCGGCCTTGAAAAAGGAACCGCTCTTCCGCGCCCTGCGCTGCGACAAGCTGGTCCTGGCCGCGCTCGGCGCCACAGTCGAAGCGCACCTCCGCGGCGAGGAAGTCCCGGTTCACTCAATGCTCCAGATTTCTAAGGACAAGCTCCGTGCGCGCGGCGAAAAGCTAATCAAGTCGCTCGATCGACTTCCTCTCCGAGCGAGGCTGGTGGAATGCAAAGCGGAGATCGGCGGCGGCACCTTCCGCGTTCGGCGATTGCGTCCATCGCCCTCGCAGTTGCGAGCCCGACAAGATATCGCCCGGATGAACTGGCCAGCCGTTTGCGGAGAACCGATCCGCCGGTCGTCGGCTACATCGCCAAGGGCAAGTTCCTGCTCGATCTGCGCACGATCTTTCCCGCTCAGGATGACGTGGTCGTTGCCGCCCTAACGAAGTCGACGTGAAGAATTTTATCCTCGCGACTGCCGGGCCATGTCGATCATGGCAAGACCGCGCTGGTCAAGGCGCTCACCGGCGTCGACACCGACCGCTTACCGGAGGAAAAAGCGCGCGGGATCACGATCGACCTCGGCTTCGCCCATCTCGAGTTGCCCGGCGTGTCGCTCGGGCTGATCGATGTGCCCGGGCACGAGGATTTCATCCGCAACATGATCGCGGGCCTGGGCGCGATCGATCTCGCCCTCCTCGTCGTCGCGGCCGACGACGGCTGGATGCCGCAAACCGAGGAGCACTGGCAGATTCTAAACTATCTCGGCGTGCGCCGCGTGGTGGTCGCGCATCACGAAATGCGATCTCGGCGATGCCGCGCGGGCAGAAGCGGCGGTGCGGGAGCAGCTTGGGAGCTCATTCGTTAGGCGAGGTTCCGATCGTGCGCACCTCGGTTCGAAGTGGGATCGGTCTGGACGAACTGAAACGGACTCTGATGGAAGCGTGCGAAGCGCTGCCAGACGCGGCGGACATCGGAAAGCCGCGATTGTTTGTCGATCGCGTCTTCACCGTGCACGGAACGGGAACGGTTGTGACCGGCACCCTGACGGGAGGACCACTCAAGCAAGGCGATAACGTCTCGCTCCAGCCGCAGAATCTCCGCGCCCGGGTGCGCGCTATTCAAAGCCATAACCAATCGCTGGAGATCGTTCTCCCGGCGACGCGGACCGCTCTCAATCTCCCCGATCTTCGTCTCGAGGACATTCCGCGCGGAACTGTTTTCACTACCGTGGAAACTGAGGAGGCGAGTCGCACAATCGACGTCGTGATCGAACGCGACTGCGACTCGATCCGCGCCCGCTAAAAAACGCCTCCCTGATCCAAATGCACTACGGGAGCGCCCGATTCACCGCTCGCATCACCTTGCTCGATCGCCGCGAATTGCTGCCGGGCGAAAAATCGATCGCGCGACTGCGTTGCACGAAAGCCGGTGTTTGTCTTTGCCGGCGATCGTTTCATCCTCCGCGATTCATCGGGCCGGGCCACGATCGCCGGCGGCATCGTTCTCAACCCCGATGCGGAAGGGACAAATTTTCGCTCCCCGGGCGAGCGAAAATTTCTCCAGTCACGCGCTGCCGCGCCTAACGACATCCTCAATCTCCTCCGCTCGCAACTAGTCCGTGACCGTGTCGTCCGGCGGGCCGCTCTGCTCCTCAAGTCCAATTTCAGCGGCAGCCACCATCGCGGCCGCGATCGAGCACCTCGGGCGTGAGGGCGAGGCCTTCCTGCACGGCGCCATCGTGACCGATGCATCATGGTGGAAGATATTGCGCGATCGCGCGATGGTCGCGATCGATGCCGAACATTCCGCGCATCCGGAGCGCGCCGGTCTCCATCTCGCCGCACTCCGCGCCGCCCTCTCGCTCGGCCATCCGGAGATTCACCAGGCCCTCATTGCCGATCTTTGCGCTTTGGGATTTTCCTCGGCGCAGGGCGCGATCCGCCGCCAGAGCCATCGTCCTTCGCTGCCGCCGGACGCTGGCCGCGGCTGGAGAAAAGATCCGCGCCGCGCTCGCGGCGAAACCATTCGATCCGCCTTCGCGCAAAGAATTGGCCGCCGATTCCGCCGCGCAGCAGGCGCTTGCGCTTCCTCAGTGAAACCGGCGAGGTCGTTCCCTTGAGCGACGAGGTGCTGGTTTCCCGGCGGACGCTTTTTCCAAAATGAAAACGCTGGTCGCGCAAGCGGTTCGCGCGCGCGGGCCGGCGACGGTGAGCGAGCTCCGGCAGGTTCTCGGCACGACCCGCCGGGTGCTGGTCCCCCTGCTCGAGCGCTTGGACCGCGACGGCCTCACGCTCCGCCAGGGCGACCGGCGGGTCCTTCGAGTTCGTTAGGCGTCGTCGTTCGTCTTTTTTCCTTCGCCTTCGCCGCTGCCGATGTATTGCGCGTGCGCGATCGTGGCCACGATCGAGGAGCCGCCGATGATGTTCCCGATCAGGATCGGCACCATGTAGACGAAATATTGTCCGAAAGTTTTCACTCCGGTCGCGACGAGATAGAAGGAATCGACCGAGCCGGCCACGATGTGGGAAAATTCGCCGATGCCGACGATGTAGGTAATGATGATGATGACCCCGACCCGCGCGGTTTCGGCGAACGGGAGGAGCCAAACCATGAGCGCGATCAGCCAGCCGGCAAAAATTCCGCGGACCATGAGGGTGAAGAAATCGTGGTTCATGCTGATGAGGCCGATCTCTTTCATCGCCTGGCGCACATTCGGCTCGAGCGCGTTCGTGTTCCCCATCACCCAGGCGATGAGGAAGGCGCCGACGAGGTTGGCCGCGAGCACAATGCTCCAGAGCCTAACGACATTAAGAAAGGTGCGCGAATCGCGCTTGCGCAGGAGCGGGAGGATGACGGTCAGGGTGTTCTCGGTAAAAAGCTGCTGTCGCCCGAGGATGACGATGAGAAATCCGATGCTGTAACCGAATTTGGTCAGGGGAATCCGCCAGGGCGTGTCGGCCAGATGACTGCGAATGAGGCCTTCGCTCATGAGCGAGAAACCCATCGAGAGACCGGCGGCGAGGCCCGACCAGGCGAGGGCGGAGTTACCGCGCTCGAGTTCGTCCTGGCCTTCTTTGTGGACGGCCTGGTAGACGATGTGGCCGCCGGGCGAAGATCGTTCTTTGACTTCTTTCTCTTCCTGCCCGGCCTTTTTGGCCCTTTTTCGGGTCGTCGCTTTTCGCCATCGCGATCTATCGAACCGTTATGCCTGAGAAGCAAAGGTCGCTTCCGGATCGCGTCCGGAGACGCGGCCGGCTTCGATCCAGCCAAAGCGGCTGAGGAGCGCGCCGAGCAGGAACGAGAGCGCCGCCAGTGGAACCAGATTCGTTAGGCGAAGGACGATCGCGAGTGGACCGGTGCAGATCTCACCCCCGCGAATCATCCAGCCGGCGCGGCCTTCGTGCAGAGCCCGATCGGCCGTACCGTGTTTGTCCAGTTCCAGCCAGATCCAGAGCAGAGTCTCAACGATCGCAGCGGCGAGACCGATGAAATAGAGCGGGCGAATGTGAAATCCGGAGAGTTCGAAAATTGCGGCCGCGCTCCCGATCCCGGCGGTACCGAAGTGAATCGGGAGAAGCACGCGATGCAGAAACCACGCCGGGATCACGGTGGCGCCGATCAGGACACCGGTATACGTCGCCAAGCCGACACCTGAAATCGCGGAGCCAACCGTGAGGAGGATGGCGAGGATGAGCACAAACGGCGCGACCGACCCGGCGAAGACTTGATTGAGATAGAGCTCGAAAATCAGGCACGCCGGAACGGTGAATGTTCCAAAGATGGAGAGAATCCAGGAGCCAACCGACATCGGCGACTGGTATTTGAAGACGCGCAGCATGTTAATGAAGAGCTGCGGGCGGCCGAGATCCATCACGAGCAGGACCGGCGAGATGATCGCGCCCGCGGCGGCGATCCAGAGAGCGACCCGCGCCAGGTCGAGCATCCCGAGAAAGAATCCGGCACAGGCAAAGAGCGGCGCCATCCCGGCCGCACCGCCGATGAAAAAGTAGAGCGGAATTTCCCAGGTCCAGACCGGCGGCCTAACGACAGCCTCGCCGTAATAGCCCGGGCGTTTCGGAATCGGTCCGCCGGCGACGTCGACGCCACGACCGGTCACCGCGCCGCCATGTTTCGCCTCGAGCCGCCAGGTCTCGAGCTTGTCTTCGAAGTTCTGATCGGTGCTCATGCTACGATGTGGCGGCATTGCCGGGTAGCGCACGCGATTCTGCGGGCTGGTCGCGGTGTCCCACCGCGACGAACTTTTCTTGTGCGCACGCGCGTCGGAGAAGTCGGAGCTGATCAGTAAAGTTCGTCGCGGCAAAATGCCGCGACCAGCCCGCAGAATGCGGGCGCTACCCGGAGTCTGTCGCGAGATCGTTAGGCAAACTTTTCATCACGCGAAAAAAGCGAAGGCTGCACCCACCGCCGCGATCGCGCCGAGCGCGGTGGCGATGGCCGCGGTCCAGGAAGATTTGAGATAAATTGTTGGCACCTGCGGCTTGGGCGGAAGTCCGTACGCCTCCGGTCCGCCGAAGAGGAGGAAGGAGGCGTGAATGCCGCCGACCGATTCCTGCGGATCGTAAATTTGCGCGTCGCTGTAGCCCTGCGCCTGGAGTTCTTTCACGCGCGCCGCGCCGCGGGCGCGGACGTCGTCGAGCCGGCCGAAGACGATCGACTCCGTCGGGCAAACCTTGGCGCAGGCGGGGGTGAGTCCGCTTTTTTGGCGGTCGTAGCAGAAGGTGCATTTGAAAGCGCCGCCGGCGTCGGGCAGCGGCTCGGGGCGTTTGTCGATCACGCCAAAGGGACAGGAAACGACGCAATAGCCGCAGCCGTTGCAGATGTCGTTCTGGACCAGGACGGAGCCGACTTCGGTCCGCACGATCGACCCGGTCGGACAGGCTTCGAGGCAACCGGCGTTCTCGCAGTGTTTGCAAACATCCGAAACAAAAATCCAGCGAAACGGATCTTCATCGTGCCCGTTCGCCTAACGACATCGGACCGGTCACCTGATTTCCCTTTTGGCAGATCCTGCTCGACGAAGAGCACATGCCGCCAGGTCGAGGCGCCGAGATGACCGGTGTTGTCGTAGGAATTTCCGGTCCAGGTGAAGCCGTCGTCCGGCACCTCGTTCCATTCCTTGCACGCCACCTCGCACGCTTTGCAGCCGATGCAGACGCTCGGGTCGGTGAAGAAACCGACCTCGACATTGTCCTGCACGAACGTGTGCCGGCGCTGATTACTGCTCAGAACGCCTTCGCCGATCATGCGCCGGATCCTTGGGTGCCGTGCTGTCCGTGACCGGGTGTGAGGCGTCCGCCTTCGGGCGCGCCCGGCGGCGGTTGTTCGGGATGCAGGTTAGGCTTGTCACCCTGCGGCGCGTAGTGCCGCATGAAATCGAGATAAGCCGGCCCGTCGGCAGTTGGCCCGGGACGACGTTGCAGGTGAGCGCCTTGGTTTCCATGATGGTCACATTCGGCTCGCCCGAGATGGCCATGAGATCGTTTGCGACATCACCGCGCACCGGTCCGCTCGCGCCCCAATGAAACGGAATCGCAACCTGATGCACGGTTTTCCCATTCAAATGCAAGGGCCGCATCCGGCGGCTAACAAGTGCTCGCGCCGCGACCGCGCCGCGCATCGTGACGAGGGAAACGTGATCGCGTGTTTTTGATCCCGAGTTCAGTCGCGAGCTCGGGTGACAGTCTCGACGAACATTTCCGGCTGCAATTCCGCGAGATGCTGCAGGAAACGGCTCATCCCGCCGGCGGTGTGATGCTCGGTCAGGCGATAAGTGGTGAGGACGAAAGGAAATTTCGGGTCGCCCGGCGGCGCGAATTTGTTTCCCGTCGCGCGTGAACCAATTGATCGGCGGGTTGGTGTCGCGCGGGTAAAGCGCGTTTGAAACCGGCGACTCGAGCGGCTCGAAATGATTCGGCATCGGGCCGTCCTGCAAACCCTTCGGCACGTAAAGCCAGCCGAGGCCGTCTTCGTGCAGGATGAACGGCGCGTCGCCCGGCTGCGCATCGAGGCCCTTGGGTGCGCCTCCGGTTTGTAGGCCGGGTCTTTGCCTTTCTGGAAATCGGGCACGTCTTCGCCCGTCCAATGTTTCTGCGGCGGCGTCCCACCAGACGAGTTTTTTGTCCTCGCTCCACGGGGTGCCATCGGGCGCGGCGCTGGCGCGATTGTAAATGATGCGGCGATCGGCCGGCCAGGCGAAACCCCAGCCGTGGCCGAGGTAGTCGTGCGCCTTGCGCTCCTTCGGTTTGTTCACGCCGTCGCTTGGCGAAACAGCCGGAGTAAATCCAGCAGCCGCAGGCGGTCGAGCCATCGGCTTTCAGATGCGTTGAAACCATCGATCTGCGCGCCGTGATGCGGCTGGCCGGAGCGATCCTCGCCAAAGACGACGCTGCCATCGTGTTCGTTAGGCGAAGTTTTCCAGCCGTTGATCTCCGCCAGGACGGCTTCCATCTTCGGCTCGCCTTCTTCGTCCTCCGGATACCACCAATCGAGCGCGCGCAGCGGCTCATCGATGGGATCGTCGGAAGCCTGCGCGCGCGCGATGAGGCGTTTCGCAAGCTGATGAATGAACCAGCCTTCGCTGCGCGCTTCGCCCGGCGGATGAACCGCTTTCTCGCGCCATTGCAAAAGGCGCTGGGTGTTGGTGAAGGCGCCTTCCTTCTCCGCGTGGCCCGCGACTGGGAAGAGAAAAACTTCCGTCTCGATCTCTTCCGTTTTCAATTCGCCGCGCTCGATCTCGGGCGAGTTATACCAGAAGGAGGCGGTCTCGACTTCGACCAGGTCGCGCACCACGAGCCACTTCAATTTCGCCAGCGCCTTGCGCTCGAGCCGCGCGTTCTGCGCGCCGACCGCGGGATTTTGCCCCATCACGAACATGCCTTCCATTTTCCCGTCGAGCATGTCGTAGAGGAACTCGAAGTAGGAATGATCGCCGGTAAGCTTCGGCAGCCAGGAATAACCGAAATCGTTCTCTTTCGTCGCGCTTCTTCCCGTAGTAGGCCTTCAGCGTGCTGATGAAATAGCTCGGGAAATTATTCCAGAGCCCGGTCGGGTTGGTGTGCTTCTTCAGGTAATCGTCGAGCGTGTCCTCGCCCTTGCCGGCGCGCGGCATGGCGAGATAACCGGGCAGCGTGTCGTAGAGCGTCGGGATATCGGTCGAGCCCTGAATGGAAGCGTGCCCGCGCAACGCGAGAATGCCGCCGCCGGGTCGTCCGATATTGCCTAACAAGAGCTGCAACATCGCGGCCGTGCGGATGATCTGGACGCCTTTCGAGTGATGCGTCCAGCCGACCGCGTAACAGATCGCGGCCGTCTTGTCCGGGCCGGAAGCATTCGTTAGGGCATCCGCCACTTTGTGGAAAAGCTCCGGCGGAATGCCGCAGACCTTCTCCACCATCTCCGGCGTGTAGCGCGCGTAGTGGCGCTTAAGCGTTTGGAAAACACAACGCGGATCCTGCAGGGTGAGATCGCGCTGCGGATAGCTCAGGCCGTCGCCTTGGTAGAGCCACGTCTCCGGGATAGTAGGCGCGCTTCTCTTCGTCCCAGCCGGAGAAATATCCGCTCTCGTGGTCCTCAAATCCCTCGCGCAGGAGACAGGAGGCATTCGTGTAATGCACCACGTAATCGCGGAAGAAGAGATCGTTCTCGATCACGTGCCGGATGATTCCACCGAGAAACGCAATGTCGCTCCCGGCGCGGATCGGCACCCAGATGTCGGCCAGCGCGCTCGTGCGCGAAAACCGCGGATCGACGTGGATGATGGTGGCGCCGTTTTCCTTTGCCTTCATCACCCAGCGAAATCCAACCGGATGCGCCTCCGCCATCGACGAGCCTTCGATCAGGATGCAATTTGAGCGCGCGAGATCTTGTTGCGCAGTCGTAGCTCCGCCCCGGCCGAAGGAGGTGCCCAGACCGGGCACCGTGCTGCTATGTCATATCCGGGCCTGGTTCGACACGCACACCATGCCCAGGCCTCCGGTAAACAGTTTTTTGATCAGGTAATTTTCTTCGTTGTCGAGCGTCGCGCCGCCGAGATGCGCGACGGCGGTGGTGTGATTAACGACCGAGCCGTTTTTCTCGCGCGTGAAGGTGCGCTTGCGCGAATCCCAGAGCCGATCGGTGATCATCTCCATCGCGTTTGCGAGCGAGATTTCCGTCCACGCCTTCGCGCGCGGGGCACGGTATTTCACTTTCGTCTCGGCGCAGCGAATGAGTCAGCAGTTGAAACGAAGCCGCGCCTTTCGGGCAAAGATTCCCCTGCGAGATGGGCGATTCCGGATCGCCCTCGATCGAAACCAGTTTTCCGTCCTTGTGATAAATGAGCTGGCCACAGCCGACGCCGCAGTACGGGACAAATCGAGCGCGCGACTTCGGCGTCATCGATCCGCGCATGCATCTCGCGCGTCTTTTCCGACATCGCCTCGAGCCCGGTGCCGTCTTTGCGCTCCACGATCTGGCGCAGGAGCGGCCATTTGAAGACGAGATCGACCAGGGACTGCATCATGACTTTATCGCACGAGAAAGATTCGCTGGCTGCTTCATTCGGGATTCACAAAACTCTCCACTTTCACGATAATTCCAATCGCCGGTGCGTCCGGAACGATGGCGACGTTCGTTAGGAATGTCAGATGTCATTCTTTGACCGGGAACATACCGTCGCCGGACCGGGGTTCACCCGCTGGCTCGTTCCGCCCGCCGCGCTGGCCGTTCACCTCTCGATCGGACAGGTCTACGCTTTTAGTGTCTTCAAGCTTCCCCTCACGAAGGCGATCGGCATCACGCAATCCGCGCCTAACGATTGGACGCAGCCGCAACTGGCCTGGATTTTCAGTCTCGCCATCTTTTTTCTCGGCGCGTCGGCCGCCGTCTTTGGACGCTGGGTCGAGCGGGTCGGTCCGCGCAAGACGATGGCGACAGCCGCGCTTTGCTTTGGCGGCGGCTTTATTGTCTCCGCCTTTGGCGTCTGGTGGCATCAACTCTGGCTGATTTATCTCGGCTATGGCGTCATTGGCGGATGCGGGCTCGGGCTCGGCTACATCTCGCCCGTTTCCACCCTCGTAAAATGGTTCCCCGACCGCCCCGGGATGGCGACCGGAATGGCGATCATGGGTTTCGGCGGCGGCGCATTCATCGGTTCGAACCTGAGCCTGCTCCTGATGAATCATTTCAAATCCGCCACCAGCGTTGGAGTGGCGGAGAGCTTCATCGCGCTCGGGATTATCTATTTTTGTTACATGATGTTTGGCTCATTCATCATCCGCGTCCCGGCGGAAGACTGGAAGCCAGCCGGATATATCCCAGCGACGAAATCGCATGGCCTGATCACGACTGCGAATGTCACCGTCGACCAAGCCTGGCGGACGCCGCAGTTCTGGCTCCTCTGGGTCGTGCTTTGCTTCAATGTCACCGCCGGGATCGGCATCCTCGAGCAGGCCTCGCCCATGATTCAGGAGATGTTTCCCGGGAAAATCCTGGCCGCTGCCGCGGGAGGTTTCGTCGCGCTGCTCAGTCTCTTCAACATGGCGGGGCGTTTCATTTGGTCGTCGCTGAGCGATTACACCGGACGCAAGACGGTTTACGTCATCTATCTCTTGTTAGGCGCGATTCTTTACTGCCTGATTCCATTCACTGGACATAAGGGGAACGCCATCTTTTTCGTCGCAGTCTGCGCCATCATCCTCAGCATGTACGGCGGCGGTTTTGCCACGGTTCCCGCCTACCTGAAGGATCTCTTCGGCACCATGCAGGTCGGCGCGATTCACGGCCGGCTCCTCACCGCCTGGTCAGCGGCCGGTATTCTGGGACCGGTCATGGTCAATTACATCCGGGTTTTTCTGAAGGATCGGGGCGCGAGCGGCGTCGGCCTTTATGCGCCGACAATGTATTTGATGGCCGGGTTGCTCATCGTCGCCCTGATTTGCAATCTATCGGTGCGCCCGGTGGCGGAGCGCTTCCATTTCAAGGGCGATCCGAATTCAAAGAAATAAGGTATGGCTGACCAATCCAAAACCAGCGGGAATGCGGCGATGCTCCTGATCTCCTGGGTGGTGGTGGGAGTGCCGCTCGTCTGGGGCGTTTACAACACCCTCCTCAAACTACCCGCGCTGTTTCGTTAGGCGTTCGCGTTCTCGCCTAACGAGCCAGAGCGTGATATTCCTGCAGGCTTTTCACCGTCATCGGGCCTTTTTGCAGGGAGCGAATTCCTTCCGCGCTGGCGCGGGCCGCACGCAGGGTGGTCATGATCGGGATTCGTTCGGCCAGGGCGGCGGTCCGAATCTTGACCTCGTCCTTGCGCGGGATCTTCCCACTCGGGGTGTTGATGATGAATTGAATCTGACCGTTTTTGACCAGGTCGAGAACGTTAGGGCGGCCTGCGCCGATCTTAAAAACGAGCGTGACTTCCACGCCACCGGCGCGCAAGGCGGCGGCGGTGCCCTCGGTTGCGACGATCCCGAACCCGAGCGCCGCATACTCGCGCGCCACCGCGATGACGTTCTGTTTATCGCTGTCTTTTACGCTGATGAAGACGCTGCCCGCGCGCGGCAGCGGCCACTGACTGGCGAGCTGAGATTTGGCGTAGGCCAGGCCAAGATCGGCATCGATTCCCATCACTTCACCGGTTGATTTCATTTCCGGGCCCAAGGAAATGTTGACCCCTTCAAAGCGGAGGAAAGGGAAGACCGCTTCCTTCACTGAATAATGGATTGGCACGATCTCCTCGGTGAAACCGGCTTCGGCTAACGACATTCCGGTCATCACCTTGGCCGCCAGTTTGGCCAGCGGAACTCCGATTGCCTTGCTCACGAAAGGCACGGTGCGTGAAGCGCGCGGGTTGACCTCGAGGACGTAAAGCTTCTCGTCTTTGACCGCGAATTGGACGTTCATCAACCCGCGCACGCTCAGCTCCCGCGCCATCGCCTTGGTGGCGCTTGCGATCTCCTCGAGGATGGCGGGCGAAAGCGAGAAGGTCGGGACGACGCAGGCGCTGTCGCCGCTGTGAATGCCAGCCTCCTCGATGTGCTCCATGATCGCGCCAATGACCGCGCTTTTGCCATCGGCAATGCAATCAACGTCCACCTCGATGGCGTCCTCAAGAAAGCGATCGACCAGGACGGGACGCTTCGGGCTGACCTCGATCGCGCTTTGCATGTAGCGCCGCAAATCCTCCGGATGATAAACCAGCTCCATCGCGCGCCCACCGAGCACGAAGGAGGGCCTAACGAGAACCGGATAACCGATTCGCTCGCCGATCGTGACCGCTTCATCCTCGCTGATAGCGGAACCGCTCGGGGTCTGGCGCAGCCCGAGCCGGTCGAGCATGGCCGCAAAAAGTTTACGGTCCTCGGCCAGCTCGATGCTTTCCGGTTGCGTGCCGATGATGGGAACGCCGGCCGCCTTAAGCCCGGCGGCGAGATTGAGCGGCGTCTGGCCACCAAACTGGACGATCACGCCCTCCGGTTTTTCCTGTTCGTAAATGTTGAGCACATCCTCGTGCGTGAGCGGCTCGAAGTAGAGTTTGTCACTCGTGTCGTAGTCGGTCGAAACCGTCTCCGGGTTCGAGTTGACCATGATTGTCTCGATTCCCAACTCGCGCAGGGCGAAGGCGGCATGGACGCAGCAGTAATCGAATTCGATGCCCTGGCCGATCCGGTTGGGACCGCCGCCGAGAATCATGATTTTGCGTTTTGTGCTTGGGCGGACCTCGTTCTCGTCCCCGTAGGTGGAGTAATAGTAGGGCGTGTAGGCCTCGAACTCTGCGGCGCAGGTATCGACCAGGCGATAGGTTGGGATGACGCCGGCCGCGATGCGTTGGGCGCGGACTGCGTCTTCGGTCGTGCCTAACGAGTAAGCCAATTGTCGGTCGGAAAAGCCGAGCTTTTTTGCCCGACGAAGTTCGGGTTCCCCCAGTCGTGGCACAGGCATCCTGCCTGTGGGGCCAGCGGGCGTCTCGCCCGGTGACTCATTCCCAGCGGTGCGCAAGACAGGCTGGTCCGCAAGCGTGAACTCTCCTTCGCTCGATCCCGCTTTCTCCGGGTTGCTTCGCAGATAGGTGCGGGTCCTTTCCAGTTCGTCCAGGTCGCGCACAACGCGGTCGAAATTCTCGTCCTGCCATAGGGTGCCGCTGCGGCCCAGCAACTCGTTGATCCGTTTCGAGGCAAATGATTTCCAGGAATGCAGAATGCCGCTCAACTCGTGTCCTGCGGCCGGCTGCAGGATCGCGTGCACGTGGTTCGGCATGATCACCCAGCTGTCGAGCGTATAGCGATCGCCGTCGAAATGGCGCAGTGCGTTGGCGACAATCTCCCGCGCTTCCGTCCGACGGAGGAGACATTCCCCGTGACCCCGATCCAGCCAACGCTCGCGCTCTTCGCGAAACCGCAGCTGATATTCGTGCTTTGTTTTTGTGTCCCACGGCTCTGGGTGAAACTTCAGCCAGGTTTCGAGTTCTTCGCGCCACTGACGCTGGAGATCCGCCGGAACGGCGTCGGCGAGGCGGAAGGTGACGAAATGAGTGGCGCCACCCTGGCGCCAATGAGGAAGTTCGCGCTGAGTGATTTTTGCCGGGGCGTGCGGGCCCATCGCTCGGAAGACTTCTGGTCTCGCAGAATCACCGGGCGAGACGCCCGCTGGCCCCACAGGCAGGATGCCTATGCCACGGGCGCTTGATCGCAGCGTCTCCGCCTCCTCCACCACTTGCGCAATGTTGCGCAAAAACCACGGGTCGATTTTGGTCAGGCCGAAGACCTCTTCGATTGACATCCCGTCCTGAAAGGCTTGCGCCAGGTAAAAAATCCGCTCCGCATTAGGCACGCTCAGCTTGCGCCGAAGGGACTCTTCATCGACGCGCGTTTCCCGCCCATCGCAGCACAGCCCAAAGCGTTTGATCTCCAGACTGCGCAGCGCCTTTTGCAGCGCTTCCTTGAAGGTGCGCCCGATCGCCATCGCTTCGCCGACGCTTTTCATCTGCGTGGTGAGGGTGGGATCGGCTTCGGGGAATTTCTCGAAGGTGAAGCGCGGCACTTTGACCACGCAATAATCGATCGTCGGCTCGAAGGAGGCAGGCGTCTCGCGGGTGATGTCGTTGCGGATTTCATCGAGGGTGTAACCGACGGCGAGCTTGGCCGCGATCTTGGCAATCGGAAATCCAGTTGCCTTCGAAGCCAGCGCGCTCGAGCGCGAGACACGCGGGTTCATCTCGATCACGACCATGCGCCCGTTTTCCGGATGGACCGCAAACTGGATATTGGACCCGCCGGTTTCGACCCCGATCTCGCGAATGACCGCAAACGACGCGTCGCGCATCGCCTGGTATTCGCGGTCGGTCAGCGTCTGGACCGGCGCAACCGTGATCGAGTCGCCGGTGTGCACACCCATCGGATCGAGATTCTCGATCGAGCAGACAACGACGCAGTTGTCGGCCCGGTCGCGCATCACCTCCATCTCAAATTCCTTCCAGCCTAACAATGATTCTTCGATCAGAACTTCGCTCACCGGCGAGCGATCGAGGCCCTGCTCGACGATGATTTCGAGCTCTTCACGGTTGTAGGCGATGCCGCCGCCGGAGCCGCCGAGGGTGAACGCAGGTCGGATGATGAGAGGGAAACTCCCGATTTGGGCGGCCACGCGGGCCGCGTCCTCGAGCGATCGGGCGATGCCGGAGCGCGGGACGTCGAGCCCGATGCGCAACATCGCTTCCTTGAAAAGCTGGCGGTCCTCGCCTTTCGCGATGGCCTGGGCGTTAGCCCCAATGAGGCGGACGTTTTGGCGAATGAGGGCGCCGTTGCGATTCAACTCCATCGCAGCGTTGAGGGCGGTCTGGCCGCCCATCGTCGGCAGGATGGCATCCGGTTTTTCCCTTTCCAGAATCGCCTCGATCACCTCCGGCGTGATCGGCTCGATGTAGGTGCGGTCGGCAAATTCCGGGTCCGTCATGATGGTGGCCGGATTCGAGTTCACGAGCACGACCTGGTAGCCCTCTTCGCGTAGCGCCTTGCAGGCCTGCACCCCGGAATAATCAAACTCGCAGCCTTGGCCGATAACGATCGGGCCGGAGCCAATGAGGAGGATTTTGTGAAGTTGATCGTTCCGCGGCATGCGCAGCGGGAGCGTATGCAACCATTGCCAGTTGCCAATCGCCAATTTGGGGAACGCGCTAAAGTTTAGGCATGGCGAAGAACAAAAAACCGACCGGAGAAAAGCTCGACCGACGCCGGCTGAAGACACGACGGCCCTTTCGAAACAAGGTTTTCGCCTTGCGGGTCGATAAGGTGGAATTGCCCGGTGGCGCAAAGATCGAACAGGCTTACCTCGAGCGCGCTGACGCCGTCATCATCGTGCCGGTGACGGACGCAGGGGAGATGATTCTGATCCGGCAATATCGCCATGCGATTGACGCCTGGGAATTGGAGGTCCCGGCCGGCGGCTGGAAGGGCGCGGCGAAGGAATCGCTCAGGCAAGCGGCTCGCCGGGAACTAGCTGAGGAAGTGGGCGGAACGTGCCGTGTCCTGGCCTACGTCGGTTGGTTTTGTTCCGCCACTTCACTAACGAACGAAAAATGCCAGGTGTTCCTCGCCCGTGGAGTACGGCTCATGAAAGCAACGCATCGGGGGTTAGCCGAGACGATGGAGATTAATGTTTGCCAATCATCGAAGCGCTTGCTCTGGTGCATGCGGGAAAGATGCAGGACGGACAATCCGCACTCGCCATCGTGCTTTGCGAAGCGCTCCTGCGCCAATAAGGCGGATGAATTCCTATGCGACCTGCCGCGAGCGCTCCCGGTCGAGATAGACTTTGCAGATGCCTTTGATGCGCGTGAGAACGTAGTAGGTGGTCTGGCTGCGCACCCGGACAAGCTCGGCTCCGACGATCCGAGTCACAAAATCGCTCGGCAGATCGAGAATCTCCTGCGGAGTGGCGCCATCGAGACCTTTGCAAAGGATCGAAGTCATGGCGCGGGTGAGGGTCTGCACTTCGGGGCCGAGCGTCATACGCAGGTGAGCGCGGCCGTTCTCATCCACTTGAAGATAAACGCCGACCTTATCCGCGCACTCTTCGTCTTTGCGGATATCTTCGAGATCGAAGGTCTCGTTAGGCCGCGGCTCCTGTTTGGGGGCGCTGTCGGAGTAGGCGACGAGCGTCTCGCGACGCTCGACTTCGGGCAATGTCTCGAAAAGTTCGATGATGTTCTGTAGCTTCTCTGGATACATATTTCTCGTGCTCAGCATCCCGCCTCCACCGAATCGAACGATGCAGCGGAAGTCAGTGGAACCGGGACACGATCGAGTTCTAATCGACCTGGTCGCCAAATACGCTAGCAGCTTACCTCACCAGCACCACCGCGCTATCGCTGCCTCCGCTGGTGCTGAGGACAGTGATATTCTGAGGATTGGTCGGCACAGAAAATCGGCCGGTAAATTTCTGGCGGCCGGTCTTGGTCAGAATTCCAATGAATTCGTTTGTAGAAGTGACGAACAGTTGGAGCGCCGCGGTTGGGTCCGTGCCGGTCGCCTGGACTCTCAGCGTTCCGCGCGACGTGATATACTGCGCCCCGGTAATGGTGACGATGTCGGCCGTCGCCTCCGGAGCAAGAAGCGCCGAATATTGATCGGCGTAGAATTGATTGGCGTCGGTGTAACTTTGTGCCTGAGCGGTCGGAAGGGATAGAAATACGCTCAGAAGTGAGCCGAAGGTTAAGAGCCGGAGATGTTTTTTCGTGAACATGGAATCCAAGTGATTGTTTAGATGACTGGGTGGACCCGTCAGGTCGAGAAGGTGCGCGGGCGGGTCCGACGCGCAACGCATCAAAAGGTTACGCGTATGTAACCTTTCCGGTCGTAGGGGCAAAAGCTTCCTTGGAATCGTTAGGCGCTGCGCTCAATCGGTGCGCCCACCTTGTTGCCCCACTCGGTCCAGGAACCGTCGTAGTTGCGCACGTTATCCAGGCCTAACAAATAGGTGAGTACGAACCAGGTATGGCTGGAGCGCTCGCCGATACGGCAGTAAACGACCGTCTCAACGTCCGGTTTCACGCCTGCGCCTTCGAAATAAATCTTCGCCAGTTCGGCCGCTGATTTGAAGGTGTTGTCGTCATTCGTCGCCGTTTTCCATGGAACACTCTTCGCGCCGGGAATATGGCCGCCGCGCAGGACGCCCTCCTGTGGGTATTCGGCCATGTGCGTGATCTCGCCCTTGTACTCACCGGGCGAACGCACGTCGATGAGTGGCTTCTTCGCTTTGCTTTGGGCGAGCGCTTCGTCGGCAAAAGCGCGAATTTCTTTATCCATTCGCTCGGCCGGGACCGGATAATCGGTCTTGGAATAGTTCGGGACTTCGCGCGTCATTTTGCGGCCCTCTGCTTTCCATTTATCGCGGCCTCCGTTGAGGATCTTAACCTTCTTGTGGCCAAAGAGGCGGAACGCCCAAAGCGCGTAGCAAGCCCACCAGTTGGCTTTATCGCCATAGAAGACGCAGGTCGTGTCTGTCGTTATGCCGTTGCGGCGGCACAACTCTGCGAATTTATCCGGCGCAATGTAATCGCGAATTACCGGATCCTGCAGGTCGGCTCGCCAATCGATATGGACCGCGCCCGGGATGTGGCCGGTATCGTAGAGCAGAATGTCCTCATTCGATTCGACGATGCGGATGTCCTTGTCGTCGAGATGTTGCTCAAGCCAATCAGCCTCGACCAGCGCTTCGGGGTGCGCGTATTGCGTCGGATTCGTATTCATGCCCAAAGGTATTGGCTTCGGGACCTCCGCGGCAAGTCCATTTACACCTTGTTGCGGTGGGGCTTGTCACCGCCGTGGGCGATCTGTTAAGAGAATGAGCCCAGATGAAAAAAGCGATCAAGGCCAAGCCCGTCAAACCCAAGTCCGCCGCGCGTAAACCACCCGCTCCCAAGGCGGAACCGAGCCCGCGAAAAGCCTCGCCATCCAGGAAATCGGGCCCGCCGGCTCCCGGCCTCGCATTCCAGGAATTCGAGGCATTGCGGCGGCAGCTTGATCTCTCGCTCGAAGAATTAACCGCGCGCCTCGGCCTTTCCCGCGCCACCGTCGCGCAACGCAAGGCGATCGGTCGCCTAACGACGGATGAATCTGGAAAGGTTGTCTCGTTCGCGCGTCTGCTCGGCCACGCGGTGCATCTCTTCGGCGACCTGGAGGAAGCGCGGCAGTGGCTGAAGACACCGCAGCGTGGGTTGCATGGCGCTGTGCCGTTGGATTACGCCAAGACCGACATGGGCGCGCGCGAAGTCGAGAAGCTGCTCAGCCAACTCGACCGCGGTCGTCCGTAGGCCTGCGGGGAAGTTCCCTAGGAGAAAGCGCGGCCGTATTGCGGCGGTGCTTCCATTTTCTGGTGGAGCGCTCCAGCGGCCTGCAGCGGCCAGTAGGGATGGCGCAAAAACTCGCGCGCCATCAGGACCAGATCGGCCTGGCCGAGGCGGATAATCTGGTCCGCCTGCGCGGGACTGGTGATCATGCCGACTGCGCCGGTGGCGATCGCGGCTTCGCGTCGGATTTGAGCGGCGAACGGCACCTGGTAGCCGGGTCCGATCGGGATTTTCGCGCTCGCGACATTGCCGCCGCTTGAGCAATCGATCAGGTCGACGCCTAACGATTTCAACTTTGTGGCGAGCGTGCTGGAATCATTTCCCGTCCAGCCGCCCTCGATCCAATCAGTCGACGAGATGCGGACGAAGAGTGGATATTTTTCCGGCCAGACCTCGCGCACCGCCGCGCTCGTCTCAGAGAGAAATCGGATTCGGTTGTCGAAGGCGCCCCCATATTCGTCCGTGCGCTGGTTGCTGAGGGGCGAAAGAAAACTGTGGAGCAAATAGCCGTGGGCGGCGTGGATCTCTACCACCTGCGCCCCTGCCTCGAGGGCGCGCTGCGCCGCCTGCACAAATGCATCCCTGATCTTTGCAATCCCCACGTGGTCGAGCGCCTCGGGAGTTTGATAACCTTCGCTGAACGGCAGCGGACTCGGCCCGAAGATCGGGCGCCAGCCGCCCTCATTTTCGCCTAACGGTTTCCCGCCTTTCCACGGTGCGCTCGTGCTTGCTTTGCGGCCGGCGTGGGCGAGCTGCATCCCCGGCACCGCGCCCTGGCCTTTAATGAACCGGAAAATCCTCGCCAGCATCTCGATCTGCTCATCTTTCCAAAGCCCGAGATCCTCCGGGCTGATGCGTCCGTCCGGAAGGACTGCCGTCGCCTCGGTGAAAACCAATGCCGCACCGCCCACCGCGCGGCTGCCGAGGTGAACGAGATGCCAATCGTCGGCGAAGCCATCCTCACTCGAGTACCTGGCACATCGGTGAGACCACGATGCGATTGCGAAAAAGCACGTCGCGCATTTGCAGCGGGGAGAAGAGATGAGCGTCCGATTGATTTGGCACGGGAAACGAATCGCACAGTTTTCCGTTTCCGCTCCGTCCGCCCCTTGGGGCTAGGCGTTAATGTCGGGATTGATGAGCACGCTTTATCGTCGGCCGTGATTGCATCCTCAATGCGTGGCCCATCCTTGCCCAAGGCGCGGTCGGATGTCATCTTCCGCCTCGCGTTCTCGCCGAAGTAGCTCAGTGGTAGAGCAGCTGATTCGTAATCAGCAGGTCGCGGGTTCAATCCCCGCCTTCGGCTCCATGACAACTCTTCCGCCAATTCGACTCGACTGGAAGGCGCGCCGCGATCACGGGGGGGGGCGCTCCAGGAAGTTCGGCTACCCCCTATTCGAGATGGTAGGCCTCGAACAGGCCGACTCCGGTGGTCCCGCCGACGCCGGCGACAATGGCGGTGTAATTGCCCGGGGCAAGGACGGCAAGAAGGGCCGATTCCTTGTCGGCGTGGGGCGGAATGCCGGTCGCTTCGATCGCTTCTTGCTGCGACGATTTCCAATCATCGTTCGAGCCGATGAGATCGCCGTCGCCGTTGTGAAGCTCGAGCAT
The DNA here is from genome assembly GCA_963749935.1 of uncultured Verrucomicrobiae bacterium. Classification (GTDB taxonomy): domain Bacteria; phylum Verrucomicrobiota; class Verrucomicrobiia; order Chthoniobacterales; family UBA10450; genus Palsa-1392. The sequence goes on from CAVVOH010000004.1 coordinate 1,315,342, forward strand.
CGGATCGGCCAGGACGTTAGCCACTCCGGAGTCCGCGAGGGACGGGCCGATCGCGCGGAGAAGGATGGTTCCCTCGGCGGCGTCGCCGGGCCCGATAATGATGCCGCCGATCATGACGTCATCGTCCGTCTCGACGGATCCGCAGGTGCTGATGTTCGCCAGGTCGGAATCGGTCGGCCCGGAAAGGTCATAGAGTTCGACCAGGCTGACGCCTGTGCCGCCGGCGACGCCGCGTACGATCGCGGTGTAGGCGCCGGGATCGAGGGTGGCGAGGACGGCTGATTCTTTGTCGGCACTCGGCGGGATGCCCGTGGCTGTAATCTCGGTTTCCTGCGTGTCGCGCCAGTTGTCGTTCGTCACCACCGTGTCATCTGGAAAGTGGAGTTCGAGAACGGGATCCACCAGCGGCTCGGGAACACCCTTCTGGCCTAACGACGGCCCGATCGCGCGCAGGATGACTTGTTTCGGGTCGGTGCCGGTGATGATAAAGCCGCCGATGAGCGTGTGGTCGACCGATTGTACGCGCAGCCGGGTGGAGAGATTGAGAATGCGGCTGAGCGACGGCACGACCTCACTCGCGAGCGAGAACTCGGAGGTGTTGCCGTCGGGATCGGTCGCAGTGACGGTGATGAACTTCCCGAGCGCACTGGCCTCGAGCGGATAGCTGAAGTCGGCGGTGCCTTGCGCGTCGGTGTGCACCTCGAGCACGCCGAGGTAGGTTTCACCCTCGCCATAACCCGAGGGACTGACTTCTGAGTTGCTGTAGAAGTCGAGTGTGTAATCGAGATTGGGAATGCTGCGTAACGTGCCCTCGACTGAACGGCTCCCGCCCGCGACGGCGATTTGGTTGATGACCGGATAATTTTGCAGATTGTTAGGCCCAACGTCCGTATCGCCGGCGTCATTGGCGGTGACACCGTTGCCGTCTTCGACCCCGCCGACGAGGTCGATCCCGAGGCCGAGGTGTCCGAAGATCGAGTTACCAAAGATATGGCTACCCGTGTAGGGCACGTTCTCTATGTCGACCTGAATGCCTACAAAGCCGTTAAAGGCTATGATGTTACCGGCACCGTTGGGCCCGCCGATGATCGACTCGGCGGAGTCGGTCAGAATTATGCCAGCGTAATCGTTGGCCAACGGGAAGGCCCCGGTGGCGTCGGTGCCGATGCGGTTACCAAGCACTTGATTGCCGATTGCGCCCGGCAGAACGATCACGATGCCGTTGGGATTTCCGGAGATGACATTGCCTGCGCCGGCCGAGGTGCCACCGATGGTGTTACCGGGAGCGTCGGCGATGCGAATCCCATTCTGGGAATTACCGGCTTGGGAATTGCCGAGGGCGGATGTACCTTGGATATCCGTGCCGATATAGTTGCCTTGCACGACATTGCCGCTGGCGGTCGTACCTTCGAGAAGCAGACCGCTGAGGTTGTTCCCAGAAATGATGTTGCGCGCGCCGGCAGTCGTCCCGCCGACGGTGTTATTGGGAGCGTTAGTCACACTGACTCCGTAACTGTTGCCTAAGACCACGTTGCCGCTTCGATCGGTCCCGATCAGATTGCCTTGTATCTGATTGCCGCTGGCCGATTGATCTCTGACCGCTACACCGTCCTCACCGTTCGCGGAGATCACGTTGCCGGCACCGGCGAACGAGCCACCGATCGTGTTATCCGCCCCGGAGATGTTGATGCCATCACCTTCGTTAGGTAAGGCGGAGTTTCCATCGCGATTTGTGCCAATGTAGTTGCCTTGGATGGCGTTCTCGTTGCCGTCGCAACAAAAGATCACCACTCCCGCGCTGCCATTGCCGGAAATCAGGTTGCGCGCGGCTGGGAGCGGCCCGCCGACCAGATTACCGTGCCCGGCAACCAGGATGCCCGAGAAAGTATTGCCCAGATCGGTTGTGCCGGCCGCATCCGTACCGATAAAGTTACCTTCGATCACGTTTCCGCCGGAACTAACGTTCACCGCGTTGCCCGGAAACCGATTGATGACAAGCCCGCGAATGAGATTGCCATCCGCGACCAGGCTTATGCCGAAGAGTTCTCCCGACGTTCCATCTATCTCGATCAAGAGCACGGCATCGTTACCCATTGCCAGGGTGTTGGCCGAGGCACCCGGCTGGGTGTAACCGTCGATCGTGACTGCGTCGGTAATGCCGGGCAAGGCGCCCGCCGGTGCGATGGTGTGCACTCCCGCGCCAGGGATACTGAAGTTAATGAGGTCGGCACCCGGATTGGCATTGGCGGCATCGATCGCCTCGCGCAGGGTGCACTCCGCCGAGTCGCATGTGCCGTTGCCGGGATCAGCCGTGTTATTGACCGTAAATGTGCTGCCCAGGGCGTTGCAGGCGACAGCCAGGAGCAGGACGAAGATGTTAAGGGCTTCTTTCATAGATGCTGTTTGGGCAGAGTTATTGAATGTCGTAGGCTTCGACAAGGCCGACCCCACTGGTCTCGCCCACGCCGCGGGTGATGGCGGTGTAAGCGCCCGGCGCCAGATCACGCACGATGGTTGACTCATGCTCGTCGCCTGGCGCCAGGCCTGCGGCTTCGATTTCGGCTTGCTGGCTGTCTTTCCAGTTATCGTTCGCCTGGATCATCACGCCATTGGCGTCAAAGAGCTCCAGCATTGGATCCTGGAGTGCGTCCGGCACGCCGAGGTCGGTCAATGAGGGACCGATTGCACGCAAGACTACCCGGATTGTCATCCCGGCGTTGGAGCCGAGAATGAAGCCGCCGATCATGACATTGTTGCCCGTCTCGACCAGGCCACGGGTGGAGATATTGGCAAAGCGCTCGCCATCGGCTGCGCTCAGATCATAGGCCTCGACCAAGCCGATTCCCGTTCCGTCGTTTACTCCCCTAACGACCATAGTATAAGCACCCGGGTCGAGGGTGCGCACGATGGCTGACTCCAGGGTATTGAGCGGCGCGAGACCCGTCGCTTCGATCGCGGCCTTTTGGCTTTCCTGCCAATTGTCATTCGAGGCCAGCAAGGTGTTGCCTTGAAAAAGTTCCAGGGTCGGATTGGCCAGGCGTCCCTCGATCGGTTGGCCATTGGCCTCTAACGACGGCCCGATCGCACGCAGGAGCACCTCTGCGGGCGTCGCTCCGGTGAGAATAAAACCGCCGATCAAGACCTTGTCGCCGCTCTGGACCCGGAGCCGGGTGGAAATATTTAAAAAGCGCCCTATGGCCGGCACGACTGCGCTTGCTTTCGAGAACTCGGAAGTGTTGCCATTAATATCGGTCGCCGTGGCGGTGATGAATTTACCCGCCGTATCAGCTCCAAGCGGGAAGCTGAACTCCGAGGTGTTTTGGACATTGGTATGCACATCGAGAGAACCGAGCCAGGTCTCGCCCTCACCGAAACCGGAGGCATCCACCTCTGAGTTACTGTAAAAGTTGAGAACGTAATCGCTGTTTGGGTGGCTAGTCAGGCTGCCTTGCACCGAGCGGTCACCGCCACTGACGCTGATCTCGCTTAGAACCGGATAGTTTTGCAGTTCGTTAGCGCCGGTGTCGCTGTCGTCAATGTCATTGGCCGTAACCCCATCGGGGTTTTCCACTCCGCCGGACAGGTTGATCCCGAGGCCTACATTACGGAAAATCGAATTACCGTAGATTTGATTGCCGCTGCAGGAGGAATCGATTGCGACGCCACCACCGTTGAAGGCGATAGTATTTCCGGCGCCGACTGGTCCCCCGATGGTTGTATCTGTCACGCTGTCGAAAAGCAATATCCCAGCGTTGTTGGGCAGCGGGCCGCTGCCAGTGACATCGGTGCCGATTAGATTCCCTTGGATCGAGTTGGACTTTGCCAGCAGGCCGATCCGGATACCAACCGAGTTTCCTGAGACAAGATTGCCGGCGCCTGGGACCGATCCGCCGATCAGGTTGTCATCCGCATGATCGATCTTCACGCCCTCGATGTCGCCCGGGCCTAGGTCGACGGTGCCACTCGCATCAGTGCCGATGAAGTTCCCTTGCACGACATTGTCCGTCGAGCCGTCGTCGATCAGGACGCCGACCTGGTTGGCAGAGATAATGTTGCGTGCGCCCGCCGTCGTGTCGCCAACGGTATTATCGGAAGCAGCGGTGATGGCAACCCCGTTACTCCCGTTCCGCAAACCAAGCGTCCCGGTCATGTCCGTGCCGATGAAGTTGCCGAGAACGGAATTACCCGCCGCGCCGTTGGTCAGGAGGACACCGTTGACGCCGTTCGCCGAGATTACGTTACGAGTACCCGCTTCTGTCCCGCCGATCTGGCTGCCGCTTCCTTCGACAAACACTCCCCGGATCAAGTTCGGGAGCGGGGATACGCCGGTTGCGTTAGTGCCAATCAGGTTGCCTTGGACGCTGCTGCCAGCGACCGCGCCTAACAGTTCTACTCCATTGAAAGAGTTGCCGGAAATCAAGTTTCCTGCCCCTGCTTCCGCTCCACCGATGAAGTTGGAGATACTGTCGACGATTACGATTCCGGAGGCGTTAGGAAGATCGGTCGTTCCACTGCGATCTGTCCCGATATAGTTTCCCTGGATAGAGTTACTGTGCGCGGGATTAGTGACGATGACGCCGGGGCTGAAAGTCTGGCCGGAAATAAGATTCCGTGCGGACGGAAGAATTCCTCCGATCAGGTTTGAGTTTCCGTTAAAAATCCCCACTTCTGCCTCTGCATTGCCCAGAGCCGTTGTGCCGTCCGCATCGGTCCCGATGAAATTGCCGTCGACCAAGTTATTCGATCCTGGCGCGAGAACACCAATGGCAAGGCCGACGGAAACGAATCGATTGATGACAAGGCCGCGAACGACGCTGTCATCCGAATCTAGAATCAGTCCGTGAGAAGCCCCCGCCGAGGTTCCGTTCAGTTCGATCAAAAGAACGGCATTGCTTCCAATCGCCAGGGTGTTGGCCGAAGCACCCGGCTGAGTGTAGCCATCTATCGTCACCGACTCGGTGATAGCCGGCAAGGGGCTTCCGGGAGTGATCGTGCGCACGCCTGCGCCTGGGATGTTGAAGGCGATCATATCGCCACCGGGAGAGGCATTGGCGGCCTCGATCGCCTCCCGCAAAGTGCAGCCGGCCGCGTCGCAGGTTCCGCTGCCGGGATCGAACGTATTATCGACCGTAAAGGTGGCCGCCGCGGCGCTCGCAGCCAGCGACAGGAATAAGGCGATGGATATGGCTTTCATAGCTCTTTGCAGTTGCTACATCTTTTCCGGCGCCACGTTTTCTACGTTCGGTCAACAGTTAAGTGTATCTACTACCTAAAGCGGAAATCCCGGTCGAAAGCCGCCATGACATGTAGGATTTCTTAAAGAGTGGTTGTCGAGCCCAAACGGTTGCGGGCTGGTCACGGTTCAACCGGCGCTTTCTTACCTGCGGTCCCGCTTTGATTGACCCCGGCACCCCTCGATATGTCCGGACGCCCCAGGAATCATCGCCAATTGAATTCAAGGAAGAGGAGGACGCAGGCAATCAATGCCAGCACCGGTCCCCAAAGGTGCATAGGGATAAAGAAAAGAGCGTGGCAGGATTGGTTCATTACGATTTCCCGTCCGGTCGCCTTGTCGATGACGACGCGGTCTGATCGTCTCCGCAAGCAATTGCCGAGCGACCAACAGATCACGCCTGCGCTCAGGATCGCGACGGCCAGCGGCCAGCGATGTCGATCATAATAGTCATCGCCATAAAGGGTGTTAAAGAGAAGGTTGGCGACTAACGAGCAACCGAAAACTATTACGGCTACCAACCAACCATAGCCCCGCCAGACAATAAACATAGGTTACAGAAGTGGTTTGGCGGAAATCATTCCACTTCAGTGACTCGGCCGGGTTTGACTTCCACCTTTTCCGCGACCAACTCCAATCGATCTTCGTCGGCTAGGTCGATGTAAAGATCGTAGGCGCCGAGCGGGGCGGGCATGTTTTCGCCGTAGGTCTCGGCCGATTGAAGCGCGAAAAGTCGGACAAGTTGTCTGTCGGCCCCGCCCTCTGCCAGATAGATCGCTTTCGGTTTGGGCAAACCTTTCCCAGCCAGGCGTACCATTCCGATGTGTTCTTCGGCCTTGATTTCATAGGAAGCGTGTTCGGCATCGAAAGTGACCTCTTTTTCCAGCGCGAGGCGTTTCCCTTTTTGTGGAACCCAGTAAACGTCGAACTTCGTGGCCTTCGCATCTGCGGCGACTCGGATTGGCTCATCGTATTTAGTTGAGCTGCCCGCGGTCTCGGGCGGCAGATATGCATTCGGGTTGTCGCCGGCGCCCGCGCTCACAACGAGAACTTGTTTCATCGCCGGCAATTCGACCGCAGGTTTCAGCAGCGTGATCGTTCGCTGAGGGCGTGCCACGCGCGCGACCTTTTCCACCTCCGCGGCTTTACTCTCGACCACCGGCGATGCTTTTGAGGTCGTTTGCGTAACGGCTTTCAGCGGCGACTGATACGACTTGGTGCCGGTCTGGTTGGCAAATTTCAACTGCACACGATGTTCGCTCCCATCGGCCGACAGATTCGACGAATAAAGGATATGGTATTGACCGGCGAGCTGTCTGCCGATGCCATCGTAAAGTCGTTTCAGTTCAGCCGGGTCAATAGCGTTGAGATAAAGCGCGCCCGAATCGGCAGCCAGCTTGCGCAGATTCACTTCGTCCAACTCGGTCCCGATGCCGATCGCGTAAACTGGCACATTCACTTGTCGCGCGAGCGTAAGAACATCGGTCACAGTCCTTTTGCTCAGAGGTTTTCCGCTGCCATCATCATCCACACCGTCACTGAGAAGGACAATCGCTTTGCGCCCCTCCACGGTGCGCAATGAATCCACCGAAGTGTAAAGTGCATCCCAAAGCGCGGTGTCGCCGCGCGGCGCGGTATCCTCGATCGCAAGGTTCGCCGCGGCGCGGTCAGCGCCGAGGGGAAAGATCGTTTTGACGTCGCGCGAAAAACGAATGACCTGAAACTTGTCCTGCGGTTCGAGCGTGGCGATAAAGCTTTTAGCCGCCGCCTGCGCATCAGCCAGGCGCTTCTTCATCGAGCCGCTGGTATCCAAAGTCAGTACGACCGACAACGGCGTGAGCTGTGGCACCACCGTGAGCGGCTCTTGATCGACTTCATCCTCGCGGACACGAAAATCGTTCGCGCTCAAACCGGGAACGGGTTCGCCGTCCTTGAGGAGCGTGACAAAGATGGAAACCCGGGGGAATTGCGAAGTATCGATCTGATTAATCTGGACCTTAGCTCCCGCAGCGTCCGGGACGGAGACACGGTGCGAAGATTCCTGTTCCCGGGTCGCAAGTCCCGCGGTTGGAAGCAGCCCGCAAATCAGGGCTATGGAAACGTTCAGTCGACGGCGGTGAGTAGCATTGCGAAGTTTGGAATTCATAGATCCTACCTCCTAAAGCGGAATTCCCGTTCAAATCCCGCCACGACGAGGCGAGAAATTTCCAGAACGAGACGCTTGCGCATGTCTACCTTTCTCTGGCGGCCCGTTCGGCGCCGGGATCAAATCGAGGGCGAAAACCGTAGCCCCGAACTGGCTTCCGAATCAGGTATCGGGACCGCCAAGAGCGATCGTAGTCTTGCCGGTGGCGTTTTCGAATATCTCGGTCGAGGTAAGCAGGCCCCGCCCTACATCAGTCGATATCACGACCCGGATCTGAATGCGTTCCCTTTCCCGGACAAGGTCACTAGCATTGAGATCGACCGACAACATCTTGCCCGGCTGGACGAGCTGGTTCGCGAACTGGCGAAGAACCGCGCCTTCGCTGTCGAAAAACGTGGTGGTCAGAGTAATGGTTCTGGCGCCGGTGTTGGCCGCCGTCATCCGCGCCGTCTGGCCAAAGGTGATGCCGACGGGGCGACAGATGATAATGATCGCTTGCGCCTGCGCTGCGCCCAGCACGAGGAAGGCCGGGATGAGCCTAAGGATGATGGATGAGGTGGTTCGTGTTTTCATGGTTTTCTTTCGCCTGTTCTATATGTGTCGCTTACTGAGTGATCGTTCCTGACCAGGCTCGTTGCAGTCTTGGTTAGGCCAAGCTCTGCGGCTATCTTTTGAACCTGCCCAACCTGTGCTTCGAGGCCGACGGTGAGCGCGGTGAGTTGCTTCTGCTGCTGCGCCATTGTCGACTCGAAGCTCTCTTGTTGCTCGGCGATTGCCAATTCCTGTTTCGCGAGGGAAGACTTTAGCTGGCTAATGGCCCTTTCGTGTTCCTGGACCTTGCGATGCTCTTTGAGAAATTCGTTGAGCAACATTGCGTTCACGGCTTCGTATCGAACCGTGTAAGGCTTACCCTGGTCGTCCCGCGCGACCAGATCTGGATTGACCTTTTCTACTTGCTCAGCCACCAGACCAAACTGAGGTATACTTTCGGGATCCAACTCGGGTTTGTAGTGGAAAGCGACCGGTTGGAGGTCGAGTAAAGCTTGGCTTTCCTTGCCCATCGGCTTGATCCCATCTTTGAAACGGGCCGAAGAAGTCACGCTACCCAGCTTGCCGTTGGCACCTACTACCACCCCGACACCTCCCGCAATCGTCACTCCCCTAATGCCAGCGATAAAGGTACGAGTTTGAGTGCCGGCTGTCCCGATGCGAATGATACCGGCCTCGCCCGCGACCCCGGCGTTGCCGATGTCGATATTGTCGCTGCCGGTGGTGAGCGCGGAACCGGCTGAAACGCCCAAAGCGACGTTATTGCTGCCGGTTGTATTGTTCAGGAGGGCACTGGCACCCTCAGCCGTGTTGGAGGAGCCCGTCGTGTTTTTCCCGAGCGCATAAGAGCCGTTGGCAGTGTTCGCTGCGCCGGTGGTGTTGCTGACAAGCGCTTGATAACCGTCGGAAAGGTTGAGGAAGCCCGTCGTGTTGGCATAGAGTGCCTGGTAACCATCCGCCGTGTTGCCGCCGCCGGTGGTGTTGTTGTAAAGCGCATACCCGCCGCCGGCCGTGTTGCCGCTCCCCTTGGTATTCTGGTTGAGTGCATTTAAACCGCTGGCAGTGTTATTTTCTCCGGTCTTGTTTTTCTCGAGCGCCTTGTACCCGTGGGCGGTGTTGTAGTTGCCGGTATTGGCATTGAGTGCGTTGTAGCCCGTTGCCGTGTTGTCGATCCCGGTCTGGTTGCTATAGAGCGCCGCATAACCGTTCGCCACATTTCTCGTGCCGATGGTGTTGCTATAAAGCGAATAGGAACCGTTCGCGGTGTTATAGCTCCCAGTGTTGGCGGCGAGGGCTGAATAGCCCGTGGCGGTATTGTCAATCCCGGCCGCGTTCCCGAACAACGCCGCTTCACCGATTGCTACGTTCCTGGCGCCGGTACTGTTGGAAAAGAGCGCATAAGAACCATTGGCGGTATTCTGGGGTCCAGTGGTGTTACTGAGAAGCGCAGCAAAGCCAGTGGCCGTGTTGTCGCTTCCGCTAGTGTTGCCAAAAAGCGCGTACAAACCGTGGGCTGTGTTTTGGGGCCCGGTGCTGTTACTGTAAAGAGCCTGAGATCCGCTGGCCGTGTTGTCGCTTCCAGTGGTGTTGCTGTAGAGCGCGTAAGAACCATTGGCTGTATTTTGCGGCCCAGTGGTGTTGCTGTAGAGCGCAGAGAAACCGGTGGCCGTGTTGTCGCTCCCCGGTGGTGTTGAAAAGGAGCGCCAGAGACCCGCTTGCGGTGTTATCGTTCCCGGTTGTTGTCTGTTTCAATGTTTGCCAGCCGATAGCAGTGTTAAAGTCGCCGGTCGTGTTACTGGTCAGCGCGTCGGCACCGAAGGCCGTCCCACCGCTACCGAAATTACCGCGGTCGTCGAGAGCGCCGACACCCATACGGGTGGTGTAATAAGGGGACGCGTAGCATTCCGCGTCGTTGCACTCGCCTCGCACGCCTGGCGAAAGAATCAGAACCAGGCCAGCGGCGACACTGGGAAGGGTCAACCGCCCCCTGGACAACCAAGTGAGAGAGGCTCTCGAAGGAACGATTGCTCCCGTGAGCTGATAGAGTTTGTTCATGAAGTTGCTTTCATTGGTTGTTGAATTGTTCGTTTAGCGACACGCGAGGCGCGGATCGGCTCATTTCGAGCGCGCTGCTCACCTTCTGGATTTGAGCAGCCTGTTCCCGGAAGGCTGACATTAGCTCCGCAATGGTGGCTGCCTGCTTATCATTGATTCTGGCCTGTTCCTCCACTTTGCGATGCTCTTTGAGAAACTCGTTGAGGAGCATGGCGTTGACTGCCTCGTAACGCACCGTGTAAGGCTTGCCTTGGTCGTCCCGGGCGACGAGATCCGGGTCCACCTTTGCCACCTCTTCCGCGACCAGGCCGAATTGTGGGAGGTCTTCGGGATCCAGCTCATGCTTGTAGCGGAAAGTGACCGGTTGGAGCGCGAGAAGCGATTCGCTCTCCTTGTCCATTGGTCGAATCGCCTCCTTGAAACGGGCCGAAGAGGGAGCAGTGCCAAGACGGCCGCTGGGATCAACTCTGACCTGGACCGCGGCCGAAATGGCCGCTCCATAAATGCCCGCAACATAAGTTTTCGTCTGAGTGCCCTGCGTGCCGAGACGGATGGTTTGCGACTCACCGGCCGTACCCAGGTTGCCGATATCTATATTGTCACTCCCGGTGGTGAGATTGCTCCCGGCCTGATATCCCAATCCAATGTTGCTGCGCCCACTGGTATTGCGAAGGAGAGCTTGAGAACCTTCCGCCGTGTTATTGAGGCCAGTCGTGTTGAGGCTGAGGGCACTGAACCCACTGGCCATGTTATTGCTGCCCGTCGTGTTAAAAAAGAGCGCGCTAAGGCCAGCAGCCGTATTATTGTACCCGCTGGTGTTGCTATAGAGCGAAGAGTCGCCGGCCGCGGTGTTATCAATGCCGGTAGTGTTGCTAAAGAGCGCAGATTCACCAGTGGCGGTGTTGTAGCTGCCGGTCGTATTGTTATAGAGGGAGTTGAAACCGCTGGCTGTGTTGGACCTTCCCGTTGTGTTGCGATAGAGTGCCCAGGCGCCGTGGGCGGCGTTGTTATTCCCGGTGGTGTTTGCCTCGAGAGCATTGAGGCCCGCGGCAGTGTTGTTGCTGCCGATCGTATTTTTTTCGAGTGCTTTATACCCGTGGGCGGTGTTGTAGCTACCAGTGTTGACGTTCAGCGCATTGTAACCCGTGGCCGTGTTATCGATTCCAGTCTGGTTGCTAAAAAGCGCGCCGTACCCGTTCGCCACGTTTCTGCTCCCGGTAGTGTTGCTATAGAGCGAATTCGAGCCGGTAGCGGTATTAAAACTTGCGGTGTTGTTGTAGAGCGCGAAAGAGCCTTGGGCCGTATTGTCACTCCCAGCCAAATTGCGAAAGAGCGCTTCGTAACCGAGGGCGGTATTGAACTCGCCGGTGTTGTTGCTGAAAAGCGCTGCAGAACCATTGCCCGTATTGAATGTGCCGGTGGTGTTGCTGTAGAGCGTCAGGTAGCCGTTGGCGACGTTGTTATTCCCGATTGTATTGTTGGCGAGGGCCCCCAGGCCAAAGGAGGTATTGTTCTCCGAACCACTGCAATCCGCGCTGGAGCACTCCGCCTGTCCGACCGGCGAAAAGGCGAAGCAAACTGAAATGAGCGCAAACCGGGTGACAATAAGCCCGCATCCTCTGGACGGCCATGAGCGATAATGCCTTTTTGGCGCCAAGATAATTCCGGATTGTATTGGGCTTTTCATAAGATTCCTTTCACTGATTAGTCCTAGTTTCCACCTCGAAGACCGCTGTTTCTTTGGCGCGATCTGCCCGGATTCGAAAGATGGCATTCGTGTCTCCGTCAGGAGCCGGTTCGCCGTCCTTCAAGACGGCCGGAAAAATGGAAACCTGCGGGAACTGCGAGGTATTGACCCGAGTGATCTGAATCTGAGTGCTTGAGGGATTCGGGATGGAGACACAGCGCAACGGTTCCTGTCGCCCGGTCGCGGAAGCGGCTAGAAGCAGCCCGCAAATGCAGGCTGTGGAGAAGTTGAGTCGCCGGTAATGAGTCGGACTAGCAAGTGTGGAAATCATCGGTCCTACCTCTTAAAGCGGAATTTCCGACGAAAACCCGCCACGACTACGCAAGCTTTTTAGCCAACCCGTGTATTTCGTTCCAGCAACCAAGTTAGCGCAACCGCGGATTTCTGGGACGACCAGGCTATGGAGATACCGAAGCGAGTGCTAATCCCTTCTGGTTCAGGCGCGCCTCTTGGAGTGGCGGGTTGCGGGGGGCCGCGAGGTCTCGTCGGTTCGCGTCGCTCTACTGGTTGCTAACGACGAGCCGAGGACTCGACTTTCTTGCTTCCAGGCGCGCGCTGACCTCTTGGATTTCTGCCGCCTGCTCTCTCAGGCTCGTCGTGAGAGACTGAATCATCTTCTCCTGCGCGGTATTGGCAGACTCCTGTTGTGCAATTCGCGATTCCTGGTTCTGGAGTCTGGACTCCTGTTCCTTCACTTTTGCGGCCTGCTCTTCGAACCTGCGGTGCTCTTTGAGAAATTCATTGAGCAGCATCGCGTTGACTGCTTCGTAGCGGACCGTATAAGGCTGGCCTTCGCCGTCGCACACGACGAGGTGGGGATCTATCTTCGCGACTTCCTCAGCCACCAGGCCGAACTGCGGGATGCTTTCCGCATCAAATTCATGTTTGTAGCGGAATGTGACCGGTTCTAATGCGAGGATTGCTTCGCTCGTCTTGTCCATCGGCTGGATCTTCTCCTTGAAGCGGGCCGAAGACGTGACTGTGCCCAACCGACCGTTCGAGTTGACGATGACACCTACCCCGGTCCCGACCGTGACGCCAAAAATCCCGGCGATGAAGGCATTTTTTTGTGTGCCGGTCGTGCCGATGCGAATCTTATTCGACTCTTCGGACGACCCGCCGGGGTGACCGATATAAATGTTATTACTGCCAGTGGTCAGTTTGTTTCCGGCTGATTCGCCCAGAGCGATATTACTGCTGCCGGTAGTGCTGGAAAAGAGCGCCTCTTTACCGACGGCGACATTCTTGTTGCCCTCGTTGTTGCTGAAAAGGGCATTAACTCCGCTCGCGCTGTTGTCATTACCGGTCGTGTTGTGGAACAATGCGGACCCTCCGCTGGCTGTGTTGTTACTGCCGGTGGTGTTGAAGAAGAGGGTGCCAGCTCCGCTGCCGGTGTTGACTTCGCCAACGCTGTTGAGGGCCAGTGCGGACGCGCCCACCGCGGTATTGGAAAAGCCGCTGGTCGTGTTTCTGAGAGCAAAATGGCCAACCGCTGTATTCAGAATGCCGGCGGTGTTGAACAAGAGAGCATCATTTCCCAGGAAAGTGTTCTCGTTGTTGAGGCCACAGCCTTCTTGACAGACCGCCCCCGCATCCGGCGAGAACGCGAACGTCGTCAATAGGACGGTGATGATGTTAAAGAACGCGCAACTCCACGACGAGGAGGTTAGTGGGCGTTTGAGTTCTGATTGAATCGCGCTTGGCATTGGATCTTTCTTTCTACTTGATGGTTGATTGACGATTAGTCGCGCACGTCAGGACCAGGCAGGTAACACGACCGCCATGAGAAAGAATCCGCCTCGGCAAAGCAACCGTTTGATCGAGGGCCTGACGAAACGGGATTGGTAGGTGGATCGCATTGGAGTTTCCCTTTCCTTCACTCAGGATTGACGGCCAGTCGGGGCGCAGACGGGTCTCCCGAGGCAAGCCGGGCACTGACCTTTTGGAGTTGCAAGGCCTGCTCCTCAACCTGACGGGCGAGTGAGGCGATAGTCTTTCCCTGGTCTGCGATTGGCATCTCCTGCTTCTTCACTTTCGCGACCTGCTCTTCGACGTGGCTGTGTTGTAGTCGCCGCCGTTACTGAGAAGTGCTCTGGTCCCTAGCGCTGTGTTGAAGTTCGCAGAGCCATACTGAAGCGCGAAAGCACCACAAGCGGTATTGCCATTGCCGGATAGATTCCCTTGAAGGGCAGAATCACCGAAGGCTGAGTTATCGCTACCTGTGCTGTCGGTAGCACTCCCTAATACCTGATGCCCGAATCCCGTGTTATGGATCCCAGCGAGGGCCACCGCGAGATCTGAGCCAAAAAGCGTGTTTTCCTTCGCCAAGTCGCAGTTGTCTTCGCATCCACCAAAAGCCGGGCGACTGGCGAATAAGACAAGGACGACCGCGAGCGGTATGAGAAAAAGCACGCGTGGATAAAACCAGGCACTAAGCGAACTCCTGCCGAGAGTAATTGATCTTGTGAGTTGAATTCGATTTTTCATTGCGATTGCTTTCTATCTTCTAAAGCGGAATTCCCGGCGAAAACCCGCCATGAATTGCAAGATTGTTTCAGGCGGCTGCTTCCACCCGTTTAGCCATCGGATATTTCGTGGCCGCGCGTGGCGCGAATGAGAGAAATAAGGTCCATATCTCGCTTACGACGATGGAGGCACAGCTGGGATCTTAGGTGCTGGTTGAAGATACCCTATGAATGACCGCCCTCATCGGAATTGTGCTCCTGCTCGTGATCGACTGTTTCCAGGACCGACAACGCGTACGGCTACGATCGCGAGTTCCATCCCTCGACTAAATTCTGATCTAGCCAAAAGCTCGTCGGCCCGGCGGATCAGGCTGCGGGTTGAAGCCGGCTTTGACTTCCTTCTTAGCCCGCAGGTCCTTCACTTTCACGGCTCGATTCTTTGCTTTCGCGGATTTGGCCGTTTTAGGTTTGGTTTTCATGATATATTTCCGTCTGGGAGGCGCCTCTCTGCTTTCTAAAGCGGAAATTCCGCTCAAAATCCGCCACCGCTTCGCGGAGTATATTTCTTCCCCTCCTGTAAAAAGCCCCTGGCCATGATAGAATGGCGGGTTGGACCCGCTGTATGACGACGCCTGCGCAACAAGAGGTCACCCAACTACTGGGCGACTGGAGAGGCGGCGATGAGAGAGCGCTTGAGAGGCTCCTCCCGCTGGTGCAGCCCGAATTGCATCGCCTCGCTCACCACTACATGGACCGAGAGCGCGCCGGGCATACACTGCAGACCACCGCTCTCCTGAACGAGGCCTACCTGCGGCTGCTCGATAAGACCAGGCCGGCCTGGCACGACCGCACTCATTTCATCGCCGCCGCCGCACAACTGATGCGGCGCATCATGGTGGATCACGCGCGTGAACGCAGCTCGCATAAGCGCGGCGGCGGGGCGCTCCGGGTGACGCTGGATGAAGCCGCTCTGGTCACAAACACGCGCTCGGAGGAATTGCTCGCGCTCGACGACGCGCTCGAAAGGCTGGCCGCCCAGGATGCGCGCAAGAGTCAGATCGTGGAGTTGCGTTACTTCGGCGGCATGACAGTTGATGAGACGGCAGAGTTTCTGAAACTGTCTTCACGGACGGTGGAACGGGAATGGAATATGGCCAAGGCTTGGCTGGCGCGGGCGTTAAGCGGTGACGAACCGGATGAAGACTGAGCGCTGGCAGCAAGTCGACACTCTCTTTCAATCAACCAGCGAACGTGCACCCGAGGAGCGGGCCGCTTTTCTCGAGGAAGCATGCCGTGGCGACGAGGCTTTGCGCCGGCAGGTGGAATCCCTCATCCGCTCCTACGAGCGCGAGCCGGATTTCATTGAAGCGCCGGCCTTCGCAGTCGCGCCCGAACTCCTGACTAACGAGAAGCCAGACGCTTTGCTGGAAGAGTTGATCGGGCGTTATCGGGTTGAGTCGCTCATCGGCCTTGGCGGGATGGGCGAAGTCTATCTTGCCCGGGACGAAGCGCTTGGGCGCAAGGTTGCCCTTAAGCTTCTTCCGAAACATCTGATGGCCGAGGAGAGCCAGCTGAACCGATTTAAATTGGAAGCGCGTGCCGCCTCTGCGTTGAATCATCCGAACATTCTGACCGTTTACGAAATCGGCGAGGAAGGAGGCCGGCACTTCATCGTTACGGAGTTCATCGAAGGAGTTACTCTGCGGAGCGAGCTTGCGAATGGCAGGTTGAATCTGCGCGAGGCGCTGGAGATTGCGGTGCAAGTGGCTTCGGCGCTTTCAGCGGCGCACGAGACCGGCGTGGTTCATCGCGATATCAAACCGGAGAACATCATGCTGCGACCGGACGGCTACGCGAAGGTCCTCGACTTCGGGATCGCCAAACTCACGGAGCTACCGGCAGGGTCGCGCTATCGTGACGTCGACACCGCGGCGGCGCTCCAGACGCGGACCGGGCTAGTGCTAGGAACGTCGCGCTATATGTCGCCCGAACAGGCCCGCGGTCAGCCAGTGGACGCCCGTTCGGACATTTGGAGCCTCGGGGTCATGCTCTACGAGATGGCCTTGGGCAGTCCGCCGTTCAAGGGCGAAACTCCGAGCGATTGCATCGCTTCCATTCTTACAGCGGAGCCGCCAGTGTTATCCGATGAGTCACCGGATATTCCGGCTAAGCTCTCACTGATCGTCGCAAAGGCTCTGCGCAAAAACAAAGAAGAGCGTTACCAGACAATCAAAGAGATGCTCGCTGACTTGCGCGACCTGCAAGGAGAGATGGGAACGACCAGCTCCCCGCAGCTTAACGTGGGCGGCATCCCTTCGTTCCGCGATCAAACCAGGCGGCGCAAGCGAGGCGTGCTCCTCATCCTCTCGGCTGCGATCGTGACCGGGGCTGCCTTCGTTTATCAATCCTACTTTGTCGCTCCGGTGCCTTCGCCAAGCGCAAAATCGATCGCAGTTCTGCCCTTTGCCGATCTTAGCCCGGGGCGCGACCAGGAATATTTTTGCGACGGCATCCAGGAGGAAATCCTAACTCGACTGGGAAAGATCGCCGACCTAAAAGTCATCTCGCGCACCTCCGTCCAGAAATACAAAAGCTCGCCCGACAACCTGCGCGAGATCGCTCGGCAATTGGGCGTGGCCAACATTCTCGAAGGGAGCGTGCAGAAATCGGGCGACGCCGTACGCGTCAGCGTGCAGCTGATCAACGCCCAGACCGATGCACACCTTTGGGCGGAGACTTACGATCGTAAGTTGATCGATCTCTTCGCCGTGGAGAGTGACATCTCCAAGATGGTCGCCGATACGCTGCAGGTTAGATTGACCGATCCCGAGCAACGCGCCATCGCCAGCCGCCCGACCGAGAACCCGGAGGCACACCAATCCTATCTCCAAGGTCTATATTTTTTCAACAAGCGCACCGGGCCTGATCTGAGCGCCGCCATTAAGTATTACGAAGACGCGGTCGCTAAAGATCCGAGTTACGCCCTCGCCTACGCCGGAATGGCCGATACTTACACTATTCTCTCGGTTCTCGGCGGGGAAGGTCCAAAGTTGACGGTCGCAAAGGCGAAGGAGGCCGCCCAAAAAGCGCTCGAACTCGATGACGCCTTGCCCGAAGCACACAATTCACTCGGCCTGATCCTGGCCTTCTACGAATTTGATTTCGAACGCTCGAAAAAGGAGTTCGAACGCGCCATCGAGCTAAACCCAAACTATGCCACCGCACACCAGCAGTTTGGCAATGCCAATCTCTGCAAGGTCGGCGAATTCGATCGTGCCATCGCGGAAGGAACCCGTGCCCTGGAACTCGATCCGCTCTCCCTCATCATTAACGCCGATCTCGCCCAGAACTATCTCATGGCCCGGCGCTATGATGAGGCAATCGAGCAAGCGGGCAAGACTCTCGCGCTTGATTCGAGGTTTTATTACGCGCGTTGGATACTGGGCGAAGCGCTGCAGATGAAAGGACAATTGCGTGAAGCCCTCGCCGAATACGAAAAAACCGTTGAACTAACGGATGATCCGACGGCCCTGGCGATGCTCGCGCAGGCTTACGCGAAGGTCGGTCAAACCGACAAAGCCCGGAGTCTTTTCGCGCAACTCAAGCAACTGGCCACCCAGCGCTACGTCGGCCCGATCAGCTTCGCTTTTATCCACCTGGCCCTCGCTGAAAGTGAAAAGGCGATCGACGCGATCGAACGGGCCTGTCGCGAACCGGCCGATCCCGATGTCATCAATCTTAAAGTCGAGCCGCTCTTGGATCCTTTGCGCGGCGATCCTCGTTTCGAGCGGTTAGTCTCGCAGGTTGTGCGGACAACTGATGACAAAAGTGGGGCGCGACTGCCGACGAGTAAATCGATCGCGGTGTTGCCTTTTGCTGATCTCAGCCCGGCCCGCGATCAGGAATACTTTTGCGACGGGATTCATGAGGAAATTATTACCCGGCTGGCCAAGATTGCCGATCTAAAAGTCATCTCGCGCACTTCCACCCGGCGTTACAAGAGCGCCCCGGAAAACCTGCCCGAGATCGCCCGGCAACTCGGGGTCGGCAACGTGCTCGAAGGAACGGTGCAGAAAGCGGACGGCCGCGTGCGAGTGAATGTGCAGTTGATCAACGCCCAGAACGATTCTCACCTTTGGGCCGAACAGTACGATCGCCACCTGACGGAAGTCTTCAGCGTCGAAAGCGAGATTGCCAAAGCCATTGCGGATACCCTGCAGGCAAAGCTGACCGGCTCCGAGGAGCGTGCGATTGCCAGCCGGCCCACGAAAAATCCGGAGGCCCATCAGCTCTATCTCAAGGGCACTTACTTTTCAAATAAACGGAGAGGTCCCGACCTGCGAACGGCGATCGAGTATTTCAGAGCAGCGATCAATCAGGACCCGAATTACGCCCTGGCCTATGCCGGGCTGGCTGATGCCTACGCTCTTCGCACTCTCTGGGGCGGAGAGGGGCCGCAAGAGACGGTTCCCCTGGCCAAGGCGGCCGCGAAAAAAGCGCTCGAACTGGATGAGACCCTGGCCGAAGCACACACCTCGTTAGGGGTAATCCTGGCGCTCTATGAGTTTGATTTCGCCCAGTCAAGGAAGGAGTTCGAACGAGCGATCGAGTTGAACCCGAACTACGCCACCGCGCATCATCAATTCGGCAACCTGAATCTGGCCATGACCGGCCAATTCGATCGCGCGATCGCGGAAGGAAAGCGCGCGGTGGAACTCGATCCGCTCTCCCTCATCATCAATGCCGACCTTGGCCAGGACTTGATGCTGGCCCGGCGCTACGACCAGGCGGTCGACCAACTTCGCAAAACGCTCGCGCTGGATCCGAGTTTTTATTACGCGCGGTGGACTCTGGGCGAAGCATTCCAGTTGCAAGGGCAACTGCGCGAAGCAATGGACGAATACAAAAAGGCGGCTGAGATAACAGACGATCCCATGGTTACGGCCATGCTAGCCCAAGGATATGCGAAGACTGGTCAATCCGATAAAGCTCGGGAACTTCTCGCCCAACTCGAAAAGCTCTCCACCCAACGCCATGTGGGACCTTTCAACTTTGCCCTGGTTCATCTGGCCCTGGGTGAAAGTGAAAAGGCAATCGACGATCTCGAGCAGGCCTATCGCGACCGGGCCGATCCCGGTATTGTCGGCATCAAGGTCGAGCCGCTGTTGGATCCATTGCGCGGCGATCCGCGCTTCGAGCGGCTGGTCGAGAAGGTCGGAGGTATCATTCCCTAAGGAGGCGCCGCAGACTTAGAATTTAACGCTGAAACCGCCGTAATAATTCCGGCGATAGGCCGGGACAATACCTTCGTCGCGAATTTCGGCGTAGAAATCCTCGTCGAACAGATTGCGGATGCCGGCGAAAACTCCCAGTCGGCCATCTAGGAACTTCACCTCGGCGGTCAGATCCCAGACGGTGTAGGCCGGAATGAAGTGTGAAGGCGTGTTGTTTGCGTCGGCGAAGGAATCGTCGACCAGGTTGCCGAGCAGACCCACTTTGGCGATTTCCTTCCAGCGATAGATGGCACCGACTTTGAACTGGTAATCCGGAGCGTAGGTAGTGTCGAAGCCTTTGCTCGGGCCGGACGTGAACTCCGCGTCGAGCAGGGTGACGTTGCCGTAGAGATCGAGGTGGCCGTAGGGACTGTCCGTTCCACCGTTGAACATGGACAGCAGATCGAGTTCAAACGCGGCCTCGAAGCCGGCGTAGCGGGCGTCGCCTACGTTTTGAGTAGTAGTGAAGGTGTTTCCCGCCGCATTAACGCCGGTGATTTCTCCGACCTGGTCGTTCACTTCAAAATAGAAACCCCCGAGGTCAAAGGTGAGATAGGGCAGCGGCTTGCCGCGAACGCCCAGTTCAAATTGCAGTGAGTGGCCTTCTTCCAGGTCGCCGTTCACCACGCCGTCGGGCGCGGTGGAGACGAGTTCGCCGTAAGTCCGAGGACGATACGCCTGCGCCACCGTGCCATAGAGTTCCACCCGGGGCGACCCGCCGGCTACCATGGAAGGAGCAGTTTGCACCGACTTGCCGTCTTCCTTGGTCATCGACATGGGGCCCGGGACCTGTCCTTCGACGAGAACGTAGCCGGCGCCCAAGCTAAACAGTGGCACGAAAGAAAAGTCCGACTGCGAAAGGAGTGGATCGCCCGGGGCGCGCGTGATGTTTACCTGTTCATCCAGACTTTGCCCGAAGAACTCCAGCCGCATTCCCGGGACCACTGAGAAGCGGTCAAAATGGAAACGGTTCTCGGCAAAAATGGCGCCGTCGGTTGTCTCGCCCGTGTTGAAGCGCCGAAGCAAACCGCTGCTAGCGTCCGGGGTCGCTCCGCGCTCGTCGCTGCGATCCTGCAAGGCGTGATAAAAGTAAAGGCCGCCGGTAAAGGTCGAAGTGTCATTGACCAGGTCGTAGTCGTGGCGGAAGCGCACTTCCGCGCCCTCGATGTAGTCTTCACGATCCTGGATGTCGTTTGTGCTGGCGGCCGAGCCGGGAGCCGGGTTGGGATCAGGCGCGATGCCAAAATCGCCGCCGCGCTGCCGCTGGCTGTAGCGCTGCACATAGCCACCGAAGGCTTTGATATCCAGCTGGGTACGCTCGGAGAAAAGTTTCTGATACTCGAGCATTCCGTAGTAACGCTTCAATCGGAAGAGATCGAACTGACGGGTCGAAGCGTTTCGGTCCAACTGGTATAGCGAAGCGCCAGGTGCGGGCACCTCGGTCAGGCCGCCGGGTTCCCCATGTTCCTCTGCATAGAGGTCACCGGTGAGAATAAACCGGCTGCTGCTGTCCACGTCGTAAACCAGCTTCACGCTGCCGTTGTCCAGATCGTAATCGCTGTTGGTGCGGAAACCGTCCCGTTGGCGATGGTCGTAATACGCATAGTAGCCGAACTGCCCGACGGTGCCGTTGATGCTGGTGTAATTCTGATAGAGCCCGTCACTGCCAAAGAGATTCTTAGTCGCAAATTCAAACTGCACATCGCGCCGCGGCATCTTCATGACGAAGTTGAGCGCGCCGCCTGGCTGCGGGCCAAACTGCAGGGCCGCCCCGGCGCGGATGAATTCGATCCGCTCGACCGCATCGAGGATGGGAGTGTAATGCGACTCCGGAAAACCAAACTGCTCGTTCTTGATCGAGACCCCGTCCTTCAACACCTGCATGAACTCGCTCCGCTGGGAATCGAGCCCGCGATAGCCGAAGTTAATGATCGGTGAAGAAGGCTCCTCGCTCACCAGCAATCCCGGCGTCGTGGCGAGAGCCTCGCGATAGTCGTTATTTGCAATGCTGGGGAACGCGTCCGGCCGGACAAAGGACGTTTTCTTGCCGGAATTGATTCGGGTCCCCTCGATTTCCGGAAGGGCAGGGTATTCTTCCAGGTCGATGTCGGCTCCTTCGATAACCAACTGCTCGTTCTCGAAGGCGGTGACGAGGGCGAGCGAGGAGCTCGTTTCCTCATCGGGCAATTGCGTTCCGTCGGCGTTCACCCGTAGCGTCACGGCCGGCTGCCGAACGGTCCGATGACCGCGCTTTTCTTCGCCGCCTTTCTCATCCGACTCGCCTTCTTCTTCCGCCAGCGCCCGCGCCGGCACCGATTCTTGGGCGGAGGACATCTGAATGAAGATGAGTCCCGACGCCAGGAGCGCCGCTATTACGATGAAGCGAATTTGCGATTGCATCGCGGCATCAGAGCGGGCCGAGGGGTGAATGGCAAGCCTATTTATGACAAATTTGTAAGGGGCGCTAACCTTATTTCCTCCAGAACCTTTCGCCTTTATTAGAGAACAGGCAACGCCGGGTGGAGATGACCCGCCCTTCCTTGAGATTGCGGACCTCCTTTGCCTGCTTTTGAAATGCAACCTCTCGCACACGAAACAATTCTGAAGCGGCTCGGGCGCGAAGGTCGCCTGACCGCCGCGCTCGCCCTGCCCCTGGCAGCCGGGCAGGTCAGCCAGATTTTCATCTCCCTGGCCGATACGCTCATGGTCGGCCGCCTCGGCGTCCTGCCGTTGGCCGCGGCGACTTTCGCCAACAACGTCCTCTACGTGCCGTTTATTTTTGGCCTCGGGTTGTCGATGGCGATTTCCATCCGTGTCTCGCAGGCGCGCGGAGCGAACGACCGGCCGGCGGCTCGAGCCGCGTTACGTCATGGGCTGTATCTGGCACTCGGCGTGGGGATTCTCACCATGCTGGCTGGCTGGAGCATTCAGCCTTTCCTCGGGCTTTTCCGGCAGGATCCCGAGATCGTCCGGGCCGTCCCTCGTTATTTCCTGCTCGTGGCGGCGTCCATGATTCCGGCGCTGGGGGCGATGGCGGTAAAGAACCACGCCGATGCCATGAATAAACCATGGCCGGCCTTTTGGATCATGCTCTCGGCTGGCGTTTTGAACGTTCTTTTCAACTGGATGTTCATTTACGGAAATCTCGGCGCGCCCAGGATGGGTCTCGACGGTGCCGGTGTTGCCACCTTGTTGGCGCGAGTGGCGATGCTCGCCGCCATGATCTGGTGGTGCGTCCGGGCGCGGGCCGTGCGCGAATGGGTGCCGACCCATTGGTTCCGGCCGCCCGACTGGCCCGCGGTTCGTGACCTGATCGGGGTGGGACTACCGGCGAGCCTCCAGTTGCTCGCCGAAGTGAGTGCCTTTGTCATGGTCACGCTCCTCATCGGCACGCTCGGCCCGGCCGCGCTTGCCTCGCACCAGGTAGCGATGACCTGCGCGGCGACGATCTTCATGGTGCCGCTCGGCCTCTCGATGGCGTTGACGGTGCGGATGGGGGAAGCCTGGGGCGCGAGCGAATGGACGCGGCTGCGTTTCATCATCGGCAGCGGCTGGGGACTGGCGCTGGCTTTTACCGCCTGCAGCGCGACCGGCTTTCTCCTTTTCAATCAAACGATAGCGGGTTGGTTCCTGACCGAGCCGACCGCGAAAGCGCTGACCGCAAGCCTGCTCCTCGTCTCGGCGGCCTTCCAGGTGAGCGACGCGCTCCAGGTATCGGCCGGCGGCGCCTTGCGCGGGCTGGGCGACGTCAAAGTTCCGGCCCTGCTCGCATTCGTGGCCTATTGGGTCATCGCGATCCCGGCTGGCTGGCTGCTCGCTTTCCGGGCCGGCCTGGGAGTCGCGGGCATGTGGTGGGGAATCACCCTCGGCCTCACGACCACGGCGCTGGCCCTGGGCGTGCGGGTTTGGCGCAAGACGGCTGCTTGACCTGCGCCTCTCCCTCGAATCATTTGCATTGATGAGATCGATTCCCTACTACGAAGTCCTGGCTTTCACCCGGCGGAAGTTTGCGGGCAATCCAGCGGGCGTATGCCTGCTCGAGGAATGGTTGCCTAACGAAGAATTGCAGGCGATCGCGGCCCAAAACGACCTCCCGGAGACCGCCTTCCTGATCGAGCGCGCCGATTTTTTCGACCTGCGCTGGATGACTCCCACCGTCGAGGTGGAACTATGCGGGCACGCCACCCTGGCCGCGGCGCACGTCCTCTTTCGGCACCTCGGCCGGAGCGGGAATGCGATCCGTTTCCAGACCCAAAGCGGCGAGCTCACGGTGGAGCGAGCCGGGGATCGCCTCGTGCTCGACTTTCCGTCCCGGCCCCTCGAGGAAACGAAACCCAGCGCAGCATTGAGCGCCGCGCTCGGGGCTCAACCGGGCCGCGTTTTGCATGGGCGCGATTATTTCGCCGTCTTCGCGTCGCAGCAGGAAGTGGCGGCGATCAAACCGGATCTCGATCAGGTCGCCAAACTGGACGCGCAAGGCGTCGTCGTGACCGCCCCGGGCGACGACTGCGATTTCGTCTCGCGCTATTTTGCCCCGGCGGCCGGCATCCCGGAAGACCCCGTCACCGGGTCGACGCATTGCACCCTTATTCCGTATTGGGCGACGCGCCTTGGGAAAAAAGAGCTCTTTGCCCGCCAAATTTCGCCGCGTGGAGGCGAGCTGTTTTGCCAGGATCGCGGCGCCCGCGTCGGGATCGGCGGCGAAGCGCTCACCTACGTGGAGGGAAAAATCCATCTTCCCGCCTAACGAGAGCCGGCCGAAACATTTTCCTCGCCTTCGCCGTCGGCCCGCGGAATTTTGATTTCATGCGCAAGGTAAACGTCAGCGAAATCAACCCCGACGAACGCACTTCGCCCAAGGGCAAGTATCACAAATTCGTGCAGGACATCTCGATCGCGCTGGGGCGCGAAAAGGAATCGCTCGACCTGACCAAACGCCATCCCTTCGACCTCGCCCGCATCCGCATCCCGAAGGGGAAAAGCTATTGCCCCTACCACGGGCACAGCGCCGAGACCGAGTTCTACATCGTCCTCTCCGGCACGGGCCTGGTGCGCGACCAGCACGGCACCACCGAAGTGCAGGAAGGCGACGCCTTCTTCTTCGCCCCGGGGGAGGCCCACCAGCTCACCGCCGCCGCCGACGAAGACTTCGTCTACTACGTCATCGCCGATAACCCGCGCGGCGACGCCTGTTACTACCCCGACAGCGGCAAAACCGTCGTCTACCAGGAAGGGGGCGAAGAAATCATCGCCACCGCCACCGAAGCCGACTACTACCTCGGCGAAGAATAGCCGGCCGCCCGCCTGAAAGCCGCGCCCTGAGCCGCCGGCAAATCCGGCCCGGTTTTCCGCACCGCCACCCCCATTCCTGACTAATCAGGAGGGGTCTATTGCATGTTGGAGACCCATCCCGACAAGCCAGCGGGGGTCCCCTCCATGCAATACCCCCATGCCGACAACCCAGCGGGGGTCTCTTACATGCAACAGACCCATCCCGACATGCCAGCGCGGGGCTGCTACATGCACCAGACCCGTCCCCACAACCCGGGAGCCCTCTCGTAACTGCAATAACCCCTCCCCGACGCGTCAGGGGCCTGTTATTGCACGGAAAAGTGCTCCCGCTACTACCTGGCCATCAGGACGTTATAAAAAAATTCTCAGATTTGCAAAATTTTTCTCGACCGACCCGGAACCGCGAAATAAAAAAGAAAAAGTCACCCACTCCCATGCGCCGCCACCCGCCGCTTTTCACCGCCGATACGCCGGCCTTTTTCTCCGACGTCCCGCTGTTCCGGGACACCCAAAAACCCATCAAAGCCGAGTAACAACCATGCCATTCAGACACCTGCCGGATTCCGTTAACCAACGCCTCGCCGCCATGCACGGGGCCTACACCAAATGGGGAGCCACCGCCGCCGCCGACCGGCTCATCACGGCCGACCATTTCGCCGCCCTCGACCTCACCGACCCGGGCAGCCTGCACAGCCTTTATAAAAAAGACATGGGCGAAAGCAGCGCCGCCCTCGCCGTCCAGGCCAATCGCACCAGCGAACACGACGCCGCCATCGGCGCCCTCGCCCAGGTCGTCTCCCACTTCATCCAGGTCTTTAATTTCGCCGTCAGCCGCGGGAAATTCGACCGGAGCGACCGCGCCTACTACGGGCTCGACGTCAACCGGGCCGACGTCCCACCCCTCAACAGCCACGCCGACGTCGACCAATGGGCCCATAAACTCATCGACGGCGAAGCCGCCCGCCTCGCCGCCACTCCCGGCGCCACCGCCATGGCCATGCCCGCCATCAGCGAAGTCAGCGCCGGCCTCGCCGGAGTCGAAGCCAGCCGCGAAAGCCAAACCACCGCCAAAGACGCCTACGACCAGGAACAAAGCGACCTCGAAACCAGCAACCCCGCCGTCAACGCCCTCATCGCCGACATCTGGGACACCGTCGAATTCAAACTCCGCACGTTAGACGGCCCCAGCCGCCGCCGCCGCGCCCGCGAATGGGGCCTCGTCTACCTAACAAGACCCGGCGAACCCCCCGACCCCGAACCCCCCGGCCCCGACCGAGCCACCACCGGTGACATGAAAAAGCCGCCCAAGAACGAAAAAGGGCAACCTGCACGGACCGACCCCTATTCCTGACCACCGACCCCCTAAGATTCGGAGTTGCTCATTTGTCTCGAGGTTGGTAAGGACCAGTCGATAATGCGGTTTGGGACGCGGTACGCTCCCTTTTATCGATCCAAACCGCTCAACACCAGTGAGAAAACAAAAAACGACATCTACGCTCTAATATACATGCGTGTACACAACATTGGGTCTATTACTAGTTAGATGTAGTCGCGCCATCCTAATGCCAACGCTCGCCAAGTTTCGTATTATCGGCGGCCACCTTGTTGGCGCGATCGCTGGCGTATACCTCGCGGCTGGCATCTCACGTCTCGTCGCTTGGTTCTCGCCTGGAGCTTCTCGGCCTGCATTCGTCATCGCGGCACTCTTCTTTGTCGTGGGCGAGCTTTGCATCACCGTTCGCGAGCTGCACCGCGGCCGGCTATCCACAGGCATCATCATTCTGGATTTTATGCCCGGCTTGCTCCTCCTCACCGGCATCAGTTTGTTCCTCAGCAGCTTCGCTGCTCGGCTATTTGGCTCCGATTGGGGCGGCATTGTTCTATTCCTCGGTATCGAGGTAACGGTCCTTGGATTCCTCGGCGCAGTAAAGGAGCGCGTGCAGGACCACAATCTCAAAGAAGATTTAGAGCATCCGCGCCCCATCGACCCTGAAGAGGATGCTCGCGAGCGTCGCAGGTACATGAACCCCTACATCTAACCCCTATGAAGAGAGTCAAGGGTGGAGTGTAGGTGCAGAGAGATTGGATTAGTTCATTGGCTGAGAGTTGGTTTGATTTTGAGTGTTGGCGTGGCTCTTTGGGAACGCTTCCTCTTCCTTTTTAGCGCGTCGGTCTTCTTGCCCACGGCTCCTACTCCTATCCGTACGTGCACCAGATCTTTTGGTGCAGTAGCCATTTGATCAATGCGATCCGTGTGGAAGAGGAACTTTGCGGCGGCTCAATCTATGGCGTCGAACTGGAAGCAAGGTCTTCCCTGGCTCAGGTTAGATGCCGAGCGCGCCGCACGTTCCAAAACGGTCGTGGCTCTTTAAAGTTTTGGCCTCTAGTGGGTCTTCCTTCCTTCTTTGGTCGTTAAAACTGTTCCCCTCGAACTTTTACCTGGTCTTCCAGACGGACTTTTAAATGAGTCCGAGTTTCTCCGGCGTGGTTTGGCCGGTGCGCAGGCGCCAGAGGTCGATCGCGAGTTGGCGGGCGACGGCGACGATCGCTTTCTTGCGCGCGGCGCCGGTGGCGAGGGCGCCTTTGCTCAGGATGAGACGCCAGCGTGCGAGGGCGTGGTAGGTGGGCTGGAAGCGGACCAAGCGCCAGGCGGCTTCGACGAGGGCGGCGCGGACTCTGGGGTTACCGTGCTTGGTGATGCACCCCTGAAGGCGAGTCTCGTAGGGAATAGGGGTCGGTCCGTGCACGTTGACATATTCTGAGGCGGCTTGGTAGGCTGGCTGGGGGATAGCGCGAAAATAATGAACAGGACAACATAAATGCTGACGCGCGCCCTAGCTGTCCTGTTATTGCTCTCGGCGGTCGTTGCCGCAGAGCCGACATCACACTCTTTTGTCTCCAAGGCGAGTGGGCGATTGGGCAAGCCGATCCGATTCGAGTTTTACGGTGACTCCTCAACCCATCGGAAGACCGATATCAGGTCGTTCACCGTTTCCTTGCGGACGGAAGATGACCGCTGGAAGGCGATGTGGTCGATCGTGGGAGACGGTGGCCTGACTCAGCCGATCGAGTACGGTGTGACACCCCCTGGTTTTACCACCATGACGAAACCGCAGAAGCTCATTCCCGGTCGCGTTTACGCCGGGTCGGCCAGTGATGGACACGGAGGTTCATCGAAAGTGACTTTCGGATTCGATAACGACGGGACGATGATCTTCCCAGATTCAGTCGATTGATGAAGAAGCCACCGGGGTCAGCCCTCAGCAATACGCCGATTTTGTTCGCTCCGAACACTGGAGTTAGGGAGGCGGAACAGGGGTCAGGCTGGGCTTGCATTGTTTTTTCTGACAGTATGGCCAGGGTAATTTGGTTAGCTGATTGGATTATTAGTTCGAGGGGAACAGTTGTTCAAATTGGAGCGGTGAGCGATAACCCAGCGCGCTGTGGAGGCGGGTGCGGTTATAGAAGGTTTCGATGTAGTCGAAGATGGCGGAGCGGGCTTCGGCGCGGGTGGCGAAGCGGTGGTGATAGACGGTTTCGTATTTGAGGCTGCTCCAGAACGATTCGATGAAGGCATTGTCGTAGCAGTTTCCTTTGCGGCTCATCGAAGCGACGAGACCGTGAGCGGCGAGCGAACTGCGCGATAAGCGGCGCTGGCAAACTGCGTGCCGCGGTCGGAGTGCACGATCAGGGCCGGCTGCGGGCTGGCGTTGCGCGAAGGCCATGCGCAGCGCGCGATCGACGAGCGGCGCATCCAGGACTCTCATGCATGGCCCAGCCGACGATGCGGCGGGTGTAGACATCGAGGACCGCGGCCAGATAGAGCCAGCCTTGGCCGGTGAGCACGCAGGTCGCATCGGTCACCCAGACTTGATTGGGTCGGTCGACCTGTGAAGCCTGGCAAACGGTTGGGCGCAATCGGTCCGCGTGGCGGCTGTCGGTCGTGGCGACGCGATACTTGGAGCGCTGCCGGGCCCACAGTCGCTCCTGCGCGCATGAGGCGGGCGATGCGGTTGCGCCGTCCGGGACAACCCAGCGCCTGGGCCAGACGCGGGCTGCCATAGGTCTGCCGACTGCGCTCAAACTCGACGCGGATGCGTTCGCGCAAGCGCAGTGTTCTCGAGCTGACGCGGACCGGGCTGAACGGCGCCGGCGCAACCAATCGTAGTAGCCGCTGCGCGAGACAAGCAGCGCTTCGCACAACCAGCTACAGTTAGTAACGGCCGCTCATCTGCTCGATTTGGGCATACCTCTCGGCGGCGCTTCGGAGAGGATGCCCAGTGATTTTTTTAGGACTTCACGCTGCTCCAAGAGCTTCGCGTTCTCCGCGCGCAACCGGCGGATCTCGGCCTGCAGTTGTTCCAACGCTGCGCTCGGCTTCGCCAGCTGAGGCTGGCGGCTGCTGGCCGGCGCTCGCAGTGCTGCGCCCAGCGATAGAGCAGCGGTGCTCGGATGCCGAGCTCCGCCGCCACACGGGCGGCGCTGCGGCCGCTGTTCCGCCAATGCGCCAAGCGCCTCTTGCTTGTACTCCGTCGGTGTAGCTGGCTCTGCCACGAGCCGGTTTCGCTAATCTGTGTCTTCATGAGGGTTCCTTTGGGTTTTGACCCCTAACCCAGTGTCCGTCAAATCAGGGCAACCCCAGCGCTTGAATCTTGCAAGAAAAGTCCGACGAGAGTCTGAATGATCTTCCGGATTCAATCGATTGGTGGGTGAATCACCTGGATCATCTCCGCGCCATCGCCGCGCCGAAGCCGTCATTTCCTGAACGGGCGCGATAGGGATCAGCTCTAGAATTTCGCTGTCTGCCACGTTTTCAAAAGCTGGAGCTGGCTTTTCTGGTGATGCGCGGAAGCGACGGCGCGCTTCCCTCCAAGGGGCAGCTTTGCGCGTGAAACCGCTGGAGGGGAGACGAATTGGGGTCAGCGCTTGAATCTTGCAAAACAGTTTTGACACTCTGAGGAGTGTAACGGCTCGATGACGGAATGGAGCGCGAATGCATTCTTGCAAGATTCAAGCGCTAACCCCTATCCTGTTCCTCATAAAGGGGGAACAAGTTCACCGGGGCGGGAACCCCCACGGGATGGTTTTTTGCTTTACCTTTTATGCATCCTGTCGGTAGAAAAGGCGCATGAAACGAACTGCTTCTCTCCGCAAAAGCACAATCGCCACGGCAATTCATCTTGCCGTTTTGCTCAGTCTCTCTGCCGCCTACGCTGGCAGCGCCACGTGGAAGTCCACCCCGGCCACTGGGAGTTGGAATACGGCGGGCAACTGGACTCCCGCCACCATTCCAAATGGTCCCGCCGATACGGCCAGCTTCGGCGTTTCCTCCATCACCGGGCTCTCCCTCGCGGCCAACGTGGAGGTCAACGCCATCGTCTATAACGCAGGCGCGACCGCATTCACGACCAGCGTGCCTTCGCCGCTGATCCTCACCATTAGCGGGACGGGGATAACGAATAACTCTGGAGTGAACCAGGCCTTCACACCGGGGGTCAACGGAAGTGTGGCGGGCGTAATCAACTTTACGAACAACGCGACCTCGGGATCTCAGACCACGTTTACGACCGGCGAGAATAACTTTAACTACGGGGTCGTTTTCTATGGCAGCTCGAACGCCGGTGGCTCCGTCTTTGTGAACAATGGCGGCACCGTCTCCGGTTCCTACGGAGGCGCCCTGGGCTTTACCGACAATGCGACCGCGGCGACCGCGGCGATCACAAATCTCGAACGTGGGAATCCCGCGGCGGCCGCCGGTGGCCGGACCATTTTTAGCGGCTCGGCCACGGCGGGAAATGCGACGATTATCAACAAGCCTAACGGCCAGCCCCAATTTGGTTTCGCCGGCGGTGCAAGCTTCGCCGATAAATCAAAGGGCGGCGGCAGCAGCATAACGAACGAAGGCGCCAGCGTCAGTGGCCAGGCTGGTGGCGCCACTAACTTTTATGGGAATTCCTCCGCCGATCAGGCCACCATCATCTGCGAGGGTGGGCAGGTCGCGGGGGCGGCGGGCGGTTTGCTGAATTTCGTGGAAGGCGCCAAGACTGGCACCGGCCTCTTCATTGCCAACGGTGGAGTGAATGGCGGCGAAGGGGGCAAGATCGTGATCAGCACCCGGACCGGAGCGGGTAGCCCCAGAGTGCAACTTCATGGGAATGGCACTCTGGTTAACGCTCGGGCTCCCTCCACTTCGCGGACGATGGTCAGGTCACGATCGAGGGAGACGGTATTGTGCAGGCAGGAAACGGTCTTGAAGTCGGGGGGAGTAATCTAAGCTTCACTTTTGCCGGGACGGTTGAGAGCGGCTCACTGGTTAAGGCGGGAAGCGGCACCTTTACCTTCTCCGGCACCGCTACGAACTCGGGCTCCACCGTCGAGGACGGCACGCTCATCGTGACCACCGCTCTCGGGGGACCCTCGGCCCTCGTCGCGGTTGGTGATCCTGCCGGGTTGGGCAGGGTGGGGACGATTGGCGGCCCGGGAAGCATCGACGCCACCCTGTTTATCGGAAATGGAGACCCGAACGGAATAGCCAATCTCACCCCTGCGGCGGGCAGCGCCAGCCCCGTCACCTTTACTGTGCAGCAGCAGGTCGTCTTCTCGACGGGCGGATTTTACAATTTCTCCTTCAAGGCCAAGGGTCGCAAGACCCGCGCAGACCTGGTGGTGGCCAATGGAGTGATCCTGGGCGGCACGCCGATGATTAATTTGATCGGGCAAGTGAAGGGCACCCTGGCGCAGGGTTTGACTCTTACCCTCATCCGCAACACCTCCGCCAGTTCCATCTCGGGCGTCTTCGCGAATCTTCCCGACGGCGGCATCGTGACGATCGGCGGCAACCATTTCCAGGCTAACTACGAAGGCGGCGACGGCAACGATCTCACCTTGACGGTAGTGCCCTGAAGACGATCCGAAGGGGATTCTGGCGCGATCGCTTGGGTTGGAGCCTTCGGTCCGCAGCCAAGCGCTCCATAGCTTGGGTCCGCCAGCGCCCTCGCGGTACTTCCTCTTGCTAGCTCGGCCAGAGATTGCGCGTCTATCCGTAGGCGAGAGCAAATGAACATCTTCAAGGTCCTCGGTTTCCTGACCGGTCTACACCTTTTATGCGGCGTTTCGAGGCGAGGTTTATGCCAAGTCTGCATTGTGGGGGAAGACGATCGGGAAGGAAGACTCACCCAGTTATTTTTGGGTTGTGATTACTATCTATGGCCTTCTCAGCATTGCTTTAATCACCATCTTTTGAATCAGCTCATTTCAAAAACATCGTTAGCCATGCCAGGAGCTTCAAAGTGTTTGTTTATTGCGGTCTGGGTAGTAGTGCTCGATACGACGCCGATCGTTCTCTTCGTCATGTTCGGCCCCGCAGACAGAAATCCTATCGGACTGGGACTCTTGTCTTTGGTCAGCTGGCTGATCGGTGCTGCATTCCTCGTCGTGGCCCTGATTAGTTTCTTACTCGCGCGTCGCAACTCCTAAGTCCCACTGCATTCCGGAGCGCCGGTCAGCCGCGAGTGGCCTAAAGAGACGACAGAACAGGGTCAGCGTTTTAATCTAGCAAGAAAAGTCCGACGAGAGTCCGAATGATCTTCCGGATTCAATCGATTGATGGGTGAATCACCTGGATCATCGCCGCGCCGAAGCCGTCATTTCTTGAACGGCGTTCGGTGGTCCTTGCGCTCGTTAGGTGTTCCCTTTACGCCGCGGGATCGGAAGTCTCTGCTTTTCGCGTTCGAGCATCAGGAGTATGCTTTGCTCATGAGCGTTGAAGAACTTGAATCCGTCGTTTCGGGTCTTTCGCCTGCCGAATTCGCCCGCTTTTCTCAGTGGTTTGAGGAGTTCGTGGCCGGCCAGTGGGACCGCCAGATCAAGCAGGATATGGAGGCGGGCCGACTCGATGCCGCGCTCAAACGCGCTGACGAGCATTACGAGGCCGGTCGCTGCACTCCGCTTTGAACCACTTCGCCGACCCCGATTTCTGGTTCCACTATAAGCAGCTTCCAGACGGCATCCGAGCGCTCGCCGACAAGAACTTTGAACTCCTCAAGCGCGATCCTCGCCATGCGTCGATCCGCCTCAAGAAGGTTGGCGTCCTTTACGCGGTCAGAATCGGGCTTCATTATCGCGCGCTCGCTCGGGAGCGCCCCGATGGTCTTCAGTGGTTCTGGATCGGTCATCACTCGACCTACGACCAACTACTGAAATCTTAGTCGGTAGTCCTGGGCCGGTTCATTGCCCGGCTCCGGGAGCGGTGGTAGCTATGCGGATGAACTTGTTCCGCCGTTTTGCGCCCGGTTTGCTGCTGGTGGCGCTGCTTTTTTCGGCGGCGGAATCGCGCGGCGCAGAAGTTTGATGGGCGCGAGCTGGTCCAGGCCAGTCTTATTGCGGAGAGCACGGCGGTGGTGCCGGGACGGCCGTTTACGGTCGGGCTGCTGCTGAAGATGGTGCCGGGCTGGCACACGTATTGGGAATTCCCGGGCGATGCTGGCATTCCGACGGAGATCAAGTGGCAGCTCCCGGAGGGCTGGAAGGCGGGGCCGATCCAGTGGCCTATCCCGCTGAAGCTGGATGAGCCGGGCGATATCCAGATTTATGGGTATCACGATGAGGTGCTGCTGATGGTGCAGCTGACTCCGCCGGCGAAGATCGGGGCGGCGTCGGTGCATCTGGCGGCGGCGGCGGATTGGCTGGTCTGTGAAAAGATCTGCATCCCGGGCAGCGGCGCGGTGCAGTTGGATCTGCCGGTGGGGTCGGAGGCGGCGCCGGCGAATGCGGAGCTGTTTCGCGAAGTTTCGCGGTCAATTGCCGCGTGCGCTGCCGGCGAGTGCGCAGGGCGCGCTGCGCTGGGAGCGGACGGCGAAGGCTTTTCGTCTCACGATCGCGGATAAGAGTCTCGCGCAGTCGGGGGCGGTCGATTTCTTTCCGCTGCCGGGAAGCAAGACTTTGATCGGGCATCCAAGCCACGCGACGGCGGCGGATGGAGCTCTGGTTTTTACCATCCCGATCGAGTCGGCCGATCCGGGGGTGAAGTCGCTCGATGGGTTGATCGTGGCGGGGGATCACGCGTTTTCGTTAGGCTCGGCGGCGGCAAACTCGGACGGGACGGCGCCCGTCCCTCCAAGGGCGACGGTCGCGCCCGAGGCGCCGGGCGGTCTGGCCAAGCTGCTTCTTTTCGGGTTTATCGGAGGGTTAATTCTCAATCTGATGCCGTGCGTGTTGCCGGTGATTTCGCTCAAGATTTTTGGGTTCATCCAGCACGCGCGCGACGACCGGAAGCGCATTTTCGGCAACGGGCTGGCCTTTACCGCCGGGATCTTTGCCTGGTTCATCGGGCTGGCGGCTGCTGATGATCGGGCTCAAGTCGGCCGGGCACGAAATCACCTGGGCGTTTCAATTCACCAATCCGTACTTCGTCATCGCGATGAGCGCGGTCGTGCTCGTCTTCGCGCTCAATCTTTTTGGCGTTTTCGAGATCACGCTCCCGGCCTCGGCGACGAGCGGTCTGCTCGGCTGGAGCGCGCGGGAAGGTTATGCCGGCTCGTTTTTCCAAGGTGTCTTCGCGACTGTTCTCGCTACGCCTTGCACCGCGCCTTATCTCGGGACGGCGCTCGGGTTCGCCTTCGCCCAATCGGCGTTCATCATCCTGCTCATGTTCATCGCGATCGCGGCGGGAATGAGCGCGCCTTATCTGCTCCTGAGCGCGCAGCCGGCCTGGCTCCGTTTCGTCCCCAAACCCGGCCCCTGGATGGTGCGGGTGAAGCAATTCATGGGATTCCTCCTTCTCGCGACCTTGCTCTTCCTGCTTTGGGTTCTCGGCGTTGCGCGGGGCGTGGATGCGGCCATTTGGGTGAGCGCTTTTCTCCTCGCCCTCAGTATCGCCTGCTGGATGAAGGGCTCCTTCTCCACCCCGACGGCCTCGACGGCGCAGCGCGCGATTGTGCTCGTGCTCATGCTCGCGCTCGTGCTCGGCAGCGGATTTTATTTCATCGGCCAGAAATTCAGCGCGACTAAAACAGCCGGCTCGGTCCTGACGAAAGACGGTTGGCTCACCTTTAGTCCTGAGCGCGTCCAGACCGAGCTGGCGGCGGGCCGCACAGTCTTCATCGATTTCACCGCGGCTTGGTGCATCACCTGCAAATTCAACGAAGCCTCCGTCCTCGAGAGCGCGGCCGTGAAAAGCGCTTTCGAGCGCTACGGCGTGGTCAAGATGAAGGCCGATTGGACCAACGCCGACCCGGTCATTACAAAAACTTTGAAACAATTCGGGCGGGTCGGTGTCCCATTATACGTGCTTTACCCGGCATCGACTCCGAACCAACCAGTCATCCTGCCGGAACTGCTCACCCAGGCGCTTGTCCTGGACCATCTGCAATCAGCCGCGCCCAAAGTCGCGGACAGCCAATAATCTTATGAAAACAAAATTGCTCGTCTTGACTCTCACCACTCTCTGCACCGGCGCTCTCTTTGCCGCCGAGGCGCCCAAAGTCGGGGCCACCGCTCCGGCTTTTTCCCTTCCGGATTCCCATGGCAAGACCCACTCGTTAGGCGACTTCAAGGGGAAATACGTCGTGCTGGAGTGGTTCAACCCGGGCTGCCCCTTCGTGCAGAAGCACTACACTGGTGAAAACATGCAGAAATTGCAGCAGGAATTTACCGGCAAAGAGGTGGTCTGGCTGACGATCGATTCCTCGGCCGAGGGCAAGGAAGGTTATCTCAGCCCGGCCGACGCAAACAAGCAGATGGCTGATTGGAAAATGAAATCGACCGCCCTGCTCCTCGATCCGGATGGGAAAGTCGGCCACCAGTACGCCGCCACCAATACGCCCCACATGTATGTCATCGACCCGGCCGGAAAGTTGATTTATTCCGGAGCGATCGACAGCAAACCGACGGCCAATCCGAAGGATGTGGAGGGCGCGACCAATTACGTCAAAGGTGCGCTCGATGAAGCGATGGCCGGTAAGTCGGTCAGTACCCCAACCTCCCGCGCCTACGGTTGCTCGATCAAGTACGCGAACTAGCGCGTACCCTACGCTTGCTTCCGGTTGAAGCGGCCCGCCAGCCGCAGCAACGGCATCGGCGTCAGCCTAACGAGAGTCATCCCGAACTTCATCAGCGCTCCCGGGATGACGATCGGTTGGTCGCGCTCCAGGCCACGCAGCGCCGCTGCCGCCACTTCCTCAACTGGCACGCGGGCCAGGCCCGAGCCGGGCACCTCACCGCTTTGCGATTGGCGGCGCGCCACCTGCGTGAACTCCGTCTCCACCGGTCCCGGGCAAAGAGCGGTTACGCCGACGCCGGTTCCGCGCAACTCGCTCCGCAAGGCTTCGGAGAAACTGGTCACGTATGCCTTGGTCGCCGCATAAACGGCGAAATTCGGAATTGGCAGAAAGCTGGCCGACGAGCTGACATTCAGGATCGCGCCGCGTTTTTTCGCAATCATCGCCGGAAGCAAGGCGCGCGTCAGCCGGGTCAACGCGACCATGTTTACCTGCATCATTCGCTCAAGACGCTCCGCGTCGGCAGTGACGAAGGGACCGAGATCTCCGAGCCCGGCATTGTTGATCAGGAGATCGATCGCGAATTTTTCGCTCTCCATCCAACCGAGCAAGCCCCGAATTTCCTCCTCTTTGGACAGATCGCTTTGCCGCAGCGCAACCTGCAATTTCGGATGTTGCGCGCTCAATTCGTCGCGCAGTTGCGCCAGCCGCTCTTCCCGGCGTGCCACCAGGATGAGGGTGCTGGCGCGGGCGGCCAATTGGCGCGCCAGCTCCTGGCCGATCCCGGCGGAAGCGCCCGTAATGAGAGCACGACAGCCGCCCAGTTTCATAGCGGCGCGCTTTTCGTTAGGATGGGTTCGAGTCCTCGCCAGACGTTTTCCGCCAGGATCTTGTGACCGGCAGCGGTCGGATGAATGTGATCGGCCTGGTTCAAATCGTCGTGGCCGCCGACGCCGTCGAGCAGAAAAGGGACCAGCGCCGTTCCGTTCGCCCGGGCGAGGTCGGAAAAGAGTGCCTGAAAGGCCGCGCCATAGTCGCCGCCCATGTTGGGCGGAATCTGCATCCCGGCGATGACGATCTTGACCTCCGGATTCTTCGCCTTCACTCGATCGATGATTGTCTGAAGATTGGCTTTGGTCTGCGTCATCGGCAAGCCGCGCAGGCCGTCGTTGGCGCCGAGCGCGAGAACGAGGACGTCGATCTTTTTCTGCAAGACCCAGTCCAGCCGCGCCACCCCGCCGGCTGTTGTGTCGCCACTAATGCCGGCGTTGATGACTTCAAAGGGGAGGTTTTTCTCCCGGATTTTCTGCTGGATAAGGGCGGGATAGGCTGCCTCCTTGCCCACGCCGAGGCCGGCCGTGAGGCTGTCGCCCAAAAACAGAATGGTCTCGCCGAAGGCGGGCGAAGCCAAAGCGAAAAGCCAGAGAAGAAAAGCGCGGCGCATCAATTTCCTCATGCGCGCCGTATTAGCATCGGGTAAGCAAGACGCGCCGCCTTACACCGTCAATGAACTCGTTCCCAATTCTCAATGTTCGCGACCTGACGAAGAGCTACCCGACCGGGGCCGGCCGGCTGACCGTGTTGGAGAATATTTCGTTCAGCCTGGAGCAAGGCTCGACCTGTTCCATCCTCGGGCCTTCCGGCAGCGGCAAGACAACTCTGCTTGGCCTTGCGGCGGGACTTGATCTACCGACGTCCGGTGCTGTCCTGCTCAACGGAATCGCGCTGGCCGAGATCAGCGAGGACGAACGGGCCCGCGTCCGCAACCAGCACGTCGGTTTTGTCTTTCAAAACTTCCAGCTGATCCCGACCCTGACCGCACTGGAAAACGTGACCGTGCCGATGGAGTTGCGCGGTGATCGCAGCGCCCGCACCCTTGCGCTCGAGCTGCTGGAGCGGGTCGGCCTTGGCCAGCGGAGCGACCATTACCCGACCCAGCTTTCCGGCGGCGAACAGCAGCGCGTTGCCCTCGCGCGTGCCTTTATCAATCGACCGAAAGTCCTCTTTGCTGACGAACCGACCGGGAACCTTGACGCCGAAACGAGCCAGAAAGTGATCGAGATCATGCTGGAATTGAATCGAAACGCCGGGACCGCACTTGTCCTCGTGACGCACGACTCCGATGTCGCTCGCCTAACGGAACGAACGATCCGCCTGCGCGGCGGAGAGATGATTGATGACTAGCCAACTTGGTTTCATCCCGCGGATGGCCTGGCGCGATAGCCGCTCGAGCCGTCGCCGGCTCCTGCTCTTTTCCATTTCGATCTCGTTAGGGGTGGCGGCCTTGATCGCGATCGGATTGTTCCGGGCCAGTCTTTCTCAGGCCATCGACGACCAGGCGCGCTCGCTCCTGGGAGCCGATCTGGTGGTGGAGAGCTCGCGGCCGTTTACCGCCGAACAGGAGCAGATGCTGCGTTCGCTGGGCGAAACCCAGGCCCGCGAAGTGCGTTTCCGCACCATGGCGCTCTTTCCAAAAAGCGGCGGGACCCGGTTGATCTCAGTGCGCGCACTCGGCGGCAATTTTCCTTTCTACGGCCAGATGGAGACCGCGCCGCCGAGCGCCGCGCAAACCTTCCGCAACGGCGGGGAAGCGGTGCCGGAGGAAAGCCTGCTCTTCCAGTTCGCGGCCAGGGCCGGCGAAAAGCTGAAGATCGGCGAGGCGACTTTCACGATCGCGGGCGCGCTTAACCAAGATGCCGGGAGAAGCGTCGCCGGCCGCGAGCTTTGCCCCGCGCGTCTACATTCCGCTGCAAAACCTCGCACAGACCAACCTGCTCAAGCCGGGCAGCCTCGCGCGCTACCTGAATTTCGTGAAATTTGCGCCGGGCGTCGAGGTCGCAACCGAGGTGGAAAAATTAGCGCCCGCAAATCGAGAAGGCCGGCCTCGAATACGACACCGTCGCCAAGCGGAAAAAGGATCTTGGTGAAGCGCTCGACAATCTTTACCGGTTTCTCAATCTGGTCGGCTTCATTTCTCTTCTCCTCGGCGCGGTCGGCGTGGCGAGCGCGATCCAGGCGCATCTCGAGCAGAAAGTGCGGACCGCAGCAATCCTGCGCTGCCTGGGGGCGGCCGGCCGCACGACCGTCGCGGTCTATCTTTTGCAGGCGATGGCCATGGGGGTCATCGGCGTCCTCGCCGGGGCCGGTATTGGCCTAACAATGCATCGGCTTTTGCCCGGCACGCTGCAGAAATTCATTCCGTTCGTCCTGCCCACTGCGATTGCGTGGACTCCGGTCTGGAGCGGAATGGCGGTGGGGTTGGCCGTCTGTATTCTCTTTGCGCTCCCCCCGCTTCTGCGTTTTCGGCGAGTCTCGCCTCTCCTCGCTTTGCGCGCCTCGGTCGCAGAGGGCGCTGCGCCAGGCGGGCGCGACCTTGCCACCTGGCTCGTCTATTTTTTCATGGCTGGCAGCCTGATCGCCTTCGCCGTCTCGCAGGCGGATGCCTGGACAGACGGATTGTTCGTCGCGGGCGGGCTAGGCGCGGCGATCGCGGTCCTGCTGGGAGTGGCCAAGCTCTTCATCCTTGTCGTGCGCAAACTCCTGCCGCGGGGTTGGAGCTTTGTCGCCCGCCAGGGAATGGCCAATCTTTACCGGCCGAACAACCGCACCTTGCTCCTGACCCTTTCGTTAGGCATGGGCACTTTTCTCCTCCTCACCATTTATCTGACGCGGGATGTGCTCCTGACTCAGTTCCGCTCGATCGACGCCAATAATCAGCCCAACATTTTCCTCTTCGACATTCAGCCCGACCAGACCAGCGCGGTCGCCGAGCTCGTTAGGCAACAAAAACTACCGGTCATTCAGGAGGCGCCGATCGTGACCATGCGCCTGGTGGAAGTGAAAGGCCGCAAATCGGCCGATCTCCTGAAGGACCCGCAACGGAAGGCGCCGGAATGGGAATTGGAGCGGGAATATCGCTCTACCTATCGGTCCGAGCTGAGCGAGACGGAGAAGATCACGGCCGGGAAATGGGTGGGCCACGTCGATTATCAGCCAGGCGACACAGCCCCGGTTTCAGTCGAACAGGATATCGCGAAAGACCTTGGCCTGACGATCGGCGACACGCTCGTCTTCGACGTCCAGGGCATCCCGATCAAGGCGCGAGGTGGCCAGCCTGCGCGAAGTCGATTGGAAACGTTTTCAAACCAACTTCTTCGTCGTCTTTCCAACCGGCGTCCTGGAAAACGCACCGACCTTCAACGTCCTCGTCAGCCGCGTCCCCACCCCGGCTGCCTCGGCCCGTTTGCAAAATGCGGTGGTGGCAAAGTTCCCGACCGTTTCCGCGCTCGATCTCACTTCCGTGATTCAGACGGTCGATTCCATTCTGAGCAAAGTCGCGCTCGTCATCCGCCTCATGTCTCTTTTTACCGTTGGAACCGGCTTGGTCGTGCTTGGAAGCACGATCTGGAGTGGACGTTACCAGCGGCTGAAGGAAAGCGTGCTGCTCCGAACGCTCGGCGCCTCGCGCTGGCAAATCTGGAAAATTCTCAGCGCCGAATATTTATTTCTCGGTTTGCTCGCCAGCGCGACCGGCATCGTGCTTTCCCTGGCCGGAAGTTGGGCGCTGGCCGTTTTCGTTTTCAAACTCGACTATGCGCCCTCGCTCCTGCCTGTCGTCGCGACGGGATTCATTGTCACCGCTCTCACCGTCGCGGTCGGGTTGCTGACCAGCTATGGAGTCGGCTCGATTCCACCTCTTGCGGTCTTGCGTGAAGAACTCGACTGACGAAGCGAAGTCAGCTCACTTTTTGTTAGGGGACGCCAGTGGCCACGCGGCAGCTCGCCGAGGTGGAGATGGCCGATGCGGGTCCGGACAAGTTTTTCCACTTCGTAGCCGATCTCGTAAAACATTCGGCGAATTTGCCGATTCAATCCTTGTTGCAGGATCACACGGACCCGGGTCGGTCCGATCGGGTGCAGCCGTGCCAGCCGGGCGCGTTTGCCATCGAGGAAAACGCCGTCGAGCAGCTTCTGCCCGCGGGCCGGGTCCCAGCGGCGATCGAGGGTGACTTCGTATTCCTTCTCCACCTTGTAGCGCGGATGGGTGAGTTGCTGCGCGAGGTCGCCATCGCTCGTCATAAGGAGCAATCCCTCGGTTTGAGCATCGAGCCGGCCGATGTTGAAAAGGCGCGAAAATTTTGCCGGCAACAGATCGTAAATCGTGTCAGTGGCGTTGGGATCACGCCGGGTGGAAACAAAACCGGCCGGTTTATGCAGGACGAGAGTCAGCGTTTCGGCCGGTCTAACTCGGCGGTTGCCGACTTTGACGTGATCGGTTGCCTCGACCTGGGTGCCGAAATTGGCACACGGTTGGCCGTTGATGGTGACGCGACCTTCCGCGATCAGCTCGTCGCAATGCCGGCGCGAGCCGAGGCCGGCGGCGGCGAGAAAACGGTTAAGGCGCACTTCAGTTGAGAGTCTTTTGTCGAAAGTTGAGGGAAAGATTTCCTGCTCTCAACCATCAACTCTCAACTATGAACCGATCCTAGAGATCGGGCTTGGTCTTCGGGAGGCCGACGACTTTACTCGTCTCTTTCCATTGGCCGCGCTTCTTGAGCAGCTCGACCCTTTCGAACCGTTTCAGGACGTTGCGTTTGGCGGCTATGGTGCTGGCGCCTTTAAGACTGCGATGCTGCGACATAAGAATTGCTCCGGGTTATAGTCCGAAAATGAGTCGGCAAAGTAGCTGGCCTCGCGCATTTTTCAAATGGATTACAATCTGATGCGCCGCGACATCTCTCGCGCTGGCAGCGTGCGCCTTGGGGCTGGGATCATCGTCTTGCTCGTCATCAGCTTTGGGTTGCTCTCCTGTCGCGGCATCGATTGGTTTCTCCTCAAGCGATCGCTGCACAGCAAATTTAGCGATGTCGACTGGATCACGACCCAGCAACTGGCCGATTGGCTGGCGGACAAGGGTCGGCCCCAACCGGTCTTGCTCGATGTGCGGACGCCCGCAGAATGGAAGGTAAGCCGTCTGCCGGGCGCGCGTTGGGTTGATCCGAAAGCGGATGCGAAAAGTGCCGCTGCGGGCGTGGCCAGGGACGTGCCGATCGTGACTTACTGCGCGGTCGGCTATCGATCGGGCGAAATGGCGGAACGGTTACGCGCCGCCGGCTACCGTCACGTGCAAAACCTCGAGGGATCGATTTTCGAATGGGCCAACGAACATCGCCCGCTGGTGCGCGACGGGCAGCGAGTCAGCCAGGTCCATCCCTACAACTCGATCTGGGGACGCCTCCTCCAACCCGAGGTGAGGGCGACGGTTCCGAAGTCGTAAGGTCGCAGCCTAACGACGATTGCTGAGCAGGGCGGTCGTGCCGCAGGTGGTCAGTTCCTCGGTCGGCGTGCCCTGATGGCCGAGGAGTGTCCGCCAATAGGGGAGCCGGTTCTGCTCGATCAGCAGGTAGAGACGATCAGGGCCGCTCCAAGCCTGCGCGACGGTCTTTTCATCCAGGAAAATATCCGGCGTCGGTCCGAGCGCCGCTCCCGGTTCGGAAGCCGGATCCTGATTTACCAGGTAAAATTTGCGGCCGAGATAAAAAAGCAGGCTGCTCCCGACGTGCATCGGACCTTCGTAAATCACCTTGTCGTTAGGGGCGATCTCCTGCTGGATAAAATCGGCTGCATCGGCCAACGAAAAATAAGGCGCCATGCGCGCGACCCCATCCATCATACTGAAGCCGATCGGAACCATCGCAGCAGCCAGCGCAGTGAGAGCAAGCCGGGGTCGCTCTTTCCAAATGAACCATAGGGCGAAGGCAGAGAAAAGAATGAGGGCGAGGCCGACCACCACGAACATCGAGCGAAATCCCAGCCAGGTGGAGATCGGAATATCGGTCAAGGTTCGCCAAGCGGTGGAACGAGCCGCGGTTGGGCCCCATTGCCCGTTGGCGTCGCGAAGAAGTTCCGGCAATCGCAAAGCGACAAAACCCGCCGCCAGTCCAACCAGGAGAACAGCGCTGGCTCCGATCGCTCGCGTCCAGCGCGGCATCCGTTCCCAGGCGGTGGCGGCGAAGATTGCCAGCCCGCCCCACATGCTCATCGAGTAATAATCCTGCCGTTGGCCGATGACGAAGAGCGGAACGAAGACGACTGCCATCCAACAGAGTGGGAGGGCGTCGGCAAATTCGATCTCGCGCGGACGCATCACCTTGCGCCAGGCGAGGATTATGCCGGGCACAATCGCGAAGGTCCACGGGAACCACCAGGCGAGGTGGAGCGCGAGAAATATCCGGCGCGGCACGTTGTCGTAGCTGTGACCGGCATCGGCCTCTCCGGCCAGATGAACGAGCCATTCACGCGCCGTAAATTGCCCGATAAAGCCGGGGTGTTTCCACTCCAGCCAGATGTGCCAGGGAGCCGCGATGAGGAGAAAAACCGCGATCCCATCCCAGCGCAGCAGTTCGCGGAAACGCAGCCGTGCTTCCCGGTAAAAACAGGAGAGCAAAAAAAGAATCGCGGCTGGATAGAGAAGTCCGTGCAGACTTTTGGTCATGCAGGCGAGGGCCGCGCAAACCCAAAAGCAAATGAACCAGCCACGCCGGCTGCGGCGTCGTTCGTAGCCACGAATCGCACAATAAAGAGCCCCGGCAATCAATGCGCTGAAGAGCGGCTCCGGCATCAGGATGCGCCCGAAGAGAAAGGTGCCGCAACAGCCGAGATGGATCAGTCCCGCGAGGAATCCACGCCACGGGCCGCCCAACCGATCGCCGATTAGAAAAGTGAGAGCGATCGCCGCCACGGTGGCGAGGGAGATGGGCAGCCGCGCCGCCGCAGTCGTTAGGCCAAAGGTCTTGAGCGAAACTGCGATCGTCCAATAAAGCAGCGGCGGCTTCTGCGGCCGGGGGATGCCGTCGTTGGTCGGGGTCAGCCATTCATGCGACTCCAGCATCTCGCGGGCGGCGCCGGCGTACTGGCCGTCGGTTTCATTGTAGAGATCACCCCAGCCAATCGTGGCGAGGTGGAGGAGCGCGGCCAGGCTGAGGAGGAAGATGAAGAGCGCGCGCCGGATGGGCGGCGGTTGCAGCGCGTGCGGCGTGAGGAACACGTCGTCGAGGGTGAGCGCGGGATTTCCGGAAGACATCGGTCGTTAGGCTACTCTTTCCTAGGCAAATGTCTGCGGCCGTTTTCAGCCGTGCGTGGCGGTGGCGTCCGAGCCGCGATAGCGCTCCCAGTCTTCCGGTAAACGGAGCAGCTTGGCTTCCGGCATCTGGACCAGCGCGAGCATTTGCCGGCTCTCCGCGATCAGGACCTCGTCGCCGATCCGCCGAATTTGGAAGCCGCACCAAAAGCGAACCCGCTCGAGCCGATCCAGCCAGCCCTCGATTCGGAGGCGGTCGCCCAGCTTGGCCGCGCGCCGGTAATCGATCTCGGTCCGGACCACAACGGGATAGCGTTGAGTCTCAGCCATCGCGACCAACTTCATCCCGAGTTCTTCGGCCAGAAGGGTGCGGGCGATTTCGATAAAGCGGAGGTAGGCGATGTTGTGCACGACTC
Organism: uncultured Verrucomicrobiae bacterium; assembly: GCA_963749935.1. GTDB lineage: Bacteria > Verrucomicrobiota > Verrucomicrobiia > Chthoniobacterales > UBA10450 > Palsa-1392. Next base: position 1,359,595 of record CAVVOH010000004.1, read on the forward strand.
CGCCGCAATCGGTATCGAAGAACATGACCTGCACTTCGGTTTGGATCCGGGGCGCATCGGGTTTCGTCATCGCGATTCATCTTTCCGAATCGGCCCCGGAAAGCAAACCCGCGCGGTGAATGGGAAAATTAATCCTGACCTGCTGATTTCCAAATTCTTCAAAGCCGGACCAAGTCCAACAGGAACTGGCACCACAAGTAGATCATTCCGCGCCAGGAATATTTGATTTCGCCACCCGGCGTCTGCATGAGAACGCCGGTCTTGATGTTGTGGGCGATCTGGTCGCGCAAATCGTTCTCGATTTCCTGCTGAATCTGATCTTCATCGAGGGGGTCGATCAGATTGGTCTCGACGGAATTGTCGCGCAGGAACGCCTTGTGGCTGTGATAGAGCTGCCAGAATGACTGATCGGGCCGCTGCCGGTTGATCCGAAATTGTGGGGTGAGCTTAAGGCCGTAGGAGAGTGGATAATTCCAGGTCGTCCAGATCGTGCCATCGTTCGCGCGGGAAGAAATGCGCAGATAATAGAAGGAGAGATCGTTCTGTTCGTTCAGGCAGATGGTGGCCTGGGCGCGGTCCTCCTCCTTATAAAAGAGCCGGAAGAATTGTTTGTAGTCTTCCCAATCCCAGCCGGCATCGCTGATATGGCCGAACCCTTCGCTCTCGATCTGCCCGGTGATTTCATCGAGGGTGGGGAAAACCTCCTCGGAAGGCGGGCTCTTCGGGCGCAGCGTTTTTTCGCGCGGGAGCCGGAGGCCGCGGATGCGGGTAAGAATTTCCAACCAGGGAAGAAAGAGCCAGCTCAGCGCACTGATCAGGCCGAGGATCCAGCTCCCAGTCAGGTAATAAATCGCCAGAAAGGAAGCGGTCAGGATGCCGAAGGCGCCGACCTTTTGCGAGATGGAGGATTGATAGCTGCGCAGGGCAACGCTCAGCACCGCGACGCCGAGGGTGATAAAAAGCCCAAAAAACATCAGGGCACGATGGCGTGCTCGCGCAGGAATTTCTCCAATTGGTCGGTATCGAAATTCGCCAGCACTTCATCGCCGGCCACCAGAGTTGGGACATAGGTCTGGTCGCTCAACTCCCTCATCTCTGCGTAGGCCGCGCGGTCCTGACCGACATCAATCTCGGTGAATTGGTAGCCGCGCTCAGTCAGGTATTCCTTGGCGTCGATACACCAGGAGCACCATTCACGGCTGAAGAGTTTGATCTCGGTCGGCACCGGGGGAATAAACAGTCGCTTGGTGAGAGGTCAATCTCCGCCTTCGCTGGAATATCTGTTTATCTCCCTTCCGCTCCCGTTCCTGTTTGATGTTGCGAAAGGATTAGGAGCAACAGTAGGAGATTAATAAACGATCTCCCAGTTCCCATCCGGTCTGCGGACGGCGACCAGCCGCCCCGGATAGATCACCGAGAGTGCCATGCCAACGCACATCTGCGTGTCTTCGTCTTTCACCGGCGCGAGGGCCTTCTCGTCCAGACCAAAGAGAGCCCCTTTCGAACGCCGGACCACCACCTCCGGGCCATCGGTGGTGACAAATTCCAGTTCGCCGACCTGCGGGGCGCTCAAGCGCACCCCCGCCTTATAGGCCGATTCGAGGCACTGCGCTTTGCGCACATCGTCCACTTTGAGCGATTCGTTCTCGTCGATCGCTTTGTAAAGAGCGCCAAAATCCGGCTTGAACCACTCGGCACGCGTCCGCAAGAGCGTGGCAATTTTCTGCTTATCTTCCTCGGTTAAGGAGGCCACTGGCGGGTAGTGATGCCAGGGCAGATCGAGGGCGAAATCCCCGGCAAACTCGCGCTCGAAGACGACCTTGCCCTTCAGCGCCTGACGATCGTCGACGCCTTCATTGGCCTGGTTGGTCGCGTGCATCGTCCCGGGGCCGCTCTCTTCGGTGGGCTCGTCCATGACCGAGGCCCAACGCAACTGGGCGCGATAGTTTCCCGCCGGGTCGTTAGGGACAAATTCCACCCGGATCTTGTTTTTTCCTTTCCGCACCACCGGCCCGACCGAGCTCATTGGCACCCAGACGGACGGGGCAACTTCGTGTTCGTCGAAGAGGACGGGCAATTGCTCTTCCCGCACCTCCTGCTCGGCGAAAGGCACGTTGTTGATGAATACGGCCGCCTTGCCCGGCACCGTCGTCACCTTCTCGTCCTTGGCCGGGTCGCCAACAAATGGCGTAAACTTGAATTCAACATTGATCACTGCCGCGTGGATCGGCAGCGCGAGCAGCCAGAGAAACGGAATCGCGACAATCTTTCGCATCTGCCTTTTATGCTGGAAATTCTTAGTGGAAGCGAGATGAAATGTGCGGTAAGCGGGAGGCGTTTTCCACCGTGGTGGAAGGAGATTTCTTGCCCGCCGGGAGAAAATCGCATCCATTCACTGCATCGAGGCGTATCGCCAGTTTGATACCTACTCCATCGAATCCATGATCGGCGAACTTTTGCAAGACCGGGCCGCTCTCTACGTGTCCGGAGCCATGACCGAGAGAGAGCGGGACGAATTTGAACTGCTTCTCGAAGTGCACGCCGAAGTCCGGCAGTTCGTGACTGGTCTGCAGGAGGTTGGAAGCGCTCTTCTCCTCGCCAGTCCCCCGTCGCGTATCCCGGAACTCTCCGCGGGTTTGAAATCGAAAATTCTGTCCTCCAGCATCGAGCGATCGCAACGGGTCCAGGCGGAAGCCCTGGTCATGACCGGACCGGACCGGCTCGTGCAATGGGTCAGCCCGGCTTTTGTTTCCATGTGTGGTTATTCGCTGGAGGAGCTGCGTGGGCAAAAACTTGGGCCTCTCCTTCAGGGTGAAAAGACTGACCCGACTGTGGTGGCGCGGATGCGCACCGCTCTGCAGGAACACCGACCCTGCCGTGAGAAGATGGTGAATTATCGCAAGGACGGTTCGCCCTATTGGGTCGACATCGCCATCACGCCGATCCTCGATGATGCTGGCGAGCCGCTCTGGTTTATTGCGCAGGAACAGGAGCTCGACCTGCCTTTGGCGGCCTGAGGAGCACTCACTCCGCCCCGAGACGACCCCCGACCAAGCTGCGCAGCTTGATTAAGCCGCGGCGGATTCGAGCCTTCACCGTGCCGAGCGGTTGACCGAGGGTTTCGGCAATTTCCGTGTGCGTCAGCGCGCTGAAAAAAGCGAGCTCGATCGCTTCGCGTTGCTCGCCGGACAATTTTCCGATCGCATCACGGATGAAAGAATGTTGCTCGTCCATCGCTACGTTCTGAAACGAATCGCGGTCGTCCGACTGCTCGCCAGCCATCTCCTCGTGCTTTACATCCTCATGGAGTTGGCCGCGGCGCCGCATGGAGCGGAGCAGGTCAATGGCGCGGTAACGGGTCAGCGTGATCGCCCAGGTAAGAGGCTTACCGCGGGCGGGATCATAGCGCGGCGCCTTCTCCCAGATCTGAGCGAAGGTTTCCTGGAGGACGTCCTGCGCCGCCTCGCGATTGCCCAGCAGACGGTAGGCGACGGAAAAAAGAATATGGGAAAAAAGATCGTAGAATTGCTCGAAGCTCTCCCGGTCACCCTGACCGATCCTTTGCAAGAGCTCGATTTCCGCCTGTTGAGCGGCTGAAGGATCTGTAGGCACGACCATTGCCAGCTTGGCAGGCTGGCCTTGTCTTGCAAGCGAGTGCGTTGAGATCGGGTTAACCGATCGCGGCTTTGTAAGCGGCCGCGTCCTTCAAACCATCGAGCTGATTGGCGTCGTCCATCTGCAGGACAAAAATCCAGCCTTCCCCGTAGGGGTCGGTGTTAATCAACGCTGGATTCGCTTCCAGCGCCTGGTTCGCCTCCAGGACCGTCCCTTTCGCCGGGGCGTAGATATCGCTCGCCGCTTTCACCGACTCGACCACCGCGATGGTGCTGCGGGCTTCGTGGCTGGCACCGACTTTGGGTAATTCCACGTAAACCACATCGGTCAATTCCGCCTGCGCGTGGTCGGTGATGCCGACTCGGATCTTGTCCCCGTCGCGGCGGATCCATTCGTGGGATTCGGTGTAGAGAAGGTCGTCTGGAACGTTCATGACTTTTTATAGAGCGGTTTCTTTTCGATCAGCGCGGGAAATTTCTGACCCCGGATTTCAATCTCGATTTCTTCGCCCGGCTTGGGCGTTGGCGTCTTCAGGTAAGCCATTCCAATCCCGTAATTCAAGCTCGGCGAAAGCGTCCCGCTGGTCAGCTCCCCGATCTCTGAGCCAGCCTGAAAGGCCCGATAATGCGGGCGCGGCGGCGGGCCTTTCCCTTTCATCCTGAAGGGAACGAGCCTGCGGCTGAGTCCGGTCTCCTTTTCCTTCAGCAACTTTTCCCGGCCGCTGAAATTTGGTTTGGTCAGATCGACGAAAAACCCGAGGCCGGCTTCGAGCGGATTATGCTCCGGCGAGAGATCGGAACCGTTCAGCGGATAACACATCTCGAGGCGCAAGGTATCGCGCGCGCCGAGCCCGCAAGGCTTTATGCCTAACGACTGACCCTCTTCCAGCACTCTGTTCCAGACCCGCGCCGCGTCGCCCGCCTCGAAAAAAACTTCGATGCCGTCTTCACCCGTGTAGCCGGTGCGCGCTACCCGCAGCTTCATGCCCTCGAGCGTAAACCCTGCGATCTGGTTCCGGGCCGGCAATTCCTGCCCTCGTCCAAAAAGCTTCTGAAACAGTTCCGCAATGCGCGGTCCCTGAATGGCCAGACCCGCATAACGGTCGCTTTGATTTTCGAGCTGCACTTCCAGCGAAAGATGCTTTTGCAGCCAGTCAAAATCGTCCTCAATCCGCGAGGCGTTTACGACCAGCAAAAACCTCTCATCTTCGACCCGATAAATGATGAGGTCGTCGATGATCCCCGCGTCGTCGTTAAGCAAAAATGTGTATTGGCCCGTCCCGACCCCGAGTTTTTCGACGTTATTGGTGAGCATGGTGTTGAGCCATTCACCGGCTCGCGGACCGCTCGCGACCAGCTCACCCATGTGGGAAATGTCGAAGACGCCGACGGCATTTCGCACCGCCTGGTGTTCCTCCATGATGCTGCTGTACTGCACGGGCATGAGCCAGCCGCCAAAGGGGATAATTCGCGCGCCTAACTTTACGTGTTCATCGTAAAGCGGAGTCGTTTTTGACGCACTGTCACTCACCGCGGCCAGCCTAGATGTTGCCGTAAACGTGTCAAACCTCGCGCCGCCCGGCGCCCGCTTTGTTGAACTGCCGCGAGGCTGACTCTAGGGTAACGCGACGATGAGTTTTCTCGATTTGCTCGAACGCCGGATCGGTTGGCTCGCGATCCCCAGCCTCATCCGTGTCGTGGTCGCCCTGACCGCGCTGGTTTATCTTCTCACTTTTCTTAATCCTGGTTTTATATCGCTGCTCGAGCTCAGCCCGGCGCGGATCCGGCAGGGCGAAGTCTGGCGCTTCGTCACTTACATCTTTATACCGCGCTCGATGGGGCAGCCCGGTTCGCTCATGCAGCCTCTCTGGCTGCTGGTCGCCCTCTGGTTCATGCTCTTCATCGGCGACCGCCTCGAGCAGGCCTGGGGCGCCTTTCGGCTCACCCTTTATTTTCTCGTTGGGATGGTTGGCACAACCATCGCGGCTTTCCTTTTCGGAGCCCAATTTTCCAACACCATGCTGGCGTCGTCTCTCTTTTTTGCCTTCGCCACTTTTTACCCTGACGAAGTCATCTATTTGTTTTTCGTTCTGCCGGTAAAGGTGAAATGGCTTGCCTGGCTCTCCGCCGGGCTTCTGCTCATGGGGTTCGTCTCCCGGCCTAATTCCTACCGCATCGCTCTCATCGTGGCCTTTGCCAATTACCTGATTTTCTTCGGGCCGGAAATCGTTCGTTCGGTCCGTAACCGGCAACAGGTTGCGAGCCGAAGGCAGCGCTTTGAAGAAAGCGCGCGGCCCGAGGAAGAGGCGCTCCATCACTGCGCAACCTGCGGCGCCACGGAGGTGACCAATCCGAGTCTGGAATTCCGAGTGGCGCGCGATGGGGAAGAATATTGCCTGGCGCACCTGCCGAGTGCGAGCAAGGTCGAGGCCGAGATCTAGTAGCCGCTCATCCCCACGGCTTGACCCCGTCCCCCCGCACAGGGAAACTCCGGCGATGGATTCGACACCCGCGCCGCTCATTCCCCAGGATGGCTGGCATTGCCTCCATCTTTTTTACCGGATCGAGTACGGGCAATGGCAGTTGCTCAATCCGGACGAGCAACGCGCGGCCAAGGTCGCTCTCTCCACCCTTGTCCAGGAAGCCCGCGCCTTGGAGAACACTCAGCTCCTCACGCTGAGCGAGGTCACACCCAAAGCCGACCTCGGTTTCATGCTCATCACGCCCGATTTGCACGTGGCCAACCGCATCGAGAAGCAGCTCACCCTGTCGTTAGGGGCCGATGTCCTCGCGCCGATCTACAGCTATCTTTCGCTCACCGAAGAGAGCGAATACATCACCACTGACGAGCAATTTGCCGAGACGCTGGAGACGGAACAAAAACTGAAGCGCGGCACGTCCGAGTTCGAGGCCGGGATGCAGGATTTTCGCGAGCGGATGAAAAAATATCGGCAGGATCGCGTTTATCCGACGTTGCCTGATTGGCCGATCGTTTGTTTCTACAATATGACCAAGCGCCGGGGCGAAGAGCACAATTGGTATTCTCTTCCCTACGAGGAACGCCGCACCTTGATGAGCGGGCACGCGCGGGTCGGCCGCCAATATGCCGGGAAGGTGAAACAGCTCATCACCGGCTCAACCGGGCTGGATGACGCCGAGTGGGGCGTGACGCTCTTTGCTCACGACACCTTCCAGATTAAAGCGATCGTTTACCAAATGCGCTTCGATGAGGTGAGCGCGGCCTACGCCGACTTCGGCGAATTTTACATTGGCATTCAACTCCCGCTCGACGAACTGTTTCGCCGCCTCCAACTGTAAGAGCGTTCTCGTCCTCGTCGTTGATCACCTCTCTGAAGACGAGGAGGAGAACGAGGACGATTGAGGATGGGTGGCAGAGTGGTCTAATGCGCACGCCTGGAAAGCGTGTTTGCCGCAAGGCAACCAGGGTTCGAATCCCTGCCCATCCGCTCCCCGCGCAATTTAGCCTTCGTTAGGCTGGCGCCGGCTCAAGACCTGCGTCGTTTGCCGCACCTTCACGATGCTGTTGGCCGGCAGAAGTCCGCGGAAATTCGTGCCCGGATAAATGATGCAATCGCGCCCCACGACTGAACCGGGATTGAGCACCGCGTTGCAGCCAATCTCGGTCCGATCCCCTATAACCGCGCCAAACTTGCGCAAGCCGGTCGCGATCATCCCGTCGGTTGCGAGCACGCTAATCTCGGCGTGATCGAGCTTCACGTTGGAGAGAATGACGCCCGCCCCGAGATGCGCTTTGTAGCCGAGAATCGAATCGCCGACGTAGCTGAAATGCGGAATCTGAGCATCGTCGAAAATGATGGAATTCTTGAATTCGCACGAATTTCCCATCACCACGCCATTCCCGACAATGACGTTTTCGCGCACGTAACAACCGGCCCGAATGTGGCAATTCTCGCCGATCCAAGCCGGGCCTTTCAACATCGCGCCCTGTTCCACGATCGTGCCCTGCCCAATGAAAACCGAGCCGCTGATATAGGGCTTGCCGATCAGTTCGCCGAGGATGGCAGGCTTGAGCCGAAACTGCAGGTAACTCGGAATCTGCTTGAGCGCTTCCCAGACGTACTTCTCCGCCTCGAAAAGCTTCGAATGAGCGGTGTGTTCGAGATCGAAAAATTCAGCGGCGTTAAACATTTCGTCAGGCTCGAGCTACGACGCCGTCGTCTGGCCGGCGGCGCGGCGGGTCAGGACCTGTCCTTCTTTGGTGTCTCGCACCTCCCAGCCGCGCTCCTCGATGGCGTCGCGCAATTCATCACTTTTTTGCCAGTTCTTGGCAAGTCGCGCCTGCGTCCGCTCCTCGGCCAATTGCAGAATGTCGGCGGGCGCCTTCTCTTCCTGCACCGCAAAAGCCAGCACCTGGTCCACCCGCTTCCACCAATCCAACCAGGCGCGCGCCCGCGCCGGCGTGATGCCCGCATCCAATTCACGATTGCTTTCGCGGATTTGTTCGAAAAGATGCCCGAGCGCGGCTGAGATATTGAGATCGTCGTCCAGGGCCGCGAAAAAATTGTCAGCCGCGATCGCTTCCGCCGCCGTCTCGGCCGCGACCGCCTCGCGCAGTCGCCGCAGCCATTCATCGATTCGGGTCAAAGCCTGGCGCGCTTCTTCCATCCCTTCCCAGGTAAAATTCAAAGGCGCACGATAATGGACCCTGATCAGGGCAAAGCGTACTTCGCGCCCGCTATAACCCTTTTCCAGGACATCGCGCAGCGTGTAAAAATTGCCTAACGACTTCGACATCTTCTGGCCGTCGACCAGGAGATGCGCGCAATGCAACCAGTAGCGGACGAATTGCTTTCCGCTGCAGCCCTCTGATTGCGCGATCTCCGCTTCGTGATGCGGGAAGATGTTGTCGATGCCGCCACAATGGAGGTCGATCTGCTCGCCTAACAATGAGGTCGCCATCGCGCTGCACTCGATATGCCAACCCGGTCGTCCGCGCCCCCACGGACTTTCCCACCAGACGTCGCCATCCTCTTCGTCCCACGCTTTCCAGAGCGCAAAATCGCCGACGTGTTCCTTGTCGTACTCGTCGCTCTTCACCCGGCCGGTAGAACGCAGTTCAGCGAGATTGAAATGCGCGAGATGGCCGTACTCGGGGAAGCGATTGATCCGAAAATAAACCGAATTGTCCTCTGCCTGATAAGCCAGCTCGCGGCCGATCAATTTCTCAATCATCGCGATCATGGCCTGGATGTAGCGTTCCTCCGTCGCGGCCGGGAAAGAGTTCGCCCGTTTGATCTGGAGCGTGTCGAGGTCCTGGAAGAACGCCTCCTTGAAGGGCGCGGTGAAATCGCCTAACGGCAAATTCGCGGTGCGGCTGCCGCGGATGGTTTTGTCATCCACGTCGGTCAGATTCATCACCCGTTCGACTTCGTAACCGCGCGCTTCGAGCTGCCGCTGGAGCAAGTCTTCGAAAACGTAAGCGCGGAAATTTCCGATATGCGCGTGGCTATAGACGGTCGGTCCGCAGGTGTACATCTTGACCGCTCGACCCGCTGGATCGAGCGGGTGAAACTCTTCGATCTCGCGCGAGTAGGTGTTGAAAAAGCGGAGCGCCATCCCTTTAGTTAGGCGAAGTTCTCACTCGCTTCCCTTCACGCTCGCCACCGCCATCGCGGCCATGCCTTCGCCCCGGCCGAGCGCGCCCATCCCTTCATTCGTCGTGGCCTTGATGCCGATTCGCCGCAATTTCAGTTCCCAACGCCTCCGCGATCCGGGCTCGCATCGCCTCGAGATGCGGCCCGATCTTCGGCGCTTCTGCAATCAGGGTCGCATCGACATTTGACGATTCGGCACTTTTTTCCGCCAGGATCTTGCCGACCTTGCGCAAAATCTCGAGACTGCTGATCCCGCGGATCGATTCGTCGGTGTTTGGAAAATGATGGCCGATATCGCGCTCGCCGATCGCGCCTAACAACGCGTCGGCGATCGCGTGGCTCAACACATCAGCGTCCGAATGCCCTTCCAGTCCGCGCGCGTGCGGAATCTCCACTCCGCCCAGGACGAGCTTGCGTCCCGCCGCCAAAACGATGCGCATCGTAGCCAATTCCAGAGCGATACATATCGTTAGGCTAAGACAGATCGAGCCGCCCGTTGGAGGCCATGATGCTGAAACTTGTCTGGCGTATCCGTGCGCGGCTTCCATTTCGACTTTGCCGCCCGGCCGACTCGATCAGGAGCCAGCCCGCGGCGATATCCCAGAGGCTGATGCCCTGCTCGATGTAGGCGTCGAGCCGGCCGCAGGCGACGTAGGCCATGTCGAGCGCGGCGCTGCCCATCAGTCGGCATTTGCGCGCCCGGTGCACCATCTCTTGCGAGCAACGGCAGGCCGGCGTCGATCGTGGCGCTCGGTCTTGGCGAAGCCGATCGAAACGACCGCTTCGGCCAGAGTGGCGCGCTGCGCTGACGCGAAATCGGCGGTCCATTCAAAGTTGGCGGCTTGCCTTTTTCGCCCGCTCCAGAGTTCGTCGCGGATCGGATCGTAGATCACGCCGACGATGACCTCGCCTTGCGATCGAAGCGCGATCGAGACGCAGAAGTGCGGGATGCCGATAAAAGAAATTCACCGTGCCGTCGAGCGGATCGACGACCATTGGTGATCGCTCGCCTGATCGCCGACGATGCCTTCCTCGCCGTAGAGCGCGTGATCGGGAAAACGCTCGAGCAGGATTTTCGTGATCAGATCCTGGGCCTGGACATCGAGCTCGAGTTTGATGTCGTGCGCGCTGGTGGCGTTGACCGTGAGCGGCTTTTCGAAATGGGCGCGCAGAAGTTCGCCCGCCGCGTGCGCCGCATTCTGCGCCACCTCGAGATAGTCGTATCACGGCCGAACCTAACCGATTCCAGCGCTCCTGCCTCCGAAATTTTTTGCGCAAAAAAAACCGGGAGGAAGAAACTGAATTCCTCCTCCCGGGTTGAAGTTAGTGTAAGGAAGAACGGTTCTGTCCCCGCCCTTCTGTGGATGAACGGCTTTAATGTTTTTTCTTAGCCGTTGCTTTTTTCTTAGTCGCCATCTTTTTCTTGGCGGGTGCCTTTTTCTTGGCGGAGCCTTTTTTTCTTTGCTGGCATAGGGAATCCCCCCTTTCAATCCGCAGAAGCGGTCTGTGAAAGTATGTGAATAACTTCACTTTCATCGTGTCACTAATCGTCACGTTTTTTTTGTCAAACATTTTTCGCGCGCATGTTCAAAATTATTTTTATCAAATCACGCGCGAGCTCTGTTTTTTTTGCGCGTCGCGAAGTTTTTTCGGCGCGCCGTCTTTCGAAAAAAATTATGACTTCGTTGTCAGCAGAATCCATTCCGATATCTGCTCGACTGACATCGTTAGCCACAATCAGGTCGCAATTTTTCTCGTTTAGTTTGCGTTGCGCGTTCTCGACCAGGCCTTGCGTCTCGGCAGCGAAGCCGACCACCAGAGAGCGGTGCGGAGTAATCGTTAGGCTGGCGAGCATGTCGCGCGTCGGCTCGAGCGCGAGGGCGAAGGGGCGTTCGCTGCTTTTTTAATTTCTGCGGCGCGCGATTGCGCCGGCCGATAATCGCAGACCGCCGCGCACATCACGAACACATCGCAGTCGGTGAAGCGCGCTTGCCGCCGCGGCAAACATCTCCTCGCTCGTCGTCACCCGCACCATTTCGGCCCCGGCCGGGGCGGCCAGCGCAACCGGGCCGGTGATCAGTGCGACCTCATGTTCGGCCTCGAGTGCGGCCGCGGCGATGGCGTAGCCCATCTTGCCGGAGGAGCGATTGCTCAGGAAACGAACGGGATCGAGTCGGTTCACGCGTTGGCCCGGCCGTAACGACGAACTTCACGCGATCAGATTTTCCTGACGCGCGAGCAGGAACTCGGCGCGGAACGCGATCTCATCGACTTTCCACAAGCGTCCGAGGCCTTCGTAGCCGCAGGCCAGCATGCCCGCTTCCGGTCCGATGAATTCGACGCCGCGCGCGCCTAACGTTGCCACGTTCTCTTTCGTCGCCGGATGTTCCCACATTTTTCCGTTCATGGCCGGCGCGAGCAAAATCGGAGCGCGGGTCGCGAGCGCGATCGCGGCCAGCGGATGACCGGCCAGGCCGTGGGCCAGCTCCGCGATGAGGTGGGCGGTGGCGGGCGCGATGAGGAGCAGATCGGCCGATCGGCCAACGCGATGTGGCCCGGATGCCAGCTTTGTTTTTCGTCGTAGAAACTGGTCGTGACCGGATTCTTGGAAAGCGTCTGCAAAGTGAGCGGAGTGATGAACTCGGTCGCGTCCTTCGTCATCACGACGAAGACCTCGATGCCCTTGCTTGACGAGCAGGCTGGCCAGTTCGGCCGCCTTGTAGGCGGCGATCGAACCGGTCACGCCGAGGACCACGGAGCGTTGTCTTCTGTTTTCATCGTTAGGCTTGTTCGGTCATAATCAGCCGGCTGCTCAGGTAACGCTCCGCGCCCATGATCTGGCGAAACTTGTGCAGGTCTTCTTCCATCGAGCGGCTGATGATGGTGTAGCGGTATTCGCGCCAGAGTTCCATTTCCCGCGCCGCAGTCTGCAGACGAACTTCGATCTGCGGCGCGAGTTTCGGTGCCGCGTTTGGTCAGGCGCCGGCGCAGTTCCTCGAGATCGGGCGGCATGATAAAGACATCGGCCAGCGCCTGGCGGACAAAGGCGTCGTCGAAAGCGCGAATGGACGCGGCGCCCTGAGTATCGATGTCGATCAGGACGTCGACACCGTTGTGCAGGTTGCTCACGATCGGATCGCGCAGCGTGCCGTAGAATTTTCCGTGCACACTGGCGTGCTCGAGAAATTCGCCCGGCCGCGACGCGGGCCCGGAAATCGGATTCGGTGATGAAGTGATAATCCTCGCCGTCGATCTCACCGGCCCGCGGCGGTCCGAGTAGTGCAGGAAACCGAATAAACAAAATCGCGCGTCTGGCGGAGCGCGTCGCAGAGGGTGGTTTTGCCGGCGCCGGATGGAGCGGAGACGACGAAGAGAATGCCGTAGCGATTGAATTCCTTATTCAAGGTTTTGGATTTGCTCGCGAATTTTCTCCACTTCCGATTTGCAGGCCACGACCAGGCGGGAAATTTCCGCATCGCCCGCCTTTGCGCCTAGCGTATTCAGTTCCCGAGAAATTTCCTGAGTGATAAACTCGAGGGTGCGCCCAACCGGCTCGTCTCTGCGCAGGTGATGCGCGAACTGCGCGAGATGACTTTCCAGCCGGGTCAACTCTTCCGAAACGTCGGAGCGATCGGCAAAGAAGGCGATTTCCTTGAGCAGGCGTTCGTCGTTAGGCTGAAGTTCCAGCCCGGATTTCTGAATCCGGTCGAGCAGGGTGGCTCGATATTTCTCGGCCAGCGCGGGATGGATCTGGCCGATCTGCTTGAGGGATTGACGCACCACCTTGAGGCGGCCGATCAGGTCCTTGGCCAGATGCTTCCCTTCGCGCGCGCGCATCTTGATCAATTCTCCGAGCGCCTCGCCCAGGGCTTCCTCCAGCGCCGGCCAAACGTCGTTAGGCAAAACTCCGTCCTCGTCGAAACGCATCACCCCCGGCGCCTGTAAGATCATCCCGATGGTAATCTCCCCGCTCACGCCCAGATCTTTTTGCAGGGCGCGCATGCCATCGTGATAGGAACGGGCCAGCGTGCGGTCGAGCGCGAGGGACCGCGAATGCTGTGCGCTGGGATCGAAGGCGACCACGACATTGGTGCGCCCGCGGGCCAGGCGATCGCTCACCACCTGGCGGATTCGCGGCTCGAGCGAGCTGAGCTCGCGTGGCAGATTGATCACGATGTCGCTCTGTTTGCGGTTCACGGAATTGACTTCGACGCTAATCTTCGCGCCGCCGCGATCGCTCTCACCGCGTCCGTAACCCGTCATGCTTCTCATCGCGTTGCAGCTTCCAAAGATTCCGCCGGAATAACAAACAGAAAGACGCGGGTCATGGCTTCACGGATTCGCCCTGGCCATGGCTCGGATCGCGGAGCGGGATATTCTGCCGGTAGAGTTCGATGTCACCTTGCAGCAAGGCGGCAATTCCAGGCTGTCCTCGCGCTTCCGCACCTTGCGCTCCTTCGCTGGCGGCTTTGATTGCGGCGGGGAATCGGCCCGTCTCGGCGTATGCCGCCGCCAGCACGCGAAAGACCATCGGGTTGCGCTCCCCGCCGGCGCGGAAAGCCTGTCTTGCCAACTCGAGGGCGCCGGACCCATCGCGGAGGGCAGGATCGGGAGCGGTCGAGAGAATCCAGGCCAGGCTAATCTGGGTCGCGAGCTTGCCGGGTTGCAGACGTATAGTTTCGCGCCACTCGGCTGCGGCCTCGCTAATCCGTCCTGCTTTGAGCAGGGCGACCCCGAGATTGTTGTGCATTTCGGCGTGATCGGGTTGGATTCGCAGAGCCGCTCGCCATTCCGCAATCGCAGCGACAGGTTCTCCTTGTTTTAGCAGCTCAATGGCCAGGTTGTTATGTGCGTCCAGATGCCGTGGATCGAGCCGGAGGGTTTCTCGAAACTCGCTCATGGCGGCTTCCGGCTTGGCGTCACGTTGCAGCGCGACGGCGAGGTTATAATGCGCCGCGATGTTCCTCGGATTCGATTCGATCGCTTTGCGAAAGAATGGAATCGCCGCGGTCGGTTCGCCTTGCTCGAGATGAGCGTTGCCCAGACTGTAGGCTGCATCGGAGTCATCTGGTCGAATCCGCAGTGCGGCGCGGAATTCCGCCCTGCTCTCGGCCAGCGCGCCGCTTTGGTAGAGCGCCTTGCCCAAATTGCGGTGCATTTCGCTGTCGTTAGGCCGAACACCAAGGACTTCGCGATAATACTTGATTGCTTCCGGATACTCTTTTTTTCGCAGGAGGGCGTTGGCCAGATTAGTTAACCCATTGGCGTCACCGGGCCGGATGCGGAGCGCCGCGCGATCGTGCGCGATGGCTTCGTCGACCTGGCCGAGACTTAGCAATGCCGTCCCCAGGCCGCGCTCGGCGACGTCGTTATTAGTAGTTGAGGTGAGGGTATGTCGCCAAAGCCCCACCGTGCTCGACCAGTAACCAACCTGCCGCCACGAAAGCAACAGGAGCACGACAACGACCAGGAAGGACGCGCCCTGGAGAATCGCCTGGCGCCGCTTCCATCTCACGCTGAGATCGCCGGCACCCCACACAAGCATGAGGTAAATCCCGATTTGCGGCAGATAAGTGTAGCGATCCGCGTGTGCCTGCCAACCCACTTGCATCAATCCGATCACCGGCACGAGCATGCCGAGATACCAGAGCCAGCCGGTAATAAGATAGGGATACTTCTTTCGCCAGAGGAAAACCAAGAGGGATACAGCCACGCTTGCCACAAGGGACAAGCCGGTCGCCCAGAGCGAGAGGGTGCCTTTCGGATGCGGATAGAAGACAGCCAGGTGCGCCGGCCAGACCATCTGACGCAGGTAAGTCCAAATGGTGACGAGGGCGTTTTCTACGCGCCAGCGCCAAGGCCAGTCCTGTGCGGCGTTGAGCGCCTGTTCCTGGGCTAGGAAAGTCGCCACCGAAATCGCCGCCGCCAAGGCGATAAGCGGAAGCTTTTCCGCGATCAGCCAGGGAACGCTTTTTTTCTCAAAAAGTCCTCTCCCGGGCGCGAAGGCAAAGCGTCTCAGCGGCCAGTAATCGAGGAGCAGAAGGAGGAAGGGAAAGGTCACCAGCATTGCTTTGGAAGTAAGTCCCAAAGCGAACGCCAGCACGACCAGGAGGTATGCGCCGAGCGCGGGCCGCTTTCGTGCATAGCGATAGTAGGCGCCCAAAGAGAGGAAGAAGAACACGCCGCTGAGAACATCCTTTCGTTCCGAGATCCAGACGACTGACTCTGCTCGTAATGGATGTATGGCGAAGAGGGCGGCCACCAGCACGCTGCGCCAGGTCGCACCGGTCATGGCGCGGAGGGCAAAGAAGAGGAGCAAAACCGCGACGGTGTGCAGGAGCACGTTCACGAAGTGGTAGCCGCCGGCGTTCAAGCCAAATAACTGGGCGTCGAGCATGAGCGATATCGAGGTGAGCGGATGCCAGTTGCCGACCAGCGGATGAGTGAACGCCCTAACGAGTCCAGCCTGGGTCAGGCCATCACTGATAAAATGGTTCTGGTAGACGTAGAAACTGTCGTCGTAGTTAAGGAAACCGAAGCCGATGGTGCGCCCGAAAATTATCCAGATGATGGCGACGAGACCGAGGCAGATCGTGGGCGTGGCCCAGCGCTGGGCTCTCCCTGGCCCCGTCGGCGGATTGCGGGGGTCTTTGGCTTTGGCCGTCGTCATCGACCGAAGGCCCGCCAACGATAGCTGACCGCGGTCGCGAGACAGCCGACTCCGTAGCGCAGGCTGGCGGCCAAACCGATCGAGGATGCTTCCGGGAAATAACTGGTCGGGCAGCTGATTTCTCCGATCGGACATTGCAAGGCGAGGACCTGAACCAGGATCTGATTGTCGAAGATGAAATCGTCTGAGTTATCCTCGAAAGGAAGACGTTCGAGCAGGGCACGGGAGAAAGCCCGATAACCGGTATGGTATTCCGAGAGTTTGGCGCCAAGTAACAGGTTTTCGATGAAGGTGAGGAAACGGTTGGAGAGATATTTCCACCAGGGCATGCCGCCACGGAGCGCGCCGCCGCCGAGAATGCGCGACCCGAGGACGCAGGGATAGAGACCGCTGGTCACGAGCGATGCCATCGCGGGGATAAGGGCCGGCGTGTACTGGTAGTCAGGATGAATCATGATCACAACATCCGCCCCCGCCGCGAGGGCGAGGCGGTAACAGGTCTTTTGATTGGCGCCGTAGCCGCGATTCTGAGGATGCACTTCGACCTGCACGCTTGGCAGTGCCCGCGCCATCGCGGCGGTCTCGTCCTTGCTTGCGTCATCGACCAGGATGACTCGATCGACGATTCCGTGCGCCATGACTTCATTGTAGGTTTGACGCAAAGTCTGAGCGGCATTGTAGGCCGGCATTACCACGACGATTTTCTGGCCGTCTAACATGCGGCTAGTTCTTTCCCGCCTTCACCAGCAATTGGACAAGCGCACGCCGATGCGGCGACGGAAGAGGCAGGCGCTCAATTGCCTGGCGTGAGAACCAGCGTTGCTTATCGTTAGGCCGTTCCGTTTCCAACCCGGCGAATACGGCCAGTGTGACGCGGTGGTGAGTGAATGGGAAATCGATCTTCAGCAGCGGATCTTTGCTCGGGTTTCGCACGAGGCGGGGCAGGATCCACATCCCGCGCCAGCGGTCACTCGATTGTTCGAGCAGAACCCGATTCCGCCGCCAGGCAAAGATGTGTGGCTCGAAGAGGATAACGGTGGGCGGTCGTTTCCGTTTCATCGGCAGCAATTCCGGTTGCTCGGCGCGGCAAAACCTTTGGACCGGACACGCACCGCAAAGCGGCCGGCGCGGCAGGCAGACGATTGCGCCAAGGTCCATCAAGGCGGAATTGTGCGCGCACCCACCGTGTCGGGGAAGAAGCGCGGTCGCCACCTGCCAGAGATGGTTTGAGCCCGCCGTGGAATCGATCGGAGTCTGCCAGTTCGTCAGCCGCGCCAGCACGCGTCCGATATTGGCCTCGACGATCGCCTCCGGCAGGTCGAAGGCAAAACTGGCGATCGCGCCCGCGGTGTAACGGCCCACCCCGGGCAGCTGCGCGATACTGGTGGCCGAGGCGGGGAGCTGGCCACCGAAATTCGCCCTAACGAACTTGGCGGCGGCGTGCAAGTTGCGCGCCCGGGCGTAGTAACCCAATCCCTGCCAGGCGTGGAGGACGTCCGCTTCTTTCGCTCGCGCCAGAGCGGTGAAATTCGGGAAGCGCTTCAGCCAGCGTTCGTAAAAGGGAATGACGGTCGCGACCTGGGTCTGCTGGAGCATGAATTCCGAGACGAGGACCGCGTAAGGGTCGCGCGTCCGCCGCCAGGGAAGATCGCGGCCGCGCAGCCGGAACCAGCGTTGCAGGCTGCGGCGAAATTGGCGCGAGTCGAGCGGAGTCTCGGATTCAATGGGTCGCGGCATGGGTCCGACAATGATGCCACGAGTAAATGATTCCCCAAGCGGCGAGCGCGAGAATCGAACCGATAAAGAGCAACCCAAAGATAGACTCGCTCAGAAACCACTGCGCGACGAGCAGGATGAGGGCGCCGAAGAACATCAGGCGCCCGCCCAGGCGATGCGTAGCCCGCCAGGTTTCTGGATTCTCGAGTGTCCAGGGCGTGCGAATGCCGACAAAATAATTCGGCCGAAGATTGCCGAGGTAATTTCCCATCACGACGAAGAAGACGAGGAGGCAAACCATGATGATGCGACCACCAGCCGCGTTTTGCCCTAACGACGCCGCGATTTGCACGCAGAAAATGGCGTCCAGGAGCAGGAGTGAGGCAACTCGGACAATCGGAAGGACGGCGGCCATCAAACCTTCCTCGCTCGCCCCCCCTCCCAGTTTGGGATCGAACCAGGGCAGGATGCGGAGGAGCGCGGTCACGCCGAGAGCGGTGAACGGAATAATGAAAATCTCGGGCGTCTTATTACCCCAAGCGTTGATCTGGCCGCGCAGATTCCAGTGCGTCGGGATCCGGGTGGGCAGAGCGTTCCAATAGACCGCGAGCGCGATAAAGGGCGCCGCCAGCAGAACAATTTCCAACCAATTGAGTTTTGATTTCATCTTCTTTTCTTTCCTTTCTTCAACAAGTCGAGAATCCAGCCTAACGAATCATCGAGGACGGTGGTTTCGAGGGAATAGGTAACGAACTGGCCTTTTTTGCGGGAGGAAACGAGGCGGGCGTGGCGCAGAAGATCGAGGTGGTAAGAAATGCTCGGCGCGCTCATGGAGAAGGCGGCACAGATCTGGCCGGCGGTCAGGTCGCGTTCCTTGAGCATCTCGAGGATGCGGCGGCGGGTGGGATCGCGCAGAGCTTTAAAGAGAAGGTTCAATGGATGGATAATTAGTTAAATATCGAATTACTTCAATCGATTTTTTGGTTTCCGTTGTCAGGGTGGAGATTTTTTGGTGGGGCGGCGCGGAGTGTGGTGATGCGGACCCAATTGCTGCCGCGGCCAGCAAAGGGTTAATTTATTAGCCACGATTGTTCCGTCATCCAGCCGGACAAAATTTCTCGCCTCGCGTGGCGAGCGATGATCTCGTTGAGACCCGCCCGTCATGCCTGCGCCAACACTTGACCACCTACACCGCGCCGCTCACCGGCGAGCAGGTCGTGGCCCTCCGGAAACTGCTCGAAATCTCCGGGTTTGAATTTTCTCCGAAGCCTTACACGATTTATTTCGCGCAGAAGAATAAGCTGAGCGCGGCCGTTTACGAAAAAGGCCCGAAGCTTCTGCTGCAGGGCAAAGGAATCGCAGACTTCGTCAGTTTCGAGTTGGAGCCGAAGATCCTGGGCGAAGCGCGACTTGGCTACGAGGAAGTGCACACCCCGGAAATGTTCGAGCCGCATTTCGGCATCGATGAAAGCGGGAAGGGCGATTTCTTCGGGCCGCTCGTGATCGCCGGCGCCTACACCGATCGGGAAATTGCGCGCAGCTTCCTGGAGGAAGGCATCCAGGACAGCAAACGGATCGGTTCTGACGCTAAGATTCGATCACTCGCCAAGGTGATCCGGGAAACACGCGGGGTGGCGTTCGACGTCGTGGCCATTGGGCCGGAGCGCTACAACGATCTCTACGAAAAGTTTGGCAACCTGAACAGCCTGCTCGGCTGGGGCCACGCTCGCGTGATTGAAAACCTGCTCGCGAAACGCCCCGACTGTTCGCGCGCGCTCTCCGATAAATTTGCCGATGCGCGAGTGATCGAGAAAGCGCTCATGCAACATGGGCAAGACATCCAGCTCGAACAAAGGACCAGGGCGGAATCCGATCTGGCGGTGGCGGCGGCCTCGATTTTGGCGCGCGAAGCGTTCATCGAGTGGCTGGAGCGCACCGGCAAACGCCGCGGGTTGACCTTGGGACGCGGCGTATCCGCTGCGGTCAAGGAGACGGCGCGCATGGTGGTGGAGAAGGAAGGTCCACAGGCGCTACGACAACTGGCGAAAGTGCATTTCCGCACCGCGCACGAGATCGCGCCGGGCCATTACGCCGCGCCCCGGCGCGACGCGCATGGCGGAAATAGCGGCTTTTCCCTGCGCTTCTACGCCGGTAAAAAGTCCGCGGGAGGCGCGCGCGCTCACGGCAAGCTTCCTGCTCTTAGACGAGAGCGCGCCGTGGAAACCAGATTGCTCATCATCAATTCCGATCCGGTTTTTCAGGACCGGGCCCTGGCCATGCTGGATCGGATGAGAAATCTGGAAATCTGCATCATCCGCACTCTATCGGAGGCGGTTTACATTTTGATGCGGGAAGATTTCGACCTCTTCATTGTGGAAGGCGAACCTGCACTCGCCATCGAGCAGGCGACCCACGCCCGCCAACATTTTCCGTCGCTCAAGATCGTCTGCCTGACCACAGGTGAAATCGATCGCCCTCTCCTCGAGCAGGCGGAACAACAGGATATTGAGTTGATGCGGACGGAGTGTAACGATCGCCGGCTGCGGCAGGGGCTTCGCGCGGTCCTCTCGGCGGTAGGAAGAACGCCCGGCACGGCCGCGGAAGGGGTGGACCCGTGTCATTCCCTCGTCGGGAATCTCAATCAATTTTCAGCCGCGGAAATTCTGCAAATGAGTTGCCTGAGCCAGCGCAGTGGCCGCTTCACTTTCAAATCAGGGCGCGGCAACAGCGAAATTTACCTGCACCACGGGATGGTGCGCCACGCGGTTTATGGCTCCATCGAAGGCGAGTTGGCGGTAGCAGAGATCTTCCGCTGGCGGCAGGGCCGGTTCTATTTCGAAGAAGGGATCATCAGCCAGGTCCAGACGGTCAATCGACCCTGGACTCATCTCTTGATCGATAACCTGCAAAAACTCGACGAGACCCTCGAACTCGTCAGCGTTCCGGGACAAAGATGAGAGATACGACCTTGCAAACCCAGCTCCGGCTCCTGACTCTGCAAACGGAGAGCTGGAAAAAATTGCACGATTTCATTACCTATGCTCTCGACAAGTCGAAGCCGATCGTCTCGGCCGACCAGGAGCGGCAATTCACAGAGATCCGGGCCATCCTGTTGCAGGAAAGCGAGCATGTTTTCAACGAACTCAATCTGGTCGCAGAGCTCTCCGGCAAAGCCATGAATGTGTTGCAACGGGCCGGCTCAATTCGCGGGGTGCGCGACCTTGGAGGGGAGGAAATCCGGCGTTTGGAAGCGGATTGGAATGCGGTCTTCACCCGGCTGGGTGTCATCCAGGGACAGCTCAAAGCCCGTCGCCGCGAGATGATGAGCCGCAACCCTTTCCTGCAATCTTTGAACCGGCTATTCCGGTCCAAAGCGGCTGCCCGGTAAGCCGTTCGTCTCCGAAACTGCGGTGGTCGAAGCGTTTCCGCTGCGACTCTTTCACGGTCGCAGCGGAAGATTTTCCAAGGAATCATCCGCTCACCCGGCGGTCGGCACACGATTCTGGTATAACATGAGCAAGCTCACAAAACGCGACATCGTCGTGTCGATTAGCAATCAGACGGGCATGGTGCAGCATGAAGTGTTTGAGGTAGTCCAGCGGACCTTGGATCACATCACGGACAGCCTGGCCCGCAATGTGGCCGTCGAATTGCGCAACTTTGGTGTTTTTCAACCCCGCCTGACCAAGCCCAGAGTGGGCCGCAACCCCAACCAGCCCGGCAGCAGTTTCGTAATCCCGCCGAGAGCGACAGTGAAATTCAAGGCGGGTAAGATCATGCGGCAACGAGTCGAAAAACTCTCCCGCGAGATGAAGGAAGCAGCCGAGCGGCGTGAAAATGGCGCCAGCGGCGTATCGGAACGGCCGACGGCCGAAAGCCAGCGCGTTTGACGTAGCATCCTCCACCCATCGTTCGAGGTCGCTTCGTTTCCCACCGCCATGGTTCTTTATTTCACGCCCGAGTCGCAATTTCTTTTTTCGCGACACTCGATCTGCTTTGTGCAGACGATATTCTTGAGCTAAGAGACGCAATTCAATGAAAACGTTCTTTTTTTCCACGGCCTGCCTTTGTTTTTTAGTCGTCGCGCCCTTCGTTTCCGGCGGCACAGAGGCGGATAAAGCGGTTGTTGCCACCGAGCCGGCGACGACTGAGGAAGTCCCGCTCGATTTGATCAAGTTTGAAACCGGTTACGTCTTTGAGAGTGACCTGAACCACGGCGGCAGTTTCGGCAAACAGGACGAAATCCAGAATGAATTTGAGTATGGCCATCGCATTCGTCTGAAGGGCGACTTTTATGTGCACGTCGGAGTGGCCTATGATCGCTATGACTTTGGGAGCACGGCCGCGCCGGTCCCGAATCACTTGCAGGCGATCGCTGGTGTCATCGGCGTCGATTTCATGCATGGCAAAGACGTCGGCGCGTTTCTGCAGGTGCGCCCCGGGTTTTATACCCAGAACAATCTCGGGATTTCGTCCTTCGACGCTCCGATCACTCTCGGCCGGATCTTTGTCGTGCAGCCTGACAAGCTTTATATCTTCGGCGGCGTTTATGCCTCCTTTCTGCGCGGCGGCACTCCAGTGCTGCCCCTGGCCGGCGTGATTTGGATTCCGAATGAAAAATGGCGGCTGATGGGCGTCCTGCCCGACCCGAAACTGATCTACTCCCCGACCAAGAAGCTGGATCTTTACCTAGGAGGCCAATTGGTGGGCGGCTCCTTCCGGACCGATCACAACGACGACATTCGGCCGAAGAAACTGAATGGCACGCAGGTCGACTTCAGTGACTACCGGGCAGGGATCGGGTTTACCTATGCCTTTAACCAGCAGGTCTCCCTCGATGTCGCCGCCGGCTACTCCATTCAACGGCAATTCGACTTTAGCCGCGCCGGCGAGACTTATCGGACGGATCCTTCTCCTTACGTCAAGCTGTCGCTGCAGGCGGCATTCTAGGGAGAGCGGTCGCTTTGTGCAGTATTCGTTAGGCAGGCTCGGCTTGGGATGTCTGGCGGCGATGACCCTGGCCGGCCTCGCGACGGCCGCGACGCCCCTCGAGCAACTAAAGTCGGTCTCGTTTCTTCCTGCGCTCGATCTGACAAAGCTCCAGAAGGGCGAGATCGTGGTCGAGCGGGGCTCGGTGGGCGATTTCCCCCGTGGAGTCCACCTCCAGTCTTGTTATTTCATTCGCGCGCCAATGCAGGTGGTCGGGGATGCCCTGCTCCATTGGGATCCAGTGCATAAAAAGGATTCGGAGGTCCGGTTTTATCGCGAATACGCACTTCCCGGGACGGCCGCGGATTTTAAGACCTTGCGGCTCGATCCCACCCATGGCGACGAGCAATGGCTGCTCGAACGAACCACTCGCGCCGCCCGCGAAGGCAAAGCTGGGGATTTAAATTTGAGCAAAGAGGAAGTCGAACTCCTGCGCGCGAAGGCGACCCAGCCAAACGATGCCTGGCAGGAAATTCTGCGCCACCGGAGCGCCGCGCTGGCGCAGGCTGGGATCAACGCCGTTCCGCCCTACGGAGCCGATTCTGCTCTCTCGCCCGGCTCGGAATTTCGCGGACTTCTCACCCTTGCTCCCAAGGCCGCGCAATATTTTCGACCGCTTCTGAGCGGACGGCCGATTGTGCCTAACGGAAAGCCACTGAGTGAAGTGGTCGCCTACTGGGAGGCGGCCAGGGTGCGCGACCACACCACTTTGCAGCTTGGTCTTTTCGCCGCTCAGAAAGCGGCCGATTCCTGGCAATTGATCGACTGCGTTTATTATCCTTCGGACACCTATTTCATGGCGCTTGATCTCTTTCAGCTCTGGCCGGTCGAGGGCGGAACGCTGGTCTGGCAGGTCGGTTTTGTTTCCGCCCCCTTCCGCTCATACCTCGGCGGCGCCGATCGCTTCATAGCAGGCAAGCTCATGACCGAGGAAACGATCGAGACGATCAAGGCTTTTCGCGCCGACGTCGAAAAACGTCGTTAGGCTATTCCTGGATTCGTTTGAGCAGGAGGGCAGCGCCAAAAAACGTGACGAGCGCTCCGACGAGCAGGAAGAGAAGGTCGCCGCCGTAAAAGCTCGGTCCGGCCAGGTAAAGATTCACCAGGCGGAAGGCGCGGCAAAAATGAGTCAGGGGGAAGCATTCTGAGAGATAACGGATCGCCCGCGGCAACTGCTCGAGGGGAGCGAAGGCGCCGGATAAAATAAAGACCGGGAGCAAGAAGAAAACCGAAAGCTGGATCGCCTGGGTTTGGGTGCGGGAAAAAGCGGAGATAAGGAGACCCATCCCTAACGAGCAGAGGAGGAAGAGGAGGCAGATCAGGGCAAGGACGAAATGGTGGTGGAATTGGACGTGAAAATGCCAGCCCGCCACCACGATAATGACGAGAATGAGCACGAATCGAAATGGCGAGATAGGGCAGGATTTTTCCGATTACGATTTCACCCCGCCGCAACGAGGTCACCATCAACTGGTAGAGCGTCCCGGACTCCCGCTCGCGCGCGATCGTGCAGGCGGTCAGCGTGACGGTGAGCAGCTGCAGGATGATGCCGATGATCCCGGGGACGACGTAGTCGATGAAGCGCTTTTCCGGGTTGTAGAGAACCTTCGTCTGCACGCTCCACTGGCTCATGGCCGAGACGAACTCCTTCCGCACGTTGACGGGCAATTTCTTGGCCAGATCGATCACCTCCTCGGGCAGGCTTTCGACCGTGGCCTCTAGTTGCTTCTTTTGAAAAACGCCGAGGCTTTCCTGGAGGCGTCCTTCCAGCTCGGTCGCGGTGTTGGTGTCGCCCCCGTCGAGATACAGCATGAGCGGAACCGGATCGCCATTCCTGAGGCTCGCGCCCCAGCCCGTTGGAATAATGAGGGCGGCCTGCACGTGTTCCTGAAGCAAATTGGGATGCCCACTGATCTTGTTCGCCATCTTCCAGCGAAAAGTTGTCTCATCACGCAGTTGCTTGACGAAGGCTTCGCTGGCCGGCGATTGATCGCGATTCTCCAGTAAAGCAGGGACATTGCTCGAGCCCGTCACTTCAAAGGCGTGTCCAAAAATAAGAGTGAAAACAGGCGGCAGGATGAGGAGCAGGACGAGGATGCGCCAGTCGCGGTAGATATGGATGAATTCCTTTACCGCCACGCTACTGATTGCCTGCAAAGAAGAGCGGGCTCTCATCGAATCGCCTCCTGGTTCAGCATCGCGTTATAGCCCTGGGAGTAAGCGGTAAAAACGTCCTCCATATCCGGCTCGCCCCAGCGGTGCGCGAGCAATTGGATTTCGGGGAAAGGCCATTCCCGCTCCCAACTGGCGAGGAGTGCGTCCGCTTCCGGGGCGTAAACGCGCAGGCTGCCGCTGCGCAGCGAAACCCCAGCACGCCCGGCGCCTCGCGTAGCCTAACGAGTGCCGGCATGGCCGGCTTGGCGTCCAGCTCGAGCAACCTGGCCTTAAAGGTGGCCTTCAAAGCGCGCGGGGAGGCCTTCGCCAGGAGCCGGCCATTGTGCAGGAATCCCACCTCCGTGCAGCGTTCCGCCTCATCCATGTAGTGGGTCGTCACGAAAATCGTGATTCCGCTGCTGCTCAGGTCGTAGAGGAGGTCCCACATTTGTTGGCGGTGCACTGGATCGAGGCCCGAGGTGGGTTCATCGAGAAAAAGCAGGGGCGGCTCGTGCACCAGGGCACAGCCGAGGGCGAGCAGTTGCCGCATCCCGCCGGAAAGACTGCCCGCCGGTGTATCGCGCTTTGCCTTCAAATCCATCTGCGCGAGCAGGCGCTCGATCCGTTTCTCCACTTCGTTAGGCGGGACCCGGCAGGCGCCGGCGAAGAAGCGCATGTTCTCGAGCACGGTCAGGTCCGGGTAAAGGCTGAACTTCTGCGCCATGTAGCCGAATTTCGCGCGCACCGCGTAACGTTCCCGCCAAACGTCGGCGCCATCGATCGTCGCCTCGCCCGAGGTCGGCCGCACCAGTCCGCAGAGCATTCGCATCGTAGTCGTCTTGCCCGCGCCGTTGGCGCCGAGGAACCCGAAGATTTCGCCCCGATTGATCCGCAGCGAGAGGTCTCGGACCGCGGTGAGATCACCATAGGCCTTGGTCAGGCCCGCCAGGGCGATGATCGGTTCGCTCATTGAAAAAGAAAACGCGGGAGAGGGCTCATCCGGTCTCTCACTAGGGAAATCCGTCTCTTTTTCAAGGCGCAAACCCCCTCGACACGTTGACAGCGTCTCCATCCGTCGAAGACTAAAACGACCTTTATGAAACTCTTTCGCCACCTCATTCTCGTCTTCTTCATCACTCTTTCGGCCCGCGCGCTGGCGGCTGATGCGATCAGCGAAATGGCGGAGTTTTCCGTCTTCGGCAAAATCAATCTCGCCGAGCTGGCGGACGGCCAGGTCAAGACCGCCAGCGGCGCGCTGATGAGCACCGAGCGCTATCTCTCGGTGCAAAGTTGTTTTGTCGTGCCGAAGCCGCCCGCCCAGGTGATGGCGGCGATGAAACAATTCGATCCGACCGCGCAGCGCGACTTGAAAGTGTACCTGCACTCTGACCTGCCAGCGACACCCTCCGCCTCCAATTTTTCCAAGCTCAGCAACCCGCCGGGCAACAGCGCGGTCAAGGCACTGACTGCCGCGACAGAGAAGATGTCGCCCGAGCTGCAATTGAGCCGCGCCGAAGCGCAAAAGTTTTCCGCGTGGCCAGCCAGTTTTTGCTTTCTGGACAGACGTGCTCACGCAACGCGCGCGGAGCTTCGCCAGCGGTGGCGCTGCCGCCCAGGCGCCCTATGATCACACCCGCAACCCGGTCGAGCCCGGGAAAGAATTTGCGGCACTCGTTAGGCAACAAGGCAAGGTGAATCGCCAGTTCGGGGGCTTTCTCGGCAGCACCGGATTGCTGGGCGGGAAAGGTTCGCTCAAACCTGATCTCTACTGGGAGTTGCTGGAGGTCGAAGACGAAGGTGTGCTTACTCTCGGTGCGTCCTACAACCGCTCTACCGCCGGGGGCGGAGCCCAGGTGGCAGACGGTCTCTATTACGCCAGCGGCGGTTACAACGTCGCGCTTACCCTCTACCAACTTTGGCCGATCGAGGTCGGCGGACGCGCCTCTACTTTGATCTGGCGAGGCGATTTCATTTCCGCCAATGCGCTAGGCGATTTGCACGGGATCGAACGGCTCGCTTCCGAGTCGGCCATGCGCAAGGATATTTTGAAGGCGGTCCACGCTCTTTCAGCGCAACAGTGGCCGATGAACGGACGTTTCCTCTTTCTGACCGGTCTTCTCTGCAGCGCCCTCGTCGCCCCGCTTTTCGCCGGCGATGGCAAACAGCTTACGGCCGCCGAGCAAAGCGAGATTGCGGAGGTCCCGTATCGTTTTTCGGCGGAGTTCACCGTCGAGCAAGCCTACCTCGGGGAGGCCGACGTCGAGCGTGGCAGTCGGCACGTAGAGGATTTTGACGAGTACCATTCCAACGTCGCCTTCGTTTACACCCCGCGGATCAAGTTTGGTATCCTGCGCCTCGGCGCGCAGTGGGAGCGATTCTCCTTCGGCTTTCCCAATGGCGGCCAGCAGTTGCCCAATACCTTGCAGTCAGTCAATTCGATCGTCGGGCTCGACACCAAGTTTTCCGATTCGATTTTGGTTCGCTTCGAAGCTCAACCGGGTTTTTATACCGCCACGGGTTTCGATCAACTCGACTGGGATTCCTTTAACGTCCCCTTTGTCCTTGGCGGCACCTACATCTACAGCCCGGAAGTGCAGTTCGTCTTCGGGGTGGGCGTGAATTTTCAGAGCCGCTTCCCGGTCCTGCCCGGCGGCGGCATTCGTTGGAAATTTGCGCCCAATTGGACGCTCAACGCCGTCCTCCCCACTCCGCGCCTCGAATATCAGGCCAGCCGCAATCTCACCCTCTTCGCCGGGGCCGATATCAAGGCCAATACTTTCCGGACCGACGATCAGTTCGGGAACAGTCACGGAGACACCTCAATCAACAGCGCCTGGCTCAGCTACGAAGAGATCCGCGCCGGAGTGGGCGCAGAGTTCAAGTTCAACTCCTCCATTTCCCTGACGGTGGAGGGTGGCTACGTGCCGTATCGGCAGTTCGATTTCCATCGCACGGAAGTCCGTTACCACTACGAGAGCGGCGCCCCCTACGGCGCGATTGTCTTACACGGGTCATTCTAGCTTCCCGGTTGGGAAAGCGACGCACAGCCCGCACCGATCTCGTTAGGCAAGTGTTTTGTCGAGCGCGCCGATCCGGCGGGTGGCAGGCCATTTCCAGGCCACCGCCAGCACGACCAGAATCGTCCCGATACCGCCGCCGATGACGGAGAGGACCGGACCGAAGAAAGCCGCGGTGAGACCTGATTCCACCGCGCCAAACTCATTCGAGGTCCCGATGAAAATATTGTTCACGGCCGAGACCCGGCCGCGCATTTCGTCCGGGGTGAGCAATTGGACGAGCGTTTGCCTAACGACAACGCTGACGCTGTCGAAGACACCGGTCAGGAACAACATCAGAAGCGAAAGCCAGAACCAGTGCGACGCCCCGAAGATGATCGTGGCCAGCCCAAAACCGCACACACTCCAGAGCAGGGTCCGGCCTGCCCGCCGCATCGGCGGAAGATAAGCGATCACCAGCGCCATAACGAAAGCGCCAATCGCCGGGGCCGCCCGCAGCCAGCCGAGACCGATCGGTCCACAGTGCAGAATCTGGTCGGCAAAGATCGGCAACAACGCGGTCGCGCCGCCGAGGAGCACGGCAAAAAGATCGAGCGTGATGGTGGCGAGGATAATTTTCTTGCTCAGAACGAAGCGGATTCCGTCCGTCAGGCTGCGCCACGCGCCCGCCGCCACCCGGCGGCTCTCCCGGATCTTGCGAATCGGCAGCACCATCAGGAAGAAGCCGAGCGCGCAGGAGGCGTCGAGCGCGTAGACGAAGGGAAATCCCAGCCTAACGATTAAGAATCCGCCTGCCGCCGGGCCCAGCACGCAGCCGATTTGAAAGACGCTGCTGTTCCAGGTGACAGCGTTGGCGAAGGTTTCCCGCGGCACGAGGGTTGGAAAAAACGAACTGCGCGCCGCCCAGCCGAAGGTCCGGATCGAGGCCGAAAGGAACATGACGAGATAGATCAATGGCAGGGAAAGATCGTCGAAGTGAAACGACGGGTGGCGTTCGAAAACCGTCGCGATCGAGCGCAGCTGTTCGTTCCCCCAAAGCAGGATTGGCCACCGTGGGAGGTCGAGATGATGCCAGGAAATCAGCGCGAGGCAGAGGGAACAGAAGGCGCTCGAGGCCTGCGTCCAAAGAATAATCGCCTTGCGCCTGAAGCGGTCGGCGAGGTGCCCGGCAGGGAGCGAAAGGGCGACGATCGGCACGGCCGCCACCAGTCCGACCAGTCCCAAAGCGGTCGCCGAGTGGGTCCGCGCGTAGACTTCCCACTCGATCGCGACGGTCAGCATTTGCCGGCCGGCGATCGAGATGAAATTTCCCAGCGTGTAGAAAGCGAATCCAGTAAAGCGAAACGCCGCGTAGGGGTCGTGGGGGAGATGCGCCTTTTCCGCGGAGGGCGGAGGCGCATACGGTTTTCGCTCGGGCATCGTGGCGCCCGGCGACGGCCCGGGCGCACGAAATTGTAGAAGCAGTCGCTATCGTCGCAACTGCCCGCGCGGCGCTAGAGCACGAAGGTGTTGCGACGCCAGCCGCTTCGGTCGACCGGCGCTCGAGCCGCGCTTTCGTAGGCGGCGCCTTGCAGCCGGACCGATTCGTTAGGCTGGGGCGGCTGGGGAGGCTCGGGTGGTTCCGGCGCGACCGGGACTTCCGGCATTTCCTGGCGCTGCAGCTTTTCGAAGCGCTGGCGAACGTTGTCCGGCAGGCTCTCCATCTGTTCCTCGGTGTCGATCGGGCCGTTAAAGAGCTGTTTCCCCTGTGCGTCTTTCGCCGTCAACATCTTGTGCCCGTCGACGCTTTCCATTTTCAGTTCGCCCTGATCGTCGGAAAAAGTAATGGTGGCTTTGCCCAGGTCGATCCGGGTCGACTTCGTTAGGCCGTCATCGCTCGTGACGATGCGTAAACCGCGCACCGCCCGTTGCGCCTCGTCGCGCGCCTTCATCGCCTGGTCCTTGGCCCGGGCCACTGCTTCGCGCACCGCCGTCATGTCCGGCGCCTTGAAGTCGAACTTCATTTTGTCGAAGTCATCGAAATCCCATTTCTGCTCGAAGCCATAGGGCCCGTGACCCGTCGGCACATCCTTCTTCCCGAGTTTCACGTTGACCTTCACCTCCTGGCCTTTGCGCATGAGCGTGAGCTCGACCGAGGTGCCCTCGGGAAAGCTGCGCACGAGTTTGCCGAGCTGGTCCGGATTGATGATTTGCTGGTCGTTTAACTTACGGATGATATCACTCCGTTGCACGCCAGAGGAAGCGGCGGGCGCCTCTGGGACGACGTAGTCCACGACCACACCGAAACCCTTGGGCAGATTCATTTGCTCCGATAAAACGCGCGGCACTTCCGAGGTCTCGACCCCGAGGAAAGTGACCGGCTCTTTCGGCCCCCGGTCATGTTCACGAGAATGGCGCGCGGGCGGCGCCGGCGGCGCGGGAGCGCCAGGCGTCATTTGCGGAATCGGCTGAGTGGCGGGGACCGGTGCGGTTGGGTTGGGGGATTGGGCGAAGGCGGCGAAGGTGCAGAATGCACCCAGCGCGCTCGTTAGGATGGCTTGTTTTTTCATGGCGTTATTTTGCAGTTATTGAAAGGAGACCGGCGTGAGGACGACCTGCTCAGCCGGATAGGAGACGCGCAGCGACGCCCCGGTCTGCGGGTTGCGCCATTGCATCGTCTCGCGGGTGTCGTAGCGGACCCGCCGGAGCAAACGCTCCGATTGGTTAGGCGAGAAAACGAGGCCCTCGTCCTGTTGGTGATAGACGACGCGGGTGAGGGCGGAAGGTTGCAGGCCCACGTTGATGAGCGCTTCTGGCGCTGGAGTGTTGGTCTGGGCGATCAAAGGTTGCGGCTGCGACGCTGGCGGCTCATTGAAATAGGTCAGTCCGATCAGCACCAGCGCGCTGGCCGCGGTCAGGCCGAGCCCGAGCGTCCACCAGGCGGTGGCGCGCCGCCGCTGGGGAAGAACGCCCGCAGTCGGCGTGCCCTCGCCCTGCGCGAGAGCCCGCTCGACCCGGGCAACCAACCCTTCAGAAATCGGCGCCGGGCGCAGTTTCTTCAGTTCTGCTTCAAGTTCGGAAAAATCATTCATGGGGCTGTAAGGACTTGCGGAGCGCGCCGAGTGCGTAGCGGTAGCGGGAGGCGGCGGTGTTCGGCGAAATCTCCAGGATTTCCGCGATCTCGGCGAAAGTGAGCTCGTTCCAAATTTTCAAAATGACGATCTCCCGTTGTTCGCCAGGCAGACGCTCCACCGCCGCGGCGAGGAGCTGCTGGCTTTCGTCCAGCTCGCTGAAATGCGGCTCGAAATGCGGCTCAGTCTCGAGCGCCACCGTAGCCTCGCGCCGCGTGCGCCGTTGGTCGCTGCGCAAGCGATCGAGCGCAGTCGAGCGGACGGTGGCGTAAAGCAGGCCGCGGTTTTCGATGGAGTGCTGCCGGCGCCAGAAACGGACGAACGCGTCCTGCACGATGTCCTCAGCCTCAGCCCGGGAATTGGTCCAGCGTCGGGCAAAGAGAACAAGGGCTGGTCCCAGTTCCGCAAAACAGGTTTTCCAGTCCTCTTCGGTAAGTGCGCTCGCCATCTCTTCTTCACGGTCTTTTAAATTGAGACGCCGCCAAATGCAGCTTTTGTCTACCGCAGTGAAACTTCGGCCCGTCTTCATTGCCCCTCTCCTGCTCCTCATCATCTGCGCGCCCCACCTTTTCGGCGAGGATGCAGCGTCGGCCGGCACCGCCAAATCGCTCGCCGCGGCGGAGCGGGCGTTCGCCCAGGAGTCGGTCGAGAAAGGAACGCGCGCCGCCTTTCTCAACGCGCTCTCCGAAGATGGCATCGTTTTCTTGCCCGGCCCGCAGAATGGCAGGAAAGCGTGGCAGGCGAAACCGCAGTCGGAGAGTGTCCTGCAATGGCAGCCGGTCCTCGCGGCCATCGCCACTCAGGGCGATCTCGGTTACACCACCGGCCCGTGGACCTTCAAAAAACAGCCGTCGGATTCCGTGCCGGTCGCTTTTGGCCAATTCGTTTCGATCTGGCGCTGGGAAAATGGAAAATGGAAATTGCTCTTCGACCTCGGGTCGGACAATCCCGCGCCGACCGAACCCAGGCCGGATTTGCAGTTGGTCGAAAATCACGCGCCTAACCAGTCAGCGACCGACGCCGAGCCAGTCATGTTAAACCACGACCATCGCTACGCTGCCGACCGCGCCGGCACGCTCGCAGCCAGCGCGGAGGAAAATATCCGTCTCTATCAGCCCGACAAATTTCCCATCATCGGGAAGGCGGCGGCCGCGGCGGCCCTGCGGCAGGACGCGTCGGCGATGAAGTTTGGCGAGCCGAAGGCGGGCCTCTCCAAAGGCGGCGATCTCGGTTACGCCTGGGGTGAGTACTTTGCCGGGTCGACGACGAAACCGACTGGCGATTACCTCCGGATCTGGCGCAAAGATCGTGCCGGCGAATGGAAGCTCGCGCTCGATCTGGTGCACCCTCGTTAGGCGAAACTGCCACCGGGCCGCCGCCGGCATGGCCGGGGCGACGCCGGTCGCAGCCCTTCCAGCCTAGCCCTTGGCCTGGTCGAATTTTTTGATCATCTCGAGGTGGTGTTTCATCGTTTCGAGGGCGCTATCGATGAACTTCTTCAGATCTTCGTTCTTCACTTCATTGCCCGCCTTCTCGAATTCGGCCACATCCATTTCATGGTCTTTGACCATCTCTTTCACATAGGCCTGGTCGAATTCCGCGCCCGATAGCCCGGACATTTTCTCGATCGTGGCGTGATGTTTCGCGCTGATCTTGGCCGGCACTTCCACGTTCATCTTGCCGGCCACTTCCTTGAGGTCTTCGTTGATCTTGCCGTGGTCTTTCACCATTTTGCTGCCGAAGTCTTTGACCTCGTCGCTGCCGCCCTTTTCCGCAGCCAACTGGCCGAGCTCGACCTCTGTCATGCCGCCGTCGGCCGCCTTTTTGATAAAAGCCTTCTCCTTCGCGGTCGGCTTGGCGCCAGCCGTTTCCTCCTCGGCCGCGAAGGAGCGCTGCAATGGAACGGCCACGACTGCTGCCAGGCCGAGTGTAAAGATCAGGGTTTTAATTTTCATTGTACGAAACCATCGCGTTCAACCCTGGCCGCGGATGTCCTGCAAGATTGACGAAACGCGGCGCGACTAAGAATCCACCGTACCTTCCTCGGGATATCGCTCGGGCTACAAATTTCTCCTATTCCGCGATGCGGCGGACGCCTGATTCCGGCGACGCCCGAGCCTCGTTAGGATACCGGGTGGTGCGATCGGAACCTCTCAAATTACCTGCCGGCGCGCGTTTGCGCGCGTTGCGCGTGCTGGATGTTTTTCATCCCTGGAGTTCGATTGATGAAAAGAGATTCTGCCGGCGTTGTGGCCAGATGATTTCCGGCCGGCAAATTCTCGTCTATGGCGGCGGGTCTGACGAACGACCGGCCCGCTTGGGATGTCCGACTGAAGGGTGCCTCGCCGTCCCGTTCGAGTGGATTGTTCCGCAGAACGCCGCTCTCGAGCCTTCGGTGGCAGAATCAAGAAAGCCGCCTCCGCCAGCCGAAGTTGTTAGGGCAGACACGGCATTTTTTTTCCCACCGGTTGTTTGGCTTCCTGCGTGTGCCCCGGACTTTTCTTTAGGGGCGGATTGCGCTGCCCAACATCGGGCCGGAGACTGCCAGGCAGATAGTGCCCAGCCGGATCATTCCACATGGCTAAATCCAATTCCAAACCGAAAGGCAAGAAGAGGGCTGGAGCCAGCCACCAACCGAGCGGACCGATCGGGGTAGTTGGTCTGGGTGCGTCGGCCGGCGGCATTGCGGTCTTGCAGCAATTTTTCGAGGACATGGCGGCCGATAGCGGGCTGGCCTTTGTCGTCGTGATGCATCTCTCGCCGGAACACGAGAGCAATCTCCCGGCGATCTTGCAGCAGAAGACGGCGATGCCGGTGATGCAGGTGCACGACACGGAAAAGGTGCGGCCGAACCATGTCTATGTGATTCCGCCTAACAATCAGCTGACGTTGGACGACAGCACCCTGCACCTGGTCGAGCCGCAGCAGGCGCCCGGCCGGCGGGTGACGATCGATCTTTTCTTTCGCACCCTGGCGCAGGCCTACGGCCAGCGCGCCGTCTCGGCGTGATTCTCTCCGGGACGCGACTCGGATGGCGTGATCGGGTTGAAACACATCCGCGCGCAGGGCGGGGTGACGATCGCGCAGGATCCGAGCGAGGCGGAGCACGACAGCATGCCGCGACGGCGATCAGCACCGGGATGGTCGACTGGGTGCTGCCGGTCGCGGACATGCCGGCGAAGCTGATCGAGTTCGTGCGGAACGAAAAGCGGATGAAGCTGCCGCCGGAGAAATCCGGAGCGACGAGCCGGAGCCAAGGACGGAAGCGCCGGGCGGCGAGAACGTCTCGCGAGAGACGCGAGCGATCCCAAGGACGAAGATGCGCTCCAGGAAGTGCTGCGCCATTTGCGCGCCCAGACCGGGCACGATTTGGCGCATTACAAACGCGCCACCGTCCTGCGCCGGATCGCGCGCCGGCTGCAGGTCAATTCGCTCGAGAACGATCCCGCCCTACCTGGAATTCCTGCGCACCCATCCGGCGAAGCGCGCGCGCTTGCTGCAGGATCTGCTCATCGGGGTCACGCATTTTTTCCGCGACCGGGAATCGTTCGCCGCGCTGGAGGCGAACGTGCCGCAGCTTTTCGCGGGCAAGAAGCAGGACGACCAGGTGCGCGTCTGGGTGGCCGGCTGCGCCACGGGCGAGGAAGCTTACTCGATCGCGATGCTGCTTTGCGAACATGCCGCGCGACTGGAGAGCCCGCCCGCCATCCAGATTTTCGCGACCGATATCGACGAGCAAGCGATCCACGACGCGCGCGACGGGCTGTACCCGGCAACGATCGAGGCGGACGTTTCGCAGGAGCGGCTGCGCCGTTTTTTCGACCGGGATCACGGCCGCTATCGGGTGAAAAAGGAAATGCGCGAGAAGGTTCTTTTCGCGTCGCACAACTTGTTGAAGGACGCGCCCTTCTCGCGGCTCGACCTCGTCTCCTGCCGCAACCTGCTCATCTACCTCAACGCGCACAGCGCAGGAGCAGGTCTTCGATATTTTCCATTTCGCGCTCCGCCCGGGCGGCCTGCTTTTCATCGGCGGCTCGGAAACGGCGGACGACGCGCCGCGTCCTCTTCTCGCCGATCGATAAGCAGCATCGGCTCTACGTGCGCCGCTCCCCTCGCGCTCCGACCTGGAGAATTCCGAACCTGCCCCTGACGCGCCGGCCAGCGGCCGCGCGCGCCACGCCGGTTATCGCGCGGCGGCCGGTGATGCCGCAGCCGGCGCGTCCACCGCGACGGCCGGACAATGCCGCTCGGCCGAGGCGCAGGAACGGCGCGCCCTCCTTTTCGGCGAGCTGCACCTGAAGTTGCTCGAGCAATACGGCCCGCCCTCGCGTCGTCGTGAACGGGACGCACGACATCGTCCACCTCTCCGAAGGCGCCGGGCGCTATCTGCAGCTTCGCGGCCGGCGAGCCGTCCGCCAATCTTTTCGAGGTCGATCATCCGGCGCTGCGCCTCGAATTGCGCACCGCGCTTTTCCGCGCCGCGCCAGATGGCGCGAAGATTTCCGTCCAGAACATCGCCGTGCCAGGTCGATGGGCGAAACGGATCGTCTCGACGTGCACGTCCGGCCGGTGCCGAGAGCGATCCGGACGAAAGGTTTTTTCCTCATCCTTTTCGAGCCAACAGAGCGGCGTTCCGCCCGAGCGCGATCCGGCGCGCCGCGGCCGACGAACCGTCGCCCGCGACCTCGAGGACGAGATTCGAATACTCAAGGAGCAGCTCAGCACCACGGTCGAGCAATACGAAGCCGCCAACGAGGAGCTGAAAGCCTCGAACGAAGAGCTCCAGGCGATGAACGAGGAGATGCGTTCCGCGACCGAGGAGCTCGAGACGAGCAAGGAAGAACTGCAGTCGGTCAACGAAGAGCTGACCACCGTAAACCACGAGCTGAAAAGCAGCGTCGAGGAGCTGAGCCGCGCCAACACCGACCTCACAACCTGATGGCCTCGACCGACATCGGGACCATCTTCCTCGACCGCCAGCTGCGCATCCAGCGCTTCACGCCCGCGCGCCAGAAGATCTTCAACCTCCTCCCGGCCGACATGGGCCGGCCGCTCTCCGATATCACCCACCAGCTGGCCTATCACGGGATGATTGACGACGCCGAGCAGGTCTTGCCGAGCTGCTCACGCCCATCGAGCGCGAAGTGCGCGGCGGCGACGGCAACCTGGTTCCTCACCCGGGTCGCGCCCTACCGGACGAGCGAAGACCACATCGCCGGCGTGGTCGCCACGTTCATCGACATCACCCGAGCGCAAGCAGAGTGGAGGAAGAGCTGCGCGAGAGCGAAGCGCGAGGCGCCTTCCAGATCGACACCGTCGGCGTGCTCTTCCTCACCGACGTGGACGAGAACTACGGCCCTCATGCTTCATCCAAGATCAAGCGGCCGCATGATCTGGAGCGCCCTCACGCCGGAATGCGGACGCTCTCGTCAAGCTCTCCGAGATGAGCGCGAGACACCCCGGCGCCTACGAAACCTGCAAGAAGGCCGCGCTGGTGGGGCCTCTTCAGCGTGGCCCGTCATCACGCCTCCGGTCAATGGTCATCGATATCAGCGAACAGAAACGCGCCGAGGAAGCGCTGCGCACGAGCGAGGAACGCTTCCGCCGTTGCGGAAAACTCCGCCGGATCGTCGGCCGTCACCAGGCAAGTCGAATACATCAACCTGGTCTACAAAGCTACCTGGAAGCGTCCGCAAGCCGACACGGCGAGGGTCGATTCGGACCACGCCCGGGTCCAATGATCCAGACCGCCTGCGCACCCGCACGCGGAATCGCACTGCGGGACGACGACCAGACCGTGCAGGTGCGGAGACGCTTGACCGATGGCCAGGGCCGGTCAATAATCCGCGGCCGGCGTCACCCAGGATACACGAAGAGAGAGCGGCCGCGCGCCCTGGCCGAGAGCGAAGAGCGCTTTCGCCTGCTCGTCGAAGGCACGCCGGATTACGCCATGTTCCTCATCGATCCGGGTAACCGGATCGTTTATTGGAGCCCGGGCGCGGAGCACGTCTTCGGCTGGACGGCCGATGAAGCCCTCGGCAAAAGCGGCCGCCTCATCTTCACCCCGGAGGATCGCGCCATTAAGCGGGAGGAAAAAGAAATGCGCCTCTCCCTGCGCAACGGCTACGCCAACGATCGCCGCTGGCACATGCGCAAGGATGGCAGCCGCGTCTGGGTCGATGGCATCATGCGCCGGCTCGACGACGAGCAGGGCAACCCGCGCGGTTTCGCCAAGATCGCCCGCGACGCCACCGAGGAGCGGATCGCGGCGGAGAAACTGCAGAAATCCCATGCCGACCTCGAGCGGCGGGTCAAGGAACGAACCGCCGACCTCACCGGGATCAACCGCCAATTGAAAGAGGAGATCGCGCAGCGCACCCAGCTCGAACAGGAAATCCTGCTCGTCAGCGAACGCGAACAGCGGCGCATCGGCCAGGACCTGCACGACAGCCTTTGCCAGGAGCTGGCCGCGGCCGCCTTCTTCCTCCAGACCGCCGCCCTCAAGCAGAAGCCAACGAATCCGACTGCCGCCCAGACCCTTTCCGAGGCGGCCAATATCGTGAACCAAAACGTCGGCCTGGCCCGCGATCTCGCCCGCGGTCTCCACCCGGTCGACATCAGCGCGAGTGGCCTTGCCAACGCCCTGCGCGAGCTCGCCTATCGCTGCAGCCAGGGCTCCACCCAGTGCGTCTTTAAATGTCCCCATTCCATTCGGGTGCGCGACGATGCCGTCGCCCTCAATCTCTACCGCATCGCCCAGGAAGCGGTCAGCAACGCGGTCAAAAACGGCAAAGCAAAAAAGATCGTTCTCTCACTCACCCGCGAGAGCGGGAAGTTGAGACTGCGGGTCGAGGACAACGGCCGCGGTTTCTCGCCCTCTCGCCCGACCAAGGGCATGGGCATCCACATCATGAAATACCGGGCCGACATCATCGGCGCGCAGCTCGCGCTGGAATCGAAAGACGGCCACGGCACCCGCATCACCTGCACCCTCGCCCGCAGGTGAGGTGTTTCGGCTGCCGCTCCCGCCGGCCCGCATCTGGCCAACGCTAGGCTGGGAGGAAGCGGACCTGGGCCATGCCATCGTGCGGCACCACCGGCGCTGCCCTCCGCGCCGGCGGCCCCACCAGAAACCAGTGCCCAACCAGCGACGGACAACCCGTTGTCGGACATTGCAGCGCGTACTTACCGCCGCCCCGCCCGATGATCTCGACCTGCCGTCCACTGAAAATCCGCTGGCAGACGACACAGACCCGTTTGTCATCCAGTGAAACCCAATGACGCTCGAGATCCGCCGCGCGCAGGATATCGAGCCGCCTCTCCGAAGTCAGGTGCCGCGCCATGCCCTAACTAATCAAACTCCCGATCGTCGGGCAATCGGAGCGCAGGCAACTCGAAATGTACAGAAAATTCC
The DNA here is from genome assembly GCA_963749935.1 of uncultured Verrucomicrobiae bacterium. Lineage (GTDB taxonomy): Bacteria > Verrucomicrobiota > Verrucomicrobiia > Chthoniobacterales > UBA10450 > Palsa-1392. The sequence continues at coordinate 1,397,915 of CAVVOH010000004.1, forward strand.
TAGGCGTCCTGCCTAACGAACCCGCCCCGTCGGAAGACGTGGCGGCTTTTCTTCCCTGACGAAACTCGCCCCCGGGTATAACCCCTCAGCCGGCGTCAGCCTCCACTCGCTCGGCCAGCGCTTTTTTGATCAACGCATCGAGCGGCTCCTTCCCTTTCTGCAGGCCAGCGAGAAGCTCATCCGCCAGTTTTTCCTGGTTCAGGATGGAAGTGAGGATCGCGAATTCGTGCGTCCAATCATTTTCCCTGGCCATGGCGCAGAGCGGCTCATACGCGCCGATCTCGAACTGTTCCACCTTTCGCCCCGCGGCGAGGATCGTCTCGTCGCGTTCGCCGGGATGGACGATTTTCTTGATCAACTCGATCTCGCTTTCCGCACCAGGTCGGCAATCGGCTGACAAGTCTTGTCTGGTAGCTCCTCCGCCAGCGAGTGCGCCAGGTCTTCGAGACTCTTGACGTGACCGCGCGTTTCCTCCAGGTGCACGCCGAGAAGCGTCTTCAGGTCCTCCGATTTCGCCGCCAACTGCAAGAGCGGCAGCGCATGAGTGAGCCGCTTTTCGCCATCGTACATCTCGCCCAGCTTCTCGAGAAATGCTCGTGAGACTCGAGTCCGGGGCGAGCTGCTCGTTGTCTGGTTTGCCTGTGCGGTGTGGCCCGGCGTGGCGGACCCTTTGCTGATCGCTCCCAATTCGGCGTTCGTCTGCCTGGCTGGCTCCCCGCCTTCGGAGGGATTCGGCGCGGGCGTCCTCTCCTCGCTCGTTCTCGCGACGGAATCTTCTTTCATGGCTATAAAGAAATCGTGCTCGTCGGCCCGAAAGGTTGGGACAAATCCACCGGGGGGCTTCTGAAATCACGGCCGGTTTCTCGGGCGGCTGACTGAACGCTCCCCTGCGATTATTAGCCATGGATACGACATCTTTTTGGCTCGACCCGGAACCTGCCGATCGCTTTGCCGCGCCCACTGGCCCGATCTCAGTCGATGCGTTGGTCGTCGGTGCGGGCATTACCGGCGTCACGACTGCTTATCTTCTCCGCCGTGCCGGCCTGAGCGTGGCTCTGCTCGATCGCGGCAAGATTGCTCGCATCGATACCGGTCACACCACCGCACATCTTACCGCCGTGACCGACCTGCGGCTGCATGAGCTGGTGAAAAATTTCGGTCGCGACCACGCCCGCGCGGTCTGGGATGCCGGTGCCGCCGCGATCGACCAGATCGAAGAAATCGCTACCCGCGAAAAGATCGACTGCGAATTCACCCGTGTGCCCGGCTATCTGCACGCGCCCATCGGGGACGGCGCTGAGGCCGACCCGGAAAAATTCAAGGAGGACGCGCGGCTGGCGAATGAATTTGGCTTCGATGCGGACTATCTCGATCGCGTGCCGCATATGGAAAAGCCCGGCGTTCGTTTCGCCGACCAGGCAAAATTCCATCCGATCAAGTATGTCGCGGCGCTCGCTCGCCTCATTCCCGGGCCAGAGAGTTTCGTCTTTACCGATAGCCAGGCGGAGGAGTTTGACGACAAGAAGCGGCGCGCCCGGGTCAAAGGCCATTGGATAAACTACGGCGTCGTCATCCTCGCGACCCACAACCCGCTTTCCGGAGAATCGGGCGTGCTCAGCGCGATGGCGTTCCAGACGAAGCTCGCTCTTTACACCAGCTACGCGGTCGGCGCGCGGCTGCCGCGCGGCACCATCCCGGCCGCTTCTTTTTGGGATACGAATGATCCCTACTTCTATCTCCGAGTCGACCGGCACGGTGAGGGCGAGGATTACGCCATCCTCGGCGGCGAAGATCACAAGACCGGCCAGACGGAGGAGACTGAAGATCGCTATCGCCGTTTGGAGGAGGTCATGCACCGGCTGGCCCAGCAGGCGATCGTCGATCATCGCTGGTCCGGCCAGGTCATCGAGACCGACGACGGTTTGCCCTTCATCGGGGAAACCAGCCCTGGCCAATTCGTCGGGACCGGTTTTTCGGGGAACGGAATGACCTTTGGCACCCTCACCGCCATGATGGCAGCCGACTGGGCGGCGCAAAAGAAAAACCCCTGGGCGGATCTCTTCTCGCCCTCGCGCAAGAAATTGAAGGGCGGCGCCTGGGATTATCTCAAGGAGAACGTCGATTATCCCTATTACCTGCTCAAGACGCGCCTTGAAGCGCCGGAAGGCGATTCCCTGGCCGATCTAAAACCGGGCGAAGGAAAAATCCTCAAGCTCAAGGGCAAAAAAATGGCAGTCCACCGCGACGCCTCCGGGGAGGTCCACAAGCGCTCCGCCATTTGCACGCATATGGGCTGCGTCGTCCGCTGGAATTCGGCTGAAACAACCTGGGATTGTCCCTGCCACGGCTCCCGCTTTCGCCCTGACGGCAGCGTGATCTCCGGCCCCGCCGAAACGCCGCTCTCCCCGTAAGCCCACCCAGGCCGCGATAGCTCGGGATAAAAAAAAGGCGCCGAAGCGGGGCTTCGGCGCCTTTGCAATTTACATCTCCCTCGGGCTAGCCCGGGAAGATATTCGACACGATATCGCTCGGCTGTCCCGCCGGCTGATCGCGCACGTAGCCGATCAACTGATATTCGCGGCTCTCCGGTTTGCCGGCCACTTGCGGCGGCGTGCTATCGATCACCGGCAAGTGCATCACCTTGCCCGCGATCTTCGTCCAGCTCGCGGTGCCCGTTAGCCGCATCATTACGTCGACCGCGTCGAAGCCCGGTTTGCGGCCGCCGACGACGACCTGCCCGCCCACCGTCTTGGCTGACACGTGGGGTTTATGCGTATTCATGTCGTAATCGACCGACTCGCTTTCCACATCCCAGGCCGCCGCCATGCCGGGATTCCAGCCGGGCGACGATTTGTAGTTTTTGATCAACGCGCGCAAGTCGTCGTTATTATCGCGCATCGCCGCGCGGGCCAGCCCAGTCGCTTCCAGGGCAGCGGTATGCTTGGTGTCGGCATCGGTCACAGGCGTGAGCATGCTATCGATGAAGGCCGTATCCGCAGTCACCTCCGCCGGCGTGCGCCCGCAGGCAGGGCCGTCGGTGGTCATACCGGCTTTCACGCCGGCCAGCCATACCATGAGGTTTTTGATTGATTTTGGAACTATATCAGTTGCCATATTTGTTCTCCTTTGGGTTGATGCTTTCTGAGTGGGGCGAAAGGGAAAACAGTCGTGCTTACCACCTGCGCCCGAACCCCTAATAAAGGAGCAGCTCTTATACCGGCCACGACCGGCGAAGGGGAGATAGCCGCCCGCCCCGCCAAGCTGAAACCCCGTTGGTAATGAGCTACTTATGCGGCGTCCGGCCTGCGTTCTCTTCCCGGCAGCCATTCTCCCGCTCTGGAAGAGAGCCAGCCGGGCGAAAATCGCCCTTTACCCATACCCGGCCGCCATTCTCCGCAATAAAAAAGCCTCTCTCCGCGACCGGGAAGCCCTTCTCCGGGCGCGGGAGAAACGTACTCCCGACGCCGGAGAAGAGCATTTGCCGCCCTACTGCTTCGCTCCCGCCGCGAAAAGCGAGCGATTTGACCACAGAAGCCCCGCTCCCGAGCCGAAAGAGGAGCAGCCGGCGATGAAACGCCAATCTCCCCGCCGAAACGCCCGGCAGAAGCTGGCTGGGACGGACAGTCCTACGTTTCTTTCTTTTCGTAGAGCGCGCGCAGTTCGTCCTTTGCTTTTTCGAGGGTGCGCCTGCGACTCGCGCTCAGGTTGGTTCCGGCGCGGTTGATGTAGAAGTTGAGCATCGACATGGCCGATTGAAACGGCGTGCCTTTGCGCTTTTTGCTTCGGTCGGCGGATGCCTTGAGCGATTCGGCGATCTGACGCGCGCTTCGCTTTTTGAAGACATTTTCTTCGAGTGAAAGCGCGTCGCTGTGCTCGGTGACTTCCGCCGACCAGCGTTTGTCGCTCGTTTTTTTCTTCCTGGCCGGCATGGGATCAGGCGCGATCTTTGATTTCGCTCACGCCGGATTTTCGCGCGCAATGGGCGCAGCAAAAGCTCCGGCCGTCCGCTTCAACGCCATGGCCAATGATGCGACACTGACAGTGCGCGCATTTCGGTGCGAGCATGTGGATCGCGCATTCGAAGCTGTCGAAAGTGTTTTCCTTGCCGGCCAGCCGGATGGTGAAGGCTTTGTCGTAGTCATTTCCGCACATGTCGCATTTCGCCATAACCCTCGATCGCACGCCGCTGGCCAGATGGTTTGGAGGCGATTCTCAGGTGAAACGGATTTTTGCCGAAGGCCGTGTGTCGGCTTTCAAATAGCGTTTGATCAATCGCAGTGCTTCGCGGTTTTCCGCCAAGGTATTCGAGACGGTGCAGTCGGCCGGCACGATGACTTCGAAATCGCGCATGTAGGCGTCGTTGGCGGTGAAGAGCACGCAAAAATTTCCCGCGATGCCGGTGATGATGAGTCGGTGCGCGCCGAGATAGCGGAGCAGCGTCTCGAGCGTGCTGGCGAAAAAGCCGGAGTGTTTCGGTTTGAGGATGAAATAATCTTTCCGGTCGGGTGCCAGGCTCCGGACCAAATCGCGGCCGAGCGATTCGGGCGAAAGACAATGCTCGACCTGGGCGCGGAAGTCGGAACGCCAGCGGCCGAAATTGTCGTTCACATAAATCACCGGGACATCTGCCTCCCGGGCGCGCTGCTTGAGTCGCAATAATTTCTTCGCCATCGCCGGGACGTAACGGAGGAGCTGTTTGGCTTCCGGAAAATCGAGCGGATTAATGACGTCGATCAAGAGCAACACCGTCTCAGATTTGTCCGGCACGCTGCCATGCAATTTGTCGGTCTTCTTTTTCATGCAAATTCCTGCTGCCTCCGTCTTTTTTGATTAAAGAGATCAGTTTTGTCTGCGCGGAGCGCCTTCTCGTATTCCCTCCGCCCACGCCAGCAGACGCGGCAAGGGCAGAAAGTTGATGATTCGCTCGGCAGGTATTTTCGCCCGCCACGCTGCGGCCAAACCGAGTTCGATGAAGCCAAGCTGCCAGGCATGATGGGCGTCGGTCCCTAACGAAATCCGCGTCCCTTCCCGCCGCGCCACCTTAAGGAGGGATAAATTCAAATCCTGACGGTCCGGGTAGCAGTCGATCTCGACCGCCTTATCCAGCCTGGCGGCCTCGGCAAAGACGCGGCTCCAATCGGCCTTGAGGCCAAGCCGATAGTTGTAGATGCGGCCGCGCGGATGTCCGTGAATGTGGACATGCGGATTACGGATGGCGGCGAGGTAGCGTCCGGTCTGGTCTTCGCGGGTGCGGAGGGAAGAATGAAACGAGCCGAGGACCAGATCGAGTCGCGCAAGTGCGGCCGGGTCCATGTCGCCTTCACCCCGCGGGTTGAGATTCATCTCGATCGAACGCAGGACGGTGAGTCGGCCTCGGGCGGGCGATCGGTTGAGCACTTCAATCTCGGCCCCTTGCTCTGCCAGCTTCGCTTCGTCGATTCCGCCGGCAATTTTCAATCCTTTCGAGTGGTCGGTGATGGCGATGTATTCGTAACCGCGCTCGGCTGCGCTTTCTGCCATTTCCTGCACATTTCCGGAACCATCGCTCCACTGGGTGTGCATCTGCAGGTCGCCGCGGAGTAACTTTCCCCATGCCGGATGCTTCCGCAGGAGCGTGCGTGCGTCAGCCAGCGTGAGAAAATCCCGGCGCAAAGGCGGCGGGACAATCCGGGCCGGCGGCTCCCCTAGCCAGGCCTGCAATTGCCGGGCGATGAACGGCCCAATGCCCTTCAGCTCGGTGAGCGATCGCCCCACGGCGAGAAGGTCACGCGCGTGTTCCGGCCAGAGAAAAGCGTGGCGAGCCGCTTTTTTAAAGGCGCGCTGCCGGATGCCCTCGACCTTCTCGGCCTCGCGGGCGAGAAGTTCTGCGATAGCCGCATTGGATAATCCGCCATTTGACGGGAGGTCCATTCTCGGAACAGCACTGCCTCGTCTACTCGGTCGCCTCCTTCACCTTGGCGTAACCGTGTTGGGCAAAATCTGAGATCGTGCTGACGGCAAAGATGCTCGCGACCATCCGGGTGAGACTTGGATTTAGATTGAAGCCGTAAATGAAGGCGGAGGCCACCCAGACACCGAGACAGTAAGGGCAGATGACGAGTTGCCCGATTGCCTTGCGCAAGCCTCGACCCCGCGCTTTTTCTTCCACTTCACCCGCGCCGGCGGGCTTCTCGAACTCGGTGAAAGGCGCCCGCAACGGCTGTGCGACCCGGTCGCGGGCCAGGACCCGACTCACTTTCTGGGTCGCAATACCGAGGAGAAACAGATCGCCGGTGGTGACTTCCTGGCGGGCAGGGGAGCGCCATCTCCAGAAAAGGAAGGCGCCGAGCGTGGCATTGAAGAGCCCAATCAAGGTGGCGTAATCCCGCATCGGAGCGTTTTGTTCGGAAGCGTCCACGCTATTTGTGGGCGCCCCCGGGCTCGGCCATTTTGCGATGCTGCTCGGCAAGCACGCCCGCGGGAGTAACGTTCGCCATGGCGGCTTGAAGCTTGTTTTTCCAGCCGCTGACGACGTCTCCTTCGCCGTTCATCATGGCATCGAAACCGATTTTTGCCACGTCCGCCGGATCGTCCTTTTTCCCCGCGCCGACTCTGGTGTCTTCCAGGCCGGCACGCCCGAAGAATTCCGTGTCGGTCGCCCCCGGCATAAGGCAGGTGACGGTCACTCCGGAATCTTTCAGCTCGGCGCGCAGGGCGAAAGAGAAGGAGTCCATGAAAGCTTTGGTGCCGTTATAGACTGCCTGGTAGGTGCCGGGGATGAAGCCGGCAATCGAGCCAGTGATGAGGATCCGACCGCGCCCGCGACTGCGCATGTCGCGGCCTACCTTATGGAGCAGATAGATCGTGCCAGTGACATTTGTATCGACGACATGACGGGCTTCCTGGAAGTCCTGATCCAGGAAGGCATGCCCAAGGCCGTGGCCGGCGTTGGCCAGCAGCGCCTCGACCGTGCGCCCTTCGGCCGCGGCGTAGAGCTGATCGACCCCTTCAGTAGTCGAGAGATCGACTTCCACCGTCCTGACCGCCACGCCGAGTTTCCGAAAGTCTTCCGCGGCGTTGGCGATCGCTGCGTCATCTGCGGCGATGAGAAGGTCGTAGCCGTTCGCGGCGCATTCTTTGGCCAGGTAATAACCGATGCCGCTGGAAGCACCTGTGACGATCGCAAGGGGACGGTTGGAGGGAGCTTCGGGTGATGAGGTCGTGGTCGTTTTTTCAGGGTCAGTCATAAGTTGTTGATATGTTCCCGGCTGTTACCGGTTTGATTTTATGGCGTTTCGCCTAGAGAACGCAGCTGGGACTGCGGGCGGATGCTGAAGAAGATCGGCCGCCTCTTTTCCCAAGAGAGATGAAATTCGCTATCCCGCCTACGAACCTAGAATCGGATAGCAACGCTGGCCAGCAGCCGATAATCGGGCACGACCTGGAGAGCGGTATTGTCGATCGAAACTGGAAGCTCGGCCGCCAGTTCGCCGCTGACTTTGCCGACAGAAAAGACGAGGCGGGGCCCCAGGAAAACCGAGGTAATCCCGGTGTCCTCTGCCGCTTTGCCACGAAAGCGGTCCACGTCCTTATATTCTCCCGAGCAGACGCATTGCAGGCCCACCACCACCGCGCGCTTGCGGAGCAGATAGTATCCGGGTCCACCGCTCCAGGAGAGATCGTTGGCGAAATGATATTGATGCGCGCCGTCGCCGCGGAGGGTGAATTGCAGGTCCTGGTGAAAGAAGAAGTCCGCGTAGCGAAGCGCGATTTGCCCGCCGAAAATCCCGTCGTAGGAGCCTGTGCCTAACGTCAGGTCGTGCCCGTGGATGCCGCTTTCCGGCGCGCCTTCCACCTCCACTTCGTTGAATTCCTCTTTGATCCGGCTGGTGGCTCCGGTCGGGAATTTGAGCCCGCTCAGGAAGACGGCCGAGAAGGTAAAATTCGGCTCCTGCGTTTCCATGTGGGGCGATTTCGGATCGGCGAAGCTCAGTTCGCGCCGGCCGCCCGCCTCGGTGTGGAAGAGCACCAGTTTACCGAGGAGCGAAACATCACCCAAGCCCGACTCCGTTCCGCGATCGATCGCGAAGCCTTCCGGCCGCTGAAAAGAGCGATAGATCAGCGGCACATTGACCTGCAGCGCGAAGCGGCTGGTGAAGCTGTAACCGCCGACCAATTGGGTGATAAAGCTGTCGAGATGCTGATCGGTCGGGTTGCCGATCTCCCGTCCATCTACCTGAACGGTGCCGAAGTGGGTGAACTGTTCCGCTACTGCGCCATAGGCGCCGCGGAACCAGGAGCGCTCGTAGGCGAAGCCCTCGGTTGACGACATTGTTTCAAGCTGCGGTGTGTAGCAGCCACATAGATCACAGGCCACTGCGCGACTGGTTAAGACGAGCAGCGCGACTAAAAGATAAATTATTTTCATATTCCTCCTCAGAAATGGGAGAGGTCCGCGCCAGCGCGCGGCACCGCTTCCCGGGTTGCAATTGGGAAAATGCTGCGGCCCGTGCACACGCACGGCGCAGCTCGGACTAACGAGCGTAGTTAACCCGGCAGCAACCGCGGAGGAGGCACTGGCGGGACCAGAGTTCGCTCAGGAATCGCGCGGCGCATCGATCCATAATCGTGCCGCACGAATGCCGGCAAATAGCCCGACGCAGAGGTCGTGCACCAGAGATCGAACTTGGAGATTGTCACGCGAACCTCGGATTTCTTTTCCGAGTTCTTGCCCGCCGCGACCGTGTGACAGAGATCGCAGGGATGAGCGCCATCGAAGGTTTTCGCGACCGCTTGGCTGAGCGGCAGATGGCGGGCATTGGTGACCAGCATGCCAGTCCAGGCTACCGACTGGAGGGCCAGCCAGTGCAAGCCTAACGAAAAACAGAGCGCGAGAATCGTCGCTCCTCTTCCGATGGTCGCAATCACGGATCGAGAATAAGACGGCTCGCCCGAGCGTCAAGGTGTTTGGCCATGATGTTCGCCCACCGGGGGGTGGCGTGGTTACTGTTTGGCCTGTAGATCCTGTTCTATCTCGGGCCCGCTCGCGCTGGTCCCGCCGCTTTTTTCTTTTGCGGGGTCGGCTTTGGGCGTGCCGCTCGATCCTTTGCTGATCATTCCAAGATCCGCATTAGTGCCGGTAGATTGGGTGGTCTTCTCGCCGCTTTCGCGGTTCATTTCGTTTTCCTGGTCTCTGGTCGGTTCGGTATCCATATGTTCCTTTGCCTAAAAAACGCACTTGCGCGCGGGGGTGGATGTCGAAAAGACGTCGGCAGCGTGAAGACCCATCGCGACACGTTTGGACTTCAGAATGTGAAGAACCGCGCAGGTATCATTGGAGGGACCTTTGCCACCAATCCTGGGCCAGGTAACGGTATAACTGTTATGTGCACTCTTCCTTCGAATCGCAAGAGTTAAGGTTATTGGGAGAAGGATGCCGCCGGCCGAGATCGACCGACGGCACCCACTTCCGCTCTCCGCGCCGAGTTATTTGACGAGTTTTTTGGCTTTGTCTATCAAGCCCTCCGCAACTTCGGCGCCCATCAACTGCTCGCTTTGCACCGGCGCATCCGGTGCCGGGGGCAGGACGGGTTTTTCACCAAGCGGCTCCATTTTCTCCATCGTGAAACGACCGCGGCCATCCATACTCTCGCCGGAACTCCAACGTCCTTCCGGAGGCGGGACGTTGCCATCGCGCCCAAAGGTCATGAAAGAATAGTTGAAGTCGCTGTTCTCCTGCTCTTGCGGGAAGTCGTTCGGAATGGGATGGGATTTGAGGCCACCCACTTCTTCCCACGCCGCCAGCCACTGATTTTGGTGCATGGTGTCACGAGCGATCATGTAGCTGAGCATGTCTTTCATCCCCGGATCATCGGTCATGCGATAGAGCTGAACTGCTAGCATCCGTCCCGTTGATTCGGCCATCACATTGGCGAGCATATCCGCCGCGATGTTGCCACTCGCATAGACGTGACTGCAATTGAATGGAATACCGTCACTATCGACCGGCATGGCCGCCATACAGGTGGATAGGAGATGCTGAATCTCCATGCCTCCCAACTTGGCGGCAATTAGGGGATCCTTAGCCGCCTCATCGACAGTCGCGCTCGGCGCCCCTTCGAGGTTAAGCGCAACTGCGGTGCACAACATCTCGATATGAGCGATCTCTTCGGTTCCTGTCTCCAGAAGCATGTCCCGATACTTGGCCGGTCCGCGCGCTCCCCAGGCCTGAAACAGGTACTGGAGGCAAACGCGGATCTCTCCCTGCACACCTCCGATCGCTTGTTGTAGCGCCCGCGCAAACAAAGGGTTCGGTTTCTCGACCCGGACTGGATACTGGAGTTTTCCTCCGTCATGATAAAACATAGTAATTCTTTCTTTTTTTAGACTGCGTTAATCGACTCGATCTTTAGTGACCGCGTCACTTATGAAACGCATTAGAGCGCGGGCGCACCTGTCAGGGATGTCACCTACTGACCTATCAGGATTTGCCTCCCTCCGGGGCGATGAAGGGTTATCCGCCTGGGCGGTTCAGCAGAAGCGAAGCCAGTCGGCGTTAGCGATATAAGACCGGTCGACTAACGAGTGACTCGGTTGAGGCGACGGATCGCCGGCTCAGGTGGATCGATTTTTCGAAGAGCGATCATGGGCCGGCGGGGTTTCTTCAAGCCGGGCGGCGTGGGCGGGTAGAGATAGCGCAGAACGGATTCCATCCGCGCGGCCCAGGAAGCTTCATTGTGTTCTCCGCCCGGGATTTCGGAGTATTGGAGATCGCCATACAGGCGCCAGCCGCGTTCGCCGAGCAGGTCGCGCAGATGTCCGGCCCGCTCCCAGCCGGCCTCGTTCGTGCCGGTGTCGAGCCAGATTCGGGAGCTGCGCGGGAGAAAATCCATCTCCTCCACGACGCGATAGATGACGCAATCGTCCCACCAGATCGACGGGGAGAGAGCGGCAATGCGGGTGAAGACTTCCGGATACCAAAAACCGAGGAGCAACGAAGCCAGTCCTCCCAGCGACGAGCCGCCGATGCCGGTGGCTTCTTTCTCCGGCCGGGTGCGGTAAGTGCGGTCGATGAACGGTTTTAGCTCCTCGATGAGGAAACGGCCATATTTACGCAGGAGACCGCGGCTGCGCTTACGCGATTTCCCATCCGGGTCGACCCGGCCCCTGGTCGGAGTGTATTCATGAATGCGCTCCTCTCCCATGTTGGCCACGGCCACAATGATAAGGGGCTCGACCAGGCGCTGCCTGATCAACTGCTGGGCGGTCTCGTCGACTTGCCATTCCACTCCGCCAAAAGCGGTCGCTGAGTCGAAGACGTTCTGGCCGTCCTGCAGATAAAGGACGGGGTAACGCTGCGCCGTCGCGCGCCGATAGCCCGGCGGCAGATAGACCAGCACCTCCCGCTCGTTGCCTAGAATGCGGGAGTGGAAAGCGAGGTGCCGTTGGATATTACCGGTAAGTGTATGAGTGGCCATAATGGGGAATGTGCGGCTCACTGTTGGGCCCGAGTAATCTCGGTCCAGTCAGCTTCTGAATAAGTGGGCGGCTGGGGGGTCGAAGACCCAAGGATAAAATCGCCCTGCCCTCGCCCCTCCGTGCTCTCGACGTAGGATTGGGCAAGGGCTGCGATCTCTTCCCAAAGGTCTCCAGCTCCAATCACCACGCGCATATTTCGTCGGGCGCCTTAAGGACGGACGGGCGCCGGACCTCTCATCCTATCCTAGGTCGAATCTGTATCCGACCGAAGGCTGAAAGGCCCGGCGAGTCTGCCGCTTAGACGTTCGCTTCCAGATTGATCACGGACTGTGCCAGCTCGGTGAGCTTTTGGTTGGTGGCCGATTCCTCGTCCAATGTCTGCTGGAGAAGTTCTGCGCCCTCTTCGTCGCCGACCATCTCGGCATAGGCGCGAGCGCAGCCGTAACCGGCCATCTCGTAGTGTTCTACCCGCTGCGCCGCCGAGATAAGGCCGGCATCGCGCACCTCGTCCTCGGCGTCTTCCTCCATCATTTCCTTGCCTTCCTCGAGCAGGCCCTCCATGCCCTTGCACTTGGGCCCCCGGGTCGTCTGGTCGTGGCTCTCGAGAATCTTTTCGAGCCGGGCGACGTGCTCCTCGGTTTCCGCGAGGTGGGTTTCAAAGCCCGCCGCCAGCTCTTCGTTGCTGGCCGCCTTGGCCATCTTGGGCAACGCCTTGGTCAGCTGCTTTTCGGCGCTGTAGAGGTCTTTCAGTTCGTGAATATAGAGATCTTTTAAGGTGTTTAGTTCCATAGTAACCCCACTTCGCAACTGACTTGTCGGCTGCGTGCCCTCTTTCGAAGGTACAGGAAAATACCTAGACTAGGAGTGGTGGAGATCCGGATAGCTACGGCTTTAAGACCACCTTGATGCAACCATCTTCCTTATCGCGGAAGGTCTTATACAGCTCCGGTCCTTCTTCGAGCGGCCGGTTGTGGGTGATAATGAATGACGGGTCGATCTCGCCGGCGTTGATCTTGTCGAGCAACGGTTGGGTGTAACGCTTCATGTGGGTCTGCCCCATTTTGATCGTTAGGCCCTTGTTCATCGCCGCGCCCATCGGCATCTTGTCCACCATCCCGACATAGACACCGGGGATGGAGACCGTCCCGCCTTTGCGGCAACACATGATCGCTTCCCGCAGGACATGCGCGCGATCGGTCGCGAGCATGACGGCGGCCTTTGCCTTGTCCATGACTGCGTCGAAGGCGCCGGCGCCGTGCGCTTCTGCGCCGACCGCGTCGATGCAGCGATCCGGTCCGCGGCCGTTGGTCATTTCCTGTAGTTTATCGTAAACGCCGCCTTCGATCTTCTCGAAATTGATTACCTCCGCCTTGCCCTGTTTGGCCGCCATGGCGAGGCGTTCCGGCACGCGATCGATCGCGATCACGCGGCCGGCTCCGAGCATCCAGGCACTCTGGATGGCGAATTGCCCGACCGGCCCGCAACCCCACACCGCGACCGTGTCGCCCGCTTCGATCCCGGCATTTTCCGCCGCCATGTAGCCGGTCGGGAAAATATCCGAGAGAAACAGCACCTGCTCATCGCTGAGCGAATCGTTCTCGATCTTCTGCGGGCTCACGTCGGCGTAGGGCACGCGCAGGTATTCCGCCTGGCCGCCCGGGTAATGCCCGGTCAAATGCGAGTAGCCAAAGAGACCGGCCGGCGCATGACCCATGGTTTTCTCCGCATTCTCCCGGTCGCGATTGGTCGTGTCGCAGCAGGAATAAAGTTCCTTCTCGCAGAAGAAGCAGCTCCCGCAGGCGATCGTGAAAGGCACGACCACGCGGTCGCCCGCCTTGAATTTCTTCACGCCTTTACCCACCTCCGCGACGATGCCCATCGGCTCGTGCCCGAGGATGTCGCCCTCCTCCATCATCGGCATGTAGCCATCGAACAGATGTAAATCCGAACCGCAAATCGCGGTCGAGGTGATCTTCACGATCATGTCGCCCGCGTCCTCGATCGTGGGATCGGGAACCGTGTCGCAGCGAATGTCGCTCTTACCGTGCCAGACTAATGCTCTCATTTTCTCTCCTTGGTTAAAGTTGCTTAGGTGGAACGCCTCTGCGGAATGGTTTGGATGCAAATAATGTCGGACTGGGAGAGTTAGAGCAGCAGTGGTCAGGCGACTGCTTACGATCAAAGACGTGTTGTAATTCGTCTCTCGTTTGCCGGCCGCCGTTCTGCTGCTGGGAGAAAGTATCCGACACTTGCTTACCGAGCCGGATACAATTTCTTCGCGCTCGCGAGCTAGCTCTTCTTTTTGCCTTTGCTCGCCTTGCCTCCTTTGCGACCGCCTTTGCGGGAGCTGGCCTTGCTCGATTTCTTGCCGCGTCCCGCACCGCTTTTCTTGCCGCCCTTGTCCTCTTTGTTGACCGTGGCCCAAGCCCGGCTTTCCGCTTCCTTCTTGGAAACGCCTCGCTTCTCGTAACCCTCTTCGATGTGCTCGGCCTTGCGCTTCTGCTTATCTGTATAACTCGATTTATCTCCCTTTGGCATGGTTAGTTTCTCCTTCTGCGACTGAATACGCGGGTGCCGCAACTTTTGGATTTGTCTTCCTTGACGGGATCAACCCCGACCCAGTCTTCTAATTGTTTCGGGTTCCGAAAACCCCTTCACGTCAATTCTACTGCTGATTCCCTTTCACTCCCGGTTGGGAACGGCGAGTGGACATCGCAGGTGGATTCGGAAAGAGAACGTGCTGGTGATGTCGCGCCATCTCTTCGCGATTGCGGTCATCGACCATTTGGCCGCAGGCCGGGCAGCGGTAGGACCGGTTGCTGGGCGCGTTGAGTGGCTTGCGTGTCCGCGATTTTGGTTCCGAATCCCTCCTCATGCCCGCTTTTCCCCCTGGCTGTGGCCGCCGTCGCAAGAATGCGGGCGCAGGCTCCTCGTTTTTGCTAAGGTTTTTCGTCTCGCCATATCTTTTTATCGCGCCGCGGCGATGCCGGCGATTTCACTTTTTTCGAATTTTCTCCGCGCCGCCCGAATCAGGCCGTCGCTTCGGTCATGCGTCCAAGGCGAAATAATATTGCCATCTGGCGACCGTGCGGCTGCGATAGTATGACATCGAGGCAAGGTCGGATCGGATTTGCGCGCCGGCCTCTTTTCATGAAAAAAGGAGAATCACCGGCTGACCGCGCCAAAACTCGCAAACGCGCCATTCTGCTCGTTGATGACCACCCCCTTTTTCGCAAAGGAATGGCGCAGTTGATCGATTCGCAGGACGATCTGCACGTGCGGGGCGAGGCCGATAACAGCGGCGGCGCGCTCAATGCGATTCGGTTCAAGAAATTCGACCTCGCAGTCGTGGATGTAGGACTACGCGGGGGCGCCAATGGCATCGAGCTGACCAAAGCGATCAAGGCTGAGCAACCGGATCTGCCCGTCCTGGTCGTCTCGATGCACGATGAAGCCCTCTATGCGGAACGCGCCCTGCGGGCCGGCGCGCGCGGTTACGTGATGAAACGTGAGGCGCTCGATTCGATCCTGCATGCCGTTCGAAGCGTGATCGGCGGCGAGATCTACGTCAGCCCCACCATGACCAAGCGGATGCTGTTCGATCATATCAACGGCGGCGGCGAATCGCGTTCGCCGGTTGATCGCCTAACGGATCGGGAGTTGGAAGTTTTCCAATTGATCGGCGAAGGCTGCGACATGCACGAGATCGCGGGCGAGCTGCACTTAAGCAAGAAAACGGTCGAAGCCCATCGGGCCAACATCAAGGAGAAGCTTGGCGTGACCAACGCCCGTGAAGTGGTCCGCTACGCGACGCAGTGGGTCACGCAGCAGCGATAGCGCGGGCGGTCGCTGGCGCGATCGGCGTCCGCGGACTATCTTGCGGGCGGTGATTTCGCCGTTCTCAGGCACGGATGATTCTCCGCCCTTTGATCGGCGAAATGAAGTTTTATCCGCCCGAGCCCGTCGTATGGATCGAACTTTATAAAGGACTTGAAATGAAACGGCCCATCCTAGCTTCCCTACTTGGCGTTTTCGCGCTGACTTCCTGCGGTACGATGCATGACGCCGCGGTCTCGACCTTCCGGGTGATCGACGCGCCGCACGCCTACGTGCGACGGAAACTCGGCGAGGAAGAAGAACCGCAGCAGACCACCACAACGACCACAACGCAGACGGGGGTTTATTCCGATACAGCCGGCTATCCGCCGCAGCAGCCCTACCAGGTCCAGCCGCCACCACCCCAGCCCCCGACGCAGACGCAGCGACGGGTGGTCACGACGCAGCGTCAGGCGCCGCCCGAGCCGGAAGCGCAGCCAAGCCCGACCCCGCGCCGGGAAATTGTGACCCAGACGGAGAGCACGCCCCCCCCGCGCACGACGACTTCAGCGCAGAACAACGAACTGCCCTACGCCAAACCGGTGCCGGGCAAACCCGGATTCGTCTTCAGCCCTTACGACAAGAACGGCGGTTACGTTGATGTGACCGGCTACAGCCCCGGACAGAAGGTCAAAGACCCGTACAGCGGGAAAGTCTTTCTGGTCCCCTAACGAGATGTGGGACGCAGCTACGGAGACTTGTTCTCCAACGCCTTCACCCGCTCGTAAAGTTTCCCCAGGCGCCGTACCCAGGCGAGCTGCTGCTTCGCCTCTTTCAGCGGCACGCTCGGTGTAGCCCACCAGGTCCCACCGGGCAGGCTTTTCGAAACGCCGGTCTGGGCGCCGATCATGGTGCCATCGGAAATCTCGATGTGGCCAATGATGCCAGCCTGCCCCCCGATAACGACGCCGGAGCCGATTCGCACGCTGCCTGCGATGCCGACCTGCGCGACGATGATCGAGTGCTTCCCGATCACCACGTTGTGCGCGATCTGGACGAGGTTGTCAATCTTCACGCCCTCCTGGATCCAGGTCCGCCCGAAGCGCGCCCGATCGATCGTGGTGTTGGCCCCAATCTCAACGTCGTTATCGATCTGCACGATTCCGATTTGCGGCACCTTTTTGTGTCCCCCCGCTGCCATTTCGAATCCGAATCCATCCGAGCCGATGACAGTGCCGCTATGTATGATGACGCGTTCTCCGAGGCGGCAACGCTCGCGAATAGTGACATTGGGATAGATCAGGCACCCGGCGCCGATCTTCGTTTCATGCCCGACGTAGCTATGCGCGCCCAGCCGGGTGCCGGCGCCGATTTGTGCTCCCGGTTCGACCACCACGCAGGCGCCCACCGAAACATTTTCGCCTAACGACGCCTCAGCCGCGATCACGGCACTCGGATGGATGCCCGCGGGGTGAGTGACGGGCTGCGGGGCGAATTTCAGCACGACCTGCTCGAAGGCCTTGGTCGGATTTTCTACCTGGATCTGGCCGCTCACGATATGTTCGTCAAAGTCCTGTGGAACGAACGCGGCCGAGGCCCGGGTTTTGCGGAATGCTGCCAGGTAGCGCGGATTCCCGTAGAAGGTGATCTCGCCCGGCGTCGCCTCGGCCAGGGAGGCCGCGCCGGAGATCGTTAGGCTGGCGTCGCCGGCAATTTTGCCGCCGCACATTTGGGCGAGTTCTGGCAGCGTGAAAGGCATCGCTGACTTGTTGTAGCTGGCGTCGGCGTCCGCGGCAACTGTGGTCGCGGGACAATTTGGGCGGGCGCTCCGCCTGACCCGTTTCTGAACCGGGGCAACCGGAGCGGTCGCCCTACAATTTGCGCGCCGCTCCCTACCCGCCGGCGGCGAAACCGGGATAAAGCGTCATCCCGCCGTCGACGAAAATGGTCGCGCCGGTGATATAATCCGATTGATCGGAAGCCAGCCAGACGACAGCTCGCGCGATATCCTCCGGTTCACCGATCCGGCCGTCCGGGATCAACTCGAGTAACTTCGCCAACGCTTCCGGCGTGCCCCAGGCCGATTGGTTGATCGGCGTCTTGATCGCGCCCGGCGCGAGGCTGTTGACCCGGATCTTTTTGGGCGCGAGTTCCTGCGCCATGCTTTTCATCAGCTGCATGATGCCGCCTTTCGAGGCGGCATAGTTGACGTGTCCGGCCCACGGGATGACTTCGTGGACCGAGCTCATGCAGATAATTTTCCCCGCCGCCCGCGAAACTGCTGGCACCACTCCGCGCCGTAGAAATTCCCGGACCGCTTCACGGGCGCAGAGAAACTGGCCGGTCAGGTTAACGCTGATGACGCGCTCCCATTGTTTGAGCGTCATCTCTTGGAAGGAGGCGTCCTGTTGCATACCAGCGTTGTTGACCAGGATATCGAGGGTGCCAAAGTGCCGCACGGTTTCGGTAAACATCGCCTGCACTTCATCCTCTCGGCTCACATCGGCCTGGAGCGCGATCGCCTCGCTGCCCGCCTTCTTGATGACGGCCACCACTCGTTCCGCTTCCTCGCGGTCGGAATGGTAATTGACCACCACCGCGGCGCCGGCCGCGCCGAGAGCCAGCGCGCAGCCTTCGCCAATCCCGGAGCTGCCGCCGGTGACGAGCGCTTTTTGATTGGCCAAAGGGCGGTTTGGATCGTCTGGCATTGCGAGCCGAGCCATATTTTCGATGCAGTTGAATGGCAAGGGAATTCCATCTCGCGAATGGCCGATCCGGGCACAGAACTAGCTAATTTAATGACGCGGCTGCGGCCGTAACCCCGAATGGCTACAGCAACTATAAATTCCACATCGAAAAAAGATGAAAACGGTCCGCAAAATCAGCCCGCCACATCCAGTGAAATCCTTCCGCCAGCGCACACGGATTATTTTGAAATCTTTGCTCGGGCGACGCACGATGCGTTTCGGGATTGGAATGTAACCACCGGCGCCCTCTCCTGGCCTCGTGGCCTGCAGAGCCTTTTCGGCTTCGAAGCGACGGGCGCGCGAGCGAACATTTCCTTTTGGTGGCAGCAGATCCACCCCGATGACCTGGCTCGGGTGCAGGCCAGCCTGCGCGAGACGTTCAACGGCACGGCCGATCGTTGGACTGGCGAGTATCGCTTCCGACGCGCGGATGGCGAATACCGCCACGTCTTAGATCGCGGTCTGATCTTTCGTGCCGAAGGCGGTGTGGTCGCGCGGTTGGCCGGCCCGATAATGGATGTGACCACGCGCAAGCAGCTGCAAGCCCAGGACTGCCGCACTCAGCGGATGGAAGCGTTCGGCCAACTGGCAGGTGGCGTAGCGCACGATTTCAACAATTTTCTCACCACCATCCTCGGCTACAGCGATCTGCTCCTGACCGAGACTGGAGTCAAAGGCCAGATCGCCGGCCAGATCCGAGAAATTCGCGACGCCGCCGGGAGGGCGTCGGACTTGACGAACCAACTGCTCGCTTTCAGCCGGCGGCAGGCGCTCGAGCCGACCGTAGTCGAGGTCAACCAGCTGATCACCAATCTCGATCGCTCACTTCTCCGGCTCCTGGGCGACAACATTTCGATCGTTTGCCATCTCCACCATTTAAAGGAAGGCGCGCATATCAAAGTCGACGCCGGCCAGCTCACCCAGATCATTTTGAATCTGGCGGTCAACGCGCGCGACGCGATGCCGAAGGGCGGTCGCCTAACGATCGAGACCACGGTCCTCGGGGTCACCGCAAAAACGCTTCCGCCGGTTCTCGGCACGGAACTGCCACCGGGCGAATACGTCTCGATTTCCTTCGCCGACAACGGCCGGGGGATGAGTGACGAGGTCAAAGCCCGTCTCTTCGAGCCTTTTTTCACGACCAAGCACGAGGCCCAAAGCAGCGGCCTCGGGCTGGCGACCAGTTATGGAATCGTTAGGCAAAGCGGCGGCCATATCTATGCCGAGAGCGAGGAGGGCCGCGGCACTACTTTCCGCATCCTGCTCCCGCGGGTCGCCCCGCCCAAGCCGCGCACCTACCGGAAACCCAGTCAGCAGAAACTTCTTACCGGCACCGAAACCATCCTCGTCCTGGAAGACGAAGCGGGTGTCCGTCACCTCTCGGTTCGCGTTCTGCGCAAGCTTGGCTACGACGTGGTGGAGGCTGCCCACGGCGAAGACGCCAAGCGCCTGATCACGGCGCATGGCGCGAAGCAAATCGATTTGGTGCTGACCGACATGGTCATGCCGGAGATCAGTGGCCGGCATTTTGCCGACTGGCTGCAAGGGGTAAGCCCGCGCACCAAAGTGGTCTTCATCTCCGGCTATCTTGAAGAATCACTGCACCCCCATGATCGACGCGACCCAGGCATGAATTTTCTCGCCAAACCCTTCAGCGCCGACGAGCTCGGCAGCAAAGTGCGCGCGGTGCTGGACGGGAAAGGGTGAGTGGTTGAGGAGTTGGTGGGTTGAGTGATTGTCAGTCGGTCAATCCGACGAATCTCTCAACCGCTCAATACTATCTGATCACCTTCCAAGACATCGAAGCGGCCGCCGGGCGGATCAAAGGCGCCGTCTACGAATCGCCCTGTTCGCCCTCCATTCCGCTGAGCGAGCTCACCGGGATGAAGATTTATTGCAAGCTCGACAACCTCCAGCGCACCGGGAGTTTCAAGGAGCGCGGCGCGCGCAATGCCCTCGCTCAGCTTTCGGCCGAGCAGAAAAAGAAAGGCGTCATCGCCGCCTCGGCCGGCAACCACGCGCAGGCGCTGGCCTACCAGGGGCGATTGTTAGGCGTGCCGGCTACGGTCGTGATGCCGAAGTTTGCGCCGCTTATCAAGATCAACAATTGCCAGAAACTCGGCGCCACCGTGGTGCTGGAGGGCAAGGATTTCGCCGAGGCGAAAGCGCGCGCGCACGAGATCGGCACCGAGCAGGGGCTCGCCTACATCGACGGCTACGATGATCCCGCCATCATTGCCGGTCAGGGCACAGCCGGCCTTGAGATCGTCGCGCAGGTTCCGGACCTCGACGCCGTGATTGTGCCGGTCGGCGGTGGTGGGTTGCTGGCGGGCGTTTCGCTTGCGGTCAAGACGCTCCGGCCGGAGGCGAAAGTCATCGCGGTGGAGGGCGACTATGTCGCCAGTTTCGCGGCGGCGCTGAAGGCTGGGAAACCGGTCCGCACCGAAATGCGACCGACTCTGGCCGACGGCCTCGCCATTGCCCAGGTCGGCAGCAACGCCTTCGAGATTGCGCGCCAGCATACCGACAAGAATCTGCTCGTGACCGAAGAACAAATTGCGCTTGCCATTCTGCGCATCGTGGAACTGGAGAAGGGCGTGGTCGAAGGCGCCGCTGCCACGCCACTGGCGGCTTGCCTTTCGGGTCAATTAACCGAGCTTGCCGGCAAGCGCGTCGTCCTTTTGCTTTGCGGCGGCAACATTGATCCCAACGTGCTCAGCCGCGTGATCGAACGCGGACTGGTGGCGGACGGACGGCTCTCGCGCTTTACGGCCGTGATCAGCGACCGCCCGGGCGGCCTGGCCGACCTGACCGCGCAGATCGCCGCGATTGGCGCCAGCATCAAGCAGGTGGTGCACGATCGCGCCTTCGCCAGCTCCGATGTCTCCGCGGTCAACGTCCTTTGCACCGTCGAAACGCGCGATCGCGCTCATCTCGAACAAGTGCTGGCCCGCTTGCAGGAGCGCGGGGTCAAGACGTCCGTCGCCCGCTGACTTGCCCCCGTCTTGAATCAGAAACGTTCCCTCGTAGGGTTCGCCATGGATTCGGTCGAGACTCAGGTGCTGGAAAAAGATGCCTCTCCCCAGACGGAAAAATCGTCTGCACCGGGCCACGAACAAAATGAGGAACTAAGCCGCTTCGTTGCGCCGCCACATCGGGCCTAACGACCAGGAAATCGAGGCGATGCTGGCCGCGGTCGGTTTTGAAAATCTCGAGGTCTTGATCGAGGCGACAGTGCCGAAAGACATTCGCCTGACGAAAACGTTCGACCTCCCGGCCGGCAAATCGGAACAGGAAGCGCTGGCCGAATTGCGCGCTCTCGCGCAGCAAAACAGGGTCGTCCGCAACTTCATCGGCGCCGGCTACTCCGATTGCGTCATGCCGCCGGTCATCCAGCGCAACATTCTCGAAAATCCCGGCTGGTATACCGCTTACACGCCCTACCAGGCGGAGATCGCGCAGGGCCGGCTCGAGGCCTTGCTTAATTTTCAGACGATGATCACCGACCTGACCGCGCTCGACATCGCGAACGCTTCGCTCCTCGACGAAGCGACCGCCGCGGCCGAAGCGATGGCGCTTTGCCATGCGGTTGTCGGCGGGCGCGACACGTTTTTCGTCTCGGACAGCTGCCACCCGCAAACCATCGAAGTCGTGCAGACGCGGGCCAGGCCCCTCGGGATCAAGGTCACGGTTGGCAATCACGACACTTTTTCGTTCGCCGAGCAGGTCTTCGGCGTTCTCTTGCAATATCCGACCACCGACGGTGCCGTCATCGACTACGAGCCGTTCATCAAAGCCGCGCATGAAGCTGGCGCTCTCGCCATCGTGGCGGCCGATATTCTTGCTCTGACCCTCATTCGCCCGCCCGGCGAGATGGGCGCTGACGTGGCGGTCGGGACAACCCAGCGTTTTGGAGTGCCGTTAGGCTGCGGCGGCCCGCATGCCGCTTATTTCGCGACCCGCGACCAATACAAACGCCACATGCCGGGCCGGCTGGTCGGCGTTTCGCACGATGCCGCTGGCCGGCCCGCCTACCGGCTGGCCTTGCAGACGCGCGAGCAGCACATCCGGCGCGACAAAGCGACCAGCAACATCTGCACGGCGCAGGTGCTGCTCGCGGTCATGGCTTCGATGTATGCCGTCTATCACGGTCCGGACGGGTTGCGCCGGATTGCCCGGCGCGTGCATGACCTGACCTGCCGCCTGGCCGAAAGCCTCGAGCAACTAGGTTACGGCCTCGCGCACGAACATTTCTTCGACACGATCCGGGTCGATCTCGGCAAACGGGTCAGCGGAGAGTTCATCCGCCGTGGCCTGCAACGAGACTGCAACCTGCGCGTGCTTGGGCCCTACAGCATCGGGATTTCGCTCGATGAAGCAACCACGCCTAACGACATCGAGAACCTTCTCTCCGTCTTCAGCGAGAACCGCGTCCTTCTCCCGGGTTCCGCGCCGGCCTGCCGCAAATCGAGCATTTCCAATCGCACCTCCAGCTTCCTGACCCATCCGGTTTTCAACACCCATCACAGCGAAACCGAGATGTTGCGCTACCTGCGCCGGCTGGAAGCGCGCGATCTGTCGCTTTGTCATTCGATGATTCCGCTCGGTTCCTGCACGATGAAGTTGAACGCGACGGCGGAGATGTTCCCGGTCTCGTGGCCGGAGTTCTCGCGCCTGCATCCCTTCGCGCCTAACGAGCAGACGGCGGGCTACCGCGCGATGTGCGACCAGCTCGAGAATTGGCTGGCCGAGATCACCGGTTTCGCGGCGGTCTCGTTGCAGCCGAATGCCGGTTCGCAGGGCGAATATGCCGGCCTCCTCGCCATCCGCGCGTATCACGCCGCGCGCGGCGAAACCCACCGCAATGTTTGCCTCATTCCCACTTCCGCCCACGGGACTAATCCTGCCAGCGCCGTCATGGCCGGCTTCAAAGTCGTTCCGGTCCGCTGTCTGGAGGATGGCGACATCGATCTGGATGACCTGCGAGCGAAAGCCGATGCCCACAGCAAAGACCTGGCTGCCCTGATGGTGACATATCCGTCGACCCACGGCGTTTTTGAAACCACCATCCGCGCAATCTGCGACTGTGTGCACGAGCACGGCGGGCAGGTTTATATGGATGGCGCGAACATGAACGCGCAGGTCGGTCTCTGTCGCCCGGGCGACATGGGCGCAGATGTTTGCCATCTCAATCTGCACAAGACTTTTTGCATTCCGCACGGCGGCGGCGGTCCCGGCGTCGGGCCGATCGGTGTGGCTAGACACCTCGCGAAGTTTCTTCCCGGCCTGCCGAATCTGGATGCGCGGCAGCCGGCGAACGGCCCCGTCGCGGCCGCTCCTTACGGCAGCGCCAGCATTCTCACCATCTCCTGGATGTACATCCGAATGATGGGCGGCGCTGGCCTAACGAAAGCGACCAAGGTTGCGATCCTGAACGCCAACTACATCGCGAAACGGCTCGATCCGCATTTTCCGGTGCTCTTCAAAGGCAAGAACGGCCTCGTCGCGCACGAATGCATCCTCGACCTGCGACCCTGCAAGAGCGCCGGAGTCGAAGTGGAAGACGTGGCCAAGCGCCTGATGGATTACGGCTTTCACGCGCCGACCGTTTCCTGGCCGGTGCCGGGCACGATGATGATCGAGCCGACCGAGAGCGAGGCGAAAGACGAGCTGGATCGTTTTTGCGAGGCGATGATCGCGATCCGCGCCGAGATCGATGCCATCGGAGCGGAGGGCGGCGACCGCAAAAACAATCTGCTCAAAAATGCGCCTCACACCGTCGAGCAAGTGACTGCCGACAGCTGGGATCATCCCTATTCGCGCGAGCAGGCAGCCTGGCCGGCCAACTGGACGCGCCAGCAGAAATTCTGGCCTTCCGTCGCGCGCATCGACAGCGTTTACGGCGACCGCAACCTCTTCTGCACCTGTCCGCCGATGGAAGAATTCGAATCGAACGAGTAGGCGGCGCGACTATTTTTTCGAGCGCCCCTTGGCTTCGACTTTTTGGAACTTCCCGCTGGTTCGGCTGGCCAGCCCGCGCAGCAAATCGACCTCGTCCGATTTCTCCTTGCCATTCAAGTAATAAATGACGTGCACTTTTGCCTTTTTCGGCAATTGCTTCTCGCCGTCTTCGACGATTTTGTAGATCTCCGAAGGCGGGATGGGCTTCAGGCCCCCGCCCGATTGCGAGATGGTCGCGTTGCCATCGGTCAACATATAAATCGTTTCCGGTTTGAGCGAGAACGCTTTCTCGAGCGCGAGGTCGTGGCGTGTCCCCCCCGGCTGGCCACGCGGCGGTTTGGCGCCTTTGTAATCGACTTCATTCTGGATGTGTTCGATCGCGGCTTTTTTGTTTTCGTCCGTCGCCGGGACCAGCTCCGATTTCCAGGAATAAGCGCCGCCCGACCAGCGAATGACGCCAAAGCGCGTTTGCGGAGTGAGGCTTTCCACCAGCTTGATCGCTTCGTCGCGGACCAGCTGGAAATTTTGCTCCTTTCCGTGCTTCACGAGTTTGCTCGGATATTGCGCGTCGCCCGTGCGGGTGAACATCGAATCGGACACGTCGATCATGATCAGGATGCTGGTGCTGACGTCGCGGATGCCGAAGAAATTGATCGCGGTGCCATTGCCGCCGCCCCCTCCGCCTAACGATGTCGCGCCGCTTGTGCCGAAGGCGTTTCCCGTTCCGCCCGCGCCCATCATGCTGCGCGGGGCGCTCTCCGGCGTCTTGATTTCCGGCATCGCCGGGAGGGTGACCTTGGCCAGACCAGTGGTGAGAACGCGTTTCGGCACGGCCGGTGGAGCGCTGACCGATTGCGTTTTCTTTTGCAACTGCACGCGGTGCTCGAGCGCGCGCTCGCTCGGGTTGGGCGATTTCGGGCCGGCGTTAAAGGTCAGCTTGCGATGCGCGGTGTAGCGCGAGACCACCCAGATGGCGGCCACACCGCCGAACAGAAGATGCAACGCGACCACCGCGATTAGCACCGGCGGCGAATACCGGCGCACGGCCGAAGGGCGAGTCTCGGGCGGCGGTTCCTCGATCAGCGTAGCCATGGGCGGCGGCTACCCTAATCGGACGGCGATGACTTTGGCGAGAAACGAATCTGTTATTTCGCCGGCGAGCTCTTCTCTACGCCTTCCGTTTCCGCGTCGCGAGAATAACGTCGCGCCCAACGAGGTAAAGAACCGCGCAGAGGATCACGAACGGAATCATCGCCAGCAGATCGGCGTTTGGTCCGGCAAAGAAAGGATTGTTCGCGTTGGCCCAATTGGCCAGGCGCTCGTTCACCGGAGCGAGGCTCGGCCAGCCAGCCATGATCGCGATCACGATGCCAGCCAGCGCGCCGCCCGCGATATAACCGGACGCAAGCAGAACCCCGGAGCTCTTGTCGCCTTCGGCGACCAATTCATCGTGCGAAAGGTCGTGATCGCGGAACTTGTGTTTGCGCAACCAGCGATCGACTCCCCAGCGGATCATGCCGCCGATAAAGATCGGGCTCGAAGAAGCCAGCGGCAGGTAAACTCCGACCGCAAAGGCGAGCGACGGAATGCCGCTCATCTCGAGCACAATCGCGATCATTACGCCCAGGAGGACCAGCGCCCACGGCAGCCGGTGGCTCAGGATTCCCTTGATGATATAGGACATCAGTGTCGCCTTGGGCGCGTCGAATTTCGTCACTGCCGAGCCGTCGGGCCGGGTCCGGTGGGTGCCGTTGATGCCTGGATCGACCAGATAAATCGCCTCGCCCTTGTCGTTGACCAGATAGCGCTGCGCCGGGCCGCCTTCCGGGTCGATGCGCTGCCAGGGTCGATAACTTTGCGGGTCCATGTTGGCCTGCGCGCCTTTGATTCTTTCCGGCGCGCCCAACTCGGCGTCGGCCGGCGCGTGGAGATCGGCCGGGAAATTGTGTTCCACCTTGTAGATCACGTCGCCCTTTTCGTTAACCAGATATTCGCCGGCATCGAGCCCGGGCACGATCGAGTTGGCGCCGCCCTTTTCGTTTTTCAGGATGCGATACTGTCCGGTCGTATCCGGTTTCAGCGATTCGGTGAACGCCGGCAGGTTGGCGGCATCGACATGCGCCGGGGTGGCTCCGGCCACGACTTTCTGGAAGGTCGTCGGCGGCACATAGACCGTGTAGGAATTATTTAAGACGAGCAGAATCGGCCCGAGCGCGATGGCCGAGGCGAGCGCGCCGAAGAGGATGGCGATCTGCTGCAAACGCGGGGTCGAGCCGACCAGGAATCCTGTCTTCAGATCCTGCGAGGTCGTCCCGCCGTTAGAGGAAGCGATGCAGACGATGCCGCCGATCGAGAGCGCGGTCACAAAATATTTCGGCCCGGTCCAGCCGACGAAAAGAAAGACCAGGCAAGTGAGCAGGAGGGTCGCCACCGTCATGCCTGAGATCGGGTTCGAGGAGGACCCGATTTCACCGGTCAGCCGCGACGAGACCGTCACGAAGAGAAACCCGAAGGCCACAATCAGGAAAGCCCCGAGCAGGTTCCATTGCAGGTTGAGTTGCGGCATGATCATCATCACGATGAGCAGCGCGATACAGCCGCCGATCACCACCTTCATGGAAAGATCCTGGTCTGTCCGCGGGACCACGCCGACGCGTTCCTTGCGCCCCTTTAAATCCGCCAGGCCGCCCTTGCAGTCCATGCCAGATCGTCGGGAGCGAACGAAAGAGGCTGATGATGCCGCCCGCCGCCACCGCGCCCGCGCCAATGTAGAGAACATAGGCGCCGCGAATATCGTCCGGACCCATCTGGCTGATTGGCATCGTCCCGGGCGGGATGATGGCCGTCGCGCTTTCGCCGAAAAACTTGATTGCCGGGATGAGCACCAGATAAGCGAGCACGCCACCCGCGCACATAATCGAAGCAATCCGCGGCCCAATGATGTAACCGACCCCGAGCAGCGCCGGCTCGATCGTGGCCGAGATCGACCCCGCCTTGAACGGCGCGCCGAAAATCTTCTCCGGCGTATTTTTCCAGCCACTTGAAGGCATTCATCGCCGCCTGGTAAATGAACCCGATCCCGAACCCGCTGAAGATGATCTTGCCGCCGCCTGTCGCCTCGTCCTCGACCCCGGCCGCGGCGTCCATCCCTTCGCGCGAAGCGGCCGCCTTTAGCACCTCCGCGCAGGCCGTCCCCTCCGGATATTTCAGGATCCCATGCTGATCGACGATCAGAGCGCGCCGCAGTGGGATCATCATGAGAATGCCGAGCAACCCGCCCAGCACCGCCACCAGCATGACCCGGGTAATTTCGAGATCGAACCCCAGAATCATGATCGCTGGCATCGTCACCCCAAGCCCGAAAGCGATCGATTCACCGGCCGAGCCGGCCGTCTGCACGATGTTATTTTCGAGAATGGTCGCATCGCGCATCCCGAATTTGGAAAAAAGCCGGAAGAGCGTGATCGAAATGACGGCCACCGGAATGGAAGCGCTCACCGTCAGCCCGACCTTCAGTACCAGATAGAGCGACGACGCGCCAAAGATTACCCCGAGCAGCGTCCCGACAATCAACGGGATAATGGTCAGCTCCCGCATTTGCACATGGGCCGGGATGTAAGGCTTGAAATTGGCGCGCCAACGGATTGGCCGGCTTCGCCCCCACGATGTCGGGCATTTCGTTAGGCGGATTTCTACGATCGATTTGCGACATGAGCGGCTCCTTGTTTCCCCAGAGGATTCGGAAAGCAGAGCGGGAACGGCCGCGAAAGGCAATAGGAAACCGCACGACTATGCCGGACAAATTTCGGACCGCTTTTCGCGCCCCTCGCGGCGAGCGGGGGAGCAGGCAGGCTGGCGATGAAAGATTCGATCCAGGAAAGAATGGCGGATTGGCTGAAGCGGCTCACGCCGGTCGGCGCGACCGCACGTGGCTTCGTTTACTTGGTAGTGGGCGGCTTGGCCTTCCGCGCGCTGGCCTATTTTTTCACGGTCGTGGCCGTGCTGGCGGAGCCATTCTTTTCGGAGTGGTGGGCGCGCTACTGGCGCTTCTCCTGGCCGCGGCGCTGCGCGTTTACCTGCAGCGCCTGGTGGTGCCGGCGATCCAGCGAAAGTGAACTCCAGTCTTCACTTATCGGCCGGAAATTCCTCCAGCCCGCGCAAGGCCGAAGCCTCCCTCCGCTGCGGATTAGACCCAATCACGCTCAGGCTCCCGTCATTTTCCAGAACCACCGCCTCGACCTCCCCTAACGACGCGTGCCCGGCCGAGCGCACCGCCGCGAAGACGGCCTCGGGCGTGACTCGCTCGGCACGCAAGGCCCTTTCGTTCATCTCACCGCGGAGCGCGAGGAGACGCGGTTCGCTCTTGATCACCTTGCGCCAGGCGGCGGAACGGACCGCCAGCCAGGCGACGAGCCATTGCAGGCCGATGAGCCAGGCGAGTGCGAGCAGGCCCTCCGCGAGCGCGACATCTTTCGAAAGCAGGACAGTGGCAAGGATCGAGCCCAGCGCGACCGTGACCACGAAATCGAAGGCGTTCATTTTCGCGAGAGTGCGCTTCCCCGAGATACGGAGGATGAGGACGAGCCCGCCGTAGGCACAGATCCCGACCACCAGCACTCGGCCGAGCCCGCTCCAGCTATGAAAGAACATCTCCCAATAATCGCGACGCACCGGCTAATAGCCTTGTTTTAGCGGGCGCATCCGATTCCTTGTGGAAGCTATGGTTGATTCGTTTTCTTTCGATTGGCAAAGCATGAGCGTGAATTTGCTGCGCATGTTCACCGCGGCCAACCTCTGGAGCACGGGGGCGATCGGCGCGGCGGTGGCTTTCCAACGAATTGAGATCGGCGTGACCCTGGCGCTGGCAAGTTTCGCCCTGCTCCGATGGCTGAAACCATTTACGCACGCGGAAGCCGAGGACGTGGAGTAATCCGCCCGGGTTCTCCGAAAATTTATCTCTTAAACGGACTTGACCCTGCGTCGGTGATCCGGCCAGCCTGCTCGGATGAAGGCCAAACAACAATTATTGAAATTCAAAGCATTCGCATGCGGCACGCTGGTTATCCTGCTGGGAACGGCCTCCGCCTGGTGCGGCGGGGCTTTTGTCCCAACGGGAGTGATCGAGATGATTCCGACCTCGATGTCGGATGACGCTTCCACGGTGGTCGGCACCGGTTTTCTCGGTGTCCCAAATCTTTATTACACGCCAGCCGCCGGGGCGTCGGTGATCGGGGACGGTTGTTTCAATGGTCTGCCTGCCATCTCGGGCGACGGATCGACGTTGGTTGGCTGCCATGTCGATGGGAACGGCTATGAAAACGCCGCAAAATGGCTGGGCGGAACGAGCTGGCTCGATCTCGGGTCGGAACCGGGCGCGGTGCCCTGCGGCACTTCGCTCAGCGGCGCCTACGGGATTAGCGGCGATGGTAGCATCGCGGCGGGTCTCCTTTGGCGGGCGCAAGTTTGCAAGGCCAATGCCGGAATGTGGGACCTGGTCAATGGCGGGCCGGCTGAGGTGTTGCCCAGCCTGATCAACGGCCCAGCCTCCCGCGCGAATGCCGTTAACGGGGATGGCAGTGTGATTGTCGGCTGGCAGGATCAGCTAAACGGCGAGCGTTCGGCGGCGAAATGGGTCGATCTGGTGCCGGAGTTCATCCTGGCCAATGACGGCAGCCTGAACGGTGAAGCGATGGCCGTGAACAGCGATGGCAGCGCCATCGTGGGCGGCGGTTATCGGTTTGGTCCGGAAGCCTGGATCTGGCGCGCCGCCACCGGCGTGCAGCCGATCGGCACTACCGGCGGCGTCGATAAGGGCTTTTTCACTGCGCTCGATGTGAGCGAGAACGGTCAGATTGCGGTGGGATTTTCGCGCAAGGGCAACCGGACCCGCGCCTTTATCTGGCGCGAAGGCCGCGGCACGACTTTTCTCGATAAGTATCTCGCCAGCCGCGGCATCGTCATCCCGGAGGGTTGGAGCCTGCGAGCAGCGTCCCTGATTTCGGCCGACGGCAAAACGATCTATGGTTGGGGCATCAATCCGGATGGTTTGATCGAGATGTACCGGGTCGATCTGCACCTTTAGCCTAACGATTCGGTCGACTCCCGCGTTCTTTACAGGGGGCCGCGCCGCGGCGCCGCCAGGTAACGACGCGGGAGAACCGCGGCTACGGTTTCTGGTAGCCCAGCACGTGCGACTCCAGCTTTCCCTTGCTCGGGTCGTGCCGGAAGGTGACCCACGCCTTGCGGGTGGCGTGCCGGGGCAGATAGGGCAGGTCGAATTCCCCTCGCTCGCTCTCGCCACCCGGGAGTTGCAGGAGCACTTCGATATGCACGCTCTCCGCGGTCTCGTCGCCGCGATTGGCGACCGTGACTGGGACCGCGAAATAACCCTGGTGCGCCTCGGGCAGGCCGAGCTGCACCTGGGGGTCGGGCGGTTTTTCGCCTAACGACAGCCACTGTTGCACGAGCAGACCAGCGGTCACCAGGATGAGGACGAGGGAAAGCGCGAAGACGCTCCACTCCAGCCAGTTCTTTTCCGGTTTCTTCATTGCACGAGAAGCCGGCCGGCGGAAGCGCCTAACGTCGTCGCAACTCCGAGCACCACCGTCTCGGCGACCGCGGTTATGAGCGCGACCTGGTCAAAGCGCCCAAGAAACCAAAGCACCGCCGCGGCCGTGGCCAGCGCGGCGGCGTAGCTGGTGACGGTGCCGATGAAGACGGAGAGAAGACCGTCGCGCCGGACATGCTGTTTCGAGCCGGCGAACTCGATGTAGTAGAGAATCAGCGCGGCCAGCAGAAGCGAGAGGAAGATCAGGCCGAGTAGCTGCGGAACCGAGCAGTCGGTCGCAATCGCTACCACCTCCTCGGTCGGCGCAATGTTGGCCGCGAAGAGGGTCACGCCGCAGATGGCGATGACGAGCTGGCCGCCGAAATGGATCTCGTTAGGCGCGGAAGTTTTCTTTTTGCTGTCGCTTTCTTCTCCCTGCAGGCCGAGCTGGGCCGTCCCGACCGAGATGCCGATCGCGACAGTCATGGCTTCGATCACAACTTTCCCGACCACTTCACCTGGTTCCATCTGGGGTGAAATGCGCCCGAGAAGGAGGAGCAAGCCGAGCGCGACGAGCAGGCCAATGCCAAGTTCCTCGACCGAATCGATCACCACCTCCGACCAGCAGGAATCGGAATGCATACCGGCATAGTGATTGTAGCCGAGGAGAAGGACGAAAGTGGCCAGGACATAGAGAAGAAGTCGGAGCGGCCCGGCCAGGAAACCTGTCCACCAAACCTCCATTGTGTAAATGAGAGGCAGGCTGAACATGAGCCCACCAGCGACGCCGCGGGCGTACCATGGATCGACTGTCCGACGGTAGGTCCTGTCTGGCGCACGTCCGACAATGAAGCGCATAAGTCCTACCGCAACGACTTTCGTTTTCGTCCTTTCGTGGCGGATTTTCTCCACGATAATTTCGAGGAGCTTCGCGAAAGCTGAGCTAGTTTTCAACTGTCTGCACTTTCTGCTCAGCCTTATGAAACGACTTTCCTTTTTCAACTTGCCTCTTCTCGCCCTCCTCTGCGCATTTTTCATCGCGCCCCTACCTCTGCCCGCTGCCAGCGTCGCGGGTGATCCGGGCGGACATACCAATCGTGGGGTGAAGTACACCAAGAAAAAAAGAATACGACAAAGCGATCGAAGAATTCACCAAAGCGATCAGGCGCAGCCGAAGGACCCGAAGAACTACCGCAACCGGCGCTCACTTATCGGCTGATGGGCGACCAGAAAAAGGCCCAGGCAGATTACGCGAAGGCGATCGAGCTCAACCCCGACACAACCAAGGGTCGAATGGATCGGGCCAGGATGTTTTTGCGCGAGAAGAAGCAGGCCGAAGCGTTAAAGGAGCTGGATGAGGTAATCAAGGCCAACCCGCGCGAGCGGGCCGCGCTGCGGCTGCGCGGCTATATCTATCTGCAACAGGGCAAATGGAAGAAAGCGATCGCGGATTACGACGTCGCCATCAACACCATTGCGGAGGTGGATGTGGAAGGGCGCCCCGCCGTGCGTTTGCTTACCGCAACCTGAAGCAATACGACAAGGCGCTGGAAGATTTCGACAAAGTGATCGAAGCACGGCCGAAGGATGTCGAAGCCTACCGCCGCCGGATTTACGTCTATCGCGCCG
>CAVVOH010000005.1:0-109366 GCA_963749935.1 uncultured Verrucomicrobiae bacterium
ATGTTTATGTGGTCTACTTCGTTCAGGTTGGTCTTGTTCCTGGTCGGCTCGCGCGAGATGCGCGCCCTGGGGGATAGAGTCGGCCTACTCCCTGGTGGACCTGGTGGGGGAGGAACGGGCCTTCGCGCAGCCCGCCGAGGCCCTGGGCGAGCTCGCGGAGCGGGTCGCCCGGTCCTGGTCTCGCTGAGGGTCTCGCTGAGGGTCTCACTGAGGGTCTCACTGAGGTCTTGCTGAGGGGCGGGAATAACCCTCGGTGTGCGACCATTGAGGCAAGCAGTACCCGAGACTTCTGGAGTGATGAGATGACCGAGCAGGTCGAGACCACTGAGCGCCGCACCGACCAGATCAACCTTCCGCTGTCGCCGCCAGCAAGATCAAGAGCCTCCTCGAGCAGGAGGGTCGCGACGACCTGGCCCTGCGCATCTCCGTGCAGCCGGGTGGCTGCTCGGGCCTGCGCTACCAGCTCTTCTTCGACGAGCGCACCCTCGACGGCGACGTCACCACCGACTTCGACGGCGTGACCGTCGTCGTCGACCGGATGAGCGTCCCCTACCTCAACGGTGCCGAGATCGACTTCGTCGACACCATCGAGAAGCAGGGGTTCACGATCGACAACCCCAACGCCACCGGCTCCTGCGCCTGCGGCGACTCGTTCCACTGATTGCCAGGCTGAGCTTGCGAAGCTCGAAGAGAGGCAGATTGAGCAAGGCCCGCGACCGAGGAACGAGGTCGCGACGGCCGCGTCGAAATCCATGACACGCGAAGGGCCCCTGCCGTGCAGGGGGCCTTCGTCGTACGGCGGGTCGCGCCAGTCCAGGTGCAGGTGCAGCGCGTTGGCGATGCGGGCGGCGGCGTCGGAGACCCGGATCTCGCGCTTGCCGACCTCGGC
Source organism: uncultured Verrucomicrobiae bacterium (assembly GCA_963749935.1). Taxonomy (GTDB): domain Bacteria; phylum Verrucomicrobiota; class Verrucomicrobiia; order Chthoniobacterales; family UBA10450; genus Palsa-1392. The sequence continues at coordinate 890 of CAVVOH010000005.1, forward strand.
CGGGTAGTCGTCGAAGCGGAGGCTGGGCGCGGGGGCGACAGCGGCCTGCGCGGCGCGCTCGAGGCGGCTCTGCAGACCGAGGTTGCGGCTGGTCTCCCGGCCGTCGGCGGCCATCTCGGCGGGGGTGCCCAGCTCGTCGCTGAAGAGGGGCGCGGGGTGTCGGGACGTCGTCATGGGGTCGACGGTATTGGCTACTGATGCGTATCCCGAGCCGTACCGCGGGGTAGTGTCCGCGGCGTGTCCCTCCTCGTCGCCGGATCCATCGCGACCGACCACCTGATGTCCTTCCCGGGCAAGTTCGCCGACAGCCTGGTCGTCGACCAGCTCGACAAGCTCGTCGGTCTCGTTCCTCGTCGAGGACCTCGAGGTACGCCGCGGCGGCTGCGCCGCCAACATCTGCTTCGGCCTCGGCAACCTGGGCCTGCGCCCGGTGCTGGTCGGTGCGGTCGGCGAGGACTTCGTCGAGTACCGCGCGTGGCTGGAGCGGCACAACGTCGACTGCGACTCGGTGCACGTCTCCGAGACCCGGCACACCGCCCGCTTCGTGTGCACCAACGACATCGACGCACGCGCAGATCGCGTCAGCTTCTACGCCGGCGCGATGAGCGAGTCCCGCGAGATCGAGCTCAAGCCGATCGTCGACCGCGTCGGGCGAGCCCGACTACGTCATCATCGGCCCCGACGACCCGCAGGGGATGCTCCGCCACACCGAGGAGTGCCGCCAGCGCGGCTACCGCGTTCCTGGCCGACCCGTCGCAGCAGCTCGCCTTCGGTGACGGCGACCTGATCCGCGCCGCTCATCGACGGCGCCGAGATCCTGTTCTCCAACGAGTACGAGGCCGCCTGATCACCCAGAAGACCGGCTGGAGCCGCGACGAGGTGCTCGACCGCGTCGGCACCTGGGTCGTCACGCTCGGCGCCGACGGGCGTCCGGATCGACCGCGAAGGGCGAGGAGTCGGTCGTCGTCGCCGCCGTGCCCGAGATCGAGAAGGTCGAGCCGACCGGGGTCGGCGACGCGTTCCGCGCCGGCTTCCTGGCCGCCCTCAGCTGGGGCCTCGGCCACGAGCGCGCCGCCCAGCTCGGCTGCCTGCTCGCGGTCTACGTCGTCGAGCAGGTCGGCACCCAGGAGTACGAGATCTCCCGCAGCCGCCTTCCTCGAGCGCTGCGCGGCGACCTACGGCGACGAGGCCGCCGCCGACTTCGAGCCGCACCTGCGCACGATCCGTCCCTGACCTGCCGGCGTCGTCGACGCGGTGATCGCGACTCAGGTGAGGCGGCGTACGACGTAGCGCGGGGCACCGTCGTCGGCGGCGTCCGCGCCGACGTACTCCTGGCCTGCATCCGGCACCACGCCGGCACGTCGACCGCGCCGCCGGGTCGTGCGGCGACGACCGCGAGCAGCTCGCCGACCTCGACGTCGCCGAGGTGGCGGGCGAGCTCGATGACCGGCATCGGGCAGGGCACGCTCGCGGCAGTCGAGCTCGAGGGCGACGTCGAGGCGTCCACCGGGAGGGGGCGTCACAGGCCCACCCGTGACCGGATCTCGGCGACGACCCGGGCAGGGCGTCGCAGAAGGCGTCGACGTCGGCGTCGGGTGGTGTCGCGCTGGAGCGAGAGCCGGACGTTGCCGTGGGTCAGCACGCCCATCGCCTCCAGCACGTGGCTCGGGGTCAGGGTCGAGGCGGTGCACGCCGAGCCGCTCGCGATGCCGAAGCCGCGCCGGTCGAGCTCGGTCACCAGGGCCTCGCCGTCGACGTAGAGGCAGGAGAACGTCACCAGGTGGGGAAGCCGGTGGTCGGGGTCGCCGACGACCTCCACGTCGGGCACCTCCGCGGCCACCCGGCGGCGTACGACGTCCACGAGCTCGTGCTGGCGCGCGTTGACCTCGTCGCGCTCGGCCACCACCGCCTGCAGCGCGGCCGCCGCAGCGAGGGCCGCCGGGGACGTTCTCGAAGCCGGTCGACCGCTCGTCGGCGCGGTCGTCGCCCGGGAAGGGGTTGCGCCACCGCGCCCGCTTGCGGACGAGCAGCACGCCGACGCCCGCGGGGCCGCCCCACTTGTGGGCCGACGCCCGCGGCCGCCGCCCAGCCCCCGGGCAGGGGCAGCCGACCCATCGACGCGCAGGCGTCGGTGAAGAGCGGGACGTCGTCGGGCAGGTCGAGCCCGCCGACCGGCTGGAGGGTGCCGACCTCGTGGTTGGCGGTCTGGAGGGCGACGACGCCGACGCCGGGGGAGCGGGCGTCCTCGACGAGGCCGTCCCGGTCGACGAGCCCCGACCGGTCGACGCGCACCTCCCGGTCGCCGCCGTCGGCCCCCCACGCCACCGCGTGGCGCACGGCCGAGTGCTCGACGGCCGAGCGCACGACCGCGCTCCCGCGCCGCGAGCCCCGCAGCCAGCCCGAGCAGCCCCAGGTGGACGGCGTGCGTGCCGCTGGGGGTGAAGGTGACCTCGTCGGGCCGCACGCCCAGCGCGCCCGCCGTGGCCTCACGCGCGTTGTCGAGCAGCAGCCGTGCGTCGCGGCCGGTGCGGTGCAGGCGACGCGGGTCGGCGTACCCCCGGTCGAGGGCGGCCAGGAACACCTCGCGCGCCGCCGGGTGCAGCGGCGCCGGGGACGCGGTGTCGAGGTCGACGGACCGGGCCGGAGGGGCAGTCACACGGGCAACTTATGCCACGCGCACGCACCTGCGCGCGGGCGGACGGACCCTGACCTGCGCAGATCGGCCGACACCCGACCCTGCCCCGCACGACGCGGTCAGATGGGGATACTCTCTGTGTGTCGTGAAGGACCGAGAGAGAGGCTCGTCAGTGGGTCTGCAAGTCCCCAACCTTTCAGGCGCGCCCCTGAAGCGCACCCTGAGGGTCGCGCTGCTGGGCGTGACGATGCTGGTGCTGGCCGGATGTTCCGAGGCCGACACGCACCAGCTCCGCAACCTGGCGATGCCCGACCGGGCCACTGCCGAGGGTCCCTACACCTACGAGCTCTGGAAGTGGGCCTGGGTCGCCGCCATGGTGACCGGCGTCATCGTCTGGGGCCTGATCTTCTACGCCGTGGTGAAGTTCCGTCGCCGCAGCGACGACGAGGTGCCGCGTGCAGACGCGCTACAACCTGCCGCTCGAGGTCTTCTACACGATCGCCCCGGTCCTGATGTGCGTCGTGTTCTTCTTCCACACCGTGCGGGTCCAGGACGAGGTGCTCAACCTCGACGCCAACCCCGACATGACCGTCGAGGTGCTCGGCCAGCAGTGGTCGTGGACGTTCAACTACGGCGTCGGCGAGCAGACCCCGTCCGCGACGGCTGAGGACGGTGACTTCGCCTACGAGTCCTACGTGTACACGTCCGGCACCGGCGCCGACATCCCGACGCTCGTGCTGCCGGTCGACCAGACCATCCAGTTCAACCTCCACTCTCCTGACGTCATCCACGACTTCGGCGTCCCGGCGTTCCTCGTGAAGATGGACGTCATCCCCGGCCGGGTCAACAGGCTCCAGGTCACCCCGACCGTCGAGGGCACCTACGCCGGCAAGTGCTACGAGCTCTGCGGTGTCTCCCACTCGCGGATGCTCTTCAACGTCGAGGTCGTCAGCCAGGACGGAGTACGACGCGTACCTCCACGAGCTGGCCGACGCCGGCAACACCGCCGAGCAGCCCGTGCTCGGTGGCGACTACGTCCGGCGAACAGGCGGGTCTCGACGACGACTCGGAAGGAGCACAGCGAGTGAGCGCTGCAACCACAGCCACCCCGCACGCCGCGGCACCGCCGCCGGAGCGCAAGAAGCCGCTCGGTGAGCAGGTCGTGCGCATGCTGACCACGACCGACCACAAGCTGATCGGCAAGATGTACCTGATCACGTCGTTCGGGTGGTTCCTCGTCGCCGGCCTGATGGCATGCTGATCCGTTCCGAGCTCGCCTACCCGGGCCAGCAGGTCGTCAACGACCAGCTCTACAACCAGCTGTTCACGATGCACGGCACGATCATGCTGCTGCTGTTCGCGACGCCGCTGTTCTTCGGCTTCGCCAACGTGATCATGCCGCTGCAGATCGGTGCGCCCGACGTCGCGTTCCCGCGCCTCAACATGTTCAGCTACTGGCTGTTCCTGTTCGGTGGCCTCATCGCCGCGTCCGGCTTCCTCACGCCCTCGGGCGCCGCCGACTTCGGCTGGTTCGCCTACACGCCGCTCTCCGACGCCGTACGCAGTCCGGGCGTGGGTGGCGACCTCTGGATCATGGGCCTCTGGATGGCCGGTCTCGGCTCGATCCTCGGTGGCGTCAACTTCATCACCACGATCATCTGCATGCGCGCGCCCGGCATGACGATGTTCCGGATGCCGATCTTCGTGTGGAACACGCTGATCACCAGCATGCTCGTGATCATGGTGTTCCCGATCCTCGCGGGCGCGCTGCTCTCGCTGGAGGCCGACCGGATCCTCGGCGCCCACGTCTTCGACCCGTCGCACGGCGGGCCGATCCTGTGGCAGCACCTGTTCTGGTTCTTCGGCCACCCCGAGGTCTACATCATCGCGTTGCCGTTCTTCGGCATCGTCTCCGAGATCCTCCCGGTCTTCAGCCGCAAGCCGATCTTCGGCTACGTCGGCCTGGTCGCCGCGACCCTCGGCATCGCGATGCTGTCGGTGGCCGTGTGGGCGCACCACATGTTCGTCACCGGCGCGGTGGACCTGCCGTTCTTCTCCGGCATGACGTTCCTGATCGCGGTCCCCACCGGAGTGAAGTTCTTCAACTGGATCGGCACGATGTGGGGGGGATCTCTGTCCTTCGACACCCCCATGCTGTGGTCGATCGGCTTCCTGACGACCTTCCTCTTCGGTGGCCTCACCGGTGTCATCCTGGCCAGCCCGCCGCTGGACTTCCACGTGTCCGACTCCTACTTCGTGGTCGCGCACTTCCACTACGTCGTCTTCGGCACCGTGGTGTTCGCGATGTTCGCCGGGTTCTACTTCTGGTGGCCCAAGATGACCGGCCGGATGCTCGACGAGCGCCTCGGCAAGCTGCACTTCTGGATGCTGTTCGTCGGCTTCCACACCACGTTCCTGGTCCAGCACTGGCTGGGTGTCGAGGGCATGCCGCGTCGCTACGCCGACTACCTGCCCGAGCGACGGCTTCACCACGCTCAACCAGATCTCCACGGTGGGCGCGTTCCTGCTCGGCGCCTCGACGCTGCCGTTCCTCTACAACGTCTACATCTCGGCCAAGGCGCCGAAGGTGGTCGTCGACGACCCGTGGGGCTGGGGCCGCTCGCTCGAGTGGGCGACCAGCTGCCCGCCGCCGCGCCACAACTTCCACACGCTGCCGCGGATCCGTTCCGAGTCGCCCGCCTTCGACCTGCACCACCCCGAGATCGCGCTGCTGGAGCTGGCCGACAACGACGCGGAGCGCGACGGCGAGGTGCCGACGCACCCGAGGTGCACGGCCGCGAGGAGATGCTGCGCGACCGCGTCGACCCCGGTCGACGGCACCGACGAGGAGAGGGACCGATGAAGGCCGAGGCCTGGATCTTCGGGATCACCACCGTGTTCGTCGTGGTGGTGGCGCCCGGCGTACTGGTTCCTCTCCGAGGACCCGACCGGCACGTCCGCGCTGGTGATGACCGCGCTGCTCACCGCGATGGTCACCCTCTACCTCGGGTTCCACGCCTCGCGCATGGACCCGCGGCCGGAGGACCGCAAGGAGGGCGAGATCGCCGACGGCGCCGGCGAGCTGGGCTTCTTCCCGCCCTACTCCTGGTGGCCGCTGTGGTGCGCCCTCGCCCTCGGCGTGATCGTCTACGGCGTCGCGCTGTCGCGCCTGGTGGCTGGTCATCATCGGCTTCACCTCGGTGCGGTCGTCGCTGTGCGGCTTGGTCTTCGAGTACTACCGGGGCGAGCACGCCCACTGAGCCGCGCCGCTGCGTGGGAATTCCGGAAGGAGCCCGTCCGCGCCGTACGCTGGACGGGTTCTGCTGTTCACCGCTCGTCGGGCGGTCATCTCCATGGGGGTCACGTCGCATGCGCACTCGCGCGTCAGTCCACGCGTGCCCGCGCACCGTCGTACGGCGGCCGCGGCGGCGCTGCTGGCGCTCTCGCGCCGGCTGCGCCGCGTGCGGCGCAGCGCCGACGCCGAGGACGGCCGCCGGCCGGCTCCGACGACGCCCCGGGTGCCGCGAGCAGGCCGCCCAGCGTCGACCCGGTCCGGCTGACGACCAACTTCACCGACCCGCGACGGCCGTGCCGATCGACGCGCCGGTCGACGGTGCGCGCCGACGGCGGCACCCTGCGCGACGTGACGCGTCACGTCCGCCGGCCGGCAGCCGGTCGAGGGCGAGGTCGAGCGGACGGCACCTGGACCGCCGACCGACCGCTGCTCGAGCCGGCACCGACTACACGGTCGTCCGGCCGTCGGCGACCCGCACCGACGGCAGCCGCGTCGAGCGCACCCGCAGCTTCCACACCGTCGACCTGACCCTCGACCAGCAGACCTACCCCTCGATCGCCCCGCTCGACGGCGAGACCGTCGGCGTCGGCATGCCGGTCATCGTCACGTTCGACGTCCCGGTCACCGACAAGGCGATGTTCGAGAAGCACATGCACGTCGACCAGCACGCCCGCCCAGCGCGGCTCGTGGCACTGGCTGAGCGACCACGAGGTGCACTGCCGCCCCGCGCGCTACTGGAAGGCCGGCACCGACGTCATCCGTCGACCTCGACATCAACAGCCTGCCCGCCGGCAACGGCATCTACGGCCAGGAGAACCGCGAGCATCAACTTCCACGTCGGCGACGCCGACGTCTACAAGGTCAACGCGCCAGACCCACCAGATGCAGGTCTTCAGCAACGGCGAGCTGCTCCGCACCATCCCGATCACCACCGGCAAGCCCGGCTTCACCACCCGCTCCGGCATCAAGGTGATCATCGAGAAGTTCCGCGACAAGCGGATGGACGCCGCGACCGTCGGCATCAACCGCGACGACCCCGAGTCCTACAACATCGACGACGTGCGAGTGGGCGATGCGCGTCACCTACTCCGGCGAGTTCCTCCACGCCGCACCCTGGTCGGTCGGCTCCCAGGGCTACGCCAACGTCTCGCCACGGCTGCATCGGCATGACCACCGCCGACGCCGGCTGGCTCTACGCCATGAGCCGGCGCGGCGACGTCGTGGAGTACACCGGCACCGACCGCCAGATGACCCTCGAGAACGGCTACGGCGACTGGAACCTCTCCTTCGCCGACTGGAAGCGGGCTCCGCCCTCAGCTGACGGTGAGTCGGCATGTCGCGGGTTGACCGCTGTGTCGGAGACTCGTGCCTGCCCGCGTGTCGCAGGTAACTCGCCGCGCAGCTGTCGGGGGAAACTGAGCGACGGGTGACCGGCGTCCCGATTTGCCGATCGCGTTCAGCCAGCGGCAGCTGCCTCGGTGCCGGCCGCCCACGTCGCGGGAACCGATGATCATCGTCTCCGCCCGCTCCGAGTCGCTGCCTGACGGCGTTGCCGTCCTGCGATCGGCTGGCGTTACGTCGGGCTCGGTCCGAAAGAGGGGCCGACGTACTCACTGCTCGACCGACTCGTCGGATCCTGGTCAGCCGCGAACCCTCTTCGGCCGTCTCGCACGTCGCCGGACTGCAGCGACGGCCGGAGCGCAGGCTCGCATCGCTGTCGCTCGAGCCGCGTCCAACGAGCACGGTGGTGACTCGGCGACCGCAGCCTGGCCGTGAGGACCGGTCGCGTGCTTCTACGCGGTGCCCGCCGCCATCCCACCGCTTGATGTTCTGCCTGCTCGGGGATTCGAGCTGCGAAGTTCGGGGAGAGTGGCGTCAGCGCGGACTCCCCAGTGCCGGAGGACTGGAGGATGGACTACGGGTCACGATACCATGCTCCTGCGCACAGCTCTGCGACCTTGACGCTCCTGCGTCGACCTCGGTGATGCCTTCGGGGAATGGACGCGCTCGCGCTCGCCCAACCCCGATTCGCTGTGCCGAACCTGCTGTGCGACCACTGACGCGCGAGACCTCGAGGGCTCCGCGAGGGTCGGTGCCAGCTCAGGTTCCCCTGGAAGACAGCTCGTGGACAAGCGAGCCGGGTCGCCGGCGGGAGCGGACGCTCAGACGTGCTGCGACTGATCGACCATCCCACTGCCGGCCGCCTGAATGTCAGTGTCAAGGATGGGCGTGCCTCGACGTAGTCACGCCCGTCGACATCGGTCTCCGATCGACGCTTCCCTCGCGAACGAGAAGTTCGCCGAAGAGTTCCAGGGTGAAGAGCCGAGACTCTACGAGAATCGTCGTGCTGGGCCGTGAGCAAGGGTAGGATGTCACAGTGGCGCCCAGGGACACGTGTAGCGCGGAATGAGCGCGTCGTCGGGCTCCTCGCGCGGAACCACGTCGTGTGGCATCCTCCCGTGACTCGTCGAAAGTCGTAGGTTGCAACACGAGTTGGCACTCTTTCTCAACGACACGGCGGGCGCGCCGGCGAGATTTGCGCCGACTCGGCGGCGGGGTCGACTGCCACTCTCAGGGGCGGGTTGTATGTGCCCGACTCGGCGAGGGCGCCTGAAATATGCCCGACTCAGCAGAGGTCCCGTCGGAGTGGACCGGCGGGCCCTCTCAGCCGTCGTCGATGGGTGGTCGCGCCGTGGGACCTGGTCGGCGTCGCGCAGCGGTGGCCGTCGAACTGGTGGCCGTCGCCGGGTGGTCGAGGCCCTGACTGGCAGTCGTGCCTCGTGGTCGGCATGGTCGTGCGCCTCCTCGAGCTCCCCTCCCGTCGGCTTCTGCACGTTGTGGGCGAACAACCACGCGACAGCTTGGCGCGCACCCGCTCCGGCGGAGTTCGGCGCGGCGCACACCGTTGGCGTCGGTCTCGCAGCGGGCCGTGCAGACCTCGTCGCGGTGGCGCGCGGTGAGGGTGTAGGCCGACGTCTCGGTGATCGGCAGGTGCCGCTCGGCGAAGCCGCCCTCGGGGGAGCGGATGATGATGCCGGTCTCGTAGCCGTGGAGCAGCGCTCCTGGTCGTGGCGCTGGAGCGAGATGCACCAGCTCGCGTGATCCTGAACGCCAGGGGCGGGCCGAGGAAGATGGCCACGCGCATGAAGTAGGTGATCTGGTTGATGCTGGCGTGCAGCTTGATGGCGATGATGTCGTTGCCGCCCGCAGCCCAGGGCCAGGCCGTAGAAGGTCATCAGGGCCACCATGACCGCCGTACGCGTCGGCGCGTTGCGCGGACGCTGGAGCAGGTGGTGGTCGCGCTTGTCGCCAGTGATCCAGCCCTCGAGGAAGGGGAGGCAGATAAGTACAGACGAGCATCAAGCGGCGGCAGCGATCAGGATCGGGCAAGCATCACGTTCCACGAGATCGTGTAGCCGAAGATCAGCCGACTCCCACCCGGTCGGGATGATGCGCAGCAACCCGTCCGGCCAGGCTTCATGTACCAGTCGGGCTGGGAGCCGGCCGTCAGCTTGGTCGGGTCGTAGGGGCCGAACTTCCACACCGGGTTGATCGACAGCAGACCACCCATGATGGCGGTGACGCCGAAGACCATGAAGAAGAACCCACCGGCCTTAGTGGATTTCTCGTTTGCGGATAAGACAGCGCATTTTCGCGGACGCGTGAGGACTTCATAGTCGCAGAAAGCTTGATGAGCTGGCCGACTTTGCGGATTTTTTGACGAGTTCGTCTGCCCGCGAACCTCGCCCTGTGGGTGACGTTTGATGGTCATCTATCCGAGCGCTCCCGCTGAATCTCGTATTGACTCGCTCGCCACCCGCTCGTTCGCCCACTCGGGCCAGGTCTATGTCGCTCGCGTCCCCGCGGCTCCATTCCTCGAACGGTTGGCTGGCCAACTGGCGGCGCATTTCGGTCTTCATGGTTTGGGCCCGCCGCCGCCATCCTCCTCGCTCGCTCGGCGCGACAAGAGGCTAAGGCGCGGCAGGCAGTTGCAGATTATACCGCCGGAGAATGTCGTCCAAGAGCGTTCTGTCGATTTCGGTCTGTTCCAGAAGCTGCTCGATCCGGGCCAGATCGAAGAACATCCGCCAGGGGGATGGCTGGTGGTTCTTCGCTCATGTGAGGCTGGCTGAAAAGTGGAGGTTTCTTGCGGTCAGGGCAGGCGCTCGAGGAATTCGTCTTCGATAATCGCCGGTGGGACGATGCCCGACGCCCAGATGGACGCGAAAGTGTCCCGCGCAGAGAACGGCGTTTCTCCAGTTCAGCTTGGTGCGAGGCGAGCGCAAGGAGGCGATCGAGCGACGCCTTGCCGACGACATAGCTCGGGCCGTAGCCGGGCTGGCGCAGGTAGAGCAGCTGCTCGAACCCGACCAGCTTGCTGTTGGCGTCCGACCAGCCGCGCGGGGTCCAGGCCGCGTGGAACTTGCCGGCCTCGCCGAGCCCGATCTCATTGGCCTGGACGCGGAGCGAGGCGAGCCCGCGCGCGGCGCGGTTGGCGAGCATGATCCACACCAGTTCGCGGCCGTGCGGCTCATCGTCGTAGAGGCCCGCCTGCATCGCGATCTCCTCCATCGCCGTGGCGAAGCCTTCCGAGCGGTCCGCATAGATGTTGAACAGCGGCGCGACGCGACGGATCGGGCTCGGGTGCGGCTCATGGCGAGCCGCGCCAGCTCGATCCAATGGAATTGGTGGCTGGACAAGGGCAGCGGGTCGAGCGCGGTGACATGGGTGAAGAAGTTGCGGTCGTCGGGCGGGGTGTAGTCGCCGAGCTGGTCGAACAACGCCGAGCGGAAGTAAGGCTTGTCGGCGATGAAGCCGGCGTCGACCAGAGCTTGTAGAGCTTGCTCGTTGCGCCTGGCGCCATCGCCGCGTAGGCGGCGGGATCGTGATCTCGGCGGATCGGCGGCGCCGCGCGGTTGCGCACTCTCCTCCAGCCGGAGCGACGCCAGCGAACGTCGAGCTCGCGCTGGAGCAGCTCGACCTGCTGGTCGTAGTCGTAGGGGTTGAGCAGGACGTGCTTCAGGTACCAATCGTAATTGGCCTTGCCGACGCCCGACGGGCCGTTCGCGCTTCGGAGCCTCGGCCTTGATCCAGTCGGCGAAGTCGAGCGCTGGCCACGCGGGCTTTCGCCACCGCGGCCTTGAGTCGCCGGGCTCGCGCCGTCGAGAGAGCCGTGCGCGTGCCGTCGAGGTCGTTGCAGGTTCAGCGTCGCCCGCTTCGAGCGGCGCGAGCGCTTCGGCCTGCTCGCGAAAGCCTCGGTCGCCATAGGCCCAGAGGTCGTGCGCGGTGCTGCCGGCAAGGTTGACTCTGCGCATCGGCGAGGAGCGCCGGGATGGCGCCAAGCAGGGCGGTGAGCCGCGCTTCTGGTCGGCGGGCGACTAGGGGCCAACGATAGGCGAACAGGTCGATGTTCGGCTCGGCGATAGGTCCTTCATGCGCGGGAACGTCGCTCATCTCCGGGAAAACGGTGGGGTAGAAGCCGGGGTCGCGCGCCCAGGGCTTGAGCACCCGAAAGTAGAAATCGAGGCCGTTCATCTCGGCTTCGACGACGCGATAGTCGTTCCTCTGCTCGGTGCGACCAGCCGCGGGGTCGATGGCTTTGAGCGCGCGCGGAAGGCGGCGAGCTCTTCGGCCTTCTTCGCCATCGCGGCGTCGCTGTAATCGGGCCGGCCTTTGACGATGGCGGGATGGTTGAACGCGCGCCAGTCGGTGAACAAGGTCGCCAATGATTCGTAGGACGAAGCGGGGGCTTCGGCCGCCGCCGCGGTCTTTCCTAGGAGAGCGAGCGGAGTAAACAGAAAGAGGCAGAGTAAATGTCGCTTCATCTCAAACATCCTGGTCGACTTGGATCGTCGAAGCGAGATCAAGGTTCGGCGGAGAACTCCGCGCCTTTGTCCACGGATGGTCTGGTGCGATGATACGGACGATCTCTTCGAGCCGGGCGTGCACCTGCGGAGCAAAACTACCTTCCAGCCCATCGGCGAATGCCTCGGGGACGCGCGCGATGGGAATGCCTTTAAGCGTGGACTCCGCGAGCGGCTTATCGAGTGACGCGAGAGCGCGGCTTCTTCGGCCTCCAACATTACCGGCTCTTCTTGCGATTGAAGCCATGCGCTCAGTGCCGACTTCTCGCTGAGCTGGCGATCGGGCGATTGCTTCCTGGATTTCCGTGATGTATCATGGTGTTTGCAGCACTTCGCTGAGCGGCCGGTATGAGTGAGGTTCTTTCGTCTCCTCGGCCACGCAAGATCGTCGGCGTCTTCGGCTGTCCAACAGCTCCTGGTATGCCTTGATTCGGAGGTCACGGAGACCAGGTTTTCCCTTCTTCGAGTGATGATGTCGGGTTCGAGCTTTGCGGACTCATCCAGAAACAATCAGGTTTTCTTTGCCACTGGTTTGCCCTCGGAAAACAACCATCGGCGATCCAGACCGGCGACTTTCTGCCCGTAATTTGCGCGCGACACACGCGGACGCTGGCTCCGCCCGGCGACAATGCCGGCGTCCTTTTCGCCCCGTTCGTTTTTCTTTTGCTCATAATTCGATCAGCTGCCGGCAAATCTATATATTGTCGTCGCTGGAGGCGAGATGATTCGCCTTGGTCCCTCGGCTGTCCACGAGCTGATTGGTCACGGAATTTCCAGCCGCCGAAACTCTCCTGGCTGGATTGATCCAAGGATGTCGCGGATGAGGTCGGAGGTGAGGAAGAGATCGAACTGCGGTTCGGCTAACGCGACATTCGCCATTCTTGATTTGCTTCCAGTTCATTTGCTGCGCGGTTCGACATTCGTGTTCTGGCAGCAGCAGGCGGTGCAGCGGCAGGGGACGCATTCATCGAGAACAAGATCCTCACGCGGCGTCATGGAGGATGGCGTGCTGAGAATGCTCCGAGCATCCGCACTGCCATATCACGCGTGACGGTCGGGAAGCATTCGAGGAACTCTTCCAGCGTGTAGTCATCCTCAAGGTAGTCGATAAGGTGCTTACCGGCACGCGAGCCCCAAACACGGGAGTCCCACCCAGATGTCGGGATCAACGGTGGTCAGCTTCACTCTCGCTTCGTGCTTGAGCGTATGGGAAAAGGACAAAGTGCCAAGAGGCGAAAGTCGCGATAGCGAGGGCGCCATCGCCAGCACGCGAGGCGCGTGCGCCTCCCAGACGAATCACGCCTTCGCGTAAAGCTCAGCGCCGCTCTCTTGGAATTCTTTGCTTTTTTCCTGCATTGACTCGACTGCCGCCCGGCATTCTCGCCCTCTCGGGCTGTCCCGTCTATCTCGCCTCACCCCAGTCGGCTCGATTCCCGATTCTCATGAACAAAACTCCTGAATCGTCATTCCAGCGGCACGGACGAGGCCGCGGAGCGTTCCTTCGCCACTTCTTTGTGGTCCGGAACGGACAGGGTCGCGTTCTCGCCCGTTTTGACCAAGATGATGTGGCTCCCACGTTGCCGTGCGATCTCCCAGCCGTGCTTCTCGGAAACGCGCACGACTTCGCGCCCGCTCATCACGGGAAGCTTCGGCATCAGACAGTAACTTCGACTTGCTGCGTCTCAACCGTCAGCGGCAGGCCACGTTCGGCGCGAACCTCGAGGCAAAGGGCGATGGCCTCTTTGATGTTTGCGAGCGCTTCATCGCGGGTGTGGCCCTGGCTAACGCAGCCCGGGATCGACGGGCATTCCGCGATCCACATGCCGTCTTCATCGCGGTCCAGAGTGGTGGCGAACTTCATGCGAGAGATTGTAGCACCCTTCAGGCCTTCGAGTAAATCTCGGCGCCCGCTTCGCTGAATTCACGGGATTTTTGTTCCATCCCGACCTGCAACGCATCGTCTTCCGACAACTGTTGTTCCGCGGCGTACTCGGACGTCTTCCGTGATTTTGATGAGCTGAGTCTGCCCGCGCAGCTCACCTGAAGGCAGCACATTCGTGCTGTCTATCCGGGCGCTCCCGCTCAATCCCGTATTCATGAAATGCGCATCAGGCTTTTTGATAAAGCTCGGCCGCCATTTCGAATTCAGCGGCTTTCTCCTGTAGACCTTGCTCTATTGCCGCCTCGTCACTCAAGCCTTTTTCTTGGGCGTAACGGCGGACGTCTTCGGTGATCTTCATCGAGCAGAAGTGCGGGCCGCACATGCGAGCAGAAGTGCGCGGTTTTGGCGCCTTCCTGCGGGAGGGTTTCGTCGTGGAACTCGCGGGCGGTCACGGGGTCGAGGCCGAGGTTGAACTGATCTTCCCAGCGGAACTCGAAGCGGGCTTTGCTCAGGGCGTTGTCGCGGTATTGGGCGCCGGGGTGGCCTTTGGCGAGGTCGGCGGCGTGGGCGGCGATCTTGTAGGTGATGACGCCGTCTTTGACGTCTTCTTGTTCGGCAGGCCGAGGTGTTCCTTGGGCGTGACGTAGCAGAGCATGGCGCAGCCATACCAGCCGATCATGGCGGCGCCGATGCCGCTGGTGATGTGGTCGTAGCCGGGGGCGATGTCGGTGGTGAGCGGGCCGAGGGTGTAGAAGGGCGCTTCGTGGCACCACTCGAGCTGCTTGGCCATGTTCTCCTCGATGAGGTGCATGGGGACGTGGCCGGGGCCTTCGTTCATGACTTGCACGCCTTTGGCCCAGGCGCGGCGTGGTGAGTTCGCCCTGCACTTCGAGTTCGCCGAATTGCGCTTCGTCGTTGGCGTCGGCGATGGAGCCGGGGCGGAGGCCGTCGCCGATGGAGAAGCTGACGTCGTAGGCGGCCATGATGTCGCAGATGTCGTCCCAGTGGGTGTAGAGGAAGTTTTCCTGGTGATGCGCGAGGCACCATTTGGCCATGATGCTGCCGCCGCGGCTGACGATGCCGGTCATGCGGCGCGGCGGTCAGCGGGACGAAGCGCAGGAGGACGCCGGCGTGGATGGTGAAGTAATCGACGCCCTGCTCGGCCTGCTCGATGAGGGTGTCGCGGAAGAGTTCCCAGGTGAGGTCCTCGGCTTTGCCGTTCACTTTCTCGAGCGCCTGGTAGATGGGCACGGTGCCGATGGGCACGGGCGAGTTGCGCAGGATCCATTCGCGGGTGGCGTGGATGTTCTTGCCGGTGGAGAGGTCCATGACGGTGTCGGCGCCCCACTTGGTGGCCCAGCGCATCTTCTCGACTTCCTCCTCGATGCTGCGACGCGACGGCGCTGTTGCCGATGTTGGCGTTGATCTTCACGAGGAAGTTGCGGCCGATGATCATCGGCTCGAGCTCGGGGTGATTGATGTTGGCGGGGATGATGGCGCGGCCGCCGGCGACTTCGCGCGCGGACGAATTCGGGGGTGATTTCGCTGGGGATCGACGGCGCCGAAGCTTTCGCCGGGGTGTTGGTGCTGGAGTGAGTCGCGGCCGGAATTAAGATTTAAGAAGGATGAATTATGAAGTCCGGAGTCGCCGTTTCCTTCCCCTTTCTTAATTCTTAATTCGTCATTCTTAATTCGCGCGGCCAGTTTTCGCGGATGGCGATGAATTCCATCTCCGGCGTGATGATGCCCTGCCGCGCATACCAAAGCTGCGTGACGGGATGGCCGGCGCTGGCGCGGAGCGGGCGGCGCTGTGGAGCCGTGGAATTCCACGAGGCGATTGCGCTCGGCCTTGCTGGCGAATTCTGCGTGTGCCGCGTGAGGTAGCCGTTGTCCTCGGGCTTGACCTCGCGGCCGTCGTACTCGGCCACGTCCCCTCGCCTCGCTGATCCATTCGGCGCGGACGGGCGGGAGGCCTTGCGCCGAATCCGGTGATTGGTCGGGATCGCCCCACGGGCCGCTGCAGTCGTAAACGCGGACCGGCTCGTTCGGCTCGAGGTTGCCGCTGAAATCTTTCGTCGGCGCGAGGCTGATCTCGCGGAACGGGACGCGCACCTCGGGATGGATTTCGCCCTCGACGTAGACGCGCCGGCGAGTTCGGCATCACGTAGTCGGAGGATTTCGGTTCGAGTCGATTCTTTGGATGCGATCATAGATTTTTTTAAGACAGGATTTTCAGGATTGGGGAAAAGGCGAAGGCATCTGTCTTTGAATCGAAGAAAATCCTGTAAATCCTGTCTCAAAACAAAAAAGCCATGCGCGGAAACGCATGGCCGAAAACTTGAACTCCTCGCTCCCTACGGCGGCATTACCCGCATCAGGTTTAAGGGGTCTCCGTTGCCGCTCGCGCGACTCCGAACTCTCAGCACATGGCTCCCCCGCAATAACTACGGATTCAGAGTAACGGCCGCTGGTTTGAAGTCAACGCATCGCTGCGGGAAAGCAGCGCACCGAGCTTCGGCGCGCTGCTCCCGGAAAGCGGGCGAACGAATGGCAGCTATTCCTTCTTCTGTGCGTTGGTGTGGAAGATGGCGAGCCACTTGCCCTCTTCCATTTTCCAGACGGTGCCGGCGTAATAAACGCCGGAGGCGTCCTTGCCATCATAGGTGCCTTTGAGGGTGACGACGTAGCTCGCGACCACGACGTCCTTCTCGTCGGAGTGGCTCTTAAAATCGCTGATCTTGAACGATTTCATGTCCCACTTCTTCATGTCGGACATTTCCTTCGCCATGTCGGAAATGCCCTGTGCGTAAATCCCGACCATGTCATGGTCGACCAGCTTCTGGAACCCGGCGGCGTCCTTATCTTTGAAGGCCTGCCAGGCGCCTTTTTCTTTTTCCATCATCTCGTCGTTGCCCGGCGCGGCGATGGAAAGGGCGATCGTCGTCAGGAACGCGATCATGGTGCAGCTCAATAGTCTCTTCATGTGATTCTCCTTGGTTGGTTGTGTGTCGGGCCAGACTGAGTTGGCACCGAAAATTGGTCAACCCCAAACGGTTACGCTGGGAAGTCGGCGTCGGCCGACGATCACCGAACGATCCGCTCTGGAACGGCAAAAGTGACGGCGCAGGTATCGGAGCGGCCGTGGTCGTCGAGCGCGATCACTTTATAGCTGCCAGCTTTCGGCTGCCAGGAGAGTGGCACCCCTCGCTGACTCGTCCCGAGAAAAGCGCGATCGGCGAACCAGTAGATCTGTTTCACATCGGACTCCGCATCGGCGAGCAAACTCAGCGCGCGCCCGGCGGACGCGTTCTCGCCTAACGAGTAGGTGATGCCCCGCTTCGGCGAGACGATCCGCGGCGCCTCCCCGCGGCGCGCGAGCGACTCCACTCCGCACCCGGGGAGAAACGGCGGCGGCGTGCGCCGCGGCAGACCGGCCTGCTCGAAGAGCGCGAGCAGATCCGAGGGCCAGAACTCGAAGACTTCGCGCCGGGTGGAGCGGACGCCATCGTCGGCGTTCACTCGCAGGCCGGAAGAAATGTCGATCAGCACTTCGCGATGGATCTGGCATTGGCCGATCGGCGAGACGCCGGGGATGAACCAGCCGCTGGTTCGATGCTGACAATTGGCGGTCGGCAACTGCCCGGAAACGGCGCAAAACTCGACCCGGCGCAGGTTGGCGTCCGGCGGCGGCTGGTGACGAGCGGGCCGCGCGTAACCGCCGGCCCGCAACGCGTCGATGACCTGGAACAAGAGCGGGGCGGCGCCGGTGCGTCCAACGAAAGCCGGATTGCTTTTGCCATCGAAATTCCCGACCCAGACCGCGAGCACGTAATGATCGAAGACCGCAATCGACCAGGCGTCGTGGAAACCCTGCGACGTTCCGGTTTTCCAAAAAATGGCATCTTCAGCCGAAGCTCCGCTCATTCCGGGCCGCGAAATCTGCCCGAGCATTTCCAAGGTGAGAAAGGCCGCCTCCCGGCTAACGAGTCGTATCGGCGGTTTGAAACCGCCGTTGCTCGTGCGCCGCAACGGACGCAGCTCTCCCTCGTTGGCCAGCAGCGCGTAAAGCCTGACGAGATCCTCCATCGTCACCTCCACGCCGCCGAGCGGGAGTGCGAGCCCGTAGAATTTCTCTTCTCGTGGAAGGCGCACGCCAGCGCGCTCCAGGAATCCGTAAAGCGTCGGACCGCGCAGCTCGGAAGCGAGGGTCACGGCGGGGATATTGCGGCTGCGCGCCAAGGCCTCGGTCGCCTTGATCGGTCCGACGAATTCGCGATCGAAATTCTCCGGATCGAAGGCGCCGAAACTGCGCGGCGCGTCCTTCAGCATGGTGAGAGGATGGATGAGCCCCTGATCGAGCGCGAGCGCGTAGACGAACGGTTTCAGGGTCGAGCCGGGCGAACGCGGACTGCGCGTCCCATCGACCTGGCCATCGATGACAGCATTCGTGAAATCGGCCGAGCCGACCTGCGCGAGGACGTCCATGCTGCGGAAATCGACCAGCATGGCGGCGGCGTTGTGAATGCCGCGCGCGCGGCTGGCGTTCACATAGCTCGCGATGCGGTGCTCGACCAGATGCTGCAGGCCCAGGTCGAGTGTGGTCTGGACCTCGCGGTCGTTAGTCTGGACAAGCATTTCAGTGGTGAAATGCGGGGCGAGCATTTCGCGTTTCGGTGCGGCACGGGCGACGAAGTCTTTCTCGACGGCGTCGGGACCGTTGGTGAGCCGATCGTAGAGGCGATCGCGGGCGGCAAGCTGCGAGCGCGAATCCGACTGCGGCCGCAAGGCGCGGCGCGACGGGCTTTGCGGGATGAGACTGAGCGCGATCGCTTCGTGCAGGGTGAGCTGCGCCGGTTGCTTTCCAAAATAGATTTCACTGGCCGCGCCGACGCCTTCGATGTTGCGGCCGTAGGGTGCGAGATTGAGATAAGCCTCGAGCAACTGCGCCTTGCGATAGTGCCGCTCGAGTTCCAGCGCGCGCAGCATCTGGAGACATTTCCCGCGCGGGGTGCGGGTGTTCATGCGCGTCGTTAGGCGCGCCAGTTGCATGGTGATGGTGGACGCTCCGCCGCGGTTTTCGCCACGCGCAAAGTGCCAGGCGGCACGGGCGACCGCGATCGGGTTGATGCCCGGGTGTTCGCCAAAGAAGCGGTCTTCGTGCAGAAGCGTGGCCTGGATGAGCTGCGGTGAAATGCGATCGAGCGGAGTGAAGACGCGGTATTTGTCATCGCGACTCAGGGTGAGGCGGAGCTGGTATCCATCACGATCGAAAACGCGGCGGGAGAAGCTCACGTTTTCCAAGAGCGGAGGTTTGGGGAGGGAAAACCACCCGATCCCAGTAACGAGGATGGCGCCAAGGAACAGCGCGGCGGCGATTCTGGGGAGCGCACGCGCCTCGCGTGCTGGTTTCGGCGCCTCGCCGAAACAGGCTTTCCTCGGGGCGTTGAACTGGAAGAAAAAGTTCGCGATGGCGGGGCGCCATCGCCAGCGTACGAGGCGCACGCGCTCCCCGGATGTTGCCGCGACTCGCTTCTTCATTTTGCGTCCACCACGGTGATCTTGCCGGCAGTTCCGCGTGCGTTGATGCCGCGCTCGTACATCGACTCGGCATAAGGCGGCGGGACGACAAACTCGCCGCGATTGGTCGCCTTGATCTGGTAGCTGATCGTTTGCACCGAGGTCGGAATGGTGGCGTAAAAGAGAGCACGATCTTCGCGCAGATCGACGTAATCGCAGCCGGCGGCGCTGCTTCCGTTTCGCACTGAATCGCGCAAGATCTCGAAACCACCCGGCAGCAGGTCGATCACGGCAACATTGCTGACTCCGTCAGTCGCCAGGCTGCGCACCTTAAGTCTGACGGTCACCGGTTGACCCAGCTCCACTCGATCGAGAGCGTTGCCCTTTTCGTCGACCAGCTCGCGGTAAATTTCGAGACCGTTGGCGATCGCTTTCTCTGGTTGTTTTCGATCGTAGCCCGATTCGATGGTCTGATAGAAAACACCGAGCGGAGTCGGTGAGCCCGAAACACTGAATCGCAGACCGGCGGCGTCAGATGAGAACGTCGCCTGCTTCACGCCCACGCCGGTAAGCACGAGCGGCGTCTCGTGTTTATCCCCCGAGACCTCGGCGATGCCGATTTCCGGCAGGCGCGCGGAAATGCTTTGCGAATAGCTCTTCAACGCCCAGATCGCGTAGGCCGCGGAGAGCGTATTGAAGTCGCCCTCACCGATCGGGCGCACCAGCGCCTGAAAATCGACTGGCGAAACGCTCGTTAGGCGAGCCGGGAAATGTCGCGCCACGATCGCGAGATACTGGGCGTCGGCGCCTAACGGCTGATAAAAATCGGTTCGCTCCTCCGCGGCGTGCCGGCCGATTCGGTAGGCGGCGATGAGGCGATTCGCTTCGTCGTCCTTCTGCAGGAGCGACCAGGCCCCGGCCAGATAGACACCGGTTAGATCCTGCGGCCACTGTTTCTCAAATCGCTTATCGAGATAATCGCGCAGATTGAGAATGTAATTAGTGGTGATGAAACTCTCGCGGGTGAGGACGTAGATAGCGTAGGCGATGGTGCGCGCATCGGCCAGATCGCGCGGTGGACGGGCGGCCAGGGCCTGCAGATTGCGGAGCGCGCTTTGCAGAATATCCGGCGGCGGCGCGACGCCGGCCGCTTTCGCTTCAGTGAGGAAATGGGTCGCGTAAACCGAAACGAAATCGCTCTCCGGCGTCGTCTCGGCGGTCCAATAACCAAACGCGCCCTGGTCGTTCTGGCGGCGGCGCAGCATGGCGAATTCCGCTTCCAGTTGTGTGTTCACCTCGGCGCGGCTCAGGCCGAAGTCGGCTTCGTCCGCCAGAACAAGCCGGGAGAAGGCGGCGCTGGTGATTTGCTCGGTGCAACCGTGCGGGAAATTCTTGAGATAAAAGTCGAGCCCGCGGGCGAGACCGAGCGGGAGCGCGGAAGCGGTCGCGCTCAGTTGGCGAAATTCCGCGTACATCTGCCGTTCAATCGGCAATTGCGCGCTGCCCTTGGTGAAATTACCGCTGCGCACCTGAGTCATAAAGGGAACGGCGGGCCGGACGCTCAAGGTCGCGCGCCGCGTCGTTTCGCCACCCGGCGCGGCCGCGTGAAAGGTCAGTTCGGCGGCGCCGAGCTGATCCTTTACCCGCACCGTGAACGTGACCGTGCTTTCGCGGCCTTCCGCGACTTGCAGCGGCATGGCCGGACCTTTCACGATCTCGAGCTGCGCCGACGGCTCGAGCGGTGAGGTTGAGCGCCGCCTTGGGCCCGGATCCGGCAATGTTGTTCGCGACTGTGACACCGACTTCGAACTGGTCGTTAGGCGCAACCATCGTCGGCACGCTCGGGGTGATCACGAAAGGGCCGCGGATGGTCGTTTCCTTCCCGGCCGAGCCGGCCGAGTCACCAGCGAAAGCGACCGCCATGATCTTGAGGGTCCCGTCGAAATAGTCGGGGACGTTATAGATCACTTCGCGTTCCGTGCTGTCGGCGTCGACGATGCCCGACCAAAAGACGACCGGCTTATCGGTCACGCGCTTGAACGGATTCAAGCGCATCTCCGCATCACCATCGCCACCGGCGGCGGAAGCGGAGCGCAGGATGGAAAATTCCGGCAGGATGAGGTCCATAATCTGGGAGGTCCCAACGCCCAGCGCAGTCTTGCGGAAGAAATAGCCTAACGGATCCGGCGTTTGGAAATCGGTCACCTGGAGGATTCCCTGGTCGACCGCAAAGAGGGCAATGTTCGCCGGTCGATCGGTCTGATACCGAATCGCCAACGGTTCGCCCGGCTTGGCCAGGTCGCTGCTCGTTAGGCTGACTTGCAAGCGACGCTTCTCCTTGTTCACGGTCAGCGGCACAACGGCGTAGCTGAGCGGGCTCATGAAGATTTCCTTGGAATCGAGCGCGCGGACGAAGGAAACATTGACGTAGCCGGTCCCGTCGAATCCTTCCGGCACGCGAATATGTTGCAGGCTGCTCGTGCTATTGCTGGCGAACCACTGGTGCGCGTAAACCTTGTCGCTTTCAATCGTGATCAAGCCACTGCCGGTGTAGGGGGCCGTGATAGCAATTTCGATCTCGTCGCCGGCGTTTATTGCTGGCGCGGTTGAGTTTCACCTGGAGCTCGGAATTCTTATCCAGCGCGCGCGAGACTTCCCCAAGGCCGACGACCGAGAAGGAAAGCTTGTTCCAGAGTCGCCCGCTTTCGTCGTGAATCTGGAGGACGAAGTTGCCGGGCACGCCGGTCGGGACGGGATAGTTAAAACCGGCGGCGTCGATGCTGATCGACTCCGACTTTACGGGCCGCTCTTTCAGGACCGATTCATAGGCGTAGTTGCCGTTGTCTTTTTTCGCGAGAATCGAGACGTAAGTCTGCTCGATAAGATCGAACTGCAATCTGCTCGGTCGCGACTTTGTTCAGCGCGCGATCGACAGCGATGAACTCGATAGTGTGTGCGCTGTCTTTCGGCAGGTAATCGAGCGGCGCATCGGGCTTGTAGCCGATCACGCGCGGGAGGGCGGAAACGAGCAGTGAATTATAGGCGTGCACACTGCGGCCACCCTCGGCTTCGAAGCCTTCGGTGGAAAAGTTCAGCTCGTAGGTCGCGTCGGCGAAGCGCTCGAGGTTGAGCGAGACGGTGACTTTGCCTTCGTCGTTAGTCGTCAGGTCGCCGAGGTCGACGGTCTGGGTCGAGCGCTCTTCCTTCCCATCGCGCAATGGATCGTGAAAAACGTACTCTTTGAATTCGTCGAAGGAGAAATTAGCAGGTGAGAGTTCGAGCTTGCTCGCGATCCGGCGAGCGCTGGCGGGGGTGCCATAGAGATTGCGCAGAGTCACGTAGGCCTGCACTTCCTTCGGATCGATCCAGCCGCGCCCCGGTTCCTGGGAGAGGTGGGACTCGATTTTCATCCGGTCAGGAAGGAATTCCTCGACGTGGAAATCGCCCGAGCCGAGCAGGGCGTCGCGCTTGCCGTTGCGCACCAGATAGACTTCGACCCGGTAGGCGCCGGTCGGCGATTCGTTCGCGGTTTGGAAATTCAGCTCCGCGAATCCCTTGGCCGGCAGCGCCAACTGACGGACCTGCGCGCGCGACATGCGCGCATCAAAGACCTGCACTTCCACCGGCAGGCCGGCGAGATCTCCCTGCCACGAACGCTGTTTCACGATGCAGCCGATATGCACCTCGTCGCCCGGGCGATAGACGCCGCGCTCGGTGAAGACAAACGCTTCGAGTTGCTCGGGCGAGACATTCTCGATCCCGTCGATATCGAAGCGCGAGAAATCAAGCGCCCGATCGGAGCGCGCGTAAGGCATGAAGGAGACGTCATCGCCGAGGCGCGCGAGAAAGGCGACCGGCCGCTTCTCGCGGGTGGGATTGCCTAGCGATGGAAAGCTGACCCGCCCGTCCGCGCCGCTCGACCCGCTGGCGAGAGGGACGCCATTCTTGCCTAGGATTTGGACGGCGACTCCGGCGAGCGGCGCGCCCGTTTTGATCGACATGACGAAGACGTCGCTGCTGCCATCGGTGTTCTTCTTCACGAGCAGACCGAGATCGGTGACGAGGATGAAGCGGCGATCGCTCGGGCCGCGGACCGTCTTTTTCCTGACCGGATCCCATTCCCGCGCGCGGACAAAGAAGAGACCGCGCTCGCTGCCGCCGTCGTTAGGCAGTTGCAGGTGGCTGGAGAAATCGAAGGCGGAATAGTTCGCCTTGAACGGATTGGTCACGTTGAGCGCCTGATGTTCGACCCCGATGCGGGAGATGTTTTCCTCGTCGAACTCGCCGAAGAATTCCGGGTTCTCGAAGCGCCGTTCGTCTGGGTGACGAGGTGATTGATTTGGTTCGAGGCGACGCGGGCGATCTCGTATTCGATCTCGCCGACGCCGCGCGATTTGATCGAAAGTTTGCGTTCGCCGTTGAGGGCGAGGATGCCGCCGTTGCCCTGGATCTGAATTTCGCGGGGGAGCTTCGGCACCGCGACGATTGCATCGTAGGTCGCCGGGAGTGGAAATCCGCCGACGGCTTTGACACCTTTGTCGATGCGGACGTAGAGGCTGCCTTCTTCCTCGACGCTGAATTTAAAGGCATGCGTTTGGGTTTGCTCGTGCTCGGAAGGAATGACGGCAACCGCGACCGGTTTGGAGTTTTTCAAGATGTCGTCGGTCACTTCGCGCGGGCTCTGCCAGGAATTGGCGGGCGATTCGCTGGCACTCGCTTCGGAGGAATCGTCCTCCCCTTCCCCGTCGTCGCTTTCCCTCGACTCCTCGGCCGAGCCGGCGTCGTCAGGCGCAACCTTCCTGGGCAAAAGGTAAACGTGGAGCGCTTTGCGAATTTCGTCCGACTTGGCCGCGGCCGAGGTGTTCACGATCAGGACTTGCTCCGGGTCGCCATCGGCCGTCCGCACGATGCTGCCACTACTCTCTTCGATTTTGAAAAAACTCGAAGCGTCCGGCACACGTACCTTGTCGTCGATCGCGCTCGCGGTCTTCGCGCCGCCTTGCGTAGTGCGGACTCCCTGGCCGACGACCAGTTTCATGAAGTCCTCGTGCTCGGGCAGGGCGAGCGGGACACTGCGCACGTAGGCCAGTCGGTCATGCAGGCCATAGGTGACGCTAAAAAAAGGCGCGCTCTTGCCGGCGAAAACATCCGAGTCGCCGATCATGGAGAGGGCGATGTGCTGCTCGAGATCTTTGCGATCGACGCTGTGGGTAAAGGCCAGGGTCGCGACGACCTGTCGGATGGCGGGATCTTTCGGGTTCTGGTAAAAGGTGATTTCCTGGACGACATCGGAGAACGCAGGGGTCGTTAGGGAAACCTCATCGCGCTCGAGCAGGATGCGCTTCGGGAAGAATTCTTTTTCGAAGGTGATGCGATATTTTTGGTCGGCCGGCCAATCGTGTTTTGGTTTGAAGGTGAGCTGCGCGTCGGTCGTCCATTTCCACTCGCCTTCGACCGCAGGCTCGAGATGGACGCCGCTGGCGACGACTTTGCCGACTTGCTCGAGGCGGGCGACCGAACCGCTGAAACGCACAATCAAAGGCGCGGGTTTCAATTCGTTTTCCAGCTTTGTGACCGGGATCGGGTCGGCGATGACCGCGACGGTGACCGGTTTCGGGCGGGCCTGATACCAACGCCAGCCCCACCAGCCTCCGCCGGCGAGGAGCAGGAGGAGGAGCAAGAGCAGGAAGCTACGTCCGCGGTGACGTCGGACGGCGCCGCCGGTATTTGCAAGCCAGGGAGGAGCGGTCCAGGTAAAACTGCCGAAGAGGAAGGCGAGGAAGTTCTTGAGCATAGGTCAGATGTTGAGGGGAATACGGGGGACGAGGCGAGGTTCTTTCAACAATTTTCAAAAATCTTCGCGGGACCTCGGAAAAATGGGATAAACCGGGTGAAGATGACCCGATCTGAATTTCTCGTGACGCGCCGCAGCCTGGTCGATCGGCTGGGCGATTGGAACGACGGGAAACGCTGGCAGCAGTTTTTCGATTCCTATTGGAAACTGATCCACCGGGCGGCGCGGAAAGCCGGCCTAACGGAAAGCGAAGCCGAGGAGGTGGTGCAGGAGACGCTCATCACGGTGGCGAAAAGGGTGGACCGGTTGGCTTACGATCCGAAGCTCGGGTCGTTCAAGGGCTGGCTCCTTCACATCACACGGTGGCGGATTGCGGATCAGTTTCGAAAGCGAAAGAAAGCCGGCGAACAAAATGCCAAAACCCGCCGCGGCGATGAGAGCCGGATGACGGCGACGATCGAGCGGATTGCCGATCCGGCGGGATTCGATCTCGATGCCGCCTGGGAGGAAGAATGGCGGGAGAATTTGCGCGAGGCGGCGAAGGCACGGGTGAAGAACAAGGTGAGCGCGAAGCAGTATCAGATTTTCGATTGTTACGTGCTGAAGGAATGGCCGGCGCAAAAGGTGGCGAAGGAATTGCGGGTGAGCATAGCGCAGGTTTACCTGGCCAAACATCGGGTCGGCGGGCTTTTGAAGCGCGAAGGAACCCGGCTGGAACGACCTCACTAGCTTTCTCCCGGCCCGCCCGATCGCCGGAGGGGCGTAGACCGGCACCTGAGTTCACGATATAACGAAAAGCAGTGCGTATCCCGGCCATTCCCGATCATGAAATGCTCGGCGTGATCGGGCGCGGCGGTTACGGCGAGATCTGGCTGGCACGCAGCCTGACCGGAGCGCTGCGCGCGGTGAAGGTCGTTTATCGAGCCACCTTCGAGAGCGAGCGGGCCTTCAATCGGGAGTTTGAAGGGATGTCGGCCTTTGAGCCGATCTCGCGCGCGCACGATGGCTTCGTCGATATCCTGCATGTCGGGCGGAGTGTCG
Organism: uncultured Verrucomicrobiae bacterium; assembly: GCA_963749935.1. Taxonomy (GTDB): domain Bacteria; phylum Verrucomicrobiota; class Verrucomicrobiia; order Chthoniobacterales; family UBA10450; genus Palsa-1392. The sequence continues at coordinate 26,918 of CAVVOH010000005.1, forward strand.
CAGGTGGTTTTTTCTACTATGTGATGGAACTGGCCGACGACCAGGTGAGCGGCGCCGAGATCGATGTCACTCGTTATGCGCCGAAGACGCTAAAGGCGGAACTGGGGCACACCCTGCCGGCCGACGAGTGCCTGCGACTGGGCTTGCTGCTGGCCGACGCGCTCGGCGCTCTGCATCGGGCCGGGCTGGCCCATCGCGACATCAAACCTTCCAACATCATCTTCGTGCAAGGCGCACCGAAGCTGGCCGATATCGGCCTGGTCGCAACCAGCGGGCAGCAGTCGTTCGTCGGAACAGAAGGCTACGTGCCACCGGAAGGCCCGGGCACGCCGCAGGCCGATATCTACAGCCTGGGCAAGGTGCTTTACGAAATCAGCATGGGGAAAGATCGGCTCGATTTCCCAGAACTGAGCAGCAACCTGGACGAGCGGGAAGACAAGGAGCACTTGCTGCAGCTGAACGAGGTGCTGCTGAAAGCTTGCGCGCACACACCCAATCGCCGCTACGGAAGCGCAGATGAAATGCGGCGTGACCTGGCGCGCATCGAGGAAGGGAAGCCGCGACTGCGTCGGTTGCAGGTCTTCATTCCAATCGTGATCGCACTTTTGCTGATCATCGCAGGAGGAATGTGGGTGGCGCGGCATTTTGCCGCCCGGCCAAACATTCCAACCGGTCCGGCGACCGCGGTAATTTCGACGGAGCCGGCGGGTGCGATGGTGGTGGTCGACGATCGCATGGAGCGAACTCCGGCGACTTTCCGGAGCCTCGATGCCGGCAAACATTCACTCCGCGTGATGCTGCCCGATTACGATCCGATCGAGATGGAAGTGACTGTTGCACCCGGCGAAAAATGGCAGCCTGCGGTTTTCAAGTTGGTGCGGAGCAAGGGCTCCACGCAATTGACGTCGATTCCGCCGGGGGCCCAGTTTGAGTTGCGACGCGACGGTGAGACGACGCGACGCGGCAAGACACCCGCCTTGCTCCGCGATCTGCCGACGGGCGTCTTTGAGGTGGCAGCGAAACAAGCGGACTGGGAAATCAAAGACAAGCTCGAGATCAAGCGCGGCGAAGTGACGATCAAGAGCTTCCATTTTGCCAATGGCAGCGTCAAAATCATCAGCGCACCGGCGGGCGCCCGGGTTTCGTCAGGCGGAAAAGAGCTCGGCCAGACTCCGCTTTTGCTCGACGAGGTAAAGCCCGGCGGAGTCAGCTATCGGTTGGATTTAAGCGGCTTCAAAGCCGCCGCCGTCCAAGGGAACGTTCGGCCTAACGAACAAACTTTCCTGGCCGCCCGGCTGGACAAAAAACTGAGTCCGGTTAGCGGTCAGGTCTGGCAAAATTCGATCGGGATGCGCTTCGTGCCGATCGGAGACTGGCACATGAGCGCGTGGGAAACGCGGGTCCGCGACTGGGCGGCCTTTTGCACGGCGACCAACCGGCCTGCGCTCAAGGCTGACTTCGCCCAAAACGAAACCGATCCGGTCGTGCGGGTGAACTACAGCGACGCGATCGAGTTCTGCCAATGGCTGACCGAAAAGGAACGGCGCGAAAATTTCCTCGATGAAACGGAAAGCTACCGCCTGCCGAGCGACCGGGAGTGGAGCGAGGCAGCGGGTTTGCCTAACGAGACCGGCGCGACACCGGAAGAACGGGACGGAAGAGTGCGGGAGCAGTTTCCGTGGGACGGTCCGTGGCCCCCGCCGAAAGGGGCGGGCAATTACGGGACGGTAGAGGGGCGTAGCGACGGGTTTACCGCCACTGCGCCGGCCGGAAGTTTTGCCGCGAACGCGGCCGGCATTTACGACCTGGGCGGGAATGTCTGGGAATGGTGCGCCGATCTTTACAAGCCGGGCAGCCGTTGGGGCGTCCTGCGAGGTGGATCATGGGCCAATCAACAACGGGCCGAGCTGCTCACCTCATATCGCAATGTGGTCGATCGCAGCGAGCGCGATGTGATTTATGGATTTCGTTGCGTCCTCGTATCTGAATCGGAGGCGCCGTGATGCGACCCGATCAGTTGCTTGTCGGAATAACGGCCGGGGCTGGTGAGGACTCCGGCTTTTCAGGCGCGGTCGCATCTTTCAAGACCAGTTGCCCTTCGAATTCGCGCCGATAATCCGCGACCATCATGGGCCGAGTCTTGTTGTCGACGAGCCCCTTGTAATTGGTGATGCCGGTAGCGATCGATTGGGCGAGTTTCGCGCGCCAGGTGCTCTGGGCAATCAAGCGGCTCTCGCCCCGTTCGGTGAGAAAGCCGCCTTCGACGAGGATGGCCGGGATTTGCGTGAGGCGAAGAACGGCGAAGCGCGCGCGCTTGATCCCGCGGTCGAACTCGGAGAAATGCCCGACCACCGAATGGTAAACGCTCATCGAGAGCGCGAGGCTGGGCGCGTCGACCGGGCTGCCGGCCTGCATGTTCATAAACCGTAGCGCGAGCGCGTCGTCGTCGGTGGACGGCGCGCCGCGCGGTGTAAGTGAGAAAATTTCGAATCCCTGGGCGGAGGGATTTGCGTTGGTGGCATTGAAATGGATGCTGACGAAGATGGCGTCCTTGGAGGCATTGGCTATCCGCGCCCGCAACTCCAGGGGCACAAAGACGTCGCGATCACGCGTCATTTTTACGGTGAGGCCTTTCGCTTCCAGGAGCGGCTTGATGTTGCGCGCGACATCAAGGGCAAAATCCTTTTCGTAGCCGTAAGCGCTGATCGCGCCCTTATCATGACCGCCATGGCCCGGATCGAGGATGACGGTCTTGAATTCGCCGAGGTTAGGAATCATCTGCGGCCGCAACTGCGGCTCGAGGGTCTTGGCCAGGTCGACGCGGGAAACGAGATATTGGCCATCCTTTTCCGTGACCGGAAAGCAAAGCCAGTTGCGCACGCCGTTGATCATGATCTCACGGCTATCGAGCTGGATTTCGAGCGAACTCTTCCCGTTATCGAGTCGCATCCGTTTCTCGATCGGCGAGACGCCGGTCGGGAGACCATAAAACTGGGCGACGTTATCGACGGTGAGATATTCGCGCCCGCCGATCTTAACGATTTTCCAATCGGAAGCGGCAAAAGCGCTTCCCGCGAAGAGGAGGAGCGCAATGAGAATGCGATGGATGGAAGGGCGGGCGAACATGGAAGCCGGATTATGGAACATATGGTGCCTAACGGCAACGAAAATCACCGAGCCCCGTAAAAACCATGAGCTCGGAGGCCGCGCGATCCATTTAGAAGGCGCATGTCGGCAAATTCGAAGAAGAACTAAGGGCCGTATTCGCACGCGCCCGGAGTTCCATCGTAATCTGCTCGCGGACGCGCGTCCAAACCTTGTAGGAAGCATACCAGGCCGCCATCCGCAGAACGAACGCCACCGCGAGGAAGGCAACGAGCAGCGCGCGGAGACGCATCAGCCGCGCCTGGGGCGACAGGTTGCCGGGCGTGAGCACGCTATCGATAAGATACTTCGGGGCGAGGGTTTGAAGCGCGACGCCGATCCCGGGGATTGCGTTCATGCCCAGCGCGAGAAAGAGCGCCCAGCGGTGACGGATCGAATGCTCGCGCACAAGGCTCCAGATCGAAGGCTGACGCGGATTCGGCCGGCGCCGAAAATGACGGGCGCGGCGTCCGGCGCGCGCGAACCCCTGAGCTGGTGGGAACGGTATGGTGGTCGTGCTCACGTTTCCTCAGCCGTGCGGCTTTCGTCTGTCCGCTCCTGCATGACATGCGCCGCCCAATCGAGCGCGGAGACATCAGTCTCGCGCCGGTCGTAGAACGGCGCCCCGGCGCGAAGTTGCGCCAGGATTTTCCCCTGTCGCTCGATCTCTTTCGCCAGCGGCTCGTAAACCTGGCGACCGGCCTCGTCGCTCGCGTAATCGATCAGGCCGTTATGACAGTGGCGATCGTCGTCCCAACCGGGGTGATTGAGGACGGGATAGAGGCAGATTCCTTCGACCGGAACACCCTCCGCGATGGCGGCGAAGACTTCGTTGCAGATGTAGCGTAGCCAGGCAGGGCGGGTTTCGTCCTCGATTCCAGTCTCGGCGATGAAGAGTGGTTTGCCGTAGCGGGCGAAGTTTTCCGCCAGCAATTCGCGGATGTGACGGTAGCGCGGATCGGAAGGAACGATCGGGCCGCCGCCATGCGTCCACTGGTTGTGGATGTAGTAGTTCAGCCCGATCAGGTCGATGAAATCTTCCTGCCCGCCCAACTCAGGAGCGCTGCGACCGAGGATCATGTCGCACGCTTCGTATTGGCTGAGATGATACATGCGCGCCTCGGCCGTCAATTCCGGGCGCTCCGGCTGGACGTTAATCACCGGATCGATGTGGCAGAGCCGAATGCGCGGATTCACTTCGCGGAGAGCGCCAATCGCCGCCACGCTCGCCCGCGTCAACTGCCGCTTCATTTCATCTCCTCGCCGGTGCGCAAAGGGGTTGAAGAATCCGGCTTCGCCTCCGGCAAACGCGAAGAAGGAGATCTCATTCACCGGGCAAACGAACGGCGTCTCTGCGTCTTCGCTCAGAAACTCGCCGACGCGGCGGGCGAACGCGGCGAAACGATCGACGAACTCAGCACTGAAAATATCGAGCCCGTCCGGCCAGCCGTAATGCCAGAGATCCCAGATCACTTCGGTCTCGACTTCGCGCGCCGCGCGCAGAATCGGTTCTGCGCTGCTGAAATCGTAGCGTCCAGGGCTCGGCTCGATCAGGTGCCAGCGAAACCCTTCGCGGACCGTTCGGATCCCGTGCTCCCGGAGGAGCCGGTAATCACTTGCCGCGAAACGATCGTGGAAGCTCCCTGCGACAAGATCGAGCCGGCGCCCATTTCTCAGGCAGTGGGTCGAACATTCGAACCCGCCGAGAAAAAAGCTCGCGAAGACATTGGACCCGGACCCCTGCATGAGAATGCATCTCGGTTAAGCTCGACGCTCTGCAACTTTAGACGGAGACGACTTCGGCCCGACGATCGAGCGTCGAGTCTGGCGGAAGATTTTTCTCCGTCGCGATCTTGCGTGCGAGCGTGAGCGCCTGGCCGACGACCTGGTCCATATTGTAATAGCGATATGTCCCGAGACGTCCGACGAATCGAACGCCAGGCCAACTTTCCCCGAGGGCGCGGTAGCGAGCGTAAATCGCGGCGTTCTCCGGCCGCGGCACCGGGTAGTAGGGATCGCCTTCGCTCCGCGGATACTCGTAAACGATGCTGGTGCGCGCGTGCTGCTGCCCGGTCAGATGTTTGAACTCCGTAATGCGGGTGTAATCGTGCTCGTTAGGGTAATTCACCACCGCAACCGGCTGAAGCCATTCCTGGTTCAGGGTGCGATGCTCGAAATGGAGCGATCGATACGGCAGCTTGCCGAAGCGATAATCGAAAAATTCGTCGATCGGACCGCTGTAAATTACCTCTCCGAATTCAACCTCATCGCGGAGCTCGCGATAATCGGCGCCTAACGCCAGGTCGATATTCGTATGGTCGAGCATGTTTTCGAACATTCTAGTGAAGCCATGCTTCGGCATCGCCTGGAATCGATCCGTGAAATAGCGATCGTCCCGGTTCGTCCGCACCGGGATGCGCGCCGTGACCTGCGCATCGAGCTGCGACGGATCGATGCCCCATTGCTTGCGCGTGTAGTTGCGGAAAAATTTCTCGTAAAGATCGCGCCCGACCCGGCTCAGGACCACGTCCTCCGAAGTCCGGACGTTGGCGATCTTTTCCGCGCGCGCGGCGAGGAAATCCTCCACCTCTCCTTCGTTTAAGTTCAGGCCGTAAAGGCGATTGATCGTGTCGAGATTGATCGGGATCGGGAGCAATTGCCCTTCGACTGATGCGAGCACGCGATGCTCGTAGTCGCGCCAGGCCGTGAAGCGCGAGAGATAACTAAAAATTTCCGGCGAGTTCGTATGGAAAATGTGCGGCCCGTATTTGTGCACGAGAATGCCGGCCGCATCGGGATGATCATAGGCGTTGCCGCCAACGTGATTGCGCCGATCGCAGACCAGCACCTTCTTTCCCTGTCCGGCGGCCAGACGTTCAGCGAGCACACTCCCGGCAAAGCCCGCCCCGACGATGAGGTAGTCGTAATGCGAATTCATGCCGCGTGAATTTGCAGGCTCGCCTTCGTTGCGAGCGCTTCCTCGACGTGGCCCTCGAGCTGGCCCACGATCGATTCCCAGGAATTCCGTTCGGCCAGGTCGATGCCACGCCGGATCCGGCCGGCATCCGGCCGCGCGGCGGCATTTTCGCACTCTCTGACAAACGCGCCGTGATCATTCCCGATCGCCACGACATCGCTATACTGCCTCACGACATCGCGGATCGGCGTCGATACGATCGGGCGGCCTGTCGCCATGTATTCCAACGCCTTCGTCGGGTTGATGAAGCGGGTCGCGTCGTTCATCGCGAACGGCATCAGGCACACGTCGAAACCTTTCGCGTAAGACGGGAGCTGCGCGTAGTCGCGCCCGCCCAGCCAATGCAGATTCGGGCGCTGCGGAAACTGCGCCGGATCCACCTTGGTCACGGGACCGACCATGACGACGTCGCCGGAAGTCGAATCCGCGAGTTTCGCGAGCAAGTCATAATCGATCCGTTCGTCGACGACCCCGATGTAGCCGAAAATCGGCCCGGCCAGATCGCGCAACTCGGCGGGCACGGGAAGGTCCCCTGTTTGCGCCTTCCCAAAATGCTCATGATCGACGCCGCAGCCGAAACAGAAGCAGTTCGGGTTCAGTTGCCGTTTTGCTTCCCAAATGCGCGGGCCGCCGGCGAAAACCACGTCGGCGGCGGCGAGCAACTCACGCTCGCGCCTGACCAGTTCGGGAGGCGCGCCGCGAAAAAGCGACAGTTCATCCATGCAATCGTAAACGATCGCCCGGCCGTTCAGCCGGCCGGCAAACGCCGTCACTGCCATCGGATCGTAGAACCACTCCACCGGCTCGCGAAATTTTTCGCCGAGCGGGCCGGCCAAAACGAAGTCGACGATGCGCCGCCGCTCGCCGTCGATCCAAACCTGCGCGCGACCGGCGGGCATTTTCATCTGCAGGAGAACGATATTGGGAAACTCCGCAACCGGCTGCAGAGTCAGCTCCGAACGGGTCATCTCCGGCACGAACACGGGCGCCTCGACGAAGAGAACACAGTGCTGACGGGAGAGACGCGAGAGGAATTGTTGCGGGCGTTGCCAAACCCAATTCCAGGCGAGATGAGAGTGCACAACGATCGGAAATCGCTCGCCGGTTTCACCCGCCGTGCGGGAGAAAATCGAGGAGCTACCTGTAGAAATGAGATTGTCGGGTGTAGCCAAATACATGGTGTTTGCGTGAAATTCGCTGGCCGCGAAAATTGTGGTCGCCTGCCCACCGGCGAAGCGCCGAATAGGATTTTGCCTTAACCCAAAATCGCGCCTTTAACGCGCGCCGTCCGCGATCCGCGAGATCATTACCCGCGGAGACAGCCCGCTCGCCTTGGCGTAATCGTTTGACAACTGCGCTGCAATCCTTTGCGCGAATACTTCTTCGCAAAGCGTAATCGTGGCGCCGCCAAAACCGGCGCCAGTCAGGCGCGCCCCGAGGACGCCCGGCAATTTCTGCGCAAGAGAAACGAGCAGGTCGAGCTCCGGCGTGCTGTTCTCAAAGTTCCGGCGCGAGCTCTCGTGCGATTCATTCAGAAGCGCGCCGAAGCCGGCCCCATCGCCCTCCGCAAGAAGATCGACCGCGCGCCAGACGCGTTCGTTTTCCCCCACGATATGGGCGGCGCGTCGGCGGAGGAGATCGGGAAGCTCGGCCCGCGCGAGATCGGCCGGGGTGACATTACGCAACGCGCGGACGCCAAGAGCGTCGGCGGCCGCGCGCGTCTCCCGCCGCCGCGCGTTGTATTCGCCGCTCGTCAATTCCCGGCCCCGGCCGGATTCCGCGACAATCAGCGCCAGACCTTCCGGAAAAGGAATCGTTCTCACCTCTTCAGTCCGGCAATCGAAGAAAACGGCGTGATTCGCCTTTCCGAAAAGGGAAGTGACCTGGTCGAGCAAGCCTGATTGCACCCCGGCAAAGAGATGCTCAGCGCGCTGGCAGATCTTCGCGATCTCGAGCGGAGGCAGGTTGCGTTGATGGAGCTTGAGCAAAAAGAGAGCGGTTGCGAGCTCGAGCGCCGCTGAGCTGGAAAGTCCGCACCCGGCCGGGAGATCGCCGCGGATCTCAGCGGAAAACCCGCCGACAGGGAAAGGCATTCCGGCGGCGACTCCGAGGACGTAATTGGCCCAGCGCTTTTCCGCGAGCGGGCGCAAGGCGGCGACAGCGATCTCGACCTGCCCCATTGATTCGGAGGCGAGGGAGATGATCCCATCATCGCAGGCTGCGCCGTTGATTGTCAGGCCGCGCTCGATCGCCGCGCCCAAGACAACCCCCTCATTATAATCCGTATGATTGCCCAGCAGCTCGACCCGGCCGGGAGCGAAAGCGGAGGCGGCAGCAATCCGGCTCATCATTCCATGATCAGCGTCGGCCCGATGGGATAGCGGCCGCAATCGTAGCCGTAAATTGTCAGGCCGCCGCTGGGCGGTTCGCCGCGCGGGACGAGGCAGCGCAAACGCAGGTGGTTGCCTTTTTGCTGTCGCAGGACTTCCTCGAGCAAATCGGCCTCGATCGTGGCGTGGCAAAGATAGCCGTAGGCGCCCCGGCCGCCGCGCAGGTAGCTAAGCGCGCCGCGCGCATCGTGCGGGTGGTTCGGCAGGATCGTGCTGTAGACCGGCACGCCGTTGAGCAGGAGCCGCAAGCGGCTCGGCTCTACAAATGAATCGGTTTGCGGCGCGCCGTTTCGGGCCGAGGAGGCTTCACAAAGCAACCTGATGCGGGAAACGCCGCGCAGTTGCTCGGCATTGACGGGAAATTTCCATTCGAAATAACCGCGACCCCGCCCGCAGGCGGCGCCAGAAACCGACGCCTCGTCCCGGGTGCGGGCGCCGCCGCTCCACTCCGCGCTGCTCCAGCTCTGGGCTTCGAGCCGCAGGACGGTTTGCCGGTTCAGTTGCTGCCACGGGGGCGCCCCGGCGTCGATGAAGATCTGGACGTAATTCGAAGCAGCCGTCCCTCCATCGGGGGTCATTGCGCGGACGGAATAGGTACAAAGCATCGTCTGCCAGGGCAGGCGGACCTTGCGTCGGCCAGTCGAGGCGACACGCAGATGAGGAAAATCGATCGACTGGCTCCCGGCCGCGATCCCGTCGTGGACCCAGCCTAACGAGTCGATCCCGCCCAGGTTCCAGTACAACGCCACTTCTCCAAGCCGCCGGCGCGAGAAGTGGGAAGAGAAGATTTCCAGCTCGACTTCGCTCCCGGGCGCGCAACGCTGGATCGGCGGGGCATCGATCGGGAGGACGTCGCCCTGGTTCACGATCCTCGGGTCGTAGCCGAAGTCCTTTGCGGTCCGGTCGTAGTTCAGGAACCCGTTGCGTTCCCACTCGACATCGTGCAGCTCGGTATAAATGTAGGCGGATAATTTTCCATGCCGGCGCAGCTCGTTGGTGAGGAACTTGAACGACCAGCTGGTATCGACATCGCCGTCGAGCGCGCCGATCCCGCCATACTCGCTCGCGACCAGAGGCTGCGAGCCCTGTTGAAATCCCGGCACGAAATTAAAGCTCGATCCGGCGTAGCTTTTCTCCACCACCTCGGTGATCTGGCGCCGCGCCTGCGCGTAATCCGAAGTGTAGAAATGCCACGAGTTCACATCCGTTTCCCCGTGCCCGTAATACTGCAGGTGCTCCCACGCCACCACGCTCATGTCCTCGATCAGCCGCGTCGGATCGAGCGTCTTCGCCAGCTTCCACATCTCCTGAATCCAGTCGTAGGCGCCGGCGTTGCGTAGCTTCTCTCCGTCCGCCTGCGCCGGAGTGCGGGCGAGGTTGTCCGGCATCGCCGGATTAATCAGCCTAACGAATGAAGCCTGGCCGCCAAAACCCCAGGTCTCGTTGAAAAGACACCAGGCCACGATCGAAGGATGGTTGAAATCGCGCGCGATCGCGCTTCGCATCATCTCCTCATAACGCCGCCGGCCGGTCGCAGTGTTGCCGCCTTCGCCGAAGTTTGGCAGGTCGCACATGAGAAGAATGCCGAGCGTATCGGCGTAATGCAGGACGAGCGGATCATCGATCTTGATGTGGATGCGAAGGAGATCGAACCCGGCCCGTTTCGCCGCAGCGATATCGCTGCGCAGGGCGGCGCTGTCGCCCGCGGTGTAGATGCCGTCGGCGTGATAAGACTGGTAAAGTGCTCCCCGCAGGTAGATCGCTTCGCCGTTCAAGGCCAGGGCGGCGGGCGCGCCTTCCTCCAGCACCGGCAGCGCGGCCAGACTCCGCATCCCGAAGTAGCTCTGGACAACGTCGCGTCCAGCAGCGGATTCGAGCGTCAGGGTACAGGTGTAGAGCTGTGGCGCGACCGGATCCCAAAGCTCCGCCTGCCCGAGCCAGACCGTACAATCGGCTATTCCACTAGCCACCGGGGCAGTCGCGGTGACGCGCTGCCCGCTCGGGCTGGTGATGCCTAACGATACTCGCTCCCCCCCGCGGGTGAAGATGCGGAAGTGTGCTGCGGCTTTCTCGATCTCGGGCGTAATCTCGAAGCGCTCGATGAACTGCGCGGTTCGCGGCTCGAGATAAACCGTCTGCCAGATTCCGCTCGCGCTGCTATACCAGCCCCATTGTTTGCCGACCGGCTGATCGAAATTATCAGTCGGGTCCTCCACTCGCAGCACGAGCGTGCCGCGCCGCGAGCCATCGGCGCCCGGCGAGAGAACATCGGTCAGATCAAATTCGAAAGGGTCGTACCCGCCCTCGTGGGTGCCGAGCGGTTGACCGTTGCACCAGGCCTCGGTGAAAAAGTCAGCCGCCCCGATGGTCAGGATGACGCGCCGGTCCGCCCAGTGCTCGCTTGCCGGGACCACGAACTCCCGCCGGTACCAGCCGACTTCGAAGCGAGCGGCACTGCGGTAATTCTCGCTCGTGACCTCGAGAGGATTCCGGTAAACGCGGGTCGCGTAATAGTTATCATTTCCGGCGGCATCGACCTCCCCCCAGGCGGCGAGCGATTCCCAGCAGAACGGGACCATGATCTGGTCCGGCCACCGCTCCTCCTCCGGCTCGAACCAGCGCTCGTCTCGCCCGACCCGGTCGGGATCGAAGCGAAATTCCCATGGTCCGTTCAGGTTTAGCCAATCCACCCCGTGGACGAAACCGCGCTGCCGATCAGGGCGTGGATATTCCGGCCGCGGCAAAAATCTTCGTGCGCGCATCGCCCTTGATCGAACTCAAACCTTGCCTAACGGCAACGAAAAATCTGTGCGTGCGGGCGCCACCGGGGCGCCAAGGCCGTTTTGGAGCGTGTTTGGACGAGGGTGAAATCCTGCCCCGCGGAAGCGGATGCATCCGGATCGACCTCGCGACCGGATCACCCCTTTGAAAACCAAAGCGCACCGATCGCAACATGGGCCGGTGCTTCAACCAACAAACACAGAAAGACCTAATGAAAAAATTAGCAATCGCCCTCGCAGTGATGACTGCATTCACCTTCAGCGCCCAGGCTGGCGACAAGATGGACCACAGCAAAATGGGCCAGGAAAAAAGCATCTATGACACTGCTGCGAGCACGAAAATGTTCAGCACCCTGACCGCTGCCCTCAAGGCCGGCGGAAAAAAAGAAATGCTGCAGGACGAGAAAGGCCCGTTCACGGTCTTCGCGCCTAACGACGCCGCATTCGAGAAGCTTCCCGATGGCACTCTCGAAGATCTCCTGAAACCGGAGAACAAAGAGAAGCTGGCGAAGATTCTCGCCTATCACGTGGTGCCCGGCAAAGTCATGGCGGCCGACGTCAAGACGATGGAAGCCGGGACCGCCGAAGGCTCGAAGCTGAGCGTGAAAGTCGCAGACGGGAAAGTCACGGTAGGTGACGCGAGCGTGATCAAAACCGACATCCCGGCGACCAATGGCGTAATTCACGTCATCGACACCGTGCTGATGCCGCCAGACTTGGGCTAAAACTTTTGTCCCGGTTGGTACGCGGGCGCGCGGCTTCGGCCGCGCGCCTTTGCGCTTTCTTATGGGACATCGCGTGGGCAGCCCGTGCTCCCCAGCGGAAAACTCCGCCGCGCTTTACGCGTTCTCCGTCGATTCCTTCTTCGGCGGCCGACGCAGCAGTGTGATCTGCTTAATCCGAGACGAGTCAGAGGGGCTCCAAGTGCCCACTTCGGGATCGTCCTTGAAGGCTTCATGGACGATCCGGCGTTCGTAGGAATTCATCGGCTCGAGCTGAAGTGGCCGGCCGGAGAGCCGCACCCGTTCCGCCAGCTGGCGAACGTGGTGCACAATTTTGTCCTGCCGCATCGAGCGATACATTTCGCAATCGACAATCCATTTCGGCGCTTCCGGATCTTTCGCCTGGAGGACGCGGTTGAGGAGGAACTGGACCGCGTCCAATGTTTCGCCTTCGCGGCCAATCAGGCGGTCTGCCTCTTCGGTATAGATTTGCAGGGTCGGGTTGCCGCCTTCGCCCCGCGTTTCCTCGATCTCGACCACGAAGCCAAGGTAGCCGAGCATGGTGTCGAGCAACTCCCGGGCGTTGGCGGTCGGTTGGGTGTCGGTGCTCATCAGCGTCCCTTGCCTTTACGTTTGGCAGGCTGATTGACCTTTTCCAGCGTTGGCAACGGCTGGTTCCGGTTCTGGTACAACTGCAAAATCGTAAAGAGGTTCTGAGTTGTATAATACAAAGCGAGGGCCGCTGCAAAATTGTAGCAAAAGACGACAAAAATCAGCGGCATGAACATCATCACCTTCTGCTGCGTGGCGTCTCCGCTCTTCGGAGTCACGCGCATCATCCAAAAACTCGTGCCGGCCATGATAAGGGGCAGGATATTGATCGGCCAACCCAGGCCCGGGATATGCGCGATGGTGTCGGGTTGGGAAAGATCGTGCACCCAAAGGAAATTGGCATTTCGCAGCTCGACGGCCTGGCGCAGCATGGTGAAGAGCCCAAAGAAGATCGGGATCTGGATCAACATCGGTAGGCAGCCGCTGACAGGGTTGATGCCATAATCCTTGTAAAGACGCATGACCTCGGCGTTCATTTTCGTCGGGTCGTCCTTGTACTTCTCGCGCAGCTCCTGCATCTTGGGCGAGAGCGCAGCCATCCGGCGCATCGATTTGTTCGCCTTCGTCTGGAGCGGCCAGAGGATGAGCTTGATGATCGCGGTCAGGATCAGGATGGCGACCGCGTAATTACCGACGAACCGGTGGATCAGGTTCATCATGTTAAGCAGCGTCTGGCTGACCAGTTTCCAAAGACCGAAATCCATGATCTCGGCTTCGTCGTGGGTCAGCTGCGCGAGGCGATGATAGAGCTTGGGGCCAACGTAGAGTTGGAACTGTTGACTCGCGGTCTGGCCCGGCTGGATGGAGAATCCGGGCATGCCCATGGCGCCTTCGATGCCGAACTCGGGCGTTCCATCCGGTCTTCTTGTAAGACTCGAAACGTGTCGCCCAGACGCCCGTTGCCTTCGTGCCGAGCGGTGTGACCAAGCGTGGCGAAGAATTGATTGCTCACTCCAAGCCATTCGGCGTTGCTGATTTTCTCGTCGAAAAACTGCTGGGCGGCGCGTTTCTGCTTCCCGATAATGGGATAATTCTGCTCCGCAAACCAACTCACGTCGGTCGTCTTGGTTTTGCCGTCGATACACCAGGTCACGCGGGTGTAGTTCGGCAGATCGTTGCGATGAATCGGCGCGGCCGAGCCGAGGGCGACGAAGTAGCCGGGATTGGTATAGGCGGCCGAGCCGCGAGTTCTGGAAATCGACGTCCATCAGCGCGACGTAGTTATCCTTTTCACTAGGCGAGCCCGGCAGGGTGAATTTTTTGCGCAGTTTCACGCTGTTCGGCAGGGCGCTCTCGAATTGCACGCTCCCCTCCCCCGCTACGACAGAGAATTCCGCGAGCGCGGGGCGGCCGGCTTCTCGACAATCGCCCCGATCGGCAGGTCCTGGTGCGCATTCAACTTCACCGGCCCGCCGTTCTCTCCTTTGTGCTTCGGCAGAACGGCTTCCGCGATGCCACCGCCGCGATTTGTCAGGAGCAATTCCAGATCGGCATTCCGCAGAGACGTCGTTTTCTCGACAAACGAAGCAGGCGTGGCGGTCGGCGCCGGCGCGGTCTCGTTAGGCGCAGCGCCCGCTCCGGTCGGGCGAGACTCCGTCGAGCCGGGGCTAGCGGTGGGAAGCTGAGAGAGAGTTGCTCGGCGTTGGAGAAGCTAGTGTCTTCGCCGGCACCGGCGCGGGGTGTCGGGCCATATAAACCTGCCACGCAATGAGCCCAACGATGCAAAGGGTAACGGCAATCCAGGCTTGTCTGTCCATAAAATGCGGGATTATTCACAGGCCAAGCCATGCGCCGGGAGACGATCTTTTCGCCCCGGAACCGGGTCTTCGCCCTGCCCGCCCCAAGGCTGGCAGCGGGCCAGCCTTTTCAAACCAAGCCAGCTCCCGCGCAATGCGCCATGGCGCTCCACCGCCTCGAGAAAATAGGCAGAACAGGTCGGATGAAATCGGCAGCCGGTGGACGGCCCGCCGAGCCACGAAAGCAGGGGCGAAAGCGTCCATTGATAGGCGCGGATGAGGAAACGAACGAAGCAAAACCATCGTCAGGGGCGTAGGATAGAAGCGCGCCGCCCGAGGCGCAAATCCCCGCAACGCAATCGCGCGTGCGCTCGTCGATGATCGAGCTTGGCTGGAACTCGATTAGGAGGAATTCAGGAGCCCCGCTCGCTTCGTCAGCTTCAACCACTCCTCCTTCAACTGCGCCGAAGTCGCGCGCCCGGCGGCGGGCCGGGCAATCACCACCAGCCAGAGCCCGGCCGTCAATTCGTGCTGGTGATGCCGCGCGATCTCTCGCAGCCGCCGCCGCACCCGATTGCGCACCGTCGCGCCGCCCACCCGCCGTGAGGTTACGAATCCGACCCGGAAAGCCGCTTCTTCCGCCGGCCGCAAGATACCGAGCATAAGCAAGCCGCCCCGCACAGTGCGGCCTTCCAGTCGGACGCGGTTGAAATCGCGGCTGCGCTTGAGGCGCCGCGTCGCCGGGAAACGAAAGCGCGTCTGTTTGCCGGCCGAATCAGTCATTGGCGCGCAGCCTAACAGGGAAAACGCGTCCGCGTCACCTGATCGTGACGAAACGCCGCTCGAATTCCAAGGCCGGCAATGCCAATTTCGCCTCATGCTGTCTCGCTTGCTTTCCGCCGCTCTCTTTGTGCCGATTCTGCTGACGGGTTCCCGCACGACCGCCGCGCCTGGAAAAGCCGAACACGTAGTTCTCATCGTTTGGGACGGCATGCGGCCCGATTTTGCGACTCTCGAATATGCCCCCACCCTGGCCGCGCTGGCGCAGGATGGCGTCGTCTTTCGCAATCATCATGCTGTCTTTCCCAGTTCCACCAACGTCAACGGCGCCACTCTCGCGACCGGCGCGTATCCACAGCACCACGGCATCATTTCGAACTGGGAATTTCGCCCTGAAATCGAGGCACATCGAGCCTTCGACACCTCCGATTTCCCTGCGCTCGATAACGCAGACGGCCACATCAACCAGGGTTACCTCGCGCTTCCCACCATCGCCGATTTTGTTCAACAGGCCGGTTACCGCACAGCGATCGCGGGCTCGAAGCCGGTTGCGCAGCTCTTCGATCGGGCGCGGCGCCGCGAAAGCCAGGCCGCGCGGGACTCGGTCGTCATCTATCGGGGAAAATTTCTGCCGGCAAGTGCGGCCGACCGGGTGACCGCGGCGATTGGTGCCTTCCCTATCCGGAAAAGTTTCCCTAACGACAAGGAGGATGCCTGGACGACAAGTGCGCTGACCGATGTCCTCTGGAAAAACGGTGTCCCCAGGTTCTCCCTCCTTTGGTTGAGCGAGCCCGACCTTTCGCAGCATGAAAGCGGACCCGGCGCGCCGATTGCCCTGGCCGCGATTACGAGCAGCGACTCGAATCTCGCAAAAGTCATTGCCGCTTTGAAGGCGAAAGATGCCCTAACGAGCACTGATATTTTCGTCGTCTCCGATCACGGTTTTTCCACCATCGGTGCGGCCCTCGATCTGGCGGAGAATTTGCGGGCGGCTGGGTTCAATGCCGTCCGGGCCCTTCCCGACAAGCCAAAGCCCGGCCAGGTACTGGTCGTGACTCTGGGCGGCAGCACCGAGTTCTACGTTGTGGGACATGAGCCCGGAACCGTGCGGCGCCTGATCGACTACCTGCAGCATTCTTCTTTTTCAGGGATTATTTTCACCCGCACCAGAGAGGAAGGGACCTTTACTCTGGCCGAGGCGCACCTCGAAACGCCCTTGGCGCCGGATGTGTTGGTCGCGGCTCGCTGGAACAGCCGGCCGAACAAACACGGCGTGCCGGGAGAAGTCGCCTTTGATTCGGGCAGAGGTCGCGGACAGGGCACTCACACAACTCTAAGCTCCTTCGACATGCACAACCTTTTGATCGCGAGCGGCCCCGATTTCCGCCGCGGTTGGCAGGATGAAACGCCGTCTGGCAACACCGACCTTGCACCAACCATTCTTTCCCTCCTCGGACTCCAGCCGGCCAGTCCGCTGGATGGCCGCGTTCTGAGCGAGGCGCTGGCTGGTTCAACCGGGTCCACCACCGTTGCGGAGAAAACCCTGGAAGCGCATCGCACCATGGGCAATTCGGTTTGGCGGCAACACCTGCGCAGCGCGACCGTCAATGGCGTGACCTACTTTCTCGAAGGAAACGGTGCCAGCAGTTCGGGCAAGCCGTGATCTCGGTTTTTCCCTAACGTGAGCCCGCCGCCAATTTTTTGGTTGCGCGTTTTGAACGTTAATTATCTTTCTCGCTCCAATCTGATGAGCAGACCCGGGGCGCCTTTCGCATGATTGAAGTTCGAAATTTAACCAAGGCCTTTGGCAGCAAGCTGGCGGTGAACGACGTCACCTTCAGCGTGCCGCGCGGGGAAGTGCTCGGATTTCTCGGACCCAACGGCGCCGGCAAATCGACCACCATGCGGATGATCACTGGCTTCATCCCGCCGACCAACGGCGATGTAGTGGTGGGCGGATTTAACATCGAGGAAAACCCGATCGCGGCCAAGCGATTGATCGGTTACCTCCCCGAAAACGCTCCTTCCTACTCCGACATGACGGTGAAGGGCTTTCTCAATTTCGCGGCCGAGCTGCGCGGATTTCGAGGCGCAGAAAAAACGCGCGTGGTCGGACGCGCAGTCGAGATGTGCTTTCTCGGCTCCGTCTTGCACCAGAGCGTGGAGACACTCTCCAAAGGCTTTCGTCATCGCACCTGCTTCGCGCAATCGATCATCCACGATCCGGCCGTGCTGATTCTCGACGAACCGACCGATGGGCTCGATCCGAACCAGAAACACGAGGTCCGCACGCTCATCCGCCAGATGGGCACGGAAAAGGCGATCATCTTTTCGACTCATATTCTCGAGGAGGTCGAGGCGGTTTGCTCAAGGGCAATCATCATCGATTCCGGGCGAATCGTGGCCAATGGCACACCGGAAGAATTGAAACAAAAATCGGCCCAGGCCGGCGCCGTCACGGTACGCTTCGTGGACGGCGACGCCTCCGTCGTAAGAAATAAACTGGGCGAACTGAGCTTCGGCGAGCGCCTCACCATGCTGAGCGAAGCGCCGGCCGCGCTCCGAATCTACCCCGCCAAACACGCGGGTCGCGGCGAACTGGCCAGTGCGATCGGGCAATTGGCGGCCCGGGAACGTTGGCAAATCGCCGAACTGCACACTGAGGAAGGCCGCCTCGACGAGGTCTTCCGCACCATCACCCTGCCGGAGACGGCGCCGCGCACGAACTCATGACTGAGACGATGACAACAGAGGCGACGATGCCGGAGCAATCCCAGCCCGGAAAACGCTCTTCGTTAGGCAACATCAGCACTATCGCGAAACGCGAAATCTCGGGCTTCTTCGCCTCGCCCGTTGCCTACGTCTTTATCGTCATTTTCCTCCTCCTCGCCGGATTCTTCACCTTTATGGTGAGCAATTTTTTCGATCGCGGCCAGGCCAGCCTCGCCACCTTCTTTACCTGGCATCCGTGGCTCTATCTCTTTCTGGTGCCCGCAGTCGGGATGCGGATGTGGTCTGAGGAACGGCGCCTCGGCACGATCGAATTGCTCCTCACCATGCCGGTTACTCCCTGGCAGGCGATCGTCGGAAAATTCCTCGCTTCTTGGGTCGTCCTCATTCTCGCTCTTGTCCTTACTTTCCCGGTCATCATCACGGTCAATTACCTCGGCAATCCGGATAACGGGATCATTGTCGCCGGCTACGTCGGCAGCATTCTGCTCGCCGGCGCTTATCTTTCCATTGCCGCCATGACTTCGGCGATGACGCGTAACCAGGTGGTCAGCTTCATTCTCTCTGTCGTCCTCTGTCTCTTCCTCATCCTCGCCGGCTGGCCGCCCGTAACCGATCTCCTCGTACACTGGGCCAATCCCTGGTTCGTGCAGGCGATCTCCGCCTTTAGTGTCATGACGCATTTCGAATCGATTCAAAGAGGCGTGCTCGATTCGCGCGATCTTCTTTACTTCATTTCGGTCATCGTCTTCTGCCTCTTCACCACCAGCGTGATCCTGCGGGCCCATCGCGCCGGCTGATTTTGCTCGATGAAAAAAAAGTCGCTTCAGACAGGTTTCTTTTCCGTGATCGGCATTGCCGCGATGCTACTCATCCTGGTCGCGATCAACTACATCGCTGGCCTGGCGAAACAGCGCGTCGACCTCACCGCAGAGCAGGCTTACACCCTTTCCCAAGGGACAAAGGCGATCCTGGCCAAGCTCGATACCCCGGTGCAGATCCGTTTTTATTGCTCGCAGAGTGCGGACGGGATGCCGGTCTTTTTGAAAGCCTACGCCCAGCAGGTCGATGACCTCCTGATTGAGTATCAGCAGAATTCGCGCGGCCTCATTCATATCCAAAAGCTCGATCCCGAGCCGGATTCGGACGCGGAAGATTCGGCCAAACTGGAGGGAGTCGATCCGCAAATGCTTTCCAACGGGGAGCGGGTTTACCTCGGCCTCAGCGTTAGCCTGCTTGACCAGAAAGAAGCGATCTCTTTTCTCTCGCCGGAGCGCGAACGACTCCTCGAATACGATATCTCGCGCGCGATCGCCCGGGTCATCACGCCAGACAAACCGGTCATTGGTGTGCTCAGTTCACTTCCGGTGACTGGAATGGGCCCCGCGATGCCGATGCAGGAACAAGGCGCGCCCCCCTGGGTTTTGATTGCGGAGTTGAAGCGTGATTTCACCGTCAAAGACATCGAGGTGAACGCGACCGCGATCCCGAATGACGTCAAGGTGCTGCTGCTCATTCATCCGCGCGGAATTTCTGAGTCTACGCAATACGCGATCGATCAATTTATTCTCAGTGGCGGCAAAATGATTGCGTTCCTCGATCCCCTGGCCGTGCTCGATCCACAGATGGAATCGTCAAACTTTAGCGCGCCGCCGAGCAAATCCAACCTGGATCAACTCCTCAAAGCCTGGGGCATGGGCTTCGAAGATTCGAAGGTGCTGGCCGACCTCGAGCTGGTCGGCGGGACGCGCCAGGGCGGGCGAGCGCCGGCCGTCCTCGCCCTGAACGAGAAGACAATGAACAAGGACGACATCGCGACCGCCGATGCCGGCAACCTTTTCATGGTCTTCAGCGGAGTCTTCACCGGAACTCCCGCGCCCGGCCTGAAGGAAACCGTCCTTTTGCACACCTCGAAAAATTCCGAGCTGGTCGACCCCACGATGGCGCGAATGTCGGGCGAGCAAATCGCGAGCGATTTCAAGCCCTCCGGCACCGAATATCCGCTTGCCATCCGCCTGACCGGGAAGTTCAAGACCGCCTTCCCGGGAGGGAAGCCCAAACCGGCGGAAAGTCCCCCTAACGATAAGAAAGAAGAACCTGCGGAGGACGAACCCGCCTTGAAAGAATCGAAACAGGAGACCACCGTCGTCCTGATCGGTGACAGCGATATGATCCAGGACCGGGTTGCCGTTCGACAGATCGGGAATCCGTTAGGCCAGCCCCTTTTCATGCCCGCCAATGGCAATCTCGCCTTTGCCGAAAATGTGATCGACCAGTTGACCGGCGACAGCAATCTGATTGCGGTCCGCAGCCGGGCCTCGCGCGAGCGGCCCTTCACGGTCGTGAAAAAAATGCAGGCCGACGCAGAAGCGAGCTATCGGAGCAAGATCAAGGAACTCGAGGAAAGCCTTGCGGAAACACAAAAGAAAATCGGCCAGCTCCAGAGTGGCAAACAGGAAGGCCAGCGTTTCATCCTCTCCCCCCAGCAACAGGAAGAACTTGGGAATTTCCGCAAAAAAGAAGCTGAAGTGAAAACAGAACTAAAAGGGGTGCGCAAGAACCTCCGCGCCGAGATCGACTCCCTCGAGAATCGGATCAAGTGGATCGACATCGCTGGCATGCCCGCCCTCGTCGCCCTTACCGGCCTTGCCTTCGCCGTGGTAAAACGGCGCCGTTCCGCTGCACGATGAATGCGCGTCAGTTAGTTCTCGTCGTCATCGTCGCGGTCGTGCTCGGCGCGACCGGATGGGTCCTTTTTCATCGCGGGGTGCGGTCGTGGGAAAGCCAGCCGGGCGCCCGCCCGGAAAAGGTGCTCGATTTCCCGCTTAACGACGTCGCGCACGTCAGGATCAAAGATGGAGCCAGCGAACTCAATCTGGTGCAAAAAGCCGACGGCTGGGTAGTGGGCGAACGCGCGGATTATCCGGCTGATTTCGAGCAGGTAAGCCGGTTTCTGCAAACAATCTGGAACCTCAAACCGATCGAGACGGTTCAGGTCGGTCCGTCGCAATACGATCGCCTTGAGCTGACCCAACCGGCGAAGGGGGGAAAGAGTGGCACCTTGCTTGATCTGAAAGGCACCGACGACAAAAGAATCAGCGCTCTTCTGATTGGGAAACAATACCTCAAGAAATCGAACCAAAGCGCCGGACCTGACAGTTTCCCGGCCGGCCGCTACGTCATGCCGGAGGATGGTTCCCGGCACGTTTTCCTCGTCGCCGATCCTCTGCGGGAATTGGTCACCACACCTGAACGCTGGTTGAGCCGAGATTTCATCAAGATCGAGAAACCGAAATCGATCACGCGGGAAGGCGAACAGCCGGAGGATAAATGGAAAATCGAGCGCGCCAACGATTCCGCGAATTGGATGTTGGCCGACACGAAACCGGACGAAGAACTCGACCCAGCTAAAGCAGCCGGCTTAGCAAGCAGCGTCTCGAACCTGCATTTCATCGACGTGCTCGATCCCAAGGCCCAAGTGGAAATTACCGGTCTGGACAAGCCCTCAATCGTGACAGTCGAGGCGGCCGATGGATTTATTTACACGCTGAGAATCGGGAAACTAAGCGACGACAAATATCCACTGACCGTGTCGGTCGAAGGAGCCCCCTCACTCGAACGGACGGCTCCAGCTGACGAAAAGCCAGAAGAGAAGAAAAAGCTCGACGAGGACTTCGCAAAAACCAAAAAAACGCTGGAAGAGAAATTGGCCAGAGAAAAGAAGTTTGAAGGGCGGCCCTTCCTAATCGCCAAGGCCACCATTGATCAGCTGCTCAAGAAACGCGCGGATCTAATCAAGGCCAAGCCGAGTCCGTCGCCTAGCGATTCAGGAGCGCCGAAGCTCCCGGTCTCGCCATCTCCCCGACCCGGCGCAAAACCTTCGACTACCACACCAGCCAAACCCTAACCGGGCGCCAACCTGGGAGCTCGTCCCTCCGGAAACTCGCCGCGGCGAGTCCAGTTTCACCTACGGCCCGCGTCTAAGTAGGAATCGTCCGCCGGTAGAGGGCTTCATACTCTGGCACGATCTCATCCGCGCTGAAGTTCTCTTCGGCGCGTCGCCGTCCGTTTTCACCTAACTCCCGCGCCAGGCCCGGCGAATTTGCCAGGCGTTCGATCGAACGCGCGAGAGCTTCGGTGTCGCCAAAGGGGTGCAGGAACCCATTCTCTCCGTCGACCATCACCTCTCCGATCCCGCCCACCCGGAACGCCACCACCGGCCTGGCGTGGAAGAGTGTTTCGAGAATGCTCAGACCAAAGCTTTCGCTCTCCGAGGTGTAGAGTCCTGCATCGGCCGCGTTCAGATATTCCTCCACCTCGCGCACCTGCTCCTTCACCGTCACGCGCGCTCGCAGGTCGAGCTGATCGAGAAACGGTTCGTAGGGCTCGAACGAACTGCCGGCCAAAATGAGGAGACGGAGCGGCCGCGAACTTTGCGCGGCGGCAAAGCTTTGCAGGAGGAGGTCGATCCGCTTTAGAGGCCGCACATTGGAAATGTGGACGAGGAGAAATTCGTCGTTCGTCAGACCGAGCTCGCTCCGGACTTCCTCCCGGGAACGCAGCTGCGCGGCCGGCACGAAAAAATTTCGTATCACCTCAACCGGCTGCTTAAGGACAAAGGTGCTGAGCGTTTCCTGGCGCAGACTTTCCGACACCGTGGTGATCGCATCGGAATGAGAAAGCGCGTGTTCGATCGCGGGCCGATAACTTGGGTCCTGGCCGAGCAAGGTGGTGTCAGTGCCATGCAGGGTGGTGATAATCTTAGGTGCACGCGTCCCGGAACCATTCAGCATCTGCACGGCCAGGTAAGCTGCGGTCGCATGCGGCACGGCATAGTGGACGTGGAAAATATCGAGTTCAGTTTCGCGCGCGATTTGCGCCATCTTGACCGCCAGTGGGAGGGTGTAATCGGGATAGGTAAAGAGGCTGTATTCGTTCACGATCACCTCGTGAAAGAAAATGCCGGGCTGGGCAAGATCGAGCCGAACCGGCCGGGCCGAGCTGAAGAAATGGACGGCATGTCCGCGTCGGGCCAGCTCGGAACCGAGCGCGGTGGCGAGGATCCCGCTCCCACCGATCAAGGGGTAACAGGTGATGCCGATTTTGAGCGGTCGCGAAGTGTTCATTCTCGATGGCAAGAGCGGTCAGGAGAACGCGTGACCCGTCATCAAAAAATGCGAACCGCCGCCGGCAGCTCATCGAGATTGCGAATCAGCCAGTCGTTTACCGGATAAACTGCCTGCCCATATTCCACCCCGGTCTCAAGACCGAGGAGACGCGCCCGCGCGGACTGCAATTCGATATAGCGCCGGGTGCGGAGCTGCGTTCGATGGCACTCCATCAACTCGATCCAGCGCGAAAAATGTTCGCTGATATCAAAACGCAATCTCGGTCGATCGTTAGGCGGCTCCGCCCCGGGCGTGATGGCGTATTCCAGATGCTGCCGGACCGCGTGCGGCGGCAGGGCGCGCAATTCCGCCAGCCCACCATAATAAGCGAGCCGGGCTGCATTCCGACAAAGCTGGCTCACCACTACATGATCGGGATGCTGATTTGGAGACGGGACCGGCGACAGGAGGACGTCCGGACGAACGCTTCGGATCTGGCGGGCGATGGTAATGTTACTCGCCGCGGAAATTTCCAGATGGCAATCGCCGCCCAAGTCGAAAAATTCGATCGTCGCGCTGAGCAGCCGGGCCGCCGCGCGCGCCTCCATTTCGCGTTCGTCGGGCGTGCCGTTGCTGCCCGCTTCACCGCGCGAACAAAGGCCCACCACGATCTCGCTTCCACGCGCGGCTTCCGCCAGAAGAATCCCGCCGCAACCAAACTCGACATCATCGGGATGGGCACCGAAGGCGAGGATTCGAAGCTTGGTTTCAGACATCGGGAAGATAGGCGCGGTCGGACTCACTTATTTCGTCGCGCGTGACGAATTGGACCCCGGGCGCCTCAGCCGTGTTCAGATATTTCATCTCGCTCGCACCGGCCACGTAATGGGTGCATTGAATGACCGACTGCATCCAGCGTAGCCGCGTATCTCGGGTCGGGCTGATCTGCGTGGTCTTGTGCACCTGCGAGGGCAACCGCACGTAAGCATCGCCGCCCTTGTGCAGGAGCAAGGCTTCGGGGCTAAATCGCGCCCTCACCAATTCATCCTGGTAGGTCACGTCGACAAAATAATCCTCGACCTCGACCGCGCGTGCTCGAAATTTGGGGTCGCCCGAGCGCATTACCTGCAGGCCATCGAGCAAGCCGAGGTGTCGATACATCTCGAGGCAAAAATCGGCCACGTTCTCCGCCTCCACTTTCTTGAAATAGCTCGACCAAATTTTCCGAGACGTAGTTGGGCAGCTGGCGCGCTGTTTTTTCCCGCCAGTCGGGCAGGACGCGCTTGGCAAAGAGCGGCGAGAATTGCTTCTGCAGCTTGTTCGCAAACTGGAAATTGATCCTCTGCTCCGCATCCGTCTGCCGATCCCGCAGGATGCGTCACCGTTTCGCGCGGATCGTGATCGCTATCGTGATAAAAAAAGACAATCTCGCCCCCGATCTCGCGCTGCAACCGGCGCGCGGTTTCGATTTTGGAAAAAAGAAATCTCCGCGGGAAAATCCCGCACGGCTGTTGTCCGAAACAAATGACCGGAGAAGCCATTTCGTTAGGCGGGAGCGGCGATCGCGGAAGAGCGTTTTCTCCAGGAGGGCGGAGAGCAACAGAACGACGACGCAACCGAGCACGTTGTACCAAAGATATCCGATCTTGGTGCTGTAAAAGAGAATCAGAATGAGGGCCTGTGAGGTGAGCGCCGCCACGAAAACGGCCGAACCGCGGACGAAACGGAGGAAGAACGCGACCAGGAAAATCCCCAGGATGCTCCCGTAGAAGATCGAGCCAAGGATGTTGATCGCCTGGATGAGATTCTCCAGCAGGTTGGCAAAGAGAGCGAAGGAAATGGCGACCGCGCCCCAGGCCGCGGTCAGTAATTTCGAGACGAGCAAATAGTGATCGTTACTGGCATTGGGATGCAGCAGGGGGCGATAAAAATCCACCACCGTGGTGGAGCCGAGCGCATTCAATTCCGACGCGCTAGAGGACATGGCGGCACAAAAAATCACCGCCACGAGCAACCCGATCACCCCGTGCGGCAGATAGTTCAGAACGAAGCTGATAAAGACGTAGTCAGCATCGCCGGTTTGCGCCTTAGGGTCGGCGGCCTGCAAGGCTTGCTTGACCTCGCCGCGAATCGCTTCGATCTCGCGCTGCGGTCGGTTCACGGCGGCGGTAGCGGCTGCGATCATGGGCTCCGAGTCAGTCTTCAACGCCGTCGTTAAGCTGCGAATCGCCGACTGCTTTTGCGCGAAGGCCTGGTCGTAACGGGCCTGCAAACCGACTCAGTGTGCCCGCCTGAGTTGTTTGGGTGGCCCGTTCATAGGCAGGCTGATTGAAGAACATGGGCGGCTTCTCGAACTGGAAAAAAACAAAAACCATCACGCCGGTCAGGAGGATGAAAAACTGCATCGGGCAGCTTGAAGATAGCGTTGAAAATGAGGCCGAACCGGCTGCCGGCGATCGAACCACCGGCGAGGTAGCGCTGAACCTGCGATTGGTCGGTCCCAAAATACGAGAGCGCGAGGAAGAATCCGCCGAGCAGTCCCGACCAAAAAGTGTAGCGACGCTGGAAATCGAAGGAAAAATCGACCGCCTCCAGTTTGCCCATTTTGCCTGCGACCGAGACGGCCTGGAAAAAAGAAAAATCCGGCGGCAAACGATGCAGAATCATCCCAAAAGCCACCGCCATCCCGGCCAGAATCACGGCCATCTGCCATTTTTGCGTATGGCTGACCGCAGTCGTCCCGCCCGAAGTGGTGTAGATGACCACGAAAAGCCCCGCCAACAGGATGGTCAGGCGCAGATTCCAGCCCAGGAGTGCAGAAAGAATAATGGCCGGCGCATAGATCGTGATACCGGCGGCCAGCCCGCGCTGGAGGAGAAAAAGAAACGCGCCTAACAAACGCGTCTTCTGGTCGAAACGCTGGCCCAGATATTCGTAGGCAGTGACGACCTTCAGCCGATGATAAATCGGAATGAAAACGAGACAGACGACGATGAGCGCGAAGGGGAGACCGAAATAGTTCTGGAGGAAGCCCATCCCGCTTTCGTAGGCCTGCCCGGGGGTGGAAAGAAAGGTGATCGCGCTGGCCTGCGTAGCCATGACGGAAAGCCCGATCGTTCCCCAGCGAATGCTCGAATCGCCCTGCAGATAATGCCCGAGATCGTGATCCGCGCGCGTCTTCCACCAGCCGTAAAGCGCGATCGCGAGCAGCGTGCCGAAGAGCACCGCGTAGTCGAGTCCGCTCACAGGAAAAATCGACTAACGAAATAGAAAAAGCCGACTTCGAGAACGAAGATCACGACAACTGACAGGTAGGCATTGCGCCAGCGGCCGAAGAGCGGGACGGGATCGGCCGATTCGTTAGTCGGAAGATTGTCGGACGACATGGCGGCAGATTAGAAACTGGACGCTCGCTCGCAGATTCATTGCGATGCTTTACCTAACGAAATCATGTTCGCAAAAATACGGTAGGCGCCGGGTACGCCCGCGGGCAACTCCCGGAACCAGGAGTAGCCGGTGTAGATGAACCAGCCCTTTCTCGACCCGCGTGACGAGCAGGCCGCCGTCGCGCGGCGGTTCGCCGGGGTCGTTGCTGGAAAGGATCGGCGTCCAGGCCGCATCCCATTGCTCCGGGAAATAAAGGCCGCGTTCCTGCACCCAACCGGCAAAATCCTGTTCGCGGTGATCTTATTCGGAAAGTTCAGGAGCGGGTGCTCCGGAGCAAGGATTCGGACCGCCGCATTTTCGTCCGTGACGCGATCCCGCGAGACCTTCAGTGGATGCGGCAACTCGTTTGGCTTGGGACCGGGCGTGGTGTTGTATTGGACAATGACAACGCCCCCCTGTTTCGCGTAGGCGAGCAATTCCGGATACCACGCACCGATGCGTTCCGGGTGGACGTTATAGGCGCGCACCCCGAGCACGATGGCGTCGAAGTGGGCCAGGTTGGACGCCTTGACCTCATGGTTAGCGAGAACTTTTACGTCGGAGCCGACCTCGCGCAGACTTTCCGGAATGGCATCGCCGGCTCCCGGGATGTAACCGACTAACGGCGCCTGGTTCTCGATCTTTGCCCTAACGAGTTTGGCCCGGGCTGGAGAGATAAGGGTTTGCGGCTCGATGTGCGCGTAGTCGATGCGCTGCCGGCTGTAGGCCTCGGTGCGCTCTCCGCCCGCGGACATCAAAACAACACGCAGGACTCCTTCACTTTCAGCGGCAGGTGGCGTGACTTCGAAGGCGCAGTTCGCCTCGCTTTCCACCCCTTCCAGATTTACCGGGATGGAAGCGGGCTCAACTTTCCAGCCTGCCGGCAGCTGCGAGGGCAATGTCACTGGTAAATTTTTCCGCGGCGGCAACGACACGCACGTTGACCGTCTTCGCTTCCGCCTTGCCGAAAACGAATACCGGCAGCGGCAACTCGGCAAAGGCCGGAGGCGCGATGACGAGCGGTTCACTCACCTCCCCGGCGACGCGGTCCACTTTGCGAAATCGCGGGGTCAGGGAATAGCTGATGGCCTCATCATCCACTCTCAAGTTTACTTCAACCGGAACCGACGGCGGGTTCTCCGGCTGGCCGATGAGCGTTTGCTCCGAGACGGCGTAAGTGCCGGTCGTCCCCGGCTGGCGCAGCCAATAGGGCTGGGTATAGAGCAGATTCTTCGGCAGCGCGGCGGTCGTCTTCTCGCTCACGAGTTCGTTAGGCGGCAAATCCTTGCCGACCGCGAGCGGTGCGCCGCCGGCAGAAGCGCGGATTGATTCGAATTTCACCGCCATCGGTGAGCGATTGATCGCTTCGATCTGGAGCGCCAGGTTTTCGCCTGGTTGCGCCATCGGTTTTTCCGTGACCGCTTCGAGATGGAGACCAAGACAAGCCGCAATAATCTCATCGACGTCCGAAAGCTTTTCGCGAGCCCAATTGTCGTCACCAAGAGCATGCAACGTCCTGCGTAATTGCACCAAGGCCGGCACCGAAGCGGAAGGCTGCGTCGCGTCGTACTTTTGCAGAATCGCCTCGATCTTTTTGCTCACCTCCGCCGCCTTCGGAACGCGCGACCACGTGGTGTCGATGCCAGCCATGATGCCGTCTTTCTCCGGCGCCGCCTGGCCATCGAGGAATTTGAAATATTCCTTTCGTTCGCCGCGCTCGATCTCGACCCCGAAGCCCTGGCTTTTGTGCATGCTGCGGCTGGCGGCCGCGATCTCGGGATACGATTTCCCGAGGAGCGGTTGATAGCCGCCTACTTCGAGACTCGATTAGGCCGGTCAGGTCGATCGGCTCGTTGCGCTGCTGCGCCCGAAACGCCGCCCAGGAATTCCAAAGCAATCGCTTAGGTTGCCACGTCTGCACATCCTTCAGCTGCTCTGGAAAACGCTTCGGATCGGCCGCGGCGCGGAACGCTTCCGCCGCCAGGATGGCTGAAGCCGTGTGATGACCGTGCGTTTCCCGGTCGTCGGTCGGGAAACGCGTGACCACGAGATCGGGACGGAATTTGCGGATCACCCAGACGACATCGGCCAGAATTTTGTCGCGGTCCCAGATGCGCAAAGTTTCTTCGGCCGATTTTGAAAACCCGAAATCATTCGCGCGGGTAAAAAATTGCCGACCTTGATCGAGCCGGCGCGCCGCCAGCAGCTCCTGCGTACGGATGACGCCGAGTTGATCGCGCAACTCCGGGCCAATCAAATTCTGGCCGCCGTCGCCACGGGTGAGAGAAAGGTAAGCTGTATCGTAAAGCGCCCCGTTCGACCAATAGGTGATGAGGCGCGTGTTCTCATCATCCGGATGGGCCGCGACGTAGAGGACGCGCCCGAGGACGTTCAGCTTCTCGAGCGCGAGGCGAATCTGCGCAGAATCCATCGCCTCGGGCGCTTCCGCGGCGCGACCAGAGCTGCTCAGACTAACGAACGCAAGCAAAGCCGTCACCAGACGACGTGAGACCGGAAACATGGGCATGCGACCGGCTGACGGTTTTAATCGCTAGCGCAGACCGTCGATGATCAACTGGCTGTTGCGGATGGCGGATTCGTCCGGCTCTTTCTCCGCTTTGAGCAGCTCGATTGATTTTTCCGCAGCGGCTTTCGCTTCCGCCTTGTGACCGAGCCTGGCTTCGATCTGCGCTTTCTTCTGATACATGAAATAGCGCGCCGGCTGCTGCTTGGCGATCGCCTGGTCGAGCCACTTCGAGGCCTGGGCGAGATCCTTATCGTGATCGTAATAGAAGCTGGCCGCCTGATAATAGAAGCGCGGCTCCAACGACTCCGGTTTCTTCATCCCCGCATCGATTTCCGCGGTCACCTTTTCCATTGTGTTCGTAGTGAGCACGACCGGGACCCGGGTTTTATCCCACTCCAGGGTAATCGTGGCGCTGTCGTCCTTCAGGTCCTCGAAGCCGATGGTGAATGATTCGACCCGGCTGGCGAGGGTGGTCGGTTTTGCCATCACCCGGACAGCGTCGGTGTCAGCCTTATAGTCGTAGGCGCCCCACCCTTTCGTGTCCTTGGAAAGAATGATGGTCCACTCGTTTTCAGTCGGAAGAGTATAGAAAGCGTATTCGCCAGCCGGGACATCCTTGCCGCCGATTTTGACGGCGTCGCTAAACTTGATCTTGGTCGAGGCGTTCGCGCCGGTGCGCCAGACTTTGCCATAGGGAACGAGGCCGCCGAAGATCTCGCGATCGCGCACATTTGGGCGGGAATAATCGATCGAAATATCCGTTAGGCCGACGCGCTGGGTGATCGTCTGGTGTTGGCTGGTATCGGGGAAGGAGGGCTTTTCATCGGCCGCCCACAGTTGGGGCGTGAGCGCGAGGGCGGAGACGACAGCGGCCCGAAGACCGAAGGAAAGACGGGAAGATAAAGTCATAATGGAAATGGAAGTGAGCGAACCCGGAAACGGAAAAGTTGGCTGAATGCCAACTGGTTAAATAGGAAACGGAGAAGTCCGCTGAGTCAAATCGGCAGACGTCTTCTGTTACGTCTTAATCAACTGGTAGAGGTCTGGCGAAGGCAGGCGGAGCAGGGTGACATCGATGATCGTTGTGCGATGCGCGTGAATCAGATTCTTCACCTGCCGGCCGGAGAGAGGAATGCGCAAGGGAAGATAGGAAACGAGCGGATTCTGCGTCGGTGCGGCGGGCTCGATCGCGGTAATCTCGAGTTCGAAATCACTTACGTTGGCCAGTTGATCGACCCATCCCTTGGCCCGTCGGTCGAATTTTTGGGTTCGCAGGTAAAAGACGATGACGTTCGGCGCGACCCCGCTGACGGAGGTGTGCTGGATGATGGACTGGATTGGAATAGTTCCCTTCTCTCCCTGCTCGGAGACGAAGAAAATATCCGAACTGCCGATCGGAATCGGCAAACCATCCTGGTCGCGCAGGCGAAAAATTACCTGGGCATGGGGATCGTACTGGTTCCGCGGATCGTCGAGGAAATTGAAGAGCCCCGGCTTCTGCATCGTCTTCGCGCTTTCGTAGGTGAGGGCCGTCTCCCGATCGAAAGAAGTCGCGGCGCGTTGGTAGGCTGCGGGGGTGTGTTCCGGAGTCTCGAGCGCGAGCTTGAGCATCCGCTCGACCTGCTCGCGCGGGATGGAGCCGGCGATGATGCCCATCTTGTCGCCGGAATGAGCGCAGCGGTAGGGGATTCCGCACGGAACCAGCGGGCGATCTTTCCCCGCGTAGGATTGCGCGGTGACCGCATAATATTCTGGAAACTGGCCCTGCACCGCCGCGGACTGGACCGCCGCCTTGATTTTTTCCCAGGAGAGCGACGCTGCCGATTCGTTAGGCGTGATGACGATATGATTAAAGTTCAAGTTGGCCGCCGGCACTCGCACGACCCCGTCAGAACCGTCTTCATGGGCAAAGCGAACCGGGAAAGTAAACCAGCCCGGATCGGCCTGCGTCCCGATGACGATGAATTCCTGCACCTTGTAATCCTCGAGCATGCGACTGCCGGGTTGGGTGAAGAAAAGATGCAGATCGATCGTTGGCGAAGAGCCAAGCTCCAGAGCCTGCAGGACTTTCACTCCGCGCTGAGCACCGCGTTCAAAAACGAAGCGACCCCAGCGCGCCACCTGCCCCTGCCCGATGCTGGCCCAGCCACTGCCGAGATTTGCCCCCGCCAGATATACCAGATTCCCGACCGGCGAGGGCTTGGAACTGAAGAGCCGGATCCAGGTGCGAATGACCAGGGCCCCAGTACTGTGAATGACGACGTGAAACCCGCTCTCGAGCAGGCCCGGGTGTTGCTCGACGAGAGCGCGATTGAACGCGCGCGCGATGTCGGCGATCGAGACGGAATCGTTGAGCGAGATGTAGCGCGAAAGATCGACTTCGACGACATCGTAGCTCTCGCGCAGACGGCGAGGCAGATCGCCGTAGATGTTCCCGATCGAAGTCGGCTCCGGCGTCGGACTTTCCGCGCTATAGCCGTGGATGAGGACGATTGGTTTCATCGAGCGCCGGTCTGCGGGTCAAAATATGTTGCCCAGCGCCGGGTCACAAGGCCAAAGAAGGTTGACGAGAGGAGGCTCTGGCTTCTCGATGCAGCAGATGAAAAGCCGACACGCGCTTGCGGAATTCTTCGGCTTGCGGCGCAACCTCGTCATTCTGCTCCTTGCCATCTTCGCGATTGGCGCCGGCGAAGAGCTTTGGATGCGCTTCCTGCCGAAGTATCTGCAGACGTTAGGCGCAGGTGTTTTCGTGATCGGCCTCTTCGACGCGATCCGCACCCTGCTCGGCGCGCTCTACGCCTACCCCGGTGGACTGGCCGTCGATCGCTGGGGATTTCGCCGCGCTTTCATCGTTTTCAACATTCTTTCCATCGCCGGCTATGCGCTCGTGCTTCTGGTGCCGCATTGGGGAGCGGTCATTTGCGCGATGTTCCTTTTCCTTTCCTGGACCTGCTTCTCGCTCCCGGCGACGATTTCCTTAGTCGCCGAAACGCTCCAGGCCGATCGCCATTCGATGGGGATCGGCCTGCAATCAGTCATCAAACGCCTGCCGATCATGATCGCGCCGTTTCTCGGGGGCGTGCTGATCGATCGTTTCGGCATGATTACTGGCGTGCGGATCGGACTGATTGTTTCTATTGTCGTTTCGACCGCCACTATCGGGATCCAGCGGCAGATCCGAGAGGTCGCTGCGAAAGCAATCGCCTCGCCGAGACGCTGGAGTTTTCGCCAAAGCCTAACGAGCTTCAACGCACCGCTGCGCCGCCTCCTCCTGAGCGATATTCTCGTCCGCTTCTGCGAGCGCATTCCCTTTGCCTGGGTTGTTATCTACGCGATGGATTATCTCGGGACAGATGCAAGGCAGGTCGGCATCCTGGTCACGATCGAGATGCTTGTCGCGACTCTGTGCATCCTCCCGGCCTCGCACTTCGCCGATAAATACGGCCGCGAACCGTTCGTCTTCATCACCTTCATCATTTTCACTCTCTTTCCGATCGCGCTTTGGCTTTCGGAAAGCTTCCAGCTGCTTATGGTGGCCTTCGCGATTCGTGGCTTGAAGGAATTTGGCGACACCGCGCGCAAAGCACTCATCATTGGCTATTGCGATCCGCAACGGCGTGGACAGACCATCGGCGCCTATTATTTGGTTCGCGATTTAATTGTCAGCCTGGCGGCGTTGCTGGGCGCCTTCCTTTGGAAGTTCGGGCCGGGCGTAAACTTCGGCGCCGCGACTTTGCTCGGCGCGATAGGAACCGTTTATTTCCTCGTCACAGTTCAATCCTCTCGTATTCAACCTGCGACGTGACGACGTACGCCTCGCCATGCCAGACCAGGGCCCGCGAACAACGACCGCTCAAAAGAATTGATCAGGAGGGCTCTGTCCCGTCGTTCGGCCTTGACATCCGTAGGTGTCACGGAACAAGCTCGCGCCAGACAGGGAACTTCCCATGCGTAGGACTCTCCTAACTCTTCTCACCGCTGCATTCCTGCTTACCGGTTCCCATTACCTTGCGGCGCAACCCCAGGAATTATCCATCGCATTGCTGAACAGCTTTAACTATCCCAGGCGCAATTTTACTATTTTCGGCACTGGCAGGATCAACAAAGATGGCGTTTTTGTGGCCGGAGTGTTACGGGGCGATTCCGTCCTGGGTGTTCTCGGAAGAGACGACGGAACAATCTCGCTGCCTTTCGCCGCCTCTGATGGTGACCCCGCCTTCACCTACGCCAGCGGGATCAATAATGCCGGCTTGGTCTGCGGTAGCTATACTTTCGACAATTCTAACCATGGGTTTTTCCGTAAAGGCAACCGTCTTAGGACCTATGATGTCCCGATACTTGGAGCCGTGGCAACCAACGTCAACGACGTCAACGATGCGGGCGACTTCTGCGGCGATTACGAGATTCCAGGCCAGCCTTTGGTGGGCTTTGCACGCATCGGCCCAACCTTTACCTCGATCGTAATCCCTGGAAGCAACGTTTATCCCAGGGCGATCAATAACCTGGGCAAGGTAGTGGGAAGCTACGCCAGTGACGGTAACCACCATGGCTTCATCCGTGATGCCGATGGCACGCTTACCCTGGGGATTGACTTCCCTGGTGCGAACCAGACGATCCCGGCAGGAATCAACGATCTCGATCAGATTGTTGGCGCATGGACGGATCGGAACGGAACCCATGCTTTTGCGCTACAATTACCCGATACTTTCGTCTCCTACGACGCTGCCACTCATGGTGCCACCACCTTCACGGGCATTAACAACAGTGGAGTAATTGTCGGGACATCTCAAAGCTTTCAAACGCGCGTCCTGATCGCGCAATTGCAGGTGGAATAGTTTGCGACCGCAAATGCGCCCGCCAGCCCGCGGAGCCCAGGCGCTACCCAAGCCACTGCCGGGGTAGGCGGAAATCCTGGAGCCTAGGGGATTCGAACCCCTGACCTCCTCAATGCCATTGAGGCGCTCTACCAACTGAGCTAAGACCCCGTGAAAGAGGTTCGATTTTCGAGTGGCACGCACCCATTTGCAATGAGGAATTTGAACACGGGCCACGAAGTGTTCGTGGCGGCCGGCGAGCCATTCATCTCCAGAAAATCCGGCGGGAGCGATTTGCCTTGCGCACTTTAGACATTTTGTGCGGCAATCGGAAGAATGCGCCTCCTAATCTTCATTACCTTCAGCCTGGCATTCGCGATTTGCAGTCAAATCCCGGTCATCGATCAGTGGGAGGCCAATTTCCGTGCCCGCTTGCGCGCGCAGATCCACGATTATCTGCCGGCCACTCCGGACAGTCCGCAGCGCAGGGCGCTCCTCCGCGAAACCTACGCTCTGCCCGACTCCGAGGACCCGAGAACCGTAGAAACAAAACGTTTTCAGGTGCGTCGATGGTTCACGGCCAGCTCAGTCGGGGCGCTGCTGCTGGCGGGAGTCAACCTTGGCCAGGGGCAGATTCACGGTACAGAAATTCGGCGGGTCTGGATCGATACTGACCTTTCCTTCGGTTCACCATTCCGCGAAGTGGACGATGCTTACGCTTTAGTGCTGGCGCGGCATTCGCCCGAGCTGCAAATCGCAGGCCTAAGTACGAGCTACGGCAACGCCCCACTCCGCGCGGTTACTCGAAGGACGCAAGATCTGGTCGAGCGCCTTGGCCTAACGACTCCGGTCATCTCCGGAGCCAACTCGCCTAACGATCTCGGTCGGTCCACCCCGGCCACCGAGTCCCTCGCGGCCACTCTGCGCAAGAACGAGCGGCTCACCTATATCGCTCTCGGTCCGCTCACCAATCTGGCCTCGTTCCTCATCCTCCATCCCAAGGAAGCGACCCGCATCGACCAGATCATCATGGTAGCGGGACACTCGCCCGGCGCGGTCCTGGGATTCGGCCCGGGGCGGCGATTTCAAATCCATGACGCCAATGTGGTGAAGGATTCCGCTGCGATCCGAACCGTGCTAAAGGCGTCGGCGCCCATTCTCATCGCACCGATCGAAACTTCATCCGATTTGATCCTCGAAAAGCAGGATCTGCAGCTCCTGCGACGCTCCAGCCCAGTTGGCCAGCATCTTGCGAACGGAAGCGGCGTCTGGCTCTGGTTTTGGAAGCATATAGTACGTGCCAAAGGTGGCCCGTGCTTTGACGCCCTCGCCGTTATCGCGGCGGCTCAGCCGGGGCTGCTCAAGCTTGAAACCCGTCGCGCCAGAGTCGAGGCCAAAGGCGAGCTGATCGTGAGAGAGAACTCGCAAAGAACGGGACGCCGCGTCCTCTTTTGCACTGCGTTTGCGGCCGGCACGAAAGAATTTTTCCTGGATCGGCTTAGCGACCGACCAGAGAAATCTTCGAGCGCTCCGCACGATCGAGCAGGACAGGCTTCTCGAGCAGCAGGGTCCGGCCGGCCTCGACCGCGATCGCGCGCACCTTCGCTTCCAGAGCGACCTGCAGAGTTTCCGGGCCGATGACCGGTACATCAAAACGCATGTCCTGGTTCGGTTTGGTCACCTTGATCACGATGGCGTTCTTTTTGCCTAACGAACCGCCGCGGCGAATCGCCTCATTCGTTCCTTCAAACGCCTCCACCGCCAGGACCGTTCCGTTCTTGACCACGATGGTCTGGCCGACATCGAGAGCGCTGAGCTGCTTGGCAATCTCGAAACCGAAAGTGATATCCGCTTCCTCGCGCTCCTTCAGCTTCGGCCCCGCGATGTGCCCGTTAGGCGCGAGAAGATGATCGAGAAAGGTCGTGGCCGGGAGCAGTTCGACACCGATCTCGCCAAGCTGATCAGCCGATCGCGCCGAAGATCGACTCCGCGTTGCGCTCTTTCAGACGCGCGAGCAAAAACATCGCCTTGAGGTCGGGGCGGAGGTTGAAAAGATTGCCCGGCGCGATCTGGCCAGCCATGATCGCGCCTTGCACTTTCGACTCGCGAAAGAAATTCAGGAGCTTGCCCAACTGGCCAACGCGCAGCCATTCGATCTGGTCGGCGCGATTGGTGATGTCGGGTGAAGTCTCGTCGGTGAAAGCCGCGACGATGATCTTCTTCACCCCGGCGACGCGCGCCGCATCGGCGAGAAGAAGCGGATAAACGCCACTGCCGGCGATGATCCCGAGAGCTTCTGGTGGCTGCATCGGGCCGGAGACTTCGGCCTAACGATTCATTAGCGGCGCTGCCGGCGCTTAACGTGCAATTGGGCGAGCGCTTTTTGCAGCGAAGCCTGGACCGCGGCGACTTCTTCGGAACCGAGGTCGTCTTTCATGGCCGCCTGTGCGCGCGCCACCGCCGCCTCGGCGGCCGCTTCGTCGATCGCGGACGATTCCATCGCCATATCGGTCAGCACGGATATCGAGTCGCCCGTGATCTCGGCAAAACCTTCCCCGACCGCGAGCGAAGTCTCCGTCCCGCCCTTAAAAACGCGCATCTCGCCGGGCTTAAGCGTGGTCAAGACCGGGACGTGTTGCGGATAAACGCCAAGCTCGCCGTCCGTCCCGGGCAAAACCACCATCTCCACATCTTCGGAATAGGCTTTTGCCTCGGGGGTCACGATTTCCAATCGGAGCGTTTTCATTCGGTCAGTTTTAAGTGAAAGCCTCTGCGCCTAACGACTCACTCAACAATCTTCCCTATCCTTCCTTGATCATGTCGATGCCGCCCTTCATGTAGAAATTCTGCTCGGCCACGTCGTCGTGTTTGCCGTCGAGGATTTCTTTGAAGCCGCGGACTGTTTCCGCGATCGAGACATATTGGCCGGCCGTGCCGGTGAAAACTTCGGCGACGTGAAAAGGCTGGCTGAGGAAACGCTGGATTTTACGGGCGCGGAAGACGGTCAATTTGTCTTCCGGGCTGAGTTCGTCCATGCCGAGAATGGCGATGATGTCCTGCAAATCCTTGTAGCGCTGCAGTACTTTCTGCACGCCACGCGCCACGGCGTAATGCTCTTCGCCCACGATCTCCGGCGCGAGCGCCTTGGAGGTGGAAGCGAGCGGATCGACCGCCGGATAAATACCCAGCTCGGCGATGGAGCGCTCGAGCACGATGGTGGAATCCAGGTGCGCGAAGGTGTTGGCCGGGGCCGGATCGGTGAGATCGTCCGCCGGCACGTAAACCGCCTGGACCGAAGTGATCGAGCCTTTGTTGGTCGAGGTGATGCGTTCCTGCAGATCGCCCATCTCGGCCGCGAGCGTCGGCTGATAACCGACCGCGCTGGGGGTTCGGCCTAACAATGCCGAAACTTCGGCGCCCGCTTGCGAGAAACGAAAGATGTTATCGATGAAGAGGAGCACGTCCTGGTTGCGTTCGTCTCGGAAATATTCCGTCATGGCGAGTGCGCACAGCGCGACGCGGAGACGTGCGCCGGGAGGCTCGTTCATCTGGCCGTAAACGAGCGCGACTTTCGACTTGCTCAGATCTTTCTGGTCGATGACGCCCGCCTCGCTCATCTCGGTGTAAAGATCGTTGCCCTCGCGCGAACGTTCGCCCACGCCGGCGAAGACCGAGAAACCGCCGTGGTTCTTCGCGATGTTATTGATCAGCTCGAGAATGACGACCGTCTTGCCGACACCCGCACCGCCGAATGCGCCGACTTTGCCGCCCTTGGTGAAGGGACAGATCAAATCGATCACCTTGATGCCGGTTTCGAGGATCGTGGCCTGCACATCCTGATCGGTCAGACGGGCGCCTTGCGATGAATCGGGTATCTCTTCGTAAAGGAAACCGGGCCGCGATTATCGACCGGGTCGCCCGTCACGTTAAAAATGCGGCCGAGCGTCCCCTCGCCCACCGGGACGGTGATCGGGCCGCCGGTATCGGTCACCGGCATGCCGCGCTTCAAGACCTTCAGTCGAAGACATCGCGATCGAGCGAACCCACTTTTCGCCGAGGTGCTGCTGCACTTCGAGGGTAGCTTGGTCGGGTTGCCATTCACTTCGTACTCGATCTCGAGCGCGTTGTAGATGCCGGGAATTTTGCCGGCCTCGGCAAAGTCCACGTCGACGACGGGACCGATCACTTGGACGATATTACCAGTATTCATGCTTGGATATTGAACTTCGATTTTCGAACTTGCGGGAGCGCGCGCCGGAGCGGGTCAACGCCTCTTGCGTCGATCGAAAATCGGCAATCGAAATTCGAGAATCCGGCAACTCCCAGCGCGCGGGAGCCCCAAGGTAACGAAGTTGCGCCTGCCGACAAGTCGGACCCGAAAGAATTTCCTGACCGGTCTGCGGGCGGCCCCGGCCGGCGGGACGGGCTCCGGCAGTGCGGCTTTGCTAAAACTCCCGCCGGGCCTAAAATTTTGGCCATGTATTCCAAGGATAACCTCTCCCGGATCAAGAAAATGGACAGTCTCGCGCCCGACGTGATGAAAGCGTTTTGGGCCTTCGATAAAGCCGCCGTGGCCGACGGAGCCATCCCAAAAAAATACAAGGAACTCATCGCCGTGGCCGTGGCCGTGACGACGCAGTGCCCCTATTGCATCGACATTCATGCCGGCAACGCCCGCAAGGCTGGCGCGACCGAGCAGGAAATGGTCGAGGCGATGATGGTGGCAGCCTCGCTCCGGGCGGGCGGAGCGGTCACACACGCGACGCACGCTCTGTCCGATTGATCGGCGAAAAACTCAGTAGGTTTCGACCGGGGAGCGTTTGCCGTCTTCGACGCTGAGCTGTCGGGCGCGCTCTTCGCCGAGAACGGCGACGCGCAGCTCCCATATTTCGCGGTTCAAGGTGGCGAACGCATTCTCGGAAAATTCATGCGCTACAGCCTGCGTCGCCTTGTAGCGCGCGACGCTGGCCAGGGCGCCGTCTAATTGCACCGGCGGGAGTTTTTCGATGTAACCGAGCGCTTCCTCGATCGCCGGGACGCGGTGGCAGATCATGGCAAGGTCGTTCCCGGCGCCGATAGCGCGGCGGATGGTTTCCTCGAGGCCGTATTCGTTGATGATCGCCCCCATATCGAGGTCGTCGGTCATGATCAGGCCTTTGAACCCGAGTTCGCCCCGAAGAAGGTCGGTCACAATGCGCCGGGAGAGAGAAGCGGCCCTCTTCTCCGGTTCGAAGCATGGATACCAGCCGTGACAGATCATCATGCTGTCGACCCGGCCGGCAAACTGGCGGAACACGGCCAGCTCGTTCGCCTCCAGTTCGGCGCGGCTCCGCTCGATCAATGGGAGATCGTGGTGCGCATCAACCGTCGCGGCGGAGTAGCCCGGGAAATGTTTGCCGCAGCTCGCAATCCCCTCGCTGCGCAGGGCGTCGTTGAAAGCGCCGGCCAGCCAAACGACTTCGGCGACATCGCGCCCGTAGCAGCGGCCGCGAAGCGAGTTGTCGGCTTCGTCGTCGAAGGAAATATCGAGCACCGGGCAGAGATCGAGATTGAAACCGAAAAGGCGCATCAGTCGGCCGGTCAGAAGGCCGTGTTGCCTAACGAGATCGAGATCGCCTTTCTCGCGCAGCTCTTGGGCGTTGGGCGGTTCCTGGCCTATCAGGCGCAAACGCGAAACGCGGCCCCCTTCCTGATCGATCGTGATGATCGGCTCGACTACGCTTAGGTCGCGCAAATCGTCGATCAATTTCCGCAACTGGACCGCACTCTCGATGTTGCGCCCGAAGATAATGAAGCCGCCCGGTTGCACCCTGCGGAAAAGCGCGGCTGTCTCGGGATCGATCTCTTTTCCCGGAACCCCGGTGAGGATCAGTTGCCCCGGCGAAGCGCTCTCCATAACGTCGAACCTTAGGGTCGAATGACAACCGCGCGAACGAAAAACCGATCGTTAGGCCAATCGCGCTCCTGGTCTGGATTGCGCTGAAGGCCTGGGCCGCTGCACGGTTAGAACCGTGCAGCGGCCGGGCTCGCCCCCAGATCGCTGAAGTAAGCTGACTATCTCGCCTTAGGGAACCGTGACCTGGACCTCGTTCGAGCAGGTGCCTGAGTCTGTCTCGCACACCTTGTAGGTGAATGTCCCGGTCATCCTGCGAAGGCTGTCCTTGGTTTTCCCGTCGTCGGCGGTCGTTTGCACGACGACGCCATCGCGCAGGACGTTGATATTTCCGCCATCGGCTGGCTCCCAGCGGAGTGAGACATTTGACTTCCCTGACTGACTGCGCGCGCGGGCGCTCAGCGTGATGGCTCCCCCGCCGGTATCGACTGCGGCAAGGATATCCACTCGGCCCCATCCATAGACGTTGTTTGGCGGTCCCGCTACCCCGCACTGGGTGGACAGGATAACATGGGCAGTGTCATCCAGGAGTGTCCGGCTCGGATCGATTTGATGCCGGAGCTCGGGATGGGCCGACCAGAGGAGGCCCATGGCCCCGGCGATATGCGGAGTCGCCATCGATGTGCCGCTGGCAAACGTATAGGCCGTATCCGAACTGTTGCTGGCCGAGCGAGTATTCGTGCCCGGAGCAGTGATGTCTGGTTTCGTCCGGTTACTGCCATCGACCAGGACCGGGCCGCGGCTGCTGAAAGAGGCGATGGTGTCGAAGCCCGTATTCAAGGCCCCAACGGTGTAAGACGCCGAATAGAAGGAGGGAGGATCGACAGTTGTGGAACAGCTCGAGCCCGCGTTACCAGCCGCGACCACCATCATGATGCCTGCGGCGGCTTGAGCCTCGACGGCCGATTGCAGAGTTGAGACCGAGCAACCTTCCGAAGTTGGGCAACCCCAGGAGTTGATGGTGATGTCGGGGGCCTTGCTCGGGTCGCCCGTACCGCCACCGACCGGGGTCGGCGCCAGGAAAAATTCCATGCACTCAATATATCTCGCGGGTGTGCCTACGCCCTGGTCCATGTTGCGGCAGGCAATCCACTTTGCGCCCGGTGCCATCCCGATTTGGTTGCCGGCGCCATCGTCGCCGATCGCGGTGCCCGTGGTGTGGCTGCCGTGAAAGAAATCGTCGCAAGGCACCGGGGAATTTGGCCCGCAGCTGCCGCCACCGGTGTGGATGCTGTCGTGCCAGTTGAAATTATGGTCCGCTGTCGCCCCGTTCCATCCGCGGTAATGAGGCTTGAGTGCGTTATGCGTCCACCGCACGCCGGTATCGGCGCTGGCAATGACGATATTCTGTCCGGTAAAACCTTCCGCCCAAACGGCCGGTGCATTCGTATACACGATTCCTGGCTCGATCGTCGCCGGGGCATTCGTTTGCCCGGGTGCTTCCTCAGTCAGCCCGGGTTGCGGAAGTGAATTTTTGATTTGCGGATTGCCCTCAACCCGCGCCACGTCCGGGCGAGCCGCCAGCGTCTCCGCGATCTCCCGGTTCCCCGTAACCAAAATTGCATTCACGATAAAGAACGGCCGATACTCGAGGCCGCGTTCGCGCAGCCATTGAAGGAGAGGGCCCTGCGTCGCCTGGCTCTTATTCCAGAGGGCATCCCGCACGAAGCGGCCTTTTTCGCTCTTTGTGCTCAGCGCCGCGGCGCCGGCCAGATCGGCTTGGTCAGCCAGGACGACCATGAACTCGGCCTGCTTGCCGCCGGCGGTATGTTCGGTGACCCAGGGAGCGATCTTGCCCAGCGCGGCGGCCTGCTCGGCCCCGCTCGACTGACTGATGGCGCGCGACGAAGCGACTGCCCCCAGCGCGGCTGCCACTGCAGCGGCAAAGAAAAGAAAACCGACGATACGCCGTAACGGCCCGATTTTGTAGCGATTGTGTGTTCCCATGAAGCAGCCATCGTCTCGATGCTGCCGGTTAAGTTCAAGAAAAATCGCCTGTTGTAACTATAGATTCGGAACAGCCTATCAGAAACGACCAGCGCGAGGGAGACGCGCGGCGCGACGTTTGCTCCGTAAGCTGCATGATTTATCAGCTCGTCTACAGTAGCCGCGCCACGCAGGACTTTTGGCCGGACGATTTATTCCGCCTGGTCGAGATCTCGCGCCGCAAGAACGCCCTGCGCGCAGTCACCGGCATGTTGCTCTTTCGCGAGGGACAATTTCTCCAGTTGCTGGAAGGCCCCGAACCGGAAGTCAAAAACGTCTACGAAATGGTGAAACGCGATCCGCGCCACACCGACCTCAAGGTCCTCCTCACCGAAGAGGTCGCAGAGCGCCAGTTCCCGCAATGGACGATGGGATTCGAGCGGCTGGACGAGGCCTGGAGCGTGCCGCGAGCATGGACCACCATCTTGGAGGATGGCTTGAACTCCTCCTCGCTGGCCGAAAACCCTTCGCGTGCCAAAGATCTGCTCCTCACCTTCCAGCACACCCTGCACGAGCCGGCGTAACGAGCTCGCCGTCACTGGTGGGTCATCGGCAATCGCCGTAACGTTGAGCGCGTCTCACGGAGGGGCAATCACGGCGGCGACGGCAAGCCGACTTTCTTGCAAAAGGCAGCAAAACGCGGGTCCGACCGCAGCTCGCCCGTAAACGGATTGTCGATAATCGCCATCACCCCGGGATCGTGTTTCTCGTAGGCGCGATCAAGCCACTCGAAAGTCTTGTCAGCATCGCCGCGGAAGGCATACACCGCCGCGATTTGAAAAGACATATCGTCGCTGTGACCGGCGACCAATGCGTTCAACGCCGCATCTGCGGCCACCGCGTCACCTCGAGCTTGCTGGGCCAGGGCCATGGCGTAGGCGCGCCAATCCGGATCAGTCTCCTGGGCGGCGGCTTTCAGGGCCGCTTCGCCGTCCCCGCGTTTCGCCTCGACCAGGGCCAGCATTACCCAAGTTCCGGCGCCGCCCGGCTGGAGTTCGATGGCTTTGCGGGCCGAGTGCGCGGCTTCATCGTAACGACCGAGAGAGGTCAGCAGTCGGGCGAGGTCGAAGTGCGCGTTGACGCTCAATGGCTCCAGCCGAACCGCCTGCTGCAAAAGCTCCGCCGCTTCCTCGATTTGGCCAAAATCTCCGATGATTGAGGCGAGCCCGATCTTCGGCTCCGCGGAAGCTGGAGCAAGCTCCGCCGCTTTTCGATATTCCGCCTCGGCCGCTTTCGCGTTCCGATCGACGCTGACGAGGATTTGACCGAGGGCCGCATGCCCTTCCGCGGAGTTAGGATCTTCGGCCACTGCGCGCTCCGCTGCAGCTCGCGCTTTGCGATTGGCCTCGGCCACATCCTCACCTGTGATATCGCCCAGCGCCCACCAGCTTTTCGACAACGCCGCGTAAGCCAATGAATAGTGTGGGTCGCTGCGGATCGCCGCGTCGTAGAAGTCAATTGCCTTGCGCAAATCGGCGGCGGTGTAG
The DNA here is from genome assembly GCA_963749935.1 of uncultured Verrucomicrobiae bacterium. Taxonomy (GTDB): domain Bacteria; phylum Verrucomicrobiota; class Verrucomicrobiia; order Chthoniobacterales; family UBA10450; genus Palsa-1392. Next base: position 70,030 of record CAVVOH010000005.1, read on the forward strand.
CGTTGCTCGTAATAGCGACCCTGCAGATAGGCAGTGTAGGCATCGACATTATGATTGGAGGGCTCGTCCGGGTTTTCACCGGCAGCGACCGCCAGCGTTACCTTCAGTGCGCCGGCCACCGCTTGCGCAATCTCCGATTGCACCGCGAAGATGTCCTTCAATTCCCGGTCATAGGTTTCCGACCAGACATTGGCGCCGTCGCCGGATTTGATCAGCGCCACCGCGATGCGGACCCGGTCGGCCGACTTCCGCACGCTGCCTTCGAGCAGGTAATAAACGCCAAGCTTTTCGCCGATCGTCTTGCTGTCGTCGGTTTTGCCTTTGAACTGAAAAGACGAGGTGCGCCCGACGACCTTCAGGTCCTGTAAACGCGAAAGCGAAGAGATGAATTCTTCCGACATCCCGTCGGAGAAATATTCGTTAGCCGGGTCGCCGGTGGAGTTGACCATCGGCAGCACCGCGATTGATTTTTCGGAAATCGACCGGGCCTTCGTCGCGGCTCGGTGCGAACCAAAATAATATGCCGTACCGGCCGCAAGCAATCGCGATGAGCGCGACGGCAGCGATGATCCCCTACCTTGCCTTGCGCGCGGCTTTGGCTCTGTCCTGCTGGAATTTCTGCGGGATCGCGGCGTTGCCCAGCGATTCAGCATAGAGATTAACCAAATGGAGGCGGAGACCGTGTTTGACCTCGCAATCACCCAGGTCATGCAGACGCGGCGCCCATTGCCGGTATTGGACCAGATCGTCGGCCACATGCTGTGAAAGAAGAATGTGCCCGGCGTCGCCGCAATCCATCACCCGTTGCGCCATGTTGATGCCGGCCCCGGCGATATTAGTGCGCCCGCTCACATCGGTCACCTCGCTCACCGGTCCGCTGTGAATCCCCATCCGCACCGGAAGTTCCGGATGCTTCTGCAGCGCTGCGGCAATCTCCAACGCGCAGCGGGCCGGTTCTTCCACGCTGCGGCGGAAGACCAGCGCCACCCCATCACCGGTCGGTAGCCTGACCAGTTGTTCGTCCGTCGCTTCACGCACCGGCGCGGTCGCCAGGACGATCTCAGTCAGCTGATTCAGCCGCTCCTTCTGTTCTTCTATTAAGAGCCTGGAGTAACCGACTATATCGATGAACAGAACATGCCCAATTTCCAGGTGGAGATTGTCGGCGGCTTCCGGCACAGGGCCTGTTTTTACCGAAAGAACTGGCGGGTGGCCAGGCATTTCAACGACCACATCGCATTCGACGAAGGCCGCGATCCCGTCACCGACTGGAGGTGGGAAGAAATCCGGGAATTCTGCAGAAGAGCGCCGGATGTATCTTTCAGAATCTCAGCGTTACGGTAGGGATGAGTCTTGTCCGCCGCACCTTCGAGCGGCTATCGTTGCCAGCATGACAGCTACCACCGTGGCCCAATACCTCGCCGCCCTCCCCGCCGATCGCCGCGCCGCGCTCAGCGCCGTGCGCAAGGCGATCAATGACAACCTGCCGGATGGCTATGAGGAGGGCATACAGTATCGGGATGATCAGCTGGTTTGTCCCGCTCTCCCTGTATCCGGCCGGTTACGGCGAGAATTCCAAAGTGCCGCTGCCTTTTGTCGCGCTCGCCTCGCAGAAGTCAGGCATGGTGCTGCATTTCCTCTGCTTCTACGGCCATCCCACTCTTTCAACCTGGTTCACCAGCGAATACCAGAAGAGCGGCAAGAAGCTCGACATGGGAAAAGGCTGCGTCCGCTTCAAAAAGTTGGATGACCTCGCTCTCGACGTGGTCGCCCGCACCGTGGCGCGCGTGCCTGTAGAGGAGCACATGGCGAATTACAAGGCGGCGAGGGCGCTCATGGGTAAGGGACGCAACGCCAAAGCAAAGAAGTGACGCGGTCGCCTGCTATCAGTCGTCACTTGTCACAAAAAAACAAGAAACCCGTGCCACCTTGCGGCGACACGGGCCTTTGGTCCCTTTGTAGGTGTCCGTGTAACTTAGGGGAGACGGTTCACGGCGTGACTGCCATTCCCATTCCCATTGCCGTTAGGCGAGATTGCTGACAGCGGTGCCAACATCTCCGTTTCAGACGCCACCGTTTCCGGCTCCGCCATCACTTCCGGCGCCGTCGGCGCGGGCGCAGCCGGCCGGCTTCGCCTCCACCGGTCTCGTCACGGTGATGGAATCGCTCGCCACACTGCCGCGCGACGGGCACGAACCGGGACGAACTTCTTGGCGGTGACGATGCCGGAATTCTCAGGCTTTTTCATAACTCTTACCTTTCAGTTGACCATCTGTTCCTATCCCCCAAGGCGGAGTCTCGACGCCGTGAATCCGCCCCGTCGGAGATCGGAATTTATCCGACCGGAAGCTGTCACACAACGAAATCCGATCGGCGCCACCCGAAAAGTTTCGCGACGCAAAAGGCAGAGCGAGCGTGGTCTTTGGTCGGGGAGCGCGGGCGCCTCGCCCGCCGTGTCACGCGCCTCGCGGGACACCACGCGCGAAGAAGAGTTCGCGATGGCGCGGCGCCATCGCCAGCGTGCGAGGCGCACGCGCTCCCCAGAGTCCTGGCACGAACTCGCTCGAGGCGGGCCGCCAGATTTTGGTCGATCATGGCTCGCTGAGCTTCTATGCTGCCGGCAGGTTGAAACGGATTGGCATTTACGGCGGGAGCTTCGATCCGATCCATCACGGGCACCTCATCCTGGCGCGCGAAGCTCTCGAATCGCTGCATCTCGCGGAGGTGATTTTTATCCCGGCGGCGCAGTCACCGCACAAGGCGCATCTCGAGCCAGCCCCGGCCGAGCTGCGCTGGGAGATGCTGACCTGGGCGCTCGCGGGCGAGCCGGGCTTTGCCAGCTCGCGGCTGGAGATCGATCGGCCGCCGCCTTCCTACACGATCGACACGATCGAACAACTGCATGCGGAAAATCCCGGCACGGAACTTTTTTATCTCCTCGGCGAGGATAACCTGCCGAAGTTGGAAAGCTGGCATCGCTTTGAGGATTTGCGTGGCTTGGTGCGGTTCGTGATCCTCGATCGATCGGGCGACGGGGTTGAATATCCCTACCCGGCGATCCGTCGGAAAATCGACATTTCGGCCACCACGATCCGAAATCGAGTTGCCAGCGGGCAATCGATTCGTTATCTCGTGCCCGAGGCGGTCGAGCAAATCATCCGCCGGGAAAATCTTTACCAAGGAACAAAGTAATCGAACCCGAAGAACTAGCGAAAACCTGCGCCGCACTCGCCGCCGATAAAAAGGCGGAAGGCATCGTGGTGCTCGACCTGCGCGATATTTCGACCTTTACCGATTTCTTCGTCATCTGCTCGGGAACGTCCGAGCCGCACCTGAAGGCAATCGCGGGCGAGATCGAGACGCGGCTGCGGGTAGACCACGGGGTTAAGCCGACGGCGGTGGATGGTTTCCCGACCAGCCAATGGATCGTGCTCGATTACCTGCAGGTGATCGTGCACGTCTTCCACCAGGAGAAGCGCGAGTTCTACAGCCTGGAAGATCTCTGGAGCGACGCTCCGCGCCTAACGATCCCGGGCGTGGCCTGAATCGCAGGGCGGCCGGTTCGGTTGCCTGGAATGCAGATCGGAGCAGGCCAAGGGCCCGCCCTACAATTTCGCGGTCGCGCCTAGGGCTCTTTCGGCGAAGCCGCAGGCGAAGCAGATGCTGCCGGGGAAGCGGCGGCCGCAGTCGCGGCTGGTTTCACGGCGGTCGGCGGCGGAACCGCGGCGCCTGGCTGGCCCGCAGGTTTCGGAGCCGGGGTTGCTTCCGGCGCGATGCTGACCAATTCCACGTCGAAGATCAAGGTGGAGTTGGGCCCGATATCGGAGCCCGCACCTTTTTCGCCGTAGGCGAGATCGTCCGGGATGAACAGCTGATACTTGGCACCGACCTTCATGAGCTGAAGCGCCTCGGTCCAACCCTTAATCACGCGATTAACCGGGAAGGAGGCGGGTTCACCGCGCTTGTAGGAGCTGTCGAATTCCGTGCCGTCAATGGTGGTGCCGCGATAGTTCACTTTCACGGTGTCGGTCGCCTTCGGCTTTTCACCCGTGCCTTCCTTGAGCACTTTGTATTGCAGGCCGCTGGCGGTGGTCTTCACGCCTTCTTTGCTCTTGTTGGCAGCGAGGAATTTCTTGCCGTCTTCAGCGTTCTTTTCGCCGGTCGCCTTTTTGGCGGCAGCTTGCTTGGCGAGCATTTCTTTTTGAAAAGAAGCCATCGTTTCTTTCATCTGCTCATCGGTCAGGCGTGCCTTGGCGCCACTGAGGCCATCTTTGATTCCGTCATTGAGCAGGTCTGCATTGACGTCGATCAGCTGCCGTTTCAGGGTGGAGCCAATATCGAGGCCGATGCTATAGCTGACCTTGTCCTTCTGATCCTTTAGTTCGGTCTCGGCCGCGGGAGCGACAGGGATCAATGCAAGGGAAGCAGCCACAATGAGGAAGGAAGTTTTCATAAAATTTAGCAATGAATCTGAATGCGGCGGATCCGGTTTTCGGCCTGCCGCGCTGAATTCATCCATGGGGATGGCGTTCACGTCAAGCGGCGGGAATGGAATCCGGTCAAGTCGGCGGGGGTGCAGAAAAACGGGGCTCCTTCTCACCGCGCTGGCCTGGCTGCTTCCATTTTCGGCTTTCGCCGGTCTGTCACTCTCCCATCAGGATGCACTCCGCATCGGCCGTAAAGTCTGGCAAAATGAATGTGGCGGAACGGTGGCCGGCCTGACTTCATGGAATGCGGGCGAGAATTTCGCTTCGCTCGGGATCGGGCACTTCATTTGGTATCCGAGCGGAGTTCAAGGCCCGTTCGAGGAGAGTTTCCCTGCTTTTGTTCGCTATGTGCAAAAGCGCGGGGCCAAGCTGCCTGACCTGCTACTTGGTCCCAAGAGCGGGGCCTGCCCTTGGAATTCGCGTGCGGAATTTCGTGCTGCTGAGGGAAGCCCGCAGATGAAGACTCTGCGGATTTTCCTCGTCGACACGATCGATCTGCAGGCCGATTTCCTCGTCGAGCGGCTGCGGGCGGCGCTCCCGAAGATGCTGGCCGCCGCCTCGCCCGAGCAACGCCCCAAGATTGAAGAGCGTTTCAACCGCCTCGCCAACCGAGCGCAGGGATGTTACGCCCTGATCGATTACGTTAATTTCAAAGGCGAAGGGGTGCTCTCGACCGAGCGGTATGACGGGCGCGGCTGGGGCTTGTTGCAGGTGCTGGAGGGAATGTCCGAGGAGAGCGGCGCCTCGCCGGTGGGCGAATTTGCCGACTCTGCGGAGCGGGTGCTGCGCGCGCGGGTGAAGAATTCACCACCGGCCCGTAACGAACGGCGCTGGCTGGAAGGCTGGCTGCAACGGGTGAACAGCTACCATTAGACGGCCGCTGCGCGCACGCGCCAGCGCCAGACGAGGAGGACGACGAGCGCGGTTCCCAGGATGAGCAACCACCAGCTTTTGTAATGCGATGCGGCCCTCGGCGGCGCCAGCGGCACGAGGGGCGATTCCCAGAGAATCGATCCATCGGCAGCCACGGCGGTGATTCTCACCACGTGAAGTTGTTTCGCGTCGAAGCCCTTCATTCGCACACTGGTGAAATCGCCCGACACGGCGATCACCGCCGTGGGTATCTCGCGCCAGGTGATTTGCAAATCGCCGGAGGGGTCCAGCGCAAGCTCGCGTTCCTCGACCCGGTATTTTGATACTGGGCTCTTGGGCGACCTCCAGGCCAGTTCCCATTCCGAATCCTTCAATCGCTGTGCCCGGACTGGGACGAGAAGGTTGCCCGGGGAAGAAGCGGTCGGCGCTGATATTTCCGCCGGGCGCGTCGTGTCTTGCGGCGGGGGCGACGGAATCGGGGTGCTCTCGCTCGGCGATCTCGCCGGCTGCTGCGCGGCGGGCGTTTCCGTTGTCGAAGCCAACTTGGTGGGAATCGTCGCCGCGGAATCGATCGCTAGCCGCGCCATGAACCCCTCGCCTTTCACTGCGATCTCTTCCTGAACCGCGACGCTCTGATGCGGCAGGAGCACAATCGCAATCGTCTTCGTTTCCCGAGGCTGCAACTCCACTTCGGGGATCGGTTTCACATGGCGGCTCGTGGAAAATTTAAGCTGGAGCGGTGCGTCGGTCTGGTTCGTTAGGGCGGCGGTGCCGCGGCGCGGTTCGCTCTTTCCATCCTGGAAATCAATCTGCAGGTAGGTCGGCTCCAGCTTAATTGGAGAGGTTGCGCTTCCTTCGAGCAAGACGGCGCGCTGGCTCCCGTCGTCACCTGTGAGCGTGATTTGCCCGACGCACTCACGGCCTTCGTCGGGCTGGAAAATGACGGTGACTATTTCGGTCTTGCCCGCCGGAACGCGGTATTCGGACCAGGAGAGTTGCCAGGGAGCCGAAGCGGTCAGCCGCCCCGCGAGAACGCCGCCGCCTTCGTTCCTAATTGGGAGTTGCCGGGTTTGGGTAGTGCCGGCAATGATCCGGTCGAAGACGATTTTCTCCGGCACCTGCAGACGAGCGGGAGGTTCCTCGATTAAGATACGCACCTCGGCCGGAGTGGAAACGCGGCCGCTGCTCGTTTTCACCGCGTAAATAAAGTGGTCGCTCGTGCCCGCCCGCGTGCTGTCGTGCTGATATACAATGGTCGCGCGATTATCGCCCAATAAGCGCAACTCGGAGAGCGTTCCGTGCTCCGGGCGTTGCACAATCCAAAACGTGACCGAGCCACCTCCTCCGTAGTGCGCGCGTAAGGGAACCAGCGTGCGGCCCCCGCTTAGAACACGGGCCGTCTGCGCGTCCGCCTGTGGCGCTACCTGCCCTGGCAACGAAATATCTGCCTGCAGACCGCCTGTCCCTAGAAAAAGCGCGGCGGCCGTCACTACCAGCATTTCGCTTCGCCCTCGCATTGATGCGGAGGCTCTGAGAATTGCGGGCGAGAGGCAAATCAATCCATCGGCTGGCGAAGAGCGCCGCGGTCTCCATTCATCGAATCGTCTCGCGCCTAACGAACTCTCTCGGGCCGATGTCGGAAGCCGCGCCCCTGAGGGCGGTGAATGCCGCGTTGATTCGCCGGACGTGCGCCTGTTAGCCCGCCCTCAGATGAGTGCACAATTCATAATCAGCCTGCTCGACAGTCGATGATGATTCGCTTCATCTGGAGGGATCTCCGACAGCGCGATTAACCCATTTATAACCCGGCGGTGGCAAAGAAATCGCTACCGTGCGACGGTGCGAACCAATTTCCGCGTTGCCACGAGCCCGCGAATTATCCATTTTGGCTTCCGGCGCATATATAGAACCGCTCCATCCTCTGATTCCGTGATCATTCGGCTTATAAAAATTTCGGTCATCCTGCTGCTCGGCGTACTCCCGCTGGCGGAGGTGAGCGCGCAGGTGCCGCATTCTCGCGCCCGGCCGGTGGTGCGTTCACAGCCTCCCCCCCGGCCCCCGATGAAGCGGGCGGGCGAACTCATCAATCGCCAGGAACCCATCAACGTCTCTGCTCGCCTGCTCGAACAAGTGAACGCGGACAATTCCCGGGTTCGCGTCTCGCTTTCAAAACAGCGGGCCTATCTGCTGATGGGCGACGAAATCGTGATCGACTCGCCGATTTCATCGGGCAAACGCTCCCGCATGACTCCAAAGGGCAGCTTTCATGTCATGGAAAAGGATCGGGATCATCGCTCCAATATCTACGGGAATTTTGTCGATTCATCCGGCCGCGTGGTGCGAAGTGGCGTCAGCAGCCGAATTGATTCCGCGCCGAGCGGGACGCGCTTCGAGGGCGCGTCGATGAAGTGGTTCATGCGCCTAACGGGTGACGGCGTCGGGATGCACATCGGGATCCTTCCCGGCTATCCAGCCTCGCATGGTTGCATTCGCATGCCGCCGGCCGCCGCGGAGATGTTCTATAACAAGGTGAAAGTGGGCACGCCGGTGTTGGTGGCCGACTAGCTCGCCGCCAGTCGTTCGCGCAAGAGGTTGAGCGCCATCTGGCTGGCGAGCTGTTTGAAAGTCTCGCGATCGGTCGGGAAAAACAGGTGCCTAACGATCGTCTCGCCGCCGCCCGCCAGCGCGACGTAAGCTGTGCCGACCGGTTTGGCTTCAGTTCCCCCACCCGGTCCGGCAATGCCGGTGGTGGCGAGCGCAAAAGTAGCGCGCGTCCTGGCCAGCGCACCCTCTGCCATGGCACGAGCGACGGTTTCGCTGACCGCTCCGTCCTGCTCAATCGCGCTTGGATCGACACCGAGCGCTGAGATCTTAGCTTCGTTGGAATAAGTCACGTAGCCCGCCAGGAAAACCGCGGAAGATCCGGGAACGTTGGTCAAGCGATGAGCGAGAAATCCTCCGGTGCACGATTCGGCAACCGCCAGGGTCAAATGCCTTTCGCTCATCTGACTAACAATCACCGTTTCAAGCTTCTCACCGCTGGTCCCGAGGATTGAAGCCCCGATCTTTGCCCGCACGATGGCATCGGCGCGCGCCAGCGTCTCGGCCGAGCCGATGATCCGCAGGTCGACTTCCCCCATGCGCGCGCAATAGCCAAGCTCGAGGCCGCTGATGGTGAGCAAATCTTCGCCGACCGCCTCTTCGACGTAGGATTCCCCCATCCCGACGATCCGGTAAGTGCAACAGCCAAGCGCCAGGCGCGAGCCAACGATCCGCTCAAGGATCGGGAGGGCGGCCTGCTCAAACATGGGCTGCAATTCGCGCGGCGGACCCGGCAACAGGAAGAGATGAGGCGACCCCGAGCCACCCAGGTCGGCCGGGAGGTAGAGACCCGGCGCGCTGCCATTCTCATTCGCCAAGACAGTGGCACCGCGCGGAACCTGAGCCTGACGCAGGATGCGATTGGTCAGCCGGATTCCGCGCGATGTCAGCCGATGGGTGATGGTCTTTTCCAGATCGGGATCAGCCACCAGATCAAGGCCGAACAACTTTGCGGTGATCTCGCGGGTGATGTCATCGGTCGTTGGTCCCAGACCGCCGGTGACGAAAATCAATTCCGCGCGCTCCAGATTCTCCCGGAGCGCATCGGCGATGGCAGATCCATCGGGGACGGTGAGTTGGCGATCGACACGCAGACCCAGCGGAAAAATCGCCCGGGCCAGGAAAGTGAGGTGAGTGTTGAGGACGTCACCGAGCAAAATCTCGGTGCCGGTATTGATGACGACGACTCGCACCGGCCACTATTCGCGCACGCGCGAGCGGGATGCCACCAGGGAAAAGCGAGCTCGTTGCCTAACGAATCAGGCAGCGTCCTTGTCCTGCTTCTTGCGAATGAGCGGGACTTTCTTGCCTTCGACCACTGCGCGATTAATCGTGACCTCGGCGATGTCTTCGCGGCTCGGCACGTCATACATAATGTCGAGCATGATCCGCTCCAGCATCGAGCGCAGGGCTCGTGCGCCAGTTCCCTTGGTCACGGCCTGAGCGGCGAGGGCACGCAGCGCGTCCTTGGTCACAGTCAGGCGGACCCCTTCCATGGCGAAGAGCTTGGTGTACTGCTTGATCATCGCGTTCTTCGTGTCGGTCAGGATCATGACCATCTCTTCTTCGGTCAGCGCGTCGAGCGCGCTCAGGACCGGGAGACGGCCGATGAATTCCGGGATCATGCCAAAGCCCAGCAAGTCTTCCGGTTCGACATGGCGAACAGCCTCGCGGCGGAGCGCCTCCTCGACTTCCAGCGACGGACTCCCGAAACCGAGCGTTTTGTTGCCGATTCGCTTCTGCACGATCTTATCGAGCCCGACGAAAGCGCCGCCGCAGATAAAGAGAATTTTCTCCGTGTTCACCTGGATGTATTCCTGGTGCGGATGTTTGCGCCCGCCCTGCGGCGGGACGTTGCAGGTGCTGCCCTCGAGAATCTTGAGCAGCGCCTGCTGCACGCCTTCTCCCGAGACGTCGCGCGTGATGCTGACGTTGTCGGTCTTGCGGCCGATCTTGTCGATTTCGTCGATATAAACGATTCCAATCTCGGCCCGCTTCACATCGTAATCGGCGTTTTGCAGGAGGCGCAAAATGATGTTTTCCACATCCTCTCCGACATAGCCGGCCTCGGTCAGCGTGGTGGCATCGGCGATGCAAAAAGGAACATCGAGAATCTTGGCCAGCGTTTTGGCGAGCAACGTCTTGCCCGACCCGGTCGGCCCGATGAGCAGGATGTTGCTCTTTTCGATCTCCACATCCGCGAAGGGATCCGGCTGAAAGGCGGCGGAGGTATCGGCTGGCGCGGTGTTCTGCAAAACGCGCTTGAAATGATTGTGCACCGCGACCGAGAGCGTCTTCTTCGCCATGTCCTGACCGACGACGTATTGATCGAGCGAATGCCGTATATCGGCCGGCTTGGGCACTCGAATAGTCGAAGATTGCCGCCGCGCATCTTCGTTCAGCTCCTTGTCGAGGATGCTTTTACAGACATTGATGCAGCTGTCGCAAATGTAGACGCCGGGACCGGCAATGAGCTTGCGCACCTCAGCGTGGCTCTTGCCACAAAAGGAGCACATGGTGAGGTTCGAGGCGCGAGCCATAAGTCGTCTCCCCTTAAAGCAGTTCCTATTCCTCGACCTTCTGCGGCAGGGCCGCCTCCGCCACCGCGGTGGAGCGGTCGTTCAGCTTGGGACCGCTGGTGCCGTCGAGGAGTTTCGCTTCCTTGCGCGATTTGATGACTTCGTCCACCAAGCCGTATTCCTTCGCTTCGGCCGCGTTCATGTAATAATCGCGATCGGAATCGTGCAGGACCTGATCCTCCGGCTTGCCGGTATGCTGTGAAAGAATTCGGATCAGGCGCTTCTTCAGCTTGAACATGTATTCGACCGTGCGTTCCACGTCGCTCGCCTGTCCCTGCGCCCCGCCGGAGACCTGGTGAATCATGATGTCGGAATTGGGGAGGGCAAAACGTTTGCCCTTCGTCCCTGCAGCCAACAAAACCGCGCCCATACTGGCGGCCATCCCGAGGCAATAAGTGGTCACGTCGCAGGTCAGGAACTGCATCGTATCGTAAATGGCCAGGCCGGCCGTGACCGAGCCCCCGGGCGAGTTAATGTAGATGTTGATATCCTTTTTCCCGTCCTCCATTTGCAGGAAAAGGAGCTGCGCAATAACCAGATTGGCAATGTGGTCATCGATCGGAGTTCCAAGAAAAACGATCCGGTCCTTCAGCAAACGCGAGTAGATATCGTAGCTGCGCTCGCCGCGTCCGGTCTGTTCCACCACCATCGGCACAAGGACGGATTGAGAGAAATTAGAGTCGCGATTTGTCGTCATTTTGATTCGTTAGCGTCAACAGACTGAGGCACCGCCGGCGCGCCCTCGATGGTAGCATTCGACCCGAGAAAATCAATCGTCTTGGAGAGCAAAACCTGCTCCACCAGGCCGTTCATGCCGTCGTGCTTTTCAATTTCTTCGCGCATTTTATCGGGCGTTACATTGTGATGCATCGCCTGGTGGCTGATCCGTTCCTCTACGTCGGCGCGGGTCACCTGGATTTTCTCCTGCTCGGCGATGCGGTGAAGAATAAAGTTGGTTTTGAGTCGGTGCGCGGCCATGCCACCGGCGACCCGGATGAGTTCCTCCTCCTTTTCCTTCAACATCTCATCGGGCACACCGCGCTCGCGATTGCGCTGCACCAGCTCGGCCAGCGCGTTGCGGGTTTCGGCTTTGAGCAGATTCGGGGGCAGCTCAAAATCGACCCGCTCGCCGAGGAACTTGACCACCTGCGATTCGCGCGCGCGCTCCAGTTCATGTCCTTTCTCGTGTTCGATCTGATGCTCGAGCGCATGCCGCAGATCGGGCAGCGTCTTCTCCGGCATCCACTTCGCGGCGAAAGCGTCATCCAGCGGCGGGAGGACGCGCTCCTTGATTTCGTGCAGTGCCACCTTGTACTCGGCCGATTTCCCCGCCACCTCGGCCACCGGGAAGTCCGCCGGAAATTCGACCTTCACCGTTCTGGACTCGTTAGGCTTCATTCCCAGGATCTGGTCAACGAAGCCCGGTAGAAAATTATCCACCGCCAGGCGAAGCCAGAATTTTTTTCCGCCTTGCAGATTCTTGCTCGCGTTCGGAGCCAGCTCCGCGATCAGTTTGCCGTCGATGCTGCCTTCGAAATCGATCACCGCAAAGTCTTCCATTTGCAGACCGCGCTCCGGGACGTCGATGAAATCGGCCGATTGTTCACGTAGCCGTTCGACCGCCGCGTCGATCTCCGCTTCGGTCACTTTCGTATCCGGCAACTGAAGCGGGATGCCCTTGTATTCGGGCAACTCAAATTCCGGCGCGGTCACGACCGTCGCGCGGAAGCGCATCGAGCGATCTTCGCCAAACTCGACATCTTCGAGATTCGTCAGGGAAACAACCCGCAGCTGCTTCTCTTCGACCGCTTCGCGATAGCTCTTGGAGACGAGCTTTTTGGTCAGCTCATCCTGGATATCCTTGCGGAACTTGGCCTCGATCACACGGCGCGGCGCTTTGCCAGGGCGATAGCCTGGAATGCGGGCCTGGGCGGCAAAGCTATTCGCGATTGCGTCCCATTCCTTGGAAACTTGTTCCGGAGGCAGCTCGATCTTGAGCGTGGCCACACAATGAGGTTGGTTTTCGACTTCGACCTTCATGAAGGGACGCACGTTACGGGCGGCCCATCGGGTTCGCAAACCGTGCCGCTACACTTCCCTTCGGCCACGCAAGTAAACCGAGTCTGCACTAAAACGCTCCACTGCACGCCAAACCAATAGGCGATCTCGCGGTAGTCAGCGCATTCGTAAATGGCGAAGTCGGCCGCGCTTACCGACCTCAAGCGATCCGATTCGATCGCCGCGCCGCAGGCTGTAGGCGGCATTGACGGTCGCCGCGACCACGCCTTCCGCCGGGGTCATTTTCATCTGCGTGGCAGCCAGCGAGAGCACCATTGGAATGGAAGGCGTAGGCGAGGAGCCGGGATTGAAATCAGTCGCCAGGACGACCGCCAGGCCGGCCTCGATCATGTCGCGTGCCTTCGGGTAGCGCGTCTTGCCCAACGCGTAGACGGAGGCGGGCAGCAGCACCGGTTGCACGCCGGCCGCTTTCATCGCGGCGATTCCGTCGTCTTCGGTTTGCTCGAGGTGATCGGCCGTCGCCGCACCCAACTCCGCCGCCAGGATCGCACCGCCGGAATTGGTCAACTGGTCGGCGTGCATGCGCAAACCGAGCCCGGCCGACTGAGCCGCGCCCAGAATTCGTCGGGCCGCTTCCGCGCCAAAATAACCGCGCTCGAAAAAGATGTCGCACGATTCGGCCAGCTTTTGCCTAACGACCTCCGGCAGCATCTGCTCGACCACGCAACTCACGTAATCCTCCATTCGATCGTTGAACTCGGGCGGCAGCGCATGGGCGCCGAGGAAGGTCGGCACGAATTCGAGTGGAGTCGTCTCGTTCAACTGCCGAATGACGCGCAGCATCTTGAGCTCGGACTCCAGGGAAAGTCCGTAACCGGATTTCGCTTCCACTGTCGTGGTCCCGCCGCGCAGGAACCAAGCGGCGTGCTTCTGCGCCTGGGTCAACAAGTCAGCTTCGCTGGCCGCGCGCGTTTTTTGAACGGTAGAGCGAATTCCACCGCCACTGGTGGCGATCTCTTCATAGCTCGCCCCGCGCGACCGCAGCTCATACTCGTCGACCCGGTTTCCCCCGAAAACCGGATGGGCGTGGGCATCCACAAAACCGGGCAGCACCACCTGGCCGCGCGCGTCGACCACTTCGATGTCGTTAGGCAAGTGGCGCGCAATTTCTTCGGAACGCCCGACCGCTGCGATCACGCCATCGCGCACCAGCATCCCGCCATCTTCGATCAGTCCAAGCTCGCTCAGCTCAGCGCCTACCCGCGGCCGAGCCGGACCGGCCAGCGTGAGCAACTGAGCGGCATGTAAAACGGCGACGGAATTCACAGGATCGAATTTGCCGCGCTCCGTCGCGGAGTCGAGAACGGAGCGAGATGGCTACAGCTTTCCTTCCACCGCCTGTCGCGCACTCCGGAAACGCTCCTCCGAGGAGGCGAGCAACTTCTCCATCTTCGCCTGCAAAGAGGATTTCACCTGTTCGTCCTTCAGACTGGAAAGGTTGATGCGGACGTTCATCCCGGCGCCTTCGATACAAGCTCGCGTCGCCAGCAGACCCACGCCGACATCCGAGATCGAGGCCGGATTTCCCTGTTCGGCCATTTGCCCGAGCAGGTCGTAGGAACTGGACGCAGTCTCCATCACTTTAAGCGGAATCTCGGCCGCATGCTGATTGGCGGATTGGATCGCTTTGCTGCGGGCCGCCTTCTCTTCCGCCGAATCCTTCGGCAAGCCGAAAGCCGCCATCACCTTGTTGAAAGCGGCGGTGTCTTCGTCGACCAGCATGAGGAGTTCGTCTTTGAGTTGCTGGCCTTTCACGGCCCATTCGCTGAACAATCCGAGCTTCTCCTCCCAGCCACGTTTGCCGGCGGAAAGGTTCGCCACCATTCCGCCTAACGACGCTCCCAGCGCGCCCATCAGGGCCGCGACCGACCCGCCGCCGGGCGCGGGCGAGTCACTTAGCGTCTCGTTGCAGAATTGGCGCAGGTTAAGCTTGACCAGCGATTTCCCGGCTACCTCCTCAATCTTGTATTCGATCACCTTTTCGCGTGGATCGAATGGTTTCAGCTCACTTAAGCCCATCGAGCGAATGGCCAGATCGATCAGCCCTTCTTCCGAAGCGCCCTCCGACCACTTTTGTTTGCGCAGAAAATAGCGGCCGGCCTCGAGCAAACACTTCTTCGGCAACATCCCGACCACTTCCGAACCGGTAGCGCGCAAACCGCGCCGCGCGGCCGATTCAGCGCAGGCGTCGAAGGCAGCATGCAACGGCGTCTCACTGATATTCGTTAGGTTCATGGAAACCTGTGCGATGCCATATTCCTCCACGAACCAGCCGATCGCCTTGACGTGCTTCAGCAGTCCGGGGATGCGGACTGGCTCGCCCTTTTCATCCAGCACCTTTTTCCCCGTCGGGGTACCGTCCTCGGTCTTGACCCGACCGTTTTCACGAACGTCGAACGCGACCGAATTGGCACGCCGTGTTGAGCGCGTGTTCAGGTTGACGTTATAAGCGACAAGAAAATCCCGCGCCCCAATTACGGTCGCACCGGATTTGGCGTTGAACTCGGCCGCGCCGAAATCCGGTTGCCATGCTGGTTGTTTTATTTTCTCGAAAAATCCTTCATACTCGCCCGCCCTGATGATCGAAAGGTTCGAGCGCGAAGGGTTGCTGGCGGCGCGCTCGTAGAGATAAACGGGAATCTTCAGTTCCCCTGCGACCCGCTTGCCTAACGCCTTCGCGCATTCGACCGCTTCTTCCCAGCTCACCTCGCTGACTGGGATAAAGGGGCAAACATCGGTCGCCCCCATCCGTGGATGCGCGCCTGTCTGCTTGCGCATGTCGATCAATTCCGCCGCCTTCTGGATGCCGCGAAAAGCGGCTTCCACTGCCGCCTCCGGCGAACCGACGAAAGTCACGACCGTGCGATTGGTGCTCGCGCCGGGGTCGACGTCGAGCAGCGAAACACCCTCCACCGCTTCAATCGCAGCCGTGATCTGCCTGATCACATTCAGGTCGCGGCCTTCCGAAAAATTGGGCACACATTCGATCAACTTTTTCATCGTTAGGCTCTTTCCATCAATCTCGCGCCCGTGGCTCCATCGGAATCTTCACGTCGTGTTCCCTGGCGAAGTCGATTGCGCGTGAATAACCGGCATCGGCGTGGCGGATCACCCCCATCCCCGGATCGCTCGTCAAGACACGCTCGAGGCGACGCCTGGCACTGTCCGTGCCGTCCGCCACCACCACCATCCCGGCGTGCTGCGAATAGCCGATCCCAACGCCGCCGCCGTTGTGGAGCGAAATCCAGGAAGCGCCGGCCGCGGTGTTGACGAGCGCGTTGAGCAAGGGCCAATCGGCAATCGCATCGCTTCCGTCGAGCATGCCTTCCGTCTCGCGATAAGGAGAAGCGACTGAGCCGGTATCGAGGTGATCCCGGCCGATCACGATCGGAGCGCTGATTTCGCCGCGCCTCACGAGTTCGTTCATGGCCACGCCGAATTCCGCGCGGGCGCCGTAACCGAGCCAGCAGATCCGGGCCGGCAAGCCTTGGAATTGAATTCGCTTGCGCGCCAGCTTCATCCAGCGGGCGAGCGTTTTGTCTTCCGAAAACAATTCGAGGGCCAGCTCATCCGTGCGCGCGATATCGGCCGGATCACCGCTGAGCGCGACCCAGCGAAAAGGCCCTTTCCCCTCACAAAAGAGCGGACGGATGTATTCCGGGACGAACCCGGGAATATCGAAAGCTTTTTCGCAGCCGGCTTTTTTCGCCTGGGTCCGGATGTTGTTGCCGTAGTCGAACGTGATCGCGCCTTTCTTTTGCAAGGCCAGCATGGCTTCGACATGTTGTGCCATCGCCCCCATCGAGCGCTCGACATATTCGTCCGGCTTTTCCACCCGCAGTCGGAGCGCTTCGGCCAGCGACATTCCGTTAGGCACGTAACCGTTGAGCGCATCATGCGCGCTCGTTTGGTCGGTCAAAACGTCGGGCACGATTCCACGCCGAACCATTTCGGGCAGGACATCCGCGCAATTGCCGACCAGGCCAACCGAGATCGCCTCTTTCGTTTCCAGCAGTTGCATCGCCTCGTCGAGCGAATGCGCGATCTTGTCGCAATAGCCGCTCGTTAGGCGTTTCTCGATCCGAGCCGGGTCGACATCGATCCCGAGACAGCGGGCGCCAGCCATGGTCGCGGCCAGCGGTTGCGCGCCACCCATCCCGCCCAGTCCGCCGGTGACGAGCAATTTCCCCTCGAGTGAGCCGCCAAAATGCCGCTCTCCGGCGGCAGCGAAGGTTTCGAAGGTGCCCTGCACGATCCCCTGGCTGGCAATGTAGATCCAGGAACCAGCGGTCATTTGGCCGTACATCGTTAGGCCAAGTTTTTCCAGCCGGTTGAATTCCGGGTAATTCGACCACTGGCCGACCAGATTCGAGTTCGCGATCAAGACCCGCGGCGCGTCCTCTTGGGTGCGGAAGATGCCGACCGGTTTGCCGGATTGCACGAGGAGCGTCTCATCGTTCTCCAGATCGCGCAGCGAACTAACGATCGCATCAAAAGCTTCCCAACTCCGAGCCGCCCGACCGGTCCCGCCATAGACGATCAGTCTATCGGGGTCCTCCGCCACCTCGGGATCGAGGTTATTCATCAACATTCGGAGGGCGGCTTCCTGTTGCCATCCTTTACAGCTCATCTCTGGGCCGCGCGGTGCGCGAATCGTTCTTTTCTGCGTCATAAAGTTTCTTCCTCATCCAAGAAATCCCCGCGACGAATCGCTTCGGCGACGCGCTCGATATCGGGTGAGAGCACCCGGTCTTCGTCGCGCGGGGGGACGAGGCCGCGCAGAGTCGCGTAGGCGCACTCGACGCCCAGACCAGCTTTGAGGGGACGGCGAAATTTCAATCCCTCGGCCGCGGCAAGCAGTTCGATGGCAAGAACGCTTTCCGCGTCTTCGACAATGGTGCGCAATTTGAGGGCGCCCGTCATGCCCATCGAGACATGATCTTCCTTGCCGGCGGAAGTGGGCAGATTGTCGACGCTGGCGGGATGGGCCAGGATTTTGGCTTCGTTGAGGAGCGCGACTGCGGCGACATGCGCAATCATGAAACCGGATTCCATCCCGGGATGCTGCGCGAGAAAAGCGGGCAGACCTTCGCTCAGATCGGGATTCGTTAGGCGATCAATCCGGCGCTCGCTGATGCTCATCAAGTCAGTTGCGGCGATGGCGGCGTAATCCAGTGCCAGAGCCAGTGGCGCGCCATGGAAATTGCCGCCGGAAAGCACATCGCCGTTATCGGTAAAGACAAGCGGATTGTCGGTCGCCGAGCCAGACTCGATTGCGAGCACCTCTTCGCAATGGGCAAGCGCGCCGCGAACCGCGCCGTGAACCTGCGGCATGCAGCGCAGGCTATAGGCGTCCTGCACCCGCGTGTCGCCCTCGAGGTGTGACTGGCGGATTTCGCTCTCCCTAAGCAAGGCCAGGAGGTGGCGGGCAACCGCTCGCTGACCCGGATGCGGACGCGCGTTGTGGATACGCTCGTCGAAAGCAACCGGCGTCCCCTTGAGGGCTTCGAGCGACATCGCACCGGCAATGTCCGCCACCCGCGCGAGACGCTTTGCGCGCAGGAGCGCGAGCCCGCCGACGGCATGCATTGCCTGCGTTCCATTTAGGAGCGCGAGGCCCTCCTTCGCCTGAAGGTCGGTCGGCTCGAGACCGGCTTTTTTGAGCCCGTCGAGGCTCGGCATTCGTTTGCCCTCGAAAAAGACCTCCCCTTCCCCGAGCAAGGAAAGAGCGAGATGCGCGAGCGGAGCGAGATCACCGCTGGCGCCGACTGATCCCTTCTCGGGGATGACCGGACAGACGTTCAGATTCAACATCCCAACCAGCAGCTGAATGACCTCCAGCCGAATCCCGCTGAAGCCAAGAGTGAGCACGTTAGCGCGGAGGAGCATCATGGCGCGCACTTCCGGCTCCGAGAGCGGTCGCCCCACCCCGGCGCAGTGACTGCGAACGAGATTAACCTGGAGTTGCTCCAGCTTGTCCGGCGGAATCTGCACATCGGCCAGCTTCCCAAAGCCGGTGCTGATACCGTAGATGACCGCGCGGCGTGCCACAATTTCCTCCACCACCCGCCGCGAGGCATGGATCGCTTCCTTCGCTCCTGGAGCTATTTCGACGGGTTCCCGATCCAGGGCGACGTATGCGATTTCCTCGAGAGACAAAGGTCGGCCGCTTAACTGCATCATCGGGCGAATACTACAGAAGGGCTCCGAGAATTTCCACTCGCTCCCTTCACTCCTCGCCGAAAAAGAAAAAGGCCAGGCCGCGTACGCGACCTGGCCTTTTGGTTAAAGTTGTCCGGTCGGAGGCGAACCGCCGGTGAAGACTACTTGGAGTAACCGGTGGTGGCCGTCGATTGGGTCGCCATCGTCTCCTTTTTCTGCGCGCAAGCACCCAGGCTCAACACGCCGGCCGCTACGGCCACGATCATGATCATTTTGACAAATTTCACTATAAACTCGCCTCCTTCCTTAGCAGGTTGCTGCCGACTGTTTAGGCGGGGAACCCAGTGCGTGCAACGAATTTCTCGGGTTTTTTCTCTAGGTTAGGATTACGACTTCGGCCCCCACCGGAATCCGGTCGAAGAGCGCGATCAAGTCGGCATTTTTCATCCGGATGCAGCCGTGGCTGGCCGGTTGTCCAATCTCGTCTTCGTGATTCGTCCCGTGAATGTAGATAAAGCGGTCGCGCGTATTGGCATTGTGCTCCTCGAGGCCGTCGAGCCAGAGGATGCGGGTAAGAACCAGATCGTCGCTCGCCGGCGGGGCTTCCTCGGGGCGGAGCGGGACGCGGCTGCGAAAAACGGTGTTGAGGGGTGCGTCGGCACCGATCTTTTCGCCGATTTTGAATTTTCCAAGCGGGGTCTTCTGGCTGCCCTCTTCGGAACCGAGACCAAAGCGCGAGGTTGAGACAGGATAGCTCGCCAACACCTCCTCTCCGGAGAGCAGGTCGAGACGTTGCTCAGGAACGGAGATTCGGATGAGTGGCTCGGACGTTTGCATCTCAGGGCGCGGGCGATAGACTGCGCTCGCGATGGCCAAAAAATATCACGTCGCGATCGTTGGCGCGACTGGCGCGGTCGGCATCGAGCTCCTCCGCGTGATGGAACGGAGAGCCTTTCCGGTCGAAGCGATGCGATTGCTGGCTTCACCCCGTTCAATTGGGAAGAAGCTTCCATTTCGCGACAAGGTATATCCGGTCGAAGCGCTTACTGAAGATTCCTTCTCTGATATCGATCTGGCGTTTTTCAGTGCTGGCTCCGGGACGGCAAGGCAATTCGCCTCGCTGGCCGCGAAGGCCGGGGCGATCGTAGTCGACAATTCGTCGGCCTTTAGGATGGACCCGGGAGTGCCGCTGATCATCCCCGAAATCAATCCGGAAGACGCTCGGGCGCATCGCGGGATCATTGCAAATCCTAATTGCACGACTGCGGTCGCTTTGATGGCGCTTTATCCACTTCATCGCGCCTTCGGTTTGCGCCGGGTTTTTGCGGCCAGTTACCAGGCTGTCTCCGGCAGCGGAGCGCGAGCCATTGAAGAGCTCAAGCGACAAATTGCGGCGCTAGCCAGTGGGAGCGAGCCGGTCGCGGAGGTTTACCCGCACCAAATCGCGTTCAATGCCCTCCCCCATGTCGATTCCTTCCTGGAAAGTGGCTACACCAAAGAAGAGATGAAGCTGCAGAACGAGGGCCGCAAGATGATGCACCTGCCGGATTTCCGAGCCTCGGTCACCTGTGTTCGCGTGCCCGTCTATCGCGCCCACTCCGTCGCCTTGAACGCGGAGTTTGACCGCCCTGTTGCCATCGATGCCGCGCGCGACGTGCTGGCAAAAGCACCGGGGCTGGACTTGATCGACGAGCCGGCGGCCAATCGATATCCGACGCCGCTCGACGCCGCTGGAAAAGACAATTGCCAGGCCGGCCGTCTGCGGATCGATTGCGCCCTCGAGAATGGGCTTAGCCTCTGGGTGGCGGGCGATCAGTTGCTAAAGGGCGCGGCTTTGAACGCGGTGCAGATCGCAGAACTACTGTAACGCCACGTGCTCTGGAGAAAACGGAGCGGCCCCGAGGTCTCTCCCGGGGCCGTTCGGCGCATGCGTGATAGTTACGGAGTCGGCTCGGCTCCCGGCTTCATCTTCTTGCCCTTGCGTTCTTCGGCGGGAGCTTGGCTGCGCGGACCCTGACCTTGCTCTTGGGGGGGTCGGGTCTGCTGCGGGCGGCGGTTTGCTTGCGACGGCTGAGCGCCCTCCGGCCGACGGAGCGGTTGCTGTGCCTGCGGTTCCTGCTGAGGCGCTCGCTCGGGACGGCGGACACGATCCGGTAGTTGCGACTCCGCCGGGTTGGCCCGCGCCCGCCGGATGTTCTCAGGCTCCGACTGGGGCTGCGGTAGACGACGCTCCGGGCGATCGGGCTGCGCAGCCTGCTCGTTCGGCTGGTTTTCATCGGCGGGTTGAGCGCGCCTTGGTCTCGGTTGGGCTGCATTCTCGGCGGGCCGTTCGCCAGCCGGGAGCCGTTCGCCTTGCCGAGCCTCTGGGGGCTGCTCAGGCGCTCCGTCCGGCGAGGCCGCGCGCGCATTCTGACCGCGTTCTGCATTCACCCGTCGCCGTTCTTGAGCGTTCGGTTGGTTACCTTGGTCAGCGGATTCCGGGTTGCCATTTGGCCGCATGTTCCGCCGCGCCTCGGCGGCATTCCCAGCGTTGGTTCTTGCATTAGGCTCGTTCGCCGTCGCGGGGGCTTCGGCTTTCCGATTCTTTGGTGGCGTGAAGCTGGGCGGTGGAACGTTTTGCGCATTTTCCCTGGTCATTTCAGCTTCGACCTGCTGGCGGTTGTTCACGCCCTGCCAGCCCTTATCGATCCTGGGCTTCTCGACTTTCGCCTTTACCTGCTTGGGCGCGAGCTTCTGCTGCGATCGCTGGACCGCGGGCGCGGCAACGACAAGCTCATTACCGTTGACGCGGTTTAGATTGCCGCGCCGACCGCCGAAATCGCCGGTCGACTCACGCTGCAATTTCAGGCGTTGGATCGGCTTGTTCGAATATTGATTCAGGCGGCCAATGTCCGGCCCGTTGTTGATCACAAACGTGTTGTTGTAGGTGATGTTGGTCACATTCACGGTGCGGTTGATGATCGTGACATTGCGTCGCGGCTCGATGATGTGGCCGCGCAGGACGGGTTCGCCGATATAACGGATGTCGACGAAGTTGTAATAAAGCGGCCCGATTCCGAAGGTCACATCGACTGCGCCGGTGATGGCCCGGCCTTCGTAGACCACACCACCTGGTTCGGCCAAGAGCGGAGCCCAGCCAACATAATCGCCGCCGGTGCGCCATGAGACCCAGGCCGGGCCCCATTCATAGCCAGGCACCCAGACCCAGCCATAGTCGTCGAGGTTCGCCCAACGACCATAATGATAAGTGGCCCAGCCGAAGTCTTCGTAAGAAACCCAAGTCCATCCCGCGTCGGTATAAGCCCAGTAACCGTCGGCATAAGGCCGCCAATCGGAGTTATCCACCGCCACTGCCGGCTGAAAGCAATAGCCGTAATCGCCCAGCTCGATCCAACTGCCGTAAGGCGAGAGGTTATCGTAAAACAAATTGAGCGAGACCTCGGGATCCGCCTGCGCTGGCGGCGCGAGGGGGAGCAGGAAACCGACCATCGTGAGTGCGAGTAGGATTCGTTTCATGGTGTTTTGGTTGATGAGGAGGTTGGACTTCCAGTGATCCAACACTTATTCACACATTCGAAAATCACCCTCGCCGCGCGCGTTTCAAACACACGTTAGGCCAGGAGCCGCCGACTGGTTAGCGCTGCTTTATGACCACAAATGACCGGCTGCGTTGCCGGCAAACGGAAAGGACCTGCGGCTGACTCGGGTCGAGTGACTGAAGGGCCTCCCCGAAGTCCTGCACGGAAGCGATGGGATCCTGGTTGATCGCCTCGATCACATCCCCTGCCCGCAACTGGCCGGCACCGCCCTCCGAACCCACTTGCGCTACGACCACTCCACGCACACTGGCCGGCACGCCCAGTTGCTGCGCAAGTTGCGGCGTTAACTCGCGCACTTCGAGGAACCAAGCGGGCCATCATTGGTCGGCGGTTGAGTCTGCTCTTCCTCGGGTTCGTTAGGCAGAGGCTGGGCGGCTGCCGTCCCGGCCCGCCCGGCGGGAGTGCGCGGGCCAGTCCATAGTTAGCCGGGCGTTCCTTGATCGTGGTCGCGAGCGTAACCGGCTTGCCTTTCCGCTCGACCTGCAAATCAACCTTCTTGTTCAGCTCGAGTTGCGAAACCAGGCGCTGCAGCTCCGCAATATTGCGCACGTCGTGTCCGTCGAATTTTTGGATCACGTCCCCCCGTTGAACCTGGGCCTCGGAGGCCGGTGAGCCCGGCATCACCGCGGCCACCACCACCCCGGAAGTCGTCGGCGGCCTTGATCTGCCCCGGCTGTAGCCCGACCGTCTCGATGCCGAGATAACCGCGAATGATCCTCCCCTGTTTGAGCAGACTCTCCAGCGCCATCTTGACGGTGTTCGAAGGAATCGCGAACCCGATCCCCTGCGAGCCGCCGCTGCGCGAGATGATCGCGGTATTAATCCCGATCACTTCGCCCCGCAGGTTGATCAGCGGTCCACCGCTATTGCCCGGATTGATCGCCGCGTTCGTCTGCAGAAAATCGCCGAAAGCCGTCGACCCGGTTCGGTCGCCCCTTCGAGCTGATAATTCCGTCCGTTACCGTCTCCTCGAATCCAAACGGATTACCGACAGCGAGCACGAAATCGCCCGCCTGCATCGGATCGGAATCGCCCAGCTTGAGCGGTTTGACACCGGGCTCGTCCATTTTTAACACCGCCAGATCGAGCTCGCGAATCGGCGCCAATCAGGCGCGCCTTGCGCGTGCGACCGTCGCTCAGCACGACTTCGATTTCGTCCACCTGATCGACCACGTGATTGTTTGTAATGATGTGACCTTCTTTCGTCACGATGACGCCTGAGCCAAGGGAATTTTGCACGATCGCCTCTTCTTCCGGGCCGCGGAACTGGCGGTAGTTTCCGCGAAAGAAATCAAACGGATCGAGGCCATATTGACGGCCGCTGAATTCGCTTTGAAGTCTTCACGCTCACGACCGATGGAATGACACCCGCGACCAATTTCCGACGTTCGTTGCTCAACGAGGCCAGGCTGGCGATCTGCTTGGGATCGACCGACGGGCTCGTCGGCCAGGGTATATTTTTCCGGCGTCGGCACGGCTGGTCAGGTTGAGCCGGCCATGGCGCAATTGATAATCGTAAAGCAGCGAAACGCCCGCGCTTAGCACGAGGACCAACAACAGAAATTTGAATAGATTTTTCATCAACTGACGTGGGAGAAGGTTTTTCCCACTTCTTCGACAACCAAAGGCCGGAAACGTTGATTTTCCGGTTTTTCCAGCTGCGGATCGTCCCGGAAGACTCGCATGCGCCGCGGCTCCGCGCGCGCTGCATTAAGTTGCGCGTCCGTCCGCAGGTCGCCCAGCTTAAGTGCCGGCAATCCACTCTGCGCGGTCCCGAGCAGATCGCCCGGGCCGCGCAGAGCCCAGTCGGCCTCCGCTACCTCGAAGCCGTTGCTCGTTTTCTCCAGCACGGCCAGCTTGGCGACCGTTTCTTCGGAGGGATCCGAGCGGAGCAGGATGCAATAGGATTTGTGTTCGCCGCGCCCGATCCGCCCGCGCAGCTGATGGAGCTGCGCCAGCCCGAAACGCTCGGCGTTTTCGATTAGCATGACGGTAGCGTTGGGCACATCGACGCCCACTTCGATCACCGTCGTGCTGACCAGCAAACTCGTTAGGCCGCGGCGAAAGCGATCCATGATCGCCTGTTTCTCCGGCGGCGGGAATCCGCCCGTGCAACAGCTCGCAGGCGAATGGCGCCAGCCGCTCGCGCCATTTCTCAAACTCAGCCGAGGCCGCTTTGCTTCCAGTTTTTCGCTCTCATCGATCAGTGGATAGACGATGTAGGCCTGCCGCCCCGCCTCCAGTTCGCGGCGCAGGAATGCGAGCACATCGGGTAATTTTTCGTCGTCGCGGGCTGCTGTCACGATCTTCCCGCGATCAGCCGGCATTTCATCGATCGTCGAAACATCCGAGATCGCCATAAAGGCTCATCGTGAGCGTGCGTGGGATCGGCGTCGCCGTCATGACGAGCACATCCGGCGCCGGTTCCTGCGTCGTTAGGCGGCCGCGCTGGGCGACGCCGAATTTGTGTTGTTCGTCGATCACGACCAGGCCGGGGTTCGCGAGGCCTTCCGGCTCGTAAAGAAGGGCATGGGTACCGACAAAAATCTGGCCTGGCGTGTCGACACCCTGCTGGGTAGCGCCCGCGTTCCGCGGGCTGGTCGCGGCATTCTGCCGCGACGAACTTTCCTTCCGCGCCTCATCCTCCTGCGTCCAGAGCCAGGGATAAGCCTCGCCTTGACGGGCCACCTCAGATTTCCAAGGATTGCCGACTATATAGCGAAACTTTTCCTCCAAATCGCGATCCGATCGAATGTAGCGATCGAACTGTTCCCGCTCCCAAACTCCGCCGGTAATAATTTCGCGTTGGTTAATCGCGCGGGCGGAAAAGGATTTCACCGAACGCATCAGTTCACTCAAACTCCAGAAAACGGGATTCCCATCCGCATCGTCCTGCTTCGGCCACGGCTGGAGGAGTACGTGAACGTGATCGGGCATCACACAGGCCGCAAATAACTCGTAACGCCGGTCGTGAAAGTGACGGAGGGCGTTGAGCACGATCGTGCGCGCCTCGGGCGATAAACAGCGTCGCGCTTTCGTCCCGATGGTGACCGCATAGATCGCCCACGGTTTTTCGAAATGCGGTAGGCGCCGGCGGTGATACCATGGCCCCTCTTCTGGCGGAGATTCCAGCGAGAGTTCGCGACGGCGGAACACCGTCGCCAGCCCGCGGGACGCGTGCGCTACCCGGGCGGATTCGCCGCAGCGAACGAGCGGCAGCGGATCTTCTTTGCGCGCGCCGGTCCGCAACGAGACTGCCACGCCTAACGGCTCCAGCCAGCGCTGTAAGACCGCGTAATGCTGCTCGGCCAGGATCTGGGTCGGGGCCATGAAGCGCGGCCTGAAAGCCGGCTTCCACCGCCAGCAGGATGGCCGCGACCGCAACAACCGTCTTGCCGGAGCCGACATCGCCCTGCAACAAGCGGTTCATCGGGATGGCGAGCCCAGGTCGCCGCGCAATTCCTCGATGACCCGGGCCTGCGCGTTCGTTAGGTCAAAGGGCAGCGCCCGCAGAAAGCGCTCCAGCAAATCTCCCCGGTCCGCAATGGACCGCGCCCTTCTGCGCTCGTGACCGGGAACGGCGCGAGGCGAGCAGCATCTGCATCGCAAAAAATTCCGCGAGCACCAGGGTTTCGCGGGCCCGCGGCGAGCGTTCGTCGACTGTTCGGGAAATGGATTTCCTGCAAGGCGCGCCGCACGACCGTCGCGGGCCAATTTCTGCGGCAACAAACGTCTGTCTGTCGTCGCTCTCAAATTCCTCCGAGACCCGGTAAATCAGTCCGCGCAGGACGCGCTGCGAAAGGCCTTCGGTCGCCGGATAGATCGGGGTGATTCGCCGGAAATGGATCGAGATTTCCTCGTCGTTCTCGATCACTTCGAACTCCGGGTGTTCCATGCAGAGGCGCTGCCCGCGCAGGCGCGGCTTCCCGAAAACGACCAGGCGCTGACCGGTCAGGATCATCTTCTGGACGTAATGCAGATTGAACCAGCGCAAGACCAGCGGCTGGCTGAGGGCGTGCGCGTCGCTTTCCTGTAGGGTTACTTCGAAAATTTTCTTTCTATATCCGAAACGTTTGAGCTGCGTTTTAACTACCTCGCCGCAAAGGCAGATTGGGTGCTTCGCTCTCCTCTCGCGGAAAACCGACAAACTCGCGCCGATCCTCGTAGCGCCGCGGATAATGCGTGAGCAGATCGCCGACCGTCTCGAGCCCGAGCCGGCGCAACTGCGTGCTGCGCGGGCGCGGGATCCATTCGATCTCGCCTAACGAATCCTCAAATTGCAACGCCATGCTGGAAAGAATGTATCTTGAGGTCGCCAGGTCGCGAATCCCGTGGTTCGGAACCCGAAAAGAGCGAGCCGTTCGTCCGGAGGGACCCTCTCGAAGGTTCGCTTCTAGAGAGTGGTGGCGGCCCGCAGCGCCTCCACCTGCATTTGGATTCGCACTTCACCTTCGTACTCATCCGAGCTGATTCGAAAAGCGACGTCCCACGGCGGTTCAGGTAACGGGCTCTGCGCCCCGCCAAAAAAGATCGCGCGCTGCACCCGCCCATCCTGGCGCAAGCGCAGAGCCAGATGCCGTTCCTTCAGAACTTGAGGAGGCGCCGCCGGTTCCACCTGCCGGACGAGAAAGATGGGTTGCGAGTTGCCCTGGCCGAACGGTTGCAACAATTCGTGCCAGCGAAGGAAATCCCAATTCAACTCCCGCAACGTGAGTTCGCCCTCCAAATGCAGCAAAGGCTCGAGGTGCCGGGCGGAAAGCAACGAGCGGCAGCTTTCTTGAAAGGCGGCATTGAAGGCTGGAAAATTCTCCTCCCGGATCGTCAGGCCAGCGGCCATCTCGTGACCGCCGAATTTCTCGAGGAGTTTCGTGCAGCGCCCCAGCGCTTCGACGAGCGATAAGCCCGGTATGCTACGCCCGCTCCCCTTGCCCAAACCATCAGCATCGAAGCCAATAACAATCGCCGGCCGGTGGTAGTTCTTGGCCACGCGCGAGGCGACAATCCCCAGCACGCCGGGGTGCCATCCTGGTTCGGCCAAAACAATGGCGGGCGCCTCCGACAAGCCTTGGTCCGCAATTTTTTCCTCGGCCGCAGCGACAATCCTTCGTTCCACCTCCTGCCGTTCCCGGTTTTGCCCATCCAGCTCGGCAGCCAAAACACCTGCCTCCCCCAGATCCCTGGTCACGAGCAGGCGGAGGGCCTTTTCCGCAGTTGTTAGGCGGCCGGCCGCGTTGAGGCGCGGGCCAAGGCGAAAACCGATATGCTCGGATCCCACCGGCGGTCGCACTGCAGAGACATCCAGCAACTGGCTGACGCCCGGGAGACGTCGCTTGGCGAGCTGCCGCGCGCCGTGGTGAACTAGAATTCGGTTCTCTGCTTCGAGCGGGACGATGTCCGCAACGGTCCCAAGAGCGACCAGATCAAGCCGCTCTCGCAGATCGAACCCAGCGACCGGACGCGTCTTGAGCAGCGCATGGCAGAGTTTGAAAACCAGACCAACGCTGCAGAGATACTGCCAGCTGGAATCTCCGCCGGCTTTCGGATTCACAAGCGCGCTGCATTCAGGCAACTCGTGTTTCGGTTCGTGATGATCGATTACGATCACATCGGCGCCGCGCGATCGAAGATCAGCCACTTCAGCGCAGGAAGAAGTTCCGCAATCAACCGCAATCAACAGCGCAGGCCTGTGCATTTGCCAGCAGCGCTCGATTCCTTCCCGGCTCAGCCCGTAGCCTTCCTCCATCCGCGACGGCAAAAAGAGCGCGGGCGCCGCGCCATAGGCACCGAGCATTTCATTGAGGAGCGCGAGTGAGGTCACGCCGTCGACATCGTAATCGCCGTAGAGGACTATGCGTTCCTTTGCGTCGATCGCCCCCAGAATTCGGTCCACCGCGGCGCGCATATTGCGGAGTTGAAAAGGATCCCCCAACTGCGCAAGGCGCGGTCGAAGGAAATCCTTCACCTGCCCGTCACTCAGCAATCCCTTACGTTGCAGAAGACGCGCAATACAGGGCAAACCGCAGATGTTCTCGGACAACGCGGGGACGCCTGAGACAGGATCGGGCGCCATGATCCAGCGGGGCGCGCGCTTCATGCCGATCTTTTTCTCATCGCCATCAAATTTACACAAAAAACCGCGCAGCGGCGGCGGCTACACGAGTCTTGGCGCAGGCGGGACGGCGGGCAGCAATGCGTGGCTGGTGCATAGTTCACCGAAGGTTTGAAAGCCGCTTTTCTCCTCCGCCCCGAAGTTAAAACGCAAACAATCGCGGAAGTAAAATTCGCAGAAAGCTCGTCGCTCTTGCGCCTGCTCGGCGATCAATGGCTCAAGATTTGCAAGGTTCTTGTGGCCTAACGAGCGGAGCGCGTCCGACACTTGGGCGGATTCCGGAAACTCGGGACGAACCAGCCAGAGTGCATAGACGAAAGGGCGACCTGTTTGCTTCTTCCATTCATCTCCCAGATCCAGGAAGCGGTAGCGATCGCCGAACTGCTCGCGAAAACGAATGGCCTGATCGCCAATCAAAAGCTGCCCGCGTTCGGCGTTAATCGGCCCTTCTTTGACAAACTGCGGGAGGAGACCACGCTCACCTAACAAACAGCGAAGCAGGTTAACCGAGGTCTCCGAGGCCGGGTCGACCACCACCTCGCGCAATCTCTCGATTGGCTCGAGATGAGCGAGGATGACGCTGTAAACCGGGCCATCGGATGCAATCGCTACTCCATCAACGACCGAGTAGACCGGGTTGCGCAGATATTCGAAGCTGGAGACCAGCGCGACGTCGAGCGCGCCGGCCGCCAGTTCGCGACAAAGCACCGACGGATGATCGAAATGAACGGGCCCGCTCCAGCCGTGAATAAGGGGCCGGGCATTAAGATAGCGGACGCAGCCGAGGCGAACAGCCAGCCGCCCCACCTCAGACGCAGAGCAGTTCGCTCCTCGCGGCCTGCGTAGCGCCGGGGCTGAGATGATTGTAGTAACTGTCGCGCTGGACTGGGTCGCGCCCGGCTTCGCGGATGACGTGACGGAGCGTTTCGACGGTTTGCTCTTCCGGGGTCGTCACTCCTGCCATGTGGAAGATTTTTTCCCGCATGATTGTCCCATGCAAATCATCGACCCCGTAGCTGAGCGCCACCTGAGCAAGCGAAAGACCCATGCTGACCCAGTAGGCAGTGAGATGCTCGATGTTATCGAGATAAATGCGGCTGACCGCAAGATTGCGGAGCTGATCAAAAGCGGTCGCGTGCGGAATGTGGGCCAGCACCGTGCTCTCACCGGGCTCGAAGGCGAAAGGAATGAACCCGGTAAAACCTTTGGTTTCGTCCTGTAACTCGCGCAATTGCCGCAGATGGTCGACGCGCTGAGCGGCAGATTCGATGTGCCCGTAAAGCATGGTACAGGTGCTGCGGCCGCCCATCTGGTGCCAGATGCGATGGACCTCGAGCCATTCCGCAGCGCTCTCTTTGCCGCGACATAATTCGTCGCGCACCCCCGGATCGAAAATCTCCGCTCCCCCGCCAGTAAGCGAGCCAAGACCGGCTTCGCGCAGAATGGCGAGAGTTTCACCGATCGAGGTCTTAAAAATTCGGCGGGCCATATGCCGGATCTCGATCGCCGTGAAAGCCTTGATCTGGAGTTGCGGATCCAGGGCTCGGAGACGGGTGATCAAATCGAGGTACCACTCTTTGCCGAGCGTCGGATGGAGGCCGCCCACCATGTGCACTTCCGTGATTCCGGTGCCAAGGGCCTCCTGAACTGCGGCGACGATCTCGTCGGTCGAGCTTTCAAAAGCGTGGGCATCGCGCTTTTTGGCGGCAAAGGCGCAAAACTGGCAGGAGAGAACGCAGATGTTCGAATAGTTAATGTAACGATTGAGAATGTAGGTCGCCACGTTCCCGTTCTTCCGTTCGCGCACCGCCGTGGCCATGATGCCGAGAGCGTTTAGGTCGGTCGACCGGTAGAGCGCGATGGCATCCTCATCCGAAATTCGTTCGTGGTTCTCGATTTTAGCGGCGACCGGGCGGAGCGATTTGGGAATGAGCGAAAGTTTCATCGAGAATGCGCGCTCTGTGCGGGGAAACTCAGGCGGCTTATGATGCACAGGAGGGCCGACCAGCGCAAGTCTCTCGCTCGGTCCCGCCGTAGGCCCTGAAGAACGAAGAGGGCGAACCAGCCTTGCCGATCCACCCCCTTCAACCCCACAACAATTTTTTCCTAGAAATCGCGATCTTTCGCGGTGCTCATAAAGCGCATTTTGGCCGGAGCCGGGGCTACGCCGGGCTTTGGATAATCCGTCACGACCTGGCGATTCGAGGTCGGCACAAGGCGGACCGCGCCTTTCGCGTTATTCCGCCAGCCATTGGGATCCGCAAATTCTTCGCCGCTATGATGCAGGCCGGTCACCTGGTCTTCGAGGCCGGTGCCGTAGCGCTGTTCGAGAATCGTCGGGGTTACGAAAACGAGCAGGTTGCGTTTGGTGCGCGCATTCAGGCGCTCCTGGAAGAGATAACCGAGAACCGGAATGTCGCCCAAGACCGGAACTTTGTTGCGCGCCTTGGTCACTTCATCCTGAAGCAAGCCGCCGATGGCGAGGGTGTCGCCGCTCTTGATCAGGACGTTGGAATCAAGCGTGCGCGTGTCGATGACAGGGCTGCGCACAGTCGCTCCTGCGAACATGAACTCCGCGTCGCCGACCTTGTTACTGATCTCCGGCTTCACACTCAAGGTGATGAAATCGTCTTTGTTGACGAGCGGCTTAACGATCAAAGTATTGCCGAATTTTTTATCCTGAAATCCGCCAAAAACAGCGGTGGCGGTTTGCTCGTTGAAATTCAGCTGCGGCACCGGTTGGTTACGAATTATCTCGATTTTCGCCTGTTGATTGTCCGCCGTCACTACGCGCGGATTAGCCAGGAACTCGGCGTCGGAATCTTCGTTAAGAGCGCGCAGCGTAACCGACATTTGCGGGACGGAAAGAATCGCGAACTGACCGCCAATCGCCTTGAGCGCGCTGTCGAAAAGAAAATCGGCCGGCTGGAAAGTTCCGTTAGTATTGGTCGTAATGGTGGGCAAGCTTCCCGGAACAATTGAAGTGGTGGTTTGACCGGTCGTCGGATTCGTATCGGTTTGAATCGCGCTGGATCCCGGGAACGGCGCGCCGAAGCGGACGGTCTGCGGATTGGACGATCCACCGAGCACGCCAGCCCAGTTAATTCCGTAGCTCTGTTTCGGGTTGGCGTTCACCTCGACGAGGCGCGCTTCGATCATGACCTGCTTGGTCGGCCGGTCCACCTGGACGAGCATCTTCCGGATGTTGTCGATGTTGCTCCGCGTTTCTCGGTAGAAAATCGTGTTCGTCCGCTCGTCCACCTGCGGAGCTTCCTTGCTCGAAAGCTGTGCGGCCAGAAGCGGCGCGACATCTTTCGCCCGTCCGTAGCTCAACTGGTAGCTGTCACTTTCGGTCGGCTCGGCAGTCCGTTCTGCGCCGGTTTTGATGTAATAAACATTGTCGATCTGATCCATGAAGAGCCCCTTGGCCTTCACGATGATGGCGATGGCCTGCAAGGCCGTGACATCTTCCAGTCGCATCGTCACCGTGCCAGCAACCGCTTCACTCACGACCATGTTGATTTTTGACTGCCGCGCGAGAAGCCGCAGCACCTGCCCGACGTCGTCGCCCTGAAATTCGCGCACGCCCACGCCGCCGTTTTCGGTCATAGAGTCGGTCGTGGTGGAAGTCTGAGTGGTGCCCGGCGCACCGGGCGCCGCGGCGGGTTTGGCCGGCGCAGTGCCTGCAGCCGGCGTTGTCGCCTGCACCAGAGTCATCGGCGCGAGTTCGGAGGTGCGCGGGGCGGCCGGCGCTGCCACCGTCGAAACCGTCGCGCTGGGCTTGGCGGGTTCGGCCACGGTGCGGGCCTCCTGCGCCCGGGACGAGGATGCGGCGATCAAACCGGCAGCGAGCGCGCAGATGAGTTGTTTTGTTGAAGTCGGCATCATATTTAAAGCAGGGTGTTTTGACTGCGGACTCACGTAAAAGCAGGAACCAGACCAGCCCTTGACAACTTTCCTGTTTGGACCTGGACACCGAGGGAAAGGGAGGCCCGCGAGATGAGACGGTTCCCGTCCCGCAAAGACCTAACGATGGGCTGCTTTTTCGCCGAATTGGATCGAGGGATAAAGTCCCGGCGGTCACCCGAAGCTCCCGCCAAAAAGGGGTTCCTCGCCTCAGGCGGCGTTCGCGAAACCGAGCGCCGTCTTGCTGAAATCCGCCACGGGCATTTGCCTAACGAGTCGCACAATGCCGTCCTGCCATTTGCGGCTGATTTCCATCAGATAGGGATCGTCCTGTTCCAACCGGGTCCGCATTTTTACCTGCAACGAATCGGTTTTGTAGCAAAGGATGTCGATCGGTGGGCCGACGGCGACGTTGCTCTTCATCGTCGCGTCCATCGAGATCAAACCAAACTTCAGCGCGTCCATCAGGGTGCTATCGAAGCTGAAGCCACGATCCAGAATCGGCTTTCCATATTTCGATTCCCCGATCTGCAGGAAGGGGCAATCCGGACTCGCGTGAATGCTGTTCCCCTGCGGATAAATCGAGTGCACCTCCGGCGCCAGGCCGGCGATTTGTCCGCCGACAATCAGGTTGATATTGAAATCATAACCGTCGGCCTCGAGTGCAGCGCGATCGCGTTGCTCGACCTCGCGCACCTTTGATCCCACATAGCGGACCGTCTCGTAAAGCGTCTCGCGATTGAGCAGATGCTTGCGCGCGGGATGGCTCTCGTTGAGATGGAGATCGTCGTCGATCAAAGCCAGCGTCGCCTGACTGAGCGAGAGGTTGCCCGAAGTCATGATGCAAATCACGCGGTCACCCGGTTTTTCGTAAATACGCATCTTGGTGCGGACCGTGATGTTGTCCATCCCGGCGCTGGTGCGCGAGTCGGAGAGAAAAACAGCTCCCTTACGGCAGAGCATCCCCAGGCAATAAGTCATGGTTCGCCTGGCTTGCTGCTCCCGACGACGCGGCCGTCCACCCGCCGCATTTTGATATGATGCGTGATCGGATGGACGCGACCGTCGCTCCCGCGGAAAAAGGCGCTCAACATCCAGCTTACGATGCTGATCAGGATCGCACCCCAGAAGGCGCTACCGAAACTGTCGACGTGAAACCCGTGCACTAAATCGTTCACCAGATAGAGCATGAGGGCGTTCACGACGAAGATGAAGATGCCGAGGGTAAGAATGATGAGTGGCGCGCATTAGAAGCAAAAGGATCGGGCGCAGGAACGCATTCAGAATCCCGAGGAGCAGCGCCGCACCGATCAGGGAGCCGACACTGTCGTAGCGAATCCCATGGAGGAGCGCCGCGGCCACCATCACCGCTACGGTTGTAATCGCCCATCGGAAAATAAAGTGCCTCATGGTTGGTGTGGATTTGACGCGAGAGCCTTTTTCGTGCCGTTTCCGCTTGCGCAGGCTCGCTCTGCGGGTAAAGGCTTGGCCGACGCAAAGCAAAAGTAAATGGCGAAAAGTTCAAAAAATCCGAAAGAAGTAACGGCTCCCGAACCGAACCCTGGCACGCCCGACACGTCGGCCGAAAACGGTGCGCACGCCGCACAAACTGAAAAGCAGACGACCGCAAAAAAGAGGGCGACCAGGAAGGCAGCCCCGCGCGCCAAACCGCTGCAAAATCCAAGCCCGCGGCTACCCGCAAACCCCGGGCGACGGCCGCAAAAAAGATCTCCCGCGATTCCGCAGTTTCCGACGAGGACGTCCGGATGCGAGCCTATTTCATCTCGGAATGGCGCAAACTAAACGGTGTGTCCGGAGATACCAATACCGATTGGCTGGAAGCGCGCCGCCAGTTGCAGGAAGAAGCCGCTCTGGCCTAACGAAGGCAGGGTCAGGCTGCGCAGGAGTGACCTGCTAAGCCTTCGACATTCCCAGCTAGGGGAAGCAAGCTTTCACCTTCTCGATTAACCGATTGATGGTAAAAGGCTTTGCTATAAAACCGCATACCCGGGCTTCTCTCCGCAGTTCCAGCGCCCGCTCGTCCGCGCCCTGGCCCGAGACGAGGAGCAAGGGGCGGCATGGTGCGCGGCGGGGAGCTATTTTCATAGACCTTCGAGATGAGAAGGAAAAGCATCGTGCCGTCGATTAACGGCATCGAAAAATCGAAGATCATAAGGTCGTATGTTTTTTTCAGCGCCAGCTCGAAGCCATATTCGGGTTTGGGCGAAGTATCGACTTCCCAATGGAGCAGAGTCTGAATCGCCTCACGCATGATGCGGAGCACCGCGGTGTCGTCGTCCACGATCAGGATCCGTTTCATCTCGGCCTCGGCCATCCCGGAGGCTTGCGTCAAAGCGAAACCCGTTTCAAGCTTTAGTTGCGCTTTTTTGGAAGCAGCTCCCTGCTCGTGAATTCACCCGAATCTGAACTCGTTCTCGCCTTACGCGAACGTCGAACCATCATCGCCGACGAAGCCAGTCGTCGCGACCCCACCGGGCACATGGAAAAGCTGCGCGCGGTTTCGGAAAAGATCATCGTCCTGGAGAAGACACTCCCTCACCCCGTCGATCCACAACTCGCCCATTATCTCGCGCGCTGCAGCTATGACAAGGCGCTCGCAGTGCTGGAAGCCTTGTAGCGGCGGTCTACCGTCGAGGGGTGTCCGACCTTCTCGCGAACGCTCTGTCAACGGTCAAAGACAGACCGCTGCGACAAACGCCGCCTAGCGAGAGTACAATTCGACGATCAACTGCTCGTTAACGATCGGCTGCATTTCTTCGCGAGAAGGAATGTGCGCGACTTTGCCCTTCAGAGCATCGCGATCGACCGTTAGCCAATCCGGAACCGGCGCGATCTGGGTCAGTTCCAGATTGCGTAACGCCAGCTGGCGCGATTTCGGCCGGTCCTTGATCGTGATCTCGTCGCCGGCTTTCACGTTGTAAGAAGAAATGTTGACGTTCCGGCCGTTGACCAGCACATGGCCGTGCGAGACCAGCTGGCGTGCAGCACTGCGCGTGTTGGCCAGGCCAAGGCGGAAAATGACGTTATCGAGCCGGGTCTCGAGCAATTGAAGCAGAGTTTCGCCGGTGACGCCGCGACTTTGCGAGCGCGGTCTGGAAGATGCGGCGGAACTGACGTTCCATCAGGCCGTACTGGATAACGCAGCTTCTGCTTTTCGCCGAGCGCGATCGCGTAATCGGATTGCTTCCGCCGCGAGCCTTTCGGCCCGTGCATGCCGGGCGGATAATTTTTGCGCTCGAGAGATTTGGAAGGTCCGAAAAGCGGCACGCCATAGCGGCGGCTGATTTTGGTTTTTGGTCCGGTGTATCTGCGCCATGAAGAAGTTGAGAGTCGTTAGTTGAGAGTTGAGAGAATCAGACGCGGCGTTGTTTCGGCGGGCGGCAACCGTTATGCGGCACCGGGGTGACGTCGCGGATGACGGTGAGATCGAGCCCGATCGCCTGCAACGCGCGAACGGCCGATTCACGACCGGCGCCCGGGCCCTTGACGCGCACTTCGACTTCCTTCAGCCCGTGCCCCATCGCCTGACGCGAGGCGTCCTGCGCCACCATCTGCGCCGCGTAGGCCGTGCTTTTGCGCGAGCCTTTGAATCCAACTTTGCCCGCGCTCGACCAGCCGATGACTTTCCCGGTCAGGTCGGTGATGGTGACGATCGTGTTGTTGAAAGTGGAGAGAACGTGGGCGATTCCCGAGTGAACATTCTTGCTCCCCTTCGCCTTGACGATCTTTGGCTTCTCGATGTCGTTCGGGTCGAGCGAAAGATTTTCCTTCGGCGCCTCGGCGGCGCGGCGCGTCGCGCCTTTTTGGCCGCTTTCTTGCTGCTTTGCGGCTTGGCTTCTCTGGCCGGCTGCCGGAGCCGCCTCGGCGGACGCGGCCGTGCTGCGGCAGCAGCGGCTGCGGGTGTTCCGTCGCCTGCTCAGCGGCGGCAGCTTCAGCCTGCGGCGCTTCGGCTGCTTCAGCGGCGCTTCGGGCGCGTGGCCTTCGCTTTCGCGTTCTCGGAGCCTTCTTCAGCGGCGTTTGGTTTTCGGAATTTCAGCCATGTCAGTCGTTACGGTTAGACTTTGCCGGCCTTGGCATCCTTGTTGCGGATGACACCGACGGTCTTGCGCGGACCTTTGCGGGTGCGGGCGTTGGTCGAGGTGCGCTGGCCGCGCACCGGCAGTCCGCGGCGGTGCCGGATGCCGCGATAACAATTGATCGCCTGCAGGCGTTTCAGATTGCCCTGAAACTTCGCGGCGGAGATCGCCTTCGATCGGGAGCTTGTTGTTCGTGATCGCGTGAATGATCTCGTTGAACTGCTGCGGCGACAGATCCTTCGCGCGCAGATTGGGATCGATGTTGGTCTGCTCGAGGATCGCGCTTGCGGTGCTCGGACCCGATCCCGTAAATGTAGGTCAGCGACGCTTCGATGCGTTTGTCGGCCGGAATTTCTACTCCGAGTAATCTGGGCATAACGATCTCCTAGCCCTTGGCGCTGCTTATGGCGCGGGTTTTTGCAGATCACGCGCACCACGTTCTTGCGCTTCACGATCTTGCAGCTTCACAAAGTCTTTTAACTGAGGTCGAACTTTCATAATTCCACGAGACGAAAAACGCGGAGCACGGCTCCGCGATCTACGATTGGCGAAATGTGATTCGCCCCTTCGACAAATCGTAGGGGGAAACTTCTAGCATAACTTTGTCGCCTGGCAAGATGCGAATGAAGTGCAGGCGCATTTTTCCGGAAATATGGGCGAGAACCCGGTGGCCGTTGGGCAGCTCCACCCGGAACATGGTATTCGGCAGAGCTCGACAACTTTGCCCTCTACTTCAATTGCGTCTTTGCGCGCCATGTCAGAATTTCGGGTTCGTCCTTGGTAATCAGGACAGTGTGCTCGAAATGCGCCGAGGGCATGCCATCCGCCGTGCAGACCGTCCAGCCGTCCTCCAGCAAACGCACGCCGGCGCCCCCATGTTGATCATCGGCTCGATGGCCAGGGTCATGCCCGGCTTAGATTCGGGCCGCTCCCGCGCTTGCCGTAATTCGGAACCTGCGGCTCTTCGTGCAGCTTCCGCCCGACCCCGTGGCCGACGAATTCGCGCACCACGCTGAAATCATGCGCGCACTGCTTCGTCTTCGATCGCCGCGCAAAGGTCGCCCAGTCGCTCGCCTGCGATGGCAGCGCGATCGCGCGCTGCAGCGCGCTTCTCGGTCACCCGCAGAAACTGCTCGATCCGCTCGTCGATCATCCCGACCGGGATGGTGGTCGCCGTATCGCCCACCCAGCCGTCCTGGATCACGCCGATATCGAGCTTCACGATGTCGCCATACTGAATGCGCCGCTGGCTGCCGATGCCGTGCACGATTTCGTCGTTAAGCGAAATGCAGATGTTGCCCGGGAAAACGCGATGCCCGAGCCGATAACCAAGAAACGCGCTCTGCACCCCGGCCTCGCTGCCATGAAATCGGCCGCGGCCTCGATCGATTTCCTTGGTGGAAATGCCCGGCCGAATCAATTCGCTGACCCGCTCGAGAACGTCGCTCGCGGTGCGGCAGGCGATGCCGCATCTTGTCGATCTCTCGCGCCGATCTTGATCGGGATCATGTCGCACGTTCTTCGATCAGTCGCCGAGATGTCGGCGAAGACCGCGTCCCGATCGCGATTTCCATCGATGCGATGAAGCGCGTCTCTTTTTCGTAGAAGAAAGGCCAGCGGCTCGGTCTTGGTTTCGAATTCGCCAGGCGAGTCTGCAGGACCGCGGTGTCGTCGTCCGTCCGGCGCACGAGCGGGCCGTCGCAATACGGGACAGACCGGGCGCTCCGCAAAACTGGCGCTCGCACGCTGGTGGTGAAACCGCAGCGGCGGCATTGCAACCGGCTGCGCGATACGATCGCGCACGGTCTCTTCGGAGACTTCCAGCCAGATCGCCAGATCGAGCGGGGTGCCGAGCCGTTCCAGAATTTCGTTCAAGCCGCTCGCCTGTGTGACGTGCGCGGAAAACCGTCGAAGACAAAGCCATTCCTGCCATGCAGATCGCAGCCAGTCCTCGATCAGCTTACGATGATCTCGTCGGGAACCAGCCCGCCTTGCTTTGGATCTTCGTCCGCTTCCAGGCCGAGCGGCGTTCCGAGATCGCGCTCCCGCCGCAGAATCGCTCCCGGCGAAGTGACCGGGATCGCGAAATGCCGCGTGATCATTTCCGCCTGAGTTCCTTTGCCGGAACCCGGCGCGCCAAGGAGAACGATGTCGACTCTTCACTAGCGTCCGTAGAGAAAGATCGCCACCCCGCCGATGACCAGCACCGCGATGCCGACATAAAGCCACATCAGTCGCCTTGCTGCGCCGCTTCGCCGCGGCTGTAGGCGCGCGATCGAAAGCCGGCCGCGAATCCGGCCCTTGCGCAGAAATCCATCGTAGTGCCGCTGGATCAGATGCGTCTCCACCTGGCGCATCGTGTCGAGCATCACGCCCACGATGATCAGCAGACTGGTGCCGCCAAAGAACTGCGCAGTGATCTGCGGCACGTTCAGCTCTGGCTCAGCAACTGCGGCAGAATCGCGATCATCGTCAGGAAAATCGCGCCGGCAAAGGTCAGCCGCGTCATGGTGAAATCGAGGAAATCCGCCGTCGGTTTGCCCGGACGCACACCCGGGATGTAGCCGCCGTATTTCTTCAGATCATCGGCGATCTGCGCCGGCTGGAATTGGGTCGCGACCCAGAAATAACTGAAGAAGAAAATCATCGCCGCCAGAACGACGTAATGCAGCCAGCCGTCGGAAAGCATGTCTGCAATCATCTGCGCCGTCGGGCTGTTCTTGAACGCCATGCCGACGATGGTGGTCGGGAAAAGGAGCAGCGCCCACGCAAAGATGATCGGCATAACGCCCGCGTAATTCACTTTCAACGGCATGTATTGCGTCTGGCCGCCATACATCTTCCG
>CAVVOH010000006.1:0-21181 GCA_963749935.1 uncultured Verrucomicrobiae bacterium
GAAGCTCAGCTTCGGGGAGGGGAGCGTTCCCAGGGAGCATTCCCAAGTGCAACTTGGGAACGAGAGATATGGAACGAGAGATCAAAAGATCGCTGCAGGGAACGGCGGCGGGCCGTCGCAGTGCAATCCACGCGCCTCGTGGCGCCGTCGCTGATCTTGGGTCTCGTTAGACGGAGAAAGGAATGCGCTAGCTTGGAAACTGGGCGCGGGCCTTGATTCCGCTCCTGCGCCTACGGGATGTGCGCGCGATAGAAGCGCTTGGTCACATGGGTGGGGTTTGGATCGGAAATGGTCTGCGTCTGAGTGCCGAAGTTTACCTGCCCCAGATTGCTCCAACTGGAGAGATTGTCGGATTGTTCGACCTGAGCCGTCGTCCCAAGCGTGCCTTCGAGGGTGAGCGAGACCGTGCCGTTGCTCTGGTGTTGGATGCCGGTGAAGATCACGTAGACCAGCGAGTGCGCGTGCGGGGCCAATTGCGCTACACTGATATCGAAGGTGGCGGAGCCGACCACGGAACCGATCGTCAGGTTCGTTCCATCGACCGCCGCGTTGGCGCGGCCGCGCAGATCGGGAACGGCGAAGGTCGATTGGCCATTGCCGCCGTAGATCGTGCCAATCATGCTAAAGAGCGCCTGGTTTTGATTGATCTGTAAGAGCTGGCCGTACATCGCGAGAAAGGCGTTGCCGAGGCCGCTGGAGGAAGTTCCGGCGATCCAGCGCATCTCCCCCAGGAATGGGGAAGGCGCGCCGTCCTCCGGGCTAACGTAGTTGCCGCTGACGCAGATCATTTCCCGCACGACGAGGCTGGGCTGATAGTTCGAGGCCGTGTTCCCGGCGCCACCGGTGGAACCAGTGGTCCCGCCGCTCAGGCTGTGAATATGCGCGGGCAGGTTAGCGATGGTGAGGACTAGATCGTTGGCCCCCTGTACCTTTCCGATCGGGGACGCGGAGGTATTATCGTCACCGAGTAAGACGCGGCCACGCAGGTCCGGCACGGCGAAGCTGGAGAAGCCGCCATCGCCGCCATAAACGCTTCCGATAAAGAAGAAGGCATAGTTATGACCAGCGACAGGGTAGACCTTTCCATCGCAATAGACCCAGCCATCGATCAGTCTCGTATACCCGGTGAGCATGATCTCGCCGTCGGCTGCGATATAATACTGGAGACCTAGAGCTGGTTGCCGGTTATCGACCGGTGCGCTGCCGCCGGCCGCTGCGGTATTTGGTCCGCCGGGCACCGTGTGAGCATGCGCGGGGAGATTCGCCACCGCCAGAGAGGTAGCGGCCGTACCGACCTGCTGCCCCAGAGTGTAAGCAGGGAGGCCGAAACCAGTCCCGACGCCGATCGGGACGCGCCCGCGCAAGTCGGGCAGCTTGAAGTTGCTCGTGCCGTTGCCGCCGAAGGTGGTTCCGAGAAGGGAAAAGAGAGGGGCGTTCTGACTTAACGGAAGCGTCTGCCCTTCGCAAAACGCCCATCCCGGCGGCGCGTAATTAAAGGCCACGGCGCGGATCTCGCCGAGATAGGGGGAGCTGCGGTCGGGCGGCTGCTGCTCGCCCAGGTCCGAGGAGCCATCGCCGGGGTAATTGCCCTGGAGTGCGATGATGTAGCGCGTCGCGAGAGTCGGCTGCCGATTCTCCACGGGATTCCCTGCGCCGGTGACGCCGGTCACGGTATCGCCGAATACCGGCGCGTTACCCGCCGCAGCCAGCAGCATCAACGCGATGAGTGGACCGCAACCGTTCCGCCGCCCCGCCAACCACCGATAAAGCCCGCGCCGCCCTCTGAACACCCTAAGCTTCTCCATAGCAGCCAACACTCAATAGGATATCCATAATTTACAAGCTGTGTCCCCTCGATGTCGTGATGGTGCGCCTCGATGAAAATATTTCAGAAAGCGCTTTCTTTGCGGAAGGAGGAAACGGCATGTCGTTGCGCGCTCCGGAAGCGGCCGCGTTGACTCGGCGGCGGCCTCTTTGTAATGCTGCCTTCTCATGAAATTGCGTCCTGTCTTCGCTGGTCTCGTTTTCTTCACCATCTGCGCCGCGGCTTCGGCGGCGGAACCGCGCCTGCTCACTCCACAGGATTTGTGGGCGATCAAACGCGTGGGCAATCCGGCGCTGTCGCCTGACGGCAAACATGCGGTCTTCCCGGTGCAGCAGTGGAACATCGAGAAGAACAAAAGCAGCAGCAACCTCTGGGCGGTGGCGCTGGCCGGTGGCGAAGCGCGGCAGCTGACCACGGCGGCGGAGACGACGGAAGAGGCGCCGGTGTGGAGTCCGGACGGGACCCGCATCGCGTTCACTTCGAAGCGCGGTCCGGATGAGAACGCGACGCTCTATGTGATCCCGTTCGCCGGCGGCGAGGCGGAGAAGATCGTCGAGCTGCCGAGCTCCGATCGCGGCGCCGAAATGGTTGGCCGACGGCAAGAGCATCGTCTTTGCCACGACCGCGATTCCTGAGCTCGCCGGCAAGTGGGCGAAGGAGGACCTCGCCGCGATGAAGAAGGAATTCAAGCGCCGGAAGGATTCGAAGATGACGGCGAAAGTGACGGAGAACCGCCAGTATCGCTACTTCGATCACTACATCACGGACGTGGTCGCGCATCGGCTGCTGCGCGTCGATCTCGCGACGAAGGCGCTGACTGATCTCACTCCAAGTGTCGATCGCCTTTTCCTGAACAGCGGCGAGTTTCACTACGACGTCTCGCCGGACGGCAAAATGATCGCGCTGGAGTTCAACTCCACGCCGCCGCCGTTCCGCGATTACCCGAACGCCGACGTCTACCTCATTCCGACGG
The DNA here is from genome assembly GCA_963749935.1 of uncultured Verrucomicrobiae bacterium. Lineage (GTDB taxonomy): Bacteria > Verrucomicrobiota > Verrucomicrobiia > Chthoniobacterales > UBA10450 > Palsa-1392. The sequence continues at coordinate 2,799 of CAVVOH010000006.1, forward strand.
ACGGCTCCGGCACGATGAAAAACGTGACGCCGGAGAACAAGGGCGATGACGGGGTGCCGCTCTTCGCGCCGGATAGCAAGTCGGTCTACTTCAAGCGCGAGAAGACGCCGATCTACAACGGCCAATCGCAGAAGCTCTGGCGGCACGAGATCGCCAGCGGCAAGAACGTGCCGGTAACGGAGGCGCTGGATTACTCGATCGGCGATGTGCGGGCGGCGGCGGATGGCCGCACGCTCTGGATCAATGCGGAAGAAAAGGGCGTGGTGCCGATCTTCCGCCTCAATGCCGATGGCACCGGGCTGAAGGCGGTGCACAGCGCGGGCACCTCGACCGGTCTCGATGTGCGCGGCGACGCGGTCGTGTTTCTGAATGACAACACCAGCCGGCCTAACGAGCTCTTCGCCCTCGATGCCAAGACCGGCGCCGCGCGGCAGCTGACGCATTTCAACGATGAGTTCATGAAAGGCTTCACGCTCGGAAAGGTGGAGCCGTATTGGTTCAAAGGCGCGGGCGGCGATGACGTTCACGGCTGGCTGGTGCTGCCGCCGAATTACGATGCGGCGAAGAAGTATCCGCTCGTGCAGCTGCTCCACGGCGGCCCGCACACGATGAACCGCGACAGCTGGAGCTATCGCTGGAACACGCAGGTGTTCGCCGCGCCGGGATGGATCGTGACCTGGGTGAATCGCCATGGCTCCACCGGCTTCGGCGAGAAGTTTGCGCAGAGCATCGTGAATGAGTGGGGCGACAAGCCGCTCGAGGACATCATGAAGTCGACCGACATGCTGCTGCAGCGTTTCCCAACATCGATGGCGATCGCGTCGCCGCGGCCGGCGCCAGCTACGGCGGCTACATGGCGGCGTGGATCCTCGGGCACACGGATCGATTCAAGGCGATCATCGATCACGCGGGCGTGAACAACAGCTACTCGCAGTTCGCCTGCCGACGTGTCGCACGGCTTCGCGGAGGTGATGGGCGGCACGCCCTGGGGCGACGTGGAAGGGCTGCAGCGGAACAACCCGATGTTCTACGCCAAGAACTTCAAGACACCGACGCTGGTGATCCACGGCGAGCAGGACTACCGCGTGCCCTACGGCAACGGCCTCGAACTTTACGCCGCGCTCCAGGCGCAGGGTGTGCCCTCGCGCCTAGTGATTTTCCCCGATGAGAATCACTGGGTGTTGAAACCGCAGAACGCGATCTACTGGCATTGGGAGATGCAGAGCTGGCTCGCCCGTTTCATCGGCGGAAAGCCCACGCTGGAGAAGCCGAAGTTCGAGGATAAGGACGAAGGGAAAGACGACAAAGCGAAAGAGGGCGAACCGAAGCCCGCGGACGCGGCGGACTGATACCGCTCGGTCGGTCAGCCGCCGTATTGCTCGTCGCTCACCTTCTCGAGCCAGTCCACGGCCTTGCCGTCGAGTGTCTCGGCGATCGCGATGTGGGTCATCGCCGTCGTCGGCGCTGCGCCGTGCCAGTGCTTCTCACCTGGCTCGAACCAGACAATATCGCCTGGCCGGATTTCTTCGATCGGCCCGCCTTCGCGTTGCGCGCGTCCGGCGCCAGCGGTGACGATCAGTGTCTGCCCGAGAGGATGCGTGTGCCAGGCGGTACGGGCACCGGGCTCGAATGTGACCGTGGCGCCGCCAGCGCGTGCCGGTGCGGTGGCTTGAAACGGCGAGTCGATGCGGACGGTGCCGGTGAACCAGTCGGCCGGTCCTTTCTTGGATGGTTGGGAGCCAATTCGTTTGATTTCCATATGGGTGTTCTTCGCTTGAGTTGATGACGTGCCCGGCTCGGCCCGCAAGATCGCCGGAATGCTGACGGCCGTCGCGGCAATTCCTTTAACGAAAAGGCGACGGCTGATGCGCATGTTTACGGAATAGGGTGGGGGAATCGAAGCGTCGGCAGCGCAAGGCGGAAAGCGGTCGTTAGGGCAGGAAGTGGCCGGAATTCGCTTTCACCTGGCCGATATCGGAAGCCGTAATGCTGCCATTCGCGTTCACGTCGGTGCGAAAGTTAGCCGCCGTCACCGGCGCGCCTGACTGGCTTTTGACCTGGCTGATGTCGCCGGCGTTGACGTTCGAAGAGCTATTCACGTCGCCGACGAGAACGCTCATGGCCACCGCGGTCTCGGGAAGGGTTTGGAGAAACTGATCGGTTAGGCCGTTTAAGGTGACGTTCACCGTTTGGGCATCAGCCACTCCGGTCAGGTTCACGATCATGGTGTTGCCCGAGATGGCGGGCGTTCCCGCGACTTGGCCGTGCCGCTCGTGACGCTGGCCTGTGCCGCTCGCGAGATTATTGCTGAAGGTAAACACCAGCGTGTAATCGTTCGTCACGCCGCCGCTGCGGCATTCCACGCCCGGGTAGCGCGATATCGAAATCGCCCGCGGAGCCATGGGTCTTTCTGGAGACGACGGAGCTCAGTTGAAACGTCGTGAAGGGGACCTTGAACGCGTAGACTTTGTTGTCGCCAGCGATGTAGATGCGGCCGCGCGCGGCGATGCCGGTATTGAAAGTGCGGGTGCCGCTGATCGTATCGTTAGCGCCACCGCCGGCGAAAATCTGCGCGCCGGTTTCGCCGTTGTATCCGAACAAGCGCTGGTTCGAGCCGTGTCCATATCCCCACACGATCGGGTTGCTGGTGCCATCGGTAGAGGTGACAAAGGGCGAGGTGCGCCCCGTCGAACTCGCGCTCCAACCGGTCGCAATCGTCGGCGGACTCGTTGGCGTGATCTTGAACGCGGTCAATGATCCCACTGGACCGCCGCAGCGCGACGAAGGTGCCCTGACTGGTCCGATAAGTGGCCGGCTGAATTGATGACTTGTCCGGTGGCGACGACTCCTTGCGCGACCGGAATGCTAATGCCGCCGAGATTGGCGCGATCGAGCAGGTAACCATTCCGATCTTTGCCGATCGCGACGACCAGCGCGGAAGGTGTCGCGCCGGGGACATCGACGATGATGGCATTAGAACCGCCCAGATCGATGTCGCTGCTGTCGAGCGCCGGCCAATTTGTCGGTGCCCAATAATCGGTGGTCGCTCCACTGAAAGTCGGTCCCGGTTGAAGGCGGATAACCGCCTCGCTGCCACCCCAGGGAGTGGTTCCGCCGGGGGCATTGCCGGTCACGACGAAGAGATTCGTGCCGTCACTCGCGATCCCACCGGGGTTCCAGATTCCAGACTTGAGCGAAGTCGTCACCCACGAGCCGTGTTGGGAACCATCCAATGAAACGCCCAGCACGCGGCCGCGATAATTGCCGATATCCGCATATCCGCCGTAAGGGATGTAGACCATGTTGCCGAGGAGCATGAGCGCGCCGCGCTGCATGTGCAGCGACGAGCTGAAGTCTGGAAAAGTGGCATTCACGTCGACAGGGAAACCGGGATTGATCGCGCCGGTATCGACGTTCAGGGAGTAAACCATGTTGTTAGGCCCGCTGATCACGGCCACCAGAAAGAGCGCGCGCGAGGCGAGATCGATGACCGGTGTGCCGGTAATGCCGACCGTCGTGATAAGACCCATGCTTCCCGAAGGCGTGCCCACGTTGCGCTGCCAGATAATCGCGCCCGTGACCGCGTCGAGCGCGTAGACGTTATTGGATTCCGTGACCGCGATCACTTTCGCGCGGTTGTCCGGCCCGCCTTCGACGTAGAGCGGTTGGGAATAAACGTTGCCCACGATCGTGCCGTTGAAATTCACATCCCGCGCCAGACTCGCCGCCGCCGAAGGCGTAAACGCCGGATCAATAAACAATCCATCGCGCGAGGGATTATTGTGATGCTGGGTCACATTGACCGCCGCGGAAGCCTGGAGCGGCGCGCGCGGAACGGCTCGCGTTTGGTTGTTGAGGCTTTCGCGTGGCGCACTCGACACCGAGCCGGCGCACAAACCAGCAATCAAGAGTGAGAGAGCCGCCGCGAGATGCGTTTTCACGGCCGGAAGTCCACAATATTCGGACGCTGGTTGCAATACAAAGGCGGCTCTCCTCCTTCGCTGTTGGACTGGTGGAGCTCAAGCCCGCAGGCAATCAACTGTTGGAAACGCGCCGATCACGCCTCCGTCGCTAAAAGATTCCGGGACCGCTGTCCTTGTCTCTCGATGCGGTGTCGAGATCGGCCGAGTTCGTTTCCGACGGGAAGATTGCTCCCGGTACACGTCGAACCGCGTGCCGCAGCTCTCGCACCATCGGTTATCTCCCGTAGAGCGCCGCTCGCCTCTCCGGGAGAGAGCGAATCGCTGTACTCCTCTTCTATCTTCGAAAGGCATGTCGCAAACCGGGCATCGGAAGCTTCTAGTCGATAACACCAGCAGCAGGCCGAAGGCGATCGAGACGGCAATCATGTAAAGCAGCTGGAAACCCGGGTAGGGGATATAGCTCGCTCCGATCCAAACCGCGGCCGGTAGTAATCCTAGAGCTACGAGTAGTTGGTAGGAGGCGACGCGGCGTTTTCGCCGGTGAAACTCCGCCAACTGCTCAGCGGTAGCCAGTTCCCCAGACGGAAGCCCATACTCCCAACCCCGCGGTGTAGCGTTCCGACGCCGGACAAAACTCGACCTCATATCAGCGGAAAAGACGTTAGGCGACGGCTGAGGTTCGTTTAGCGTACCAAGCATGGATGAGACAGGTCTGGAAAAACAAAACCGGCGTCTCAAAGCCAGCGGAGCCGATCATGGAGTTGACTTGCTCCAACGGCAGCAAAGGAACGTCTCGTCCGTAACAGAACGCGCGCGGAATGCCCAGGTTAGATGGTTGGCGTGCCGGCGGCGCCGGGGACGAGGCGCTGACCTTCCGGCTCATCGCTCCTACTGGCGAAAATGTTTCACCGCATCCCGGGGGAGTTCCCGATCAAGCGGGACAAATTTGCCTTGTCGGTCGACCTCGTAGAGCCAGAACCCATTTGCCTTATTTTTGCGCAGATAAAGGCCACCTTCGAAGGTCCAGACCGAGTCAAAGGCTTTCTCTCCAATTTTCCCGGGAGCCGGCAGGTAGTAGCCCTCATCGTCTTCGAATTTGACCCGATACACACCGGGGGGAAGGGCGAGCGTGGTGACCAACTTAAGCCGCGGATTATCGTCCGCCCAGCTATAGGCCTGGGTTAAGGCGACATAGTCTTTACCCAAGCCCCCGAGCTTGACCCCCTTGCCGGCGGGATGAATCGGACGGCGTCCTTGGGCGAATGCTCCGCAGGTTACGGAAGTGGCGAGAGCGACAAGCACGAAAAGTTTCATATCATTATCTAAGGAGACACAAGATCAGCGACTGTAAGCATTGAGCAACTCGTCGAAGCGCCAAAAGCCTAGATGGCGTTCATTCACGAAGTGGTTCCTCCGTCGGGTTATTAGATTATCGCGCGATCCATAGCGCCAGGCGCGGCATCACCTGATTAGGCATTAAGTCATTTCCACCGAAACGGTTCCTGCTTCGGGTGTTTGATAAAAGCATCAACACACTTCTGAAGCGCTTCCTGTCCGGTCGGGTTCAGCCTCGCCTTAATAGTCATTTGGTCGAGCTTCGGCCCGACGACCTGCCGCAAGCATTCGAGCGTGGCGCCGACCGCCTGGACCTCACTGCAACTGAACCGCTGCGGGACGCGAAGCGCCCGACCGTCGAGAGTGACGGTGCCGCGCCCGGCCGCGTCCTCCTCGTATGAGAGAACAAGACTGCACGCCGAAGCGATGTTGATGTCCTCCACAGCTTTCGGCGCGCTGCTCGGCGGAATGTTTTTGGCGGTGATGAGCCCGATTGCGGTCGGCCAGCCTGAAAGCGCATTCCAGTCGTGACACATCACCGGAGCGATCACGATCTCGCCGGAAGCCAATCCGTCGAGTGGCTGCATCGTCTGCGTAAGCATCGACTCGCCAGCGAACAACTGAGCAACGGCCGCTAAGAAAAGAGGAATGAAGGCGGGGGCTTTCACAGAAGTCGCGGTTAACCTCAGGAACGTCGAGAAGACACAGATTGCGTTTATTTTGTGAAGGACGGAAGCGATCGTTGGATCGTGATTTCCTTTGGATCACAACAACTGACAGATATCTCTATCTCATCCCCGCCTTCTTTTCCTCCACCTGTCCGCAGCGTAATTTTCGCATCCTGCAAATCTTCAGCGGTGAAGCCATTTCTCCGGAGGACTCTCTTGCACCAAGGGGACCTCGTTAATCTTCACGGCTTTGACTAGCTTGTCGCGGTCCTCTTGGTTTGCGAGAATCCGCGCCTGGGCTTGGATGGCTTTCTGCTGCAGGGAAACCGCACTAACTTTGGACGGGGTTCCTACAGAAGGCGTAGGCTGATCGCTGCCTGTCCTTTGCGCCCTGGCGGAAACTGCCAAGGAAGCGATTAGGACGACGAGGTAGACGCGGCTCAAGTTACCACCAGAGGGCTAAAGTGGCTGGGTAAACGATCTTCCCGGGTCTGGCCCGTCGACAGGCAAAAATAGGATTACTTCCCCGCAGGCCTGATCACGAAAGTGGACTGAATACTTGAAGTCTCCGGGAAGACGTTCATACAGCCGAAACGAATGTCGAGCGTCGCCTGCCTGGTGGGCGCATTCGGTACCGTCCAATCGAAATATTGTTCTTTCGGATTACGCAGCTCTCTCAGGAGCATGTAGACATTCTTTCCGCCATCCAGCGAGAGAAGAACTTCGGTTTCGCACATCCCGAGATCAACGTTTGGAAACTCCGCCGTCCATTCAATCTTCACAACCTGTCCGGGAACGAGAACCTGTCCCGCTTTTGGTGAGATCAGTCTGGCGTGGTAATTCCCTTTGGTTTGCGCGATCGCCGTAAGGGATAATTGCGGAACGAATGCGAATGCAACCAACGTTAGAATCAAGGGTTGCAGTTTCATTTCCGGATTCCATCCGAAAGGTTTCCGGGTGTCAATGATTCCTTGGTTTGGGATGTAGCTGCGCAGTAGGTAGGCGGCAAAGATTACAGTAACGTAATGTTACCCAATGGCATCTTCGAGCAAATAAGCCTCGACCCCGTTCGAAAGTCTCTCAAGAATCCCAGACCTCGCAGGTCGCCTAATCGGCTTTCCCCCGCTGAGTCCAGACTAATACCCCCCAATCGCTCATGAAGACACGCCTCCGCATTGCCACTTTAGCTGCCATTTTCGCATGCCTCGCGCCGAACCTGCCCACATTGCACGCACAGGTGCTGGCGGCAGCCGAAGGGGTCGATGTCCCAGACGGCACCCGCAAAGCCATAAAGCCTAACAAACGTATCCCTAAAGGCGGCGATCCGCGCACGCCGCTGGCTTGCTTGGCGCCGGTAGTAAACGCCAGTGCCACGTCCGATAACGAGGCTGAGAGTTTCGTGGTCGTCAATCCGACCAATACAAATAACCTCGTCGCCTTTGCCAACCTAACGACCACCAATAGCATCTTCCGCGCGTATTCAACGAATGGCGGCGCGACCTGGACGCGTGGCACTGTGGCCACTAATGTGGCCTGCTGTGACGCGCAGGCGGCCTGGGACACGTTCGGCAATCTGTTTGTGGTTTACATCAACAGCAGCGTCAACCAGATCAATGTAATCCTCAGCACCGACGGCGGCGTCACATTTAGTGCGCCGGTAACCGTCGGGACGGGCAGCGTCGATCAACCCTCAATTGCCGTCGGCAATGGCAGCGTCTGGGTCGACTGGAACTCGAGCGGAAGTATGGTCGCGCGTGGCGCGCCGGTCACAGGCCTGGGTGTATGGGGACCGTTCAACGCGCTACAGTCGATCCCGTCAGCGAGTGGCAGTTTCGGAGGTATCGCTGTCGGGCCTGGTCCTAACGGCGGCAAGGTCATCGTAACTTATCAGAATCCAACTGGCGGGCAGGGTCCGGCGACGATCTTTGCCAACGTCGATGCCGACGGTTTGGGAGCGGGTGCCTTCGGCGCTCGGATCACCGTGACCACCACCAATGTCGGCGGCTTCGATTTTATCCCGGCGCAAAGCGGGCGCTCCATCGATTCCGAGGCGGGCATGGTCTGGGATGGAACCGGCGGGCCGTTTAATAATCGCATCTACCTTGTCTACACGGAGGAGACCGTTAACGAGAACAACGATACCGAGATCTATGTGCGGACCTCGATCGACGACGGCGCCACCTGGAGCGCGCCAGTGCGCGTGAACGACGACCCGCTCGGACCGATTCGGAGCCAGTTTCTACCCTACATCACGCTCGATCGCACAACCGGCACCGTGGCGGTTGGATTCTATGATGCTCGCAACGACAACGGCGTAGCTGGTACAGGCGGGACGAACGCCACAGCTAACGACGATGCCGAATACTTCGGCACCTTTAGCACCGATGGTGGCGTGACCTGGGCGCCGAATACTCGCTTGAGCGGCGGATTCTCGAACGCGGCCGCCGCGGACAACGGAGTAGACTATGGCGATTACGTTGGTCACGCGGCGCATGCGGGCAAGCTCTACTCGCTCTGGGCAGATAACGCGAACTGCGATGGCACAAACGCGAATGGCACGTTGCACGCGTTTGATCTGTACACGAACTCGCTCGTCCTCCCCGGTGGCGGTTTGAGCGTCACCAGCAGCGTCCCGGCTTGCAACAGCGTAGTCAATGCGCAGACCGTGAACTTCGTCATTAACCTGACTGCTGCGGTGAATACGAGCACGGTCCAGGCCGGCGATTTCACCGTCAACGGAACTCCCTCGAACGTCGCGCCAACCTTTAGCAACGGGAACACCACCATCACATTCCACTTCAGCAGCACACCGGTGGTGGCGGGCTCGAACACGATGCACATTGCCGCCGGCGCCTTTAGCGACACGACCGCTCGCCCCGTGGCCGATTTCACCTGCACCTTCTGCTACGTCGCCACGCAGCTCACAGTATCGTCGACGAATCCAGCTGTGAACGGCACGTTCTCACCGGCTGCACCAGGCGACTATACTTATGACGTAACCTGGAATCAGCCGGTTGATCCAGCATCAGTCCAGACGGGCGATCTGACGGTGACCGGGACTGCCGGCGGCAGCGTGACCGCCGTCCAGGTCATCAATGGCAACTTAACCACCCGGTTTACGGTGCATTTCAATTCCGGGGGTAGCGCCACATCCAGTATTACCGCCGCGGCCATCACCGCCCAGGGGTGTAATGGTAACGTCGCTTTCACTGGCAGCTACACGGTCGCCGGCTGCCCGCCGCAGCAATATGTCATCAGCTCCGGAGCCGACCCCATTGTCGCGGGAACTACAGATATTGGGAGCCATTGCGACGACTGCGATACAGCCGTGACGTTGCCGTTCCCGATCACCTTGTATGGGAACACCTATAACAGCGTAAACGTGAGCTCGAATGGTCGTCTCGACTTCGTGGTGGCGAATGAAAACGGTGGCCACGTGACCGCCTGCCTGCCGGCGCCCCCGAATCAGGGGCCATATGACAACACCATCTTTCCCATCTGGCAAGACATGCGCACGGAAGCGGGTTTGAGTGGCTGCGCCGGGTTCCCGGGCGGACAGTGCGGCGTCTTCACCTCGGTCTCCGGCACGGCTCCCAACCGGATTCTTAACATCGAGTGGCGGACGGTGCTCTTTGCCAATAACGCCTCGAGACAGAACTTCGAAGCTCGTCTGTACGAGAACAATCAGAACCTGAACCAGCGTTTCGACGTGATCATCGGCTCGCTCACTGCGACGGGGGCGAACCGGAATTACGTGTCTGGGGTCCAAGGCGCGACCGGATTCTCCACTCAGGACTTCTGTGTCAGTACTGCGCCGGTGCAAAACGTCTCCCGCTCATATACGATATCACCCTGTAACCAACCCACCGTCAGCACGGTAGCTTCGCGTAAGACCCATGGCGCGGCTGGTTCCTTCGATATCCCTCTGCCGCTTACCGGGACACCCGGAATTGAATGCCGCGTCGGCGGCGCCACGAACGACTACACGATGGCAGTCGGCTTCACAGGCAATGTCACCGTCACCGGCAGCCCGCAAGCTCAGGTTACCCTAGGCGCGGGTTGTGTGGGCACCGGCGGTGTTTGCGCGGGTGGAAACAACGTCGCCGTCAGCGGCGCCACGGTAACCATTCCTCTCACTAACATCACTAACGCGCAGACGATTAATGTCACCCTGCTTGGGGTCAGCAATGGTTCCGGCCTAACTAATGTGGTCATTCCGATGAGCCGACTGCTCGGTGACACTACGGCGGCCGGTGGGGTCACCGCCTCCGACATCAACCAGACCAAGAGTCAATCCGGTCTAGCCATAAGCGCAGCCAATTTCCGCACCGACCTAAGTGCGAACGGCGCGATCAACGCCGCTGACATCAGCATAGTGAAAGCCCAGTCCGGTACGCAGCTGCCTCCCTAACGGCGGCGGGAATGTAATTCCCTTAGCTAGAAATCCCAGGACCCCAGCGATCTCCTTCTCGGAGGCCCGCTTCGGATCAGTGGACTTTGCGCCCGAATGGAAATTGCGGGGTCGTCACCGGGCTTCGCTAATATTGCCTTGCAAACGTAAGAGGGAGGCAAGTGCAAATCGCGAGGGCTGCCCGCCGTTCGCTGCATCGCCTGGTATGATGTTCGTCGGCCGCTGCGAGCCCAAGGGCTGGACGAATGAAATTGAGGTCGGGCGTGCGGTATGGGTAAGCGGGATGCCATGCGCATTTGGCGCGGAGCCTAAGAGCCCGCGTGCACGCTCTTGCCGCGCCCTCATATCACCCTCAACTTCATCACATGACATTGACCGGAGGTTGCTTCTGCGGCGCGATTCGGTATCGCGCCGAGGTTCCGCCGCAAGCCACGCTCTGCCATTGTGAATCCTGCCGTCGCGCCACCGGTGGGCCGTCACTCGCCTGGGCGATCTTTCCCCAGGAGAAGGTCGAGATCGTGCAGGGCACACTCACGATTTACCAACCCTCACCCGATATCGAGCGCGGCTTTTGCGCGCGCTGCGGGACGTCGCTCACCTATCGGCGCTCCAGCCGCCCAGAGGTGTTCGACGTCACCATCGCCTCTCTCGATGACCCTGAGGCCTGCCCGCCAGCGAAGGAGATTTGGACCGAGGAGCGTCTCTCTTGGCAGGCGGCGAATCCTGCCCTCCCGCAGTTCGCCCAATCCAGCACCCCGACCGCGAAGGGCGAGCCTGAGGAGTGAAACAAAGGTTAAGTTCTTTGCTTACCGTGAACGTTCCTCGTGTGTGTGCCTCAGGCGCCAAACTTCTTGTTTTGGTGTGTTTGGCCGTATCCCTATGCGGCACTGGCTTCTGCCAGACTGCTCCGGTCAGATGGAATGTTGGAATCCACCACGATCGCCTCGGAGATGAAGGTCCCGAGCGCCTCGAGATTTCGACGATTTCAGTCGGTGAGCCAATCGTATGTGGTTTGAGCGCCGAACTGTATAGCCCCGAGAAAGGCCAACCTCCTCAGAGTTCGTGATCAATGGCCACGTTGGGACTGATGGAAGCTTTTGGGCGGACGCACAATTGGATACCTCGGATGATGGAGACTCTTGGGAGACGATAAAGCGGTTGGACGGCGCAGGAGAGACGAAGGTGCGCGTCTACAGTGGGATGACCATATTTGGTGTCCTTGTAGACCTACAACCGTTCAAGCAATACTTGGGCAACCGTAAATTGGGGCGCGTCGTTTTAAGTTCCGGAGCTCATACGGAGTTTACGCTTGAGGCACTCGCCGAATGGTCAAAGGCTAAATCTCCGATGCCCTAACGGGGCGTTTATCATTTTCTCGCCCGTGGCAAGCGTCCCCGGCGGTTCGCTGCCTTGTCTGGTTAAATGTGCGGATCACGGTGTTTTCTCTGCGATCGCCAACTCCGAATGATGAATGCCCACGTAACGGAGAGCCAAGTGAGCACAATGGCAGCGAACCAAAGTTGCTGTGTCAGAAGAGAACTAGACCTCAGCGCCTCTTGGGGGACGAGGACAAACGCGCACACCAGCATCGGCGGCAAGAATAGCACCGCAATCGCCGCGGTGGTATACAGCAGGCGCAGCCACTCGTTTCTTGGCCGAGTAGCCATCACGAAGTCTCTCCCCAGACCGGAATAGATGCCTAAAGCCACAGCAGCCAATAACGAGACGGCGTAGCTCATCTAACGAGAACACAATGGGCGATGGCGGACGAGAATCGAGCCCGCGGGAAGCGGTGCGCGATGGACCGTACCCCGAAGGGGGAGGAGTGGGGACTGCGAGTCAACGCACGTCGCTCGGCGTGGGTGGGTGGAAGTCATCAGAAGCGGAAACGCAGAGCAGCCCGCGGAGCGTTGCATCGCCTGGTTAGGCGAGTGGTCGATCGAACGGCGTTCATCCGATGAACTCCATCACGCATAAAACCACGCCAATAAGGATCAGCACTGGCGCCCAGAGATGCATCGGAATGAAGAATAGAGTGTGTTTGTTACGGTCAAGAGCCATCTCTTTCCCCGTTGCCTTGTCAATCACGATTCGCGGCTTGCGGCTGCGAAATGCGGTGCCGAGAAACCAACACGCAATCGCTGCCAAGAACATCGCCACACCGATAGTCCAGTGGTGCGCTTCGTAGTAGCCCGGGCCGTAAAAGGCGTCGAATGCGAAGTTACAGGCCAGCGCGAAACCGAAAACAATGACTGCAACGAGAAAGCCAAATCCACTCCAGATGATCATAGCAAGGTTTGTTTGGTGAGGTTGGTTCGGCGATAGAAGCACTAGCGGCCATTAAACACCGGCTTCGATGTTGTTCTCGTCAGGGTCGAGCACAAAGGCAGCATAATAAGTGCAATGATACTCCGGGTGGTAGCCGGGAGCACCGTGATCGCGGCCACCGGCAGCGATCGCCGCCAGATAGAAGGCCTGCACGGCTTGGTCGTGCGCAATGAAAGCAACATGGGCATAATGGGTAGCAACCGGACCCACGGAAATGCCGAAGTCGTCGGAACCTGGCACCCCGAAACTAATGCTCTCGCGCGATTGGCTGAGGAGGCGGTAACCCAAAGGCCGCAAAGCCGTCTCGTAAAAAGCCTGGCTGGCAGCAAGGTCACTGACGATCAGACTGACATGGTCAAGGATGTGATGGCGGGAAGACACGATTCAGCGGGCTAACGAGACCCAAGATCAGCGACTCCGAATGCTTTTGAAGTTTGCTTCATCGTCTGGTTAGATGTTTTGGCGTCGATGCCATATGTGTCGATTGTAGCGCTCCGCGTATCGTGTGGCGATCCCAATCAGTTCCATGTGGCGTGTGCCAATGACGCAATCCGAAGTGCCCTCGATCGTGCCGTAACTGCTCTCGTTGGAGAGCGAGATGGATGCGTCGGCTGGAACTCCCGGAAAAGAGATGGAGTAACCATGGATACCAATCACGCGCTGGTCTCCGGCCGCCAGATGTCGCTCGGCGTCCGCTTCTGGATCGGCGAGGTTGAATGGCCGAATGGCTGCCTTAAGGGTGCGAACAATCGATGGCTCCGACATCTAGTGCGCCTGGTTAGATCTCATTTGATCTCCGTCGATGCCTGCAACATCTCATCAGTGCTTCGGCCAGGACGAAGAAGTATACGATGTTTGTGACCTTTGCCTGCCGCGCGATAATCAATCGCTAACATCAGGTCCCGCCCCCGTGGCTTAAGCTCGATGCGGCTGAAGCGTTGGAACAACTGGTCGAAATCGGCCGGCGACGGCCTGTCCAGCGGCGGTAGTGTGCGCGCAGTCTGTAGGAGCTGTGTGCGCAGCTGATGCTGGTTCGTCGGCCATGTGTGATGTGCGACGTAGTAATCTGTGACTATGCTCGAGATCGCCAGCATAGTGGTAAACGATTCGTCAGCGAATGCGCAGCGAGGCTCGTCGCGCGCCACACCACTCGTCGTGAGTGCGATGCTCGCGATGGCGAAAAGCTGAAGAACAGGCAGCGTGCGCATGATCTAACGAGACACAGGATCAGCTGCCGCTGGCGAGGGAGTCAACGGCCGTGGCTGCAGGCTGAATGTGGAAGTCGTCCAAATCGGAAACGCGAAGCCGCCAGTAAACGGAGCCGCCGGGCGGCGCGCGACGTGGATCGGAAGCCGAAAGGCCGAGTGAGCGGGGGCGATTGAGTCATTCCCGCATCGCCTGGTTAGATGTTTTATCGAACGAGAGATCGTCGACAAGCCGATCGAACGCTTTGAGGCTGGGCTCGAACTCGTCGGGACTGCACCTTTCGACCAGCTTGTAGCGTCCGTCTCTTTTCAGCTCGCGCAAGGTGCGCGCCACGCGCAGCTCGCGCGCTCTCGATACCCGGCCAGCAAGCTCTGGATGGCTGACGGAGAAGACGCTTGCGACTACCGTGTAGCGGTGGTCGCGTGTCACACCCCAGACCTCGTACGCCAGACGCCCGTTGTGCGGCGCGAAGAAAACACCGGAAACACCATCTTGGGTAGACTGACTGAGAAACGATACCGCGTCGCCCCACCGAAATCGCTTACGCTCAAATCGCGCATACATATACGACTCCTCGCCCGTGCTGAGAAACTCAGGGCTCTCGTTCAGTCGTGCTTCGTAGCCATCTTTTGCCTTCGCAAGAGCCGCGAGAACTTTTTGGCTGACGGTTCGATACACGTGGACCGTCCAGCCATGCAGGTGGTCTCGATCCGCGTTCTTGTCGCCATACCAGCCGTGCAACTCCGTTAGGGGAGCCAGGGCCGTCATGCGCGCCCAATCGGGCGAAGCGACGATAGCCTGACCACGTTCGAAGTGTCGCTGGGAGACTCCGACGTTGAATGCTTCAGGTATCCGTAGGGCGACTTTCGGTGGCGGGTCTGCCGCTTTAGCCGCAGAGACACTCACTAGCACGATTATGGCGACGCGCGCAAACATCTAACGAGACCCAAGATCAGCGGCCGCTGCCGAGGGCGGGGTGTGGCTGCAGGTTGAATGTGGAAGTCATCGCAAGCGGGAATGCGGAGCAGCCAGCGAACGGAGCCGCCGGGCGGCGCGCGACGTGGATCCTAAGCCGAAAAGGCCGAATGAGCGGGAGCGATTGAGTCATTCGCTCCATCGCCTGGTTAGATGGTTGGTGTGGCTCATCGTGGCTTCGGAGGAAAGACGGCCATAGTCGCGAGACCGATGATCACAAGAACAAAAACAGGAATAGCGGTGGAGGCAGCGCGCCATGTGTAAAGGCTGCCGTCGCGAAATGACTCTGTCCAAGTCTCATGCTGCCTGTCCAGGCGATCCACCGCCATCCGTGGCGAAACATACACTCTGCCCACCGCATAAAAAGCAGCGATGATCATGAACACCACGCAAATGGAACGGACCTTCACGTGGCGACGAAATAATAACGGCAGAATCCCGCCGAGAACTGCAAGACAGTAGGCAACGAGAAGTGCGATGTCCGTGTTGCGCGTAAGCATCTAACGAGACACAAGATCAGCGACCGCGAACCCGATGAAACGCGCCACGAGGCCAAAGCGTGGATGGTAAATACGCACAACGTCAATCGCAGCCTTGCTCGCGGTTCGCCGCATCGCCTGGTTAGGCCTTCTGCAGGCCTAGTGCGCGCAAAAACGCAGCCAAATCCACAAGGCCGTTTTTGTGTGGAAAGCTGCCGCGATAGTAATAGATGAAGTCTCCGACCTGCACCGCGCCCACCTCTGAATAGGCACTCGTGCCGCCCTTAGCAGGAAAGTGCAGGAAATGAAACGTGGTGCCTGCGCCTCGAACTTCTTGTCCGCCGCATCTACCGCGAAGGGAGAATGAGGACTCTGAATCCGACTTTCCGTAATTCTGCTTCAGATCCTGGCGATATGATGCCAGAAAACGAGGAACACAGTCGCCCTCTCGCATACAGTCGGAAATTCCCCTGTGCCTCAGATAGAGCGTGATCACCCCACTGCGTCCTGAGTAACCAAACGTGGCACTCCCGTCATCATTTGCGGGGGTGGCGCGGTCCCGCGTGAAGCTGGCAACCCGTGATCGAAATGTAATCTTCGTCTGCTGATTAATGTAGCTGTTTGTCTTCTTGTCGATCGTCCAAGAAACATCAGCGGTCTCGCCGCGGGCGACTATAGCAGCTGCGCACGTAATCAACGCTGCGAGGAGGGCGTGTTTCATGAGGTCGAACGAGACCCAAGATCAGCTGCCGCTGGCGAGAACGGAACGGACTGGCAAGCCGTGACGTAGACGCAGCCCCGAAGGGGTGAGCAGCAGAGCGCACTCATCAATGGAACGGACTGGCAAGCCGTGACATGGACCATAGCCCGGAGGGTGAGGGAGTCGCGCGACCGAATCAACGTGTGTGGCTGCAGATTGAATGTGGAAGTCATCGGAAGCGAAAACGCGGTGCGGCCAGTGAACGGAGCGGCCGGGTGGCGTGCGACGTGGATCTGAAGCCGAAAGGTCGAGTGAACAGGGGCGATTGAGTCATTCGCTGCATCGCCTGGTTAGGCCGCTGGAATGTGCCGAGGCTAATTGCCGCGCTTTACTGCCTTCCAAAACTGTGCTGGTGGATCGGGAATATTATCCTGTGACATCTGTAATCCGGGATGATTTCTGTCGGATATAGTCAAATACCGATCTCCGTTGCTCTCCGGTTGAAGACGGAAAAACTCATCATACCGAACATACTTCGGGATCGCTTCCGCAGCTACTTTCAACGCGGCGGAAGCCTTCTTTGCTGAATCGGCAGCAGCTTTCGCTTCTTGCTCGGCTTGGCCAGAGGCTGTAGCACGCACAAGAGTCGGAATCTGCCAGAGAGACGTAATGCCAAGCCACGCAGCAATCAGCGCTGCGATGCCCCCGAGCCACCATACAGCCCCCGCTTGAGTTCCTTCTCTACGCGCCGCCGCAATCTGCAACTCAGTAATCTTTGACTGCGCCTCGGCCAGGTCTTTCTTTACTTGTTCAATTTCTTTTTCGGCATCCATAGAAGAGTAATGGTAATGTGTTGTTGGCCTAACGAGACACAAGATCAGTGACCGCTGGCGAGGGGACGTGTGGCTGCAGGTTGAAGGTGGAAGTCATCGAATGGAACGGACGGAGTTCGCCGTGACATAGACGGGAAGCCCGGAGGGTGAGCGAGCGCGCGAGTGAATCAAAGCGGGAAACGCGGAGCGGCCGGTGAACGGAGCCACCGGGGTGGCGTGCGACGTGAATCTGAAGCCGAGAGGCCGAATGAGCGGGAGCGATTGAGTCATTCGCTGCATCGTCTGCCTAGGCACCCGCCCGGATGAGCGCCGCTTGTCGCTTCTTGAGGGCTGTATAGTGCCTCTGAGCATACTCTCGAAGCTCCGGACACGGGTAGTTGATGGTCGACCACTGGCGCGAGAAATCATCCGACTTCCACTGTGCGACGACTCCGCGGTAGGCCTCGACGTGGGCGCACAGGTGGAGCAGTACAGAAGGTATGCACTCTTCTTCGAGCAGGTCAGCATGCTCAACAATGAGGTTTTCGACTCTCTCGTTTAAGGGCATAAATACCTTTTCGATCCACATTCGCCAGGCGAGCGCCTCAGCCTCGGTAGGTGGATCATTCGGAACACCCCAATAGGGTCCGTTCTCGGTGCGATGGATTGATCGGAAGGATTTCCAAGCCTGCTCAGAAGCATGAGTTAGCGCCAGTAAGGGTCCATAAAAAAACTCTAACTGCCGATCAATCCTCTTGAGCCGATTAGCTTTCCTAGACGTCCACCCGTCAAATATGAATTTTATGGCGGCTGCCAAGACGGCGAGTAGGATAGCTCCGGTGAGCTGGTTCATTTGTAGTAGAAGTTGCGAACCTGAGCTTGCCACTTGAGGAACACCGCTGAAAAGGACCTCTTTGCGGGTCCACTTAGGTTTGGCGGTGGCATAGTGTGAATGAAAACATCGGTAACTCCGGGGTCAAACACTCCTCCGGAAATACCAGTCTCGCGAAACACGAGAAGCGGAATGCTCAGAGAAAACAGAATGCCGGTCTCAAGCTGATTCCACGGTGTCGGAAAGAAAATCGGTGTGGCAATCGGCTTCTCTTCTGTTGTGCCGGGCTTCAAAGCGCCTGAGTCAGCGCGAACTTGCTGAAAGCCAAGGATGACACCGCCCGCACAGTGTCGCGCAATGGTCAGAACCTCACGAAGCGGTAACTCCGTCGGGTAGTCAGATCGACCTAGTGATCGTGGCTCGAGTCCGCTGCGGTCCAACTCGCGAAGGATGAGCCTTCGGGAGGCCTCTTGATCGTCGGTCAGCGTAGTGGGGGCCGAGACGAAGACCGGGATTTTCATGGCACTGTGGCGAGCGCGGTTAGCGGATATTGGCGAAACCAGCTTTTGCCTCTCTCGATTGCCGCTTGAGGCCGAGACGGATAAGAGCGAAAGGCACAGCTGAAAGTCTGTTGGCTATAGAAGCGGGTGCCAAGTCTAAACTCATCGACGGAATACGTGTAGTCGACGCAGTTGCCAAAGCCCCTGGGCGAAG
>CAVVOH010000007.1:0-23620 GCA_963749935.1 uncultured Verrucomicrobiae bacterium
ACTTTCCTTTTTCAACCTGCCTCTTCTCGCCCTCCTCTGCGCATTTTTCATCGCGCCCCAACCTCTGCCCGCTGCCAGCGTCGCGGGTGATCCGGGCGGACATACCAATCGTGGGGTGAAGTACGCCAAGAAAAAAGAATACGACAAAGCGATCGAAGAATTCACCAAAGCGATCGAGGCGCAGCCGAAGGACCCGAAAGAACTACCGCAACCGGGCGCTCACTTATCGGCTGATGGGCGACCAGAAAAAGGCCCAGGCAGATTACGCGAAGGCGATCGAGCTCAACCCCGACACAACCAAGGGTCGAATGGATCAGGCCAGGATGTTTTTGCGCGAGAAGAAGCCGGCCGAAGCGTTAAAGGAGCTGGATGAGGTAATCAAGGCCAACCCGCGCGAGCGGGCCGCGCTGCGGCTGCGCGGCTATATCTATCTGCAACAGGGCAAATGGAAGAAAGCGATCGCGGATTACGACGTCGCCATCAACACCATTGCGGAGGTGGATGTGGAAGGGCGCACCCGCCGTGCGTTTGCTTACCGCAACCTGAAGCAATACGACAAGGCGCTGGAAGATTTCGACAAAGTGATCGAAGCACGGCCGAAGGATGTCGAAGCCTACCGCCGCCGGATTTACGTCTATCGCGCGACGAAGCAAAACGACAAGGCGATCGCGGATCTCCAGACCATTCTGAAGCTGAAACCGGGCGATAAGGACGCGCAAGAGCAGCTCGCAATCCTGCAGAAAGAAACCAAGAAACAGAGTAGTTAGAGGGCGATTTCCGCGCAGCCAGCGAAGATGGAACCATCCCCCCGCCGGCGCACGTATCACGATGATGATCGTGAGACCATTGCTCCGGCGCTGCGCCGCCCTCAGTCTCATCCTCCTGCTGGCGGGCGCGCTGGCGACGTCGGCTCAGCCTAACGATGCCGTTTTGCGCGCCCAGCTTTTTCTGGATGGCTCCGCTTTCAAGCCGGAGCGATCGATGGAAAATGGGGCGAGTTCATGCGTAAGGCGCTGACTCGCTACGCCGCGGCCGAGGGCAAGACGGGCGACGAGTTCGGCCAGAAACCGCCCGCGAAATTCGCCCTGCCTATCGACGAATCGAGATCGCCCCTGATTAGCTACACCCTGACCGAGGCCGACCAGAAACTCATTGGGAGTGTGCCATCAAGCCATGCCGCGCAGGCCAAGGCGGAGAGTTTGCCCTATCAGGATTTCCTGGAGTTGTTAGGCGAGAAGTTTCATGCCCGGGTCGATTTCCTGCGGCAGATCAATCCGGGCTTCGATTGGAAAACGGCCAAACCCGGCGCGGCAGTGCAGGTGCCGAATGTGGTCGCTCCCTTCGAGGTGCAGGAGGCGATCGATTTGCAGAGGCAGACGGAGGCGGCGGAAAAGTCCAATACCCTGACGACCGAAGACCAGAAGCCGGAAAGCGAACGCTTTGCGCTCTTCGTAAGCGTGCCGGAAAAAATCATGGAACTGAAACAAGGCGGCAAGCTGGTCGGCAGCTATCCAATCACGCCCGGTTCGAAATCGCTGCCCGCGCCAATCGGCGAATGGTTCGTGAAAGGTTTTTCATGGATGCCGACTTTCCGCTGGGACGAAGCGATCCTGCATGGGACGAAGCGGAGCAAGGATTTCTATCAACTGCCGCCCGGGCCTAACAATCCCGTTGGCATACTTTGGATGGAGTTGAATCACAAAGGGAGCGGCCTGCACGGCGCCGAAGGACCGGAGACGATCGGGCGCACCACCAGCCACGGCTGCATTCGTCTCTCCAACTGGGATGCACTCGATCTTGGAAAGAAAGTCCTGCCGGGCGTGCATGTCACGATTCGTTAATCGGATGAAGTCCTTCGAAACTTGCTCTCTTGTAGGCAGATTCGTCATCTCGCGTTTCGCAGAGCGAAGTGTCTACATTAAGTTGAGCGCGTGAGAACCTTCCTCAGCACCTGGTGGGAACGACTGCGCAGCAGTTATTGGTTCGTTCCCAGCATGATGGCGGCCGGGGCGATCGTTCTGTCCGCGGTCACCCTCCACATCGACACTCAGATCAATCCGAAATGGGCTCGGGACAGCGCCTGGATCTGGGCGGGCGGGGCAGAAGGAGCGCGCAACGTGCTCGCCACCATCGCCAGCTCTACCATCACCGTAGCCGGCGTAGTTTTTTCCATCACCATCGTTACCCTCACCCTTGCTTCCTCGCAGTTCGGCCCCCGCCTTTTGCGCAATTTCATGAGCGATCGCGGGACCCAGTTGGTGCTCGGCGTTTTTGTCGCCACCTATCTCTATTGCCTCCTCGTGCTGCGCGCGATTCGCGGCATCGATCAGATCACGGTGGTGCCGTTTCTCTCCGTCACCTGCGGCGTGGTCTTCGCCGTGGCCAGCGTCGGGTTCCTTATCTTTTTCATTCACCACATCGCCGCTTCCATCATCGCGGAGAATGTCATCGCCCGGGTCGCCTCCGATCTGCGCGATAACATCGACCGGCTTTATCCCGAGAGGCGCGCGGCGGACCAGCCTAACGAAGACACTCTCGCGGGCCGGCAGATCCCGAGGGAGCTCGAGGACGAGCCCGGCCGGATTCTTTCTGACTCGAGCGGCTTTATCGAGGCGATTGCAGTGGATGGCCTGCTCTCTCTCGCCGTCGAAAGAGATGTCGTTCTGCGCCTGCGCCGGCGGTCCGGTGACTTCGTGGCGGAAGGCGCCCTTATTATGGAGGTCGTGCCGCGGGAAAAAGCGGATGAAGATTTGCGCGAGAAGATTCTGGGCAATTTCTTCGTCGGTCGTCATCGCAGTCCAACCCAGGACATCGAGTACTCAATCGACCAACTGGTGGAAGTAGCGGTGCGGGCGCTGTCGCCCGGCGTGAACGATCCTTTTACTGCCCTGACCTGCATCGAGTGGCTGGGTGCAAGCCTGATCCAAGTGGCGGAGCGCAAGATTCCGTCGCGCTGGCGTTACGATGAAGAGGATCGCCTTCGCGTTATCGTTGACACGACCGATTTCGAAGGGATCGCAGCCGGCGCCTTCAACCAAATCCGCCAGTATGGCGCCGCCAGCGTGGCGGTAGTGGTCCGCCTGCTTGACACCATTGCGCGCATCGCGGTGCAGCTGCAGCGTTCGGGCGATCGGGCCATTCTGCTGCGCCACGCCGAAGCCATCCGAAACGATGGAGTGGGGGCGGCGCGCAACGAAGGCGATCAGCGCGACATCGAGAAGACCTTTGAAATCGCGCGTCGCGCCCTAACAATAAGTTAACGGACGGGGCTGCCTTTGAGGAACGCTCGCCTTTTTCGTGCTCAAGGCCGGGTATGATGAAGATGAGTGCCGCCTGACCAATTCCCGGTAACTCTTTTCCTGCGAAGACGGCTCCTTTGCGGACGGGATACGAAGTATTTCTTGAAACACAGCAACGGAAGGAAAATTGATGGCAAAAAATACAGGCAAAGGGTCTCGCGAAGGCTCGGTCACCAACCGCACCCAGGTGAAGAACCCGCAGACCGGCGATTACGTAAAGCGAAACGAGAACAAGGAGAGCAGCAGGACCGGCGAATTCATGGCCGTAAAGAAAGACGGCACACCCTTCAAAGGCGTCGCCAAGGAGCCGGACCGGCGCCGAAACTAGGTTCCTCGAGAGGCACGAGACACGGATCTGCGCGCCCGCGTATGAGCTCGTTAGGCGGGAGAATTGGGCGACGCGCTTTCCCGGCCGCCCTATGTGCCGATCGAGCCGTTAGTTTTCTGAGACGGGTTGCCCTTCCACCACCGCTGGCCTGAATCCAGTCCAGACCAAGCCGACGCCGCCAGGCGGATTGAACGGCCGATTTGGAAGGAAAAGGCGGCCTAAAAGAGGCCGAGCAATTTCAGGACGATAACGATAACGACGATCACCCCGATGATGTAAAAGATGCTTCTGTTCATATTCGGATGAAGCCATAGCACCAATTCGCTGAGCCGGTCGAGTTTTTTGTTGAGCGCTGCGCGAAACTCGAGGGGGCGTTGTTGCGAAGTTACTCTCTCGGCGGTCGTTAGGGTGAAGGCCGGAGTTCATTCCTGAACCGGAGCGGTCCGCCGCACTGCCAGTGCGATCGGCAACCCAATCCCGATCATATGCACGAGAAGACCGGTCACGAGGACCAGCAGCGGGAAGGAAACTTTTCTCGGGAAAGCGGAAAGCGGTAGGACGACGAGATTCATGACCGCGTAGATAAGGAAGCCGTAGAACAACCCGGCGATCACGGGATGGCGGGTGAGGAACGAAATCTTCCGGCTCGCCAGGTAAAAAATCGCCGCCCATAAAAGGGCGATGCAGAAATGAAGGACCAAACCAAGTGCCGCGACGGGCGCCCCGCCTTCGAAAGCAGGCGCACCCAGCAAACCGCTCGCGACGGACTGGAGGATGCGCATCGGCGGCACCCCGTGCATGGCGGAGAACCCGATCGCGTAGGTAATGTCGATCGCGCCCCCGATTCCGCCGCCAAGCAGGATCGCTGAGAGCGCCGAGGATCGTCGTTCCATAATTTTCATTTTTTTTTCGCCAGTAGCCGAAGGGCCAGATCAAAAACCCAGCCTCGAGTTTAGTCGGTCAACGATTAGCAGCTCATCTGCTCCATCGCGCTTTTCATTTCCTCCTCAGTCACGTCGCGGACGTGCGTCGCGACCGACCATTGGTGGCCAAACGGATCCTCCAATTTGGCGTAGCGATCGCCCCAAAACATGTCCTCGAGTGGCATCGTGATCTTCGCACCGGCGCTAATCGCATGGTCGACGAATTGATCCACGTTCTCGACGTAGAGATGGATGGTGACGGGTGAACCCTTGAGCGTTTTCGGCCCGAGACAGTTCCACTGCGGCATTTCGTCGTTCAGCATGAAGACCGAATCTCCGATCTGGAGCCGGGCATGCATCAGATTGCCGTCCGGGCTGAGCAGACGGCTGAGTTCGGTCGCGCCGAAAGCTTTCTTGTAGAAATCGATCGCTTCGGTCGCGCGGGCGCAGATGAGATGAGGAGTGATGGTGTGCGATCCCGGCGGGATTTGGTTGACGGTGCCTTTAGCAGTTTCGGGCGCGACGGTATTCATTGGATTTCGGTTGGTTTGAGTTTCGATGGTTGGATGGATGTTCATCCGACATGACGTGTGAACAGGCCGCCATCCGGACACCCGGTTGAAATAAATAGCCGGTTTTCTTGTTCGTTCCCGGCCTTTTTTGCGCGCTTTTGGGACACCAGCAAACGTGGCCGGCGCGAGAGTTTTGTCGCGTCGGCACCCGCGAAAACGTAGACTGTGGGTCTGTGAAAGGAGGGGATTTCTTTGCCGAACTGCAGCGTCGCAACGTCTACAAGGTCGCCGTCGCCTATGCGGTGGCCGGCTGGCTTCTCATCCAGGTCGCGACCCAGGTCTTTCCCTTTTTCGACGTCCCGGATTGGATCGTTAGGCTAATTGTCCTCCTGCTCCTGATGGGTTTTCCCATCGCGTTGGTTTGTTCGTGGGCTTTTGAAATCACCCCGGAGGGAATCAAGCGCGAAACGGAGGCTGATCCGGGCCGGCCGGTCGTGCGCCGGATCGGCCGCAGGTTCGTGGCGCTGATTGGGGTCCTGGCTGCCGCCGCCCTCGGGCTGATGGTATTTCGCGCGGAGCGTGTGCCGTCTGGCGAAGCTGAGAAACCGTCGTCACCAGGCGCGGAAATCGAGAGCAAATCGATTGCCGTCCTGCCTTTCGAAAATCTGAGCGCGGAAAAAGCAAATGCCTACTTTGCCGTCGGCATCCAGGATGAGATTCTGACCCGCCTTTCCAAAATCGCTGACCTGAAGGTGATTTCCCACACCTCCACCCAGCACTACGCCAGCAGTCCCGACAACCTACCGGAGATTGCTCGCCAACTGGGTGTCGCCCATATCCTGGAAGGCAGCATTAGGAAAGTCGGCGACCAGGTGCGTATCAACGTGCAGTTGATTAAAGCGGCCGATGATTCGCACCTCTGGGCCGAGACCTATAACCGCAAGCTGGTCGATATATTTACCGTCGAGAGCGAGGTGGCCAAGGCCATCGCCGATAAGTTGCGCGCTCATCTGACCGGTCAGGAGGCACAGGTCATCGCCGCCAAGCCGACCGAAAATCCGGCCGCCTACGACTCCTATCTGCGCGGTCTGGCTTTTACCCTGAAAACTCAGAACACCCCGACCAATTATCTTGGCGCACAGAAATATTTGAGGGAAGCAGTCCGGTTGGATCCGCAATTCGCGCTTGCCTGGGCGCTGCTCTCCTACGTCGATGCGCGCGGTTACCACACGACGAATCTTCAACCAACGGTCGCCCTCCGGGAGGAGGCGCGGCAGGCCTTCGAGACCGCACTCGCGCTTGACCCCAATCTTGGCGAAGCTTGGGTGGCCAGGGGCTATTACCATTACGGATGCGTGAACGATTTCGAAACCGCGGTGCATTGTTACGAGCAAGCTCGGAAGTTTCTGCCCAATAGCAGTCTGATTTCCCAATCGCTCGCCTTCGTCGCCCGCGATCAGGGGCAATGGGAACGAAGTGAATCCTACTTCAACGAAGCCGAGCGGCTCGATCCGCGCAATGCGAATCTGCTCACTCGACACGCCCAATTCTATATCGCGCTGCGGCGTTTTCCCGAAGCGCTGCGCAAGCTCGACCTGATTCTGGCGATCGTGCCTAACGACACTGATGCCTTGGTCGAAAAGGCGGCGATTGCCCAGGCCGAAGGCGACCTGCCGCGAGCCGCGACCCTTCTCGCTCAAGTCCACCCGGCGGCCGGCGACCCGACTGGGTGGGAACAGGTCGCCTACCAAGGCATCTTGGAGCGGCGGCCAGCCCGAGTGATCGCACAGCTAAAGGAAGTGCTCGCTCACCCCGACCCGGGTGCAGGTTATCTCAATGGCGAACTGCGCTTCTGGTTAGGCTGGGCGCAGGAAGTCGCCGGCGATCCCGCCGCCGCGCAGGAAACGTGGCGCGAAGCCCGCGCCGAACTGGAAGCCTTTCTCAAAGAACAACCGGAAAATTGGTCTCTTCTGGATGATCTCGCGCTGATCGCGGCGGGCCTTGGTGAAAAAGCCGCGGCCTTCACCTTGATCGAACGCGCCATCGCCTTGCACCCGATCGAGCAAGACGCCGCGAATAGTCCGCAGTCAGTCGACATCGAGGCCAGGATATCGGCCCGCCTCGGGGAACCCGACCGCGCCATCGCCGCTTTAGAGAAAATACTTTCGATCCCATGCAATGGCGGGATGGCTACGGGCATGCCGCTCACTCCCGCGCTCCTCCGGCTCGATCCGATGTTCGATCCGCTCCGGAACGATCCGCGCTTCCAGAAGCTCGCCGGATCCTCCAGTCCGAAGTAGTCTTCGGAATTGGTCACAGCGGTGCCTCTTGTCACCCGGAGATGAATGCGCGCAGCTTTTTCGCTGAACTGAAACGGCGTCGTGTTTACAGCGTCGCCGTGGCTTACGTCGTTGTGACTTGGTTGCTCATCCAGGTCGCGACGCAGGTCTTTCCGTTTTTCAATATTCCTAACTGGGTCGTTAGGCTGGTCGTCCTGATGACCATCGTCGGGTTTCCCATCGCGGTGGTTTGTGCATGGGCGTTTGAGATGACCCCGGAGGGGATCAAGCTCGAAGGAGACGCCGATCGCAAAATCACCCGCAAAACCGGACGCAAGCTAGCCGCTTTGATTGTCATCGTCGCGGCGGTGGCGGCGGGAGTGACGGTCTTCCGGTTCTTACATTCGCAGCAAGCCATTGAAGCCGCGAAACAACCGCCACTCGCAGTTGCCATCGAAAGTAAATCGATCGCCGTCCTGCCTTTTGAAAATTTAAGCGAGGAAAAGGCCAATGCCTACTTCGCCGATGGCATGCAGGATGAAATCCTGATCAACCTCGCCCGCATCGCGGATCTGAAAGTGATCAGCCGCACTTCCGTCATGCAGTATAAAACCGATCCGCAGCGCAATCTGCGTGAGATTGGGCAGCAACTCGGGGTCGCGTTTTTATTAGAAGGGCGCGTGCAGCGGGCGGCCAATCGGGTGCGGGTGAATGCGCAGCTGATCGACTCGCGCAGTGAGGCGAATATTTGGGCGCAAACTTATGATCGCGACCTGGCCGATGTCTTCGCCATCCAAAGCGAGATCGCCACGGCCATTGCCGCGCAGTTGCAGGCGAAGCTCTCGCCTAACGAGAAGAGAGCCATTGAGCAACCGCCTACGACTGATCTGGCGGCTTTCGATCTTTACAGCCGGGCGAAGTCACTTCTCCTCAAGGCAGATTTCAGCGTGACCAACGAGCCTGCCATGCGGGAGGCAATCGAACTTTTGGATGAAGCGGTCAAGCGCGATCCGTCATTTTTCGACGCTTACTGCCAGCTCGCCTATGCGCACGAATACCTTTATGGACTAACGGGGTCTGATCACACTCCCGCCCGGCTGGCCCTGGTTGAAGCGGCGGTGCAAGCCGCGACCCGGTTGCGACCGGATGCCGCCGAAACGCATTTGGCGCAGGCCGAATATCTCTACTACGGGCTGCGCGACTATCCCGGGGCCCTCGCCCAATTGGAGATCGCGCGGCGAGGGTTACCCAATGATCCGCGTCTCTTCGAAGTCACTGGATACATTCTGCGGCGGCGCGGCCAGCAGGAGGAAGGTCTGCAGAACCTGCAGCGCGCGGCGGAGCTGGATCCGCGCAACTTTGTTATTCTGCAACAGATCGCGCTCAGTTACCAATTCCTGGGGCGATATGCTGACGCAATCGCGGCGCTGGATCGTGCGTTAGCGATCGCCCCCGACAGCGTCGAAACGCAGGACGTTCGTGGACTGTTTTATCTCTTCTGGAAAGCGGATACCCGAACGCCGCGCCAGACGATTGATGCAATCCTCGCACAAGAGCCGAGCGCCGTTGCCGTGGGCGCGGATACCTGGTTCCTTTGCGCTCTGGCCGATCGCGATCCGGCTGCGGCCGAACGAGCGCTCGTCGCCGTGGGCGACAATGCATGCTGGTCCGAAGGGGTGATCGCCCTGAACCGGAGCTTTGGTGAAGGGCTGCTGGCGCGCATGGTTAAAGACGAGGCGAGGGCGCGCTCTGCGTTTGCAGCGGCTCGCGCACAGCAGGAGAAAATCGTGCAGGCGCAGCCGGATTACGGCCCGGCGCTCTGCGTCCTCGGGCTCATCGACGCTGCTCTTGGAAAGAAAGACCTGGCCTTGAACGAAGGCCGTCGAGCGATCGCGCTCACGCCACTGGAAAAAGATGTCGTCAACGGGAGCCGCGTCCTTCAGTATTTCGCCATTACAGCAACGTGGGCGGCCGACAAAGAGTTTGCCTTGCAGCAACTGGAAGCTGGACTGCGTGCTCCCGCCGCCTCGCAGATGCTGAGCTACGGCGCCTTAAAGCTGCTTCCCTTCTGGGACCCGCTCCGCGACGATCCACGCTTCGAGCAAATCGTAGAGTCGCTTGCGCCGAAGGAAAATGCCGCGAGTACAAAGAAGGGAACTTCCGGAATTTCTTCGCCGAACTGAAAGCGGCGCAACGTTTAGAAGGTCGCGCATTTCCTACCGCCTTTCGACGCGCTGCCCATGGCGGGCTCGCAACGGGTATTCCGGCCGTTACCCGGAAGGCAAATCGTTGACAGAAAACCAGCTTTTCTGGGAATCTGGGTGCATGAAAACGACCCTGGATCTTCCGGATGATCTCATAGCGATTTTCTCGCGAGGGCCGACACGCTATTCCATGGGAAACTGGCCCGCGTTCCGCACGCGGCGGTCCTGACCATCGCCGCCCGCCACCGCATCAATGCCTATGATGCGCGCTTTCTCGCTCTGGCTGATCAGCTCGGGAGCCGTCTTGTGACCGAAGACGGAAAATTGCCGCGCCGCCGCACCAGCGTTGACCCAGTCTCTGAGCGAAGCGCTCGCCACTCGTTAGGCAGTTCGCCGCCAAAGCCGCCAGCGATGAATGCGCGCCCTTTTTTTACCGAGCTGAAGCGGCGCGCCGTTTATAACGTGGCCGTCGCCTATGTCGTCGGCTCATGGCTGCTCATCCAGATTGCGACTCAGGTCTTTCCTTTTTTCGAAATCCCAAACTTGGTCGTCAGGCTGGTCGTCCTTCTCACAATCGCCGGTTTCCCGATCACCGTGGTGCGGTGTGGGCCTTTGAATTGAGGTCTGGAACGCAACGCCCGGCGGGTCGCCGCCTGACCGCCCTCCTTATCCTCGGGACCGCGGTGGCGACCGGAGTGACGATCTTTCGATTCCTACCCTCTCAATCGGAGAGCCGGGGAAATAAATCGGACACGGCCGAAATTGACCTCCACTCCATCGCCGTCCTGCCTTTCGATAACCTGAGCATGGAAAGAGTAACTCCTATTTCGTGAGCGGAATGCGGGACGAAATCCTGACCAGTCTCGCGCAGCTGCGCGACTTGAATGTGCGCTCGCGTACTTCGACCCGGCGCTATCAGAAAATTCCCGAAGAGCTGGCCGCAATCGGCCGCGAGCTGCGGGTCGCGAACGTTCTCGAAGGCAGCGTGCAGAAGGCGGGCGACGACGTGCTGATCAACGTCCAAGGACGACGTGCTGATCAACGTCCAACTAGTCAAGACCGGAAGCGGCGAGCAGCTCTGGGCGCAAAGCTATCGGCGTAAAACGGCGATGTCTTCGGTGTCCAGGGCGAGGTCGCGCAACAGGTCGCAGACGCACTCCGGATCAAACTCGCGCCCGAGCAGGAAGAGCGGCTCCACGTCCCGCCCACGACCAACCCGGTGGCACACGACCTTTTCCTGCGCGCCGACGCCTTGGGCGCGCACTCCGACGAACAAAGCCTGGAAGGAAAAATCGCACTTCTCCAGCAGGCGGTGGCGGAAGACCCGAATTACGCGATGGCCTGGGGCGACTGGCAGGCGCTTACCTCACGATCGCGGATGCCTACCGCGCGCCGCTCGAAGTCCTCGGCCCGATGCGCCGCGCCGCCCTCATGGCGGTGCAGACCGATGAAGGCGCGGGTGTCGGCCACATCTGGTTAGGCGCGGTCTCGATGCTTTACGATCGGAATTTCCCCTCGCCCGTCGCGAGCTGGAACGGGCCGTCGAGCTCGGCCGAAATTCCTCCGAAGCGCATCGCTGGCTCGGCTGGTATCTGGCCCGGGTGGAGCGCAATTTCGACGCCGGGCCGGGCGGAAGTGCAGCGGGCTCGCGCGCTCGACCCGGCCTACACCTGGCCCCTCATGTTTGAATGTCTCATCAGCATCGCGCGCGGCGAATATGAGACGGCCCTGCAGCTCGCCGAACAAGTGCTGGAGATCGATCCTCGATTTTTTTATGACGTCGATCCGAGGGCGACCGTCTATACCGCGAAGGGATGGGGGCAGGAGGCAATCACACGCTACGAGTCGCTTCCCGCTGGGATGATGGTCCGCCCGAATTTTGAACTTGCGATCTGCTACGCGCAGACCGGCCAACCCGATCGCGCCCGGCGCATTCTGACTGACCTCGAAGAACTGGCTCGGCGTCGCTACATCGACCAGGCGCATCTCGCGGCCATCTATGCGGCGCTGGCGGAAAAGGACAAAGCCTTCGCCGCGCTGGAGGAGAAGTCACGCACTCAGGCATTTCTTCGCCCGCCGAAGTCGCGCCCTGAAATTTCAACCGGACGACGAAATCGGCGTGGGCCGGGATTTCATCATGACCAACCCCCGGCCTAAAACCGCTCCGAGCACGAGCAACCCGCCGACAATTGCCCACGGGCCAGGCTGCTCGCCGATCGCAAGCATGACCCAGAGCGGATTGAGGACCGGCTCGAGCAGCGGGATGAGCGTCGCCTCCAGCGCCGTCACCTGCTTGATCGCCGTCGCGTAAAACACATACGGGAGTCCAAGCTGCACTGCGCCGAGCAGCACCAAACGCCAGAGCCCGCCCTCGCCTAACGAAGGCGCCTGTAGCATGAAAGGCAGGCCGGCGCAGGCGACGAGGATGTTGCCCAGGACGATGCTCGCCACGGGAGAGCCGGCTTTTTCTTTGCGCAGGAAAAGCGCGAGGCCGGCAAAGCAAAGCCCGCTCTCCAAGGCGATGATGTTCCCCCACAGCCCGGCCATGGTCAGGCGGTCGAGGAAGAAAAGTGCGATCCCGATCAGCGCCACGGCAATCACCAGCCAGTCGATCGGGGAAGCGCGCTCGCGCAGATACCAACGCCCGATCAGGGCCACATAGATCGGGGCGGTGTATTGCAGGAAGATCGCGTTGGCCGCGGTCGTCATTCGGGTCGCGAAGACAAAGAGAATGACCGTCCCGGCATAGGCAAGAGCGCCGCCGATCTGTGCAATCGAAAAACGGAAGCGCGGCCTTCCAATGCAAAGCAGGATGATTGGAACCGCGATCGCGCTGCGGCCGCCGGCGACTGCCATCGGCGGCCAATCTATCGACTTGATTAAGACCCCGCCGAGGCTCCAGCAAAGAGCGGCGGCCAGAAGCAAAGCTGGTGGCAAATAGCGGCGAGACATGTGAAGGGCCAGCTTCCCGGGCGTGACACGCCCCTGCAAGCTGATCAAGTCGCCTGCAAAAAGATGCAATCGATTGGTCGCGCGTTTCGCCCGCACTCTCGTAATCGGCGGAGTGCTCCTGGAATGGAACGCGCCCATCGCTGGCCCGGGGTGGTGAAGCGGGTAGCGTAAGCGCCATGAAATTTCTCTGCACGAATGACGACGGCATCGACGCTCCCGGCCTCGCCGCGCTAGTCGGAGCGGCTGGCGTGGTGGGTGAGCCGGTCGTCGTTGCGCCAGCGGGTCCGCAATCCGGGGTGAGTCATGCCGTGACCTGGCGCGAAGGCGTGCGGATCGAGCCGCGGGGCGAGAATCGTTTCGCGATTCACGGTACGCCGGCCGATTGCACCCGGTTGGGCCTGCTCCACGTCGTTCCGGAGGCGAAATGGATCCTGAGCGGGATCAATCACGGCGCTAATCTCGGCGCGGATGTCTATTACTCCGGCACGGTCGCCGCGGTGCGCGAGGCGCTTCTTCACGGCTGGCCGGGCATCGCCTTTTCCCACTACCGCAAGGATTCGGTCGAATTCGATTGGGATCGCGCGCAGGGTTGGATTACGCCTTTGCTTAAAGAGATTCTGGCCAAACCGATTGAGCAGGGTCTTTTCTACAATGTGAACCTGCCGGTGCTGCCGGCTGGTGCCCCCGACCCGGAAGTGGTCTGGTGTCCGCTCGATCCCAAACCGTTGCCGCTCAATTACCGACACGAAGAAGAGAGCGGGCTTTATTTCGCAGGCGACTACAGCCTGCGCGGTCGTACCCCGGGCGCGGACGTCGACGTTTGTTTTAGCGGCAACATCGCCGTCACTTCGGTGCGGCTGCTCTGACCGGCAGGGGAGAACTTAGCCTAACGAGGAAGATCGCGCTTGGGACCGCGGTCGCGCCCGGCACCCATCGGGTCTTTCTCGGGAGGTAAATCGCGTAGCTTGGAGCGGGGGCTTTCCCGGGGAGGCTCCGGCGAGCTTGGGCCGTTGTTCGCAGTCTCATCTTTTGGCTCGGCGTTCATCATTGGAATTTTGATCGTTCGTGTTAATGGGTCAAGATCGAGGGGGCTCATAGACCGGCGGGGTGGCGCGAGACGTAACCTCGCGTGTCGCGCATCTCGGCGTGCCAGTCTGGGCCGATGTTACCGCCGTTGCGAAAGTCTGTGGTATCGAGGCGCAAGCCTGCGATGACCGCGAAGGTATGGCCCGAGCGGGCGTAAATCGTGATCCAGTGGCCGCGGCCGCGTTCGCCGTAGCGCATCAAATCGCGCGACGGTAACGGACTGGCGATCGCGCCAGCGCCACGCAGGGCGTAGGAAACGGTGCCCGAACAATCGTAACCGCGATCATAAAACGAACCGTGTCCGCCACCCCAGACGTAGGGTTTTCCGCGCAGCGAATTGGCGGCCCAGATTGCGTTCTTCACGCTTCGAGGTGCGCGTGCTGGTGCGTAGGCGATCCCGTTGCGCAAGATCGCTCGACTCCCCGCGACGGTCGGCTGGCCACCGCTATTCTGCGCGGGCGGTTCTATCTGATCCTCCTCGGAAATTGTTCCGCGATCTGGGGTGCCGGGCTTTGCTGGCCCCGGAGTAAGGTAGGCAACGCGGACGGGCGTGGTGGTGAGGGCGGCAACTGCTCGCGGCGCGTTCCGCACTACCGGGTCGGCTACCGTGTGAATGACCGAGCGGGCCACCAAGAACGGCTCGAGGACCACCGTTACCGGAAGCGGCGTGCGCTGCTTTCGCGTCCGGGCCGACGCCGTCGGCACGAAAGCCAAAAGTAATAGAGCGATGACCCTGATGGGGACATTGCGGGCCCTTTTCCTCTCGTCCTTCGGCGCCTGCATCCCTGGTTTGAAAGCTTCTCTCGCGCCAGTCACGCGATTTTTTTCGAGGCAGGCGGGGCCATTCTTTCGAGACAGCTGCGCGTCGCAATTCCATCGACAGCAGGAACAAATGAAGCTCTTTTGCGGCAGGAAAGCGCCTGCGCCCGTGGATCCAAGAAATTTTTTTGCCGAGCTGAAGCGGCGTCACGTTTATCGCGCCGCGGTTGTCTACACCATGACGAGCTGGCTGCTCATCCAGGTGGCGACGCAGGTTTTTCCATTTTTCGCCATTCCCAATTGGGTCGTTAGGCTGATAATCGTCCTGCTCATCATTGGTTTCCCGATCGCGGTTGCGCTGGCCTGGGCCTTCGAACTCACCCCCGAGGGGCTGGTGAAAACCGACGAGCTGCCGGCTGGAAAAACCGTGCGCTGGCCGGTCATCCACCAGGTTTACACTGGGGTGATTGGCGTCCTGGCGATCGCGATTGCCTTTCTTCTCTACCTCCGCTTCTCGCCCGCGCAGCGGGAGGAAGTGGCCGGGATTTCGCCGCACAGCATCGCGGTCCTGCCGTTTGAGAACTACAGCGCCGAGAAGGAGAATGCCTTCTTCGCCGACGGCATCCAGGACGATCTCCTGACCAATCTAGCCAAGATCCAGGCCCTGACCGTGATCAGCCGGACCAGCGTGCGGAAGTATCGCGACGTCGGTTCGCGGGACATCAAGGAGATAGGAAAATCGTTAGGCGTGGCCAATATTCTGGAGGGCAGCGTCCGCCGGGAGAAGGATCGGGTGGCGGTCAACGTGCAGTTGATTGACGCGCAGCGCGACCGCCATCTTTGGGCCCACCGTTACGACCGCACCATCGCGGATTCGTTAGGCTTGGAAGGCGAACTGGCCACCGAGATTGCCGAATCCCTGCGCGCGCGGCTCACTCCGGAAGAAAAAGTGCGGGTGGCGAAGAAGCCAACCCAGAACGCTGAGGCCTATCTTCTCTACCTGCGCGCGCTGCCCTACGAGCAAGGGCCCGACACCTTGCTGCAGGATTACCGGCAGGCAGTGGAACTTTACACCAAGGCGATCGCGCTCGACCCGGATTTCGCCCTCGCCCGGGCCCACCTCGCTTCCACTTGCGCGGAGATTTTTCATTTCCATGAACCGCTCGATTCCTGGAAATCCCGCGCCCGGCGTGAAGCCGAGGCTGCCCTCGAGCTGCAACCGGATCTCGGGGAAGCGCACTTCGCCCTCGGTCAATGTGCATTCTGGTTCGACGAAGATTATGAGCGGGCTCTAAGTGAGTTTGGCGCCGCCCAAAAAATCCTGCCTAACGACAGCAACATCGGCGCCTATGTGGCGGCGATTCGGCGGCGGCAGGGCCGCTGGGAGGAGGCGCTGACCGCCTATGAGCGGGTGGAAAAACTCGACCCGCAGAATCCCAACATCCTGCGCAACGTCCTTTTCACGAATACCGCGATGCGGCGCTGGCCGCAGGCGGTCCACGCCGCCTCTCGTTTCCGCGCCGTCGCGCCCGATTCGGTGGTGGCGAAAATCCAGTCCGGTTACGTCGAATTCTGGGAGAAAGGCGACCCCGCCGGGCTCCAGCGCTGGCTTACCGGACTGGCGCCGGAAAACGACCCCGACGGGATCGTGACCTGCACCCGTTGGGAAGGTGCGATGTTGCGGCGCGATTTTGCCCGCGCCTCCGAGATTCTCGCTCAGGCCTCGGCGACGGAATTTTCCTACTACAACGGCGGGCTGCAGCCGAAGAGTTTCCTGCTCGGGATCACAGCGGTGGCGCGAGGCGATGGCGCGGCGGCCGAGCGCTTCCTGGCGGCGACCGCGCCAGCGTTTGAGCAGGCCGTGCAGGAAGCGGCCGAGGCCGCCGATCGCCACGCCAATCTCGGTTTGCTTTACGCTTTTATGGGGAAGCGGGACGAAGCGATCCGCGAAGGCCGCCTCGCCGTCGAGCTGAAACCGGAATCGAAGGATGCAACCGACGGCGCGATTATGCTCTGCTATCTCGCCTTGATCTATACCCGGGTGGGCGAAATCGACCAGGCGATCCCGCTCATTGCGGACCTGCTCAAGACGCCCGGGGCGGTCGACAGCGTCGACTACAGCATCACCCAGAGCGATCTTAAGTATCGCTGGGAGTGGGATCCGCTGCGGAAAGATCCGCGTTTCCAGAAATTGCTCGAGCCACTTCGTTAGGCCGAATACCCCCAGCGCGCGAGGTCGGCGCCCAGTTCGTCGGCAAAACGTCGCTGCAGACGCGCTGGCAGCTTCTCCCGCCACTGGCCGCTGCGCCCGACGCGCAGGAATTTGGCCCGGCCGGTTTCGCCGCTTTGCAGGAGGGTTTCCTTTTTTCGATCGAACGATTGGTTTTCCACTGCGACCGCGATTTCGGCGGCCGACCGTTCAAGCCCGAGGTGTTGCAGGATGCGCCGCGACTGTTCCTCCGGGGTGGCGAGCAAATCCTCGTAGCGAATCAAGGGCACGCCGGCCTCCAGGAATGGAAGCCAATGTTGCCGCCAGGAAATGCGCACCCAATTGTGCACCACGGCCGAGCCCTGCAGGAGCGCGTCGGTCATCTGTTCGAGCCGGTAATTTTCCCTAACGAGAAGCGGATAAAGGGTGTGGCGATAGAATTTTTCGCCCCGGTGCAGACGGCGGAAGAATCCGGCCAGCCGCGAGTAACGATCGAATTGAAAATAGTTCGCGGCCGAAATGGCCAAATCGCGCGGGTCACGCAGGACATAGATAATCGAGTTTCCAGTGTCGTTAGGCGAGACACCCAGTTCGCCCAGTTGATGGTGCGATTTGTAGCAGCGGAAATCCGAGATTCGGTCCTCGCCTTCGACTGCGATCTCTTTTTTCTCGGAACCCCAAAAACCGGCGACCGGGCAGCCGACCAGCTCCGCCACCAGCCTGGTGGCCCAGGTACAGCCGCTCTTCGGGTAGCCGACGACGATGATGTTATTCATCGCTGCTCGGAATTGCATTCACCCTGCTTGTAGCTCGGTAAACGCCGCCCCGAGATGGTCCAGCACGTCGCGCGGGAGAAGTGATTGCTCGCTCGCAGAGTCGTTGAAAATCGCGATCTCCGCCGCCCGCCCGCAAACCCAGGCGCCGAGACGGGCGGATTCGTTAGGCGAAATCTTCGCGCCGAGAAGCGCGGCGCAGACGCCGGTCAGGACGTCGCCCATTCCGCCGGTCGCCATGCCCGGCGTGCCGGTCGTGTTGTAGCTCAACGGACGGCCCGCCTCGGCGACAATCGTGCGGCTGCCTTTCAGGAGCAGGGTGACGGCGTGTGCTTCGCAGAATTTCGTCGCCGTTTCGGCGCGCGACATTTTTTTTCCGGAAACAGGCGCTTCATTTCACCTGGATGCGGGGTGAGCAGGCGCGGGCCTCGCGCCTGCGCGAGCGCGGCGAGGTTTTCGGAAAGAATATTGAGGCCGTCGGCGTCGACGACCATCGGCTGCTTGGCGTCGCGGATAAGGGTGAGAATCTCCGGCGCGTGGGCCTTGCCAAGTCCCGGTCCGACCGCCCAGACGTCGACCGGCTCCGCGAGCAAATCGGCGTAGGACCGAACCGGCTTGACCATCACTTCAGGAGCGGCGGCGCAGGCGACGATTTCGTAAATGTCTTCTGGAATAAAGAGCTCGACCAGGCCCGCGCCGCCGCGCAGGGCGCCCAGCGAGCACAACGCGGCCGCGCCGGTAAAGCCGCGCGAGCCTGCGACGATCCCGATGCGCCCGAATTGATTTTTGTAAGCGGAGAATTGACGGCGTGGAAGTAAGGAGCCGAGCGACTCCGGCGTCGCGAGCTTGTCGTATGCGACCGTGTCGTCAGGCTGGAGTTCGGCCAGAGGGACGACTTCCAGCCGGCCGACGAAATCGATCGCGCCGTCCGCAACCAGCCCGCTCTTCGCGCACCCGACGGTGAAGGTGAAATCGGCGCGCACGCAGTTCTCATCCGCTGCGCCGGAATCGCCGTCGAGGCCGGAAGGGAGGTCGATGGCAACGACACGGGCGCCGTTTCGCAGCGAGTTGATCTGGCGGCAGGCGCTCGCGGGTCGGCTCGCGCAGGGGCGGATGTGCGCCGAGGCCGAGCAGGCCGTCGAGCAGGACCGTTTGTCCGCGCGCCCTGGGATTTTTGGATTTCGTCTCCCGGAGCTCGCGCAACTTCCGCCCGGTCAGCTCGCTCAGTTCCGTCTCGGGATAGGCCAGCCGCGTTTCGATTTCCCAGCCGGCGGCGATCAGGCGGCGCGCTGCGACCAGGGCGTCGCCGGCGTTATGTCCTTTCCCGGCGAAGACAATGCATTTTCCGGGGCAGGGGAAGAATTTCTCGAGCGCCCGCGCGATTCCGCGGCCGGCTTCTTCCATCAACGTTTCCGCCGCGATGCCGCGCGCGAAAGCAGCCTCCTCAGCCGCGCGCATCTGTGCCGGAGTGATGATTGGTGAGTGCAACTTATTCGTCGGATTTGCCTTTTTCTTCTTCTTGCTCGTGCTCGAATTCTTCTTACTGCTCGACTGAACTCTTTTTCTTGCTGCTGCTGGAGGATTTCTTCTTCGACTTTGTCGAAGTCGATTTTTTGCTGCTCTTTTTTGAGGACGCGGCTGCGCTGGGTGAGCGCTCCGGCTCGGCCCGGACGAAGTCGTGGTAGTTCACGGTCTGCCGGATGGGCGGAGGCACGTGGGTCAGGCCGGCGACAACGGGCCGGTTGGGCGGCGTCGGTTTACCCATGATCCCGTCGGCGATTTGGTCGGCCAGGCGCTTCCGATAGCTGCTTTGGAGAACGAGCCGCGATTCGGTGGGATTGGTCAGGAATCCGCATTCCACCAGGACGGCCGGGACGGAAGCGCGGCGCAGAACGTAATAACCGCGCCGGCGGATGCCGCGGTTGTCGGTCGCGGTCGCGGAGACGACATGGCGATGGATGTCCGGCGGCCAATTGCGCGCTGTCGCCGCCGTAGTAGTAAGTCTCGATTCCGTTGGCCCCGGCGCGGGTTGCGGAGTTGAAATGGATGCAGACGAAAAGCGGCGTCGCGATAACGATTCGCGATTCGCACCCGTTCGCCGAGCGAGACGAAAACATCGCTGTCGCGCGTCATGACCACGCGATAGCCGGCCTGGCGCAATCGACTTTTCAAGCGCTGCGCGACATCGAGGGTCATGCTTTTCTCGGCGACGCGCTGGCCGGGGAATTCCGCCGCGATCGAAGCCGCCATGGCCGGCATCGATCACGACGGTGGAGAAATTACGGGCCCCCGACGCAGGCGGACGGCGGGCAGCAACGCGAGCAGGGCGAGAACGCCGGCCAGAAGATTCAGGAGTGCTGCGCGCCGCCCGGCGCGAAAAAGAGGGCCGCCATGGCGCTTAATCTTCCGGCGGCAGATTGGCGGGTCGATCGGATAATTTCGGCACGGCGCGCGCGGCGGCGGCTCGAGCGACCGGCGCATCGAGCATTCCCCCGGCCACCGCCACGGTGCCTTCGCTGCCTCGACGGAGTCGCGGGCATGCTGCGGGCCTGCGAATAGGTGGTGTGCTTGAGCAAGCGGCCGTCGAGCCCAACGATCGAGTAGGACCAGACCCGCGGGGCGGAGCATTGCAGGACGTGGAGCTGATTCTCGCGATCGACCTCGGCCTGCGGCTCATCGAAAGAAATGACCCGCCCTAACGAGAAGGTGGCGTAGACCAGGCTGTTCTCCTTGTCTTCCACCCGCACGTAGAGCGAGGTGTGATCGGGAAATCGGTTGGTCATGAGCGAATAGGTGCGTACGCCGCCGCCGCTCGGGTCGCCCACCGTACGCTGCCAGATCGGCCGCGCGTTCGTCACCTCGAAGACTTTGGCCCGGGCGTAGAAGAACTTGTTCAAGTCGGCAAAAAATACATTGGCGCGGACGTGGTAGACGCCGAGATCGGTGATCGGGAAGAGCGGGGTGAGGTTGATCTTGCGGGTGACGGAAGTGCCGGCCGCGATCTTTCAACGGCGCCTCATCGGCCTGCCGGATCGGGGCCAGGGTGCGGCCCTCGTTGGCCGTGACTTCAAAGCCATACCAATGCTGCTCGTGATCGTCGCGCAATTCGATATCGCGGCCGGCGAGGTTGGTGATCGTGACCGTCGCGATGACCGGTTCATAGGCGATGTATTGCAGACGCTTGAATTTCAGATCCACCTGGATTTGTCCCTCCGCCGTGAAAACGAGCGGAAAAGCAAGGGCAGACCAGGGAGCGGATCATTGGCGCGTAAAATACCGCAAGTCGCCATGAGATGAAAGCTGCGCGGCCGGAAATCAGCTCGCTTTTCCCCAGAATTTTACCTTGTCGAGCATGCCGGTTTTCTTGGGCGAGAGAATCGGCCGCGGCGGACCGACGAGGGTGGCGAGCTTCTTCGCTTCCTGGGCCAGTTCGCCCCAGTTAGTGAGCGCGTCTTCGCCCGAAGTCTGCATCCGATGGATGAGGGTGAGGACGCGGCCGCTGCCCGGGAATGGCGGTCGCCTTCGTCATCGGGATGAGCATGCGGCCGACCATCTGGATTTCGCCTCGCGCCGGGCGCAAGCTGGGCCATGGCCGGGTTGGCCACCGCGACGTCGGCCAGCCGGCATTCGTCGTTAGGCGTAACGAAGATGCGAGAAAGCCGGAGCGGCGCGTGCATGATGCCGTGGTCGTCGAGATGCGAGAGAGCATCGGCGATCGCGCGCACGATGCGCAGCGCAGTCTTTTCGGTCATGCGTCAGGCCGCTGCGCCTTGATCTCGTAAATTGTTCGCCCGACGACAAATTCGCGCGCATAAAAATAGGTGCCTTTGTATTCGCCCGCTTCGTAGACCGGCAGGATGGCGGGGTGACGGATGTTGGCGTTGGCGCTCGCGGTATCGAGAAATTCCTGCGCGCGCTCCGGCTGCTCGCGCAGGCTGCTGCGCAGGACGTGGAGCACGACCGGCCGGCCGATCGAGGTCTGGTCCGCCTGATAAACCTTGTCCCAGAAACTCTCGGTCAACTTCCGTCCCACGCGATAAGTGCCGAATTCCTGGCCGGTCAGGTCCGGCTCGGGCGGGAGACAGCGCGGTGGAGATTTCCGGCATGGCGGCCTGGCCCGGCTGCAGCGCCTGCTCTTCGCGTTCGCGCATGACCACTTCAATCAGGGCGGCGTCCCAGCCGATGTCGATCGTTTGTTCGGCCGGGCTGGCGTTGGCGTCGTAGGCAAACTCGGCGTGTCCCCAGCGCAACATCTCATAGACCGCCTCCATCCCGCGCGAGCGCACCGTCTCGGCATGGCGCAGCTCGCCGTTGCGCAGATAAACCACGCCCGCGTCCGCGCCGACCACCAGTTGCACGCCGCCGCTTTTGCCGCTCAGGCAACACATCTGGAGCAGATCGATGATGTGAAACAGATCCGGCGTCCCGGGCGCGGCGGCGGTCCGTTCGATGGCCTGCAGAAGACGCTCGCCATCGATCGGCTCGGGAAAAATTTTGGTGTTCGCGACCTCGAGCCGTTGTGCAGCCATCGGATAGGCGGGCAGGAAAAAAGTGTGCAGCTGCGGGAAGCGCTCGCCTAACGAGCCCGCCATGGTCAGCCCATCGACCCCTTCGCTTTCCAGCTGGGTAATGAGCAGGTTGCAGCCTTCCGCCTGTTCTGCCCAGGCCAGCGCCTCCTCGTCAGTGGCGGCAAATTCGGCCGTGTGCCCGGTGTATTGCCGGACCATTTCCTGGAGCGCCTGGCCGATCTCCGGCTCGTGATGGACGATGAGCAATTGCATCACTGTGGCGGCGCGGTGAAAGGCGGGGGAAGAGGTTGAGCAGCCGGGTCGGTTCGGCCCGGACCGCCTGGAATTGGTCCTCGTAATAAACCCGCACGATATAGCCGAGATACTGTCGCGGCCCGCTCTCGCTGTCGGCAGAAGCTCGGCCGCCCTTTCCGGCTTGTTTGCGGCCAGTCTTGCTTTCTCGACCGAGTCCGGCACATCGAGCGGCAGGTTGGCAAGGCCGTCCGGGCGCGGGATCGTTTCGCTTCGGCCGCAGATAAGTCACGTCGAGCACCTCGGTCCCGGTATCGGCCCAATCATGCCCGGGGGTGACCCATTCGTAACTCACTTCGGCATCGGTCAGCACGACTTGGTCGTTGTTCACCATGTCGTAGAAGAAGACCTGGATCTTGACCTTGGTGTGATCGATTTCCGTCCCCGGCCGCACTTTTACCCCGACGCGGAGCGCAGCCGGGTCTGGGCCTCGGGATCGTGATCCTGTTTGAGGGTCACCTCCGAAATGCCAAAGGTAGAGCCATCGGGGATGCCGGCGGCGTCGCCCGGGTCGGTGCGGGCGGCGGCCGGCGAGCCGTTGGCCAGCGCCGTGCTGTGGGCCGGCACGCCGACCCGCAATTTCAGATCGGCCAGCTCGAAGAGCGGACCGACCGCCGCGCCTAACGACTGGAGACGGCGCCAGACTTCGTTCGAGCGATCGAAGAGCTGCATCGACTCGTAGGTCAGGGCGAGTTCGGCCAGGATTTCGGCGTTGCCCGGATCGAGCGCGGTAGCCTGTTGGAGCTTGGCGATGGCATTGGTCGTGTCGCCCCGCTCGCGAAATCCTCTGGCCACGCTGCAGGAGCGTGCCCGGCCGACGGTTTCGGCGGGGTTTCGACGCGCCGAACGGTGGCCGGCGGAACCCCGGCCACGGCCGGCACCTTGACCAGCGGCGCCGAGTGGCCGGCGGCGTCGAAGACGAAAGAGAAGCGCTTCGACCGCCGCTTCCTGGCCGGGGAAGCGCTCCCGGTGCCGGCCGTCGGGTGTGGAAATAGAGAGCCGCGAGGAGTTGCGCGGCGCCCACCGCGCCGAGGAGAGCGAGGGCGGCGGCAAACGTTTTCTGCGCTCGGCTA
Source organism: uncultured Verrucomicrobiae bacterium (assembly GCA_963749935.1). Classification (GTDB taxonomy): domain Bacteria; phylum Verrucomicrobiota; class Verrucomicrobiia; order Chthoniobacterales; family UBA10450; genus Palsa-1392. The sequence continues at coordinate 23,218 of CAVVOH010000007.1, forward strand.
CAGGGCGAAAGGGAGAGCGCGTTCATGGAAGACCGATCTCTAACGAAGCGGTCGGAAAGTGTCAATCGCGCAGCGCTCAGCCGTCCGGTGCGCGCCAAGTTTTTACCGAAGTCGCCTAGCGCGAGATATCCGACTGGCTCAGCATCCGGAATCCCTCGCCCTGAAGCACGGAAAACGCGCAATCCGTGTCGTCCACGTGCATGGCGAGCGCGGCCAGGCCGTGCGGACGAGTCAGAAGCGGATAGCTGAAGTGGATGTTCACTTCCGCCATGAGCAGCGCGGCGAGCAGCTTGGAAAGCTCGGTCGCGACTTCCTGCAATTCCACCACCACCATTTCGCAGATGCCGAAAGCGACGTCGTGCTCGTGGAAAATATTCTCCACCTGCTCCAAATAAGGGATCCG
>CAVVOH010000008.1:0-75818 GCA_963749935.1 uncultured Verrucomicrobiae bacterium
TTGCGCCCTAGATAGGAGGATATATGCTCGGTTTCAAAACGTCCGGCGGGGCGAAGACCACGCCGATGACAGTCAAAAACACCGGTTTTCTTCTAGACCGGTTAGGTAAAGCTGCCACCCGCTCCAATTTCTGCGTGAACTCACGCGCAACTCAATTGAGGCAATCCAAAGGACTAACTCGCCTGGGCGCGTAACTTGGGACGTAGACTGGACCACATATGACTTAGCCGGCGTACTGAAACTGTGCGTTACCGACACCGGCGACGGGATGACCGGAGCTGAAATGGTTGAGCACATCAACAAGCTCTCCTCATCGACATCGCAGCAGTCTCTCACTGGGAATTACGGAGTCGGTGCTAAGATCGCGGCCGCTACACGAAATCACGAGGGAATGCTCTATCTGTCGTGGAAGAATGGCCTCGGCTCCATGATACATCTTTGGCGGAATCCGGAAGATGGTGTTTACGGGCTCAAGCAGATCACGCGGGCGGATGCGTCGTATGGCGAGTATATCGAGCTAGAAGATACCGTTAAGCCCGACCAAATCCGCGACCACGGTACTATGATCGTCCTCTTGGGAATGTCGGAGGACGACAACACGATGAGGGCGCCAGCCGGAGCTGCCTCACCCTCTCGGTGGATAGCGAAGTACCTAAACACCCGATTCTATCGGTTTCCCGAAGAGATTACTGTCAAGGCGCGTGAAGGATGGGAGCATCCGAGGAGCGATAACGCTCGGAACAAAATGCGAACCGTTACGGGGCAAGCGCATTATCTGCAAGAGCACTCGGCAGCTTGCGGATCGGTAACATTAACCGATGCTATCGCCCACTGGTGGATTTTGGAGGAATCCGATGCCCTAAATCAAGATGAGAACTATTACGCCTCGTCTGGTCATGCAGCGGCGCTGTATCAAGATGAGCTATATGAACTATCGACCGGCCGCGCGGCCACCGCTCGTTTGCAGCAGTTCGGGATTATCTTTGGGAGCAGACAGGTGGTTCTCTACATACAGCCGGCGAGCGGCGACACGTCCGGGCTGACGACTAATACCGCCCGCACCAGTTTATTGCTGAACAACGAGGCTCTGCCTTGGGCTGACTGGGCGGCAGAATTCCGCGATAAGATGCCTGCAGAAATTGAAGCGTTCATCGCACAGAAGGCAGCGGCTTCCTCGATGCGCGATCACTCCCAAACCGTACGTGACCGTTTGAAATCTATAATCGACTTGTTTAAAATTAGTCGTTACCGACCTAGCCCATCGGGCGACTTGGTTATCGATGATCAGCAACGTGTAAGGGGTGGTGGCGTCGGAGGCCGAAAGCAACTGGGAGGTACAACGCCGGGAGAGTCACCGGCAGCGCCCGGCGGCAAGGGCAGCAAAGTCGGAAACGTCTACACGCTCTTTGAGAGAAAAGATGGCGTCACTGGGAGGAAGGTTCAGCCGGACCCATTTCCAACGTGGAAGTGGATTAGCGTCAAAGACCACACTCGTGAACCAGACGACTAGAAGATCGGGCGGCGAAGTTCCTTGCTGAGCAGAACCTGCTCCTGATCAACGCCGACTTCCGAGTCTTCACGGATATGGTTGGGCGGTGGCATTCAGACTTCGGCGGGAGCGAGGCAATCAGAACATCCGTAGAGGATGTTGTGCGAACATGGTTTGAGCAAGCGCTGGTAGAGACTGTAGTTGGCGTACAAGCTCTTCAAGGCTCGAAGGAGTGGGATCATAGAGCCATCCAAACTGCGCTGTCCGAAGAATCGTTAACAGCAGCCGTCATGCAACGCTATCATGTCAACAACAGCATCAAGCGGGAACTGGGTTCGAAGCTTGGTAAGCTTCAAGCAGCCTAGACTAGGGCTCGACTATGTTTGTGTCCGGCATAACCATCCGCAACCTTCGTTCGCTCGACAACGTCGTGCTGCAACTTCGGAACGGGCTGACGACCATCGTCGGCGCAAACAGCTCAGGTAAGTCCAATATTTTGCGCGCCTTCGAACTTTTTTTTACTGGCCGCATTGATCGTCGCGAGTTTTCGGCCGCCTTGGACATGCCGACATGGATCATGAAAGCGAAGGCGCCTGCCGCTCGCACCACGGTGAAAGTGGAGTTCGATTTATCAGCGCGCGGTTCCACCCGGCTATGGAATTCGGTAGAAGCCGTGTTTCTCAAGAAGGGTTGGCCTGTTCCTTTGGAGAAGCGTCTGACATTGATTCGTTACTTCTCGCGGGGCGGAGCATCAGGCTTCCAGTGTGCGATTCCGGGCAAAGGGACCCGCGAGTCGGAATGTGATGAGCTGGAAGAGCTGGCGATGCTGCTAATTCGGCGCGTTGAGTATAGATACGTCCCGTCACTCAAAAACCTGCAGTCAGAATCATTTCGCGAAGTCAGTGAGGAATTAAAGGCCCGATTGCTCAGCGTCTGGGCAGGAGGAGACCGTAAAGAGGTCAGTCAGAAGCGAGATGCCTTTCAGAAAATTCGCGAGGAGATCGAGAAACTGATTCAAGATTCAGCTCGAGGATTGAGTGAGTCTCTGCAGTCACAGTTTCCCGAAGTCGCATCGCTCAAGCTCGCGATGGCGTCGGTCGTCTTAGAAGACATGATCGGCAGTCTCGAGATTTTTGCCAACGACGGACACGAGACGCTGATGCGGCAAAAGGGCTCAGGAATCCAGGGAGCTTCGATCATACACATGCTTCGAGTGCTACGCGATACTGCGCCGCGCGGAGCGAACAACAAGCAGCTGTTTCTCTGGAACATCGAGGAACCAGAAACTTTCCTCCACCCGAGCGCACAGCGGCGGCTTGCGTCGCTTTTGCGAGATCAGGCGGCCAATACACAGATCCTCGCCACCACTCATTCGCCTTTATTTGTAGACCGGAGGGCGCCGACGTCGAATATCTAGTCGCACGTTCGGACGCGGGCGGCCATCACGTCACGGCAGTAGTCAAACTGCCGAGGGACGATCCTTTTAAGCCAATCCGTCTATCACTGGGTACATCGCTCGCCGACAGTCTGTCTCTTCATGAAGCTGTCATTTTGGTAGAAGGTCTCAGTGATGTGACCATATTTGCCGAAGCATACCGTCGTCTTTGCAAGGCCGATGTGTTAGAGCTCGACCCGGAGTTCGTGGCATTTGTCGCTGGTCATGGTGCGACCCAGCAGGCGACCTCCTTCGTATTCTGAGGTCATGGTCACCCCTTAGTAAGCTCGCTTGTATTTTCGACTATGACGCGGCCGGTCAAGACGGCGCTAGACGTCTGAAAGGTGGCGTCGAGACCGAGGATTTCTTTTACTTGCCGCACGGACGGGATGACGTCGTGTTAGAAGATCTGTATTCGGGGAACATCCGTAGAGATGCAGAAGCCGACGACGGAGTTGTTCAGCGGATCGTCATAGCGTCCCGCCCGGGCGGACGTGAAATCTCTAGGACTGTTGAGTGGAACAAAGACCAGCTGGCTGAGTGCCTTGTTCGCCACGCGTCCGATGCTGATTGGGAAGCGATTGAGAATTTTGTAGAGCGGGTTGTGTGCAAGGTCGTACGATAAAGCCGAAAGTCGTAAGCGCGTTCAGTTGTTGTCAGCGCCGCCCGCGATGCCGGCTTCGAGTTCTGCGATCCGGCGTTTGAGGGGAGAGATCAGCTCCTCCACTTCGGCCAGGGTGTAGCGCGGGGTGATGTACTGCTGGCAGTTCCAATCGAACGAGAGCACGTCGATGAAGAAGAAGCGCTCCACGGCGCGGGCGATCTCGGGCTCGGCGAGCTGGGCGAACAGCTCGGGATGTTCCGCCGCATCTTCGACCCGGGCGTGGCCGATGATCTTGAGGCGCGTGCGGTTCGGGTAATCCATCAGGAAGAGCGTGACCCGGTCGTGCACGGCGAGGTTGCCGGTGGAGAGGAGCTGGCGATTGCCTTTGTAATCGGCGAAGGCGAGGAGCGATGGATTCAGCGCGCGCAGAAATCCGGTCGCGCCGCCGCGATGCTGCACGTAGGGCCAGTCGTTCTCGCTGACCGTGGCGAGGTAGAACGAATCCCGCGCGGCGATGAAGGCGAGCTCCTCCTCGCCGAGGGGATCGCGCTCGCTGGCGCTCACGGGGCGCGCTTCGCGGCCGTAGTAATGTGCCTGCGCACGCCGGACGGCCGGCGTGATGAGAGTCTCGAGAAAACGGCTGGCCATGAAGGCGACGCTACGCCGCCCAGCGAAATCGAGCGAGCCCGGCGAGGCTCGTTGAACTTTCCTTACGTCGCACCGGAGTAACGGTCGGCCAACCAGAGTTGCGCGGCGGCTTCGTCGCGCGCGGATTTCAGGAAGCGCTCCCAGGCTTTGGTCTCGTGCCAGACAGCCGCCAGCTCCCAGACGCAAAAGGTGGGTTTGTGCGCGGCGTCGCGCGGCCAGAGGGCGAAGTCGGGCGTGGCGTCGTCCTGTTTGTAGAAGACTGTCTCCCAGACTTCGTTGTTCCCGCGCCAGGTGCTGACAATGAGGAAGTAGAACCCGCTCGTCCCGCAGCGGTGCAGGATGACAAAGCCGAGCCCGCGCGCTTCCAGCTCCGTTTTCGCGAGGTAGGCGCGGGCGAGGCGATCGATCTCGTCCGGCACCGGATCGTGCTGGGGCGCGAGGCGATACCATTTCAGGAGCGTGCCCTGAAGCTCGATCGGTTCGCCGGGGGTGACCCATTTTTCACCGTGCCGATACTTCTCGTCGACTCCGGTATCGCTGCGGAGAATTGCGGATAACCCAGAGGAAGTTTGGCGGGGCGCTGTCTGTTTGTGTTTCGGGCTTGGACATGTTTTGCGGTGGCAATCTATCTACTCTTGGCCGCCTCGCTCAGCGCAGGGTTCAGGCGTTCTTTGGCAACTTTGCGCCGGCGGATTGGCATACTCTGAGATGCAGAGAGGCTCACTCGCAAGTTTCGTTCTGTGACTCGGAAGTTTGTTCGTTCGACACGGCGGTCCTATCCCGTCGTCCACGCGGTCTGGTTAAACGCTCAGGCCGGCGTTTCCTTCCACGACCTGTTGAACGAGGACGGGCTTTTCGCCTTTCTTCCACAAAGCAGCGGTGTGTAAGACCCGATACCTGATTGGGCCGCCGTCCGGTTTCTCGCTCCGCGTGATGGGGCGGGGGATGCAGACGAACTCGGTGCGCATCTCATCGGCCGACAATCGGACCTTCGCATAGCCGTGTCCGCCGAGATCGACGAACTCGAGGTGCGGAGCCAGATCCGGGTTGGAGAGCGACCGGGCGCGCTTCAGGTCGAAGTTTTTTGCATATTCCAGGCACGAACGGACGCCGTGCTTGACCAGCATGTTGAAGGTCCACTCCGGCTTGTCCTGTCCCTCCCGGTCGGCGAGAAAGAGCGATCGGAGAGGAGCGTCCTTCTTAAGATTGTGTTCCTGGGCCTCCATGGTGCCGGGGCTCGTGAGTGACGCACCGACGAAGCTCAGGCCGACCGGCTCGAACTTGCCGGGCGGAAGTTCCGCGGCCGCATACCCGGCCCAGAAGCTGTGGCGATCGCCCGAGACAATGGCGAAGCCGGTGATCTTCGCGTCGCGCACGAGATCGTAGATCTCAGCGCGCTCCAAGTACGCGGTGCCGAAATCACCTCCGCCCATGTTCGCGAAGCCGCCGTCTTTCGGCCACGCCTCCTTGGTGAGACCGGGCGGCAGGTTCTGCGGATCGGCGCGCTCATCCAGCGCGCCCATCGAGTTCCCCCAAATTTTCCACGTCGCCTTTGAGCTCTTGAGCTTCTCCTTGAACCAGGCCTTCTGCGTCGCGCCGAGAATCGTTTGCGGCGGCGCGTTTCGTTGCGGGTTAGGGACATGCGCGTCGTTGAACCTGACTTCTTTGGGGGGATTGCCGCCATTGAAGGCACGCCCGCCGTCGAGAATCTGCATGCCGGACTCAGGAAACATTCCGATGAACTCGTCACCGCCCAGCTTCCCGAGAGACGGATCGCTGAAGCAATCGGCGCTCCGATAACTATGCTGGTCGGTAATGATCAGGTCGAGGTGCTGGCCGTAGCGGAACGATCGATAACCCTTGAGGCTGTTAATCGCGGTCAAGTTGTTAGGTTCAACGCCCAGGCCATCGCGATCCCACTTGTCGATCGGGACGTCTTTCACCGCAGGCGGGCCGAAGTGTTCGAGCGACCCGCTCGGCGCAGTGACACGCGCGGGGAGAAATTCGAACCAGGCCTGATTCGCCGCGACCTTGACGCTCTGGCCAGGTCGCTCGAACGCACCCGCCTTAACGATGCTTTGCCAGCCCTGCCACGAGAATTCGTGGTTATCCCAGATGGCGACGAAAGGCCAGCGCGCGCGCGCGTCCTGGAGGTCGGGGTCGGCGAGATAGCCTTTGTAGACAGCGCGGTAGCCCTCGACCGTCAGCGGGATGTGGAAGTTGCCGACCTTGTGGCTGTCGGCGTCAGCAAACCGCGTCACCTCATAGATCGTGCGATCGTAGCGTGACTTCACCTCGTCGGGATACTCGACCACCTCGTAGATGAAATCGCCGAGGTGCAAAACGAACCCGAGCTGCTCGGCGGCAGGAGCGCGTTCATCTTCGTAGATCATCCGGCGATAGGCGTTGAGCTTTCCCTCATTGACGTCCTGACAGCTCACGAAGGCGAAGTTCACCGGGCGCGGATCATCGGCGGCCGGCGCGGTGATGGTGCGGCCAACCCGGCTTCCGTTGCCATCGGGGTCGCTGAAGCGATACCAATAGACGCGCGCGGGTTTGAGTCCTCCCACTAAAATGCGACGGGTCCAATCGGCCGCGGGCGAAACCGTCACGGGTGCGCTGGCCGTGACTCGCTCGAACAACTCATCTTCCGCAACCTCCAGGGTGAGGCGCGCTTGTTTGCCGGAACCGGCATATCGCGTCCAAAACAAGACGCTATTGTTATCCGGATCGCCGGACGCGACGCCTTGGGGAAAAAGTGCGCGGCGCTCGCGCCAGACGGCTTGAGAGGGGCGCGGGACCGACCAACCCCATGCGGCTGACGCGCCCCAACCGGCTGCGGCCACGATGAATGTGCGCCTATCCATACTCTTCGTCCGAGTGTTTCTATCTCAACAGGACAGAGAAGGCAATGCGGCGCGCGCCGAGATTTCTGGCGAATGCACCACTTCCTCATGTGGCTGACGTCGGATCCGGGGCGGCGATCACGGCTCGTCTACCTGCGAGTCGAGTAGGAGAGTTGCCCCGGGACGATGCTCGTCGAGGGGGAGGGGGAGAGCGAAAGGTAACTTTCATCGGCGGCCGGTGCGAGCGTAAAGCCCTGCTGTAACGGATGGCGAAGCAAACGGCCGGATCTGGAAGAACGGGTCGCGCGCAGCCCTGCCGCACATGCCAAATGTATAAAAGACGAGCCCGCTCGTCCGCTTCAATTGTCTTGACGATCTGCTCAGCGATTGGGTAGAAGCCGCCTGTGCCCAACAAGACCAATTGCCACTTGGAACGCGCGATTGGCGGATCCGGTCATCTGAAGCTTAGATAGACCGAGCTCCAGTTCCAGCTCTCTGACCCCTCTACCCACGCCTTACCTTGTCTACCGTGAAAGGAAATACAGAATGAAAAATACACTCAAAAGCCCGTTTTCAGGGCCGATCTTGTCCGGCCTGTGCCTGCTTGTCATGGTCCAGCTTTGCGCGGCAGGCAGCGCGACTTGGAAAGTAAATGCTGCCAACGGTAATTGGAACCGGTCGGCGAATTGGATGCCAAGGACCGTGCCTAACGGGTCCAGCGACATCGCCTCATTCGCTATGAGCGATCAAACTGCCGTCTCACTCTCGGTCGGAGTTGAAGTGGATACGATCGCCTTCAGTTCTGGGGCCAGCGCCTTCGCGATTACTGTCCCGCCTTCTCTTGCCCTCACCATCCGCGGCGTTGGCATCGCAAACTCTTCCGGCGTGACACAGAATTTCGAGGCCGCGATCGACGCCGCGAACAACCACGGCTCGATCAACTTCACGCAGAATGCGTCGGCTGGAACTAACTGTGTGCTGACCGCCGATGGCCAGGCAGTGAGTGGGGACGTCGAAGCGGGCATCCAATTTTCCGACACTTCAACGGCCGGCAGCAGCACGATCGTCAATAATGGGAACGTCGCTCCAGGGTTTCGCGGGGGCCGCACTCGTTTCGCCGGCAGTTCCACGGCTGGCAGTGCCACTGTGATCGATCGGGCTTGCCCTGTCATCAATAGTGGGACTGGCGAAGGCGCAACGGTCTTCCTCGATTCGTCGAGCGCCGGGGATGGAAACTTTCTCAACGAGGCGTCCACCGTCAGCGACGCATTCGGCGGAGCTGCTTTCTTCGAAGGCAGTTCCTCGGCCGCGACCAGTCGGTTCGTCCAGAAAGGTGCGAGCGTCAGCGGTGCACGGGGAGGTTCCCTAAACTTCCTTGGCAGTTCTACCTCGAGCAGCGGCACGTTTACAAACGAGGGGGGAGCTGCTGACGGAGCCCGCGGCGGAGTACCTAAGCTTTCAAGGTAACTCAACTGCCGGGAACGGCACGTTCACAAACGAGGGAGGAGCGGTAGAGGGCGCCTTGGGCAGCGGCATTTCCTTCTCCGAAACATCGACGGCGGGTAATGCTACCTTCGTCAATAAGAGCGGAGTTCTCGACGCATCTTCCTGCTCAATCGCCTTTTTCGCTGATTCCAGTGCGGGCGCAGCCAATTTCATAAACGAGGGATCTGCCGGAGGTACCTTCGGCGCCCCGGTTGTGTTCTTCGAGGGCAACTCGAAAGCTGGTACCGCGACGGTAACGAGTGATGGGGGTGAAGAGATCGGGGCAGGAGGTGGCACGGTTGACTTCTTTGAGAATTCCACGGCGGACAATTCGAAGTTGATCGGCAACGGCAGCTCGGTGGACGGGGCATTTGGTAGCCACATCCTTTTCTTTGGCACATCCACTGCCGGTAATGCGACCATCGTGCTCAACGGCGGCAGCGGCACTGGTGATACCGGCGCCGCGATGCAACTCTGGGAGGATTCCGATGGTGCCTCAGCCCGGGTGGAAGTCTTCGGGAATGCCACGCTTGATCTTAGCCTTCACAATCCGGCTTTCATCACCCTTGGCTCGATCGAGGGCGATGGATCCGTCTTTCTTGGCGCCATGTATCTCGAGGTTGGATTCAACAATCTTTCCACGGAATTTTCAGGGGTTATCGCTGACGGCGGCCAGGGCTCGGGAGTCGGTGGCGTTCTTGCCAAGGAAGGCACCGGCATCCTGACCCTGAGCGGAGCCAACACTTACACCGGCGGCACCGCAGTCGACGACGGGGGCCTTATTTTTTCTAATACGAGTGGTTCGGCGACCGGCACGGGCAATCTCGCCGTCAACCAGGGAATCCTCAGTGGCACCGGCAGGGTGATTGGACCGATTAGTCTTGGCACAGGGGCCGGCACTGGCGCATTTCTCGCCCCAGGTGTCAACGGGCCGGGCAGACTAATAACTCAGAAATCACTTACCTTCGCAGGCCTTTCCACCTACCTCTGCGAAATCGAAACGAAGACAAAACGGGCTGACTCCATCTCTGCCGGAGGCGTGAGGATTTCTAGAAACACGACTTTTTCCCTCGTTTCAGTCGGTAACCGATCAATTCCCTCCGGGACGGTCTTTACCGTAATCGACAACCGCTCTCGAGGTCCGATAAAAGGCGCTTTCTCAAACCTCGCTGACGGCTCCCAAATCACTGCCGGAGTGAATACCTATGCGGTGAACTATGAAGGCGGCGACGGCAACGACCTGACTCTAACGGTGCAGTGACGACTCGCTGAATTTTGCGCCGCGCTGCAAGGACGCTTCCGGGCGGGCTCGCTTAACCAAAGAAGGCAGAACCCGTGCGGGCAGGCCTCTTGGGGAGAAAGTGCATTGGAGCAGTCTGCCGCGGGACGTGGCGTCGCCGCGTCAGCGACCACGAAAAGGCGACTGGCGCAAACGGCTGATCGGCCAACACGCGTGCGCCAGGAAACCAGCGTGAGTCTACGCTGGCTGGCGGCTCGGCTCCGCATGGGAAGCGAAGGACACGTTAGCCGAATCACAGGTGACCGGGCAGAATGGGTCCATCACCCGGGGTGACGATCGTTTGAGAGAGCGCTGCGGCGGAATGCAAGAAAAGAGGACTGACCCCTCCTGCTCTATCCCGGCTTCTATGGCTCTGCCCAGGAAACGAAGCTGTGCGGCGCGAAGTCGTCGAACGGGTGGCGCGCCGCGAAAAGCTCCCGACGCTGGCGAACCTGCAACCGATGCATGAGGAAGCGAAGAGTCAGGGCGCGACCGTTACCGGACTTTGGTGAATCGACATCTTTGGTGAGATGCCATCCGTGGCAGGCCGGACAGCAGTAGGTGCGCAGGTCGGCGGCGCGGCGGTGACCGCGGTGGCCCCGTAAAATCTGATTTTTGACGCTCAGCGCGATCTTCTTGGTGGAGTAGCGCACTTTCGCGCGACACCTCTCCTGCTCGATTTCCGAGACACACTCTAATGGCCGGATCTCACTCATGGCACGGTCGCATTTCTGCTTTGGAAAGGAGAAATCGTGCCAGATGCCGCGGCTTTTTTTGGAAGGGGCTCCAAAGGATCATCTGGACGCTACATTCGGGGCCAATGTAGAGCGGGCGCCACGCCTGCCTTCCCTGTAGTGCGCTGTCCTCAGCTGAGACTCTAAGGGGTTGGTAACGGACGGGTGAAGCCTGTCTCGAAAGTCGATACTCTGGGATGAGGTGGGGAGCGGCCCGGCCTCGCGGCCGCATGGCGCGAACTTTGCTTTTATGCGCGCTGGCGACCGCAACTTATGAAGACCACTCAAACCCACAAATCCTGGACTTCCGAAACCCTCGGCTTCGTTGCGCTTGTTTCCGTCATTCTCGCGTTCAGCTCCAGCTCCCTGCTCGCCCTGACCACGCTCACGGTCACCATCAGCTCAGACACTACTCCAGGTGGTCAAACAGATTCCGCCACCAGTGGCGATTTGCGCTACTGCGTTAATTACATTCTCGATCAGCAAGCGCAAGGTATCACCCAGGACTACGAAGTGGTCTTTGCTCCCGGGGTAAATTCCATTCAGCTCAGCGCCAGGCTGTCGATGGTTAACCTGCTCGGCTCCGATACCATCGTGATCGGTAACCCTGATCCGGCTTCGCCGGTCGTGATTACCGGTGGCTCCGGCACGGCCGGATTATTTATTCGTCGAGGTGCTGTCACTCTCCAGAATCTCACTTTCGAAAGTCTAAATGCTATCGGCGGCAATGGCGGTGATGGCGGTGGCGGTGGCATGGGTGCCGGCGGCGCGCTCTTTGTCGACACGGCCGACGTCACTCTTCACAATGTCACTTTCAGCAACTGCTCTGCCACCGCGGGACTCGGCGGCGGCTCCACTGGTTCGGGCGGCGGCGGCGGTGGTGTGGGCGGCAACGGCGGTTCCGCGCAAGGGGGCGGAGGCGGCTATGGTGGCAACGGGGGCGACAATTTCGGCGCTGGCGGCGGCGCCGGTGGGGATGGCGGAAGCAACTTCGGTGGTGGCGGCGGGCCAATTCTTGGCACAATTGGTGGGATCGGTGGCGTTTCTCCGGTGGACGCCGTGACGATTTCTCCTTTTTCACTTTCCATCCCTGCGACTCCCTTTGTGGTCGGTGGAGGAGGTTACGGAAGCAGCAATAATGGTCTTGGCGGAACAGGTGCCGGCGGTAACAACGTGGGAGGCCTTGGCGGCTTTGACGGTGACAGCACGGTGGGTGGCAATGGAGGTAACGGTGGTTCTCCGCAATCAGGGACTGGAAACGGAGGGAGCGGCAGCAGTTCCACCACTCTTCCCGGTTCTCCCGGAGCTGACGGTCTGTTAGGCGGAATGGGGGGCGGCGGCGGAGTCTATTTCAACGGGATCACCGCTGTAGGTAGCGGTGGTGGCGGCGGCGGAGGCTTTAGCGGCGGTGGGGGCGGCGGCGGCAGCGGCAACCTAAGTGGAGGTGGCGGTGGCGGCGGCGGCGGCCTCGGCGGGGGCGGCGGTGGCGGTTTCAACGCCAGCGGCGGGAGTGGAGCCTCGGGCGCAGGAAATGGCGGCACCTCGAGCATCGGCGGTGGCGGAGGCGGCGGCGGCCTCGGCGGCGGCGGTGGCGGTGGTGGCTTCGGCATTAACGGCATCGGCAATGGCGGTGACGGTGGCGACGGCGGCGGTGGTGGCGGCAGTTATTCTGGTGGCCGTGGCGGATATGGCGGCGGTGCTGGGAACCAGAACACCGGCGGATTTGGGGGCGGCGGCGGTAGCTCCTCCGCGGGCGGCTATGGCGGCGGTGGCGGGAGTGACGGCTTTGGTGGATTCGGCGGCGGCGGGGGCAGTAACCAGACTGGCGGCACCGCGGCAACGGCCGGTCTTGGTACGCAAGGCGGCAATGGCGCTGCCCTAGGTGGCGCGGTCTTTCTCGGCAGCCCGAACGGATCTCCCACCCTCACTCTCACCGGCAATTGCAGCACCTCGAATAACTCTACCTCAGGCAATGGCGGCGGCGGCTTCGCGGGCGGCGATGATTTCTTTCTCTATTCCGGTTCCATTCTCAACCTCGTTCCTGACCAAGGAGAAACAATCTCCATTAGCCAATCGATCATCGACGATAGCGTCCAAGCCATTCCCTTGTCGGTTGATTGGACGGCCGGGACAGGCACAGGCGCCAGCCTTCAAGTTTCGGGGGCAGGAACTGTTATCCTGGGTGGAACAAACAGCTATATTGGTCCCAGCTCCGTCTCTGCAGGTACTCTCAGCCTTGCCAATAGCACACTCTACGCAGGTGGAGCCGGCCCGGACAGCCAGGTGACCGTCAGCCTGGGTGCCACTTTAAAAGGAACCGGCACCATCAATAGCCCTGTCACCGTATTTGGAATCTTATCTCCAGGGAACTCGATCGGCACCTTATATTTCAATGCTCCACTCGCCTTGCCCGCCGGAAGCCTGCTTCAAATCGGGATCGGTTCAAGCGGGACATCGTTAGTCTCGTGTGCCGGACTCGCATCGCTAGCAGGTGACTTGCAGATCGACCTGGACCCAGGCGCTCAACCCGGAACGTACATCGTTCTCACTTCGTCTGCCCTTACAGGCACCTTTCATTCCGTTACCTTCGCGGGAGCGACCCCGAATTATAAGCTTTCTTATCTACCCGTCGGAGCGCCTACCTATGTGCAATTTGATCTCCTGGCTGCTTCCCCGACGCCAACGCCAACGCCAACGCCGACGCCAACGCCGACGGCTACACCTACCCCGGCTCCGGGGCAGCTGGTCAATATCTCATCGCGAGCCAGCGTAGCCACTGGCGCCCAAATCGGTGTGAACGGATTTATCATTAACGGAAGCGCGCCCTTGAAAGTATTAGCCCGGGCGGCAGGTCCTTCCCTGGCTGTCAACGGACAATCCCTCCCGGGCGCACTTTTGGACCCCGTCCTGGAACTGTACGATGGCACCGGGTCCCTGATCTTCTCCAATGACGATTGGAGCACGAGTGCGCAGGTGACGCAGATCGAAGCCAGCGGTCTGGCGCCGGACGACAGCCGCGAGCCCGCCATTATCGCCACTCTGCCGGAGGGATCCTATACCATTGTCATCCGGGGCAAAGGCAACACCACTGGAATCGCGCTGGGAGAGGTCTATCTGCTCCCACCGAATAATGGCACGGAGTTAGTCAACGTTTCCGGGCGCGGGCTGACCTCCACGGGAGATAATGTGTTGATCACCGGCCTTATCATTGGCGGGCAAACATCAATGCCGACCGTTATCCGCGCTCTGGGTCCGACGCTGCACGCCGAAGGAGTTACGGGGGAGCTGCTCGATCCAATGCTCGATTTATATGATGGCAATGGGACGATTCTGGCAAGCAATAACGACTGGGCTTCGGCCCCGAATCTCGCTCAAATCCAGGCCACAGGACTGGTTCCTAACGACAATCGTGAATCGGCCATTATGATGACTTTGGCTCCGGGTAACTATACCGCAATCGTGCGCGGAGTGAATGAGACCACGGGGGTTGCCTTACTGGAAGCTTATGCCTTGCCGTAAGCGAAGGTCGGCGCGCGGCGAGCCGCCAGATTTCCCTCGCGGTACGATTTTCTGGGCGAGCTGTGCGGACTTCTCGCCTCAATAATGGCGTTGGGGTGACAGTTACCGGGCGTGACATTCGGATTCTGGTGCCGGGTGGTATTGAAGAGGCACGCCGACCGAGTCGGCGATGTTTGTCACCGCGATGTCGGGCCACCCATCGCCATTGAAGTCCTGTAAAACGAAGCCGCCGACAAATTCGTTTCCGGTTAATACGCCGAGAGGCGCCGGCTGAGCGTAGTGGGATTGAGACGCACCGCGGGTCACAGCATGGTCGGCAGTGGTTCCCAAGGAATTGACATTAGGAAGCTCAATCTCTGATGCATGGCCCATAGAATTGGCGCACAGTTCGCCCTGATGAAATATTTGCCTGCCATGAATCGACTGCTGATCACCCTCGCCTCACTCGTGCTTCTTGAAGCGCACGCCGTATCGGCCACCGAACCAGATGTGAAAGACAGCAAAGACTACCCCGGTATCGGCCGTTTTGCCGGCTCGGTAGTGACCGGTTATGAAGTGAAGGACTTTGACGAGATAAAAATTCAGGCCGCAGCTTTCAAGGAGGGAAAGGCGTCCGATGAGCGCAGGCTCGAAGGTCGCCTGACGCGAATCGCATATCGCACCAACGAGGGACCATCGATCGCGGAGGTTTTCCGCAATTTCGAAAACCAGGTTACCAGCGCCGGCTACCAGACCCTCCTGAAATGCGAGACGGATGAGTGCGGTGGCATCCCGTTTACCGAGAGTCTCCATATCCTCAGCGTCCCGATGATGTGGGTGGATGGGTTCAACTACCGCTATCTCTCCGCGCAGAAGGAGAAGACTTTCCTCGAGGTGCTGGTGAGCGAGAATAATGGCCGCGTTTTTGCGGAGCTAAATGTCATCGAAACTGCCGGACTCGAGAACAAGATGGTAAACGCGGCCGAGATGGCGAAAGGGTTGGGCGACGCCGGTCACATCGCGCTCTACGGAATTTATTTCGATACCGACAAGGCGGACCTAAAGCCGGAGTCGCGTCCGACCCTCGACGAGATCGCGAAACTCCTGCGCAGCCAGCCCGACCTGAAGGTTTACATCGTTGGACACACCGACAACCAGGGTGGCTACGATTACAACCTGCAGCTCTCGCGCCGACGGGCGGAAGCGGTCGTGCTCGACCTGGCGAAGAGCTACGGGGTGGGACGGGCGCGTCTTTCCTCGGCAGGCGTCGGCTTTCTTTCGCCGATCGGTTCGAACGCCAACGAAGCGGGCCGCGCGCTCAACCGACGGGTTGAGCTGGTGCAGCCTTGATTGGTTAGGATTAACTCCGCTGCGAAGGCGCACCGGTCCGCGCCAATCGGCATTCGGCTTTAGTTTTTGGCCCGCTGAGGAGCAACGATTCCCACAGCGCTAGCCGCGTCGCGCCTGAGGGGGGAGGTTCAACTGCCCAAATCATGAAGACCAACATGCGCCGCAGCCTGGTCCATCAAACGGCTGGGGACAAAATCCGCAGAGTCGGCCAGTTCTCATCAAGTTTTCCGTGACCGTAAAATCGTCGCCCTGCGCGAAGAGGTGGAGACGCCACCGCCTACCTTGGGAATCGCTCGCGCGTCGCGAAGGCGGGTAACAAAGTGAGGGCTGAGGCAAACTTGCCCACCTCCCGACAATAACACGCTGGATCGGAACCTCCCGATAGGCGATCGTCGCGACATGCGTCTCATCCTGACGGCGGTGGCTACTGTTCTCGTGGCTCTCGGTCTTTGGCTAATCGCGGCCGGCTTCATACCGTCCGGTCAAACAGTGACCAGCAGCGATTCTCAGATCGCAGCCACCGCGCAAACCACGGCTGGCCCGATCGCCCTCGGCTTGGCCCTGCTCGCTGGAGGTGGATTTTTCTTCATCATGCTTCTGCGGAGGCGATAACAGTAGCGCGTTGTCATCGGCCCGCAGCGTTTCATATTCCTGGACCGAGCCCAGAATCCCCAGAGCCGAATGCCCCGCGTTGAGCAGCCTGAGTCTCACCTTCGGCCGCTTATTCGCCTAACGACTCAATTCGCAAATCCAGTTTGTTTCCCAGGACTTGCCGCCATCGGGAGAGAAGGCCTGTTCCATGCGAGCCGATTTTGGCGAGATATTTAGCCAGAGAAAGCGCACGAGAATCGAGGGACCGCCCAGGTAATCTTCCTGGTCGTAGAACTCCCCGCGATTGCCATTGAATCGACCGACGGTGGCTGGGAGTCCGAGCGTTCCTTTGTCGAGGTCAAGCCCATAGATGCTCCATTGATGGGTATCAGCATTGTAAAGCCGAAGCGTTTGGGCCTTGAGATGGAGGTGCTGGGACGGGTTATCGACTTCGAACTCTTCGAAGTTCGCATTTGTGTCGAGAAGTTTGTGATGATTCGAGATGCCATCGGTACTCGATCCAATCGTTGGACCCGGCCAGGCGTTTAGGAAGCCGGCGCACGTGGGCTTTCCATTTGCCAATCAGGAAATCAAAATCGTGCGAGCCATCCCGGAGCAGAGCTTGCGTCGCAATGGATGAGGCCTCCGTCATCGGTGAGGAAGGCTGATTCTCACCGCGGCTTGAGGACAGAATGAGTTGCAGGGCTGTAAGTAAGGTGAAGGCGGTTACTTTCATATTTGTTTAAGTAAGGTGCGAAGTTTGCCTGGGCGACATGCCTACGCGGTTGTTGGTTGGTTGTTCCTATCTCCAGGGGAAAATCTGGTCGCGTTTGCTGGAGGTTTCAGGCCGGGCCGCAGTCGCGGATCGCTCACCGGAGGAGATGACGCCAGCCGTAATGGAATGACTCCAGCCCAGACCGGGAGAGCGTAATCGCTGTCATCATCCACCGGCGGCCCAGTGCGCACCTTGGCCGAAACCTCCACCAGGGGCAGGGAAAGGACCGTGGTTGCTTTCAGTTCACGCTTGGTAGGCGGACGCACTTCCTTCCAACGCTCTGGGATGATGTGATTGGCCAGCGCTTCGAGCGCGGCCAGCTTCTCTTGGGCCTCCGTTACCAATGCGGCGCGGCCCAGCACGACCACTGAACGGTAGTTCATCGAGTGGTGAAAGGCGGAGCGGGCCAAAACCAGGCCATCCACGAGGGTGGTCGTGACGCAGACGGGGACGCCCTGGGCCAGTTGACGCAGCATGCGGCTCGCGGCGGAGCCGTGCAAATAGAGGACGTCTCCAACGCGCCCGTAGGCGGTTGGAATGTTAAAAGGTTGGCCGTCGACGACGAAGGCGACATGGCAGATGAAGGCTTCGTCCAGAATCTCGTGAACCAACTGGCGATCGTAGCAAGCGCGTTTCGGTAAACGCCGGACGGTGGTTCGCGCGGTCGGACGAATGCTTTCGTTCATGATTTGTTTTAAGAAATAATTGGTCTTGGCACAAGAGCCACTTCGAGACAAAATGACTAGACCAATTCAATCGACTGATGCCGAAAACCAATGCTCTGCTCATCATGCTGGACGAGACGTCGCCCGCGCCGCTTTATCGCCAGATTTATGATGCCCTTTGCCGCTCGATCCTGAACGGAAACTTCCCGCGCGGAATGCGCCTGCCTTCCACCCGGCAGTTGGCCGAACAACTCGGAGTCGCCCGCATGACTATCGTCAACGCCTACGAACAGTTGCTGGCGGAAGGCTACCTCGAAGGGAAAACCGGTGCGGGGACCTACGTGGCTGCGATCCTCCCAGAGGCGATGTTGCGGGTTGGTCCGGACTCGTTACGGCCAGGGAAAGCCCTGCTGCGCCGACGCCGGCCGGTTCTCTCCGCGCGTGGAAGATGGCTGGCCGGGACCAGCCTAACGAGCCTTCGTCTGCTGGCGGATGGAAAAGGTCAGGCGTTCCAGAATGGTCTGCCCGCGCTTGACGATTTTCCCTTCAAGATCTGGTCGCAATTGGCGGCCCGCCGGCTTCGGAATCCCCCGCGGGAAATGCTGACTTACGGTGACCCGGCGGGCTATCTCCCATTGCGCGTCGCGCTGGCCGAGCACTTGAGATTGTCGCGAGGAGTAAATTGCGACCAAAGTCAGGTCATCATTGTCGCGGGCGCGCAGCAGGCGGTGGATTTGACCGCGCGTATCCTGCTCGAGAAAGACGATCCGGTCTGGATGGAGGACCCCGGTTACCCCGGCGCTCGCAACGCCCTCCTCGCTGCTGGGGCTAATGTCATCTCGGTTCCGATCGACGAAGAAGGTTTCGCCTTGGCCAAGGCCGTCCGCACTCGCCCGCAAGCACGGTTGGTTTACGTCACGCCGTCGCATCAGTTCCCGCTCGGAGTGACCATGAGTCTGTCGCGCCGGCTTGCCCTGCTCGAATGGGCGAAGCGATCCAACGCCTTCATTGTCGAGGACGATTACGACAGTGAATACCGCTATGCCGGACGTCCGCTGGCTGCCCTGCAAGGACTCGATCAGGATGGCCGCGTCATCTATGTCGGCACCTTGAGTAAGACCATTTTCCCCTCGCTCCGTCTGGGCTGTATGGTGGTGCCGAAAGACTTGACTGAAATCTTCATCACTGCCCGCGGCCTCGTCGACAGACATTCCTCTTTTCTGGAACAGGTCATCCTGGCCGACTTCATCGCTGAAGGTCACTTTGCTCGTCACCTTCGCCGGATGCGTTCACTCTACGCGGAAAGGCAGGAAGTGTTGGTCAAAGCTGTGCGGCAGGAGTTGCAGGGCCGGCTCGAGATTTCACCCGCCGAGGCTGGCATGCATCTGGTTGGATGGTTGCCGCCGAAGATAAGCGATCAAGAGGCCTCCGCCCGAGCTGCCAGGCATGGGGTTCAGGCCGCGCCTCTTTCCGCTTATAGCACGAAGCCGAGCTCGGGGGGTGGATTGGTCCTTGGCTATGCGGGGTTTAATGCCGCGGAAATCAAAAATGGTGCGCGACGGCTTTCTCAGGCTTTAGCTTGAGAGGGAAAGGCCGAGAGGTGCCGGGCCAACAGGGAGAGCAAGGAAGGGGGGGCGCTGTGGCTGCGTGGTTAGTCTTAAGACTTCGCAAGTCTCCGTCGGGGCGATACGGTGCATATACGTGACTCACGTATATCATGGGAGCGGGAGCTCCGCTTCGCCACTCGATCGAGGACGGTGCTGACCTACTCGAGAATTCTTTTAAGAGCGCCGATTCGGGAGACAACCCCTCAGAGTAAGAAACACTTCGTCCTAATCCAAAACGAAATGTTACAAAGCTACTGGAGTAGCTTGCGAAGCTTCCGCGCGTTTTTGATGGCGTAGCCGTCGCGGTCGTTGTTGAAATAGGCCCAGACGCGCCGGGCGCCGCTGGCCCGGATCTTTTCGGCCCAGGAGGCGAGCTCAGAGGGCGAGTAGTCGTGCCGATACCAGCGTGTCGTGCCGTGAAAGCGGAGGTAGATTTCGTCCGCAGTTTTCACCAGGTCGGCCGGCAGGCGCGGCCCGCTGCAGGAACAGAAGATCGCTCCGCTCACGCGGAAGGCGTGGTAGACCTCTTCATTCCACCAGCTGCGGTGACGGAATTCCACCACGTTGCGCCGCGCAGGGTCGAGCTGCTCGACGATCCGCCGAAGCCGGGCGCGCGAGTAATGGAAGCTCGGCGGAAGTTGAAAGAGGAAACAACCCATCCGATTCCCGAGCAGGTCGGCAATGTAGCCGAAGTCGCGAACGAGAGTCTTAGTCCCGGTGAATCGTTTGGTGTGCGTGATTAACTCAGAAACTTTGACGGTGTAGATGAATTTCGTTCGCCCCGCCTGGCGCAGCCAGGTAGCGACTACGCCGGCGGTCGGCCAGGAGTAGAACGGGGCATTCAATTCTACAGTCTTAAAATGACGGCGATAATATTCAAACCAACGGTTGGTGGGAATCTCGGCGGGATAGAATGCGCCGCGCCAATGCCAGTAGAACCACCCGGAACAGCCGACGTTGAGGCGGGGCAGCAAGGAGTCGGTAACTGGGAATATTGGCTCACGTGCCCGCTCCGTCGCCAGGCGTGCCGTGTGCATTTTGGCCGCCCGGCCTTTGTTTTGGCGCCGCTGTTCTGCCCGCCGCGCTTCACGTTTCTCCCGGCGCTCGGCAGGGGATGGTTTCAGGTCTTGCGCGATAGCGTCTGCGGTCATTCCGTAATTCTTGGCCCGGGGCCAATCCCGAATACTACTTTCGAGTCGTTCTCATGATGTTCTCCGCTGGTTCGTTTGTCGTTCGCGGGGCGGCCTGTTTATCTCTGACTCTCTGGAGCGGGAGTTTGCGCGCTACGGTCTCGTGCGTGAGCGCGTTTGGGTGGGATTGCTGCAAATAGAGTCTGCGCTCGGTCTGCTGCTCAGGTTGGAGGAAAAGGGCGACATTTTAGGCCCGCGGTGCGTTGTCGTGTCGCGACCTTCGATGAATCCCGACCGCTGTTCGGACCAGTCATATAGCGGAAATCCCGTTCAGATTGCTTCCCAAGCTCGCACGGCGACGGGGTCGCGGTCTTCGTCGTATTCGATGTGGTCGATGAGAGTTTCGATCGGTTTGCCGGTGAGACCGCTTTCCTGGATGCGCTGTGGGAGGACGTAGCTGCGTTCGTCGCGCCAGCCGAGCTTGGCGACGAAGCGATTCCATATGTGGCACTCTTCGTCGGTGCGCGTCGTGCCGTGGGCATGCGCCCAGTTTAAAACCGCTTCGTCGGTCTGGCCGGCGAGCGTCCGCTCCCTGATCCCGGAGTAGGGGACGCCGAGAAATCGACAGCAGCGCCCGTCGAGCGTGAATGGGTGCGGCTCGCCGAGGTTCTCCTGGTAATCCGGGGGTAGATGCCCGGCGGCGTGCAGGCGGATCTTATCCAGCATCCTTCCGAAATAAATGAGGCGGCCAACTTTGTCATAACAACTGCGCAGACCAATGATGTTTGGCATCGATCAACATCGACCAGGGCTGCTGCAGTCGCCAGCTTGACGCGGTTGGCTGTAGCGCAGCGTGATGTTCGCTGCTGCTACAAACAAAGAGATCAGTTATCAGCCTGCAGGATTTTTTTCACCGACGAGCCATCGTCGTAGCGAATGTCAGTGATTCGCCAGCCGTCACGCGTCTTCGTCAGAATGTAGACGATGCGCGTGGCTTGGCCGAAATTTTTGAAACGAACGGTAACTCGCGTTTCGGCTCCGGCTGTTTCCGGCGACGAGATGGTGAAGTCTTTGATTTCAGTGTCCTGTGCGTTATAGAGCGGATCGCCGTCGAGCCGTCCGATTTCCTCTTTCGCCTCCCGCTTATCTCTCAGGTACAACTTCACAAAGGGAGCGTCGAAATAGCGGGCCAGCAGCTGCGTTTCCATGAGCGGATCATGCTTCGATTGATGCGCCTGATAAAGCTGCGCGACCAGATCTTTCGGCGACAGGTATCCCGCGAGGGAGATCGCGGCACTAAGAAGGCTAACGAGCAGCAAGGACAGTGAACGCATGCTTTTTCTTATCTGACGGCTTACGCAAGGCAAGTCCGGATATCCGTCAGTGGAGACGGGCGTGTCTGTTGGAGGCGTATTCCGCGACCATATCCAAGGCTGCTCCCGGCGTGAGAACAGCTTTACGCTGTTGCTTGGACGCCTCCCAAAGGGGGCGCTTTTGATCCTTTACTGATAAACCTTCAGCAACGAAGCGGTTTCGGCCTGCGGGACGCCCATTGACTTCAGGTCTCCGGCGGCAAAGGCGCCACCATCGTGGGCGACAATCTTCCAACCAGCCGCAGTCCGATGCGCCACGACGGAGAGATCGCTCTCATCGCTGTAGGCCGTGCAAAGGGCCCAGTCATGCGAGACTGAGACGTTCAGGACCTGGCCAAACTTGGCGGCCACGATCTTGCGGACTTGTTTTACGTCTTTGCCGTCGCCAATGTCCGCGGCACTTGCCGAGAGAGTTAGCCCGCAAAGAGAGACAGCAACAAATACGATCGTGACACAGCGTGGAATTTTCATTGCCCACGATTCTGAGCGAGACGATGGCGTCTTGTCCATACATTTGGCATTGGCTGCCGGCGGTTGAAGGGTTTTAATGCCCACGGAATGTCGAAGCGACGGCAAAAGAGAAATGCGCCCACACCGCGCCCACTCTCATCGCCGCAACCGATCGTGCCCCGACCGGCCGCGATGCCATCCGTTTCCGAGCATCTGCGCGAGTTTGCGGCGCGACCCGGCGCCTGGAGTGTACTCGCGCGCAATCTCATTCCGGTGGCGGGCATTTTCTTCTTCGGCTGGTCGGCGCCGCTCACCGTTTTCAACTACTGGTTCGACGGACTGAGCGCGCTGGCCGCGATCATCGCGGTCCTCATCCCGCGGGCGCTTCGCGAGTCGCAGCAGAAGGCAGAAGCGGGAGGGATCGCGGCCGGAACGGTGAATGTGATCCGCGGTTTTTTCACCTGGATCATCCTAGTTGCGGTCGTTGGCCTGCCTTACTGGATTGTGCTCATTCCTTTGCACGCCCTCTTACTCAACGGAGAACTTCGCCACCAAATCGCACAAAGCCCGGGGCTCTGGTTTACCTTTGGTTCTCTCGCCGCGGGACATTTCTGGAAGGCGATGCGGGTGGGCTATGACGTGATGCCGGAAGACCAGCTAAAACAACGTGCGCGCTGGGATATCTATCTCCTGGTCCTGCGGGCCATGGCCATGTTCATCCTGGCGGCACATAGTCTTACCTTCATTCTCGTGCCCTTCATGTCGCTTCTTCTCACCTACATGGAAGTCTGGCCCGCGCGCATCCTTGGTGCGGTCTTTGGCGATCCATCACGCCTCTATGAATACGACCCGGATAAGCCTTCTTCGAGGTGGCGGCGTTGAGGAGAGTCTCTGTTCGAAACCGCTGACTTAGCCGCGTAGGGCTCGCTGATTGCGGCGTTCGGCGCCATTACGACCGGCAGCAGCCAAGCCTGATCGATTGTTAGAACCCAGAGCCGACGTACTCCCACATCTGGTGATGCCAGTAGGGCCATTCGTGACCGCCTTTCGGGCCCCAGTCGTCCAGATGATGCGCGATCCCGCGACTGCGCAGGATTTCGGAGAAATGGTAAGTCGGGCCTGGCACTTCCCAAGGGCCACATCCGGTCGCGAGGTGGATGTCGCAGCTGCCATACTGATGGAGGAACCAGGGGTCGTTCTGGTTCGCCATGTAGTCGACTGGGTTATTGAAGTAGAAGTTATCGTCGTACATCCCGTCCATGGAGTCACGCATGTCGTAGACACCGGAGAGCGCATAGCAGCGTTTCACGCGGTCGGGATGCTTGAAGAGGGTGTTAGCGGCGTGAAAGGCGCCTAGCGACGCACCGTAAGTGGTGATCGGGATGCCACCAGTCTGGCACTGGGAATCGATGAAGGGGAAGATTTCGTTGGCCACATAGTCGTCGTATTGCGCCTGCATCCAGCTCCGGTGAAAAGGATGCGCACCCTTGTTCTGGAAAGAATCGCCCTGCACTCCGTTGATGGAAAAAATGCGGATGCGCCCCGCATCCAGATAGGGACCGAGAGTCCGGATCATCCCTTGGCCTTCCTGTTCCAATTCATCGCCGCCGCTGGTCGGGAAAGCGAGGATGGGCATGCCAAAATGGCCGTAAACGGCGACGCCCATGTCGCGATTGAGGCGGTGAGAGTACCAACGGTGATAGTCACGATGCATATTTGCCGAGGATAGCGGGTTGTCGGTCGGGCTCAAGCTCCGGTTTCAACGATCGCGCCACCGGTAGGAAATATCTTTCAGTTGGACGAAGAAGGGTATTCGCTGGGGGGAGATGTCGTAACGGTTCATCCGGCGAGCTAATGGCGAACAAGATCACGAATATTTTAGGAACGGTGGCGCTCGGGCTGAGTGCGGTCGGCGGTTTGCTGATCTGCGAGGTAATCCGCCCGTTCCGTGATCTCGCAATCGACGGACCCATTGCCCTCAGCTGTTGGGGGATGGGCGCGATGCTCGGATTGCTTTGCTTTTTTTTGAAAAGGCGATCGCTGGTCTTCGCCATCATCAGCCTGGCCGCTAACGTTCTTCCTTTGCTCGGAGCGCTCGTCTTGTGGTGGCTGCTGAGTCAAAGCAATTTCGCCTGGCACTGAGCGCTGTTTCAGGAGGGCCTCAAGTTCGAAGCGGAAAGCTTGGCAGCGTTTCAGATTTCTGCTCTGATGGCGCGCGCCCCTCGATATTGTTAATTAAAAGAGAGGAATAGTTTATGACGAGAAGGATCATTTTTCTGCTGCTGGCGATCAGCCTGTGGGATGCGACCCCGCTCTTTGCCCAGGAGGGCGCCGCCGCCACGGGAGAGGGGACACTCAAGCTGGAGAAGAAGGCCTACACGTTAAAGCGCGCCTTGGCCTACGAGACCCAGGTCGATAACGAGGAGGCGATCGCGGTGGTCTTGACGAGTCAGGCTGTAACGAGCGAGAAGCTGAAAGAAGCGAGGGACCGGGAGAAGGAAGGCAGCGATCCAGATTTCCAACGACCATTTCTCCGACTTGTCTTCACGAAGACGGGGAAACTTAAACACTGGGGCGCGGGCGGAGGCGGTACGTGGATCAGCCGGCACAGTGGGAATGCGACTGGCGAACTGAAGACGCAGGAGGGCAAGGTGAGCGGTGAAGCCAGCCAGCCCATGGAAACCGAGGGGATGTTTCCCACCGGTTTCGAGGTGCGTTTCGATACGCCGTTGCTGAAAGCGGGCGAGTCGCTCCCGGCTTCCACCGCGAGGAAAGGCGGACCGGCGGCCGATATCAAACCATCCGTGAGCGGTATTTTCAGGGGCAACGGGAAGGACGCGAAGCTTGCTTATGTCTCGGCGCGATGGGTGGAACCTTTCGCCGACAAACCCGGGATCGAGTTGATCTTTACCGAGAAGGATCATTCGAAAGAGAAGAAACCCTCCTTTGACGCGATGTTCGGCAAGTTTGGCAGCGCCTTGGTCATCTCACTCCATGAGGATGGCCAGATCTACGGTTGCCAGGTCGCGCACAACGGGAACGAGAAAAAAGGCTTCAGTTCGATCGGTCAGATCGAAGCAAACGATTTCGCCTACGAAGACGGCAAAGTGGAGGGTGAGATCACGACCAGCGGCCAGCTGGATATCTTCGGCGAAACGTGGGAGGTGAAGATCAAGTTCGCCGCGCCGCTGGGCGAAATTCCGAAAGAGTTCCAGGTCGCGGCCAAAGAACCTGAGAAGAAAGTTACCCCTGCGAAAAGCGACTCGGAGGATGAGGATGAGGACGATATTGCTTCCGCGCTCTCTGGCGCTCTTTCAGGGGCGCAGCCAGCGGGTGAAGGATTCAAAGCCAAGGATCTCGCGCTGACCAAGGACGCGACTGGTGTTGAATACAAGGGATTGGTGGGACAGCTCATCTTCCAGAGTAAGTCGAACGTAAAGAGTGTCTGTGCCGAGCTCGCCGCGGGGCTGAAAGCGCAGGGCTGGACTAACGACGGCCAAGATATGGTTAATCCGCAGTCCTCGATCCTAAAACGGAAGCAGGGAGATGCGACCCTTACAATTTTCGTGAAACCGGCCGGCGGCGGCAGCGAAGTAAAGATGCTGACCGAGGGTCTTTCCTGGGAGTAGCGCCGGTTACGCGTTGGGTAACTGCGGTGGAGTTGGCAAGAAGTTCGCCTTTCGGCTGAAATTGCGAAACCATTTTGCCAGCGATTGCGAGTGAGCCCCAGAGCTTGTGGCTCGGGCCGGAGTACGCCACCTTGGTCGCCATGCATGCCCGCACATTTTCCCTATTTTTCTCGTTAGGAATGCTGCTTCTGGCGATAACGGGGTTCGCCGCAGCCCCCACGGAGCCCGGAACCTACCGGGATTGGAAAGGGGAAATCGACGAGGTCGTGGTGAACTGTGCTTTCCGGGCCGACGATTACCAGGACATCCAGGTCGAGCCGCTCGACGTCGCGAAGGTCACAGTGCTGGAGCGACCGGGTGAATCGCGCGCCGCGATCGAAGCGATTCTGCCCTCGCTGAAGTCGGCCTTCATGGAAGGACTAAAGAAGGAACTG
This sequence comes from uncultured Verrucomicrobiae bacterium, assembly GCA_963749935.1. GTDB lineage: Bacteria > Verrucomicrobiota > Verrucomicrobiia > Chthoniobacterales > UBA10450 > Palsa-1392. The sequence continues at coordinate 26,023 of CAVVOH010000008.1, forward strand.
CGCCCGCGCGCGCCAGCTTCGGGGGCTGTCGCGAAGGAGTTGCTCATCCGGGTGCGTCTTACAAAAGCCGATCCTGGCTGGCGCTCGACGCGGTTTGGCGACTTTCATGCCAAAGCAGCGAAGCTAGCGGTCAGCGGTGAGGTGATCGATCGAGCCAGCAATCGGACGCTGCTCCAGTTCCAGCAGGAACGGTGGGCAGGTCTGGCTTCCGTCGAAAAAAATTCGGCTCAGCTCTTCGAGGAAGCGGCGCGCCGGATCGGGGCCGACGTCGCGCTGCTAATCAGCGCCTACTGACCGCAGGTTAGAGGAGCGCGGAGTCGGAAGACGCGGCACGCTTGGGCCGCGTGTGGAGCGTTGCGCCGGGACAAGTCAGGCCGCTTTCGGCTCAGTCTTAAGCGTCGCCATGTCGATGACAAAACGGTATTTCACGTCGCCGCTCACCACCCGTTCCCAGGCCTGGTTGATATCCTGCATCGAAGTCATTTCGATTTCCGGCCTCACGTCGTGCTCGGCGCAGAAGTCCAGCATCTCTTGCGTCTCCTTGATTCCGCCGATACCGGAGCCGGCAATCGAACGGCGTTGCATGATCAGGTTGAAAATCTGCGGCGAAGGATGCGGAGTGGCGGGCGCGCCAACCAGGACCATGGTCCCGTCGCGCTTGAGCAAGCTGATGTAAGGATCGAGGTCATGCGCCACCGAGACGGTATTAATGATGAGGTCGAGCTGGCCTTTGTAGCGGGTCATCTCCTCCGCGCTTTTGGAAATGATCACGTCGTTCGCCCCGAGCTTGCGGCCGTCATCGGCTTTGCCGGGAGAGGTGGTGAAAAGGATGACCTTCGCGCCCATGGCGTGGGCCAGCTTTACTCCCATGTGACCGAGACCACCGAGACCGACGATGCCGACCGATTTTCCCGGTCCGATCTCCCAATGTCGCAGCGGTGAATAAAGCGTAATCCCGGCGCAAAGTAGCGGCGCCGCCTCGGCCGGCTTAATGGTCTCGGGGATGCGCAGAACGTAATGCTCATCCACCACAATAACTGTCGAGTAACCACCCTGAGTCGGTTTCCCGCTCTGTTTCTCGACCCCCATGTAGGTGCCCTGCATTCCTTCCGTGCAATAATTCTCTAGATCGTCCTTGCAGTTAGCACACCGCCGGCAGCTATCGACGATACAACCAACGCCGACCAGATCGCCCGTCTTATGCCTGGTCACGTTCTTCCCGACCTTCACCACCTTGCCGACGATCTCGTGCCCGACCACCTGCGGATAAGTCACCGGCATCCATTCACTGCGGGCATAGTGCAGATCGGAATGGCAGACGCCGCAGAACAGAATGTCGATCTGCACGTCGTCATCGCCGACCTCGCGGCGCTGGAAATCCCACGGTTTGAGATCTGATTTCGGGTCGAAGGCGGCGTAGGAATGGGCGTCGATCATAAGAACTTTGTTGTGCGCAAACTCTACGCAGGCGGAGAATTTTGGCGACTTGGAAATCGCGGTCCGTCCCAAATTTTCCTTGTGGAACGATCTACTATTGCAGCGTGATCGCACTTTGCCCGGCTCGCAGGACATACTTCTGAATTTTGCCTGTGGCGGTCTTGGGAAGTTCCTGGAGGAAAGTCACTCCATGCGGCGCCTTGAAGTGCGCGAGATGAGCCCGCGCGAAGTCACGGAGCTCGCTCTCACTGGCCTGTGCGCCATGCTTGAGCACGACGAAGGCATGCGGCGCCTCGCCCCAGCGTTCGTGCCGCAGCCCCACGATCGCCGCTTCCTGCACCGCCGGATGTCGCAGCAGAACGCCTTCCACTTCGACCGAGGAGATGTTTTCCCCGCCGCTAATGATCACGTCCTTCAGCCGGTCGCGAATCTCGACGTAGCCATCCGGATGCACCACCGCCGCATCGCCGCTGTGAAACCATCCACCGCGGAAAACCTCCTCAGTCCCTTCAGGGTCATTGTAATAGCCGGCCATCACGACATTGCCGCGGGCGATGATTTCGCCCTGGGTGATCCCATCCTGCGGCACGTCGCGGTCTTCCCCATCCACCACCCGTACCTCACCCGAGGTAATCAATTCGATCCCCTGGCGAGCCTTGATCGCGGCACGTTCGCCGACTGGCAGTGACTCATTCTCCGCTCGTGGTTCACACACAGTGATAAACGGCGACGTCTCGGTCAGCCCGTAGACATGGGTAATGGTCCAGCCCAATTCTTCTTCCAATCTCTGGATGGTGGAAGCGGCCGGCGGCGCCCCGGCAGTCACGACGCGGACGCCCCGGGGCGCGAGCTGACGAAACTCGTCTGGCGCGTTCGCCAGTGAAATCAAAACCGTCGGCGCCGCGCAGAGCATGGTGATCCGCTCTTGGGCCATCAGCTCGAAAACAGCGCGCGGCTCGACCTTGGGCAGGCAGACATGGGTTGCACCCGCCGCCGTGACTGTCCAGACAAAGGTCCAGCCATTGGCGTGAAACATCGGCAGGGTCCAAAGATAACGATCGGCACAGGTCATCGGCTGATGCACTAGGGTGCCGATGGAATTCATCCAGGCATTGCGATGGGTGATCATGACGCCCTTCGGCCGTGAAGTCGTGCCGCTGGTGTAATTGATCGCTAGCAGATCGCTCTCGCCAATTTCCGGGCGGGCAAAATCAGGTGCGGCGTCCTGGAGAAGTGTTTCATATCGCAGCCAACCATCTCCTTCACCCGTTAGGGCGATGAAGCGCTCGACGCGGGGCAGTTGCGAACGGACGCTCTCGATCGCAGCGAGATAATCGCGCTGCGCGCAGACCATCCGCGCGCCGCTGTGATTGAGCAGATAAACGAAATCATCCGCCGTCAGCCGATAATTCAATGGCACCAGGACCGCGCCGATTTGCGGCACGGCGTAGAACGACTCGAGCTGGGCGTGGATGTTGGGTGCGAGATATGCCACGCGATCGCCCGCCGCGATCCCGAGCCGCTGCATCACCGCCGACCACCGATCGCAGCGATCGAGAAACTCCTCATACGTCCAGCGCGAATCGCCCTCGACCAGAGCGACACGGTGGGGATAGAGCTTGCGCGCGCGGCGGGCAAATTCGAGCGGCGTGAGTGGCGTTTCCATTTGGCGCGCCTGCGAATAACGCGAGCCTGATCGTAGCAGACTTTCGCTGCGCGAAGCAAGCCGGCGACTGCGGCCACGCAGCGTTCATTGACACCATCCCGGCGACCGATAAGATCGGGCTCGTGCCGGAAGGAAAGGGAAGGGTAGGGATCAGCCGATACGAAGCAGCCATCGCGACCTTCGTCGGCGTCTGCGCGTTGTGCCTCTCCGGTTACACGGCCTACGTCCAGCGCCAGCAGCTGCGCGCGGCCGTCTGGCCGATCCTGGAATTCGAGAGCAGCAACACGCCCGACATCCATTTTACCCTGTCCAATAAAGGCGTCGGGCCCGCCATCATCAAGAACGTCATCGTCACCGTCGATGGCGAGCCAGTAGCCGACTGGAGCGTCGCCCTCGAGAAAATCCTCGGGCCTGGCTACCATCGCCTTTCCGAGAGCGACATGAGCGGTCACGTTTTTTCGCCCGGCGAATCGGTCATCGTTTTCACTCCGCGCGACGAGCAGAATAACCCGCTCAATTTCGACAAATCCAACCCCCACTGGGTGGAGCTGAACAAGGACCGCGAACGCATCGCAGTTGAGATCTGCTATGGTTCGACCCTGGGCGAGTACTGGACCCTACGCGGCGGCGGAAAGTCACGCGCCACGACCACCGAGACCGGCAGTTGCCCAGGTCCGTCGGCCACCAGTTTCCAGCAGTAGTTTCCGGCAACCGACAAACTTTGGAAGCTCATCCCCAAGCGCGGTCGAACGCGCTCAGTTTTAAGGGCGGAAAATTCTTCTCGTCACGGACCCGCCAAAAAGTTACAACCACGAAACTTTTTCCTACTCGCCGTGGGTTTGCCATATTTCTAGACTCCGCAGCGTAAGAAAACGCAATCAACAATACAAATCCAACCATCACGATGAAACTAACTAAACTCCTATGCCTTCTCACCTGCGCGTCCGCTTCGGCGCTTTACGCGCGCAGTCCATTGGAACTTCCGAGCGTCGCCGCTTCCACCGCGCGGTCGTCGCAAAACACGGCCGCTTCCAGCGCACCGGCGGTTTTCCCGCATGAATTCCGCTCCATCGATGGATCGGGCAACAACCCGATCGACGGTTCACGCGGGGCCGCCAACACCGCGCTCCTGCGCCACACCACGATCGCCTACGCCGATGGAGTGGGCACGCCGGCCGCGCCGGATGAGCCGAGCGCACGACTCATCAGTAACATCGTGGTGGCCCAGCCGGAGTTGATCCCCAGCCCGATCCCCACCTCAGATTACCTCTGGCAGTGGGGCCAGTTCATCGATCACGACCTCGATCTGACGCCTTCGATCGATCCATCCGAGCCCTTCGATATCCCGGTGCCGCTGGGCGATCCTTCCTTCGATCCCAATGGAACTGGCACGCAGGTGATCGATCTGGATCGCTCGCTCTACCAGATGATCGATGGCATCCGCCAGCAGATTAACATCAACACGGCCTACATCGATGCCTCGCAGGTTTATGGATCGGACGACGCGCGCGCCCAGGAGCTGCGCCGACTGGATGGCTCCGGCAAGCTAAAGACGAGCGCGGGTAATTTGCTGCCCTACAACGAGCATGGTTTTTTGAACCTGCCGGATAACTCCGCGAACTACTTCCTCGCCGGCGATGTGCGCTCGAACGAGCAGGTCTGCCTTACCGTGATGCACACGCTGTTCGTGCGGGAACACAATTACTGGGCGCGAAAATTCAAGGCCCAACAGCCCAGTCTCGATGACGACGGCATCTACTATCGCGCCCGCGCCATCGTCGGAGCCGAGATGCAGATCGTGACTTATCGCGATTTCCTTCCCCTTCTCCTGGGCAAGAATGCCCTCGCCCCCTACACCGGTTATAACCCGGAGGTAGACGCGGGGATCGAGAACGCATTCTCCACCGGCGCGTTCCGGGTCGGGCACACCCTTCTCTCGCCCGTCCTGCAGCGGCTCGATGGCAATGGTCAATCGCTCGGCGGACTCGATCTTTCCATGGCCTTCTTTGATCCCAGCCAGGTAACCGGGTTCGGCATTGAGCCTTACCTGCGTGGATTGGCCAGCCAGGTGGATCAACGGGTGGATAGCTACATCGTCGACGGCTTGCGCAACTTCCTCTTCGGCCCTCCGGGCGCGGGCGGATTTGATCTCGCTTCCCTGAATATCCAGCGGGCGCGCGACCATGGCCTGCCGCGGTATAACGAAGTGCGGCGCAACTTCGGCCTTACGGCGAAAGCGAACTTCGCCGAGGTCTCGTCCGACCCGGTCATCCAGTCAAACCTGGCGGCGGCTTACGCGACGGCCGAGGATATCGATCTCTGGGTCGGCGCGCTGGCCGAGGACCATTATAACAATGGCCTCGTCGGCGAATTGATCTTTACCATCGTGAAAGACCAATTCACCCGCGCGCGCGACGGCGACCGCTTTTGGTATCAGAGCTATCTGCCCGCGTCGGTTGTGCAGGCCTTGGAAGCGCAACCCTTGAGCGCCATTATCAAGCGCAACACGCCAATTGGCAGCGAGCTGCAGCGGAACGTTTTCCGCGTGCCGGCCAACCCCTGATCGCGCCGAGCTTCTCTTCCTGCCGCCGGCGGCTCGTTAAAGTCGCCGGCGGCCAGGGACGGCCAGATTCTACAATCATGGCAGAGTGCTTTCGGCCGTTCACGGATCTGATCGCGCCTCTGCTGCGACGGTGCGTTGGCGAAATCCTATCCCGGGTCAAACTTCCGGGTGATGTTGTCGCGTTCGCTGTCTCAGCGGGTTGTGAATCGTGCCGATCCCGGGCAACAAGAACAGCCGCCGGGAATTTCCTCGGCGGCTGTTCTTTCTCCGTGCGGAGTGACTTAGAGCTTACCCATCACCAGGAGAATGATGAGGACGAGTAGCAGCAGGCCGCCGGGGCCGTAGTAGTAGCCGCCACCGGCGTATCCGCCGCCCCCAAGCGCGAGGATCAAGAGGATGATGAGGATGATGCCGAGTGTGCTGATGGCAAGTGTGCGACGGGCTAATTTCATGAACCTTGTTCTCAGCTTCGCCGGGTGATGTCAAACTTTCCGTAGCCCCCGTCACGGCAGGTGGACGGGGCGGTCGGAAATGGCGATAGCGCGCTGCGGACAGGCGGCCTTTGATCGGCTCACCCGGCGCGTGCCCCACGTTCAGTTGAAAATCAAAACGTCGGGCGGGCGAAAGAAACAAGGGCCTAACGAGCCATCGATGGATCGAGCGCCTGCGCGAAGGCGAGCGAATTGCCCGCGGGATCCTTGATCATGATGACTCTTGTCTTCTCGCTCCTCATTTCTTCACCGGTCTCGACACCGAGCTGTTTCAAGTGCGCCACCATCTCATCGAGGTCGTCGAGGGCAAAGGTGCAGGAACAACCGCCAGCGCGCTCCGCCAGTCGATAGACCTGGAGCCAACCGCCACCCGGGAATTTCCACTCCGCAACCTCTGGCATGGGAGTCGAATCGACGGGGCGCTGAAAGATATCTTCGTACCATTTCTTGGCGGCCGCCAAATCTTCCACCGCCACACTGGCCAGGACATTTTTAATCGTCAGCATGATTATTTAACGCGTCACGGATTGCCACTCGAGGTAGTTTGCTTCATTGGCATTTGCGCGTCCCAATCATCGGCCGGGAGAGGCCAGCCATGACTAAAGACGATTGGCTGCCCGCTGCCCCAGTCCTTGTAGTAGATATTGATATCCGCTCCGTTTTCCTGGCCGACGGTGATGTGCGGCATGCGAATTCCGTTTCCTGGTTAATTCTGGCCGCGAACGATCTCCGACAAGAACCAGGTGCGGCGCTCTGTCTCATCGATCCAATTTTCGATCAGGCTGGCGGTGGCGATATCGCGATGCTCGTCGCAGACGTTGTGCGCTTCGCGCAGACGCTCGGCCATTGTCTTGTTGTCCTCGGCTAACTCAGCCATCATATCCAACGGCTCGACATATTCGGCATCGTTATCGAGTATGCGTTGTTCGCGCGAGATTTGGCCGATCGAACGCAGAGTCAGCCCGCCGATCTTGCGCACTCGCTCCGCGACCGGGTCAGTCATGGCGTAAAGCTGGTCGCCGTGTTCATCGAGGAGCAGGTGATAGTCGCGAAAGTGCGGGCCGCTCATGTGCCAGTGGAAGTTTTTCGTTTTCAGGTAAAGCGCGAAGACATCAGCCAGGATCGCGTTCATGGCGGCGGCGATGTCTTTGGTGGCGGAAGGGCTGAGGTCGGTCGGAGTGTGCAGCGGAGCGCCGCGTCGTTGCCGAAGTTCGACAATCTTTTTCGAGCTGTTGGATTTTTTCATAGGTTTGGTGCGTTTTCCGGGCCGCAGGCGAGGACGCCTTGGCTCCGTTAATTCAACGATTCGGCCCCGCTCGTCATGTGTCAATCGTGTGAACTGTTGCAGGCGCGATTGAGAAGGGCGGTGGCACGGAGGCTTGTGCGCATTTGTCCGCTCCGCTGCGATCGATTACTAACTCGATATGGAAATCAAACGAGGGGGTTCACAGCCGTCGGTTGCGGGGCCGGCGGAATGGTTCACCGGAAGGGTGCGGATTGATCCGCTCTTCGAAGCGCCTGATCCTGCCCGGGTGCGGGGCGCCAATGTGACCTTCGAGCCGGGCGCTCGCACCGCCTGGCATACCCATCCATTAGGCCAGACGCTCGTCATCACGGCGGGTTGCGGCCGGGTGCAGCGCGAAGGCGGCCCAATTGAGGAAGTTCGTCCCGGCGACGTAGTCTGGTTTTCGCCTAACGAAAAACATTGGCATGGCGCGGCGCCGACCACGGCAATGTCGCATCTCGCCATCCAGGAAGCGCTCGAGGGCGAAGTCGTGGTCTGGTTGGAGCAGGTCAGCACCGCGGAGTATGGGACATAGACTTAGGGCGCGGGGCAGCGCTGACGGGAAATCTGCGGCATCATTTTAGCCATAGATCGAATGGTCAGCCTCCGTCGCGAAAAGGCAGGCGCCGGCGCAATCGCTCACCTGTGAAAGACTTGATCTATCCAGAATCAGAGCCAAGGAGTGCTAAGCATGGCAAGCCGGACCCAAAAACAAAACGCACCGCTGCCGGTGCCGCCACGAAGGCAGCCCTCGGTCCCGTTGCTCCTGCTCCTCGCTTTCGGGCTCGGGGTGGGCACGACCTGGCTGGTGATGCGCCGGTCCAGCCATGCGCCGGCGCAGCCGGAGATCGAGAGCTTTCTCCCAAAGTCTGCCGCGCCGGCCGCGGCCGGATCGCCGTTTGCCTCCGCTCCCGCAGCTCTGCCGCCTAACGTTTCCCAACTCTCACCGGTCGACGCGGCTCGAACGCTGGGGAATTGGAATTACGATCGGCAGAACTGGCCCCACGCGATCGAGCATTACGAGGAAGCCATCGCGCGCGGGGCCGATAATCCCGATGTGCGGACCGATCTGGGCAATTGCTATCGCTTCCTCGGCCAACCGGAGAAGGCGCTGGCGCAATACGAGATCGCCCAGAAACAAAATCCGATGCACGAAAACAGCCTTTTCAATCAGATCAGCCTCTTTGACGACCTGCTGCACGACAGGACTCGCGGCGATGCGGCGGCGCGCGACTTTTTGGAGCGTTTCTCGCAAAGTCCCCAAGCGGCGGCCGTGAGGCAGCGTCCCCAGGGAGGGGCTACGCCGCCTAAATAACCGAGCTGCCCTGGTAAGAGTGAGTTCGCTCAACCAACAGGCGCCGACTTACTTGTAGGCAATTGCCGCGCTGGAGGGTCCGGCGAGATGGATCACTTCGAAGCGGGTAAAGCCGACTGCGCGGCACCACTCCTCGAAATCAGCGCCGGAGTAATCGAAGGCTTCGCCGAATTCGATCAGCATATTGAGCGACATCAGCAGGCCGAAGACATTCTCGCGCCGGGCGTCGTCGATCAGTGCTTCGATGGCGATGAAAGCGCCGCCCGGGGGCAAGGCATCGTGCGCGGCGCGGATGAGCTGCATTTTCCGCTCCAGGTTCCAGTCATGCAGAATCATACCCATGGTAATGACGTCTGCCTTCGGAAGTGGATCGGAGAAGAAATTGCCGGCCGCGGTCCGGATGCGGTCGCTCAGGCCGGCGGCGGCGATGTGTTTCTTCGCGACGGGTTCGACCGGCGGCAGGTCAAAGCTCATGCATTTCAGGTGGGGATGTTTCTTTGCCACCTCGATGCAGAGCAAACCGGTCGCGCCGCCAATGTCGCAGAGCGTTTGGTAGGCTGAGAAGTCGAATTTGTCGGCGAGCGCCTCGAAGTTGATTCGCGAGAGACCGGTCATCCCGCCGAGGAAGTTTTCGAGCTTGGCCGGCTCGGCGTAGAGAGCTTCGAAGATCCCCGGGCCACCTCCTTTAGTCTCGTTTTGGGGCCGGCCGGTGCGGAGAGCTTCCGGCAGATCGTTCCAGAACTTGAAGAGGCGAGCGTTGAGCATCTCGAGAATGCCGCCGATGTAACGGGGGCTATTACGGTCGAGATAGAGTTCGCCGGCTTCCGTGTTGTGATACTTAGCCTCGGCGCCATCGCCTTGGCGCTCGAGGAATTTCATCGCCACCAGGGCATCGAGGAAGTCGGCAATCCCGCGCCGATGCAGGCCGAGTTCCTCTCCCAGCTCAACGCCTGTGAGGCGCCGACCGGCGAGGGTGGTAAATAGCCCCAACTCCACAGCGGAGAGCAGGACCTTCGAATTCCAAAAGCCGAAAGCAGTCTGAAGAATGGCGTCAGGCGTAAGCGGTTGCTTCATGAAAATGGCCACGCTGGCAGGCCGGGCATCTCGCTGGCAAGCGAAAAGCACGGGCCGGCAGGGAGTCTTATCACTACAACAACAATGGAACGTGAACTTTTTTGACCCAAAAGATTGCGCGTATCTTATTTCGCGCTCAAGCGGCTGCGCGAGCGTTGGGTGACGGTCTCGCTAACATGCCTTGGCGGTAACTCGGCCGTCGGCTTTTAGTTTCGCTCGACCAGCTTGGTCCCCTACAGACTCTCGGCGGCGCTCAGAGTGCTGGCTTTGGATCTATTGTAACAGTGAGGGCAGGAGACTGATTCTACGTAGCGGATATCCTGCTGCTCGATCGCGCTGAGCGGCGTCTGGCAGACGAAACATTGGGCGGCGCCGGTTTCGCGGAGGGAGGAATCGAGGGCGACCCGCTTGTCGAAGACAAAGCAGTCGCCGTCGTAATGCGCTCTGCCGCATTCCTCGAAATAGCGCAGGATGCCGCCGTCCAGTTGGAAGACCTGGGTGAATCCTGCCATCTCCAGCAAAGGGGCGGCTTTCTCACAGCGAATACCGCCCGTGCAAAAAGTGACGACCGGCTGGTTTTTCAATTCCACGGGTAAAGCGGTGGCCGCAGCCGGGAATTCGCGGAAGTGGTCGAGATCCAGAGTGCGAGCGCCGCGGAAGGTGCCGAGTTTGGTTTCGTAGGCGTTGCGGGTGTCGAGCAAAGTGACCGTGCGGCCCTCGTCGAGCCACTGCTTCAGCTCTCCCGGCGCGATCCGGGGCGCGGGCCGGCGGGCGGGATCGACGCCTTCCACCCCGCAGGCGATGATCTCTTTCTTGATCTTCACCAGCATGCGATTGAACGGCTGGTGGTCGCTCTCGCTTGTCTTCACGGTCAGATCGGCGAGGCCGGGAATGGTTCTTAGCCTAACGAGTAAATGATCGACCGCGGCACGCTCGGCGGAGACGACCAGATTAATCCCCTCCGGGCTAAGCAGAATGGTGCCCCGCAGCCCGCCATCGAGACATAGCTCCCGCAGCTCCGCCTGGAGCAGGGCCAGTTCGCTCAGCGGCGTGAACTTATAGGCGGCGACGTTAGTGAACACCGGCATGGATGAGGCAAAGTTCCGGCTTAAGGTTGCTCGAGCGCGATAAAGGTCCCGCCGTTTCTCCAGATGGCGGTGAAAACCGTCGTCCGGCCCGGGGCCAGGCGAACACGATGCTGCGAGAAGGGATAGGCATCGTTGAGATGTGGCATCTGCTTGAGGGTGATCAGGTGATCACCGGCTGGCACCAGGCCGTCGTAGCTCTCACCCCATCCCAGGTTAGTGACCCGGACGCCGTCGATATAGATGTTGAAATGCGCTTCGTTGCCGAAGTTTGCCGCCCGCTTGATGACGAGACGCGCGGGAGCGCTCGCGTGAGACCGTGAGCCGTCGCCGCTTCCAGCCGAGGGAGGACCCGCGGCGAGCGCACAGACCACAGCCGCGATGGACAATGTATGTGACAGTTTCATGACCGAATATACCATTAACCGCCGAACTCGCCCGCGCCAGCCAGGGCTCACGGCGGCGAGGACAAATGGAGCCCGCGAGGCGTCGAAACCCGGGCTTGAGCCGCGGGCATCTGTTCGTCATTCTCGGCTCGACCATGGCTGATCCACGTCGCGGCAGAAACATTGCGCTCGGCTTTTTCGGCTCCGGCTGGGCAGCCTGCGTGGCGGCGTTTCTCCTCCCGGGTCTGGCGGAGGGTAGCTGGGTGCGGGGGTGCCTTTTCATTTATGGGCTTTCGGCCATCATTTTCGGTGGCGGCATCGCCCTTTTTCGGCATTTCGATTTGCGGGCCAAGGAAGCGCTGGCGCGCGGAGAAGACGTTATCGCGCGCTGGCGGATAGAGCCGGCGGCCTGGCAGCAGTTTATCGCGTTAAATCAGCAATGGGGCGTGGCGGGCGATTTCTATCCTAACGAACTCTCCTTACCCGACGCAGTGCCGGAGGAGGGGGTCGAGGTAATTGTGGGAAAAGGCGCGATCCAGGTAGGCGAGAGCATTCATCGGATCAGCGGCGGAATGCCGGAGGTGACAGGAGCGTTTTTGCACGAAAGCCAGCCTGCCGTGATCGAACTGCATTTGTATTACCCGGGCGGAGGTCATGGCGCATCGGGCGTGCCGCGCGCGGCGACTCGCAACGCCCTCCGATTCCCGGTCGCTCGAGGCTATTGGGAAGAGGCCAGCACGGTTGTTTCTCATTACCGAGGGGATGCGCCCCGCGAGCCGGATTTCTTTCACGGCAAGGGGGACGGCACCAATCCGGAAGACCTGACCCGTTGTTACAACTGCGGCTACGAGACCTACAAACTGATGTCGCACTGCCCGCAATGCGGCCGCAGTATGCAATCGAAGCGATGGTCGCGGCGTTTTGGGATTATCCTTTTGATTTTCGGAGCTCTGATCAGTGCCGTGATTGGTTTTGTCCTCCTCCTCACTCTTCCGATCTTGCTCGACCCCGGCAGCTCCCATGGCGGATCGCGTTTCTCGGGTTCCGCAGGTCAGGCCAGGCTGGCTTTGGGAGTTCTTAGCGCGGTGGAGGCATTTGGGATTACGGTAATGTTCTATGGTCTGTGGCAGCTCGTGACTGGTCGCCGCAGCAAGTGGGTCATCTATTTTGTGATTGGACTTGCTGTCCTGATCTTCGGCGTCGCGCTCTTTATCTGATGAAGTTTTAAATATTATGATTCGACCAATCCTTATTGCATTCGCTCTCTGCTTCGTTGCGGTCACGACAGAGGCCGTGGAAGAAACAGCCCGGCTCCATTTCACCGAGAAGGATCTACCGGCCCTTGAAAAGGATCCCGCCGGTCCTTCGGAGATCGACGAAGTCGCGCAGAGATACGGTTTCCATTACGCCCGCGACACGCGGCGGGCGGCGCGCGGCGATTTCAAGGCGCTGAAGAAGTTCTTCGAGGTGGCGGAGGCAGCCGATGGCGCGGCGGCGGAGAGCATCAGCGGCATGCCGACGGTTGTCTATCACTTGGTGGGTGACGAAAAGTTCGCCGCCTTTCTCGCTGCCCAGTCCTTGCCCTACCGGATGATGGTGAGGAATCGGGCGCTGGGCGATGAGGCCTATCTCAGCCGCCATTTTCCCCTAACCGCCCGGATTTGTTTTCAGAAGGAGATGGTGGATTGGTCCTCGCCTAACGGCCTCTACGCGATCCGCAAAGTCTTCAGCGACGAGCGTCTCGCCGGGTCGCGGGTGGCGCGCGCCGAGCTGATCGAGAAGAAGAGCGGACGCGTCCTCTACGACCTGACGCCCGATGACATCGGGACGGGCGCGCAACGCGAAGGCGAAGCGCTCTGGTCGCCCGATTCGAAGCGGGTCGCCTGTCTCTCGAGCGACCTGAGCGTGGATCAGGGCAACCTTTTCAGCACGCCTCGGCCGGCGCCCTTGCGCAAACAAACTGCGGTTTACCAGCTCGCCGGCGATAGCTTCGCTCGCGTCGAGCTGTCGTTAGGCAAAGTGCCGGGCCGGGAGAACGATGCCGAGTTGAAGGACGCTATTCCTGGCCACGAATACACCGAGCCGGAGCGTTGGCAGAAGCCGAACGTGCTCCTTCTCACCCGGCACGAGTATTATCGGAAGATGATGCCGACCAAGGTCGACAACATCACCTTCGACTCGATCCACGATCTGGCCCGGTGGTATGAGATCACCGCCACGATCGCCCCGGATGGAACGGCCCGGGTGGCCTGGAAGGTCAAAGACGACCGCTGAGAATCGGGGGAGCGGGAGTCGGCGAAACAAAACGGGCGCTGGCCACTCGGCGCACCGCCCGCTTCAATATTCTGCTGCCGGGAGCCGTTTAACTCACCAGCACCGACAGGATCGGGCTCGGCTGACCGATCACCTGGTCGTTACGCATCGCGATGAGCTGATATTCGCGCTCTTCCGGCACCCCCGGCTGGGCCAGCGGAGTGCTATCGATATATGTACGGGCAGTAAACATGCCCACCTGCTTCATCGGGCCCGTCCCCTTGAGCCGCATCATTAACTTCATCATCGTTACTTTGCCCCCGGCCTTGCCCACCGTCACCAGCACCTGTTCGTGAGCGATCGCTTTTACCCCTTTGAGCTGCGCGACATAGCTATTCGGATCGAACGGCGTCGCTGTTGGCTCCAGGCGTAGTGTCCGGCCGTTCGTATCCTTGTTGTAACCATTGGACTTCTTGGCCGTCGCCACCCAGGCACTGCGACGGGCGGCGATCCCCGGCGACACGACCGCGGGCGCACCCGCGGGCCAGACCGGCAGCGTCGGCACCGCGATCGCGGGTGAGTTGAGCGGGCTGCGCTCCATCGTCTTCACGAAACCGTGCAACGCGCCAAAGGTTGAAGTGGCCATTTCCCCCACAGTGGTGAGCAGGAAGATCTCATAGGTGCAATCTGCGATGATCGCGTCGCGCTGGGCGGTCGTCATGCTTAGCTCCGTATAAAGCCCCGGCAATTCGGTGATCACATTGGTGTTCCAATCAATCTGACCACCCTGGTCGTCTGGATAGAAGGTCTCATTCATAGAAAATACTAAATAAGCATAATGCGTACCCCCTCTCGGAGTCTCGCGATTTGGGGCTTTCCGAGCGAAATCGGCCTCTCCTGGACACCTTGCCGCTCCTCGCCGAGCCAATCCCAGCCCTCGGGACGCAAACCCGACGCCTCGGCGGGCCGCCCCGAGACCTCGGGAGGCCGACCCAAGACCTCGGAGCCGCGGCCCGGGGCCTCGAGGAGCCAATCCAAGGCCTCGGGGAGTGAATCCGAGGCCTCGGGGAGCTTAGCCGAGACGTCGCAGGCTCGACCCGAGGGCCGAAATCTTCCCTCCCAACGCCGGGCAGGCGGCTCCGAGGGGAGAAACGGGGTGGGTAAAGCGGAGGAAAAAGTTTTCCCGCACGACGAAAAAAGGTGTCTTGACGGCCCCCGGAGCAACCCATCAGAACAGAGGGATGAGCAATTTCACCGCATCGAAATGGATGGGGAAGGCGGGCTATTCGTCGGGCGCAGCACGGCGGTTGGCCACTCTTGTTGGCCTGGCGGTTTTTCTCTTCCTCACGGGTAGGGAAGGGTTGGCGCAAAAGATCGTGCAGATCGAGTCGCCCAATCTGGCGCTGGCAGAAGAGTCGGGGCAGGACGCTGCGGGGAACGTAGTAATCTTCTCCAATCTCGGGCCGTCGGCGACGGATAAATATGATTCCAGGACTTTTGCCAAGCGAACGGTGGCGGGCAAAAACGTGATCGGCGTACCGGAAACCTGGGTCGCGGTCAATTTCATTCCGAAGCAGGACGTGCAGGCGCGGGTGCTCTTGGCGGCGATCAACTACATTTCCGGAACCAGTCTGGTCAACCTTGGGCTTTATGCCGACGCCGATGGCGAAGTGGGGAATCCGATCCCGGGCGGACAAGGCAGCACGACGCGCATTCCGCCAAATGGCGAGTGCTGCAAGCTGACCAAAGTTACCTTGGCGGGGAGCGGGGTGGCCTTGAGCGCCGGGACGCGCTACTGGATGGTGGCCAGCCCCGATAATATGAATGGCGCGACCTTCAACGGTAGCTGGCAAAGTTCCAACAACGGCATTTCGGCTCATGGCGCCCCCCCGCCCGGGCAGTGGTTGCCCGCTGCCGCAGGAACGTGGCCGGCCAGTGAAATTCGTGGAACGCGCATCGCTGGTTCACCGAAAGAGGAGGTGGCGACGCCGATAGCCGATAGTTCCACTCGGATAATCTTCAGCAATCTCGGCCCGCCGACAGATGCCTTCTTTACAGGCGTGGGGGACCTCATGGCCGGTAAGGGCGCGGCCGATGCCGTCGAGACTTGGCTTGCCATGCGCTTCAGTCCAAAGGCGGATTGCCACGCCCAGACATTAGCGGCCGCAGTAGAATACGTCTCCGGGGATAAGAAAGTAAACCTCGGGATCTATAGCGATAGCAATGGCACCGTCGGAACGCTCCTACCTAACGGTCAGGCCAGCACAACAGAGATACCCGTCTACCCTAGCTGTTGTGACTTGGCAGAAGTCGTTTTGCCCGGCGCAGGCGTCGCTCTTAGTGCCAAAACAACTTATTGGCTGGTAGCCAGCACAGACGACATAAATGCACCTAGCTTTGAAGCCTTCTGGTTGGAGGCCCCCGTTTACAGCAACTATCAGGAACCTCGATTTTTCTTCTGGACGTTTCTCCAAAGCAATTGGTTTGCTGCGGAAATCCGGGGGACCTTTCCGTGAACCCAGGTGCCCGCCTGATGACTGCTGGTGTATTCTTGCCACCAAGCAGCGCGGTCTTTGCACTAAGTGCGAGCCCGCGAGCTTTTGCCGGGGAGCGCGGGCGCCTCGCCCGCTGTGTCACGCGCCTCGCGGGACACATTCTGATGGGTTCTCTGCGGTGGAACCCAGCTTCCCAGAGGTTTTTCGCGAGGCGCAAAAAACAGCGGGCGAGGCGCCCGCGCTCCCCGGCAAGAATCCCTGGCGGCCGCTGCGGCTGGCTATTCCGGGCTGGGGGGTGTTCGCGTGGCGCGAATCGCTGAGAAGCGACCGCGCCACGCGAAAGGCTATTGAGAGCCGAAGCTCAATCTGGCCTACGGGACGGTGACGACTTTATCGTTCGAGCAGTCGCCGGAATCGGTCTCGCAGACCTTGTAAGTGAAGTTGCCGGTGCTGCTGCCAAGATTGTCCTGCGTCTTGCCGTCGTCGGCGCTCGTTTGCACGATCACGCCATTTCGGAAGAGATTGATCATGCCGCCATCAGCCGGGCTCCAGCGGAGACTGACCTTTGCCCTGCCGCCGTTTTGCTTTACTCGCGCGTCGAGCGTGATATCGCTGCCGCCGGTGTTGCCGATCTGGGCCCAGAGCGCGGTGTTGAAATTGCTCGTGCCGCTGTTGCTGCCGCCGCCCGCAGTGCTGCAGCCAGCATTGGTATGGATGCCGACCGAATTGCCGGTCGCTTCGTCGATGACTGGGCTGCCGGAGTTACCGCCTTCGGTGTCGGTCTGGTAACGCATCGTCGTGCCAGACGATCCGGCGTTAGGACCGGTGCTGGTTTGCTCGGTTTGATTGGCGGTGCCGCTATCGACTCCGTAGCCGGTGATACGGATGGTGGCCGGGCCGAGATCCTGCACCACGTTGTAGAAAGAGCCTTGCGCTTGCAGCGCGGTCAGACCGGTTTGTGAATTTGGGAAGGTTTTGAAAACGCCCCAATCATTACCGATTCCACCCTCGGTAAAGACGATGGTGGAATCATCGACCACGTATTGATCCTGCGGGCCAGGATGCTGGATGGTGCCGTTAGCAAGGGAAGGGGGCACATTGAATTCCACCGTGTTGGCTGCGCCGGCAGACGAAACGCAGTGGCCCGCGCTGACGAAGCGGCCGTCGGAAATGAGCCAGGCCGTGCAGCCGATGGTGAGAAGCCGTCCGGAACGCGGATCGGTCGAGACGATTCGATTGTCGACCGGGCCGCACTGGCTCTCCGGCGAGCCACCGCCAACCAGGACTTCGGTCATGCGGAAGAAGACGTTCTTGTCGCCCGGCGCGGCGTGGAGTTCGACCTTGACGGCTTCTCCATTGAAATAGGCGCTGCTATTTTTCCATTGGGCCAGGGTCTTGGCATTGAGGCGCTGCTGCGCGCCGTCGGCGAGGGAAGTGATAACGAGATAGCTGCCTTTGCCGAGGGCGGCATCGCTGAATTGGAGGCGCACCCAGGGAGCTCCCGGCATTTTCACCACCGTGCTGTAAGCTGCAGCGGTGGCTTCTGCGCCGGCCAGACCGGAATGTTGGCCCGAGTCGAGGGCATACGACTGGGCGTGGTAATCGAGCCGCGCGGTTTGCGCCCGGCTGAGTTGTGGACTTTGAGTGACGGCCGTGAGCAGGCCAATAGCGGCAAAATGAATGAATTTCATAGTTGAGCCGCCGATCCTACGGGCCCGCTTCGCGCCAAGGCAATTACTTTATTACTAAAATATCACTTTTCTTCTCGGAGTGGATCGATGGGCCCAGACGACTGCGCTCAATCCATCGGGATCTCCTCGAACTCGCCCCGCTCGCGATTTTTACGGCAGCGATCCCAGGGAAAGCATTTGCCATTCATCGCGATGAAAACGCCGGCCGGTAACACCTGCACAAATGAGAGCGCGCTCCCAAGGTTGAAGAGCCCATCGGAGCTGCCGAAAGCCCACGGAATCATCGCGCCGGTCAGCACCACCGTCTTGCCACTAACTGCACCCGCGATCGCGGCTGCCGTCTCGGTCATGGTATCGGTCCCGTGGGTAACGACGATCTGGGTTTCCTCCGCCTGCACGCAATTTTGCACGATGAGCGCGCGATCGGTGTCGCTCATCTCGAGGCTGTCCACCATCATGACGGTGCGAATGCTCACCGGCACGCGCGAACGGCCGCGCTGCAGCATTTCCCCGAGGTGGGTGTCCTTAAAAAAGAGCTGGCCGCTGCGTTCGTTGTATTCCTTATCGAAGGTACCGCCGGTAACGAGAATGCGGATGGACATGGCCTAACAAAAGCGGAAAGCGGAAAACTGAAAGCTGAAATGATCGCCTCGCCCGCCGATCTCCGCTGCCTGACTATCCGCCCGGCTAGAGTCGCAGCGTGCCTTCGATCGAATCGTCCATCGTTTTGCCGATCGCGGCGCCGATCATCATCTTCACGCCCGCGATGGCGATATTGTGCTTCGTATCCCAATAGTAGCCGTCGTTAGGCGCGACCTTGATCACGGTGATGCGCGGATCGTTCACGCCTTCGGTGAACCAGGTCTTCACGATCGGCTCCCAGAGTTCCTTGATCTTCGCCTGGTCGCGCGAAATGGTTGCGGTGCCCCTGAGCATGAGAAAATCGGAGTGCGCGGACCCCTGGAAAAATAGCTTCACCGAGGCGTCCTCTGCCAGCTCTTCGTTCTTGTGACTATCGCTCGCGCTCAGGAACCAGAGGTTCCCCGCGTCATCCACCTGCTGCACGCTCATCGGACGCGCGCCGCTCGAATCGCTCGAGCCGGAGGCATCGGTGCAGAAAAAACAGGTCTGCGCCTTGTCGACCAGTTCCTTGATTTTCGCGATTGCCTTCGCGCCGCGAAGGTCTTCCCGATTCTCTTCCGGTTGGTTTTGGTTGATTGAGTCCATGCAATATTTTCGGTTGATTCGGCGGTCCGGACGCGACGGGTTTTAAAAAAATCGCCTCAGCTGTGCCCCCCGTTCTCCAAACAAGGATGTCGAGCCCGCGGAGGTCTGGACGATTGAATATTTTGGCTTGTCTGGCCGGCCTCGGGTTGGCAACGTCGTCGGCGTGGTTTCCGCGACCCGCATTTTGTGGCTCCGACTCATCATCGGCGCAGTCCTGGTCGAGATGTCCTCGGTCATCGCCCTCGTGGTGGTGGTAGCGGTCTTTGGGCCCAACGAAGCCACCGCTGCGCAGGCGTACGCTGAGCGTCTCGGCCGTTGGGTCGGCCCGATCGCCGGAGCTGTCTTTACCTTCGCGGGCGCATTCCTCATGGCCCGACGCTTACCCGGGCGGCGTCTTCTCCACGGCGCCCTCTTCGGATTCTTCGTGGCCTTGGTCGATGTCGCCATTCTGGTCGCCATGCAAGCGCCCTTTGAATGGCTTTTTCTTATCTCCGACGTTTTGAAACTCGCTGCGGGCTATCTCGGCGGCATCGTCGCCGTGCAGTCCGCCGGTTCCTCGAAACGGCAGCGAATTGCATGACTTCCGCTCGCGCGCAGTAGATCGCCCCTCAGCCAGGATGGTAAAGGTGGTCGCTTTCTACCTCGAAAACCCGATTCAAACGCGCCCGATACGGCAAGAAAGCCTATTCTGACAGAGATCCTTCTTCGCTTAAGGCGTATACTTCGACCAGTGCCACACCGGTAGCACCGCCTTTTCCGTGAATGACACCGGTATATGCGTCTGGCGGCAGTGTCAGCACGATTGCGCTCTCGGTATAGTGTCCTGGCGGGACAGTCGTCGCGAGGATCTCGGCTTCCTGTGTATCGCGCCAGTTGTCGTTCGAGGCAACCAAAGTGCCATTGCTATCATAGAGGTCGAGCGTCGGATCGGCTAGCGAGTTCGTTAACGGCAGGGAGGGCCCAATGGCGCGGACAATAATTCGTTGGGAATCGACCCCTGCAACTATGAAGCCTCCGATCAATACATCATCGCCAGTCTGGACTAACGCCCGGGTGGAGATATTCCCGAGCAGCGATTGTGCCGGGTCTCCGAGGTCATATGCTTCGACCAAGGCGATGCCTACTGGATTGCTAGTGCCCCGCACGACGGCGGTGTATCCAGCGTTGTTCGCCGGCAATGTGGTCAGGATCGCCGACTCGAAGTCGCTAGTAGGTGCGATTGTGCTGTCGATAATCTCCTGCTTATTCGGAGCGTTTACCCAATCGTCGTTGGAATCGATCAGCCCGCTGGGGCCATAGAGTTCGAGAACAGGATCTTGGAGCTGCCCAGGCAGCGGGAGACTCGGCCCGATCGCGCGAAGCATCACCCTCTTAGGCTGCGCCCCCGTAACGATGAATCCGCCGATCATGACGTCGTCGCCAGCCTGCACAAGGCCACGCGTGGAGATATTGGCCAATCGGGGTGGTCCTGGAAGTACAACATCGCTCCAGGTGTACCCGATGCGTAGCTCGTCGAATATCGCTGTCGAAGTCGGACCACCGGAATCTGTGGAGGAAATTGCGAGCCCCACCGAGTTCAGTATCGCCGGACTTGACAGCATTTTATCTAGAAATCCCGTACCATCACCAGGATATATGGCAGGTGGATTAATCCAAGTTTCGACATGTACCCGTCCTTCGAAGGGCCACGTGATCCTGCCGACGATCAGATAGGTAATCGCTGGGTAAAGGGCTTGCGACCCGAGGGCGCCATAGCTACCGCTACCGCCGTCGGGAAGCAGCATCAAGTTGAAATATTGCTGTCCGACATCTGGTCGCAGCGCCACGAGGGCAAGGGATTCAGAGCCGTTGCTGAGGCGTAAGCTCAGCGTATCTGAACCCGTGCCCAAAACGATGGGCCGGACTACAAAACTGAAAAAGAGTGTCGTGTTTTGGTCCGGAAGCATTCGTGAAGTGACGAGACCGTCTGGCACAGGCTCTGGACTTGTCGTCAACATCACGGCCCGGTCAGTTCCGCTCAGGAAGGCGCCGCCGCCAATCTGGTAATCCAATGCCGGCGTCGGGTTGACGACTTGATATCGGACGTTGCCGCCAGCGCCCCACGCCGAATCTGACCATCCGAATGCATCCGAGCCCGAACCAATTAACCCATTTCCAAGTCTAATTTCTGAAAAAGATTCGTAAGCGATAAGCTGGCCAGATGCGAAATCAACGTTGCCTAGGTAAATGATCATGCTCGCGAAGAGAACACATCTAATCCTAAAGTCCGTCCAAACGGAAAGTTTCACTCGGCGGTTTTGTGAACAATGTTGGATGCGATATCAAGAAATAAATGATCGGATCGGGACCTTGCCCTACGCCACCCACAGAGGCGTCTGACCTCTAGAGCGGAATCACTTAACTAAAACAGGAGCGGGGTTTAACTTGCGAGCCGGCGGGTTGCAAAGGTAAGGCTCTCCAGCGTCGGTCTCAGGCCCGAAGAGCGATTCCTAATCGCCGGTCGTTTTTTTCCGCTCTTAGACCGTCTCTCAGTCGGGATGGTAAAGGTGGTCGCTTTCCACCTCGAAAACCCGATTCAAACGCGCCCGATAATTCTCGAAGGCGATTTGCCCGCTGAGTTGCAGGAGTTGCTCCTCGGAAAAATGCGCGCGAAGTCGCGCGTATAGATTGTCACCGACATTTGCCGGGGCCGTCACCATGGCATCGGCCAGCTCGATCACGAGCCGTTCCACCTCATTGAAAATAGCCAAATCGTCGCCCAGAACGGCGCGCAATTTCTCGTCGGTTAACCCGGCTTTTCTGCCCACGGCAGAATTGATGTCTATTCAGAAAGGGCAACCGATGCGCCCGGCAGTCCGCACTTTGGCGAGCTGGATGTAGCGCAACGAGAGGAGACGTTTTCGGCCGAGACCGGCTTCCATTGCGACGCTGCCCCAGATCAGGCCGGGCACTCGCATCTGGATTTTGGCAGGGGTCAGGTCGCGCCCAAACATTTTGCGCATCGCCCCGTAAAACCAGCGCAAATGCCAGGGCGCCTGCTTTTTCTCCAGTCCAATAACGCGAGCCATCCCATCACCTCCCTCTATCTATATCGGAATGTCGGCGATGCGCGGATGCGCCCGATTGCGTGGACTTTCGGAGCTCTATCCGGGTTGCTTTACCCTTTCTTCTTCCTGCTTTTCTGCTTTTTCGCCGCCAGCATGTTGTCGACCAGGTTTGGATATTTCCGCCCGGCGCGCTTCGCGGACGCCTTCGCTTTCGCTTTGCTTTTCGCGCTTAGGTTGGTGTGCCCGCTCTTTTCCGGGGCAGACTTTTCCCAAGGCTCTTTTTCGGATTTCTTCGCCATGCCGAAGAGTTCGCTCGAGTGCCGGCTCTGGACGCTGGAAATTCGATTTGCAGTGAGGCGGCGATCGCCAGACCTCTTTGTTATGATTCGAAAGGTACTGCTCGCCACGTTGGTCTTCTCGATCGTCTGCTCGGGCGATGCTTCCGCTCCCGAGCGCAGAGTGGAAGGCAATGTCATCACTTCGCTGCGCGAGCCGAAAGTGCGGATCGAGTTGCCCAAAGCAGCGCAGTACGTCGGGGCCGACCGTTTCGTGCTGTATGAGATTGCGGATTGCGAGCTGCACGTTTTCGTCGAGGCCGACGCGCAGAAGAAAGTGCAGCGCCTCTACTGGGTGCAGTTTGAAGGTTACCTCCCGAGCAAACCGGAGCTGAAACACACCTACGATTCTCCCCGCCACGCCCAGATCGGTGGACTCGATTTCTACGTCGATACCTCCATCTCGACCCGGGACTCGAAGTCGAAAAATGGTTCTGATGGCGAGCACGTGCGCGCGCTCCTGCGTGCGAAAGGCTATCTCCGGCCGGAGTCGATGGCGTCCGTCCGCCTCGTCCATTTGCTCGATGAATCCAAACGCCAGGAACTGATGATTATTTACGCCGAAGACCTGGGGCCGACTGGGCTGGCGGCGGCCGATCTCCAAGAGAACGGCCCAGCGCACGGGCAATGGCCGAAGATCGAGGAGAGCGCAATCGAACGGGCTACCCGCGCACTCAAGCTCGAGGGCTTATAGCCGGTGCATCCCATCGAGCGCCGCGTTTGGCGTCCAACGAACGAAGTCAGGCTTGCGCGTCTCGCTAAGACTCAGTGGTAATGGTTCATGAGCCTTCGCGGGCCCTTCAGCCGTTAGCGCTCAGCAACGCCTGGCGAGAGATTTCTTACCTCCATGAAACCCCCCCGTCTCCCTCGCGCCGCGGGGTTGCAAGACAAGGAGTGCCCCGGCCTCGTCCGAAGCCGGGGCTGACTCTTCTTGTTCTCCCGCTTTACGGATTCGGTGTTTCAACCGGCGAGTCCGCTGGAGCCGGAGACATCGCATCTTTGGCCGCATCCATCGCGTCGCTGGCCGCGTCCTGGACCTTGTTGACCGCGCTATCCGCAGCGTCCTTGGTCGCATCGGCCGCATTCATGGTCGCGTCTTTGGCCTTCTCCGCCATCGAATTGACTGCGTCGGCGGCGGCAGGCGCTGCCTCCTTGGCGGCCTCGGACGCCTCATCGATCTGCTTTTCGGCGTCGGCTTTGGCCTCTTCAGTCTTGGCGGCCATCGTTTCCTTGGCCTCCACGGTCTTTTTCTCGATTGTCTCAGCCGTCTTGTCGTTGCAAGCGGTGAATGCGAGTGCAGTAATGGCCAAAAGGGCCAATGGGATGATGTTTTTCATAATGTAGTTTTTCTATGTCCTTGACGGTTATGCTTTGCCTGACACCGGAAAATCCGGCATGAAGTGCATCTCAGCGTTCCGAGGCTGGGAAGTCAACCCTCGTTCTGAAATAGTGGTAACGCTGGCCGGGACAAGGCCGGGCGATAAAAAAGTGAGAAGTGTGAAGGAGGAAGGATGAAGCCGCCGGGCCTTCAAAGTAAAAAGTGAGCGGCGCAATCGGACTTCTTGATTCTTCCTTTCTACTTCGCCTTCACTGCTCCGATTCCGGCTTTAAGATTTAGCCTTTGAAAGCCCGGCCTCGCCTCCGGCTGCGTTACGGCTACTTTCTACTTTTCCATGCCCCATCGGATCCTCGGAATTGATTTTTTCGGCGGCACCTCGCGCGAGGCGGTCGAGCAGATCTCGCGCACCGGCGGGCTCCTCGTCGCCCCGGCCGCGCCCTCGATGATTAATCTCTGCCGCGACCAGGACTACCGCCGCGCCCTGCTCGGCGCCGAGCTCGCCATCGCCGACAGCGGGTTCATGGTCCTGCTCTGGAAATTCTTCACCGGAGAAAGCATCCCGCGCATTTCCGGGCTGGAACACGTCAAGCGCCTCCTCGAGCACAAGAGCGTCAGGCAACCGGGCGCGGTGTTGTGGGTGGTTGCGACCGAGACGTCGCGCGACAAGCTGATCGCTTTTCTTGCGCAGAGGACAGAAGACAGCGGACAGAGATCAGAAGGCGCAGATCCGAATTCCGAGCTCCGACCTCTGGCCTCTGACCCCCGCCCTCTGATTCACATCGCCCCAAAATATGGGCGTCCTGTGGAAGACGAAGCGCTCCTCGCGCTGGTCCGACGCGATCGTCCGAAACACATCGTCATCGCGATCGGCGGCGGGACGCAGGATATTCTCGGGCAGTACCTCCTCGAAAATCTCGATTACCGCCCGGCGATTCACTGCATCGGTGCTGCATTGGGCTTCCTCACCGGCGACCACGTTCGCGTGCCCGACTGGGCCGATCGATTTTATGTTGGCTGGCTTCTGCGCACGCTCTGGAAACCGCGCGTCTACTTCCCGCGCTATTGGAGCGCGAGATCTCTTCCATGGCTGATATTCCATTGGCGGGAGAAACTGCCCCCACTGGAGGAAAGGTAGAGAGCAGAACGGTTAAAGTAGAGAACAGATGAAAGGGATCTGAAGATTCACACGAAGCGTTTCGCTTTCGGTGATAGACCTCATTTCGAAAACCGCTCGATCGCCTCGGTCTGACGTAATCGCTTCGGTCTGGAATCGATCGCTGGAGTTCCAGGCCGACGCGGCAGAACTCTCGCGATTTCCCACAATCGGAAAAAGGTTAAGAGAATAAATTTCCACCTTTTCTACTTCCTGCTTTAGCCTTTCTACTTTTCCTTGAACTGGTTCTGCATTCACACTCTCCCCAAGCAGGAAAACAAAGTCGCGCTGCTCTTGAAACGCGATCTTGGGCTCGCGGTTTTCTCCCCACGCATCCGGTTTCGCCGAATGCGGTCTGGGAAGCCGATCTGGGCCACAGAAGCGCTCTTTCCCGGATACCTTTTTGCGAGGTTTGAATACCTTGAGCGGCGTCGGCAGATCAACGCCCTGCCCGGCGTCACGAGTATCGTCCATTTCGGCGAACAGACCGCGCCGATAGACGATGCGATCATGGCCGATCTGCGCTCGCTCGGGCGCGACAATGAAACGGTTGAAGTCACGGCCGATCCCCAACCCGGCTCTGAGGTCGTGATCACGGGGGGCTCGCTTCGTGGGCTGCGCGTCTTGGTTACCCGCATTATTCCCGCTCGTCAGCGGATCGCGATCCTGCTCGAGCTGCTCGGCAGCAACCGCGAAGTCGAGATCGAGCGCGACCGGGTTTTGCCGGTGAATCCGAGGAATCCGCGTTAAATGCGAATTGGTAATTCGCCACGGTGAATCCGCGCTGCTTCAGCCGGTTGGGCAATCGTTGGTTGTAGTGGTGAGTCGAATTATAGGGCGGCACCGTTATCAGTCCCGATCGGACTCCTCGAAGCACTCGGCGCCGCTCTGCCAGCAGCGGAGTGAAAACTGGTCCCTCGGGGCTGAAAACGCGCTTTCTCCGGTTCGACGCCACTGATCCGCTCGATCAGGGGGCGGGCGCTACTTCGACGATTTCAATAGAACCTTCTCTTCGGAACCTCGAGGCGCTCGTCCCGCCTTAAGCGCCCGGCCGGCCAGCGGAAGTTTCGCCAGTTCCGCTGGTAAACCCTCCTATTTCCACGATCCAATGAAAATCGTTGACGGGAAAAGCCGCTTCGATAATTCTCGACGCTTCCCACCGATGTAATTCTCCTCCGACTGACTCCGATTGCTTCCGAGCGACCGCCAACATTCCAAGCTTCTGCCCAATGCTGCCCCGATAAAAATCGGCTGGCCGCATCAAGGGCGGCAGCTTAGCCGGAAGCGGCCAAGCGACCACCGACCTCTGATCTAGTCGATCAGCTTTTCCTTACCTCCTCCGCGGGATTTCCCCGCACCATCGTCTTCGACGCAACATCCCGAGTGACCACGCTCCCAGCCGCGACCAAGGAACCTGGCCCCACTTCCACGCCCGGCAGGACCATCGCGCCGGCGGCAATCCAGCTGCCGGCGCGTATTGTGATCGGCCGGGTGACTAGCTTAAAGTCCTCGCGGCGAAAATCATGCGAGCCTGTGCAGATGAATGCGCGCTGGGAGATACAAACGTTCGACTCGATGATCACCGGCGCCAGGCTGAGAATCCCCGCGTCGTCCCCGATCCAGACATGATCGCCGATTGTCAGCCGCCATGGGAACGAAATGTTCACGTTTGCGCGGATCACCACGCCACTTCCCACTGAGGCGCCAAACGCCCGCAACAGCGCAGTTCGCAATTCGGAAGGCCAGGGAATGGGATTTTGAAAAAACAGCATCCGAACCGCTACCCAAAGTACCTCCTGCCACTTTGAGGCTCCGCGAGCGAAGTCCGAGTTGTCGTAGCTTGCAAGATTCAAGGTGGTCCAACAATAACGGGGATTATTTGAAAGGTGAAGGGAGAGCTTCGCGATTGGTGTCTTGCCATTGCTGCGACGACTTTAGAATATTTTAAAAAGGCTATGAACGAATCTGCAAAAATTTTGGTGTGTGGGGCGGGCGGATTTATTGGAGGGCATTTAGTAATGGCCCTAAGGAATCGGGGCGTCCAGCGCATTCGAGCCGTAGATCTGAAACCGGTCGATCACTGGTATCAGCGCTTCGACGACGTGGATAACCTTCAGCTGAATCTCCAAGATCGGGCAGCCTGCGAAGCAGCAGTCCGAGGGATAGGCGAGGTCTACAACCTCGCCGCCGATATGGGCGGAATGGGATTCATTGAGAGCAACAAGGCGCTCTGCATGCTAACCGTGCTCATTAACACTCAGTTGCTCGCGGCTTCGAGGGAAGCTGGAGTGACGAAATTCTTCTTCGCCAGCAGCGCCTGCGTTTATGCGGCGGACAAGCAGACATCCCAGAGGTTACCGCCTTGAAGGAGGAGGACGCCTATCCCGCTATGCCCGAAGATGGTTACGGGTGGGAGAAACTTTTCAGCGAACGAATGTGCCGTCACTTCTCGGAAGATTTCGGCTTGTTCACGAGCGTGGCTCGTTACCACAACGTCTACGGTCCGCACGGGACGTACGATGGCGGACGCGAGAAGGCACCAGCGGCGATCTGTCGAAAAGTGATTCGTGCCAAACTCGACGGGACCGATGAAATCGAAATCTGGGGCGACGGGGAGCAAACTCGCAGCTTCATGTATATCGACGATTGCCTTCACAGGTACCCGGACCATGATGGAGCAAGGGATCCCTGGCCCGCTCAACGTCGGGAGCAACGAACTGGTTTCTATCAATCAACTCGTGGACATCGTAGAGGACATTGCCGGTGTGAAACTGAAGCGCCATTATAATCTGGCAGCGCCAAAAGGCGTTAACGGACGGAATAGTGACAATACGAAGATTCGGCAGGTCATGGGATGGGCACCATCAATTTCGCTGCGTGATGGATTGGCGAGAACCTATCGCTGGATTTACGATCAAATGTCGGGGTCACGTTAGTGACCCTTCAACCTGCGCAACCGACCTAACTGTATGCGAAAATCTGAGGGCGAGACTCAGAAATCCAACCTCGCAGAAATCGAGTGGATCTTGGGCGTGCGCTTCTTTAATGGCAGTTGTTCGGAGGCCGTCGACTTCATGTGTCGCAGCGGCGGCTTGCTTGTCGTGCCCGCCGCTCCAGCGCTGGTGAATATTCAGTATGATCGTCGCTACCGGGAGTCGTTGGTTCAGTCCGATCTCGCGATAGCTGATAGCGGGGCCATGGTCCTGCTTTGGCGGTTCCTGAGGGGAAGGGTTATCAAACGGATTTCGGGATTGGCCTACACTCGGCGTTTGCTCGAAGTCCCAAGTCTTAAGGAGGCAGGGAAAACCTTCTTTGTTATTCCAAGCGAGGAAGCCCAGACCCGAACTCTCGCCTGGCTGAATCAGCACAAATTCGCAGCGTGCAAACGCGACTGTTATGTCGCCCCTGACTACGCTGCGAATCCCAGTCAAAAGAACACAGGGGTAGTTGACGATCGACTGATCGCGTTGATCCGAGAGCGTAAACCTGAGCACGTCGTCATCGCCTTGGGTGGGGGAACGCAGGAGAAGCTGGGGTTGTATGTGAAAGATAGCTGTGGTTATTGTCCGGCGATCCATTGCGTTGGCGCTGCACTGGGTTTCGTGACGGGCGACCAAAAAGCCATCCCCTGGTGGGTCGATAAACTTTACCTGGGCTGGCTCCTAGAGACTCGCGCGGAATCCAAGACTTTACGGGCGTCGCTTCTGGGTCGCGCACGAATTGCCCGGGATGATCAGGAGATATGGGGATGTTATTCCTCCTCTCAAGAGTTAATTAACACCTTCGTTTTAGCTAAGTGCCCGATTCCAAGCGAGACTCGGTCAGC
The DNA here is from genome assembly GCA_963749935.1 of uncultured Verrucomicrobiae bacterium. Taxonomy (GTDB): domain Bacteria; phylum Verrucomicrobiota; class Verrucomicrobiia; order Chthoniobacterales; family UBA10450; genus Palsa-1392. Next base: position 54,691 of record CAVVOH010000008.1, read on the forward strand.
TGCATCACGTACTGATTATCGACCGCTTCACCGCTCCCATGAGCGACGTCACTTTTCGGACGGTCGCCGCATTTATCGGAGCGAGGGTTTCCGGAGTTAGCCGGAGGCGAGAGATAGTTCGCGCCTGTGGATCACCTGCCAGACGCCTTTGCCAGTATGGCATCTTCGTAGACAAGTATGTGCGGTATTGCGGGAACTTACTCATTTAGCGCCGCCGCCCCGGCCGTAGACCGGGAGGAGTTGCTCGCCATGCGAGACCGCATGAGGTCCCGCGGTCCCGATGGGGAAGGCGAATGGATCTCTTCAAATCGGCGCGTGGGCCTTGCGCACCGCCGGCTTGCCATCATCGATCTGTCGGATGCGGGTATGCAGCCCATGTTTACCGAAGATGGCAGGATAGGTATCACCTTCAATGGCGAGATCTATAACTATGCTGTACTACGGGCGGGTCTAATCGCCAGGGGCTGCCAATTCCGCTCGGCCTCCGACACTGAGGTGCTGTTGCATCTCTACCAGCAAAGAGGCCCGGACATGTTGCAGGATCTTCGCGGCATGTATGCTTTCGCCATTTGGGATAGTGTCAAAAGAGGACTCTTCCTGGCTCGTGATCCATTTGGAATTAAGCCACTCTACTACGCGAACGGCGGCGGTGTGTTCCGCTTCGCTTCACAGGTAAAAGCCCTATTACAGAGCAGACATGTCGATACGTCGCCGGATCCCGCGGGTCACGTCGGTTTCTTCCTCTGGGGCTACGTTCCCGCGCCTTTCACGTTCTACAGCGGCATTCAGAATCTGCCAGCTGGTCATTCGCTTTGGGTGGATGCGCATGGTTGCCACGAACCGAGTCCGTTTTGCGTAATCGCAGACATCCTCGCGGATGGGCAAGAGTGTCCGGCGGCGCCGCTCAGCCGTGGGGACCTGCGGGTTGCCCTCGATGACTCGATTACACATCACCTGATCGCGGACGTCCCCGTGGGCGTTTTCCTTTCATCAGGGCTTGATTCCACCACGATCGCCTCCTTTGCCACCGCGCATGCGACACAGATCAAATCGGTCACACTCGGATTTGATGAATACCGGGGCACGGCAAACGACGAAGTTCCACTCGCCGAAATGGCAGCCCGTGCCTACGGCACCGACCACGAAACGATCTGGGTTTCGCGGCGCGATTTTGCTCAGGAAACCGAGAATCTTTTCGACGCAATGGACCAGCCGTCGATCGACGGGGTGAATTCTTACTTCGTAAGCATGGCTGCCCGGCGGGCCGGGCTAAAAATCGCGCTTTCCGGAGTGGGCGGCGACGAGCTGTTCGGCGGTTACTCAAGCTTTCGCGAGATACCGCGTATCGTCGAGAAACTGGCACACCTGCCGAGCATCGCGAGCCTTGGTCGCACCATTCGCATCGTCACGGCTCCGGTCTTGAAGAAGTTTACTTCTCCGAAATACGCCGGTCTCTTCGAGTATGGATCCTCCTACGGCGGCGCCTATCTTCTGAGACGCGGCTTTTTCATGCCCTGGGAGCTTCCAGGCATCCTCGATCCTGATCTGGTGCGCGCGGGGTGGGAGCGCCTGCATACTCTCCATTCTTTGGAAGAGACGACACGCCATCTTCATACCGCGCGTGCCCGAGTCACCGCGCTTGAGCTGTCGTGGTACATGCGTCATCAACTTTTGCGCGATTCGGACTGGGCGAGTATGGCCCATTCGCTCGAACTTCGGGTCCCGCTTGTGGACACCGAGCTTTTGCGGGTATCGCGCCTGCGCTGGCGGGTAAGAACGCACCCTCCAAGGCCGACATGGCCGCCGCCGCCGCCCGGCCCTTGCCTGAGGAATTGCTAAGCCGGTCGAAGACCGGTTTTACTGTGCCCGTTCGCGAATGGCTCCTGGATGACGGACTACAGGGCGCGTCACGTCCTGCAGGGAGCATGAACCTGGGTGATCGCGGGCTGCGCGGCTGGGCTCAGTACGTCTACTCGCGCTACACCGCGAACACTGCAGCATCTCTCACCGGTTCGTTCACGCCAAGCGAGAGGGGGACAGCGAAGAGCCGGCCCTCATCAAAGTCGCGGCGCATCCTGGTTTACCGTATCGGCCAGCTTGGGGACACCCTCGTGGCTTTGCCAGCCATGTGGGCCGTGCGAAACGCATTTCCCGACGCCCACCTTGCCCTCCTTTTTGATCAACATCCTAAAGCGCAGTATGTCCAATCGGCTGAGCTTTTGAAAGGCTCCGGTCTCTTCGATCACTATCTTGGTTACCCCTTTGAAGCGGAGTTCGGCCGTAAGGCCATCGAAGCGCTACGCCTTATCGCCACCATTCACGCCCAACGCTTTGATACCCTGGTCTATCTCGCGCCGACCACGCGCTCTGCTCAGCGGATCGAACGCGACAAGGTCTTCTTCCGAGCCGCCGGAATTCGAAATTTTATCGGGATGTCTGGTTTTCCTCGGCTCGAGCCAAAGATTCCCGGCGTGCCACTCACCAGCATCCGTCGCGAGTCCGACCTGTTGCTGAACCGGCTTGCCCGAGACCTGCCGGCCACGGTTTTAACCCCCTCGTTCGATCTGCGCCTCGGATCGCGGGAAAAAGGAGCCCTGGACAACTGGCTCGCCACGCAATCGCCCGATGGCGATCGACCCTGGCTGGCAGTAGGCCCAGGCTCGAAAATGCCTGCCAAACAGTGGCCGCTTGAGCGCTTCCGTGAAGTCGTCGCTCAATTGATCGACGAGTTCGATATCTGGCCAGTCGTCTTCGGCGGCGGTGAAGACCGCGAAGCCGGCGAAATTCTCCTGGGCGACTGGCGGCGGGGCTATAATGCGGCGGGGTCGCTCGATATCCGCACAGCAGCGCTCGGGCTGAAACGCTGCGCGCTATATCTCGGGAACGATACCGGGACAATGCATCTCGCGGCAGCCATGGGGGTTCCTTGCGTTGCCATCTTTTCCTCGCGGGAGCGACCTGGCATGTGGTATCCGCACGGCGAACACAATGTCGTCTTTCGCACGGCGATCGAGTGCGAAGGCTGCGGGCTGGTAGAATGCATCGTCCGGGATAACGAATGCCTGCGCCGGATCGAAGCAGCGGAAGTCACCAAAGCCGCTGCCCGGATTCTGAGCCGCGCCGCCGTACACGTTGGCTGACCGCGACTGTGTTTCGAGCGACATTAGGCTGCTGTCTGCGGGAAGCGAAGCACCCGGTCCATTCTCACTCCTCCGCTTGAACACCAAATGCCAGAACAGGGTTGATCGAATCTCAGGAGTGAACACCAACTTCCTCCTTGCGGTCGCGGCGCTTCTCATCACCAATTCTCATCTCGAGAACTTCTATCCCTGGCCGCTCTTGGCGGGTGATGGGCTCCTCGGCAACTCGATGTTCTTTATGGTCGCGGGACTCGGGATAACGCTTAGCGCGAGAAGAAACCTGCGCCCCTTTGGGCAATATTATTGGCGCCGAATCAAGCGCATTTACCCTGCGGTATTGATCGTCGTCACGGCGTTTCTACTCATCCCGCAGCGGGGCTGGAACACATGGGGCTGGCGCACCTTCGTTGCGAACTATATCTGGCCAACTCCATGGGCATTCATCGAGTTCGTAATGGTGCTCTACGTAATATTCTACCTCCTCCTGAAATTAAACTCGGCGCGAGTGTTCCTTTGGATGTTCTTCGCCGCTTTCATTCCGTTCGGCCTCTCATGGTATCTCTACCCTCAGCCGGGCTCGCGGCTAGCGCTTGGATTGTTGCATACGAGCATCTGGTGGGTGTTTTGGTTTCAGATGATGTCACTCGGCGGCTACGTCGCCCTTCGACAACCTCACACCGGGTCGCGTGCGACAGGGCTTATGGCGCTTATCATTATTGCCACCGCAGTTTACATTGTCTTAAAGATTCTGTTTGTTACCGGCCGGGTCTCCCGGTTTCACTTCTTCCTTTTCCCGATCGTGGCGTTAATCGTTTACTTGGTGGCTGGAATAGCAGCGTTGCCTTCGCTTAATTCGTTTTTGACGACCAACGCCACCGTGTCTGCCCCTATTAAATGGATCGGGAGCCGGACGCTGGAAATATACGTCCTCCAAGGGTTCCTCGCCTACCGGAAAGATCTCGCACAGGGGCTCGCTTTCCCCATCAATATTGCTTTGTTCTTATCCATCCTTGCCGTCCTCGTCTGGGTTTTACACCGCCTCGTCGCAATTGCATCGCCCAGACGTCAATTTTAGCGGGCCGTTGCCTACGCTCATGGAACGTTTATCGGACTGGCGGCGCGACTCTTCTAATCGCCTTTTCAATTTGAGCCTTGTGACGACGGGCGAATTACCGACGTGTTTACAAAGTATCCGCGGCTGAACGACGCTGCATGACAGGCGCACAATCGGAGCGGCCATCGGCAGCCGCAGATACCTTGCCATTCGACGACGGGGCCTCAGCCGCTCCGATTGAAACTCGCAGTCTCATCGCGCGAGGCATTATTTGGAACAGCGCATTTCAAGTGTTCCTGGTGGGAATCAGCTTCGTCTCAATGTTGGTCCTGGTCCGTCTGCTTTCGCCCAAAGAATACGGACGCGCAGCTGCGGTAACCGGAGTCTTCGCAGTAATCAACTGCTTCAACTGTGGTGCGTTCATCGCGCAGGCAATTCAGTTGCCCACGGGCAAGGAACCAGATTGGACCGCGCACTGGCGCGCTGGATTCCAAATTCAATTTCTCCTTTGTCTGGTCTGCAACGCCGTGGCAGGAGTTGCCTGGCTCCTCCCGGCTTACCGCCCAATCGCCCCCATCCTGCACGTCGCTTCCATCGGTTTACTGATCGATGTGCCGAGTCAGGTCGCCGGCGTTCGCTTGCGGCGGGCGATGAACTTTCGCACGTTGCGGCTGGTTCATGCCGCGGCCACCATCGTGACTGTCGTTAGCGGCATTACGCTCGCCCTTATCGGTGCCGGCGCTTATGCCTTGATTATCTCCTCGAATGTCCTTCACGGTGCGGCGTTTGGGTTTTATCTTTTGATAATTGAACGCTGGCGCCCAAGTGGAAGCTGGTTTGGGTTGCCCGACTGGACGGCGTATCGCGCTCCGATGCGGTTTGGAGCACAGCAATCCGGCTCCGCCGTGATGGCGGCAGCGCGAGGGTTACTCGAGAGCCTCGTAATCGCGCCGCTCCTCGGCTACGAAGCACTCGGTCTATTGAATCGCGCGCAGGTTCTCTTCACCACGACAGTCGGCCGCGTGACGGTTCTTGTGATAGAGACGGTCTACCCGATGCTCCCGCGTAGCGCCGCGGACCCGGCGCAATTCGCGCGTCATGCCACGCTTTTCGTCCAAACAATGCTTCTTCTGTCGATTCCCGGCGCGATCTTTGTTGGTCTGGAGGGGCCCCAGCTTTCCCGCCTGCTGTATGGAGCGAAATGGGCAGCGGCCGACCCGCTTATCTGGCCGGGCACAATCTTCGCCTGGGGCGTCGCGACGGTGCTCGTCTTCGCCGCCGTGCTGCAAGCGCAGAACCGATTGCGATTGGCTTTTCTCGCAAGTGTGATCACCGCGTCGTTTTGCCTTCCCGCAATCAGCGTCGCCGCTCTCGGCGGAGGAACTGTAAGCTATGCCTGGGGGCTCGCTTTCGGCCAGACCGCTGCGACACTCGTCGTAGTAAAGCTTGGCTCAACGAACCTTCAGCGGGATTGGTTTCAGCGCGCCGCGGTGCCGCCGGCCGTCGCTGCTGCTGCCGCCAGCACGTTGGTCCTGACATCGCATATTTCAGGAGAACAATCTGTGATCGCGTCGCTATGCGGCGAGTCTCTCCTATACGGCTTTGCCGCAGTGTTGTTGCTGCGACTGCTATTTGTGAAAGAGCTTCGAGAAGTAACGCTTCGGATTCCGGCTGCAAGATGGTTTAGACTATTACTGCGGCTGACCTAGTCGGGTGGCTAATCGCTGCGACTAGATAGCCCTAGTCGATAGACATCGGCTTCTAGGTCAGTAATTTTGCTTTATACGCTGCCCGCAAGATGTGGTCGAGAGAAACAGTCAAAAAGGTGCTAACGAAATCCGGACTCGGATCAGCGATTGTCGCATTTCGCCGTGTCAAGTTTGCTTATTTTCGAACGAAGCCACATGCGCGAATTTTTGGGGAAATATATGAGCGGAACGGTTGGAATGGTGCTGAATCAGTCTCTGGCACAGGTTCCGACTTAAGCGAAACAGGGGTCGTTCGCCATGCACTACCGAGGCTGATCCGACATTTAAAAATTACGAGCATGCTGGACATACCATGTGGAGATTTCCATTGGATGAAAGAGATTCAACTCGGGAAGGTCGACTATATCGGCGGCGATATCGTTCCCGAGCTGATGCAGAAGACGGCGGCGGCTTTCTCGACCAGCGGCCGTGAGTTCCGCGTCATTGACGTGATCACGGATGATCTGCCCGATGTTGACTTGATCTTTTGCCGCGATGCTTTGGTGCACTTTCCGTATGCGGAGATCAGGCAGACGCTGACCAATTTCAAGCGAAGCAAAGCAACGTACCTACTGACGACGACATTCCCCGACCACGTCGATCGAGATATCGAATACATGAGTCTATGGCGACCGCTGAACTTGCAGGCTCTTCCATTTGGGTTGCCCGAGCCTGTGATTGTAATCAACGAGAACTGCCCGGAACCGGGCCACGGTGACAAGAGCCTTGCTCTATGGCGGATCTCCGACTTGCTGGAGTCTAAAGCTCTAAGCGCCGGCACACCGCGCGGCGCAGGTGTTTAGCGACGCGAGACGCCTCTGCGGCCCGCCGCGAACTATTCAGGTGTCCGTCTCTCGCGTCAGATCTTCAAAAAAAGCAAATGGGTTCAAAGCCGCTTAAAATTCTCTGTTTCTTCGGCACGAGGCCAGAAGCGGTCAAGATGGCGCCGGTCGTTCTTGCAATGCGACGGGATCCGGAGCGCTTCGAATCAATTGTCTGCGTAACCGGGCAACATCGATGAGATGCTCGACCAAGTTTTGCAGACTTTCGAGATCGTACCTGACCAAGACTTCGCAGTCATGATGGCCGATCAGACACTTGCCGGCCTAACGGCTAAAATCATCGAGCGTGCTGACGCTGTCCTCGCTGCCACAAGACCCGATGCCGTTTTGGTACAAGGCGACACGACGACCGCGTTCGCTGCCGCGCTCGCTGCGTTCTATCGCAACGTCGTGGTCGGCCACATCGAGGCCGGCCTTCGCACCGGCGACTTGCGTGATCCCTTCCCTCGAGGAAGCGAACCGCATTCTCATCGACCACCTGGCGCGCTATTGCTTCGCGCCTACGTCGATGAACCGAGACGCACTGCTCCGCGAGCATGTGGAGGAAAAGCGCATTTTTGTCACGGGCAACACAGGGATCGATGCGCTGCTCATCACACGCGACAAGGTTGAAAAACGACGCCCTGAGGATTGGCCCAACGCTTGGGGTTCAGCGCTTCCATTACTGAAACTAGACAGAAGCCGACTCGTTTTAATCACAATGCACCGCCGCGAAAGCTTCGGCGTAAAGTTGAGCGGAATCTTCGAGAGCATCCGCACGGTCGCGGAGTGGCATCGCGACATCGACTTCATCTACCCGGTTCATCTGAACCCCAACGTCGGTAAGCCAGCTCGCGAAATTCTCGGCGCGATACCCAATGTCCATCTCATCGCACCACTCGCCTACGAACCATTTGTTTACCTGATGAATCGCGCGACGTTAATCGTGACTGATTCGGGAGGAATTCAGGAAGAAGCGCCTTCTCTCGGCAAGCCGGTGATCGTCGTTCGGGATAAAACAGAACGACAGGAGGCGCTCGTTGCCGGAACGGTGCAGCTCGGCGGCACGGACCCCTTAAAGCTCGTGCCGATGATGGTTGCCGCGCTCGCGCGGCCTGTCGTCGAAACGGAGAGTAAGAACCCATACGGCGATGGCACCGCCGCTTCGCAAATCCTTAACTGCCTCTTCAAGAGAGTTATCGCGTGGTTAGTGCCGGAGCAAAGCCACTGCGTGTTTGTGTCTGCACGTCGTACACGGCCGCCGCCGAGCCACGGCGCCGCGGCATGCGCTCGCAGTCGCCGCGCTAGGCAGCGGGTATCGAGTGACATTCGTCGATTGTGTTGCGCGTGGGACGAAAACGAAGAGTACGACCCGTTCGCTGGCGTTCGAAACGTCTCCCGAGTGAGCCACCGGTATTCTCATCGAGGCCGCGGCGTCATGCGACTTATCATCGACAAAGCTGCGCGAATCGTTGCGCGCCGACTCTTTCGCGCGTTTGGTTTTTTACACGCTGTGGCATTGAACACACGATTCGTCGGGTTCGGAGCATTGCTTAAGTCGATCGACGCAGATGTGTACATCGCTCATAATATCGAAACGCTGGTTCCCGCTTGTCGCGCTGCCGCCGATCGCGATGCCATTGTCATGTTTGACTGCATGGAATTCTACAGCGACATGGGTGATTCGCAGAATCAGCTCGATCGCCAGATTATTCGGCGAATGGAGCAGTCATATCTGCCGAAATGCGATCTTGTTTTCGCGAGCAGCGATGAAATGGCCCACGCCCTAGCGGCAACCTACGGTATTCCACGTCCGCTGGTGCTCTACAATGTGCCAGCGAAGGATAGCGGCAAGCATCACTGTGAACATGACGGGCTTGCCCTCTACTGGCGCAATTCCGTCGTCGGCTTCGGGCAGCGCGGCCTTGAAGAGGCCCTTAACGCGATGGCTACCGTAGCACCGGATGTGACGCTGCATCTGCAAGGGCGGCTACCTGCTGATGGGGGCGAGAAACTGCGCGCGCGGTTGAAAGAGCTGCGGCTCGAGGATCGCGTGTTCATTCATGGATCGTGCACTCTCCGCCAGATGCGGTGCGCGCCGCATCGCAATACTGTGTCGGTCTCTGCTTGGAACGCAGCGGCATTCGCAATCACGATCTCACTGTTTCAAATAAGATGTTCGATTACTTGATGGCGGGTTTGGCTGTCATTGCAAGCGATTTGCCGAGTCTTCGGGAAGTGATTAAGAGATCACGCGGAGGGCTGTGCTTCGAACCCGGTAATTCCAACGACCTTGCGGATAAGATAATGACGCTGCGCGACGATCGCATGCTTCGGATGCGGTTTGCAGCGAACGCGCGATTATTCGCAATAACGGTGGCAAACCGAGAAGCAGAGATGGTGCGCTTCCAAAACGCGTTCACGGAGGTCATCGCGGGTTCTCGAACTGGCGCGTAGCCGTCCACAAATGATTACCGATCTACTGCGCGTCAGCATCCACCTCGTCCCATGGAAATGGCGGCGGCGGATTAAGGATCTGCCACTGATTGGTCCCGCTCAGCGATTCCTGGTGAAACGTATTCTCGGCACACGCAGCTTCCTCCACACGGTTGATGCCGGTCCGGCTCGCGGCCTTCGAATCTCGATCGAGCTGCCTGCCGACAAGCAGGTCTGGACTGGCGCGTATGAAGCCGACTTTGCGAGCACGCTCGCGGAAGCGGTTACTCCGGGTGCAGTTTGCCTCGATGTCGGCGGCTATCGGGGATTTTTCTCCGGCGTTTTCGCCTTGGCTGGGGCGCGCGAGGTCCACACGTTCGAGCCGCTGCCGTCGAATATCGCTCGCATCCAATTGATGATCGAAGTGAACCCGGAGCTTCCGCTAGTCATCCATCGCGTCGCGATCGGAGCAGCCGTGGGCGAGACGGAGTTTGTAGTTATGCCGGAAAGCAGCATGGGCAAGCTATCGAACAGCACTTTTCAGCAGCGAGAGCGAGGCGGCAAAGCGATCCGAGTCACGGTAGAGACACTCGACCATCTGATCGGCACCGGGATCATTCCTGAACCCGATGTGATCAAGATTGATGTGGAAGGTGCCGAAGCGATGGTGCTGGCTGGTGGTGAACGGATGTTGCGACGACGCCAGCCGCGACTGTTCATCGAAATCCATTCACGCGAGCTCGCAAGGGAATGCGCGCGTATTCTGTATCACTTTGGCTACTCGATTTGCGTGCTCGAGACGAATAGCTCACCCGATTTTGAGCGTGACCCTGAGGTTTGCCACTTCGATGCGTTGGGGCAAGTCCTGACTGATGGTGACCTCATCTCGCGCCGTCCTAGACCGCTTGAATGCTATTCTGGCGCGCTTGAATATCCGCATCGATTCACTCACTTCGACGCGTCGTGACGCTTCACGGATCAATGATGCGGTGGCTCGTGGCGACTTCGAGCAGCCGATCTACGCTGTCCCTGACTCATTCCACGAAGAGCACTGGCGTGCCGTTTTGCTGGCGCTGCCCGAAAACGAGGAGCGGTTCCTTTCCTTTCGGAATCCAATGCAGAATGAGGTTGGGTATGAATTCTCCAACGGCTACTACAGCTCTCCCGACGCAGAAGTGCTGTATACGATCGTTCGGACCTACCGACCGGCGAGAGTGCTGGAGATCGGATGTGGCAACAGTACCAAGATCATTCGACAGGCGATCCGGGACGGCAACCTTGCGTGCCACCATCGCTGCATCGATCCGTATCCGCGGCAGGAAATCTCGGAGCTGGCGGACGAAGTTGTTCGTCGAAAAATTGAGACCTTTGATCCCGCAAAGTTAGCTTCTCAACTTGGAGCCGGCGACATATTGTTCATCGACACGAGTCACGAAGTCGCGCCCGCGAATGATGTTGCGTTTATATTTGGGCGTTTGCTGCCCATAGTCCCGACCGGCGTCATCGTGCACATTCACGATATCTTCCTGCCTTATGAGTACCCGCTTCGCTGGGTTAAAGACTTGGGGCTGAACTGGGGTGAGCAATATATTGCCCATGCTATGTTGACAGCTGGTCGAGATTCGTGGGAAGTGCTCTGGCCGGGCTATTACCTGCAACGTACCTTTTCCGGATTCAATGATTACTTCCCTGCGATCGCCGGTGGCAATGCTCAGAGTTTATGGATTCGTCGCCGCCATTGATCAACTGCAACGAGGAGCGGAGGGGGGCGAAGATTCCAAACCACGGATCGCTACTCCTTCATCTTGGTTGCGGCCTTGAAGCTCCCGACGATTGGCTAAACGTAGACGGTTCGTTACAACCCGTTTTTGCGCGTCTTCCGAGGCTAAAGCGGGCACTCGTCGCTGCGAAAATCTACCCGCGCAGCCAGGCAGATATTCCTTGGCCTGCCAACGTGATGCACGCTGACCTCCGCAAGCCGCTCCCGTTTCCACCAGATCGGTTCGCAGCGATTTACTCGTCCCACACATTCGAACATCTTTACCGCGAACAAGCAGTCGCTTTAGCTCGCGAGTGTCATCGCGTGCTCAGGCCCCATGGCATCTGCCGCATAGTCGTGCCGGATTTGGCTGCGGCGATTCAACGCTACCGGCAACGGGTCTCCGGATCACAGCGCGAAAGGGCGGCTGATCAGTTGATGGATGAAATATTACTCCAACCGAGAGCGCCTGGTAGCGGATTGCTCTCCATCTATCACCGGATTATGAACGTGCATCAACATAAGTGGATGTACGATGGGGAGAGTTTGGCGGAGCTGCTTCGAGAGTGCGGCTTCGCTGACCTGATGATCTACCGCTCACGCGATGGGGAGTTGCCCGGCCTACTGTCGATCGAGAAACCTAGTAGAATCGACGACGGCGCGGGAGTAGCCGTGGAAGGGAAAAAACGCGTCTGATGCGACGGGTGCTGCTCGTCTCGCCATATTTCCTGCCGAGCAACGTCGCAGGTATCCACCGCGTGCGGCTAATGAGTAGCCATCTAGAGTCGTATGGCTGGGACCCGACCGTCCTGACGGTGGACTCCTCATACTACGAAGAGAAAGCTGATCCACTATTGCTGAAGCTGATTCCTCGAAGTCTCGCAGTCGAACGAGTGGCGGCATGGCCTGCTAGCGTTTGCCGGCGCGTTGGCATCGGCGACATCTCACTTCGAGGACAACTCGCGCTGCGTCGGCGGCTGCACGAACTCGTTTGCAAAGCGCGTCCGGCGGTGGTGTTCGCGACCGTCCTGCCAGGTTACACCGCAATGGTCGGCGCGTGGGCGAAGCGCCGATTCAACGTGCCGTTCGTCTTGGATTATCAGGACCCGTGGGTTTCCACCTCTTCCGGGCTACGAGGATCGGACAAAGCAGGCATTGCAAACAAGATCGCGCGTTGGGTCGAACCGCGCGTTGTTCAGGAGGCAGACGCTATCACGGCGGTCTCAGACGGAACGCTCGATTCCCTGCGGTTAAGGAATCTGCTGCCGGCTGGAATTCCAATCGAAGTGATTCCGATCGGCGCCGATGCGAGCGATCAGGTTATTGCAGCCGAGCACGGCAGGAGCCTGATTGAGCGGAAAGGCGAAACCTTTCATGTGGCGTACCTTGGAACACTGACCAGCCGAATGCTTCCGGCGCTCGATGCGGTATTCGCGGCGTTAGCGAGCGCACGTGCGGCCTCATCGAGAACGATCGTGCTTCACTTGATCGGCACGAGCGCACTACCAGGCGGCGAAGATCAGTTCGACTTGAAGTCTCGCGCCGCTGGTTTTGGCGTGGCAGATGCGATCGATACGCATCCGGGCCGTGTGAGTTATCTGGATGCGCTGCGGACAATGCAGGATGCAGATTTATTGCTGTTGGTTGGTTCGACCGATTCGCATTACACCGCGTCGAAATTGTTTCCATATTGGCTGAGCCGAAAGCCCATCTTGGGCGTCTTTCATCGTTCCAGCACGATAGTTGGTCTGGCAAAGGATCTCGGAGGTGTCGGTCTAGTCCTGTACGATAAAGAACATGGCCCGCAGACAACGACAGCCGAAGCGGCAGATTTATTGGCACGAGCGGCAAAACGGATGCGGATTGCACCTGGGCGAAACGAAAACGCGTTTCAGGAATACTCCGCGGAAGGTGTCTCGTCGCGCTATGCGGAGCTCTTCGATAGGATAACGGCGAAATGCGCATAGGCATTCTTGTTAGCCATCCGATTCAGTATTACACGCCGCTCTTTCGTGTGCTGGCGCGGCGAATTGACCTGCAAGTGTTTTATGCGACGCAGAGTTCGCGCACCCAACAGGCGAACGCTGGATTCGGAGTCGAGTTCGAGTGGGACATCGATCTGCTCTCCGGGTATGGACACACGTTCCTGCGAAACGTGGCCGCGTCTCCGGGCCCGACCAGCTATCGTGGGTGCGATACGCCGGAGATCGCAAAAGAGATCGAGCACGGAAATTTCGATGCGTTCGTCGTCTTCGGCTGGTATTTGAAGTCACACTGGCAGGCTATCCGGGCTTGCCGCCGCTTTTGCGTGCCGGTTCTGGTGCGGGGCGATTCGCAGCTGCGAACTCCGCGATCGCCAATTAAAAAATTGATTAAGCGGGTTTCGCACACGCTTGCTCTGCGGCAGTTCGATGGCTACCTCGCGGTCGGGCACCGCAACTCCGAGTATCTCATCTACTACGGGGCTGCACCCAATCGGATCTTTTCGTCGCCGCATTTCGTCGACACTGAATGGTTTGCCTCCGAAGCGGAGAAGGCCAGGAATCTGAGGTCAGAGATCAGAAAAGAGTTGGGGAATACCTGCGAATGCATTTTGCGTAGTGTTCTGCGGCAAGTTTATCCCGAAGAAGCGCCCCCTCGATCTGGTGAAAGCCGCGCGACTCCTAACAAACACGCGGAGCGCGCTACATCTCCTTTTTGTCGGCAGCGGCGAACTCGGTGCTGAGCTACGTGCCCATTGCAACGTCGTCTACGACGCCGAAAATCATGTCGCTCCTGATAACCAAGGACAATTACTCGATAATGGAAAACCGTTCGCTTCATTTGTCGGTTTTCAGAACCAAAGCGCACTGCCGGCCTACTACTCCGCGGCGGACGTGCTCGTGTTGCCGTCCGACGGCCGCGAGACCTGGGGCTTGGTGGTGAATGAAGGGATGGCGTGTGGTCTGCCGGCGGTCGTGTCGGATGCTGTTGGGTGCGCTCCTGACATGATCGAGGAAGCGCAGACGGGATTCACGTTTCCATTCGGCAACGTCGAAGCTCTCGCGGAAGCGATTCAGCGGCTGGTAAAGCAAAAACGGTGTGGATTTGATTTCGCGTCAAGGCTGCGCGAGAAGCTGGCTGACCATAGTGTCAAGTCGGCCGCGCAAGGCACGATCAACGCTGCGGAAACTCTGGCGATGCAACGAGTGGTGGGCACATCGTAATTTCGCGATGCGCATTCTAACGGTCTGCACTTCCACGCAGGTATTCGGCGCCGAGGTGATCACGCTGAAGCTGCTCGAAGGCTTCAAGAATGCCGGTCACGCGCAGGTCGCGGTCACAACGATCTGGACTGATGGCGAATTCAACCGAAGACTTGCGAAGATTGGGATCCGCGAAGTGCAGATGCCATTTGGATTCCTCTCCAAGATGCTCGCATGGCAGCCTATGTGGTGGACGACCAAGGTGCTCTTTCACCTCCCAGTCCTTTGGTGGCGTTGGACTCGCCTGTTGCGCGAGTTCGATCCGGACATCGTGCTCTTCACGAATTCCAGGCAGGCAGTGATGGTCTGGCCCTGGCTGGCTCACCGCAAATCGTACATGGTGGAACACGGCTGTCTGGATCCGACACGGTTTCGAAAGATTCTCTATCCGTCGCTGGGATGTACGCTAACGGGATTTATCGGTGTTTCGAACTTTATGAGACCGCACCTTCTCCGTTTAGGCGCGCCCGCAGCGAAAATTTTTATCGCGAGAAACGGCCCATTTTCTAAGGATGAACTTCGTGCCGCATCCGTCAATGCTCTCCACAGGCGAGTCGGTATAGGTCCAATGCCACAAGTAGGTATTGTAGGACGAGTTTCCCGCAGCAAAGGCCACCATACGCTCGTCGAGGCTTTGCACCTCCTTCGCAGTCAAGGCAACTCTGTCGAAGTCGTTGTATTTGGAACAGGGGACCACGACTATATCGCCGAACTCAGCTCGAGATTAGCGGCTTATGATCTCACCGAGTGCTGGAAATGGATGGAGTATGAAAGCGACGCAGACGCAATATACGGCTCTATGGATATCTGTGTTATGCCGAGCAACGCTCCCGAATCGTTCGGTATGGTTGCAGCCGAGGCCGGCGCACGATCTCTTCCGGTTATTGCTAGCGCCATAGGCGGATTGGGGGAGGTGATCGACGACGAGGTTACGGGGCTGCTTATTCGACCCGGCGATGCTGAAGATCTTGCGGCTAAGATTAGACGTCTTGTTCTGAACCCGCCGGCAGCGAAAGAAATGGGTAGGCAGGCTCGGATGCGAATTGAAAGAGAGTTCAACCAAGAGAGAATGGTTGTGGATTTCGAACGAGTTTTCAGTTTAGAGAAGCACGGATGAACGTTGTAACCATCGAGCCAACGTGGAGAAGTCACCAAGAAGTAAAAGGCGCCTCGGCGCGGCGCCAGCGGCCTAAGCGAACGCTTCGTTGGCTCTGGATCATCACAGCGATTGCAGCGGCGATAGGCGTCACGACCAGCAATCCGACATTAACGCCTTGTGCACTTCTGCTTTTGCCCTCGCTTGTTTGGCTCTTGTGGCGACCCGGCGAGCCACCCGTCCTGTTATTCGCCTGCGTCATGCAATGGCTGCAAGCCGCGGTGATGATCTTTTACGCCGATTTTTTTCATGCTTCTCTTCTGACCGCGTATGGAGGGCCTGAGTATGAGCTAGCCACCTACCTGAGCCTGGCAGGAGTCTTGGCCTTGGGCGTCGGGATGAGAGTCGGCCTTTTGCTGACTCCGAGGTCCGACGACAGCCAACTCTCCGAAACCTCCTTAAACGTCGGTGTGACTCTCGCGTTCCTGGCATACATGGGCAGTTTTCTTGTATCCATTATGGCAGCATTGATCGCCGGTAAAATACCGGGGCTCAGTCAATTCCTATTAAATTTTACAAGCTTAAAGTGGGTTTTTGTGTTTGTTCTGGCCTACGCTGTTTTAGAGCAGAAACGCGGTTACAGCCTTCTCATTTTCTGTGCCGCGCTCGAGGTCGGGTTCGGGCTGATTGGCTTTTTCTCCGGCTTTAAGAACGTCTTTTTCGTCATTGTCGTAGCTGCCTTAACCTCGCCACGCGCCCTTCACAGAGAGAGGATTTTCCCTATGCTCGCACTCTTTGTCGCGCTCCTCATCTCCGGCAGCGCTTGGTCAGCCGTTAAGGGGGAATACCGCGAATTCCTCAACAAAGGGTTCCAGACGCAAGAGGTCCTGGTGCCGATAGACGAGCGTTTTTCAAAGTTAGGAGACTTGATCACTACCTTCGATGGGCAACAACTCGTTCAGGGCTTTGACGCGATGGTGTTACGCCTAGGTTATGTTGAGTACTTCGCGCTTACTATAGGCAATGTGCCGGAGAAGATTCCTTATGAAAATGGCGCCCTTTGGGGAAGCGCAATAAGGTATCCGTTCATGCCCCGAATGTTTTTTCCGAACAAGCCGATTCTCGATGACTCCGAACGAACCTCCGTTTACACCGGGATAGAAGTCACGAGCGCGGAACAAGGAGCCTCAATCGGGATCGGGTACTTTTGGTGAGAGCTATATCGACTTTGGACCCATTTTTATGTTCGTCCCGATCTTCCTCCTCGGCTGCGCTTATGGCCTCATTTACCGCTGCTTCATAATTCGATCGCGTTACAAATTATTGGGGGCCGCGATGGCCAGCTCCATTCTGATTTTTGGGGCCTATAATATTGAAAGCTCCAACGCTAAGATCGTCGGTGGAAATCTCGCAGTGCTCATTGTGCTAAGCGCTTTTTATCGCTTTTTCGGGCGGATAGTGACCTCAACACTACAAAAAGGGTAACCCGCCGTGCAGCCACTTCGTGTGCTTCACGTAATTCCCTCGCTTTCGCCTAAGCACGGCGGGCCGAGCGTCGCGTTGCCGGCAATGGCACGTGCGCTCACCGCCGTTGGGGTGCACGTGACCGTCGCGACGACTGATGATGACGGACCCGGCCGAAGACTTAATGTGCGTAAGGACGAGTTGGTTACGGGTGGCGACGGGGTCGGTTATATCCGATTTCGGAAGGATACTGAGTTTTACAAGTATTCCCGATCGCTCGGCGGATGGCTCCGTCGGCACGTCGGAGACTTCGACGTCGTGCATGTGCATGCGCTCTTTTCTCACAGCAGCGTAGCGGCGGCGAGGTCTGCCTATCGTGAGGGCGTGCCATACGTCGTTCGGCCTTTAGGAGTCCTGAACCACTGGGGGATGCGAAATAGGCGGCGCGCACTCAAACAATTGTCCATGCGGTGGATCGAATCGCCGATTTTGCGTCGAGCTGCGGCGATCCACTTCACGAGTGAATGCGAGCGGGAAGAAGCCATCGCCTCAGAACCAGCGATCTTAAACGCAAGATCGGAGATCATCCCGCTTCCAATTGAAGTCGCGGAAAACGCGAGCTGCAGCCCTGCTCTACTTCTCGCGAAGTTTCCCCAAGCGCGAGGTCGGGATGTTGTCCTGTTTCTTTCGCGCTTGAGCGAGAAGAAGGGCATCGAACTTCTGCTTGCTGCTTTCAACCAGCTACGACAAGAACGCGCCAACGCGATTTTGGTCATCGCCGGAGATGGCGAGCCGGAATATGCTGCCTCGTTGCGGCGTTTGGTGCACGAACTCGGCTTGGCCGATGCAGTAATTTGGACCGGCTTTTTAGCGGGAGCCGCGAAGGCGGCGGCGTTCGGCGCGGCGTCAGCATTTGTCCTACCTTCGTACTCCGAAAACTTCGGGATTGCTGCGGCGGAGGCGTTGGCCGCAGGCGTTCCTACAGTTTTGACGGAGGGCGTTGCCATATCTGGCGACGTTTTGAAAGCAGGTGCGGGTTTGGTCGTGCCTGCCGACGCCAAATCGATTGCGGCCGCGATCCTGCAACTTCTCGACGATCCGGAAGCCTCAGCTGAACTGGGAAAAAGGGGGCGTCAACTCGTCAAGGAATGTTACTCGCACGAAGCGATCGGAGAAGCGCTGGTGAATCTGTATGGCTCGATTTTACATTGTGCTGTGCCAGGATGATTAACTCAGCTACTGAATATAAGGACTACGGCTTCCACCACGGCGGCGCATCGCACATGCACAGGCACTTCTTGCCGCCATTGTTCGAACTCGCCGGCAAGTTAAAACCTGGCACACGCGTGATCGACGTTGGCTGCGGCAACGGTTTCACCGCGGGGCAGTTTTTTGCCAAGGGGTGCGAGGTCGTCGGCATCGATCTCTCGCATACTGGGGTAACGCTCGCAAGAGCTGCCTATCCCGGTGCTCGCTTCGAAGTCATGGCGGCGGACGATCAGTTGCTAATCAATCTCGGCGGTGAGCCTTTTGATTTGGCAGTGAGCACTGAGGTGATCGAACATCTATACGATCCGCGCGCCTTCATTCGAGGATGCAAGGCAACACTGAAGCCTGGTGGCCGCCTGATTCTCTCGACCCCCTATCACGGGTATCTCAAAAACCTTTTGATTTCGGCGCTAGGAAAATGGGACCGTCACGCGAATCCATTATGGGACGGTGGCCATATCAAACTATGGAGCCGTAACACGCTCACTCAGCTTCTCGTGGAAAGTGGATTTTCAAATGTTCGTTTCCGTGGCGCTGGTCGTGTGCCGCTCCTCTGGATGACAATGCTCATTGCAGCGGACTTGCCGTCCTAATATGATCGCAGTCACTGCAGTAATCATTACTTTTGACGAGCGCGAGAACATAGAGCGGACCCTAGATGCGCTTCAGTGGGTGCGATCGGTCTTAATCGTTGACAGTTGTAGCACTGACGGGACAACAGAGCTCGCTCAATCAAGTCACGCCAACGTTCGTGTTCTTCGTCGGCCATTCGACTCTTTCGCCGCGCAGTGCAACTTCGCTCTCGCTCAGGTTGACTCCGAATGGGTGCTCTCGATAGACGCCGATTATGTTATCACGAAGGATCTCGCGACTGAAATCTCCGCGCTCAGCCCTCCCAAGGATGTCGCAGGATACTGCGCCGCATTTTCTTATCACGTTTTTGGCCGACCGCTTCGCACCACTATTTATCCGCCGCGGACGGTTCTTTATCGCAAAGCTCTCGCGCGGTATGAGGATGAGGGCCATGGGCATCGCGTTACCGTTGCCGGTGACGTGAGGCATCTGCTCTACAAGATCGATCACGACGACCGCAAACCGCTTAGCCGTTGGATTCGGTCACAAGACCATTACTCGGTCGTTGAAGCACGCCATCTCCTCTCGGTGCCGAAGGCTACACTCACTGCGCAGGACCGATTACGGCTTCGCATCTACGTCGCGCCTGCGGTGATGTTTTTCTATCTTCTTTTTATCAAACGGTTCCTGCTCGACGGATGGCCGGGTTGGTATTACGTGATGCAGCGTACGGTCGCTGAGATGCTACTGTCCCTCCGACTGTTGACCGAGAAGCACGGGCTGGAGGACCGCAGGATCGGGTGAAGGACAAGGATCGGTTCCGACGGGCAACGCGAAATGCCGCAGGGAATTGCAAAATTGGTATCGGACTCGGTGCCTGTTTGCGCTCGAGAGGGCGATGAAGAAGCTGCAAGGCAGACGGGCGACCTCCGGCTGACACAGCCGCCTCTACACCACGCCAGAGAAGCGAGGGGAATCTATTTCGCGTTACAGGTCGGACCGGCCTTAGCGCTCGTCCAGAAATCGGTCATCCCGGCCGCTGCGGCCGACACGGCCGCCGCTACAGCGGGAAACTACCGGGCGACACTTCGGAAGAAAGAGCTTTTCGCTCTTCAGGCTTTCTGTTCCAATCCGATTCGAACCACCTGAGTTCCTCCGACATGTCTGACAACGATTTTTCTTCAGCGCCCAGGCCGATTTTCCGGTTTCGCGATACTGTTGCGATTCAGCTCGACGAGCCTCAGGAGTCGGCAGGTAGCCCGGACTCGACAGGGGCGACTCCGGTCAGGGTGGCGTCCCCGGCAAAACGGAGCCTGGTCGCGCGTGCCTTTGACCAGGAATGGGCCGCGCCGGCTTTTCTCCTCGTCCTCGACGTTCTCTTTTGGTTTTGCATTTATGGCTTTACCAGTCTGCTGCGAGGCGACGCCTTTTACTCGTCGCCGTTTGTTTTCTTTGTCATCGATACGGTTCAGATCTCGGTCATCGTGCTGACTCTCTTCACGATCGGGGGTTACGATCGGAATACGGAGACGCGCGGATTGGTCTATACGACGGAGCATATCCTGGCCGTGGCGGTGGCCACGGTCATAAGTGCGGCCTTGATTTATTCCGCGGCCAGCTTCGATTCGTCGATGAAGCCGAGCCGCGGAGTGCTTCTGCTGAGTTTTCTCATCTTTCTGCCGGTTTCGCTCGAATATCGCCGCTGGTTGCGCGGCCGGGTCGCTTCCCAGGTCTCAAACCTGGCTTATCTCGTCATCGGCAGCGGAGAGATGGCGCAGCGGTTCTATGAGGCTTATTGCAGGTCACCGAATCGACAACGGCTCGAGTTTGTCGATGTCGATCCGGCGCGGACTGGGGTGCGTATCAGCGGTCCTGATTCTCCCCTGGTCGAGGGCAAGATGGCCTTAAAACTCTCCCGGCTGTGCGGCAAATACAGCGGGATTATCCTGGCCGATCGGGTGGACCGAATCCCGCTGGATCTGGTAGAGCGCCTGGTCCGGACGCAGTTTCAACGGGCGCGAGTCTATACGATCGAGTCATTCTACGAATCGCATTGGCGCTATGTGCCGCTGGAAGTGATGGATCCTGTCTGGCCCTTGCAGACAGGTTTCCAGCTGGCGCGGAATTCGCCCTATCATTATCTCAAGCGCTTGTGCGATCTGTTTGCGGCCACTGTCGGGATGATCGTTTTCGCCCCGGTCTTCCTGCTCTGCGTGCTGGCGGTGTGGCTGGGTAGCGGGCGGCCGATTTTTTATGATCAGCCTCGGGTCGGGCGGGCAGGCCATGAATTTCCTCTGCACAAGCTCCGCACCATGGCGATCCGGGCGGAAAGCGCCGCGGATGATATCTACACGCGAAAAGGTGATCCGCGCATCACGGGGGTGGGTCGCTGGCTGCGGAAGTTTCGGCTCGATGAGCTGCCGCAGCTCTGGAATGTCTTTAAAGGGGAGATGAGCCTGATTGGGCCGCGCGCGGAGTGGACGAAGTGCGCGGAGCGTTATGAAAAGCAGATTCCATTTTATC